>NZ_CP035704.1:2400000-3600000 GCF_004168365.1 Pseudolysobacter antarcticus
GCATTTGTAGTCGTCACACCGCCTGCAGGAATCGTATTGGTGTATACGCCGGCCTGAGTTGAAGTCACCGTCACTGTCACCGTGCAGTTGCCGCTGGCGGGGATGGTGGCACCGGCCAGACTCAGGGAGCCAGGAGCTTGCGAAGCAGTGCCCGGCGCGCAGGTCGTCGCTGCCGTACTGGCGAGGGTTGTCACGTTCGCCGGCAACGTATCCGTGAACGCGGCGCCGGTGATTGGGATCGTGTTTGTATTGGTGACGACAATCGTCAGCGTGCTCGTTCCACCCACGGCAATCGTGGTGGGATTAAAGGATTTGGCCACCGTCGGCGGACCAATCACATCGATACTCGCCGAGGCTGTGCCGCCATTGCCGCCTTCGGTCGAGGTCACATTGCCGGTGGTGTTGTTCTGCATTCCCACGGCGGTGCCGGTGACGTTGATCGAGAACGTGCAACTGGCGCTCGCTATCAGCGTGGCGCCCGACAGGCTCACACTGCCTGATCCGGCTATAGCCGTGATCGTGCCACCGCCACAGGAACCGCTCAATCCACTCGGTGTGGCAATGGTCAGCCCTGCCGGCAACGTGTCGGTGACGCCGACACCGCTCAGCGAGCTGGTTGTGTTCGGATTGACGATCGTGAAGCTCAAGCTGGTTGAGCCGTTCAACGCGATGCTCGCTGCACCAAACGACTTGATGATGGTCGGCGGCGCCAACACGGTGATGCTGGCATTCGAGGTGTTGCCAGTACCGCCTTCCGTCGAGGTCACGGTCACGCTGTTGTTTTTTACACCGGCCGTGGTTCCCTGAACATTCACGGTGATCGTACAGTTCGCGTTTGCCGGCAAAGTTCCGCCTGCCAGGCTGACCGCGCCGGAACCTGCGACTGCCGTGATCGCTCCGCCACACGTGTTGCTCGCGCCGTTCGGCGTCGCTATCACCAGACCCGCTGGCAGAGTGTCGGTGAAGGCCAAGCCAGTCAGCGCCAAACCTGTATTAGGATTGCCCACGGTGAAATTCAGCGACGTTGCGCCGTTCAGCGCAATGGAGGGGGCGCCGAATGCCTTGATGATCGTCGGCGGTATGACGACAGCAAGATTCGCCGTCCCGGTGTTGCCCGTACCGCCGTTGGTTGAACTCACGTTACCGGTGACATTGGTGTATTGGCCGCCCGCCGTCCCTGTTACGGTCACGCTGAACTGGCACGGGCTGCCGATCGCGATGTTTGCGCCCACCAGAGTGATGCCGGTCGGCGCCGTCTTGGTTAACGTGCCGCCGCAGACCGTCACCGAACCGCTGGCCAGCGTCAGCCCCACCGGCAAGGTGTCATTGAATGCCACGCCCGTCAGCGCCACGGTATTGGCCACGGGATTGATAATGGTGAACGTCAGCGATGTCGTGCCGTTGAGCGCGATCGTCACCGGATTGAACGCCTTGGCGATCACCGGTGGGGCAACGACCGCCACGCTCGCCGAGGCCGTCCCACCATTGCCGCCTTCCGTCGAGGTCACATTGCCCGTGGTGTTGTTCTGATTGCCCGCAGCGATACCGGTGACATTGATAGAAAATGTGCAGCTGGCGTTCGCCGCCAGCGTCGCACTGGACAAGGTCACATTGCCCGATCCAGCCACCGCAGTGATCGTGCCGCCGCCACACGAGCCGGTGAGGCCATTCGGCGTGGCGACCACGAGGCCAGCCGGCACGTTGTCGGTGACACCGACGCCGCTAAGCGTGTTGCCGGCATTCGGATTGGTGATGGTAAAGCTCAGACTGGTCGAACCATTTAGCGGGATGCTTGCCGCGCCGAACGCCTTGCTGATGGTCGGCGGCAGCAACACCAGAGTCGTCGCACTGCCGCAGCTGGTCGTCGGTGTACAGCTGGCGCCTGGCGCCGGTGGGTTCGTGTTGCCGCTCGGATCGACCGAGGCGAAGTTCGTGATCGATCCTGCAATAGCGGCGGTTGCGTTCAACGTGAAGCTGGCGGTTCCACTGGCCGAGCCTGCGGCAAGCGGGGCGCTCAGCGTCACGGTGCAGCTCAGCGTAGCGCCGGCCGCGCTCGGCAAGGTGCCGCAGTTCACGCCGCTCACGCCCGTGCCCGGCGCCACGCTGTTGGCGATGACGCCAGCCGGCAGAACGTCCGTTACCGTCACGACGGTGCCGCTGCCAAGTGCGCCGCTATTTCCCAGACCAAGGGTGTAATTGAACGCAGAACCTAGGGCTGCCGTGGCCGGTCCGGATTTGCTCAGGGTGATGTTCGCCGGATTTATCACCAGCGTTATGGGTACGGGCGAAGATTGCTGGTAAGTCCACAGATCTAGCGCCTTGGCATCGCCGAATCCCGCGGTAGCGGCGCAATCTGTATTCAAATTGCCGTTGCCCGGCCAGTGGCGATAAAACACACCGGCCACTTGCGCACTTGAATCCACACCAAGCAACGCATGATCTGGTGTAGGTGGCACTGGCGGATTGGCTGGGCACAGCAATCCGTTCAGAGCGCCGATCAGGGTGCCGCCACGGGTAATATAACCGCGGTCGTCGTAGTAAACCGTTGCGTCGCCGACAGGGCTGCCATTGAGCTTGGTAACGACCGGGCCGCCGTTTGCATTGCCTTCCGAGTCGATGATCGGAAAATGAATTTCACCATTGCGACCGACGATCTGGACGTTGAATGTGCCATTGGGAAACGCCGAGCCATCGTTGGCCAGCCCATTCCACGGCACGCTGTTGCCGCCATTGGGCGCCAGACCCGTCAGGGTAGCATTGAGCGGATTGGCGGGATCGTAATCCACACCTGCACTGATCACGATCTGGTAGGACGTGTCGTTCGCGGCGGTAAACGTGAACGTGCCGCCGCCGCCAACATAGGTCTGGTTGCCACTTTGCAGCCCGGTGAACTGCGGGCTGTTGATGGTCGGTGCAGGCGGCGACAACGGAATCCCCAGCGCGCCCAACACGGCCGCCGCTGGCACGGCGTTCGCGCCTGCGGGATCGATGCTATTAAAAAACACAGGGGTCTGCGGCCCTTGCGCGCTCAGCTCGGCGATGAACTGGCCGCTACCGGGCGTTATCTGAGCGTTGCCACCACGGATGTCCTTGTACAACGGCTGGCCGTTATCAAAAAATCCCGACTGGTTGCCCCACAGCGCGTAGCCGTTCGGATCCAACCCCTGCATGGTCTGTTGATAGCGTTGTCCGTCAGGCGTCGCGTAGTAGAGCGTATGAAACACGGGCCGGCTATTACCACCGGTGAAGGCGATGAAGCCGTAGGTGAACGTGCGCGCATTGATGTCGGTAGTAGAAGTTGCACCCGCTCGCACCGCGACTTCCCACGCAGCAACGGTATTGTTGCCGATGTGCAAAGTCCCCACCGAACCGGTGGGGCCGCCGCCGCCGGCAGTGGCGACGCTGAAGCGCACGCCATAAATCCCGGCACTCGGCGCTTTGTACGCGCAGGGCCCGTAACCGCCGACTACGGTAGTGGAATTGTCGGCGCTGTTGGGCCCCGCCAATTCGTTGACGCGCGCGGCAATCTGGCCGAGTGTCCCACCGGAAAAACTGCCCGTCGGTGGCACGGCGGCACTACAGGTGAAATCAGCAGCGCCCGGAATCGTCTCGTTGCCCTTGGTGCCAAAGGCCTGCGGGTTGTAAACAAAAACATCACCACCATTGGCGCGATTACTCGATCCCAGCAGGATGTACTCGCCCGCATTTGCGTAGACATACAAAAACTGCTGCCGTGCGGTGACGCCGGCGTAAGGCACTGCAGCCGTGAAGTCCATATCGGCGCGGAAACCCGCACCTGGATAGCTGGCGGGATACAGCGAGCGACTTCCTTCGGCAAAGCCCACGCTCGCGATGCAGGACAGCACCAACCCGACCACCAGGCTGTGGAAACTGGACACAACGCTATTTTTTGCCCAGCAACGACCGCGGCTTACACCGATCAGATTATGCATGTACTTCCCCCTGAAAAGACTAAACGCCTGACTAATGCGCCATTGGATTTCTTTGTCCCTAATTACGCCCTGACCAAGTTCATGTCAACCGACCATCGCCGCGCAAGCTGAACGAATGGCCATTCGTCGTTGAAGAAAACCCATGCGACAAATCGAAATTCCGCCAAGCATTTAGGACCGAGTCGATTCCATAGTCGGCGCACCGTCCTATACCACATGTCCATACGTGGCCTCGCCAAGAGATCCTCCACGCTACTTCGCGACAGCGGATGTGTGATTTCCTGCTAGGCTATTCTTGCCTATCCCCCACCAGTGTAAAATAAGCCGAAAAATACTTTTAAGTCGGTATATTACATACATAATTTAGGTAAAATCCGATTCCACTATCTGAGTCACCACGTTCGCCCACTGCGCGGAATCCCCAAACACCGCCGCAGTGGCGTCAAGGGCAGTTTCAGTCTCTACAGCTTCTATCGCCAGCTCGTGCGTATCAATACGTCGGGCATGATGCTGGAACAACTTCAAAGTCATTCCGAAAGATGATATCGCTCGCGTTCAGCACGGTCACCGTGAGCGCCGTTGAACCGCTGGGGGATTGTTGCTGTCGCTACTATAGTTCGCCGTGAAGATGTAGCGATCCGGGGTGATCATGTTTTTGATGCAATTTGCGACGGTCTAGCGAAAAAAACCTAATGGAATCAATACTAGCGGCGGGCAGTCATTTTCGCGGCGTATTGCTTTTGATGCAATTTGTGACGGTCTAGACTGCGCGCTCGTAAATTGGCTGAACACCCAGCATACCGACCCAGTTCGGCAGCTCGCCGGCCGGGTCAAACGGCATGAGTTCAACGGCGACCTGAAGGCCTTCGCATTTGGGTTGTAGTTTTGTCGTTATGGCTCGCCCGGCGCGCTCCGTATTCGCCGGCGTGACTCCAACGGCAATGAGTAACGCTCCCTTCTCGATGGCGTCCGGCGGAAACATCTCCACCAAGTACGCCGACTCGATGTAGGGGAGCTGTGCAAATAGTTGCCTTAGCCACTCTTCCATCCAATCAGGTGCGCGCACGGGCTGTCTGAAAGCCATCGTTATGGGCTCTTGAAGCGTTTCGACATCGATGTGTGCCACCACTCCCGTTTCGAGGAGTTCTCGGATCTCCTCCGGGTAGAGAGTCACGGCATCACGATTCGGATTGATTATTAGCGTGGCGCCAAGCGTGAGTTCGAACAGGTCTCGCCCCGGCATGACCAACACTTTGTGAAGGCCTTGCGCTGCTGCGTGGGATTGGGCCGCGTCGGTGAAAACAGGAAGCAACTCCTGCCCCGTATCGGGATGTGGAAATTGAATCAGGCGAAGTCGACCCGAGTCGTCGGAAAGCGGCGTATGGGCGTAGAGATTGGCGTCCAATAGCGCGCGAAAAAACGGGACTTCATCGCGGTGCTCAATGGCACGCAGCCGCAATCTTTCCAGCTCATCCAAAGAAATTTTGGCGGGCGGGATGTCCGAGCCCGTCAATGGCGAATCGACATAGATGCGTTCATTTTTCATGACGCCGATCGTACCCTAGCCGTGATGATCTCAAGAAACGAATTCAAAAATCGGCCACAGCGCTTCACTATTGATTCATCCGAAAATGTTTAGGCTTCGCCGCGAGCCAAGAGCGCACAAGTTCCCCCCTGTACTTTTCCGCGTTGGGATCCTCGATCCCCTTGGCTCACTATATTTTCCGGCGTGGCATTGAGCAAATTGCTTGCGCCACGCTGATGCTTTTTAGCTTCGATTCTATTCCGTCACTGCGCTGGTCTGTGGCTCTTCCGGGGCGATCCGCAGTTTGCCGAACACGTCCTCCAAAACACTCAGTCGGGCTTGTACCCGCGCCAGATCGGCCTCGCGCTGTTGGTGTGCCGTACGCTCGCGCGCCAAGGCTGACTGACTCGCCTCCAGTTCGCTCTGAAGGCTCTGAGCACGGCGCTGCTCCGCGAGCCAGGACTCTTGAAGCCGCTGATTTTGTCCGACCAGCGGGCGAAGTTCCTCGATCGCATGCTGCTGCGTTTGCTGATCGCGGCGGGCTTGGGCCAAGTCTTTTTCCTGCTGGGCCCCTTGCTCCAGCATCCGGGCGTTATCGCGATTGAGCTGCAGCAGCTCGTGGTTCTTGGCAGTGATGCTCTCCGCGACCGCGCGCACGTCCACCTGCAGTGACTGTACCTGGTGCTCATGCCGGCGATGTTCCTGCTCGCGTTGCTCCTTGACCGAGGTGCGGTAGTGCTCCAGCGCTTCCCGGGCATGGCGGTGTTTTTCTTCCAGCGATTGCGTATGTGTTTCGTGCTCGGCAACTCGCTGCTGTAGGCCAGCCACCCGTTCTTCGAGCTGTCTATTGGCCAAGTGGGCGTCGATCAACGCCTGACGCGTCTGGCCATGCTCGGCGCGCTCGGTCTGCAAGGCGACCTCACCCCGTTGTATCTGATCGCTGAGCGCCACGTTTTCCTGCGCGCGCTGCTCCACCACATCAGCTTGCCGGCGTGATTCGCCGTCAAAACGCCCCTTGGCCTCGGTGATCAGCGCTTCCGCTTCCTCGTGCAAGCGTGCAGAAAGCCGCGTCACCAAGTCCTGCAATGCATCGCTGATGGCGACCTTACCGGCCAGGCTTTGGCCTTGTTCCTCGTCCAGCTCCTTGAGATACCGGTGGATCGTAGTCTTCGAGCCGGTATTCCCCAGTTCGACGCGCACGGCATCGACAGAAGGATGCCGTCCCTCCGCGATCACGGCATTTCGAGCTTTCTCGATATCGGTTTTGTACAAGCCGCCACGTGCCATCGCTGGGTCTCCTGCATATTTCGTAATGTATTACATACCATGTAATTACATACTATTTCATACGAAATAGAAACGCAAAATTCGCAAAATATATTGCGGGATAATGTGATGTTATCCCGCGTTATGCTCGCTCGAGCGTCATTCTGACCACGGCACATTACGAAATGCCCAGATCGAGCTTGCGCGACCCAGATTGGTGGCGACGTGTACCCATTGCCAATTGATGAGCGAGTCTAGACCACATACATTGTGTTTATTACACTAAGTGTAATAGCGGTCATTGACAGTGTTTTATCGAAAGCGCATGATCTGTCCATGGACGTGAAATTTGAAGACCCATCGCTTCAACGGCTGGAAGCTGATCCGAGTTTCACCTCCGGCTTCGACGCCGCCATCGTGAAGGCGTTTCGGAAGCGTATGCAGTTGATTCGAGCAGCCGTCGACGAGCGGACGTTCTATGCCATGAAATCACTTCACTACGAAAAGCTTAAGGGTAACCGAGACGGTCAACGCTCGATGCGACTGAACGATCAACGGCGCTTGCTCTTGCGGCTGCTGCAAGACGAGACCGGCAAACTCGCGGTGATCATATCGATTGTGGATTATCACTGACTTTTCTAAGGACATAATTTATGAACAATTTCGCGGAAACCTTTCCGCCCGGCGAATTCCTCCGGGACGAACTTGATGCGCGTGGTTGGTCGCAGACTGAGCTCGCAGAAATTATCGGCCGCCCCGTGCGATTGATCAACGAGATCATCGCCGGGAAAAAGGCGATCACGCCGGAGACGGCGATCCAGCTTGGCGACTCGCTGGGCACTGGACCAGAACTGTGGATGAATCTCGAGAGCCAGTTTCAGCTATCCAAGGTGCGCGCGACCGACGGCTTGATCGCGCGGCGCGCTGGTCTCTATGGTCAATTTCCTGTTCGTGAAATGATCAAACGCGGATGGATCGAAGGCACGAAATCGGTCGAAGTGCTCGAGCAACAGTTTCGGACATTTTTTAACGTCGATCGTCTGGATGCAGAAATTCATTTTGCACATGCTGCCAAGAAGTCTGAAGCGCAAACCCCTGCGACGATGGTGCAACTCGCGTGGCTGTTTCGCGCGCGTCGGCTTGCAACAGAAATGGTGATGCCTGCCTATTCCGAGTCCACCCTTCGTGCAGCCCTTCCCAGGCTATCGGCATTGCTCACTGCGCCCGAAGAGACACGTCATGTCGCACGAATTTTGGCCGAATGCGGCGTGAGATTCGTCGTAGTCGAACCCATTCCCGGCGCAAAAATTGACGGCGCGTGTTTTTGGACAGCTAACGAGCAGCCCGTCGTTGCCCTCTCTTTACGACTGGATCGTATCGATAACTTTTGGTTCGTGTTGCGACACGAACTCGAACATGTGTTGTGCCGCCATGCGTTAGAGCATGGATACATTCTCGATCAGGATATCGAAGGCACAGCAGCCGATCAGGTAAATGAAGAGGAATCCATTGCCAATGCAGCGGCGGCGGAATACTGCGTTTCTCGCGATGAGATGAGCGGTTTCGTGGCGCGAGTCTCGCCCTTCTTCAAGGAAGAACGCGTCTTGCTATTTGCGCAGAGAATTGGCGTACATCCAGGGCTGGTCGTGGGTCAGTTGCAGCGTCGCTTGGGTCGCTATGACTTGTTCCGAAAATATCAGGCCAAGGTTCGTCAATTCGTCACTTCGTCAGCCCTCACCGATGGGTGGGGCGTCGTACATACCGCATAAACAGGAGAAACCGTTATGTCGGGATATTTGAATGCAGTTAAAGACTATGTGGAACGTTACAAGGCCGAAGTAGGCTCCGACGGCTTGCTTGATCCGCACGCTGTTGCCGAATGGGCGTACCACAACGGATTGCACAAGCCGAGCATAAAGACGGTCATTGAATTTGTCGCAATCGATATTGCCTGCGTATTCCGGAGACATTGATCACCAGTTCCGGTAGATCATGATCAGCGTTCCGTTCATGATCAGTGTGTAGGGTTTGCCTTTCACCAATGGCTGGATTCGGCCAGAACCAGCCATTCCTAGCCTCGATTGGCCTTCCAGATAGCTGCCATCCGAGGCTCCGGCCAAGGCGGCCACTCAATGTGGTCAACGCGTACAGTTTTGAATGCGCCACTGCGAATGCGCGGGATAGCGATAATGTTTTCGCGTCTGTAGCGTGAGTTTGAGTGGCAAGCGATCTACAGCTTTTAATTGTCAGCTCGTACGTATCAATGGGTCGGGCATGACGCCGGAACAAGCTCGAAGTCATTTCTAAAGATGACCTCGCTCGCGTTCAGCACGGTCACCGTGAGCGCCGTTGAATTACTTGGGGGATTGTTGCTGTCGCCACTGTAGTTCCCCGTGAAGCTGTAGCGGCCCGCCGCATTTGAACCCGTCACGGCGAGCGTGCTCACCGTGCAGCGTGCACTGGCGGAACTCAGGGCGACGCGATTGCAGAGCACCGTCTCGCCATTGTTGAAGGTTACGTTGCCTGTCGGCGTCGTACCTGTGACCTTGGCAACCATGCTGAATGGCTGGTTGCCGACAAAGGTCATCATGCAACTCGTGGACACGCTGATCGGCGCCAGGATTTCCTTCACGGCACTGTGGCCGGTATCGGCAACGAAAACATTGCCGCTGCCATCGACCGCGACACCGTAGGGGCCGAGGAACGCGCTGCTCAGCGTTGTGACCGTCGTATAGCCCAGCGCCAGGATTTCCTTCACGGAATTGTTGCTGGAATCGCCAACGAAGACATTGCCGCTGCCATCGACCGCGACACCGATGTATTGGTTGAACCCGCTGTTGAACCCGTTGCTCAGTGAGTTGACCGTGGTATAGCCCGGCGCCAGGATTTGATTCACGGCACTGCCTGAGATGTTATAGGCAAAGGCAACGAAGACATTGCCGCTACCATCGACCGCGACACCTTGGGGAAGGGCGAACCCGCTGCCCAGCGTGTTGACCGTGGTATAGCCCGGCGCCAAGATTTCCTTCACCGCATTGTTGTCGTAGTCGGCAACGAAGACATTGCCGTTGCCATCGACCGCGACACCGATGGGGCGGCTGAAGCCGCCGCCCAGCGTATTGACCGTAGTATAGCCCGGCGCCAGGATTTCCTTCACCGCATTGTTGCCGTAGTCGCCAACGAAGACATTGCCTCTGCTATCGACCGCGACACCCCGGGGAGAGTTGAATCCGCTGCCCAACGTGTTGACCGTGGTATAGCCCGGCGCCAGGATTTCCTTCACCGCATTGTTGTCGGCATCGGCAACGAAGACATTGCCGCTGCCATCGACCGCGACGCTAGCGGGAGAGTTGAATCCGCTGCCCAGCGTGACTATGGTTGCGGCCTCGGCCGCTGTAGCGGCCGCGCACAGCGCCAGCGCCAGAACCCAACGATTGCGGATATTCATGAAGTTCCCCTTGGATGAATCGTTGCAGGCAGCAAGATCGGTGCCGGTCAATCGTGGCGGCTTCCGACACTTCTACACGATGCGCTGCCGCATCACGGGCAACCGACCCCATGAGCTTACGCACGTCCCGCGTCATTTGCATCGGCCTAGGCCAGACTCTGACGCTGCGCAAAGCCGCTCACTATTGCACCCGTCAATTGTCGTCCCGAAAGTGGATGCGCCAAAGTGTCCGCGCGGGGCACGAAGCGGCGGTCACGACATCCGTGTCGATCATGCATTGGCGATACTGCGATCACATCTTTTCAGCGCGCAATCCCTCAGGTGGTCCCGCGATTCTTGCCGATCCAGGGCCGGTAGTAGTCGCGCACCCGCGCCATGTCGCTCTTGAGGTTGGCCGTCATGTGCATGATCGGGCCGATGCCGACGGTGCGGGTCGGATAGTGGAAATACGCGCACAGCACCGGCACGCTGGCGTCGCGGGCGATGTGCCAGAAGCCGGTCTTCCAGTTCTCGACGCGCTTGCGCGTGCCTTCGGGCGCAAGCACGAACCACATCGTGGCGGACTGATCAAAGCGCTCGACGACCTGATCGACCACGCCATGCGCGCGTGCGCGATCGACCGGCATGATGCCGAAGCGTCGCAGGACCCAGCCCAGCGGCCAGCGGAACCGCAAAAAAAGGGGCCAGAGTAAATTACCGTTTCAATCGTATATTTACTCTGGCCCCTTTTCTCGCGGCCCCTTTTCTCGGTGCGTGGTGCGTGTGGGAACGAACAGACAGGTTTGGCCGAATCGGGCACGGTTGGCCCATGCGACCAATAAGCGAAGTCCTCATCAGCGCGCCCCACAGCCATTCCAGAAGGCAGCTGCTTCTAGCGGCTGCTTGTCTCACGGCCGCGCCAATCCTGACGGCTTGTTCATCGACCGATGCCGAGCAGAGCGTCGCCCGCTCCCTGAGAGGAGGAGGGCTGCAATCGTCCGGCACGGCCAGTTTCCCAATGCGTGAACTGGTGCGCCTGGCGACCTTGGCCCCTTCGAGCCACAACACCCAGTGCTGGCGCTTCCGGATCTCCGGGAGTTCGATCTTGATTGCTCCTGACCTTACGCGCCGCT
The DNA here is from genome assembly GCF_004168365.1 of Pseudolysobacter antarcticus. GTDB lineage: Bacteria > Pseudomonadota > Gammaproteobacteria > Xanthomonadales > Rhodanobacteraceae > Pseudolysobacter > Pseudolysobacter antarcticus. Next base: position 2,411,305 of record NZ_CP035704.1, read on the forward strand.
GCCCGGCCGTCGACCCGGACGACCATCACCTTTTCGTATCCTTGGGTTGCGCGGCCGAGAACATGGTGCATGCCGCTCTTGCGTCCGGGCTCCATGCCGAGCCGCGCTTCGATCCCATCGGCGACGGGCGCATCGCAGTGAACCTGGAGGCGACACAGGGGCGGATTTCGCCGTTGTTTCAAGCAATCTTCGAAAGGCAATGTACGCGTGGCGACTACGACGGCCAACCGATTTCCACACCCGAACTAAGCCAGCTGGAACAGGCAGGTACAGGAGACGGCGTCAGCGTGCGGCTGTTGACGGCGCGCCCGGCGATGGAAAGCGTGCTTGCGTACGTCGTCGAGGGAAACACGGCGCAGATGAACGATGCCGCGTTTGTCGCAGAACTCAAGGCATGGATCCGATTCAGCGCTGACGAAGCGCTGCGCACCGGTGATGGCCTTTTCGCGGGCACCACGGGCAACCCCGCGCTGCCTCGGTGGCTGGCCAGCCGGATGATGGGCCTGTTCTTCACGCCGAAGTCCGAGAACGAACGCTACTCCCGGCAGATTCGCAATTCAGCCGGCATCGCTGTGTTTGCCTCCGAGCGCAACGACAAGGCCCATTGGGTCGAAGCCGGACGTTGCTACGAGCGCTTCGCGCTGCAGGCCACGGCTTTGGGCATCCGCAATGCTTTCCTCAATCAGCCCGTCGAGGTCAGCACGGTCCGGCCGCAGTTCGCAGCGTGGCTGGGCCTGAAGGCCGGCGAACGCCCTGACCTGGTGGTGCGCTTCGGGCGCGGCCCCTCCATGCCGTTTTCGATGCGGCGGCCGGTGCAGGCGGTCCTCGCCTGAAGGCGCCAGCTGCAAACAAACGGAGTCATGTCATGAACTTGATGGGATGGACGACTTTGGGCATCGGCCTGTTGGTCGCCGCTGCTGCAGGCCTCGCCGCGTTCGGCAGATCGCGCTGGGCCGGCGCAACACAGGAGCAACTGGCGCTGCTCGAAGCTGCCCGGCTGCCGGCGCTTGCGGGGCTCTACGACGCACGCGAGATCGATGTTCTTCCCGGGCCGGTTCAGCGCTACTTCCGCGCGGTGCTGAAGGACGGCCAACCGTTCATTACCGTTGCAACGTTCGAACTTTCCGGCACGATCAACATGTCGGCGACTGGCGAGAGCTGGAAGCCCTTCACCTCCTGGCAGCGCGCCGTCGTCCACCATCCAGGTTTCCTGTGGAACGGCCGGGTGGCCATGCTGCCGGGGCTGGCCGCCCTTTCGACCGCGACCGTGCACGACAGTTACATCGCAGGCACGGGCACGCTGCACGCGGCGCTGTTGGGCCTGTTCACGGTGGCCGACGTGCAGGGCGGCGGCGAGATCGCCCGCGGCGAACTGATGCGCTACTTCGCCGAGATGGCGTGGTACCCGACGGCCCTGCTGCCCAGTCAGGGCGTGCGCTGGGAGGCGGTGGACGACAGCTCGGCGAATGCCACGCTGGTGGACGGCCCGATCAGCCTGACCCTGCTGTTTCAATTCGACCCGGCCGGGTTCATCACGTCAGTGCATGCCGACGCGCGTGGCTCGGGTGTGGGCAAGGACATGGTCATGTTGCCTTGGGACTGCAGCGTTTCGAACTATCAGCTGCGCTACGGAATGATGGTGCCGACCCGTGGCGAGGCCGCTTGGCTACGCCTGGAAGGGCGGAAGTCCTACTTCGTGGGTGATTTGACGTCACTGGTCTACGAGTTCCAAACGTGATCCGATAATGAAAGCACCGAAGCGGCGGCCCGTCCGCAGCCGTCCCATACCCGAATGTTCATACGGTCGATTGAGCGGCCGTAAAGCGGACAGTCGCGACCGGCACTTTTGGGCACAAAGCGGCCGTTCAGCGAAGGCCTTTTTATTCGCTAATCAACACGCCAGCGCGCTGATCACGTTCTGCCGGAACTCTGGTCATGTACTTCCAGCGCACGCATATTGCCCAAGCATTTCGCGAAGAATACCGAGTCGATCGTCTGGGAAGGCGCTATCGTGCGAAGCACGCCGCGACACAAAAGCGTGGAACACGGACGCTTTCGCTCTCGGCAGACCTTGATGATCCCAACGCCCCCCACGCGCATTTTGTGAAGTCATTTGCTCAACGACGTGGGCAAATCGTTGGCGATTGTGTGCAACTGGCCACGGACGTCGATGTGTATAACGAGAAACGGTGTCCGGCGGAGCTCATTCAGATACCTTTGGATTTCACGTTGGACGTCATGGAACTGCAGCAGCCGCTCCGACATGTTGCGTGAGTGAACCAAATCGGAGCGCAGAAATCGGAAATTCTAAGGATGCGTAGCGCAATGCGTGACGATGAGATTGTAGCTTTTACTGACTGGCAGTCAGAAACGACACGGCCGGGATATGTCGCCGAGCTGGATCCAAAAACGTCAAAGCTAAATTAAAGTCGTTGGGTCTTACGAATTCAATGAAGATCACGCGTGTGGACTTCGGAACTGTCATCAGCCTCATTTGAAATGCTGGGTAGTGATGGACAGTGACTTGCGCGAGACCAACTGAGGCGCCGAGCGCAGCAAACCGCTTGTTGCACGTGCCGTTGCTCTCGTCCATCGCGAGCGGGCCCTTGCCCGCTCCACCATCTGGTGTGCGATGTCGACCAGCAGCGGCGCGATCATGGGATCGTACCTCGCTTCAGGTGTGAAGTCAGCATCTGCGATTTCATTGTGGACGATTTCCGTTGGGGACAATCGCGAGGATGCGAATGACAGACTTCGCGATCATGAATTGTTCGTCGGTGCGAATGACGCGGACTGAAACTGCGGCCGTCGCGATCGAAATCACATCTCCATTTATTGCGTTCTTTTCTTCGACGAGTTCAACGCCGAGAAATTTTAGTCCTGCACAAATACGCGACCTGACGACGGGAGAGTTCTCGCCAATGCTGCCGGCGAATACCAGCGTGTCGATTCCGCCCAACGCCGCCGCGAAAGCGCCGATCCATTTCTTCACCTGATAGCAAAACAGCGCCACGGCCTCGGCCGCCCGTACGTCTAGTGTCTCGTGCGCCAGCAGGTCGCGCATGTCGGAACTGGTTTCCGAAATACCAAGCAACCCCGACTGCGTGGTGACCATGTCGTTGAATTGCTGCACGGTCATTTTTTCGGTGCGCGCTAGATATCCAATCAATCCCGGATCAAGATCGCCCGAACGCGTGCTCATCGGTATGCCGGACGTCGGTGTGAAACTCATGCTGGTATCGATGGACTTTCCATCGCGCACCGCCGCGAGGCTCGCGCCGCTGCCGAGGTGGACAAGAATCACCCGACCCGCCGTGGCCACCACAACATCGCGTCGCGCGAGTTCTTCCATCAGAAACGCATACGACAATCCATGAAAGCCGTAGCGCCGCACACCCATGGCTTCGTAGCGGCGAGGGATGGGCAGCAGCTTGGCAACGCGCGGTAGATCGCGATGAAACTCGGTGTCGAAGCATGCAATTTGTGACAGCTCCGGGAAACGATGGCGAAACGCCTCGATCAGCAATATCTCTTCGGGCAAATGCTCGGGATCGAACGCCGTCAGTCGCTGCAGCTCGTCAAGCATTTCGGGCGTGATGCACTGTGGTTCGAAATACTTGGGACCGCCATGCACGACGCGATGACCAACCGCTGTCAGCACACCGCAGGACGCGTCTTTCTCGATCCAGTCCATCAGCATGCCAACCGCGGCGGCTCGATCCGGGGCGGTCACCTCGCGGGAAAAGCTATCGGCCGGTGTTACATGTTTTACGCGAAAGGTCGCATCGGATAGTCCTATCCCGTCGATCATGCCAGATAGTATTTGCCGTGGCGTGCTTACCGCATCGAATAGTGCAAACTTGATGCTCGATGAACCACCGTTAATCGTCAGAATGCGGGTGCTAGAACGCGTCATGGCCATCTCCGGGAATTTCGCGCTTCATGCCTCGGCCATCTCAGCCTTGACGCGTCTGCACTCGCATGTGGATCTGTCCAGACATATATCGTTTGTTAGGTATATCGAGCTGCTTCGCTACAATCAGGACGACATCTGGTTGCTATACATCGGGTTGCTATGGATAGCGTGCGCGGCCGCCTTCGACGCTGGCAACGTGGTCGCGTCAACCGCCGAAGTTTCGGCGATATCACGCGGCGGCGTTATCAGGTCACGGCCACGACTGCGGGAAGTGATGTTCTTCAATTGCTTGAAGAAACGGGCGAACGAACCCGTTGTGGATATTGGTACTTCAAACGACCGCGCCGATGGATCGCTGTCCAAGCTGCGCCAGGATCTCACGTGACTTCTGCCATAGTCGGCCCAACGCGAGTGAAAGACATCACCGGCGAAAGTGCCAGAGATCGGCTGCTCGCGTTCTTCGAGCTTGAACTCGATCGCCTCGCCGGCATCAGGCAGCAAGACTGAACTGTAAATCCATTGACCCTGCATGATGTTGCTCTCAGCAAATGTATCCCGATTCTTGCTCGCAAACTGTCCGCGCGTTTGCGGCCCATCGCGAGATCCGTTCGATGCCCCATGGGTGCAACTGCAAGATCCTTCAAGTACATGCTGAGCGTCGTGCGCGACTCCGTCTGTCTGCTACCGCACGTTAGCGATAAATAAATTTCGACCAATCGGCACTGCATTTTCGAATACTTAGCGCCAGTTGTCCGCAGAGAGGTTGCCGTATGTTCGATAGCGCACCGACCGCACGGTCCGAAAGCGCATATCTTCTTATAACCATGACCGACACAACTCTGATCGTGGACGGCGATCATTGGCGATTGAGTCGTATCGTTGCGTGCGGCGGCGGCTCTCACGGGTCGGTTCATCTCCTTGGAGATCGTAATTCTAGTTACCGGATGCAGGCGCGCCAACTTCACCGAGGTTGCCTCAAAAAGTTGGCAACGCCTTACCAACAACGACTGACCCAGTCAATTATTGGGTCGATTTCAGCTGAGGAGACCATCATGATGACTTTAAGCGCTTCAGAGGCAATTCCACGCGGTTTGCCGCCGCGAATCAAGGCTGCGCAGGCGGCGATCCACATTCCGGAAGTTCAAGCGATGCTCCGCAGATTGTCGGAGTACGACTTGGGTATTTGCATGCCGCACATGCACGACAAACTCACGGGAAATTTCGCGCCATTGCCCCCCGGAATCATGCAGATCGAGTCGGGTTTGAAGGTGGCGTTCGAATTTGAAGGCGACGTTGCGGCTCGGGTCGAGCCCTTCTTGGCGGTGGGTTGGGCATGGCGCGATGGGCGTTCGGTGCCCGTGGCTGCCTGCGAAATGGTGAGCGGCGCTGACGTAGGCAACGCGGATGAGATCAAACACACCATGTAGCGGCTATGGCGCATGGCGCGGGGTTTTGTTGGCTCGTTCGCTTCGCCGGCACGGATCGAGTGACTTCTGTTAAGGAAAAACGTTGAAAACAAGTGTGATCAATATTAGAGACATGTTGTCGGTGCTGAGTGTCGACGGTGTTGAAAAGCGGATCGGTCAAGTGGGCGGCGTCCAGAGCGTGACTGTCAACTACGCTGCCGGCAATGCAACCGTGCGCTACGACGAAACCCGTCTCGAAATAGCGGACATCAAGGCGGATGTGCGACAGAACGGCTACGACGAAGGCGACGCACCTGCCACCAAGTCTTCTGCACCGCACGGACACGACGCGCAGGCTGCACCGACAGCGAAACCCGATACCGCGCAGAAAACGCCGTCGGTCGCAAACGATGCTGCGAGTGCGAACCCCTCGAGCTCCCCGTCCTTGGACCCGGCGCAACCTGGTGCGGAGCCGCCGGCATCGGCTACCCCCCCTTCGCCTGCATCCGTCGCGGAACCGGCGAGCGCGACTCCTTCGTAGCGGATACCAAAGAAATGAATGGTCAGGAACGACAATGAAAACCAGTGTCATTGAAGTGAAAGACATGCTGTCCGTATTGAGCGTCGACAACGTGGAAAGGCGGATCGGCGAGGTGCCAGGTGTCGAGAGCGTGACCGTGAATTTCGCTGCAGGAAACGCTGCGGTACGTTACGACGAGACTCGACTCGGCATTGCGGATATCAAGTCGGCCGTGCGCCAGCGTAGCTACGAGTCTGCCAGCCCCGACGGTTCTTCCGCCGACATCAGCCATCGCGACGGCTCAACATCCGCCGAGTCCCCTGCAGCGCCCGCTTCCGCCTCCCCGACCGCGTCATCAACGGCCCCTATGAAACGCGTCGGCGCGAACACTGCCGAGGACACCGCCAAGCCTGAGCCTGCATCTGCGCTCAAAACATCCTCAGTGGTCGTTGTGGCCCCAATCGCTGGACCTGCACCGGTAGTTTCGCCGGCAACAGTCGCTGTGGCAGATGCCCGGCAACCAGGGCCGCCCGAGTCTGACACCGGCGCCATGCCCGCAGGGATGAAAATGGATAGCTCGCCTTCAAGCGGCACCGATGAAACGCCTGCGCCCAGAGGCTCTGATTCGTCCACGTCGGACGCGCCGGCTGAAAATCCCTCTTTATGGCAGCGGTTGCGATCGTGGTTGCTCCCTGCCGCACGTCAGCCCGTGCCGCAAAAAACTGCAGCCAAGGCCGACGCTGGCGCCGATCACAAAGATCACGCCGGCCATGGAGGCGCCTCATCGCCCATGTCTGCCGACATGGCACAGGAAATGGGCCACGGCGGCAACATGGATCTGCCCGCCATGGTACGTGACATGCGCAACCGCTTCTGGATTTGCCTGGTTTTCTCCGTACCGATCTTCATCTACTCGCCGATGGGCAATATGTTCGTTGCCCCCACACCGCCCTTTGGCCTGCCGCTCAACCAGTGGCTCTTCGGTCTGGCCAGCGCCGCCGTTCTCTACCCCAGCTGGCCATTCTTTGTGTCAGCTTGGCGCGCGGTGCTGAAGGGCAAGCTGACGATGGCCACGCTAATCGTGTTGAGCGTGGGCACCGGATACATATTCAGTGTCGGCGCGACCTTCTTTTTCAAGAGCGATCAGTTCTTTGAAGCCGTTTCCATGCTCACGGTGTTCATCCTGCTCGGCCACTGGCTGGAAATGCGCGCTCGTGCCGGTGCCTCGTCGGCCATCAAAGCGCTGCTGAAGCTAACACCGGCCAAGGCCTTCGTAGTGCGCAAAGGCACCGAAATCGAAGTGGCGACCGCCGACGTGGTGGTGGGTGACATTGTCGTAATTCGGCCGGGCAACAAGATTCCGGTGGATGGCACCGTTGAGTCGGGGGATTCACTGGTCGATGAATCGATGCTCACCGGCGAGTCGATGCCGGTGCAAAAAGGTCCCGGAGCGAAGGTTGCAGGTGCGACTATAAACACCAGCGGCACGTTTCGCTACAAGGCCACTAAGATCGGCTCCGACACCGCATTGGCCCAGATCGTCAAGCTGGTACAGGAGGCGCAGAACTCCAAGGCACCGGCGCAATTGCTAGCCGACAAGGCGGCGCAGTGGCTGGTGATCGCCGCCATCGGCGTCGGGCTACTGACCTTCTCGATCTGGTTCTGGTGGATCGGCCAGCCGCTATTGTTTGCGGTTACTCTGACCATTACGGTTTTCGTGATCGCCTGCCCTGATGCGTTGGGTCTAGCTACGCCGATGGCTGTGATGGTAAGCACTGGCCTGGGAGCCGCCAACGGCATCCTCTTTAAGAATGCTTCAGCGCTGGAAGACGCCACCAAACTCAACGTTATCGTCTTCGACAAAACCGGCACGCTGACCGTTGGCAAGCCCGAAGTAGTGGACATGGTGATGGCCGAAGGCATTTCGGAAGATGCGCTTCTGCTCGCCGCCGCGGCCGTCGAGCAAGGGTCGGCCCACCCGTTGGCTCAAGCTGTTCTGCGGCGCGCCGCAAAGCTTCACGTCGACGCGCCCACAGGGTTCAAAAGTATCGATGGCCAGGGGGCACAGGCGCAGACCACAGCCGGCACCGTGTTTGTTGGCAATCGCCTGCTGATGGATACCCAGAAGTTTTCGCTCGGGCCTCTGCAAGCAGACGCTGCGCGACTACAAGGCGAAGGTAGAACAGTGGTACATGTGGCTCAGAACAGTAAGATGATTGGCCTCATCGCGATCGCCGACGCCATTCGGCCAACTGCCAAAGCTGCGATCGCCAAGCTGCGCGAGGGCGGTATAGAGGTAGTTATGCTCACCGGCGACAATGCTGGCACGGCCAAACGCATCGCTGCCGATCTGGGCATCGCCAGCGTGCTGTCCGATGTTTTGCCGGGCCAGAAGGCCGCGAAGATCAAAGAGCTGCAGGCGACGGGCAAACGGGTCGGCATGGTGGGCGATGGTGTCAACGACGCGCCCGCGCTCACGCAAGCGAACGTGGGCTTTGCCATTGGCGCCGGCACCGATGTCGCGATAGACAGCGCCGATGTGGTGTTGATGAAGAGCGATCCCTACGACATCGTCGGCGCCATCGAACTATCCCGCGCGACCCTGCGCAAAATGCACCAGAATCTGTGGTGGGCGGTGGGCTACAACGCAATCGCCTTCCCGCTCGCGGCGGGCGTTCTGTACCCTTTTGTCTTGAGTCCGGCGGTCGCGGCTTTGTCGATGTCCGGCAGTACCCTCATTGTGGCGATCAATGCGCTGCTGCTCAAGCGCACCAAGCTGGCCGGCATCCATCAACCCGGAAAGAAGGGCGCACCTGGATCAGCCTCTCCAGCAAAACCAGGGAATGTGGCGAAGTCGCCCGAGTCGGCATCCGCCCCACCATCTGACCATAAAGCGGCTGCATAGCGATGTTCTTTGGCGCCCGCCAGCTTTCACTGTGCGTCCAACGACCGGAGCGTCGAATCCCTGGCGCGCTGAAAACACCTAGCTGCGTCATCGCGCAGATGGGAGCGTTGACAACGTGCAAACTTTCATGTCGATTCGACGAACACCGAATGAAAGCAGTCGATTTTGCAAGCCACTGGCGTCGATTGGCGCATTCAACGCAACTCCACAGAGACGCCGTTGCACATTCAACCGCTGAAGGCGATTTTAGCCCGCCGTTATGGATGTCGGCCCAACTGATCGCGCTTTCATCGGAGTGCCTGCGCCTATTGTGTGACGTGTCCACCTTTACTACTTTTATCAACGAACGGAGATTGACATGCATGCATATTGGAGCGATTGGTACACGGGCTGGGGTTGGTTCCTCTGGTTTGGAGTAATGATGTTGTTGTTCTCCAGCGCTGGGAACTGGGGTTATACCTACCGTGTACACCGAATCCATCGTTCCCAACCTCGTAAGGAAGCGATCGACATCCTCAATGAACGGTATGCTCGCGGTGAGATCACGGGCGATGAATATGGCCACATGAGAGCGACAATTACAGCAAACGCATGAGTTGAGGAGGACGTTGCACGTCGTCGCGTTCGCTCAACCCAGCCCACAGCATGGTTGGACGATCTGCGGAAATACACGCAGATCGTCCACGCCGCAGCTGACGCCTGCCGCGGGATCAGCTGCGCCCGCTGCTGCAGGATGTTCGGACGAATCACGCCGCCTCACGAAATAGGTTGGCGCGTCCGACGATCCCGATCCCACTGCTACCACGCATTGCGGGCGCTCGTTTGATTGCGTGCTGTCTCTGACAGCGTCGCGACTAGTGCCAAGGTCGCGAATTCATCGCCCCATACAACGTCCCGCACGATGACGTCGAGGCCCGCCTGCCACCCTGCCCTGATGTAGTCGCGCACAGGATCCGAGCCGTCGATCCGGGCGAGTCATCACGACGCTCGGCTATCGCCGTTCACAACCAACGGCGCACGGTCCAGCCGAAGACCTCAAGCAGCCGTTGCTGCCATCCTCGCGTCGCCCAGTCGTTAGCCGTGACCGGCGCCGACTCGTTAAGATCGGCTTGGAAGCGTTCGTCTAGTAGCGCGCAGAACTGTTCCTCGGAGGTGGTGAACACGAGTTCGTAGTTCACAAAAAAAAGCTGCGGTAGTCGAAGTTCGACGTACCGAGCACGGCCCACTTGCTGTCGATCGTCATCGTCTTGGCGTGCATCATGCGCGGCAGGTACTCGTAAATGCTCGCCCCTGCGCCAATCAGCGCCGTGTAGAAGTCATGCGCCGCCCAGCGCGTCAGCGGTACATCAGTCCGAGACGGCACCAGCAGCCGCACGTCGACACCACGACGGGCTGCCTGCATCAATTGCTGCTGCATGAGCAGGTCCGGAACGAAATAGGGCGTCGTCAAATAAATTCGTTCCCGCGCCGTGGCAATCGCTTCTAGGTACAGGCAGCGGATGTAACGACCGCACTTACGCGTGTCATTGACAGCAAGACCGGTCGAGCCGCCGCTCGCCGGTATTGCAAGCCGCTCGCCCCGCCAGAATGCGTCGAACAATTTGCCTGCCTGTAGAACAAGCGGTCCCGAGATTGCAACGTGACTGTCGCGCCATCGCGTTTCGCCGTACAAGCGGCGAGAACTCGCTCGGTGGATGTTGAATCCGCCCACATAGGCGACTTGGTCGTCGACCACCAGCAGCTTGCGGTGGTTGCGTCGGTTGTAGCGCATGGGATGCCGCCAGCTCCAACGATGAAACCACTTGACGCGCACACCCCGCTTGCAAAGCATTCGCAAAAGAGACCGCGACATTCCGCCACGCGCACCCTCCGCGTCCAGGTGAAGCCGCACGCCGATCCCCATTTGCGCCCTCTCGGCCAATGCCTCAGCGAACGACTGACCTACCTCGTCGCCCGCGAAGATGTAGCTCTCAAGGCGAATAGCGATGCGAGCGTTTCGGATCGAAGTCAGCATCGCTGCGTACAGTACGTCGCCTTCGACGAATAGTTCCGTCTCCGCCGGCCCGGGTGCCGGTCGTGCTTCGTCCTTGGCGATCGCCGTGGTTCGCGTCATCTTTTCGGAGGCCAAAGATGCGCCCCTGTCTGGCGAGTGGAATTCATCGATCGGTCACTCGATCGAACAGGTATCGGTTCGGCGCGTTCCGCCTGAGTCTTTCGGCCGGGATCCATCGGGAATTGCCGCCCCCCAGGCAGGCCGAGCCAGGAGGATCCCCAATAGCCCGACCAACGGCGCCGCCAACCACGCGAAGCTGGTCTGCGCCAACGCGCCGAACAGCCAGCCACCGGCCGCTGCCCCGAGAGTCTGGCCCAAGCCAGCGGCGGCGGCCAAGCCACCCATGGTGGTACCGAGACTTCCGCGCGAGGCGCCCGCAGCGCGGTAGGCGATGACCGGCAAGATCAGTCCGGTTCCGACCGCAGTGAAACTGATCCCTGCATACATCCAGGCGTTGGAATGATGGAAGGCGAGAACGGACAGGCCAACGATTGCCACAATCAGGCCGGTCGCCACAACCCGGCGCCCCGGCACCTTGTCCAGGAGAGCGGTGAAGAATAGCAATGCATTCACCGCCAACATCGCAAAAGCGCATTCCGCGAACATCATCGCTACTTCGCGCCGCGATGTGCCGATATGGAGCTGGCCCTGAAGCACGATGCCCAATTCGAAAGCCGACAGCACGAATGTGACTGCGCCACTAAGCCAGAGGAGCGCGACGCGGTCTGTTCTGAACGTTGGCACCTCCTTCGATCCGGCCAGTGCAGCGACGATAGGTTCGGGCAGCGTGCGCGTCAGCCCTATCATCATGACAGCGCCGAAGATCGCGGACAACACGATAACGGCCTGTGCCGTGAGTGCGGCGGTAGTTGCACCGTCATCTGCCCAAGACCCAACCGATCGGGCGACGATATTGAGGGCGGGACCGAATAAAAATCCCAGCAACGACATCGCGCCCAGCCATGCAAAGCGGCGCGCGCGCTGCATCTGCGGCGTGTGCTCCGCGACGAGTGCCGACACAACCGGAACGACTGCAGCTACGAAAAAGCCGGTAGTCACGCGCAAAGTATAAATGCCCCATAGGGTTTCAAACGCGGGAACCAGCATTACCAGCAGGCTCGATACATAGCCGACCAATCCCACGATCAGCACTCGACCCAGGCCGATGCGATCCGCTAGCGCTCCCCAGAAAGGGGCGCCTACCAGCACGCCTGCCGTGTACATGCCGCTGAGGAAGCCGATGTGGCGAGAGACCGCCGCAGCGCTCGCACCCGGGTTGAGAATGGCCAGCCATCCTTGCCATTGAGGAAGGAGCGCCCCATAGCCGGCCGAGATCACGAAGACGGCGGCTGCTAACCAGACCAGCTGCCAGGGTCGCAGTAACAGCATCGACTGAGAGCTTGCGGGAGCCCTGTTCATCGGCGAGGAATGCGCTGCCAAAAACGGCGTGACAGCGCCCGCTCAAAAAGCGCGACGTCGTTCACGAGATCAGCCGCAACATCCGTTCCTGGTTCGACTTGTGGGTGCTTCGTTGTCGGCCGCGAGCCCATAGCCGGCACCTTTTACGACCGATTGCAGTCGCTTGCGAGATGTCAGCTTTTCATCGAAGTCGACGCAAGCCTTGCCGGGGAGCGATACGTCTACGCGACCGACGCCCGGTACGGCGGTCAGCGCCTGAGTTACTTTGCTGACGCATCCACCGCAGGTCATTCCGGTCACATTCATGGTTTCTGTTTGCATGGTAGTTCCTTGATGCTTGGTAATGTTGACGCAAAAATAGGCACGCCAAGGCAACAATCGCGATGTGCTTCGGCGCCTGTAGCGCGCATCCGAAACTCCAGCCATCGAGTGTGCGGTCGCCCCGCCTAAATGCGATCCAATCCTTACATCAAGCGCATGTAAGGACGCAGCACAATGCAACGATGACCGGAAGTTGGCGACTAAAGAGTTGCGCACCACGATGCGCGCTGGGCGATCGCGTGTCTGTGCGCTCCCGCACTAAGTATTCGATTGATGCGATCGCGCGTCGATGGGACGCATGGTCGATCTTCTTTGCAGGCTGGCCTAGTCAGCTCCAGCATTCCCTCGCGCAGCTGCGTTTGCGTCGAAAACTGGCGGAAGGTTACTACTCCTATCAGCACGCAGGCCCCTCGCTGTGTGCGGTAGCAAACAGACGAAGCACGATCCCAGGTGCACAGTCGAGACACGCTATCCGGCAAATTTGATGGAGTGAAGCGATGTTACGCAGCATGAAAGATCTTGAGGGTTATGCCATCGGCGCCACTGACGGCACGATCGGGTACGTCAAGGATTTATACTTCGACGACGAAAGTTGGACCGTCCGCTACTTCGTTGTTGACACCGGTGGGTGGTTGTCAAGTCGCGAGGTGCTCATTTCGCCTTTTTCCATCGGCAAGCTAACAGGATCGGAAAGAGTGTTGCCCGCCTCGTTGACGCGGGAGAAGGTGAAGAACAGCCCCGACATCGATACCGACGAGCCGGTTTCGCGCCAGCACGAGAGGGAGTACCTCGGGTACTACGGCTATCCGCTGTATTGGGGCGGCGAAGGGTATTGGGGCGACGAGTTCTACCCCGATTCGATGCTCGCTGGTTGGGACGGCGAGCCCGTCCGACGCGCGGCGACTGGTCCACATGACCCTACTGTGGCAGATGTCGAAACGATGTCGGAACCGTATGCGGACTCGCACCTGCGCAGTTGCCAGACTGTCAGGGGCTACCACGTGCACGCTAGCGACGGCGACATCGGACATGTTGAAGGCATGCTCGTGGACGACGAGACCTGGGCGATTCGATACCTCATCGTCAATACGAGCAACTGGTGGGTCGGACAGAAAGTGCTCGTCGCATCGGAATGGATCGACAGCGTAAGTTGGGGCGACGCGAAGGTATCGGTCGACCTGGCGCGGCAAGCCGTCAAGGACTCGCCGCTCTTCATTCACTCTGCTCCGTTGGACCGTCAACAGGAGGCTCGCCTCTATGACCACTATGGCCGTCGCGGCTATTGGACCGACGAACCGAAACGCGAAACCGCGATATCACCCATTTGAAGGCCCCCGCCCCACTTGACGTCGGTGAGCGTGGTTTAAGTCTTTGGCTTCAACCGGCTGGTCGCCATGACTTCATCCCCTTCGCCAGAAGCGCCCAGCACGCGTTCGCAAAGTCTTCCGCTGCTGCCGACAAGACATATAGCCGGGATGTGCGATCTGCGCGTTCACACGGTGTTTGCCGCCCTTGAATTCTGAGAAAAAATGCTATGAGTGCCCTCACCCCAGAACTAAGTCAACGCATGGATGCATATTGGCGCGCGGCTAACTATCTCTCGGTCGGACAGATCTATCTCTTCGACAACCCGCTGCTGAAGCGTCCCTTGGCGCCTACCGACATCAAGCACATGTTGTTGGGACATTGGGGTACGACACCCGGGCAAAATTTCATCTACGTCCACCTGAACCGCATCATCAAGAAATACGATCTCGACATGATTTACGTCTCGGGCCCGGGGCACGGCGGCCCCGCCGTCGTAGCGAACACGTATCTAGAGGGCACGTACAGCGAGATATATCCGAATATCAGCCAGGACGAAGCCGGGTTGCAGAAACTGTTCCTGCAGTTTTCCTTTCCTGGCGGCATCCCCAGCCATGCATCGCCGGAAACGCCCGGATCGATCCACGAGGGCGGCGAACTCGGCTATTCGCTCAGCCATTCGTTCGGCGCTGTGTTCGACAATCCCGGGCTGATCGTCGCCTGCGTGGTAGGTGACGGCGAGGCAGAAACCGGACCGCTGGCCACGGCGTGGCATTCCAACAAATTCCTCGATCCCGTAACCGATGGAGCCGTGCTGCCGATCCTGCATCTCAACGGCTATAAGATATCCAACCCCACCATCCTTGCGCGCATCAGCCGCGAGGAGCTGGAACAACTGTTGCGCGGTTACGGATGGACACCCATTTTCGTCGAAGGCGACGAGCCGGCGCCCATGCATGAAGCCATGGCAACGGCGCTGGATACGGCCATCGACCAGATCAGACAGATACAGATCGATGCGCGCAAGAATGGTGACACTGCGCGACCGCGTTGGCCGATGATCGTTCTCAAATCGCCCAAAGGCTGGACGGGCCCGAAAGTAGTGGATGGCCTCCCGGTCGAGGGCACGTTCCGCGCGCACCAAGTCCCGCTTCATCCCAATACCATTCCCGAACACCTCTCACTGTTGGAAGACTGGTTGCGAAGTTACCGGGCAGAGGAGTTGTTCGACGAACAAGGCCGCCTCAAGCCAGAACTCGCCGGACTTGCGCCTGAAGGTCATCGACGCATGGGTTCTAATCCGCATGCCAACGGCGGCATGTTGATGCGCGACCTGCGCATACCGGATTTTCGTGACTACGCGGCTGCGGTGGCGACGCCGGGCGTCATCGGCATCGGCGATACACACGTGCTCGGACCTTTTCTCCGTGATATCGCCAAGTTGAATCAGGAGACTCGCAACTTCCGGGTCTTCGGTCCGGACGAAACACTATCCAACGGCTTGGGCGCACTCTTCGAAGCCACCCACCGCCAGTGGGATGCCGAAACAATGCTCAACGACGAGTTCCTCGCTCGCTCAGGCAGGGTGCTGGACTCGATGCTCAGCGAGCATCAATGCGAAGGGTGGCTGGAGGGTTACCTACTAACTGGGCGGCATGGCCTTTTCAACTGTTACGAGGCTTTCATCCATATCATCGATTCGATGTTCAACCAGCACGCCAAGTGGCTCAAGGTTACGGCGCGCCTTCCGTGGCGGCGCAAGATCGCGTCACTGAATTACCTGCTGGCTTCGCACGTCTGGCGCCAAGACCACAATGGCTTTACCCACCAGGACCCGGGGTTCGTCGACGTCGTCATGAACAAGAAGGCGACGGTCGTGCGGATCTACTTCCCGCCAGATGCGAATTGCTTGCTATCGGTAGTCGATCACTGCTTGCGCAGCCGCCATTACGTCAATGTCATAGTGGCGGGAAAACATCCCGCGCCGCAATGGTTGAGCATGGATGAAGCAGTCAAGCATTGCACCAAGGGCATCGGTATCTGGCAATGGGCAAGCAACGATCAGGAGGCCGAGCCCGACGTGGTGATGGCCTGCTGCGGCGATGTGCCAACCCTTGAAACGCTGGCTGCGGTCTCGATCATGCGCGAGCACCTGCCCCATCTCAAGATCCGCGTAGTCAATGTCGTTGACCTGATGCGCCTGCAGCCACAAAGCGAACACCCTCATGGCTTGAGCGATACCGACTTCGATGATCTATTCACGACTAACAAGCCGGTGGTCTTTGCGTTCCACGCCTACCCCTGGTCGATCCACCGGCTGACGTACCGGCGAACCAACCACGAGAACATCCACGTCCGCGGCTACAAGGAAGAAGGGACGATTACCACACCGTTTGACATGACGGTTCTCAATGATCTCGATCGATTCCACCTCGTGATGGACGTCATTGATCGCGTGCCCCACGCGGGCGAAAAAGGGGTGTACCTGAAGCAACAGTTGAAGGACAAACTGATCGAGCACAAGCGATACATTGATCTGAACGGTCGGGACATGCCGGAAGTCCGGGAATGGCGCTGGAACAGTGTAACTTGAACAAGTTGCACGGGAATATTGTGCCGGCGGGATCACCAAGATCATGAGGGAGGCTACTGTGCTTTCTGACGAGAGGCTCCTTGACTCGCTGCAGACTCATGCGCTCCGTTACCTGTTGGACGAGGCCGATCCGAGCACGGGTTTGGTCGCGGACAGCACCATGCCCGGTACAGTGTGCAGCATCGCCGCTGTGGGCATGGCACTGGCGAGTTATCCGCTCGCGTTCGAGCACGGACTGGTCACCCGCAGCGAGGCTGCCGCGCGCACCTTACGCTTGTTGCGTCTATTTCACGATAGTCCGCAGAGTGAGGCGGCCGACGCGACCGGATACCGCGGCTTCTACTATCACTTCCTGGATATGCAGACCGGTCGTCGGGCTTGGGACAGCGAGTTGTCCACCATCGACACCGCCCTGCTATTGGCCGGCACACTGGCCGCGGCGGCATTCTTCGATACAGACGCCCCAGACGAGCGCGAGATCAACACGCTGGCCGATGCGCTCTATCGCCGGGCCGACTGGGAATGGGCACTGGATGGCGGTCTCACGCTAAGCCATGGTTGGCGTCCGGAATCTGGATTTCTGCCGTACCGGTGGAAGGGGTACGACGAGGCGCTGATTCTGTACGTCCTTGCGCTGGGTTCGCCGACCCACCCTATCCCTGCGGAAAGCTATGTGGCGTGGACCGCAACCTACACGTGGAAATGCATCTACGGCCAAGAGCTGCTATACGCTGGTCCGCTTTTCATCCATCAGTATTCGCACCTGTGGATCGACTTCCGCGGGATCCAGGATGCCTACATGCGTGGCAAGGGCATCGACTACTTCGAAAACTCGCGCCGCGCCACGTTGGTGCAGCGTGAATATGCTATGCGCAATCCACTCGGCTTTGCCGGGTACAGCGAATGCTGCTGGGGATTCACGGCCTGCCATGGTCCGGGGCCGGACACGCTTAGCGTCGATGGCATCGAGCGGCGATTCCTCGGATACAGTGCTCGCAGCGCGCCCTTTGGTCCGGACGACGGTACCATCGCCACATGGGCCGCGGTCGCATCCCTCCCGTTCGCGCCCGAAGTCGTGCTACCGACGCTGCGCCGATTCAGACAGATGCACGTTGGCGCGACCGGCCGCTACGGATTCGAGTCCACTTTCAATCCCACCTACCCGTCCGCGGACGGCCAACAACCGGGCTGGGTTTGTCCATGGATCTACGGTATCGACCAAGGCGCGCTGGCGTTGATGATCGAGAATTATCGAACCGGATCGACGTGGGAAGGAATGAAGCGATCTCCTTGGATCGTACGAGGGCTGCGACGCGCCGGCTTCGACGGTGGCTGGCTGCGCGGATCACACGCTCTAGCGGTAATGCACTCCGCACCATGAGACTTTCCTCTAACCGGCTGAGATTGGGCGCAAATCAGGAATCAGCTTGCTTGCGATTCGAGATGAGAAATGGGGTTCCGCTTTTCCCTCGTGCGTAGCTGACGCACTACCACCAGTCGAAACGCTGCGGGAAGAACGAGCATGGATAAGAGCGGCGCGGTGAGCATGCCTCCTACCATCGGCGCAGCAATGCGTTGCATAACTTCGGAGCCGGCACCGTGACCGAGCAGGACGGGCAGCAGACCTGCCATGATGACCGCAACGGTCATCGCCTTGGGGCGCACGCGCTGCACCGCGCCTTCGCGGATCGCGTCGTCCAGCTCGGCCAAGCCTGAGCGTGGATTCCGTTCCAGCTGACGATCCCATGCGTGGCGCAGGTACAACATCATAACCACGCCAAACTCCGCGGCCACGCCGGCCAGCGCGATGAAACCGATCATGGTCGCCACGGAAACCGCATGGCCGAGTAGCCAGATCAGCCAGAGCCCACCGACCAGCGCCAGCGGTACGCTCGCCATGATCAGTGACGCGTCGCTCATGCGTCGGAACACCGCGTAGATCAGCACAAATACGATGATCAGGACGACGGGCACGACCAGGGTCAGACGACGCATCGCTTGCGCCAGGTATTCAAACTGGCCTGACCACGCCACGGTGATTCCCGGCGGCAGCTTCACCTGCTGCGCAACCGCGTGTTGCAGGTCGGCCACCACCGCGCCGAGATCACGACCGGCGGTGTCGACATACACATAGGTTGCGAGCTGGCCGTTCTCGCTTTTCAGCATCGGCGGCCCGGCGACCACCCGGATATCGGCGACCTGCGACAGCGTCAGTTGCGCACCGCCGGCGGCCACGATCGGCAACTCGCGCAATGCCGCCAACGAATCGCGCTCGGCACGCGGATAGCGCAGCACGATCGGGTAGCGTTCGCGGCCTTCGAAGGTTTGCCCGATCGGGTCACCACCGACGACGGTGGCGATCAGCTGCTGCACCTGTTGCTGGGTCAGTCCGTAGCGGGCCGCATCGGTGCGTCGAATCTGCACGTCGACATAACGCCCGTTGGCCGCACGTTCGGCAATCGCCGTACTCACCCCCGGCACGCTACGCGCCACAGCCTCGATCTGGTCGGCAACGGTCTGCAAGGTATCCACATCTGCACCGAGTACCTTGATGCCAATCGGACTCTTGATGCCGGTGGCCAGCATGTCGATGCGATTGCGAATCGGCGGTACGAAAAGGTTGGTCAGGCCGGGCACGTGCACGGCCAGGTTCAGCTCGACCTTCAGCTTGTCCATGGTCATGCCCGGACGCCACTGGTCCTTCGGCTTGAAGGTGATCGTAGTCTCGAACATCTCCATCGGCGCGGGGTCGGTCGCTGTGTCGGCACGGCCGGCCTTGCCGAATACGTGGTCGACCTCAGGCACGGTCTTGATCATGCGGTCGGTGAGCTGCAACAGTTGCGAGGCCTTGCCCGCGGACAGGCCCGGCAAGGCGGTGGGCATGTACAGCAAGGTGCCTTCATCCATCGCCGGCATGAACTCGCTGCCAAGTTGGCTGAGCGGAACCAGCGCCGTGAGCAGCAACAGGCCGGCAAACACCAACGTTGCTTTCGGATAGTGCAGCACCGCCTCCAAGATCGGTCGATACAGCGCGATCAAGCCGCGATTTAGCGGGTTTTCGCGTTCAGCACGAATGCGTCCGCGCACCAGATAGCCCATCAACACCGGCACCAAGGTCACCGCCAGTCCTGCGGCGGCAGCCATCGCGTAGGTCTTGGTGAAGGCTAGCGGCTTGAATAATTTGCCCTCCTGTCCTTCCAGTGCGAACACCGGGATGAACGACAGCGCGATGATCAGCAGACTGACGAACAACGCCGGTCCCACCTCGGCCGCGGCCTCGCCAATCAGCGACCAGCGTGCCGCACCCTGAGGCTCCTCGCCCGCGTGTGCGTCGCGCCAATGCTCCAGATGCTTGTGCGTATTCTCGATCATCACGACCGCCGCATCGACCATCGCGCCGATCGCAATAGCGATGCCGCCGAGTGACATCAGATTGGCCGATACACCTTGAAGATGCAGTGCGATGAATGCAGCGAGCACGCCCAGTGGCAGGGTGACAACTGCCACTAACGCCGAGCGCAAGTGGCCGAGGAAAAGCACGCACACGATCGCTACGACCAGGAACTCTTCCAGCAGCTTGCCCCACAGGTTTTCCACAGCGGCATCGATCAACTGCGAGCGGTCGTAGGTCGGTACGATCTCGACACCGGCAGGCAGGCTGCGTTTAAGTTCACCGAGCTTCGCCTTGACTGCCGCGATCGCGGCTTTCGCGTTCTTGCCCGAACGCAGCACGATGATGCCGCCGGCCACTTCTCCTTGGCCATCCAGTTCGGCGATGCCGCGACGGAATGTGGGTCCGCGGCGCACCGTGGCGAGATCGCGCAACAGTGTCGGTACACCGTTCGCATTGGTCGTGATCGGCACGCACTCGAAGTCCTCGCGGGTGTGCAGGTAGCCCTCGCTGCGCACCATCAACTCGGCCTCACCCTGCTCGATCACCGAGCCGCCATTGGCGCCATTGGCCGCGCGTACCGCCTCCACCAATTGCGCCACCGTGGCGCCATGCGCGGCCAGCGCTTGTGGATTGGGCACGATCTGCCACGCGCGCTCCATGCCACCCATACTGGCGACCTCGGCGACGTCCGGCACCGTCTTGAGTTGATAGCGCAGGAACCAGTCCTGCAACGCGCGCAACTGGCCCAGATCATGCTGCCCGGTGCGGTCGATCAGCGCGTACTCGTAGATCCAGCCGAGGCCAGTGGCGTCAGGACCCAGTGATGGATTGACCCCGGCTGGCAACCGATCTCGCACCTGGCTCAGGTATTCCAACACCCGTGAGCGTGCCCAGTACAAATCGGTGCTGTCGTCGAACAGCACATAGACGTACGAATCACCGAAGAATGAATAGGCACGTACGGTTCTGGCGCCGGGCACCGACAGCATCGTCGTGGCCAGCGGATAGGTGATCTGATCCTCGATGACCTGCGGCGATTGCCCGACCCAACTGGTACGGATGATGACCTGGGTGTCCGACAGATCCGGCAGCGCATCGACCGGCGTACGCAGGATCGAGAACACGCCGACCGCCGCCAGCGTCAATGCAGCCAGTAGTACAAACACACGGTTCGCGATCGCGGCGCGGATCAGGCTGGCGATCATGGTTTACCACCGGTCGGGATCGTGTGCCCGTCGTGCGACGTGTCGGAGGGCATCGTGTGCCCCTGATGCGAGGTGCCGGACTCAGCGGGAATCGTGTGTCCCTCATGCGAGGTGTGCGATGTTGCTGGATCGGCTGCACTGCCCGGTGGCGCTGCACTTGGCGCTTGGGCATCGCGCATGCGCTCCAGTGCGCCGGACAAGCTCGCCTCCGAATCAATGAGGAACTGGCCAGAAATGACGATCTTCTCGCCGCCCAGCAGACCATGCAGGATTTCGGTGTAGCCATCGCCCGAACGACCGATGCGTACGGCGACGGGCCGGAAATGGTCAGCCGAATCCACCACGATCACGCGGGTCTGCTGGCCCGTCGCGATCAGCGCTTCGTCCGGCACGACCGGCACCGCTTCGCCGTGGACGGGACTCAGTTGCACGCTGACGAACATGCCCGGACTCAAGAGGCCGTCGGGATTGGTCAACACGATGCGCGCGCGCTGCGTTCGGGTCGCGCTGTCGATATCCGGCAGCAGCGTTTCGACGCTACCGTGAAATTCCCGACCAGCTAGCGAATCCACGGTGACCGTCGCCGGCGTACCGTCGCCAACGGTGCCGGCCGCTGCCTGCGGCAACGCCGCTTCGACCCAAACCGTCGCTAGACCATTCAACGTCATCAGCGTTTGCCCGGCACTGACGCGCTGGCCTTCGCGCACGTCCAGCGTGGTCACCACGCCGGCTTGCGGCGCATGCAAGGTGATCGCCGCGCCGCTTCCGCGAGGGGCGCTGCGAATGTCCGCCGGCGTCAGACCCAGCACCTGCAGCCGCTCCCGCGCGGCACTGCGCAACGCTTTCGCATCCGCTGACTGTGCTTGCTGCAGTGCGCCGTATTCAGCCAACGCACTGTTCCACTGCGGCGCCAGCAGCTCGGCCAGCGTTTCGCCTGTGGTCACCTTTGTATACGGCGCGCGCACCTGCAATTTGCTGATCACCGCATCGACGCGAGCGCTGACGATGGTGGCCTCGCGCAAATTCCATGTGATAGTTCCGGGGACCCGCAGCGCAGTTGACAAGATCCGGCGCTCGACCGGCGCGGTCCTGATGCCCAGATTCTGCACGGTGGCCGGATCGATACGCACGCCGCCGCTAGGCGAGTCCCCATCTGCATATTTTGGCACCATCGCCATACCCATCGGCGATTTGCCGGGCTTGGGGAAATGCTGCGCTGGCTCCATCGGGTCGTACCAATACAACACCTTGTCGACGGAAGCCGGCGATGTCGCCCGCGTGCTTGCGCTTGCGCTTGCGCTTGCGGGTGCGGGCGTGCCGTGCCGACGGCCGCCGAGATAAACAATGACAAGCAGCAAAATCGCGAACAACACCGCGATCGAAATCAACAATGGACGCTTCATGGCGTCACCTCCGAGGGCAGTAAGTAGGCCAGCGACGCCCACAAACGGCCGCGCGCAGCGAGCGCCTCGGCATAGCTCAGGCGCAGTTCGATTTCATCGCGGCGGGCATCAAGCCACGGTTGCAATACTCCACCACCGCGATAGCTGGCCAGTGCGGTCTGCACACGGTCTCGCGCGAGCGGTAGCAGGGTTTCCTCGTAGCGCTCGATCTGGCGATTCCAGCCTTGCCAGGTGGCCGCGGCGCGCGCTATGGCTTCCTGCTGGGCGCGCCGTGCATCTTCATGATCGGCTTGTGCGGCATCTCGCTGTGCTTGTTTTGCGCTGATGCCACGGTCTTGGCGGTTACGCGAAAACAGCGGCAAGCTGACGCTGAACTGCACCGAGACCATGTCCGACAACCCTGGTGCACGCTGGCCGTACATGGCACTCACGCTCCAATCGGGACGCTTGGCGGCACGCGCCTGGTCGAGCGCGGCTTGCGCGACGTGCTCACGCGCCGCCCACGCCTGCATCGGCGCGTGTGCGTCGATGGACTTCTGCAGGCTTTCCGGGTTGACCGGCAGTCGGCTGAAGTCGGGTGCCTCGGCGAGATCACCGCTAATCGGCCCGACCCAGCGCTGCAGACTGGCTTGCGCTGCCGCGCGATCCGCGTCGATGGCTTCCAGACGGTTATCGAGCAAGGCGGCCGCCGCGCGTGTGGCCAGGGCATCGGACGCGCCGCCTTCGCCGCCACGCAATCGCGCTTGCGTGGTCTGCACGGCCAGTGCGCTCTCGTTGTGCAATTCGACGAGTAGCGACTGCGCACGCTCCGTGGCCCATACAGCGATCCATGCATCCGCGATGCGTTCCTGCACCGTCTGCGTGGTAGCCACGCGGTTCGCTTGCGCCGCATTAATCTGAGCGTCGGCCAACCCCCGCTCGGCAGCGCGCGCCGCACGCGATGGGATAGTTTGCATCACACCGATCGTGCGCATCGTCATGCCATCCGAGCGGAAGCTGAAAGCGCCCGGTGCGGTCACCGGAAAGTTGGCGACACCGAACGTTAGTGCCGGATCCGGCAAACGTCCGGCACGCACGGCCTCGTCGCGCATCGCAGCAAGGTCGGAGTCGCGCGCATCAAGCTGCGGCGCATGCGCCAAGCCGCGGTGGACCGCCGCTGCGAACGTCAGCGGCGGTTCGACGGCATGCGCCGTCATGGCCGAAGCGGCACAAAGAATGGTAGCCAGACGCAACGCCGGCCGGCGTTGGGCAAAAGGAACTGGGAACATGGGTCAACACTCCGTCGATCTATAATCGCAGCGCGCCGCTGAGGCACGCTGCCACATCGGTCAAGTCACGACGCGACAGATCAAATCAGGAATGAGCAGAACAGTACTCTCGGCACAGGCGGCGGTGTTCGATGGTGATTGCGCCACGCCAAGGCTCGGTCCGATTGCCCGGCAACGATGGCAACCGACATCAGCATCGGTGGGATTGATGCCAGCGCACTGAGCGGCACCGATGGCGCACGCGCGTCGACTTGGGTGGCATGGTCCGGCACGCAGTGTTGCTGGCACAGGGGCGTGGATATTGCGCGTTGCATATCAGGACAGTCGGCATCCATGGCTGCCATCGGGTCCGCCGATGTCATCTCAGTCACCCGACCTGTACTCTGCGGCGTCATCGGGCAAACATGCGCCGCCAACGCGACTTGCTGCCAAACCATCAGCAGCGTCACCAGCCAGATGAGGCGGCGGCGGGTGGCGCAGCGGAAGCGGAAGCGGAAGCGACGAGGCATGATGCGTAATCTACCTTGAATCACGGAATCTGACTTGACGTAGGTCAACTGGGAGGCTCGGACTTCGCCCCCCTGAACCGCGAAACCAACACGCAACGCTATCAGGATATCCGCGCTCATGGTGCAAGAAATCCGTTTTCAAGATACGCCGCGTCGAACTCGAAAATCACGCTGGAGTCGGCCCGAATCAGGTCCTCATTTTTGTCCTTGTAGTGGAGACGGCTCAGTACGTCTTTAATCACGTTGAGCCGTGCAGCGTGTTTATCGTCAGCTCGCACGATGATCCAAGGCGCTATGAGGTTGTGCGTACGCGTGAGCATGTCGTTGCGCGCCACGCTGTATTGTTTCCAATACTTAATCGCCTGATCGTCGATCGGACTGAGTTTCCATTGCTTCAAGGGATTCGTTTTTCGCTTTTTCAGTCGATGTTTTTGTTCCGGCTTTCCGATGTCCAAGTAATATTTAAGCAGCTTGATGCCGGAGCGGACCAACATATGTTCGAAGCCCGAAACCGAGTCCATAAATTCCTCGTACTCGGCGTCGCTGCAAAAGCCCATGACGCGTTCAACGCCAGCGCGGTTGTACCAACTACGATTGAAGATTACGAGCTCCTGCTCTGACGGAAGATGCGGAACATAGCGCTGGAAATACCAAGATGCGCGATCCTTGTCAGAGGGTTTTCCTAACGCGATGACTCGCGTCTCTCGTGGGCTCAAGTGCTGAACGATGCGCTTGATGGTACCGTCTTTCCCAGCGGCGTCGCGGCCTTCCAAGATGATCAGGATTTTGTCATTGCACTGGATAAAGTGCCGCTGCAACTTCACCAGTTCAATTTGGAGCTGCAGCAAACTTTTCTTGTAGGCTTGCTTTGAGATCGAGGTCGTATCGATCGCCCTGCTAGGTGCTGTTTTGCTCATCCGGCGCTCCTCAAGATATTCAATATCATCGCGCGGCGAAAATCCGGTTTCGTGTGACGAATGGGATAACGTGCACGCAAAACTTACGCATGAGTGGCATACGCTCGATTTTGCTTTCCAAGTGATGTATGACCACTACCCGCAGCAACCGCCCTTGGTTTTTTGGCCTTGAGCGGTGAGACTTTCACCGGTGCCATAGCCAGCTTCCTCGACAGCCGACTTCAGCTGCGCGCGTGAGGTGAGTCGTTCATCGAACTGCACCGTTGCTGCGCTATCGGATAGCGATACATCGACATCCTTGACGCCATTGATCGCCTTGAGCGCCGTCGCAACTTTGCCGGTGCAGCCGCCACAGGTCATGCCGGTTACTGTCAAATGTTCGGTTTGCATTCGGATTCTCCATTCATCGTTGAGTTAAAGTGCAATGGGCCCAACCGCCGCCGGGTTGGACCTGAAATTCCATCATTGGGCCAAATCTATCCATCGTTTGATCTCGCAATCAACGAGGACGTTGAGCACCAAGCAGAAACACGTTGTACAGGGGCACCCAGATCAACGCGATGAACCAGCCGTACCCGTAGCTCTCTGCCAGTCCGAGACAGAAGCTAGTCCAACTCAGCCATTCGAATCCCGGCAGAAGCTTGATCCATGCCGAATACATGGCGTGGGCGGGAAACAACAAATCGAACGCGACGCACAAGCTAAAGACGATGGCGAGAAAAAGGCTCGTCGCGAACCCGGCCGCTTTGAGAGAAATGCCTGTGCTCATGTTGAATGATCTCCATGCGCCATCAGATGAGGTGGCTGGTTGGCGTACTTTTCGGGCGCGGCATCGAATTTTTCCAAGCACTCGCGCGAGCAGAAACGGGCTTGAGCGCCGTCATGCATGCTCGCGTAACCAGCCCCGGCGTCTACATGCATACCGCATACGGGATCCGTGCCACTGGCTAAAAAATCGGCGTTCGGGCTTGAGTGGTCGCGATGATGCCCGCCATGACCCACATGCGCGCCGCATCCGAACCGCATCATGAAATAGAAAAACGCGGCAAAGAACAGAAAGCCGACCAAGCCACTCATTTGAATCTCCTTATCACGTCACAGCACCGCGTTTCGCGTTCGTCGACGATGCGATAAAGAAGTTGCTGGCCGCATTTCGTCGTGATCTACATTACCCCTCTATGCGCTTCGCATCTGTTCGCTAACGCACCTAGGCAATAATCGACTGTGTGTTAGTGATATCGCGATCCAGAATCAACGCCGGTTTCTCACGCTCTTGAGCGCGCTTGTCTGAAATAGAAGTACACGATCACGCTCAGGATCGCCGCGAAAAAGCACCATACGGACACCAAGGTGGCGACGTGGATGGCGTAGGCGGCGAGAAATGCGATCAACGACAGTGCGCCAAACAATCGAATGGTTTTACTGCTTGAAACCAAGCTGCTCGCGCAGGTCGCAATCAGATACAGAACCATGACGGGGATGCGATGGAAATGCGGTGATTCGTAAACGATATGCGTGTCGAGCACTTGCGACGTCACAGGGAATTGAATCAGAAAGTACAGCAGGTATACGCCGACGATCAGGCCCACGATCTGACAAAATGCTAGAACCTTCCTTCGCCAGGCAACAGTTTCCAGTAAGCCAATCGCGAACGGTATGAAGACCGGCCAAAGCACGTGCGAGAACAGCGAGAAAATCATAGTGAGTGCGGCATTGCTCAAGAACAGCGTATCGCTCTGGAACGACATCCATATCATGCCTTCGCTGATTTGCTGGATGCCGAATAAGAGCGGGATCATGGCAAAGGGAACTTCCGCTCGGCGTGTCGCCATTCTCAGCGTCGCAATGCCGGCAACGGACAATGCTGCTCCGGAAATAAAGCTGGCGGATGCAGAAAAGCACATGTCTTAACTCCGTTCATGACCACTGATTTTGCACATCCGACCGAACAGCAATTTGCAACTTGGTCGGCAAGCGTGCAGTCTACTCGCCTATGGTTTTTCCCTTCGCCCGCACGAAATCCGTTCGCATCCTGCTGTGCTGTTTGCTGGCGTTTGTGCTCGTTCTGAACGGCGCACTTGCACCGATCATGGCCCAAACCATGCTTGATAGCGGTGCTGACGTATCGCAGCCGACGTCGCACACGCACTGTCACGAAAAAAATGCCTCGGCTGCAAGCAAGTCGGTCGACGCAGATTCCGAGTGCCCCTGCTGCGACGGCTCAAGCTGTGATTGTAGTTGCATCTCGGTTGCCTCAATCCCGGTCCTGTTCCTCAACTTGCCTCCGCTCCCACCTGTCGCCTTTGCGACGCAATGGACGGTTCCACCCGCGCCGGTATCTCCGGCAGGTCGCTTGCTCCGACCTCCGATTGCCTGATCTCCGCACGGCCGCCCTCAACGGCGGTTGACGCTGGCTCGCGTGCCGTTTCTGGTCGCCGAGTCCATGGTGATTGTCCATTTCCGAACTTCGGCACCGTGCTAAGCACAGCCGCGTCGCAAATGGTTCACGGAGGTTTTTCAAATGAATGTTATTCCCTTGCGGCCCGCATTGATGCTTGCCCTCGCGGGCGTGCTCGCAGGTTGCGCCACGTATCCCGCCCAACGTGGCCTGGATGAAACCCACAAGCTGATTGCCGATCGCGGCGGTGCGATTCCCCCATCTGTGGGTCCGCGCGATTGCGCCGACCAGGCAACCGAACTGGCACCGCTCGTATCGGATCCGCTCACACCCGACAGTGCCGTGCGGATCGCTCTGATGTGCAATGCGGAACTGGCGGCAGAATATGCGCGTCTGGGCATCGCGCGAGCGGATACGTTTCAGGCGGCACGCTTGGCCAATCCCACTCTGACCGCCGCCGCACTAGATTCGAGTGCGCGTGGCGGCGCGCCGCAACTCGAACTCGGCTTGGTGCAAAATTTCACCAACCTGCTACTGCGTGGCCCACGCACTCGCCAAGCCGAGGGCGAGTTTCTACGTACGCAACAACAACTCGCCAACAGCGTACTGGGCTTGGCTGCCAACACAAAAGCGGATTACTACGCGCTAGTCGGCGCCCAGCAAATCGCGACGGTGCGTCACGCTATTGCCGATGCCCTGCAAACCTCCGCGGACGTCGCGCAACGGTTCCACGACGCCGGCAATCTGTCGGCACGCGGACTGGCAGAGTACCAGGCAGCCGCAGGTCAGGGATTGGTTGATGCTCGCATCGCGGATAGAGACGTTGCGGCCGCGCGCGTGGCGTTGATGTTGCAACTGGGACTACCAGCGAAGACCGCTTGGTCGGTGCCGGATCGTCTGTCGCTCCCGGTGACCGAGGAGGACGGTGCCGAGGCACTACAAACCCGCGCTGATCAAAATCGACTGGACCTTGCCGCCGCACGTCAGCTCGTGGTGTTGCTGACGGATAGTGAAAAGGTCACGCGCGAGTTTCGCTGGCTTGGCGATTTCTCAGTGGGCGTTTCCTATGAGCGCGACCCGGATCGCTCACGACTGCTGGGTCCGTCGCTATCCATCCAACTGCCGATTTTCGACCAGGGCCAAGGACCGGCGGCGCGCGCCTCCGCGCTCAAGGACTGGGGCGCCACGGAGCAACGCCGGTTGACGCAAGCGGTATCCGGCGGCGTCGAGTTGGCCGGTCGACGCGTTGACAATGCCCGGCAACGAGCCGAGGACTACCGAACGAAGATCATCCCGCAGCGGCAAACGGTCGTGGCGCGCACACAGGAGGAGCAGAACTTCATGCTCGTGGGCGTGTTCGAGTTGTTCGCCGCCAAACGCGCCGAGTTCGACGCCTATCAGGGCTATCTCGAAGCACTGCGAGATTACTGGGTCGCACGCGCCGACCTTGAGCATGCTGTCGGCGCGAGCCTTCCCAGCGAGGCGCATCCCGCCTCCGCAACCATCACGCCGCAACAACTGCTGACACCGGCGCCAGCGATGGGCGGCATGAATCACATGCACCACGCAGGAGCAGCGATGCCCGGCATGGATATGAGCGCCGATCCGCACGCCGGACATGATGCGTCGGCGCCGCCGGCCAAGAATGCTCCGACCGATCACAGCATGCATGACATGCCGGGAATGGACATGCATATGCCCTCTGGCGATACACCTCCCCAATCACCACCAAAGTCCCCAAACACCAGCACAGCGGACCACGACCATCACGGAGCTACGCCATGAGTATTTCCCGACGCAACGTAATTTTCAGTGCCGGCATTGCCGCGTTGGCGAAAGTCTTCATGCGTCCTGCCAGTGCCGAAACCGCGCCGCCGTCCACGGCTGTCGCAGGTAATCACCCATTTGTCGCCGTGACAACGCTCAATGGTCGATCTCTGCCCTACGTGATGAAAGATGGCGTCAAGGAGTTTCATTTGACTGCCGAAGAAGTCGAGCACGAATTCGCGCCTGGCTGCAAAGCCAAGTGTTGGGGCTACAACGGTTCGACGCCGGGACCAACGATTGAAGCGGTCGAGGGTGATCGCATTCGAATTCTCGTCACCAACAAACTGCCCGAACACACCAGCGTGCACTGGCACGGCATTCTGCTGCCGAGTGGTATGGATGGCGTTGGCGGATTGTCGCAGCCCGATATTCTTCCCGGCGAAACCTACGCCTACGAGTTCACCCTGCGCCAGCACGGCACGCACATGTACCACCCGCACGCCGATGAGATGACGCAAATGGCGGTGGGCATGATGGGCATGTTCATCATCCATCCGAAAGACGGCGAACCGGAACCCATCGACCGGGATTTCGTGATCCTTTTGCACAACTGGGCGTTGCACCCGGGCACCTATCGTCCGGATCCCTCGATCATGACCGAGTTCGATCTGTGGACGTTCAACAGCAAGGTGTTTCCGGCGATCGATCCGATGGTGGTGAAGACCGGCCAGCGTGTGCGCATACGCCTGGGCAACCTGTCTATGTGGAACCACCCGATCCATCTGCACGGTCACCAATTCCAGGTCACCGGCTCGGATGGCGGACGCTGGCCGAAATCGTTATGGCGGCCCGAAGTCACCGAGATCGTCGGCGTCGGTCAGACACGCGACATTGAGTTCATCGCAACCCCGGGCGACTGGGCGTTTCATTGCCACATGTCCCACCACACCATGAACGCGATGGGCCACGGCATTCCCAACACGCTGGGCGTGGATCAGTCCAAGGTTGAGGAACGCATTCAATCGGTGTTGCCGGGATACATGGCGATGGGTCAAGACGGCATGGCCATTCACCAGGTACATACCGATTCGGGCCACATGAAAGGCCCGGAAAATACGCTTGCCATGATGGCCGGCAAAGGACCGTTCGGAAAGCTCGAAATGGGCGGCATGTTTACCGTGCTCAAGGTTCGCGATCAGGTGAGCGCCGACTATCGGGACACCGGTTGGTATGCCAATCCCCAAGGCACGGTAGCGCGGCGAATCGGTGCTGCCGGGAAACGCGAGCCCGAAATGAAAATGGATATGAAGATGGATCCATCCATGCCCATGAACCACGGAGGTTAGACCATGACATTTCTCAAAGCGTTGCTATTGGTTCTTCTTCTCGGCGTGCTCGGTGCCACAGCCTTTGTCTATTTTGGATTGTTCGATATCGCCGCCGATCACCCCCACTCGGCACTCGTCTTCGACCTGATGGAAACCACGCGGGTGCGCGCGATCGCAGCACACGCGACGGCGGTCACTGTGCCACCTCTGGATGATCCAAGCTTGCTGCCGATGGGAGCGGAACATTACGCAGCGATGTGCACGGAATGTCATCTGGCCCCGGGCATGGAGGACTCGGAAATCCGCGCCGGTCTGTATCCGCAGCCGCCGAAACTCAGTGACTACCCGCACCCCGATGCGGCCCAGTTATTCTGGGTGATCAAGCACGGACTCAAGATGTCGGGCATGCCGGCATGGGGGCCGACGCACGACGACACGATGATTTGGGCCATGGTCGTTTTTGTGCAGAAGCTGCCGACCCTGACACCCTCGCAATATCAAGCGCTCGTTGGGCCATCGAACGTGGGCGCGCCAGCGCATCATGGCAGTGAGAATCACGCTGACACGGAAACAACACCCACGGCCACGCACACAGATCACCCCTGATCGGTCTCAGCGAGTATCGACTGCGCGTCGCCATGGCTTTGGGCAACGTGCAGTCGATCAGCTTATTTATTATGGTGTTTTCGTGAAGCCGAGATGGAGCGTGATTTTGTCGCCCTCTTTGACTTCCGCCAAGCTGGTCGGTGGGAAGTGAACGGTGAGTTTCATGTCGCCCGCGCTGACATTGACGATACCGGTCTTGTGGTCAATCGCCGTAACTGTCACCGCCATCTCGTGCATGCCGGGCATCGTCCCGTGATCATGACCTTGGTGGGCGAAGGCGGCATCAGAAGCCATCGCAGACAGTCCAAGCAAACCGGATAAGAGAATTGAACGAAATTTCATGATGGTGATCCTCAAGCAATGACCAACCGCAGCGATTGGCCGATAAACCCATACAACGCATGGGCACTAAAGCGCCCTGATAGCATACCTGCCAACATGTAAACCCCATGTATGCCCAGCAGCTCCTCTGCGTCGCGCTTGATTCTGGACTGGAGTCCAGGGTGTGCGGTGCGTCAATCCGAATTCAGGAATCTCTCATGCAGACCTACACCATTGGCCATGTCGCAGCGCGTACGGGTGTGTGCGTCGATGCAGTGCGTTATTACGAGCGAGTCGGATTGTTGCCATCGCCAACTCGTCGTGCATCCGGATGTCGGGAATACACCGACCCCGCCGTAAGCCGATTGCGGTTTATCCGAAAATCGAAGGACTTGGGATTTTCGCTCGACGACATTGCCACTTTGCTTTCGTTGCGCGCCGATGCCAGTGCCGATAAAAACGTGGTCGGTACGCTGGCGAACAGCAACCTCGACAGGGTGACGCGCAAACTCGCCGAGCTCGAACGTCTCCGAGATGCGCTGTCCGATCTGATGTCGGCCTGTCCGGGCCACGGTCGGCGCGATGCGTACCAGATCCTGCAATCCAGTGAGCATGTGGAGAGAACATGAATATGCCATCTACTGCGCCAGCGAATGGCACGAATCACTGTTGCAACCCATCATCCACGTCGAAGTCTGTCGACGGCGCCGGCGTACACGATGCGGTATGCGGCATGAGCGTCGATCCTGCGACCGCCAAGTATCATGCCGATCATGAAGGCGTGCCCTATTATTTTTGCTCTAGCGGCTGTCGCGAGAAGTTCACCGCTGATCCCGAACGGTATCTGCATCCGCTGCAAGCGTCAGCAGCCGGAACGCTTGCCTCGGGGGCGATTTACACGTGTCCGATGCATCCTGAAATTCAGCAGGTCGGGCCGGGCAATTGTCCCAAGTGCGGCATGACCCTGGAGCCAATGATGCCAACCGGCGAGCACGACGATAGCGAGCTCGATGCCGTGCGGCGCAAATTCTTCGTCTCGGCGGCACTTGCCATTCCGTTGCTGCTGATCGCGATGGGTCCGCATCTATTTGGTGTGCATTTCGGCGAGACCACGGCACACGTGCTGCGTTGGATTGAACTCGCGCTCTCAGCTCCCCTTGTGCTGTGGGCTGGAGCAAATTATTACCGGCGTGGCTGGAACGGTCTTCTCATCGGCTCGCCCAACATGTACACGCTGATCGGCCTGGGGGTACTGGTCGCCTTCGGTTTCAGTTTGGTGGCAACGTTCCTGCCAGCAGCGTTTCCGCCCGCCATGCGGGATATGCACGGCATGGTCGGCGTCTACTTTGAATCAGCCGGCGTCATCGTCGCGCTGGTGCTGTTGGGTGAGTGGTTGGAGCTGCGCGCGCGTGGAAAGACCTCCGAGGCGATACGCCGGTTGCTCGATCTCGCGCCGAAGACCGCGCGTCGCATTGCCGCCGATGGCAGCGAAGAAGACATCGCGCTCGATCAAGTCCGGGTGGGCGATATTTTGCGCGTACGTCCCGGAGAAAAAGTGCCGGTTGATGGCGTAGTGATCGATGGCACCAGCAGCATCGACGAATCGCTTCTGACCGGCGAACCCATCCCTGTAGAAAAACGCATCGATGACCGCACTACGGGTGGCACGCTGAACGGTACGGGCAGCCTGAAAATTCGGGCGGATCGTATCGGCAGCGATTCCGTGTTGTCGCAAATTGTCGAGTTGGTCAGCAAAGCGCAACGCTCAAAAGCGCCCCTGCAAAAGTTGGCTGATCGCGTTTCGGTATTTTTCGTGCCGGCTGTGGTGGCGGTTGCGTTGTTGACCTTTGCCGCGTGGCTGATCTGGGGTCCCGAGCCGCGTCTGGCATACGCCATCGTGAACGCCGTCGCGGTGCTGATCATTGCGTGTCCGTGCGCACTGGGTCTGGCCACGCCGATCTCCATCACCGTTGCCAGTGGGCGCGGTGCCGAGGTGGGCGTTTTGTTTCGTGACGCGGCAGCCATCGAAGGACTGGCACATGTGGATGTGCTGGTGCTCGATAAAACCGGCACGCTGACCGAAGGCAAACCGGTGTTGACCGATGTCTTAACAGTAACGGACGTTGCCGAATCCGAACTCTTGACCATCGCCGTGGCGCTGGAGGCGGCGAGCGAACATCCTTTGGCGCGCGCCATTATCGACGGTGCGAAAAGCCGCGGGATAGCGGCTCCCGAGGTCAGCAATTTTGCCGCGGTCACTGGGCAAGGTGTTCGTGGCACGATCGGCACTGCGCTCGTCGCCTTGGGCAATGCCGCACTGATGGAATCGATCGGCGCCGATCCGGCACCGATGGCAAGCCGTGCGGACGCGCTGCGCAGCCAAGCTAAAACGGTCATGTTCCTGGCGCGGGACGGCCATCTTGTCGGCTGCGTCGCAGTGCAGGATCCGATCAAACAGGACACACGCCAGACCCTGGCCGCGTTGCAGGCCGAAAAACTTCGACTGGTCATGCTCACCGGTGACAGCGAGGTGACGGCGCACGCGGTGGCTACACAACTGGGGATCGACGAATACCACGCGAGTCAGACACCCGCGAATAAAGCGGACTGGATAGCGGCAGCCAAAGCAGCGGGCGCACACGTGGCGATGGCCGGCGATGGGGTCAACGACGCACCCGCACTCGCTGCCGCCGATGTCGGCATCGCCATGGGCAACGGTTCGGATATCGCCAAGGAAAGCGCGCAGATCACGCTGGTCAAAGGCGAGCTTGCGGGCATCCTGCGCGCTCGTCGCTTAGCATTGGCCGCGGTGCGCAACATTCACCAGAATCTGACCTTCGCCTTCGCCTACAACGTCTTGGGTATTCCGCTGGCAGCCGGGGTGCTTTACCCGTTTTTCGGCTGGCTGCTCAGCCCGATGATTGCGGCCCTGGCGATGAGCTTTTCATCCGTCTCGGTCATCACTAATGCGCTGCGGCTGAAGCGCGCGAAAATTTGATTTGTTCTCTACCGCCCCTTACGCATATAGCTAGGGGGGCTATGCTAAAATAGACTATGACCCATACCATCCGCGAAAAGAAAAAACTCCTCGCACGTGTCCGTCGCATTCGCGGCCAGGTCGAGGCGATCGAACGTGCACTTGACAGTGAAGCGGGCTGCGATCAGGTGATGCATCTGATTGCCGGCGCACGCGGGGCGATGGCCGGTCTTATGGCCGAAGTGGTTGAGGAACACGTGCGCACGCACTTGGTCGATGCGAAAAAGCATCCCGACGCGCTGGATACCGATGCCACCGAGCAGCTCCTCGAAGTAGTCAGGACATACCTGAAATGAGCCTTCCAATGAACGAGACAAATAACGTCGCGGCATCGCTCCAGCACGCTCATGTTTTCCTCGGTGTGGGGCACGAGAAGAGTGAGCGCAAGACCTGGATCGTGATTTGGCTGTGTGGCGCGATGATGATTGCAGAAATCGCCGGCGGCTTGCTGTTCGGCTCGATTGCCCTTGTGGCAGATGGGCTGCACATGAGTACGCATGCCGGCGCTTTGCTGCTTGCCGCGCTCGCCTACACCTATGCGCGCAAACACGCGAACGATCTTCGGTTTACGTTTGGCACCGGCAAGCTCGGCGCGGGTCGGAACGATCGTTGTGGAGGTCTTCGAGGAAGGCGTGCCACCGCGCTTTCGGGTGCGCTCCGAGGGCAACGTCCGACTCGCCGCAGAGTCGATCATGATCGAAACGGTAAGGCCCGACGGCGCATGCCAGCGATTCACCCTGATCGACAAAGTCGGCTATCTGGAATCGCTCGAGGAAATTCCGGAGCCGCATGAATTCACGGCGGACGTTCGCCTCGGCGACGACGACGCGTATCCAGTCCGATTCGAAGAGCATGCACATTCGCACGGCGCAGCACACCGCGACAACAACATGCGCGCCGCGGTGGTTCACGTGATCGCAGATGCGGCCGTCTCGGTGCTCGTGATCGTTGGGCTGTTGCTGGCGCGCACGTTCGGATGGCTATGGATGGATGCGCTCGCAGGTATCGTGGGCGCCTGCGTGATTGCCAGCTGGTCGTATGGGCTTATCCGCGACACCGGGGCTATCCTGCTGGATATGACGCCCGATGTCGGCATGGCGGACAAGCTCCGACAAACCATCGAAAGCGACGGCGATACGCTGACAGATCTCCATCTATGGCGCTTGGGTCCCGGCCATTTGGGCGCAATTGTCGCGGTGAAAACAACACAGGGACATCACCCAGATTATTTCCGTACGAAGCTTGCTGCGTACCCGTCGCTTTCACACGTCACCATCGAAGTGCAGAGTGCCTAAGCGTGGGGGAATTTTTCAGTACCGATGAACGTACCAGCCTCTGACACGCGCATGCCGACCCGAGTATTGGAGTCCCTGCTGAGCTGCCCCTGCTGCGGGCATCATTTGTCTATTGCACTTTCCCGCGCGAATTGCCCGCAGCCGCTCGCGTGCAAGCGGACTCTTCTAAACATGGCTGCGACGATGGGCAATTTTCCACGCGATGCACTTCCCGCACATTACGTACTCATCCGTGCATGAGTACGTGCTTTACGCGGTGCGCGGCACCTTTTTACTCGAAACCGTTTGCAAACAACTCATCGCTTTCCACCGCACCCAGATCACAGGCGGCAATGCGGTCGGCGTTGCCATCCAACGGGCGCACGCCGCCGCGCACATCGTTGGTGAGCGTGGTACCGAAGGCATCCTTGCAATCGACTGCTGCGTCGATCAGCGGGCTGCCCCACAGCGGCAAAGCGAATGTGGCGTCGCCGCTGGTCACAACCTGCAGTTTCGGATCGCCGTGCAGGGTGAAGTTTTGACAGGAGTTGTCCGCGTCAAGATTGGCACCTTGCGCGACGAGCGTCGCCACCTTACAGGTTGTCGCGCCGGACGTGCTGATCAGCACCGTGCTGCGGCTGAGCACGGTTGCGGTTGCATACACATCAGCACCTACCGCCGCGCCATCAGCGCCGCGCGGATTACCCGAGCCGCCAAATACCCCAATAACACTGTTGCCGTTCGAGGTGACAAACGACAATACGGAAAACGCCGAAAACGCCAGCGCACCTCCCCGCGCCGAGCCGCCGGCGCCGCCAGCGCCGCCACCGAATGCTGACCCTCCGGAACTCCCCTGCGCCGAATTGTTGAAAAACTGACTGTCGGTGATTTCTGTCAGTCCGCTGGCCTCGATCGCCCCGCCCAACCCGCTACCGCCGCTACCCTGTGGGCCGCCCGACCCGAGCGGTGGGCCACCCGCGTGGCCGCCGTAAGCGAAGTTGCTGATCAGCGTGGAGTCTTTTATCGAAAGTGTGCCCGCACTGTAGATCGCACCGCCATGTGCAGACCCGCCATCGCCTTGTTTGGCGCCAGGCACGGGCGTTGAGCCGCCGATCCCGCCAAACGCCTGATTGCCATTGAGCCGGCACGCGATCATCTGCAACGTAGACCCCGCATTGACCAGCACGCTGCCACCATAGCCGTCGCCGCCACCAGACGCGCCCGATGTCGGAATGTAGCTGCCATTGAGGCCGGAGACCGAGCCATTATTCAAGGCGACGCCACTGACGGTGACGGACGCGTTCGCGGCAATCTCCAGGATGCGACTTTGCTGGTTGCCATCAATCGCAAGCAGTCCTGCGCCGGGCCCGACGATGGCCAGGTTCTTGTAGACCAGCAACTCCTGACCTGCCAGGGTGATCGTGGCCGGATAGGTCAGCGTACTGGCAAAGTCGATGGTGTCATTTGGCGCGGCGCTGGCAATAGCGTCGCGCAAGGTGCATGTCGCGCCGCACGCGCCAGTGCCGGCGTCACCCAGGTCAGTGACGGTGAGCGTGCCGGCGACGGCATGGCTACCGAGCAGCACCAGCAACGCAGCGGTGTGACTCGCCTTGGAAATTTTCATGACAAGAGTTCCCCCTGGATAAAACAAACGGATCGCACTGGCGCCAAGTCCGCGGCAGCATCAGCAGGATTGTGATCATCTCAGATCAGATGCGCCGTCCCTAGCACTTACGCTCTCTGGAATTCATCGTGTCGATGACGTTATTCTCTATCGACGATCCATGCACCGCACCGAACAGCCCCATCGACCGTTATGACGAACCTCGATCGCTACCTGGATGCCGCTACACGAGAAAACACGCGCCGCAGTTATGCCGGAGCGGCGCGCCACTTCGAGGTGGACTGGGGCGGACATCTGCCGGCAACGGCCGACAGCATCGCTCACTACTTGGCGGATTACGCAGAGAAACTGGCCCTCAACACACTGCGCCACCGCCTGGCCGCGCTGGCGCAGTGGCATCACGATCACGGGTTTGCCGATCCGACGCGGGCGCCGCTCGTGCGCAAGGTATTCAAAGGCATCGCCGCACTACATCCGCGTGTCGACAAACGCGCGACACCGCTTCAAATCACGCAACTGACGCAAGTGAGCGACCGGCTCGATGCGACAATTGCATCGTCATTCGCGCTCGGTGCAAACGCCGAGCATCTGCAGGCTCTTCGCGACCGCGCCATGGTTCTGCTGGGATTCTGGCGCGGATTCCGCACCGATGAATTGATGCGCCTGCAGGTTGAACATATTCAGATTGTCGCCGGCGAAGGCATGCTGTGTTTTCTTCCGCACACCAAGGGCGATCGCCAGAACCAGGGCACGACGTTCAAGGTGCCCGCGCTGTCGCGGTTGTGTCCCGTGACTGCTTAGAACCTGTTCAAAGTCTTTTGAGCAGTAGCGTGAGGAAGGCAAGGTGAATGAACTGGAGGCTGGTATTGAGCTTGCGCTCGCAGTTCTTCCAGAGTCGTCGGCATTTCTCCAACCAGGCGAAGGAGCGCTCGACCACCCACCGCTTCGGGATAACGGCGAAGGTATGCAATTCATTGCGTTGGGCGATCTGCACGGTGGCACCGATGGCGCCTTGGACCGCTTCGGCAAAGGGCTGGCCGACGTAGCCGCCATCCGCTAGGACACTTTGTACCCGATGTAGGTTTGCCTGACATCGATCTATCGCCTGCAAGGCGCCCTTGCGATCGGTGACTTCCGCTGTAGTCACCGCAATAGCGTGAGGCAGTCCCTGCGTATCCACGGCAATATGCCGCTTGATCCCCGAGACCTTCTTGCCGGCATCGTAGCCCTTATGCGTCGCCGTGTCGGTGTTCTTTACGCTTTGTGCATCAACGATCAAGAAGCTCGTCATGGCGTTGCGCCCC
Source organism: Pseudolysobacter antarcticus (assembly GCF_004168365.1). GTDB lineage: Bacteria > Pseudomonadota > Gammaproteobacteria > Xanthomonadales > Rhodanobacteraceae > Pseudolysobacter > Pseudolysobacter antarcticus. The sequence goes on from NZ_CP035704.1 coordinate 2,450,098, forward strand.
TGCTTGATACGCACCGCGCCCACCTGATTTTTTTAACGCCCGCTCCAGCAGGCTGATGCCGTTCTCGTCAGGCTCGCTCCAGATCGAAAAGTACGAATGCACCGTTCGCCATTTCGGAAACTCCGTGGGCAGCATGCGCCACTGGCAGCCGCTTTTGAGGAGGTAGCGGACCGCGCAAAATACCTCGTACAGATCCACCCGACGCGGGCTGGTCTTCTTGCGTGCGCTTTCCAGCAAAGGATGAATTTGCTCAAACTGGGCGCGACTGATGTCACTCGGATAGGTTGATCTCATTCCGCCAGTATCAGCACGCCGGTCTCATAGATTGAGACTTTGAACAGGCTCTTATGGCGAGTGGATTGCGGCAGCGGAGCTCTCCGCTGGCCCCGTATTCCGCGCCGTGAACCAGTGGGACAGGTCAACGATGTCTGCCTGCATCCGAACAGTTTCATTCGTCTGTTGCGGCGGGTTTTCGAGCAGGCTGACTTGCCATCGCCGAACGGCTACAGCGGCCATTCGCTGCGGCGCGGTTTTGCCGGCTGGGCCAGTGACAACGGCTGGGACGTCAAGGCGCTGATGGAATACGTGGGGTGGAAAGATGTGCACTCCGCTATGCGCTATATCGATAGCGGCGATCCGTTCGCAAAACATCGAATCGAGGATAGTCTACGGGGCGCTGCACGAGCGAGCCATGCTCTCAGCAAGACCAAGCCGAATAGCCAAATTATGGCGTCCATAGAGGCTGAGATTTCTTCCACGGTGCGTCCGTGAAAACAGCGTGGAAGATCGTTTTGGAGTCGATGTTGGTCTGTCCGCACTGCGGTTTTGCCAAGCGGGAAATCACGCCGACGAACGCGTGCATATTCTTCTACAAATGCACCCACTGAGCATTGTTGTTGCAGCCCAATCCGGGCGATTGCTGCGTATTCTGGTCCTTCGGCTCAGTAAAATGCCCACCGATTCAGGAACAGCGAGGTTGCTGTGGCTAGCCTATGTTGTCGACCGCTGAATCGCATCGTTTGGTCATCCTTGCTCAAGAAGAAGTTGAGTATATCTACGCACGTCCACGTTTCAACAGCAGCGAACCAGAACTTTATCTCGGGTTGAGCGCGCAGGAGCACGCAATCGCTAGCTCGCGGCGTCGGGTTAGACTGAATATCGCTGCTTCGTCTTTGCCGCACCGTTGCTCACCTAACGAATGCTTCGAAGCACTGACTTGACCGGTTGAACACTGGGTAGCAATCGAGCCATGTACCTCTCCACAGGAAACAGGAAAAGCCCTCGAAAGTTGACCAACCCCTCCTGAATAGGCGCCACATGACGAAGGTTCTCGGGGACGGCATGCAGGGCGACATCCGGTGGGAGCCCGTGGAGCGATTGCTGCATGCGTGCGGTGGTCCAAGCCATCACGATGTTGCTAAGCAGGGTAACGGAAGAAGACACACTCCGAAGACGGACCGCCGAGCTCAGTTGGTGCCGTGGCACTTTGCCTGTTTCCAGCGCATGCTCCAGCACATGCACACGCTCCCCGTGATTGAGCGTGCGCAGAATTTCACGGCGAAACTCGGGCATTGTGAACCATCGGCATAGATAGAGCGTCAACAGCAAACGGCCGATCTGGACCCCAGCATCGTAGAGTTGTTCGCCGGCGGCGGCCGATCCGAAGCGAGACAGGATATCCACCGCACTGGCTTTGCCCAAATGAGTCGAAGCCGCTATCCGCACACACTCATCCCATACCGGTTCCACCTTTTCCAGATGAACCTTGTTTTTCGACATCACACAGGCCAGGCTGGCCGGTATGTCCATCCCTGAAGTCGCATACAGCTTGTGCGCGCGGGCATCACGCAATCGAGGACAAAGATCCCGCTGCAACAGTTTTCCAATAAACATGCCAAATTCGGTTTGGCCATGCGTATCGACGGCGAGCTGCCTGATCGTCACCGAGGCCTGACGAAGCACGCCCTCCAAAGCTACGCCGGCCTGTCGCTCTCCGAGCACAATAGGTTGATCGTAGAAGATGCCCCAACGGTCATGGATATGCGTGTAGATGCCGATGGATTTTTTCTTCGTCCGGGGATCGCGCCGTTGGAGATAGCTGCCTTTAGCGATCTCCCGACTCATCATGTCCGCCGACGCCAAGTCCGCGCGCCCCCAGCACTCGGAAATCGGATGGCTATGCATATATTCAAAGACGGCGTCGTTGGCCTCGCGCAGGCGCTTCTCTTGCGCGATCCAGCGCATGCTTTGGTTCACCGCGTCCGCGGAGAGTCCAGGCATCATACGCGCCGTATCTGCCGCCGAAAGCGAGGTGCCGTGCGCCAGGAGACCCGCGTAGACAAGCCGTAGTTCATCAATCGAGCGGGGCTCGCGCCCCAGGAGTATCCAACTGAACCGTGTATCGCTATCCACCTCCATCATCACGCTGGGCAGTTCAGCCGACCCCACGCTATCCAGCAGCGCGTCACGAAGCCGTCTGACCGGCTCGGGTACGGCTTCCGCGGCGAGTTTCGCGATGTGAACACCGTCCTTATCCACTCCGATCTCGCCTGCCTGAACTGCTTCATCCAACCGCTTGAGCTCCCGCGTGACCTCCTCGACCAAAGGACCCGTGAACTCCTTTGCGTCACGCGGTAACTTCAGACGTGCGTAATGATGCGTCCTAGTCTTCGCCCACTCATCCGCAGCAATCATCATGCTCTCGCGACTGCGAAAACCAAAACTGTGCGCGATATACACGCTACCGTTTTTCAGGGCCCGGCGCATCGCGAGGAGAGTCGCCACCTCGAAGGCCTGTAACGCGCGGCTCCGGTCTGCATCCCCCAGCATGTCATCCCACATTTTGCCAAGGTGTACAGGGATATCGCTAGGCAACGTTAGCTTGCGTTGCAGGTAGATCTCGCGCAAGGCCTCCAGTGCCTGAATCACGGGATGAGGCGTCACACTTTCGAACGAAAGCGTGCACAACATCCTCAACAAGGACCGCGAGTTGCGACTATTCTGCACGAGCAATTGTTCTCGCGTCAGTTGCGCTCGAGTGATTTTCTTGCTGCCACCCACTTTCTCCACAGCAGCCAACATGGCTTTGCGCAAGCCCTGTTCATCGAGTGAAAGATCGAGCGCCAGTTCGCGAATTTCCTTAGCAAAGGCGGTTAACGTTCGAACACGAGTTTCTGGTGACTTGATCACTGCCCGCATGCCGCTACTCCAGAGATCGGCAATGTGTTGCCGCGTCATCGCGAGCAGGGTATCCGTCGCGGTGCATAGCGTCGTCTGAAGAAAACAGGCCACTTCGATGGTCCGGCGTGACTCAGTTATTCGCTTGCTTATGGAGGGCGGTCGATCGGCCATGGTGTTCGCATAATGGCGCTTGATGTGATCCGACACCGAAGGCATCGTATGGATAGCGACACCGTGCTGGATTAGATAATGAATGCGCTCAAACTGTTCGCGAATCTGCGGCAACGATTGCCTGCGCGGTGCCTGCCAGAGCCACTCTTGGCAAGAGGAGCCTGAGCGATGAGGCGCTTCGCAAGCACTCATCCACACTTGCAGCATCGACTCGGGCACCTCTTTCTGAATGGTCGTACCGAGATCAGCCTCGGCCAGCTTGAGGCCGGCATCGATCACACTCCTGAGGGTTCGTTCATTTTCAATCAGAATGCGGTGGTCATAGAGCCAGCTCTTGACTTGCGTCATCAAGCGGTGGCGGTCGAATTCCGATAAAACCTCAAGGCGGAGATAACGTACCAGTGCACGACGTCGGTGTTCGGACATGCGAACAAAGCCCAACATCTCCAGCGCCGCGTTCTGATGACTGAAGAAGGTCTGCTTGCGCTTGTACAAAGAGCGCAATGACGCGATATCCGGGGCGGAGATGCCAAGCATGTCCCCGAGGTGTGTCCAAAGCTCCGGCGGTACGACTTTGACGGCTGTGAGCAAACTACCCGTCATGCGGATAAAGCCAACTTGCAGTGCCAAACCCAGTTGATGGAGAGCCTGCCGTCGGGCAAGAATGGCGCGTTGCTCTTTCGTCGAATAGGTAAAAAAGGCGTTGAGCTCGAACTGGTTCAGCTCCTTGGGCATGGATCGCAACCCAAGATAGGGAGTCTGCCAGTACTGCATGCGCGCCCACCTAGAACTTAGTCAACGGGGACACCGAGGGTAACAGCAAATTACTGATTTTATGTGTATTTTTATTGTGGGTCAGAAAAAAACTATTTGAGAACAATAGCTTGCGGAAAGCATCGATGCGCAACTGTGGGAACCAAAATCAAGGTCGCACCGAGATCGGAGCGAAAATGCGACTGTGCCTCGTCGGAGGATCGGCGCAGGTCATCAGTGGCAACTTGCGACTCCCGCAGCAACGACATCGCATCCGACAATGATAGTTGCAACTCAGCCGAACGCTGCTGCTCTTGCGCGAATGCAGTTTTTAATGAATCTGCATTACTGAGGGCAAGAGCCAATTCTTGCCGTCGCACTTGCTCCTCAGCTTGAGCCTCAGTAATCCTGCGAATCGCCTCAGCGCTACTTTCCGCCGCGACCCGCTCGCGCTCGAGTAACGCCTGTTCCGCCGTAGAGCGCGTCGAAATTACCGCCTCGCTCCACAGCGTCATCATGGCCTGCTGCACACTTGCCGGGATATCGGGCAAATTAGCGCGCGCTTGGGCTGCCAGCCGCTCGGCTAACGATTGCCACCATGATTCAATCAGTTTGATCAGTGTATTCGGCGAACCTGTTCCAAGCTCTGCGCGCACTTTCTCGATCGTCGGCCGCTCGCCGCGCTGAAGCAATGCGTCCGCCGCCTGATTGACCTGATCCTGGGTAACTCCGCGCGCCATTTGCGTCTCCGATTCGAATGCCCTACTCTTCTGCAACGTACCAGCGATAATAGATGATTATCCTTAGTACGTCTGTGAATACGTAATATATACTACATAATACATATTTTATGAATCGCACGAATGTAATTTCTTACCCACTCATCGACACTGCTTTGGTGCCTGATCAGCTCGCCGACAGTGCAGCGGCAGCCGTGCGCGACATCGTCGCCGAAGCCGCGTGCGTCAATACAACACGTAGCTACGCGGCCGCGTTGCGCTATTGGGCGGCGTGGTTCACCGGGCGTTACGGTCAGCCGTTCACCCTGCCCGTGCCGGAGGCCACGGTCGTCCAGTTCCTTGTGGACCATGTCTCGCGACGTTCAAAACAAGGCGTCGTCCACGACTTGCCGCCGTTGCTGGATGCGATCTTGGTGGGTAAAGGATTCAAAGCAACTCGGGGGCCGCTGAAGTTGACAACGATCGTGCATCGCATTGCCGTGCTTTCAAGGGTTCATGCCCTCAAACGCCAACCGAATCCTTGCGAACAGCCGGGCATCCGCCACCTACTCAGTCGTGCGCGCCGTGCTGCGGTGAAACGCGGCGAGAAGGCACGGAAAAAGACCGCGGCGACCCGCACCGAATTGGAGGCCATGTTGGCAACGTGCGACGACTCGCTCTCTGGCCTTCGCGATCGCGCCCTGCTGCTATTCGGCTTTGCTAGCGGTGGACGCCGACGTAGCGAAATCGCTGCGGCTGAGATGGCTTCTTTGCATCGGGTTGGCGAAAGCGCTTACGTCTATCGGCTTGAGCACAGCAAGACGCAACAAGCTGGCCCCACCGCCGACTCCACGCCAGAGAAACCCATTCTGGATGTCGCCGCTGATGCGATGGAGGCGTGGTTGACGGCCTCTGGTATTGCCGAGGGTGCGATTTTTCGGCGTCTGTGGAAAAGCACGATAGGCGGCCCTCTCTCCCCGGCCGCGGTGGGATCCATTGTGAAACGCCGCGCGCAACTTGCTGGCGTGAAGGGGGATTTTGCGGGGCACAGCTTGCGCTCGGGCTTTGTAACGGAAGCAGGCAGACAAGGCATTGCCTTGTCCGCGGTCATGGCGATGACCGAGCACCGCTCGGTGCCAACGGTCATGGGGTATTTTCAGGCGGGATCCGCGATCAACAATCCAGCCGCTTCGCTATTTGCGAAGCGAAAACTGGAATGATCGTTGCTGTCAAAAAACAACAAGATTGGCTTCGTGAGTTTTTTAGCTACATCGACCGATCGCACGTCCCTTTTTGGCGTTCAAGGCAGCGAATGTACCATTTGATCGGGGTGGCAAACCGTGGGACGTGTTTTCAGAAATATCGGCTTGGTGGCCTTGGGCCGCTGGCGTTGTAAAATCTGTTTCATTTGACTATTCGCCTTAGCAGGCTGTTGGGAAACGATTCCGCGATCAAATTCTTGAAAAGCGAAAGATGCATTGTTTTTCGTGATCAAACTATTTCAGCGCAGGACTTTGTCATGTGCCCGAAACTATACGATCCCTGAGCCGCTTCAGCTCGGCAACCGCTATCTCGCACTCCCAGATGAGAAAAACTCGCCACCCTGCGTCCTCGAGCAATTTCCGAACGCGCCGATCCCGGTTGATATTGGCCTCGAACTTGGCCATCCAGAACGCCGTATTCGTAGCCGGCATGGTGGTGTACTTGCAGCCCTCGTGTCTATGCCAGAAGCACCCGTGCACGAGAACGATTGCGCGATGCTTCGACAACACAATGTCCGGCTTGCCCGGAAGCGTTTTCGCGGCCAGGCGGAATCTCAATCCCGCCGCATGCAGGTAGCTGCGATGTGGTGTTCTGCCAGTTCAGCGATTTGAGGGGGCGTAAGCAGCACGTCAGAGTCTCGGTAGAGGGCGATGGCGTAGCCCAGCTTCGACAGTTCCACCGCCATTGAAACGGCTTGGCCGCCATTGCCATCGGCGATCGCGGCACCCAACTGCTCGATGGGTCGCCCTTCGTGCGACGCTGGCCAGTTCTCGCGAATACCCAACAACAGGCCGACTTCAGTCATGCCCTCGCAGACGAGGATGCGGCGCGCAAACAGAGCCCGTGGTGTATATCGCAGGAGCAGGTGAATAGGATCCGGCATACTCGGCGCACGCAGCGACATGTGACGGGCGGGCCGACTGGTCTGGGCCACGAACAGACCCTTGGTTCCGGCTTCACCCAATGCGACGTCCGAATGCGTGGTCATCAACACTTGACCAACAGCCTTGTGCTCGAAAATCGCCTTCACCTGGTCTGCCTTGAGTTGGGCGATGGCCCCTATGATGCGGTGAGGTTCGAGACCGTTCTCAATCTCATCGACCAGTAAAATGGCCCCTTCGCTGATGGCTGACTTCTGAGAGCCTGTTCAAAGTCTCAATCTATGAGACCGGCGTGCTGATACTGGCGGAATGAGATCAACCTATCCGAGTGACATCAGTCGCGCCCAGTTTGAGCAAATTCATCCTTTGCTGGAAAGCGCACGCAAGAAGACCAGCCCGCGTCGGGTGGATCTGTACGAGGTATTTTGCGCGGTCCGCTACCTCCTCAAAAGCGGCTGCCAGTGGCGCATGTCGACTTACTAGTTGATCATGCCGGCCATGGCCAGCCACTGGATGAAAAGACGCCGTTGATGACGGACATTCCGCGCCTGCGCGCAGGTGGCATGGGCGCACAGTTCTGGTCGGTCTGGATTCCGCCGACGGTGACTGGCCCGGCGGCCGTGCAGATGACCCTGGAAGAAATCGATATCGTCCGGACGATGGTGGCCCGCTATCCCGATGTGTTCGCAATGGCTTACACCGCCGATGACATCGATCGGATCCATCGCGAAGGTCGGATCGCTTCACTGATCGGCATCGAAGGTGGTCATCAGATCAACAATTCGATGGCCGTACTGCGTCAGATGTACGTGCTCGGCGCGCGCTATATGACGCTGACACATACCAGGAACATTGATTGGGCCGATTCGGCAACCGACGCTCCGGTGCACCATGGCCTGACGCCGTTCGGCAAGGCGATCGTGCACGAGATGAATCGGCTCGGCATGTTGGTCGATCTCAGCCACGTCTCGCCCGATACGATGCGGCAAGCGATCGCCGTCAGCGCCGCACCCGTGATGTTTTCGCATTCCAGTGCACGCGCATTGGTCGATCATCCACGCAACGTGCCCGATGATATGTTGCAGTTGGTCGCCAAAAATCATGGCGTCGTCATGGTGAATTTCTATCCCGGCTTTGATTCAGTGGCGACTGCGCACTGGGACGCGGATCGTGCGGCGGAACAGGCTCGCTACAACGCACCACCGGGCGGTCTGTATATCGGTCAGCCCGAGCGCGCTAAGAACCTGTTCAAAGTCTTTTGAGCAGTAGCGTGAGGAAGGCAAGGTGAATGAACTGGAGGCTGGTATTGAGCTTGCGCTCGCAGTTCTTCCAGAGTCGTCGGCATTTCTCCAACCAGGCGAAGGAGCGCTCGACCACCCACCGCTTCGGGATAACGGCGAAGGTATGCAATTCATTGCGTTGGGCGATCTGCACGGTGGCACCGATGGCGCCTTGGACCGCTTCGGCAAAGGGCTGGCCGACGTAGCCGCCATCCGCTAGGACACTTTGTACCCGATGTAGGTTTGCCTGACATCGATCCATCGCCTGCAAGGCGCCCTTGCGATCGGTGACTTCCGCTGTAGTCACCGCAATAGCGTGAGGCAGTCCCTGCGTATCCACGGCAATATGCCGCTTGATCCCGAGACCTTCTTGCCGGCATCGTAGCCCTTATGCGTCGCCGTGTCGGTGTTCTTTACGCTTTGTGCATCAACGATCAAGAAGCTCGTCATGGCGTTGCGCCCCTGCTTGATACGCGCCGCGCCCACCTGATTTTTTTAACGCCCGCTCCAGCAGGCTGATGCCGTTCTCGTCAGGCTCGCTCCAGATCGAAAAGTACGAATGCACCGTTCGCCATTTCGGAAACTCCGTGGGCAGCATGCGCCACTGGCAGCCGCTTTTGAGGAGGTAGCGGACCGCGCAAAATACCTCGTACAGATCCACCCGACGCGGGCTGGTCTTCTTGCGTGCGCTTTCCAGCAAAGGATGAATTTGCTCAAACTGGGCGCGACTGATGTCACTCGGATAGGTTGATCTCATTCCGCCAGTATCAGCACGCCGGTCTCATAGATTGAGACTTTGAACAGGCTCTAAGGCCGCGCTGGCTGATTGGGACAAACATCATCCCGTGCCGATCGTGACGATTGGCGTGGTGGCCGATCATATCGAGCACATCCGCAAACTCGTGGGTGTCGAGACCGTCGGTCTCGGTTCCGACTTCGATGGCATTCCCAGGACACCCAAAGGTCTCGATGCCGTCGACAAATATCCGGCGCTGCTAATCGAGCTGGCCCGTCGTGGCTGGACCGATAAGGATCTCGCGGCCGTAGCTGGTGGCAACATGCTTCGGGTGATGCGCGAGGCCGAGGCGGTGGCCAAGCGGCTGCAAGCGACCGAGTCGCCATCCATGCTGACCATTGATGGCAAACCACTAGCAACCGAATAGAGCTCAGATGGTTGTGGCCGGGACGCATCGCAGTCCCGGCCACCCGCACTGTTTCAGGCGGATCGACGATCAGGGTTGCGGCGTGATAACCAGGTCTTGGAAGTCGTAGCTGAAATCAGCGAGCGGCGAGACCGACTTCATGTTGATCCGGGATACCTTGCCTGACGCGTCCAGAGCGAAGGTGACGTAAGCTGGTTCAATGCCCTTGTCGTCCCAGACCGTGCGGAACGTATCGTACTGCCAATACTCTAGTGTCGCTGCCATATTCGGCGTCTTGGTAAAGTCGATCCGCAGCCGCGCCTTATCCTGACTGACGTCGATCGGCCCGTACCACGGGTCGGCGTACTTGCCGACATAACCCGACAAGGGCAACGGTGGCTTCCCGCTCCCCGCCTTGATCTTCGCTTGCGCCAGATCCATCGCATCCAACGCCACGATCGCAGCGGCTTGACGCTGTTTCTTGAAGGCGCCGAAATCGGCTACCCAGTGGTGGTGCGGAGCACCGAGATAGTGATCGAGCAACTCATACATCAGACCTTTCATCACCACGCCGCCATCTTCGGAATTCGCCTGCATCGCGAACCCGACATTGCGACTCGGCAACAGCACCACCAGCGACTGTTCGCCGAGCACCGCGCCGCCGTGCTCCAAGATCGTGATGCCGCGATAGTCCTCAACGTCCCAGCCCAAGGCATACGCGGAGAACTGTGGGGTTAACGCATCCAGCGGCGCCGGGTACTTGCTGATCGGCGTTAGCACTTGCGGCGTCCACATTTCCTGCGATGCCGCTTCGCTAAACAATCGCGCCCCGTCCTTGCCTGCCTGCGGCAATGCCCCATGGTTCAGCTGAATCGCCAACCAGCGCGCCATGTCGTTGGCGCTGGAGGCCAGCAAGCCGGCCGGTGCCGCAGCTTGCGGCAGGCCTTGCCGTTCATCCAGCATTTCCAGATGACCCATGCCGCGGATGCGGCCGTCGAGTCTGGCATGCGGCTGTACCCGATCAGATGTCGCAAAATGATCCACTTCGTCGGTGGTGGAATGGTTCATCCCGGCCGGCTTGAGCACATGTTCGCGCACAAAGTCTTCCCAACGTTGGCCGCTCACCGCCTCGATCAGTTGACCGGCAACCATGTACAACACGTTGTCATAGGCATAACCGCTACGAAAGCTCGTGGCCGGCTTGATATAGCGCAGCGCATGCACTGCTTCTGCGCGAGTGCGCAAGGTACGTGGCACGAACAACAGGTCGCCAGCGCCGAGACCGAGTCCACTGCGATGCACCAGCAGGTCGCGAATGGTGATCTCGCGAGTCACCCACGGGTCGTACATCTGGAATCCGGGCAGATGATCGGTGACTTTGTCATCCCAACCGATCTTGCCCTCATCCACCAGTATCGCCAACGCCGCACTGGTGAAGGCCTTGGTGGTGGAACCGAGCACGAATAGGGTGTCGGCATCGACGAGTTCCTGCGAACCCAGCTTGCGCACGCCATAACCCTTGGCCAACACGGTTTTGCCATCTTCCACGATGGATACGGCCATGCCGGGAACACCGTATTGGTGCATTGCCGCCTCCATATGCGCATCGAAGTCGATGGGGACTTCAGCCATTGCAAATCCCGAGGGCACGAGGACACTGAGCAAGGCCACAGCCAGAAGTGACCGCAAAGGACGCGAGGTAAGGCAACTCATATCGATCTCCTGTTCAATGCAAATCCTGCCGAACCATGCGTCGGCAGCGTTCAATTCACGAATGCCGACGCCAAAGCCGATGAACACCGAGCGTCAATACGGGGGCCACATAAACCAGCAGGAACATCCACGCCAGTGCGCGATAGCCCTTGGCAATGAGTGTCACCAAACCAAAATGGGCGGCGATAAAGATCGAACCCACGAGCAAGACGCTCGCAATCAGCAGGCGACCCATCGTGGATAACGGCACTCCCTTGCGGACTTGCCACGCTGCGTTGATCCGCTCGTTGATTGCGTGCACGGCGCCCACGCCACTCTCAAGCAGAGCAAGGAAAATCATGGCCTGGAACAGCAGGTGGAACCACGGTCGGTTCAATCGTTGCAAAACAAAGTCTGACGGCAGGGTTTCGGATCCGATCTGCGGATACCAGCCGATCATGCAGACGAAAAACAGCAGAGCCGGGATCATCGCCAGCGGACCGGCCAGCAAACCAGCCACCACGGCATCGCGACGGCACACGAAATGCCGCGTAATGGGAAGAATGACGACGGCGCCAATGATGTTGTACCCGGCATACGTAAGGCCACCAACGGCCCAACCGGCGTTGATGGCGGGCACGCTGAAACCCAGCACGATGCGGTCTCCAAACGTGCTCAGCACAAAGATGAAAAACAGGATATAGATGCCGTAAAGGAAGAACGAGACCCATTTGAACAGGCGCTCGACCGAGTGGTTGCCGAATGCGGAAATCGTGCCTATGCCGGCCATCAGAGCCAACGTGCCGACTATCGTGGGCCAGCCGGTCATGGCTGCGACGATTGCGCCGGCCGCAGCTCCGAATACGGCAAGGATCAGGATCAGGAACAGCACATAGGCGACCTCGAACAATCCCCATGCCGGCCCCAGCAGCTCCTGGAAAAATCGCCGGTACTCAAAGGACGCGGTTTCGTGCGCGAACATGAAAGCAATGGTGCATATGACGCTCCAGATCAGCATCGCCAGCAGCATTCCCAAGAGACCGCCGAGCGGACCACCGGGAATGAAGAATTCCACCAGTTCGCGCCCAGTTGCATAGCCGCCACCGATCACCACCGCTTTGAAGGCCAGCCCCGGCAGCCAGTAGCGCTGGAATCGGCTCGATTGGCTCGTCATCGGGCGTCAGCTCGGAATTGGAGCATGCAAAATGCGTGGGAGACCGATGGATAACTCATGTCGAAACCAGATTGGGCCATCAATTTTCCAGGCATGCCTGAACCAGCCGATCGAACGCCGCGCCACCGCGTATCGGATCTGCGACAGCGCAACCCAGCCGCAGACTTTCGCTGGCGAGCAGCACCTCGGCTTCCGCTTCGCCAAGGTGCGCAGTATTCAAGCTGACTCCCGCACAACGAATGCATGGGTTTGTGCGTCGTCCGAGCTGGAGTGTCAATGCGATAGTTTCTTCGATGCTGGGCACCCGAAACTGGGAATGGCCGAGAACGTGTTCGCGTCCTGGCTGGTGGCACACCACGATCACATCTGGTTGGCTGCCGTGAAGCAACGCGAGTGACACACCGGCATAGGCAGGATGGAACACCGAGCCTTGTCCTTCGATGACGTCCCAATGATTTTCGGATGCATCGGGCGATAGCATCTCGGCTGCGCCAGCGGCGAAATCGACCACTACTGCATCCAAAGGAATGCCGCCGCCGGCAATTAGAATGCCGGTCTGGCCGGTCGCGCGAAAATGGGTTTCAAGTCCACGGAAACTAAAAGCGCGGGCGATGGCCAACGCCGTGTATTTCTTGCCGAGCGCGCAATCCGTGCCAACGGTCAGCAAGCGCTTGCCACTGCGTTTGCGACCATTGGCGATGGGAATATCGGACGGTGGTCGACGCACGTCGATCAGCTGCCGGCCCGTGCGTATGGCAGCAGCTTGCAGCGCAGGCATATCGGCGAGCCGCGTGTGCATCCCGCTGATGATGTCCAGTCCCGCCTCCATCGCGTTCACCAGTGCCGGCTGCCAGTGATCTGGAATGAAACCGCCCGCATTGGCGACACCAATCACCAACGCTCGTGCTCCGTTCGCATGAGCTTGGGCTGGAGTCATTGCAGCCAATCCGGTCGATACGGTGGCTCCCTCGATGTGGAATTCGCCGACGCAACGATCTGCGGCCCAATCGCGCAACCCAAATGCTGTTTTTGCGTAAGCGGGCTCCTTGGTATCGCCAAGGAACAGCAGATAAGGCCCTGGTAGCGCATCGGCTGGTGAAATCAATGGAACCGGAATATGGCGCATGTGGGGTAAGTGTCGTTTAGCGCGAATCGTTGCTCCGCGATTGACCGTTGTAGTCAATGGCGGAGCTCGATGGAACAACCGTAGCTGTTAAGTTTTTAGTACCGGTAGTCGAATTCCAGACCGATGGTGCGAGGCTGAATGGGCACCGCTAGCAGGTTTTGGGTGGCGCCGGTGACTTGATTGTCATTCCGCGCGATCGACGAATAGGCGCGCTTGTCTGCGAGGTTCTTCACATAACCACGAATCGTCCAATTCTCATTGGATATGCTGGCATGAAGATCGATGGCCGCGTAACTATCGAGCTGCAGCGGATAGGTGAATACGGGTACCCCATCGGCTACCTGTTGGCGTTCCGTCGTTCCGTTCAGTCGACTTCCCACCCAGCGCACGCCGCCTCCGATGTTGCCCTGCCATGTACCAACAGGGAAGAAGTAATCGCTGGTGAGCGATGCGGACAGTTTTGGAACATAGGGCAGTCTGTCGTCGGCCAGACCGCTTCTCAAATCCAGAAGTCCACCCGGCGTCGGGATAAAAATAGGCGTGTAGTCCTGGCTCAGTTGGCCTTTGTATAAGCGGCATTGAATCCGAGCTCGAAACTACTGTTGGGCCGGTACACGCTGGCGAGCTCCGCGCCATCACTGGTCGCCTTGCCACCGTTGACCAGCCCGCTCTTGCCACCGAACGAAGCCGGAACCTGAATGTTTTTCCAGTCGATATGGAACGCGGCCAGATCGATTTGCACGGTTTTGTCTACAAACAAACCCTTCGTACCCAATTCGTAGCTGGTGAGCGTGGATGAATCTACCTTGGAAGGCAGGCCCGGGAACGCGACATTGGGGCCGCCTGGCTGATAGCCCGTGGCAACTTTGCCATACACCATCGCATGCTCGGAAAGCTCGAACTGCGGTGTCAGGCTCCAAGTAAAAACACCCTCACTGGAGCTACCCGGCTCTTGGCCAACGGTCACAAGCGCACCGGCAATATTGTTCTGGCTGAACTGCTGATCGTTCTTGGCGTAGCGAACGCCAGTACCTAGCTTGAACTGATCGGTGAACTTGTAGGTGCCGTTGGCAAAAATCGCCGTTTCTTTATACGTCGCAGGCAATTCCAGCGATGCCAGGGTTCCAAACATGGCGCCATAGGGGTCTGCTAATGGACTGCCGTCGAGCTGGTTGAGAAAGATCGCTTGATTTTGGTTGCCCTTCTCGTGCGTGTAAAAAGTGCCGACAAGCCATTCAAAACGGACGTCGCTCTTGGACGCGAGACGAAATTCCTGCGAAAACTTGGTCAGGTTCAAACCGGTGTCGAAATAAGAACTGCCCGGAGCTGGCAGGCCAAGTGCGAGATCGGCGAAGTTACCGTAAGCGACAGTAGTGTCCTGCCGGCGTTTCGTGTGGGTGTCGGAGTAGCCAGTAGCCGATACGAAGTCGCTCCAGCCCAAATCCCAATTCACCGTTCCAGAGTAATAATCGATGCTCTTGGAGAACGGCTCGTTGACGGAGACTAGGTTGCTGAGATCCCCGCCGATCGGCCGCATGGTCACTGGATCGAGCGCTACCGTAGCGTTGTTGTCGCTTTTGATGGTCTGTCGCATCGCCCCAAGTTGCACGCTCACCGCATCGCCCTGCCAGAGCAGGGACACCCGCCCGCTGGTTTGCGATCCGCTGTTGACATTCTGGTTGCCGTGAACTGTATCGTCGATATAACCGGGCAAGTTATTGCGCGCGTATCCAACACGCAGCGCAAGCTGATCCTTCACCAGCGGCAAATTGGCACCAAAGCGGAAGTCATTGCCTGAATCCCCACTCGTAACATCGGACACACCGCCACCAACGCGAAGGCTGTAGGTTTCAAGATCAGGCGGGATGGTTACATATTTCAGCAAGCCACCCATCGCACCCGCCCCGTACAAGGTGCCCTGCGGGCCGCGCAGCACTTCCACACGTGCGATGTCGTAAGGCAACAGGTCGAGTGCAAAATTCGTCGCTGCCTGATAGAGGCCGCTCGAACCCACCGGCGTTTCGTCCAGATAGGTGCCTACGGTACTGCCGGAAGACAATACGGCGATGCCGCGCATGGACACGCGCGTCTGCCCTGGCGTACCGTCGCTTGTTACCTGAAAACCAGGTACGTAGTCAGCGTAATCCGACAATTGGGTGGCATTGCTGCGTTCAATCTGTTGCTCACCGACCACGCTAATGCCGGAGGCAACATCGCGAATGTTCTGCGCACGTTTGTTGGCGGTGACCACGATGGTTTCGAGATTGACGGCCTTATTAGCGCTGGAATCTTCGGCTGCAGGGATTTTCTTGGTCACCGGGTTGGGCGATTTTGAAACGGATTCCTGATCCGGACTTAGCGGTGAGCTCGAGTCGTCTTCTGCCATCGCCACGCCGCAGGCGAGCAGAGACAATGCGCCAGCAATGGCAATGACCAAGGGTGCACTTCGGTAGGTGTTCCGGCAAATGGATCGGTTCATGTTAATACTCCAGAAGTCATGCGGTGGCCACAAAAGACGAATGTCGATGGGCTAGGACATATCAGTGCGAAATTTGCCCAATACGGCTTTATTTAATCCCAAATGAGACTATTAATCCTGATTAGAGAAATGTCAATCCGCAGCGCGTCATTTAAGCTATTGTCGAGTTGCAGCTTCGCGTGTGGTGCCGATCCAGCCAGGACCGCGCAACACTTGTCCCGGCGTTGCGCCGGTATGTTCACCATCGCGCAATACCTGTACGCCGTTGACGAATACATCGCTCACACCGGTGGCGTATTGCATCGGTTTGTCGAAGGTCGAACGGTCGCCAATCGTCTGGGGATCGAACACGACAATGTCGGCATGGCAGTCAACGTCAAGACAGCCGCGCTCAGTCAGTTTCCAGTTGTGTGCAGGTAGCCCTGTGATCCGGTGGATGGCCTCTTGCAGCGACACCAACTTGCGCTCGCGCACGTAATGCCCGAGCAAACGCGAGAAATTCCCATAGGCGCGAGGGTGTGTGCTGGACTTGAGGAAAACGCCTTCAGGTGCCGAGGATTCTGCATCCGAACCAAGGCTCACCCACGGCTGTTTGAGGCCAAGCTCAACATTGTCCTCACTCATCAAGAAATAGGCCGCGCCCACGCGCCCCTGATCTTCGATGATGAGATCAATCAGCGTTTCTTCTGGCGAGGTGCCGCGTATTGTCGCGACTTGTGCCAGCGTCTTGCCGATCAACGGTTTAAGTTTGTCGCTCCTGAAATCCACCAACAGCACGCGATCATCGGAACCGGTGAGCAGGCGGATGTTTTCCCAGTCGGCGGAGGAATCCTTCATCTCGGCGATCACGCGCTTGCGAACCGCCGGATCTTTCAGCCGCGCGATCATGGCATCCACGCCGCCCGCCTGCACCCATGGCGGCAGTCCTGCCGTCAGACCAGTGGCTCCAGCAGTGTAGGTGTACATGTTGGCGCTGGCCTTGATGCCATCTGCCCGGGCAGCGTCGATCTTCGCGATTGCTAGCGCCATTTTCGGCCAGTTTTTCTCGCCTGCCGCTTTGAGGTGATAAGACTCGACCCGCTGGCCAGTGGCGCGACCGATGGCGATATTTTCGTCCAGCGCTTCCAGAAACCGGTTGGCCTCGCTGCGCATGTGCGCGATATAGCCACCGCCAGATTCGGCGGCGGCCTGTGCCAACGCGGTCAACTCATGGGTGTCAGCGAACGTGGCTGGCGGATAGATGATCGATGCGCCAACGCCCAGCGCGCCCTCGCGCATGGCCTGCCGCACAATGTCCTGCATGTGTGCGAGCTGCGTAGCATCGGGCTTGATATCGTCCTCGCCGAGCACATTGATACGTGCGGTGGTCGCGCCGACAAACGAGGCAACGTTCGGCGTAACGCCACGCTTTACAAGGTAGTCGAGATAACCGCCCAGCGTCGTCCATTCGATCGGATATTTAATGTCACCTTGTGCCTTGATTGCGTCGGCTTTCATCTTTGCGTTGTACGGCCCCATCGACCAGCCTTCGCCGAAAACCTCCAGGGTCACACCCTGTTTGGTGTCGCTCATGCCACGACCATCGGCGATCAGCGATTCGGTCGCCCAGCTCAGCATGTTGATGAAACCCGGCGCGACGGCATGGCCCTTGGCATCGATCACTTTTGTGGCGATCGCATCGTTGCCACTCGACAACAGCGCGACGATGCGATCGCCGCGTACCGCAACATCGACGTGGCGCGGATCACCTCCGCTGCCATCAAAGACAACGCCGTTGCGGATCAGCAGATCGTAATGCTCGGCAGCGTTAGTGTTGGTGCCGGTTCGCGATGTGGTTGCGCAACCGGCAAGGGCAAGGGCAAGAACTAGTGCAGACAGATGCAAGATACGCATGGCTGGTTTCCTCAACAAAGTTGGCGCGGCTGATCAGGTTCGGCGAGTGCCGGTTCGCGAGATACCAAGCGGGTTGTCTCGACCTTTCGAATCGGGCGGTCGAGCAGCCACAAAAGCAGTGCCGCGGCGGTAGCGAGCACAGCCAGCAAGCCAAAGAATCCGGCGTGACTGGCACGGCTCCAGAGCGTGCCCACTACGCCCGCCAGCAGGCTGCCGCTGAAGGTCGCCAGAAACCATGCGGCCACCGTAGTTGCGCCGAGCCGGGGCGGTGCCAAACGAGCGAACAGACCCAATCCAGTTGGCAGAATGAAGAGCTCGCCCAGCGTGAAGATCACGAAGAAAACCACGAGCCATACCCAACTGGCGCGTTCGACCCCAGTACTCGCCGACAGAAAGGCCAGCACCAGATACGCAACCGCGACGATCAACGCACCGATCGCCATGCGGCGTGCCGGTGAACTTTCACGACCGACATCCGCGCGGCGCCGCCAGTGCATTAGTAGCAAAGGGGTCATGCCGATAACGAGGAGCGGATTGAGCGACTGGAACCAAGTCATCGGAATCGTCCAACTACCTGCATGGCGATCCACGCCCTGATCGGTCCACAAGGGAATGGTGTTGCCGATCTGTTCGTATGCCCCCGGAACACGGTTGCCGCAATGCCGACGCCAAGCAGCAGCAGCCAGATCTTCAGATCGCGGCCGCCAGCCGAATGAGTTGCCACCGGCAACGTCTTGCGTTCGCGCTCAACTGGCAGATAGCGGCCACCGGCCAAATAAATCATCAGACCGCCGAACATCCCGATGCCAGCTGCGGCAAAACCGTAATGCCAACCGTAGATCTCGCCTAGCGTGCCGCAGATCAGTGGCGCCATGAAACCGCCGATATTCAACCCCACGTAATAGATGTTGTACGCTCGGCCGCGGCGCGGATCGTCGGCGCTGTAGAGATCATTGATCTGGCTGGGAAGGCTGGGCAGAAACAATCCATTGCCCAACGCGATGGTTGCGAGCGCGGGATACAGCAGTGATTCAAACGCCATCATGAAATGGCCGAGCGCCATGATGCTGCCGCCGATGATCACCGCACGACGCTTGCCGAGCCAGCGATCGGCGATCGCGCCGCCGAGAATCGGCGTGAAGTAGGCCGCTGCCGTGTAAAAGCCGTAGATGAAGGACGATTTTTCCTGTGCAAACAACAATTGCTTGGTCATGTAATAGACCAGCAGCGTACGCATGCCGTAGTAGGAGAAGAACTCCCACATGTTGGTCAGGAAAAGGACGGTGAGACCACGCGGCTGGCCGAACCAGGTCGCCTCGAATCGGCCTGAATCGAACGCGGCGGTGCACTCGGGCAGGCGCTCGTTCACTCGCTTTGCACCGCTGCCTGCGCCGCACCCCAGACTGCTTCGGGACAGTCGACGCGACCATCCGAATATTGCACACCAGGGATTCGATCCTGTTTGAGAAACAGCGGTCCATCCAGATCAACGATGTCGCACAACTGCCCCAGCACGAATGCTGGTGCGGCAGCCCAACTGCTGCCGGCCATGTTGCCGACCATCACCTGCAGGCCAAGTTCGCGCGCCTTGGCTGCAATCAGCAAGCCTTCAGTGAGGCCTCCACATTTATCGAGTTTGATGTTGACCACATCGAAACGGCCCGGTAATGCATCGATCTCGCCTAGGCTTAACGCACTCTCGTCGGCCGCAATGGGGATCAGATGCTCGATGCCGTCGAGCTCGGCTTCGCAACCGCGGCGACAGGGTTGCTCCAGCAATGAAACTCCGGCGTTCCGCAGCGCGATCATCAACGGGGCAAAACCATCGCGGCTATAACCCTGATTGGCGTCGACTGCCAGCCAGACGTCGGGGCGCGCCGCGCGCACGGCCTGCACGCGTGCAATATCCAGGGCGAGCTCACCAGTCAACTTGAGTTTGATCGCACGCGCCTGAGCCCACGCACGCGCGCCGTGGGCCATCACATCGGGTTCGTCCGCGCCGACAGTAAACGTGGTCAGTAGGGAGTGAGGCAACGACACGCCTGCGAGCTTCCATACGGGCTCACTCGCACGACGCGATTCCAGTTCCCACAGCGCACAATCCAGCGCGTTGCGCGCGCCGCCGGGTGGCAGCAGTTCACGCAAGCTGTCACGACTCAATCCAGATTCAATGGTCGCACGTAACCCCTCGATCGTAGCCAGCATGCTGTCCGGATTGTCATCCAGATAATAAACGCCAGCTGCTTCACCACGTCCTTCAAATTCACCATCGGACAAGGTAACTACAGTCGCAGGCATCGCTTTGAACACATAACCGGAAATGCGAAATGGTGACGTGAACTCCAGCGGTTCGTTACGCACTTTCATGGTGAGACGAGGCGAGGATTGCGGACTCATGGACGCTCCGGTTGACAAGGATTGAATACAGCAAGCACGCAAGGATCGACGCGCTGCGCTGTCAGTAGCTGGCGCTGTAACCCATCATGTGGAAAGCCAGCCCCACCCAGAGAATGCAGACCAACGACAGCACGAGCACGACGGCCCATAGCTTCGCCGTCCACACGCGCTCGCTGCGCAAGACCATCGCCGCATTCCAGACAGAAACGAGCGCGCCAATCGGGAACAAAAACAGTGCCATTAGGCGCAACAAATGCACTAGCCAGTCGGTGCTCGCAGTCAACAAATTGAAATTGCTCAAGAAAGTGACGACGGTTCCCGCGTATGCCAACACCGTCGCCAGCACTACCAGCGCAGTGACCCGGATTACCCGATGGGCGGAGGCGTCAGCGCCGACGAGTGCGTAAGGCAACTTGTAGCGCCGACGCACTAAAGCCGAAATCGGCCAAGCGAGCACGGTCAATAACAAGGCGCCCAATGCCAGTATCAGCGACGTCTTGAGCCACGCCGCAGACCGCCACCAAGGCACCGGTTCCCACAGCATGAACGGAGAAATCCATTCGGCGCTGTAACGCTGTACTTTGCCGTCCACGACTTTCGCTGCGAGTCGATCATTGCCGTTGATATCACGCCACACATACGGCGCAATCTCCTGCCACTTGATCGGATCGCCACTCAAATCGGTAAGCGATGGCACAATGATCGAGCCCTTGCCGTCGGCCAAGACCTTGCTCTGATCAGTGAACAGATTGAGCACTGATATGAACGTATCATCAGCACGTCGGCTGCCTTCGTACGTCCCTTCCATCTGCTGAGCGTGCAGTTTTGCCGTAGCCGGGTCGACCTTGCCATCGGCCAGTTTCGGACCGGGCAGATAACGGTTGGCGAACGTATTGAACAGGTCAACGCGGATCTTGCCGGCAACGCCCTCCTTGCCCGGACTGTTGAACGAAACGAACAGGCCAACGCCGTCGTCCAGGAACAGATAAAGATCGGAATGGAAAGCCTGCAAGTCGCCTGCATGTGCAATCACGCGACGACCATTGGTGTTGGCCTCGTAGAAGCCCAGCACCATCCGATGTAGCGGCGGAAGAATGTCGAGCGCTGTGCTGTGCATTTCCTTGGCGGTGGCCTCGCTGAGGATGCGATGGTCGCCGAACGCGCCATTTTGCAGGTGGGCAATCATGAACCGACCCATGTCCGCACCCGATGCGGTGGCGCTGCCCGCGGGCGCCGGATTGACGATTTCAAAGCCGACCGGCGTGTCCTTGCCCGGCACATAGCCTTCCGACAGATCGGGCAACAACGCCTTGGGCACCGGCTGACGAAAACTGGCGTGAACCATGCCCAGCGGCGCGAAGATGTGCTGGTCGATATAGTCGTCGTACGACTCGCCCGACACGCGCTGCACGATGTAACCGGCCAGCGAAGTCGCGTAGTTGGAATACGACGGCGTGGTACCCGGCGCGAAGATCCGTGTGGGCACGGTCTTCACGTACTCTTCCAACGTCGTTGCATCCTTTGGCAGCGTGGTGATCAGGCCATGCGCATGTTCCTCAATTCCGCTGGTGTGAGTCATGATGTTGCGCAGGGTGATCGGCTTGCCCTCGTAGGGTGGAATCTTGAAGTCGAGGTATTGGTTGACGTCTGCATCCAGATCGAGCTTGTGCGCCTCGACCAGTTGCATCACTGCGGTCCAGGTGAACAGCTTGGAGATCGAACCGGGACGGAACAGCGTGGTCTGGGCGTCGACCGGCTTGTGCGTCGCGAGGTCGGCATAGCCATAGCCCTTTTCCAGCAGCGGCTTGCCATCTTTCACCACGACCACAACCGCACCGGGGATGTTAGCGCGAGCGAGTGCGTAGGAAATGTATCCGTCCAGCCATGCCTCCAGATCGGGGCGATTCAGCGCTGGATGGTCGGCATCATTTGCGGTTGACAGCTCCAGCGAGGGAGTGACAGCCACCGCGGACGACGCCGAAACGGCCGGTGGCGTAACCGACTGTGCGAGGCATGCAAGCGGCAAGCAGATAAGTGTCGCGAGTATGCTGGCCAAAACGAATGTCGGACGCATCAGATATCTCCTTCAGTAAGTGCATTGGCAATGAAGGGCGCTGGCGCATGAGCGCGATCCAGACCGACACTGTCCTATTTCGCAATAATGAACCTGATTAGAGAATTGTCAACCCGCTGGTCAATTTCCAATGAAACCGCGATCATGGGGCCAAGCTTGCTTGCTAGTCGCGCGAGACTGCCTCAGCCTTGATGGAGTACCTGACGAAAATGCCAACACAACATCCTACGATCGGAGGCCTGCTGCGCAGCTTGCGCGCGCGCCATGGCTGGACACTCAAGGAGATGAGCGAGCGCTGCGGAATTCCGCTATCCACTTTGTCGAAGGTAGAGCACGATCGCCTGACATTGACCTATGACAAGCTGCTACAGCTCAGTCAGAGGTTGAATATTCCGATGTCGGAGCTGTTTACCCAGCAGGGCACGGGGGCGGAACCCGCAGTAACCGCGCGTCGCAGTATTGGTCGTATCGAGGATGCAATCCGCGTCAACACGCCCAATTACGACTATTACTACATGTGTCCGGAATTGCGACGCAAGCGAATGATCCCGGTGCTCACGCGCGTACGAGCCAAGAGCCTCGACGAGTTTGGTGCGCTGGTTCGCCATTCGGGCGAGGAGTATATCTACGTAATCGAAGGCAGCGTCGCGGTGCATACAGAGTTTTACGACACGATCGTGCTCCAGGCCGGCGAGTCTGTATACATCGACTCGAACATGGGCCACGCCTATGTAGCTGGCGACGGATGCGAGCAAGCCCTGTTGCTGGGCGTGTGTTCCAGCGCTGCCGACGACCAACTAATGGAATCGCTGCTTACTCTTCATGGCGATGACGCGGACGTGCATAAAAAGATCGGCAATAGTGGTAAGCGCGCTCTCGCTCAGGTCGCAACGAAGAGCGCTCTACGAGTGACCCGATCCTCTAGACGTTGAGATACTCGAGCTAGCGCGGCCTCTGTACAGGGTGACGCTGCGTTTTAGTCCATATCGAGGGTTGGTCGGGATTCTGGAAATTTTCGCAGAAAGTGACGTAACTATCTGAAGTGTAAAATATATATTGCAGTGCTTTTTGCGGTTAGCGAGACTTGAGGGTCAGCGAAAGCTGCCATCGGAACCGCTATCTGTCGATTTCCGTCGAACATTGAGCTGGAATTTTCATTGAATGCCCGAGCCAGAGAATCTGGATGCCCTCTGGGGCTGGATGCAATTTTGTGGCTTAAAGTTCCGCGAAAATCGCTGTCAAAATTGGCTCACTCCAACCCGAAAATCAACACTCTGCCTGAGCGACAGCAAAATTGCTTCCGGTGTCAGCGCATTCCACGTCAGCGAGGCGAAGGCTTTTTGCAGGGCGCGCGCTCCCGGGCGCCGGAGTTGGAACTCAGTATCCACCTTGAGCGGTGCTGAAGCGAGGTCGTCTCGGGTTTTCTTGAGTCGTTCCTGAACAAAACGCCAGGCCTGGCGACTGCCGTTCGAGGATAACCGCGCTGCTGGATCGGCTCACTCACCGTTGCCATATCCTGGAAACGGGCAACGACAGCTACCGCTTCAAGACCAGCTCAGCAAACTACAAAAAGGAAATGAGAACCAGAAAATCCAATCAACCCTGAAGATTACTGCACCATTTTAATATAGGGGTTTAGAAATAGTGTTTTCAGCATGACGCACTAAAAAATACGCTAGCTTGCACCACCTGGGTGTCCGAACTAACCGAATTTGTCGCGACTGATGCACTGAAGGTTCACGCAAATATGTGTCCAGAGGACGTATCCCTAGCGGGGTAGAACCCCCTTGAGGATTGGCCCCGACAGAGTATGCTGCGAGCAGACGCTTACGGAGCAAAGGCGGCGATGTTAAGGATGCGAGTCACGTGGTGCTACGTGGCGACACTGGGCGTGTTGGCCGCTTTTGCGCGCCCGGTGTTTGCTGACGACTTTATCTTCGGCGACGGCTTCGACGGCCCTGCTCTAGCAGCGTCTTATTTCGTCAGCCCACAGGGGTTGGATTCCAACCCGGGAACCATGGATCTTCCCTTCCTGACAGTCACTCGGGGGATTTCGGCCGCTGCGATCGATTCGACGCGACGGAACGTCTTGGTTGCCGACGGGATTTACGATGAGAGCGTCTCGCTCAGCGGCGGTGTGAATCTCTACGGAGGATACCAACCCGGCAATTGGGAGCGCACGGGCACTGCCACGGTTATCGACGGTGTTGCGTCCAATGGCAGCCACGACAGCGCAATGGTGGCCGTCAATATCACCTCGGCAACGACGTTCGATGGTTTCGTTGTCTACGGATCGTCGAATAGCAAGAGCGGCGGCAATTCGTACGCGATCTATGTTGCGGGCTCAAACAGCAATCTGCACATCACTGACAACGCGATCTTCGCTGGTCACGGCGGACGTGGTTATTCCGGAGCTGTTGGCCTGAACGGTACCCCCGGCGTCAACGGAGGCAGCTATTCTACGGCGCTCGACGCATTTACAGCGACCAGCACGGGCGTGTGCAACAGCAGCAACAATCGTCCAGCCGGCGGCGCGGGCGTACTTACCTGCCCCGGCGCCGGCGTTGTCTCTGGCGGCAATGGCGGCGGCAACAATTGCACTCCCGTGCTCTCCACACAAAACAGCACCGCGACGTCGCCGGCGTCCGCGGGAATCGCTGCCGGTGGCGCTGGCGGCGGTTCCGCCGGGGTCGCTGGCATTCGCGGCTACGATGGCCAACTTGACCAATCGGTCACCTGCTTCCTGCCGAGTAGTGGCGGCAATTCGCTGCCGCTCGCCGGCAGCAACGGAACTGCCGGCGGTTTGGGGGCGGATGCGCCGGGCAGCGCTGGCTGCACGTTGGCAGCAGGGTCGGTCTCTGGCGGCGACTGGACGAACGGTTCGACGCCCGACGGAATCGCGGCATCGGCGGGAGGCGGTGGTGGCGGTGGCGCGGCGGGAGGTGGCGCGTCGTGCACAGGGAGCGGCTGCAAGGACCTGCTCGGCGGTCATGGCGGCGGCGGCGGTTCGGGCGGCTGTGCCGGCGCAGGCGGTCACGCCGCCGGCGGCGGTGGCGGCGCGTTCGGAATATTCATTTTGGGGACACCCGGCAGCATTCCTGTTGTCACGGGAAATACGGTGTTTCTCGGCGATGGCGGCGACGGTGGCAACGGCGGTGCCGGCGGAACCGGCGGGCTCGGGGGCAGTGGTACCCAAGGCGGCCAGAGTGGCCCATCGTTCTGCGCCGGCGCGGGAGGACGCGGCGGCAACGGCGGGCGCGGCGGCAGCGGTTCGGGCGGTGGCGGCGGCTGTGGTGGCACCAGCGTCGGTATCTACACCTCGGGCATCGGGACGCCGAGTTATTGCACCGCCGCCAGTAACACGCTCGTGGGTGGCTTCGGCGGGGTCAACGGCACGGGTGGAGTGTCGCTGGTGAATGCCGGAGGTTCCGGAGCGGCGGGCGCCATGGCGCACTGCTCGTTCAACTGACCGATTCGCGAGGGCGCACATGCACGCATTCCTGACATGGTTCAAAGTGATACCCCTTGCCGTCGCCTGCGCGGCACTTTGCGGGGTCGTGTATGCCGGCAGCGACGCGGTTTTCGGCGACAGTTTCGATGTCGACCTTAACGCAGCGTATTTCGTCAGTCCTCTGGGCTCGACACGAATCCGGGGACAAAGTTGTCGCCGTTTCTGACGATTACGCACGGCATATCTGTCGCGAATACAGATGCGGTCAAAAAGACTGTCGTGGTGGCGGAAGGCACCTACGGCGAAAGCATCGCACTGGCGGACGGTGTGGGTGTGTACGGCCAATACTCGACGGTAAATTGGGCGCGGGATTTGACGAACTACACGGTTGTCAACGGCGTATCGTCCATGGGGGTACACGATCGCACCGTGGTCGCGTCGAATATAAGCGGGTCCACCATCCTCGATGGTTTTGTCATCTATGGATCGGTGAATGCCAAGGTCGGAGGCAATTCCTACGCAATCTACATAGCAAACGCAAACGCTAACCTGCACATCACCCACAACATCATCTTCGGTGGACATGGAGGTCCCGGCGTAGTCGGCACGTCCGGCGCCGATGGCGCGAACGGCGTGTCAGGCACAGGCCGGAATGCGAATCTCTCGGTGTCCGATGCCCTGTACGACGCATTCGACGCGATTGGAAGCGGTGAATGCAATTCATCGAGTAACCGTCAGTACGCCAACGGCGGAACCTTCACCTGCGGCAGTGTCTCGGTTTCGGGGGGCGCCGGCGGCGGCAACCGCTGCCCGGTGATGAGCTCATGCACTACCCAGGCTGGACCCGGCTGCAACATGTTCACGTGGATCAAGTACACCGCACTCGGCGGCAGCGCCGGCAACACGAGTAGTGGCGCCAACGATGGGGCGGCGGGTAACAGCGCGACGTCTGGCGACGACAGCATTCAGGTCTACTCATCGAATCAAGGTGGCTACGTCTGCTACCTATCCGGCATGACGACATCCGGCCTCAACGGCAACAACGGCGGCGATGGCGGAAATGCTGCGGGCGTCGCCGGCTGCACCGCCGCGACCGGTTCGGTGGTCGGCGGCGATTGGATGAACGGAATTGCACCGAATGGCAACGCGGGCGGCAACGGCGGTGGTGCCAGCGGTGGTGGCGCGGGCGGTGGCGGCAAGTGCGAGCCGATAACGGGCCACACGACTTGCGCCGATGGCAACGGCAAGGACACGCTTGGTGGTCACGGCGGCGGCGGCGGATCGGGCGCATGTGCTGGTGCCGGTGGAGCGAGCGGCGGCAGCGGTGGCGGCACTTTCGCCATTTTCATTTACGGAGGATCAGCGGCGCCCGTTGTCACGGTCAATCGCATATTTGCCGGCACTGGAGGCAGAGGCGGTAGCGGCGGCAACGGGGGCTTCGGTGGAATTGGTGGTGGCAGCGGTCTTGGCGGCACGACGGGCGTACCCGTGATCTTTTGCACGGACGTCGCGGGTCACGGCGGCTCGGGCGGCAGCGGCGGAGATGGTTCGGGCGGCGGCGGCGGCTGTGGCGGTTCTAGCTTCGGGATCTACACCTTCGGAGTCGGCACGCCGAACTACTGCCAAGCAGGGGCAAGCAACTCCTTCGTTTCTGGAGCCGCTGGCGCAGGTGGCACCGGCGGGCTGTCGTTCTATAACGCTGCTGGAGCTGGAGCGGACGGAACGTCCATCGATTGTTCATTCATGCCCTAGGATCGTCAGTTAGGGCCCCAAGTCCCGCACTGCGTAAGCGCTTGCAGCGCCGCATCGTTCCATTGGTTTGCGCCCGATGGACTGGAAATACGGTACTCGAAGTAGGGGCAAATATGGCACTCTCGCCTGACTTTCGACGATATCGTAGTTTGGCAGAAGCTGCCGGAGCAACGACAAATGCTCTGCATTCGGATGCACACCATCGCGGGCGAACCAGTTACGCCAGAACCAGCGTTCCATACCACTGTGTTTTGCAAAACCGCGATCGGGATTTGCTTCCGACACATAAAAATCCATCACGGCAAGAATGCCACCCGGCTTGAGCAGATTGGTCGTTGTATCGGTAGACGAAATCTGTTTACCCAATCTACTTCGGTGAACGCCTACCACCTGAGTAACTGATGGTGGTTCGAACCGCTTAATCACGTCGCGAATTTCAGTTCGACCGCCATACCGGGTCACTTTTTTTGTCCCTCACTACGATTCAAATTCGTGCGACTAGCGCAACCGCATGAAAATCATGGCTTTGTTCCGCTATTCCAACGCATGACGAGGTAAAGCGGTCAACGACAGTCGTTAACCAGTTAAACATGTCATGTGACCGCTTAATCATGTCATGCCGCCTTAACGTGTCACCTTTTTCATTTTTAAGATGTCTTCAGCGTTTCGCTTTCGCGCCGCCACGATTTGGCTCGCTCTTTTTTGAGAGTGCGTTTAGGCGTTTTTCCAGCTCACGCACTTTCCCTTTGAGCTGGCGTTGCTCCGCAACATGAGAGCTCGTGATTCTCAGGACGTTCTGTCGAGATCGCCCAAGCTCGCTATTGATCACCGACAAGCCGTGTCGTCATCCGCCTCTTTCTGTAGCAACGACGCAAGAATCTGCGTGCGGCAAACCTCCAGAATTTCATCTGCCAAGGCTGAGTCATCCGGGCATGCACGCGACAACACCAGTGCGCCAACCGCATGGGCGAACGTATCGATCATCTTTGCCCGCACTTCGTTCCGATTCAGTTCGTCCACTGGTTTGTCTTCGCGTTTGAAAGCCGCCAGGCTGCTTTCAATGCCATCTGCGAACGTTGCCTTGATCTCATTTGATTGACGCGCCGCGTCCCCACTGAGGGCCGCCATTGTGCAACCGGCGCCTCGCTGGTCACGATGTTCCCGCGACAAATAATGCTGGATGAACTCGGCAAGGTCTGCACCACCGCTATTTGCCACGCGCTGTGAAATCCCACTCGCTGCCGTTTCGGCCATGAGATCGGCTTTGGAGCGGAAGTGCTTGTAGAACCCGCCATGGGTGAAGCCGGCAGCCGCCATCAGCTCGGCGACGCCCACACCGTCGTAGCCGCGTTCCCGGAACAGGGCCGCGGCGGTATCGACGATGCGCGCGCGGTTGTCTTGAGCTTGTGCTTTGGTGACCTTCATTCGCGAACCTCTTCCATCAAACAGCGTTGGCTCGTCAACATATCATTGATTATGACCATAATCAAAGCTTGACACTTTAGATTATGATAATCATCATTACAATCAGGTTATCCACCATCAATGAGAGTTAATGACATGACAGATCCAAAAAAAAAACGTTGCCCTGGTGACTGGGGCTTCCTCCGGCATTGGCCTCGTAACGGCTCAAGCACTCGTGCGCGCAGGCTACCGGGTGTTCGGCACGAGCCGTAAGCCAGTGGCCAGCTCGCCGGGTGTCACCATGCTGATCTGCGACGTGACCGACGAAGCCTCGGTGCGAGCGCTGATTGAAGAGATCATGAAGCAGGCAGGACAGATCGACCTGGTGGTCAACAATGCCGGGATTGGCCTTCTTGGGGCCGCTGAGGAATCTTCCATCGATCAGGTCCAGCGCCTGTTTGACGTCAATGTCTTTGGGGTGGCGCGCGTCGTCAATGCCGTGTTGCCGATCATGCGCAAGCAAAAGAGCGGCCGGATCATCAACATGAGCTCAATCCTTGGCTTCATCCCTTCGCCGTTCAACGCGTTTTACGCCTCAACCAAACACGCCATCGAAGGCTATTCGGAATCCCTCGATCATGAGGTGCGTTCCTTCGGTATACGCGTTTTACTGGTTGAGCCAGGGGTTACACGCACCTCGTTCGAAGAGAACCTGACGCGCGCCGATCAACTGCTGCCGGTCTATGCGATCGATCGGGTGCGCAGCGAAAACCTGATGCGCAAGTGGATCGAAGCAGGCGATGCGCCGCAGGTCGTTGCCGACACGGTGGTCAGGGCCGCGACGGCTCGGAAACCGAAGCTGCGATATTCAGCAGGCAAGCAGTCAAGTCAGGTGCGCTCCGTTCGCCGTTTCATGCCAGAGCGTTTGGTCGACAGCATCATGCGAAAGTTCAACGAATTTCCGGCCTAGGCTCGAAGAGACAACGGTAGCGGCGGTTTCCAGCATCGACGCGATGGGCATACGCATTTCGGTCGATTGTGACCGATTTCCAGTCGTTTCCGACAGGTTAGTCGAACCCATTGATGAAGATGCCGTCAGCGGCCTCGTAGGCGCCCATGTCGTAACTGGCCGTGCCGCTGCCACCGTTCAGCGGCCGCGGATTGCCATCGCGATCGTGCGCCGAGGAATTGCTGGCCGAGCCGCTGTCGATGGCTGGGCTGCCTGCGCGCAGGTGCAGATCGCCGGGTGCGGCAATGTACAGCGGATCGGCGCTGATAGAACCGACGCCGGCAACGACATGTTGGTAGTTGGTAGCGTTGTTGAAAACGTCGCTGTAGGTGACTGAGACTGTGCTGGCGGCAGCGACAAAGGTATCGCGATAAACGCCCGTATTGCTGCTCTGCGTGATCAGCGAGTTGTTCAATAGCAGACTAAACACGGTGCCGGTCCCGCCCGAAGCCATCAACACCCCGTAGGTGTTGCCATGCAAGGTTGACTGTGTGATCAGCAGGCTGGGAGAACCGGCCGTCGGCTCGTAGTAGATGCCATAGCTGTTGCCGCCGATCAGCGAATTACTGACAGTGCCGCCGGAATTGCCGTTGTAATTGATGCCGATCTGGCCTGGACCGATGCTCACCGCATCCAGTGTGGGTGTGCCGGCCAAGACGTTGATTCCTGCGCTCTGGGCACTGCTGATCGTGCTGGACGCCACCTGCAACACGTTGCCGGCGGCGCTCGAGTAAATGCCATAGATCGGACCGCTGATATTCGCATGGTTGATCACGACTGATGTTGCAGTCTGACCGACGACGATCCCGAACCAGTTTCCGGATGTAGAACTGTTTTGCCCGTTCAGTATCACGGGGCTGGCTGCCGTACCGTTGATATTCAAGGTGCCGTTAATGGTCAGCTCGACGCGCGTAGCGTTCAGCCCGGTGGACTGTCCGTCGATGTTGCTGGCGAACTGCACCTGGGTACCGGCCTGTATGGTCAGGAACGCGCCTGCCGGCACGGTAGTATCGCCGAGTATCAAATACGGACTACCAGCCGGCGTCCAAGTCTGACCCGAACCTGGTAAGTTTCCGCCCACGATCGTGGTGCCGGCAAGCACCAGCCCGGGTGTCAGCATCAGCGATATCGCAATAACAAGAATCTGGCGCATGCGCCCTCCCCATCCCGACGAAGAAAAAACTCGTGGCATCATGCCATTTCGGACTCGGCTCGACCATCGGTTAGCTGGCCTGGACGAGATCGCCAACTTCGATTCGAAAAAGATGGCCGACAACCAAGACTCCAACGCACGTGCCCTGATGCCTTGGCGCGAATTTCCCCCGCTCAGACCAAAGCCAAAATTACTCGCCGATGCTGCGCACGACACGCAAGCCGATCGTGGTGTAACCGATATCCGCGGCGCTGTGGCCGCGACGTTCGAGGTTGGAATCGCCCGGCCCGTCGCGCCACGACAAGCCGCGAAACCAGACATCGGTGCAGTCGGTATTTGCGCAGTCGCCCATCCACACACTGACATTACCGGAGAGATCGGCGATGCCCAATGGCGATGGCGGAAAACTGCCGACCGGCGAGGTGTTGGTAAAGCCGTCGTTGCAATCGAAATGCCGGCCGATTCCGCCACGAGCGCGGTCGCTGACATTGCCGGATGAGCACGCATCGGTCGCCGTGATCTGGCGCGCCACATGCAACCACTCTTGTTGTGTCGGCAATCGATAATTCTGCCCGGATTTTTGTGACAACCAGCGCGCGTACGCCAGCGCATCTTGCCAGCTCACGCAGACCACCGGATGGTTATCCTCTTGCGCAAATCCGGGTGTACGCCATGACAGATCGCGCAAACGGGATACCAGCGACAACGGCGCGCGGCATTCGCTGGCGGTACGCCCCGAGCTGCGCATGAACTCGGCATATTCGCCACGCGTGACATCGGTGACAGCGATCGCAAACGCCTGCAAAGCCGGCTGCTGACTGGATTCGTCGGGCTGACCTTTCGGCACATACACCAACTCGGGGCCTGCCGGATCACGCAGTCGCGCGCCGGCTTGCAAACCGCGTTTATCGGACGTCGAATTGGCGCTGCGAGAATTCGTCGCCGTGTTCCGACGCGCCGCCGTTTTTTGCGCTGCCGCGTTATCGCGCACCGGTTGCATGACCAGACGCGGATCGGCATTCGTCGCACGATCCGATGCGCCATAACCATCAAACAGCAGGAAATTTTGCGCCAGCGTGATCTTGAATATTTTTTGCAGGGCGGCGCTGGCCTCGCGGTTTGCGGGATCAGCCCGTAAAACTGTCAGATATCGTTCCGCAGCGTTCTCGCCATCCGGGGCGATCACCTGCCCTCGCTCGATCAGCATCTGGCCTTCGATGAGCAGTCGATCGATTTCTGGATTGTTCGCCGAAGTCCTGGCTCCTGCCGAGGCGCCGGCACGATCTTGCGCAACGGCAGCTTGCGCCGCAGAGGAAGTCTTCGCGCCTCGCGGTAACCATTTCCATCCCGCCAGACTCAGCAGCAAAACCAATACAACCGCGCCGAGCGCAAGCAAATAGCGCGGCGACACCGCCGCAGAAAG
Source organism: Pseudolysobacter antarcticus (assembly GCF_004168365.1). GTDB lineage: Bacteria > Pseudomonadota > Gammaproteobacteria > Xanthomonadales > Rhodanobacteraceae > Pseudolysobacter > Pseudolysobacter antarcticus. The sequence continues at coordinate 2,482,514 of NZ_CP035704.1, forward strand.
TTTGGCGATTGAACGGGTCCAGACCGTGCTCAATCCAGAAGCCAGTCGATCGTCCAGTTCATCCAACGCGGCGAGCAATTGTGCTGCATCCTGAAAACGGGAATCGGGATTCTTTGCCAGCGTTTTGTCGATGATGGTTTGCCAATGGCGACGCTCCGGTGGCAGGCGGCGCACCGGCTCGTTCAGATGCGCAAGCGCCATCGACAGCGAATCGGGACGATGAAATGGCTTGTCGCCGGTCAGCATTTCGTAGCACAACACACCAAGGCTATACAGGTCGGAACGCCCATCGAGTTGCCGCCCCATCGCCTGCTCCGGGCTCATGTAGCCGGAGGAGCCGAGCGTGGCGCCTTCGCGAGTCAGGCGATCCGGACTGCTGGTGCTGAAGGCGATACCGAAATCCGCCAGTAACGGTCGTTTGAGCGCATCGAACAAGACATTTTCCGGCTTCACGTCGCGGTGAACGATGCCTTGCGTATGTGCATAACCGAGCGCGCTTGCGAGCGCTCGCATGACGTCGATGATGCGATTTTCATCGCTGCCGATGCCCTGCCCGCGCAGATCGCCGTTTGGCAGATACGGCATCGTGTAGAAAAGTTGACCCTCGTTATCGCGTCCGACGTCGTAGATGCTGACGATATGCGGATGGTCAAGTCGTGCGATGGTGCGCGCTTCCTGCTCGAAACGCGCCGACATTTTCTCGCCAGGAATTTGTTCGCTGGTCAGGATCTTGATGGCGACCGGCCGCTTCAACGAGTCCTGCAAAGCCAGATACACGCTGGCCATGCCGCCACGGCCAATGCGTCGAACAAAACGATACCCGGGAATTTCAAAAGGCGAACGGAGCAGAGTCATGAGCAACGCATAGCGGGAGTTGCCGCCAGTTTACCCGACGCGCCCTGGGTATATGCGAAAGGCATGTGATCGCTGGCCGTACCGATCACGTCCGACGGGGTCATGCAAAAGACTGGTCAGTTGGCAAATTGGCAATCTGTCAGTTCAAAATCAGTCGGTTCGACCGAGGATTACTCCATCCTCGGTCGAACCAACTGACACGATCGTTTGCAGCCGCTTATTGGATCGGGCCGTAGGAATAACCTGCGGCACAGGCGGCATCGGTACAGGCGGTCGTCAGCATATTAACGATAATGGTTCCGGTATTATTGCGTGAATGGAAATGACCGACGCCGTCGACATCGCCACCGAAGACATTCCATGGAATTCCAGTTGTCCAGTCCCAATTGACTTGCTGGGTATTCGATCCGGCGCCGACATTCAATTGCGCCTTGACGTTATGACTGGTATTGCGCAGCAGCGGACTATTGCCGCAATTGGCGTAATCTGACGTTGTAGCGCACATGATTTCGTCATTCGTGCCGGCATAAATCGTGTAGAACGCGACCGCGGTATTGCTGTTGGCAGTGTTTGGCAAGGCGCGTGCTGCGCTGGTACCGGTCCATGAATTGATGCCGGGCGATGCCGAATCGGGATACACACCGAAAATCCAGGTGTCGTACCAATTCTGTGAGCCGCAGGTGGTTGCGTATGCGTTGGCGTAACCGGTCCAGAGGCAGGAATCCAGTCCGTGCAGGCCGCCAGCGATATTGACGAAGCGGCGTACGCTGCCCCAGTCGCTGTAGTAATCCAGTGCCGCCATCGACATGCTCACACCCATCGAATGCGTTACCAGATCGACTTTTGCCTGCCCGGTGTAGAGCTTCACCGCCTTGATGAAATTATCGACAATCGCGTATTTCGATTCGCGGTGGTAGTTCGATTGCGGCAAGCTGCGCTCGCTGGCACTGAGATAAGTCACGCCGAACAGTTCGCAATCCTTGTAGCCTGCTGCCTTGAATTGTTGGTACACCGAATTCGGCGCCTGGACATAACCGCTCACCTGGAAGGTCGGCGAATCCCAGCTTGTGGAATTGTCACCATTGCCGTGCACGAATACGACCGGCGTATGCGTTACCGTGCAACTCGCGGCGCCACCGAATCCACCCGATTCGCCGGCGTGCGGATTGAATCCACCGGCGTACTGCGTTGCAGTTCCGTTGCAAATCGTGCCGTTGTAACTGCCGCAACTCAACGCGTTCGACTGGCTCGAATAAATCAGCCCGCTCACTCCGAAAGCTGCAATTCCCACCGCTGAATTCAAGCAACCGAATAATACCGTCGTCGCCACCGACAAAAATGTCATTCCAGTGAAACGATTTTCAGAAATCGACAACCATTTCATTCCCTACCCCTCAGATGATTGATATGTGATGCGATCGTCATCGCAACACTCGATCGCCGGGCAAGTATGACTTTGGCTGAAAGGCTGTCTATTGTACGTTCGGGCAGTTCACCGTCCGAGGTCACGCAGGAAACGCCGGGTATATTGCAGCGCCGTGGTGCCGGATACGGAATTGCATATCGACGATGCCGAGCTGTTTGCGCTCAGGCATGGCGTATCGCGATCCAGCGACCAGAAGTGCAATCCGGCCAGGCCATGCGCCGCCGCGTAACTCGTGATGGTGTCGACATCCGCCAGTGTGAACACTTCGCTGGCAACATCGTTCATGCCGATCATCGGCGTCAGTTCGATCTGGCTCGCCGGGATGCCGTAAGTATGTTGCAGATTCACCGCCGCCTGGATCGCCGACTGCCCCATCTGGCATTGCCCAGCCGACACCACGCAGTTGGCTGGCGATGCACCACCGTAATCCATCACCATGAGGTTGATAGTGTAATGCGCGAGATGGGCGTTCTGGATCGCCTTGACCACCGAATCGCCGAGAGGATTCAGCCCGCCAAAACTGCCGTCCGATGCCGCCAGCGTTGCCAAGGTGAACGAGAAACGCAGATTCGGATACAGTGTTTGCGCATACGCGATTTGGTTTATCAGATTGTTGATATCGCCCGCTGTTTGTGCGCCTTCCATATCGAAATCGATACCGACCATGTGCGCTGACATGTAGGCATCGAGGAAGCTCTGCATACCCGCATGACTCGAACATATGAACGTGCCCGCCTGACCACCGGTGGAAACGACATAGTTCATGCCGGCGGTGGATAGGGCCTGGATATTTGCTTTGGCAAAATCCGTGCGCATGATACCGCCCCAGTTTTCACTGCCGCATTCGCCGGTCGCGAACGCCAACGTGATCGCGCCGAGATTCTTTACATGTGACGACACCAGGCTGCCCACGCCGGCCACCGGAATGGCGCTGCCGGTCAGTGCGGATTGCATCCTGTTGGTATCCGAGTTCATGTTGATCGTGATGTCCTTGTAGGGACTGAACAACAAACCGCTTGACGTCGGCGTTATCGAAATGTCCGCCGTGTGTGCAACATGAATCGGCACGATGCCAACGCAACTTGCGGATAAAAGCGCCGCTAAACCAGCGCAGAGCACGCGTCGTTGTATTTGCATCGACATGAAATCTCTCCGGAGATTGGGCAACGTATGATTTCAGCGAGTTATGCGTTGCTCGCAGCGTTGACACGAAGTTCGACTCAAAGCGTACTCATCGAGTACGGACGCTGACTATTGCCCGTCGCCCAGCTTTTGTTCGGCTGCGCCTGCATGCTGAAATGCAGCTTGCCACCGGCCATGATCTGCTCGTGAAGGATCACGCTGCGCAACAACGGCTTGCCGTTCAATGTCACCGCGCCGATGTAGGGATGGGTCGCATCGAGACCGTCAGTGCTGATCGTGAAGTGCTTTCCGTTCGGCAGATTCAGTGTCATCCGATCGACGAACGGCCGGCCGATTACATACTCGTTGCTGGCCGGCGCAACCGGATAAAACCCCATCGCGGTGAACACGAACCATGCCGACATCTGGCCAAGATCATCGTTGCCGGCAAGCCCGTCGGTGCGTGGCGCATATTGCGTATCCATGATCTGCTTGAGGCGTTCCTGCGTGCGCCACGGCTGTCCGGCATACGCATACAAATACGCAACATGATGGCTCGGTTCGTTGCCGTGCGCGTACCAGCCGATCAAGCCGGTGATGTCCTCCATGTGCGCAAAAAGTTTCGGATCGATCTTCGCATCGAATACGCGATCGAGCATGGCTACGAGTTTTGTATCGCCACCGTGCGCCTTGATCAATCCGGCTGTGTCCTGTGGCACGTACCAGGAATATTGCCAGGCGTTGCCCTCGGTGTAGTCGCTGCCGTAGCCGCTCGCGCTCGGGTCGAACGGCTCGCGGAAAAGGCCATCGGTTTTGCGTGCGCGCATGAAACCGGTTTTAGCATCGTAGGCGTTGCGCCAGTTGCCAGCGCGTTTGTCGAAAGCCTTGGCAATATCCTGCTTGCCGAGCACGGTCGCGACCTGCGCAATGGTCCAGTCGTCGAACGCGTATTCCAGCGTTTTTGAAGCGGCCTCGCCTTCCTGGTCGATCGGCACGTAGCCGAGTTTCATATAGCCGTCCAAACCGCCATACGGCGCGTAGCTCGCGCTCGCCACCATTGCATCGAGCGCGGCGTTGGTATCGTAACCGCGGATGCCTTTCATGAAGGCATCGGCAATCACCGGCACGGCGTGATAACCGATCATGCACCAGGTTTCCAGGCCATGAAATGCCCAAACCGGCAGGATGCCGTTCGGGCTGTAGCGACGCGACGCTAGCAGCGAGTTCACGATATCGTTGGTGCGCTGCTCCGGCTGCACGATCGTCAGCAGCGGATGCAACGCACGATACGTATCCCACAGCGAAAATGTGGAATAGTTGCGAAAGCCATCGGCGTGATGCACGGCGTTATCCGGGCCGCGATAACGGCCATCAGCATCCATGAACAAGCTCGGCGCCATCATCGTATGATAAACGGCGGTGTAGAAACTCTTGCGCATCGGTGCCGGCGCATCGACATCGAACGCGCCTAATGCCCTCATCCACGCGTCGCGTGCGGCGCTGCGCACCACGTCGAAATCCCAGCCAGGCATGTCGCTGTCGAGATTGGCGATCGCGCTGTCCTCGCTGACCGGCGAGATCGAAACCTTGACGATCAACTCGCGTGTCGTCGCCGGAAAATCGACAACACCGACAATCGCACGGCCTTCGACCTGCGCGCGCTGGCGCGGATCCTTGTCCGCCGGCCCGGCGAAACCCTTGTACGGAATTTCGCCTTCGATATTGTGCAGCGCGTGGCCGCTCGCCGGCTGCGAAAAACGCATCGCGAAATACAACTGGCGATCCGGCGCCCAGCCCCGCGTTTCGCGAAAACCGGTCAACGTGCCATCGGCGCGCAGTCGTAATCGCGACCACGACACCTTGCCCGGATAGTCGTACATACTCGGACGCAGGTCGACCAGCACATGCGCCGGTTTGCCTTGTGGAAATGTATACCTGTGTACGCCGATGCGATCGCCGGCCGTGAGCTCGGCGCGGATGTCGTAGTCGGTCAAGGTTACCGCGTAATAACCCGGCTCGGCTTTTTCGTCGCTATGGCTGAATTGCGAGTGATAACCACTGCCCGGATGTGCGCTATCGCCGGGTTCGAGCCTGACCGCACCGCTGATCGGCATGGTCAGCACGTCGCCAAGATCGGAATGACCCGTGCCAGAAAAATGCGTGTGCGAAAAACCGAAGATCGTATTGTCGTCATAGCGATATCCGGCGGCCCAGCCGTAACCTTCCTTGCGTGATTTCAGCTGCGTGTCGGGACTGAGCTGAACCATGCCGAACGGCACCACTGCGCCCGGAAATGTATGTCCCTCCCCGCCCGTGCCGATGAACGGATCCACCGCAGCGTAAGCGCGCTGCGCGGCATCGGTTTCATTCGTATTTGCGGCATGAGCCAGCGCCGCAACGCCGAGAAATACTGTCATCGTCATGAGTGACAACGCACGAATAAAAGCGATTCTGGATGGCTGTGGCGGTTTCGGACCGGCACAAACTTCGGTGCTACATGCGGACGTGACGATAGGCATAAGGAATTCCACAGGAATAGACGACACGGAGGTTTGATCGCGTCGTGACCAGTTCAAAGACCTGTCACAAGCGGATTTGGATCGTTATAAATTTTCGCGAAACTAGCATGTTCAGGCTATGAACTCATGTCGCACTGCACGATGCATATACGGATTCAGCCACGTACGATCGCGTTTTTTGGAAGGATCCAAATTGATGCTAAAACGTCTCGCTGCCCAGCGCAAAGTGACCTTGCTCGATATCGCGCATGGTTGCGGCGTTTCGCGTGCCACCGTGTCGCTGGTATTGCAAAACAGCCCGCTCGTGCATGTCGCTACGCGTGCGCGCGTCAAGGCCGAAATCGTCCGCCAATGTTATGTCTACAACCGCGCGGCGGCGAATCTGCGCCAGCGCACGTCGTCGAGCGTTGCGCTGGTGATCAACGATCTGTCGAATCCGTTTTTTGCCGAGTTCGCCGCGGGTGTCGACGAGGCGCTCGGTACGGTCGGTTGCGTCACCTTGCTTGGCAGCACCGGCGAATCAGTCGCGCGACAGAATGCGGTGCTGGCGTCGCTGATCGAATATGCGCCGGCCGGAATCATCCTCTGCCCCGCCGAAGGCAGCGACGGTGCGGCGATTTCGCGCATCGTCGGGGCGCACACGCCGCTGCTCGTATTCAATCGCGAATTGCCGGATGGTGATTGGGATGTGCTCGCGCTCGACAATCACAACGGCGCGCGCACCGCCACCGAACATCTGCTCGCGCTCGGTCATCGTCGAATCGCATTTTTCGGCGGTCATCGCGATTCCAGCTCGTGCCGCGAACGTCGCGAAGGCTACAGCGCCGCGATGAGCGCCGCCGGTATTCCGCTACAACCACAGTGGCTGATCGAAACCTCCCCGACGCGGCTCGAAGCCGCGCGCCAGGCCGGTGCTTTGTTCGTGCGCGATCCTGCGCCGACCGCCGCGATTTGTTACAACGATGCCGTCGCGCTCGGTTTGCAACTCGGCCTCGCCGCACGAGGACGCCGCCCCGGCCACGATTTTGCGCTGGTCGGATTCGATGATATTCCCGAAGCCGCCGCGACCTTGCCATCGCTCAGCACCATCGCCACCGATCCGCGCGCGCGCGGTCGCCAAGCCGCCGAACGCATTCTTGCGCGCGTGCACGATCCTGCCATTTCGCCCACCCGCACGATCGCACCGATGCAACTTGTCGTGCGCGAAAGCAGCGGTCCAGCCATCAATACCAACGGAAATCGACATGAATAAATCCAGCGCCAGTCAACGCGTCGCCCTCGGCGTGATCACGACGATTTTCTTCATGTGGGGATTCATCACCGTGCTCAATGATGTGCTGATCCCGCATCTGAAATCGGTATTCACGCTGAACTACGCCGAAGCGATGCTGGTGCAGTTCATTTTCTTCGGCGCGTATTTCGTGATGTCGTTGCCGGCAGGAAGAGTAGTAGCGCGATTCGGCTATCGCGATGGCATCGTGATCGGCTTGATCATTACCGGCATCGGCGCGCTGATGTTCATTCCTGCCGCGCGCATGGTTTCGTATCCACTTTTTCTCGGCGCGTTTTTTGTACTTGCGAGTGGCATCACCTTGCTGCAGGTGGCGGCCAATCCGTATGTCAGCCTGCTCGGCGATCCGCGTTATGCATCGAGTCGCTTGAATCTGGCGCAGGCGTTGAATTCGCTCGGCACCACTCTCGCGCCGAAGATTGGCGGCCTGTTGATTTTGTCCAGCGCCGTACTCGGCGCCAGCGAGTTGGCGGCGCTCGCGCCCGCCGAGCGGGCTGTTTATCAACTGCAACAAGCACAGAACGTGACCGGACCGTATCTGTTGCTGGCGGGTGTGCTGTTCGCGCTGGCAGCCGGCGTTTGGCTGTTTCGGCTGCCGCCGTTGACCGAGGCGACCGCGCGTGGCGACAACCAGATCCACAGCTTTGCCGAAGTGCTGCGGCATCGACATGTACTCAACGGCATCATCGGCATTTTTTTGTATGTCGGTGCGGAAGTCGCCATCGGCAGTTTCCTGATCAGCTATCTGGCCATGCCCGATATCGGCAACATCAGCGCGAGTGTCGCAGCCGGTTATGTGTCGCTGTATTGGGGCGGCGCGATGATCGGGCGATTTGTCGGATTTGCTTTATTGCGCGTGGTCGATGCGCGCCTGCTGCTGGGTCTGTTTGCCGGTGTAGCGAGCGCGCTGCTGTTGCTTACGATGATCAGCAGCGGCCAAATCGCACTGTGGAGCATCATTGCCATCGGGCTGTTCAATTCGATCATGTTCCCGAATATTTTCACACTCGGTATCGATCGTCTCGGCACGATGACCGACAAGGCCGCCAGCCTGTTGATCATGGCCATTGTCGGTGGCGCGATCGTGCCGCTGCTGCAAGGTTTGCTGGCCGATCACATCGGCGTGCAGCATGCGTTTGTGCTGCCGCTGCTGTGTTATTTGTACATCGTCTGGTATGGATTTCGTGGCTCGAAAGTCGACGATCATGCCGCGCTGCTGGCAGCAGTTTCGCGCTCGCCGGTAGCGACGCACTGACATGAAAAAGATCGTCTGCTTCGGCGAAGCGCTGATCGATTTTCTCGGCGCGCCTGCCGTGCCCGAAACACCACGCGCATTTCTGCAAAATGCGGGTGGCGCGCCCGCCAACGTCGCGGTAGCAGTGGCGCGACTGGGTGGCGATGCCGAATTCGTCGGCATGCTGAGTCGCGACATGTTCGGTGATTTCCTGCGCGAAAGCCTTGCGGCAATGCGTGTCGGCTGCAGCTACATTCGCCGCACAACGCAGGCGCCAACCGCCCTCGCCTTCGTCTCGCTCGATCCGCTTGGCGAGCGCAGTTTCAGTTTCTATCGACCGCCTGCCGCTGATTTGCTTTTTCACGAAAACGATTTCGAAACGGCGATGTTCGCCGCGGCCGGTTTCTTCCATGTTTGTTCGAATTCGCTGACCGAAGCCGCCATTGCCCAAGCAACGTTCACCGGGATGCAGCGCGCGCGGACGGCGGGTGCACTGGTCAGCTTCGACATGAATCTGCGCCCGTGTTTGTGGGCGAAAGATGTTGATCCGTTGCCGCGAATTCGCGTCGCATTGGCCAGTGCCGATGTCGTCAAACTGAGTGCGGACGAGTACGCGTTTCTGATCGCAGCGCAAGGCGACGAAAATCGCGTATTCGACTTGTTGTGGAGCGGCGCCACGCAGCTGCTTATCGTCACCAATGGCGCCGCCGCGCTGCAGTGGTATACACGGCACGCTCATGGCAGCGTGGCGGCACACGTTGTATGCGCGGTCGATACCACCGCTGCTGGCGATGCGTTTGTCGGCGGTTTGTTATTCCAACTTGCCGCGCAGGAAATCACTGCGCAAGGTTTTGCCGCATTTCTCGCCGATGAAAAACCCCTCGAGTCGACGCTGCATTTCGCCACGGCTTGCGGCGCCATCGCGGTAACGCGTCCGGGTGCATTCGCATCGATGCCGACCCTCGCCGACGTGCAGGCCTTGCCGAGGAAACCTTGATGACTGAACTGCCGCTCGAAAAGGCCCTCGCATGAATTCCCAGCCCGCATTCCGCAGCGTCGATTTTCTGCGCGATCACATCGCCCGGACGATGGCATTTTATCACCCGCGTTGCATCGATCCCGCCGGTGGTTTTTTCCACTATTCCCTCGATGACGGCACGATCTACGACCGGCAGCATCGGCATCTGGTCAGCAGCACGCGTTTTGTTTTCAACTACGCGATGGCCGCGCAGGAATTCAACCGTAGCGATTATCTCGATGCTGCGCAGCACGGACTCGACTATCTGCGCAGCGCCCATCGCGATCCCGAAAGCGGTGGCTATTTCTGGACGCTTCACGGTGGCCAGCCCGAGGATCGAACGCAACATGCCTACGGCGCGGCATTTGTTCTGCTGACCTACGCAACCGCTACGAAAGCCGGTATCACCGAGGCGCGTGCTTGGATCGACGAAACATGGCAACTGCTCGAAACGCGTTATTGGGATAACGACGCAGGTCTATATCGCGACGAAGCCGATGCGCAGTGGCGCTTCACCGGCTATCGCGGCCAGAACGCGAACATGCATCTGTGCGAGGCGCTGATCGCCGCTTACGAAGCTACGCGAGATGCACGCTTCCTCGATCGCGCTTTTACGCTTGCGCACAACATCACTATTCGCCAAGCGGCGAAGGCCGGCGGTCTGGTCTGGGAACACTACGACGCGGCATGGAACGTGGATTGGGAATACCACAAAGACGATCCCAAGCATCTGTTTCGCCCGTGGGGTTTCCAGCCGGGCCATTTGACGGAGTGGGCAAAACTTTTGCTGATACTGGATCGATATCGTGCTGAGGTCTGGTTGCTGCCCACGGCACGCGCACTGTTCGACACGGCCCTGGCGAAGGCTTGGGACAGCGGGCATGGCGGCATCTGTTATGGCTTTGCGCCGGATGGTTCGATCTGCGATGGCGACAAATATTTCTGGGTGCAGGCCGAGTCGCTGGCCGCCGCCGCGCTGCTTGCCGAGCGCAGCGGCGAAGCGCGTTTCTGGAGCGACTACACACGGATCTGGGATTATGCGTGGCGTCATTTTGTCGATCATCAATACGGCGCGTGGTATCGCATTCTCGATCGCGAAAACCAGAAGTATTCGAACGAAAAAAGTCCGGCCGGAAAAACCGATTACCACACCATGGGCGCGTGTTACGAGGTGCTAGCGTTATTGCGCCGCAGTCCTGATACGCAAGATATGTCTCATGAAAACGGAGCCTGAGCCGATGTTCGCATTTGTTTGCCGCGTGTCGTTTGTACTAGCGCTGATCGCGCCAATGACGGCGTTCGCGACTTCGCCGAAACCGATATCCGCGCCGGCTATCGACGCGGCCGAATCCGCGCGCCTCGCCGCTTCGGTCAAGCAGGAATTTCTGCATGCGTGGCAGGGCTACAAACGCTACGCGTGGGGACATGACGATCTCGCGCCGTTGAGCCGGCGTCCGCACGACTGGTACCAACAGCCGTTGCTGATGACGCCGATCGATGCACTCGATACGCTAGTGTTGATGGGCCTGACCGACGATGCCACCGCAGTGCGCGAGTTGATCGCGAGCAAATTCGAACCGGATCAGGATTTCTACGTCAAGAATTTCGAAATCACGATCCGCCTGCTCGGCGGCTTGTTGTCGGGTTATCAATTGACTGGCGATGAGCGCCTGTTGCACAAGGCCGAAGATCTCGGCACGCGCCTGTTGCCGGCATTCGATTCGCCCACCGGCTTGCCGTATGTCGAGGTAAATCTGCACACGGGGAAAACCCGCGGCATCGAAACCAATCCAGCCGAAACCGGCACACTGCTGCTCGAATTCGGCACGCTCGCCAAGTTGACTGGCAAGCCCGTGTTCTACGACAAGGCCAAGCGCGCGCTGGTCGAAACCTTCAAGCGTCGCTCGGCAATCGGCCTGGTCGGCGCGACGATCAATGTCGAAACCGGCATCTGGACCGATCCCGAATCCAGCATCTCGGGCGGCATCGATTCGTACTACGAATATCTGTGGAAATGCTGGCGCCTGTTCGGCGACGAAGAATGTCTGGCGATGTGGAAAACCAGCATCAGCGCTGCCAATCAATACCTCGCCGATGATGCTGATGGCGATCTGTGGTACGGCTACGCCGATATGCAAAGCGGAAAACGCACGCATACGTATTACGGTGCGCTCGATGCATTTTTTCCGGCCGTGCTCGCCATATCCGGCGATGTGCCGCGCGCCGCACGACTGCAGGACACGTGGTTTGCGATCTGGCGCAAATACGGCATCGAGCCGGAAGTGTTCGACTATCGCGCGCAGAAAATCATCTACCTGGGTTATGCGTTGCGCCCGGAAATCGTCGAGTCGACGTATTACCTGAGCCACTACACCCACGACGAAAAATATCTGGCGATGGGCCAGACGCTATTCCGCGACTTCGTCAAATACTGCCGCGCCGACGTCGGCTACGCGGCGCTGTGGAACGTCGTGAGCAAACGCAAGAAAGATCGCATGGAGAGTTTTGTTTTCGCCGAAACCTTCAAGTATTTCTACCTGCTGTTCGCGCCGCAAACGCTGGATTTCGATGCGGTGACATTCAACACCGAAGCGCATCCGCTGCGCGCGACGTGGACGCGATAAATCGCAATGTTCGAAGAATAGAGATCTTCGCGCGACCTGAAAAACGTTCGAGATCGGCGGTTTGTGCAGACTCGGCGATTGCCCGATTCGTGAGGCGATTCTTGTCGCAAAGGGCCTCGTCGATACTTGCTCATGGGTATGCGCTTCCAGTCGGCTGACCACGCAGCGTAGTTGGGTTTTCTCGTGCTCCACCTCGAATGTTAAAAATTTGCGCAGTGCAGCGTTACAAGATGTTATGTAAACGATTACATTCGCGATGTAATCGTTTACTTGGTCGCTTGGGCACGTGGGTGGGGATAGTTCTTGGCGGTAACCATCAAACTTGTGGCAAAAGAAGCCGGCGTCTCGGTCGCCTCGGTTTCGCGCGCGTTGAACGGGCACGAAAGCGTGACCGCGGAAACGCGCAAGCACATCGAAAGCGTTGCCGCGCGTTTGCGATATATCCCGCACAGCGCAGCGCGCAGCCTGATCACGCGCCGTACCGACACGATCGGCGCGTTGCTGCCGGATCTGTACGGGGAATTCTTCTCGGAATTGATTCGCGGCATCGACCTCGCCGCGCGCGCGCGCGGTCTGCATTTATTAGTCTCGTCCTCGCACGGCAATGCGAGCGAAGCCGCCGTCGCGCTGCGTGCGATGCAAGGCCGCGTCGATGGCATGCTGATTCTTTCGCCCCATGTCGACGCCGAGTTCCTGCACGACCATCTGCCCGACGCACTGCCAATCGTGCTGCTCAACAGCTCGGTCAACAGCCCGCAATATCCCGTGCTCAATGTCGACAACTATGGCGGCGCCTACGCGATGGTGCAGCACTTGCTCGGTATCGGTCACAAAAAAATCGCGTTCATCACCGGACCTGAAAATAATTTCGACGCGCAGCAACGCGAGCAAGGTTACCGCGCGGCGATGACCAAACATGCGCCGAAGATGGCGCTGGATATTGTCGCCGGAGATTTCTCCGAGGAGTCCGGCCATGCCGCAGGACGACAATTTCTGAGCCGAACTTTGCGACCCGATGCGGTGTTCGCAGCTAACGACATGATGGCCGTCGGCTGTTTGTATGCGTTTGCCGAACACGGCGTAAGCGTGCCGGAAGACATCGCCTTGGTGGGCTTCGACGACATCCCGATCGCGCGTTATGTCGCGCCATCGCTCAGCACCGTTCGTGTGCGCATCGTTGATCTCGGTCGCAGTGCGCTCGAGCGTCTTGCATCGGTACTCGAAAAACCCGACGAAGCAAATGAGGCAGCGCAGACATTGCGTTGCGAAATTGTTGTACGAAAAACCTGCGGTGGCAATACGACCGCGCGATGAAACAAGAAAAAAAAGAAACAAAAACCAACCTACGCAATAAATCCGGGAGGCGATCATGAAAAAGCTATTGCCGTTGAAGAGAAGGCTGCTTGCATCACTCGTAATTAGTGCCTTTGCAACCTTTGCATTGCCCGCTGTTTCATGGGCGCAGAACAGTACCGCCACGATCAAGGGCAAGGTCAGCTCACCAAATGCGGTCGGCGCAGAAGTGATCGCCAAAGAGGTCAACACCGGCTTCACCACCAAAGCCATTGTCGGTAGCGATGGCAACTATGTGCTGGCGAACGTGAAGCCTGGCAGTTATGAAATCACCGCATCTTCCGGCGGCAAGGAGATAGCGTCGAGTGTGGCCGTTGCGCAGGTTGGGCAACAGGTTATCGCCAATCTTGATGCCGCCAATGCCGGCAAGAGTTCGACCGAACTGGAGAGCGTCAATGTCACCGCCGCCAGTCTGGCGCAGGCAGATATTCGCAATTCGGAAGTTGCCACCAATGTTTCGCGCCAGCAGATCGAAAACTTGCCGCAGGTGAGTCGCAATTTTCTGAACTTTGCGGCGCTGGCACCGGGAGTTCAGGTATCGCGAAAGACCGATACAAAATCCTTCAGTTCGTTTGGCCAAGATCCCAATCAAACTAACGTCTATATCGATGGGGCAAATCTCAAGAACAATATTTTGCAGGGCGGTTTAGCGGGTCAAGACAGCACTAAAGGCAATCCGTTTTCGCAGGAAGCGATTCAGGAATACCGCGTACTCACGCAAAATTTCAAGGCTGAGTATGAGCAAGCAGGTTCATCCCTGATCACCGCGATCACCAAATCCGGTAGCAACGAATTTCACGGTTCGGTTTTCGGTGATTTGCAAACCACGGGCATGGGCGCCCAGGAATACTTCTCGCAAAAAAATGGCAACCCCAAACCTCCACAGCATCAGGAGCAATATGGCGCGACGTTGGGTGGCCCCATTATCACGGACACCTTGCAGTTTTTCCTCGATTACGAAGCCAACAAACAGGATGGTTCGGACACTGTCAATATCAGCAATCAGCAGTACAAAGATCTGTTTGCTAAATATAACGGCACTTTTCCCAAGCCTTTCCACGAAAAAACTTTTTTTGGAAAACTCAGTTGGCAACCAAATGAAAACAATAATATCGATCTGAGTGTGTCGCGACGCAAAGACGAAGATGTCGCTTCGTTTGGCGGCAACCGCGTATATGATGCACGCGAGAATCGAATCAGCGAAGTGAATGACGTTTTGCTCAAATGGCAGTTCCGCGGTCACGGCTTCGTCAACGATTTCCTGATTGATATCGGCGATTACAAATTTAACCCGTCACCCGCTAACCCAGATTTGCCATCGATCATCTACGATCCGGGCATCGCAGTTATCGGTGGCAGTAACGAAACTCAAAACAAACAGCAGAAAACCAAGACCATCCGTGACGATGTCACGTTTGATTCATTTGGTTGGCACGGCGATCACGTGATAAAGGTCGGTGCAAAATTCGCACATATCAACGAAAACGAACTAGAAAATTTTGGTAGTACTCCACAATATATCTACAACACTAACAATGCTGGTACTGGGCTAGATATTCCTGAGCGCGCCAATTACTCGCCTACCGGAAAACATGCTGAACTCGGAAACAACCAGGTCGGAATATTTGCGCAAGATGATTGGGATATCACCAGCAGATTGCAGCTGAACCTTGGTCTGCGCTGGGACTATGAAACCAATGCCTACAATAACAGCTACGTGACCCCACTAGATCAATACGCAATCATCAACTATCTGCACTTGGGTAATGACTATATAAGTACGGGAAATAATCGAACAGGCTACAAAGGTGAAATACAACCGCGTGTCGGATTCTCTTACGACGTCAGTAAAGACAATGATCAGTCGACGACAATATTTGGTGGCGCCGGTCGCTATTATGATCGCACGCCACTAGATAATTCAATCCAAGAATCGTTTCATTCGCAATACCCTTACTATAACTTTAATTTCTCCAAGGATGGCGCACCGGGAACATTCAAGTGGGATCCAAAGTATCTGACTGCAGCGGGATTGCAGTCGCTTATTTCAGCAAATTTAGCGAGTGGCGAAATTGACATACTGAACAACAAAACCAAACCACCCTACAGTGATCAGTTCAGCCTTGGTGCCAAACAGGTGCTAGGCGATTGGGTCGGCTCTATGACGCTCAGTCGTGTGCTGAGCTACAACCAGTTCACATGGTTGTGGAACCGTGAAGTGACACCTGGTGGCTTTGTTCTCAATACTCTGCCTGGCAGCCCTTTCGGTGTCGTGCTGCACAACGGTTACAAGAAGTATCAGGCTAGCAGCGTACTCTTCGGACTCGACAAACCTTACACCAAAGAATCGAATTGGGGTTTTGGTCTGGCTTATACCTATACAGAGGCCAAAAAATCAGGTGGCGATGCTTATTCGCTGGATTATGTCGATCCGTCGGGCTATCCCTATGACAATACCAGCGAAAAACATCATGTGGTGCTAAACGGAACTGTCGGCCTGCCTTGGGACGTTCAATTCAGCGGCATCATTAGCCTGGGCTCCGGCTTCCCGCAGACCGCCAACAAAGGCACTTCCACTTGCGACTACAACTGCGCAAATCTAATTGGTTATTATTACCCGCATAAATACACTTTCATTTTACCAAGCTTCTGGGCATATCGTAGCGTGGATCTTTCACTTTCGAAAAATTGGGATCTTTCTCACGGCATGAAGTTTCAATTGCGTCTCGACGTGAAGAATGCGCTCAACTACAAAAACTTCGACGGCATAAATAGCGGCCTGAACGATGCGAACTTCGGGCAAGGCAGTTCTACATTGCTTGATCCACGCCAAGTTAAAGTTGGAGGTCGTTTCAGCTTCTAACGCGCTCAAGATGGGAGGACTTGCAATATTTCAGATTGGCAGTCCCCGCGCAGTTTGTTGTACAGGATGAACTCTCCAGCATCCTGATTTGTTACCGGCCACCCGTCCGAGTTCGGGTGGCCGGAATTTTTGGATTGCCCTTCCTTACTCATAGCTCCCGAATCATGTATTTTTTGTCAAAACGTCCTGCGCTTTTTCGCGTTGTCTTTTTCGCGCTGCTATTCCTGATTTTTCCAGGCCATTCGTATGCGCTCGACCAACAACTCGCGCACGACGTCGCAAGTAATGCTTCCCACCCCGTACTCGATCCGTTCTTCGACGATCTCGAACAACGCACTTTCCAGTTCTTCTGGGACACCGCCAATCCCGACAACGGCCTGGTGCCAGACAAGGCACCCGCAAATTCGGCCTCCAGTATCGCTGCGGTCGGTTTTGGCCTTACCGCTTATCCGATCGGCGTCGAGCGCGGTTACATCACGCGCGATCAGGCGCGCGAACGTGTGTTGACTACGCTGCGATTTTTTCGTTACGCGCCGCAAGGCGAGCAAGCCGAGGGCGTGACTGGCTATCACGGATTTTTTTATCATTTCCTCGACATGAAAACCGGCTTGCGCACCGATCGATCCGAGCTTTCGACGATAGATACCTCGCTGCTACTCGGCGGCATGTTGTTCTGCCAATCGTATTTCGACGGCGATGATTTGCAGGAAACTGAAATCCGTACGCTGGTCGATACGATCTATCGCCGCGTCAACTGGCGCTGGGCGGCGACTCGTCCGCCAGCGATCGTGCTCGGATGGTCGCCTGAGCAAGGTTTTATCCCGTACGACTGGCGCGGTTATAACGAAGGTATGCTGATCTACCTGCTCGCCCTCGCCTCGCCCACACATGGGCTGGAGCTGGATTCGTGGAATGCGTGGACCGGCACGTACGATCTCAACTGGGGCATTTCATACGGTCAGGAATTCTTGAGCTTTCCACCATTGTTCGGCCATCAGTACAGCCACGTCTGGATCGATTTTCGCGATATCCAGGATGCCTACATGCGCGGTCGCGGCATCGATTATTTTGAAAACAGCCGCCGCGCAACGATCGCGCAGCGCAACTATGCGATCGACAACCCGCAGAAGTTTAAGGGTTATGGCAAGAATGTCTGGGGTCTCACCGCCAGTGATGGCCCGGTCGATACCTTCAAGGTGGTGCTGCTGCGCCTGCGCCATTTTCTCGGTTATTCGGCGCGTGGTGTCGGCGGCATTCATATCCCCGACGACGGCACGATCGCACCGACCGCCGCGCTCGCTTCGCTGCCGTTCGCGCCGGAGATAGTGATCCCGGCCGCGCATGAAATGTTCGAGCGCTACGGCGCGCAAATCTATTCCAAATACGGATTTATCGACGCATTCAATCCGAGTTTCGATTTCGCTTACACCACCATGCAACTGCGCAGCGGAAAAGTAGTGCGCGGCGTCGGCTGGGTCGACAGTGATTATCTCGGCATCGACCAAGGCCCGATCCTGGCGATGATCGAAAATTATCGCAGCGACTTCGTCTGGCGCTACATGCGCAAGAATGCCTATTTGCGGCGCGGCTTGGAGCACGCCGGATTCAGTGGCGGTTGGCTCGGGCCGGCCGCCGCATTAAAGCAATCAAACGCCGATGCGAATGCGACCGAAAAAGCCAATTAGCGTGTGCCGGAGTTCGCATTGGCGATTCTTGTCGATCGCGCTAACGCTGATTTATGCACTGCTGACAGCCTGCAAATCGGAGCAACCGCAACAACAAGTCATCAAATTCTGGACCATTGGCGCAGAAGGTGATGCAGTCATAAAATTGCTGCCGGAATTCGAGCGCCAGCATCCCGGCGTACATGTCGACGTGCAGCAGATCCCACTCACCGCAGCGCTGGAAAAACTGCTTACCGGCGTAGCTGGCAATGCCACGCCGGACATCAGCCAGCTCGGCAACACCTGGTTGCCGGAGCTCGTGATGCTGCAGGCGCTGGAACCGCTCGATGCGCGCATTGCCGCATCGAATCAGGTCAAGCGCGACGACTATTTCAGCGGCATCTGGGATACCAATGTCATCGATGCGCAGATCTACGGCGTGCCGTGGTATGTCGATACGCGACTGCTGTTTTATCGCCGCGATCTGCTTGCACAGGCGGGCATCAACACACCGCCGCAGAACTGGCAGGAATGGCGTTCGAGCCTGATTGCGATCAAAGCGTTGGTCGGGCCACAACGTTATTCGATCCTGTTGCCGTTGAACGAATTCGAACCACTGTTGGCACTGGCGATCCAGCAGGACGAACCGCTATTGCGCGACGGTGATCGCTATGGCAATTTTCGCAGCGCAGGTTTCAAGCGCGCACTGAGTTTTTATGTCGAGATGTTCCAAAATACCTGGGCGCCGACGATGACCAATACCCAGATCGCGAATGTCTGGAACGAATTCGGCCGCGGCTTTTATTCGTATTACATTTCCGGCCCATGGAACATCGGCGAATTCCAGCGTCGCCTGCCGCCGGAGCAACAGAAAACGTGGATGACAGCGCCGTTGCCTGGCCCAAATGGCCCGGGCGCCGGGCTCGCTGGCGGTTCGAGCCTCGTGATATTCCAGAACTCGAAACACAAGGAACTGGCGTGGCAGCTGATCGAATTTCTGTCCGATCCAGCGATCCAGTTGCGCTTCCATACCGATACCGGCGATCTGCCGCCGCGTCGTTCGACCTGGACCGATCCGGGTTTGAATAGCGACGTTTACGCGCACGCATTTCGCGATCAACTCGAACGCCTCAAGCCAACACCTAAAGTGCCGGAATGGGAAAGTATCGCTCAGCAAATTCGTCTAGTTGCCGAGCGCGCTGTGCATGGCGATTTGACGATCGATCAGGCCGCCGAACTGCTTGATCAACACACCGATGAAATCCTCGAAAAACGCCGCTGGATTCTCGATCGCGGAGCCAAGCCATGAAGGTCGAACGCGCCGCTTGGTGTTTTGTCGCGCCGGCATTGCTGGTGATCGGTCTGTTTTTTTTCGTGCCCGTCATTGCCGCGTTTGGCGCCAGCTTGACCGACTTCGATCTGTACGCCCTCGCCGACATTCGCAATTTGCGTTTTGTCGGTTTCGCCAACTATCAGCGCCTGCTGCAACTGCCGGAATTCTGGGATGCGCTCGGCCATACGTTGTATTTCGTCGCCGCCGGTGTGCCGTTGTCGATTTTTGCCTCGCTCACTGCGGCACTTTTGTTGAACTCGAAACTCGCGCGTTGCAAACCGTTTTTTCGCACAGCATTGTTCGCGCCGGTGGTCACCACGGTGGTGGCGATGGCAGTGATCTGGAATTATCTTTTCCACACGCGTTACGGTTGGGTCAACTACGCCTTGTCCAGCATCGGTGTGCATCCGATCGACTGGCTCGGCGATCCGCACTGGGCGATGCCGACTATCATCCTGTTCGCAGTGTGGAAAAATTTCGGCTACAACATGATCATCTTCATCGCTGGTTTGCAAAGCATTCCCGAGGATTTGTACGAAGCCGCGCGCATCGATGGCGCGTCGTACTGGCAGCAGTTTCGCTTCATCACGTGGCCGAGCCTGGCGCCAACATTATTGCTGGTCAGCATGTTGACGATGGCCGGTTATTTCCAGCTGTTTGCCGAACCATATGTGATGACCCAGGGCGGCCCGCTGCAGAGCACCGTCAGCGTTTTGTATTTCATGTATGACGAAGGTTTCAAGTGGTGGCGTGTTGGCTCGGCATCGGCAGTCGCGTTTCTGTTGTTCGTGCTGATGTTCATCGTTGCTACCCTGCAACTCTGGCTCGGCCGACGCGGAGGCAATACATGAAGCAGCCGATATTTGTCAGCGCCATGGTGAATGGTTTGCTGGTCGCGGTTGCAGCGATCACGCTGTTTCCGCTGCTGTGGATGCTCTCGGTTTCGTTGATGGCGCCCGGCGAAGCCAGCAATTACCCGCCGCCGTTATTGCCGGCCCATCCCAGCTTGAACAACTACCGCGAGCTGTTTGCGCATGCCGGCATGGGGCGATATCTGGCCAACAGTTTTGCTCTGGCGACCGCGGCGACGGTGATCTCGCTGACGTTCAACGTCATGGCCGGTTATGCGTTTGCCAAGCTGCGTTTCGCCGGGCGTGAACGGCTGTTTCGTGTGTTGCTGGCGTCGTTGGTGATTCCGGCGCAGGTCGCGATGTTGCCGCTGTTCCTGATGTTGAAATATCTCGGCCTCGTCAACACCTATGGCGGCGTGATCGTGCCCGCGCTCGCCGGAATTTTCGGCATCTTTCTGGTGCGTCAATATGCGCTGACCATTCCCGACGATCTGCTCGAAGCGGCGCGTATCGACGGCGCCGGCGAATGGCGCATCTTCGCCGTGATCGTGTTGCCGGTGCTCAAACCTATTCTGGTGACGCTCGCGATTTTCACTTTTCTTGCCACCTGGAACGATTTCATGTGGCCGCTGATCGTGCTCACCGACAAGGATTTGTACACGCTGCCGGTCGCACTCGCCGCACTCTCGCGAGAGCACGTGCAGGACAACGAAATGATGATGGCCGGCTCGGTCGTGACCGTGTTGCCGGTGCTGCTGCTATTTCTCGTCTTGCAGCGGTATTACATCCAGGGTTTGTTGCTCGGCAGCGTCAAGGGTTGATACGCATGCTGTTTCGACGCGCGAATTTGGCTACGAGAAAACATGCCTGCATAACGTCGATCACTGCATTTTTGTTGCATGCGGGTCTGCTTTTATCGACGCTGGTATTTTCTCCGGCTGCATTCGCGCAGTCGGAAAAACCGACGAGCGAACAGCAAGACACCATTCTCGATAACTTCGACAATATCGATGCCTGGAAAGCCGAGGCATCCGACGATGTCGATGTTTCGCTGCATGGCGATGCCGACGAGCAAGGCAAGTCCATGCGCATGGATTTCGATTTTCACGGCGTCTCCGGTTACGCCACGGCGCGTCGCGATCTGGCACTGGATTTCCCTGACAATTACGAGTTGTCGTTCCGCGTACGCGGCGATGCGCCGATCAACAATCTGCAATTCAAACTGGTCGATGCGAGTGGCGAAAACGTTTGGTGGATCAATCGCAGCGACTTCGTTTTCGGCCGCGACTGGCAACTGATCAGGATCAAGAAACGGCAACTCGATTTCGCCTGGGGACCGACCAAGGATCGGGTGTTGCGGCATAGCGCGAAACTCGAACTCGTCGTCAGCAGCGGTCACGGCGGTGGGCATGGTTCGGTGTATTTCGATACGCTGAAATTTCGCGCACTGCCGGTCGAAGGTTCGCTGCCATTGCCCGTGGCGCAGCTCAGCGCGTCATCATCACGCGCAGATTCCAAACCGAATGCCGCGCTGGATGGCGACGATACAACCGCGTGGCGCAGCGGCCCGAAATCCGGCCGGCAACAATTTCTGCAAATCGACTTTCAGCAGCCACGCGAGTTCGGCGGGCTGGTGTTGCACTGGCTGAAAGATGGTTACGCGTCTGACTACGACGTGCAGTTTTCCGACGATGCCGAGCACTGGATTACGCAGCGCTCGGTACACGATAGCCGTGGCGGCGCGGTGCCGCTGTATCTGCCTGAATCCGAGACGCGTTATGTGCGCCTCGCGCTGCATCACGGCCCGGCAAAAGGTTATGCCCTCGCCGAAATCGAGATCAAGGATCTGGCCTTCGCTGCATCGCCGAATGCGTTTCTCACATCAATTGCCCGCGATGCGAAACGCGGAATGTATCCGCGCGGTTTTTCCGGCGAGCAATCGTACTGGACCTTGGTTGGCATCGATGGCGGCGCACAGCAAGGCCTGCTTTCCGAAGACGGCATACTTGAAACCGGCAAATCGAGCTTTTCGATTGAACCATTTTTGCTGAGCGACAAAAAGTTGCTGACGTGGGCCGACGTCGATATTGCGCAAACCTTGCAGGAAGGTTACCTGCCGATTCCGAGCGTGACGTGGCGTACGCCGAATCTTGCTTTGCACATCACCGCGTTCGCCAGCGGCACGCGCGCGCAATCGCAAATGTTCACACGGTACCGAGTCGAAAATCTCTCTGCAGAGGCGCGAGAGATTTCGTTGTTGCTCGCGGTGCGACCGTTGCAGGTAAATCCGCCAACGCAGTTCCTCAACGGTGCTGGTGGCGTTTCACCAATCCATGACCTTGATTGGCAAGCCGGCACTCTATCGGTGAATTCGCAGCCGAAAATAGTGCCGTTGCCAATCCCGGATAGTTTTCATGCGACGCGTTTCGATGACGGCGAAATCGTCGTACGCATGGCACAACAGCAATGGCCGCAAGCCACAACGGTGCACGATGACAGCGGTTATGCCTCCGGCGCTTTTGTCTACCGCTTGAAACTCGCCGCGTTTGCCAGCACCGAAATCGCGATTGCAGTGCCGCTGTCCGGTGCCATGCCGCCAACTCCATCGTCACGATCTTCGTTGCAATGGCTTAATCAACAACAGGCCGAGGTCGCGGCGGAATGGCGCGGGAAACTCAATCGTGTCGGTCTGCATCTGCCGCCGGCTGGGCAAGCACTCGCCGACACCTTGCGCACTTCGCTCGCGCATATCCTGATCTCGCGCGACGGCGCCGCGTTGCAGCCCGGTACTCGAGCTTATTCCCGCAGTTGGGTGCGCGATGGCGCGATGATGAATGAAGCCTTGTTGCGTCTGGGCGCGGAAAATGTTGCGCGTGATTTCGTCGAATGGTATGCCGCGCATCAGTTCAGCAACGGCAAGGTGCCGTGTTGCGTCGATTGGCGCGGCTCGGATCCGGTACCTGAAAACGACAGTCATGGCGAACTGATTTATGCCATCGCCGAGTTGTATCGCTACGGTCACGATCGCGAGCTATTGGCAAGGCTCTGGCCGCATGTCGAGGCCGCGGCAACATACATGGAAGGCCTGCGCCAATCCGAACGCACGGCGAAAAATCGTAGCGCCGAGCGTGTCGAATTTTTCGGCTTGATGCCCGCATCGATCAGCCACGAAGGTTATTCGGAAAGACCGATGCATTCGTATTGGGACGATTTCTGGGCGCTGCGCGGCTACAAGGATGCGGCTGATATGGCGGCTGTACTCGGCAAGCAGACTGCCGCCGATGCGCTTGCACGACAGCGCAATGAATTTCGCACCGATTTATTCGCATCGATCAAACACAGCGGCGAAACGCACAAGATCGACTACCTCGCAGGCTGCGCCGAACTTGGCGATTTCGATGCGACTTCGAGCACGATCGCGATTGCGCCAGGCGGCGAGCAAGCGCGCTTGCCGAGCGAAAAAGTCACCGCCACGTTTGAGCGTTACTGGCGTGATTTCGTGGCACGCCGCGATTCGCCAAACTGGGATGTGTATACGCCATACGAACTACGCACGGTCGGCATCTTCGTGCGCCTCGGCTGGACCGAGCGTGCGCAGGAATTGCTCAATTTCTTTTTTTCCGGACGCCGACCCGGCGCGTGGAATCAATGGGCCGAAGTGGTCGGGCGTGAATCGCGCACGCCGCGGTTTGTCGGCGATATGCCGCACGGTTGGGTCGCTTCGGATTTCATACGCTCGGCACTCGACATGTTCGCCTATGAGCGCGAGGCCGATCAGTCTTTGGTGATCGGCGCTGGGCTTCCAAGCGCATGGCTCGAAGGCAACGGCATCGCCATCGAGAATCTGCGCACGCCTTATGGCAAGTTGAGTTACAGCCTCAAACACGTTTTGAAAAAGCGGATTCTGCATATCGATACTGGCATCGATGCACCCGGCGGTCTGGTTTTTATTGCATCGGGAAAAGCCGCATTGGGTAAGGTTTCGATCGACAAAAAACCGGCGTTCTGGAGCGGTCGGGAATTGCATATCGCGCATCTGCCTGCCGATATCGTGATCGACGACTGATCGAGCAAGTAATCTGTAGTCTTTTGAATTCCAGAGGTTCCGTATGATTCGCCGCTTGATAGTTTCGCTACTCTTTATGCTGGGCAGCGTTGTTGGTTTTTTATCGCGCGATGCGAATGCGGCGTGGAACAAGTCCAGCGGCGCCGTGATCGAAACCGGCGTGCAGAAAAACGCGGCGTATCGTATCGATATTCCTGCCGACTGGAACCACGGCATCGTGCTTTTTTATCACGGCTATTATGTCGACGAGCCCGGTTTTGACAAACAACCGCTGGACAAACTGAAACAGGATTTTGTCGATCGCGGTTTCGCCTTGCTGCAATCCGGCTATTCGGACAGTGGCTGGGTGGTGGATCGCGCTGATCTCGAAACCGAACGGCTGCGGCAATATTTCATCACTAGTTTTGGACGGCCAAACGAAACTTTCACTGTCGGTTTTTCGATGGGCGGAACGCTCGTGGCCAAGGCGTTGGAACAATCGCCAAAACTCTACGATGGCGGCCTTTCACTGTGTGGCGCGCTGATGTCGAGCGATGAGTTCGGCAATCGCGGATTTGCCCTGCGCGCGGCGTTCGACTACTTTTTTCCGAACCTGCTCGGCCCGCTCGTGCCTGTTCCAAAAGATTTTCAGCCGGACGAAAAGAACGAAACCAAGGTTGCTCTTGCGCTCGCACAGAACCCCAAAGCGGCCGCCGATCTCGCGAGTTTTTTCCATCAGAACGATCGCAAAGCGCTGGCCGCGGAGATTTCTTTCAGCACTTACGAGATCAAGGATCTGCAACAGAAAGCTGGCGGCAATCCGTTTTCGAATGCCGACCTTATTTACATGGGCACGAGCGATGACGATGCGCTCAACGACGGCGTAAAACGTTATCGCGCCGATACCAACGCAGCGCTGTATCTCGCGCGAAACTACACACCCAATGGCAAGCTGTTAAAGCCGCTGCTGGCCTTGCATACGACCAACGATCCAGCGGTGCCCGGCAATACATCATTCGCCTACGCGCTGGCGGTGGCGCGCCAGGGCAACGGCGAAAAGTTCGTGCAGCAGTACGTGAAACACGAAGGCCATTGCAGCTATACGCCCGAACAAGTCGGCGTCGCATTTGACGAATTGCTGGAGTGGACGCGTCACGGCAAACGTCCAGCTGCAGGCGCGTTACCGCGATAGGCAGAGCACGTGCGTGTAGCGGGATTTTTCTCAGGCGACGTTTTTGGCGAGTTCTAGCGCGCCGCCAATTCGATTCGCTGCTCGGTTTTGGCATCGAAAAAATGCAGCTTGTCGAGCGCAAATTCAAGCAGGATTTCATTACCGACCGTTGGCAAGATTTGCGGCGGAATGCGCGCGACGAGTTCCGAGCTGCCGCTGCGCATGTTGAGGAAAATCTCGTTGCCAACCGGCTCGATCACTTCGAGCTGCGCACGCAAACTGCCTCCGCTCTGACCTACTGTTTCGGTCATGCGCAAATGCAAATCTTCCGGGCGCACGCCGAGCACAATTTCCTGATCGACAAACTTTGCCAGCGCGCCATGCTGCAATGACAAATTACCGAGCGGCAATACGCCGTCCGCCATCTGCAGACGAGGCTCGACGCCTGCGATCAATCGACCGCGAAAAAAATTCATCGCCGGGCTGCCGAGAAAACCCGCGACAAACATATTCGCGGGTTTGTCGTACAAATACATCGGTGTATCGATCTGCTGGATCTCGCCATTTCGCATGACCACGATGCGATGACCGAGCGTCATCGCCTCGATCTGATCATGCGTGACGTAGATCATCGTCGTGCCGAGACTGCGATGCAGCTTGGCGATTTCGGTGCGCATCGACAAACGCAATTTTGCATCGAGATTCGACAGCGGCTCATCGAGCAGAAACACTTCCGGATCGCGTACCAGCGCCCGGCCGAGTGCGACACGCTGGCGCTGCCCGCCGGAAAGTTCGCGCGGACGCAACGGCAGCATTTCAGTAAGCCCGAGCATCTCGGCCGCCTTGCCGACCTGCGTTCGCGCATCGGCTTTGCTAGCACCACGCAGCTTCAAACCGAAGCCGAGATTTTCCGCCACGGTCATGTGCGGATACAACGCGTAATTCTGGAACACCATCGCGATATCGCGATCTTTCGGCGCAACATCGTTGACCACGCGACCATTGATCGACAACGTGCCGGACGTGACCGATTCCAGCCCCGCAATCATGCGCAACAGCGTGGATTTCCCGCAGCCGGATGGGCCGACCAGGACCAGCAATTCGGCGTCCTGCACTTCAAACGTGGCGCCGACGACGGCGATGTGACCGTTCTCGTAAGTCTTGCGTACCTGGTCTAGCTGCACATTTGCCATGCGAACTCACGGGTTCCTGTCGAGCCGAATCGAATGCACCGGAAAGGCGCTATAAATCACGAAGAGTTTCGGTTAATCTTCGCAATGTAATCGTTTTCATTTCTCGAAAATACCATCATCACGCAGGCTTGCCAATGACGCAACGCATTCAATTTCCGCCGAAATTCCTTTGGGGCAGCGCCACATCGGCGTATCAGATCGAAGGCTCGCCTCTGGCCGACGGCGCCGGGCCAAGTATCTGGCAACGTTTTGTGCATACGCCAGGCTTGGTGCGTGATGGCGATACCGGCGAAATGGCTTGCGATCATTATCGGCGCATGGAAAGCGATGTCGCCCTCATGAGCGAACTCGGCATGCAAGCGTATCGTTTCAGCATCGCCTGGAGCCGCGTTCTGCCCGAGGGCAAAGGCAAGGTCAACGCCGCCGGACTGGCGTTCTACGAGCGACTGGTCGATGCGCTGCTGAAGAACAATATCCAGCCGATGGTCACCCTCTATCACTGGGATATGCCGGCGGCGCTGGACGATCGTGGCGGCTGGCTCAATCCTGATATCGCCGGCTGGTTTGCTGATTACGCCAGCGTGGTATTCCGCAAGCTCGATGACCGCGTAAAACTGTGGGCGACCTTGAACGAACCGTGGGTCGTCACCGATGGCGGTTATCTGCACGGCGCGCTTGCGCCCGGGCACAAGAATCGTTTTGAAGCGCCGATCGCCACGCATCACCTGATGCGCTCGCATGGTGCCGCGGTGCAGGCGTATCGCGCCGAAGGCAAACATCAGATCGGGCTGGTAGTAAACATCGAACCAAAATATGCGGCGTCGGATTTACCGCAGGATATCGCGGCCACTGCGCGCGCCGAAGCGTACATGAATCGCCAGTACCTCGACCCGGCGATCTTCGGTACGTATCCCGGCGAACTCAAGGAGATTTTCGGCGAAGCGTGGCCGGAATGGCCGGAAGAAGATTACAAATTGATCAAGCAGCCGATCGATTTCCTTGGCGTGAATTACTACACGCGCAACGTCACGCGTCACGACGAAGCCTCATGGCCGCTGCGCGCGAGCCCGGTGCGACAGAAGTCCGCGACCTACACCGAAACCGGCTGGGAAGTTTATGCCCAAGGCCTCACCGACACGCTGACGTGGGTAAAACAACGTTACGGCGATATCCCGTTGTACGTCACCGAAAACGGCGCGGCATTTTTTGATCCACCGGTTGCCGAAAACGATCGCCTCGATGATCCGCTACGCGTGAATTATCTGCGCAAACATCTGCGTGCGATTCACAGCGCGATCGATGCCGGCGTCGATCTGCGCGGTTATTTTGTCTGGTCGCTATTAGACAATTTTGAGTGGTCGCTCGGCTATTCAAAACGCTTCGGCATCGTGCACGTGGATTTCGAAACACAGAAACGCACACCGAAAGCGAGCGCGCATTTTTATTCGAAGGTGATTGCGTCGCATGGGGATGTGCTATCTAATCCGGATTGATCCATCGTGATCATGTGACACCAATGCTTTGATTTGTTGTGTCAGCCAGAACTCAGACGCGAGGCGTTGCCCGTAGGGCCTCCAAATCCAAATGAAGCAACGTAACTCGCTAATGCTAGGTGCTCTGCTGGGAATTGCCGCAACGCTCGCAGTAAGGTTGCTTTGGGAAAATCGAGGTGATAGCGGATGCTCCACTGACACGAAGCGTTTGGATTCTCGAAACGGGCAATGGACAGCTACTCAAAAATACAAACAATGCGGATGGGGGTTCGGGCTAAGCGCCGATTTCGCGACTTTGCGTATTGATAAGCACGGCGAAAATGGATGGTTTCAGAATTTTGATCTTGATCTTGAGCTTGATCCAAATTCGTTCAGATCCCGAAGGTTGAGTGGAAAGACGACGGCACTCTTGAGATCCAAATTTACTCGCACGCCTACACGGGTAGCATCACATTGGTCGAAGTGCGTACCGCCAAGCACTTGAACAGTTTTCGGCAACCCAACTGCCGTATTTTGGCAATTGGGTTGCACGCTTTTGCCAAGCAATTGACCAATGGTCAACAGGTTGCCTATTTTTGGCAGTTTATAGGCGGACTCGCCCTGTACCGGTCAGCATGATCAGCAGTTGCCGTAGTGGTAGATCACCATACCGCGCGTGAACAAATCCGCCCCGCGGGTCGTCCGACGACCGGCTACTCTCGGCCAGAACCGGGCACTGGAAGGCCGAATCCGCTCGCCCGTGACCTGTCATTCGGAACCTGAGCTCGCATCCTTTGACTCCCAGAGGGCGCCGTCGGTACTTTGATCACTCGGCGAACTTCTTGATCGCCCCCGCGCTGATCGGCGCAAAGAAGTTGATCAAGTTACCGTCCGGATCCCGAAACAGGAGCGAACGGTTTCCCCAGGGCATCGTTGTCGGCGCCTGAACAAGGGAATCGTTAATCACGTCCGCCAACTTTCGGAACTCGGCATCCACATCGCTCACACGAAACTCGATGATGGCGGTCTGGTTGTCAGCTGGACGGGCTATTTCCCCGCCGAATACCTGCAAGGTGCGCGCGCTGCCGATCGCAAGGGTACAGGCGGGCGTTTTCAGCTCCCCGAAATCCTCGGTGTACATCGTCACGGCGATGCCGGTGATCTGCTCATAGAAGCGTGCTAGCCGTTTGATATCGGCGGTGATGATGCGGATAGAGACTAAATTCATGGGGCTTGTCCTTGGGCAGAGTGGGACCGCGACGCGGCGAAGGGTTGTTTTACGCCAGGCCTACTGACAGCATGGTGTCAGTAGAGTGGCAGCATGCTGTTTGCTGAGGAGAAAGTTGTGCGCCGTGCCGATCGACTGTTTCAGATCATCCAGGTCCTGCGGCGGTCGCGCCAGCCAGTCACCGCTAGCCAGCTAGCGGTGGAGCTGGAAGTGTCGCAGCGCTCGATTTACCGGGATATCGCTGATCTCATTGGGCAGCGAGTACCTATCCGTGGCGAGGCAGGAATTGGCTACCTTCTCGACCGCGACTTCGACATGCCACCGCTGATGCTCACGCCTGATGAGTTGGAGGCGGCAGTGCTCGGCGCGCAATGGGTAGCGGGCCGGGGCGACGCCGTGCTGGCGCGCGCTGCGCGCGATCTTATCGCCAAGATCGCGTCGGCCGTGCCCGCGCGCCTGCGCCCCTTCATCTCCGAGCCAAGCATCGGTGTGCCGAAGAGCCGAGTCATGGCTGCTGATGGACTTGACATCACCAGGACCCGGTCGTGGATCGGCAGCGGGAGAAAAATTCGGATCCGTTACAAAGACGAGCAATCGCGCGAGACCGAGCGCACCATTTGGCCGACGATCATCGGCTACGCGGAGACCGTGCGCCTCCTGGCCGCCTGGTGCGAGCTGCGTCAGGGTTTCCGCCACTTCAGGACGGACCGCATCGTATCCGCCGAATTCCTACCTGAGCCATCTGGATGCCGCCCCGGAGAGCTCCGAGCACGTTGGCAACGCTTCATGGAGTCGGAGCGCGGCATTGGCCCGCCGTAGCGGCGCATTGCGATTCGCCAAAGCAGCCACTCGCGACCGGCGCAAATGGGCACAAAGCGGTCAGACGGCTTCACCACATGTCATCGCTCGCTGAGCCCAGCCAACCTCACCTGAAAGATTGGTCAGGCCCTTATGCCTTGAATGGTCAACGGGCTGGCGACGGTGGTCAGTTAGGCCGCCGGCTGTGGTCAGTTTCGCTGGCGAAGCTGGTCAGTTGCTGTGGCAAAAGTGGGCAAGCGGCTGGCGTTTTGCATCGAAGATGGGCTGCACCTAATTCGAACTTATGTTCCGTAACGAAGTTCAGCCAAGACTTGCTCGATGACATACTCACAGGGTTCGGCGTTGCCCGGCGCTAGACTGTAGCCAGCGCTTTCAAAACCGCATCAGCGCGTATCGGAAGATGCCGCAGACGCGCGCCGATCGCAGCGAAGATCGCGTTGCCGATCGCCGGGCCGACAACCGTCGTCGCCGGCTCACCCAATCCGACCGGTGATTCGCTGCTGGCGATGAATTCGATGTCCATTTCCGGCACGTCGCGCATGCGCAGCGGCGTGTAGGTATTGAGGTTCGTGTCCTTGACCTGGCCGTTCGCGAATTCCGTGCCTTCGTGCAGCGCCATGCTTGCGCCCCACAACGATGCGCCTTCGACCTGCGCCAACGCGCCGTCAGGATGCACGATGGTACCGGCATCAATCACGACGATCAGTTTTTCGAGCTTGACCACGCCGGTTTTGCGATCGACTTTGACACGCGCGACGCAGGCGGTCCAGGTTGGCATATCGCGTTCCTGGCCGAACGATGTGGCGATGCCAAGCCCAGTATCTATCGGCAATACTCCGCCCCACCCGGCTTTTTCCGCAGCACGTTTGACCACGTTCGCCTGACGCGCGGCGCCACCGACGGCGCTCTTGTCGTCGCCGGAATTCTTGCCCTTAGCATCAAGCAGCGACAGACGGAATTTGACCGGATCGATACCTGCCGAGTGCGCCGCTTCGTCCATGAAACTTTCGAGCGCCCAGTTGGTCCAGCCCGGTCCGACCGAACGCAGCCAGCCCGGACGAAAGGTATTGTTGGCAAGATCGTTCGAGATCGCACGGACGCGATGTGCACCGACCGAATACCAGTGATCCGCACCGGAAATCGAGAACGGATCGTACGGCTCGCCGTTCTTGCCCTTCGGCATGAAACTCGGAATCATCACCTGCGTCGGCCAGCCGGCGCTGGCGTGATGTTCCATGCCGATCACCCTGCCGCCGTCGCCGAATGCCATGCGCACTTTTTGCACCGATGCCGAGCGCGGCGAATCGAAACGCACATCGTCGGGCCGCGTGAAAACCAGTTTGACCGGTTTGCCGATCGCCTTCGAGGCGAGCGCCGCCGGCACCGCGTAATCTCCATTTAGTCGACGCCCGAAACCGCCACCGAGCAAATACGTGCGCATCACCACTTTGTCTTCGCCGACGGCCAGCGCTTTCGCCAGCGTCGGCAGGATGAGCGACTGCCATTGATTGCCGGTATGGATTTCCCAGATGCCGTTTTTCTCGAACGCTAATGCGTTAAGTGGTTCGAGCTGGAAATGCAAAACGGTACTCGTGGTATAGATTTGTTCGAGTTTGGATTTTGCCGCCGCAAACGCCTGTTCGACGCCATCGTCGGCGACCACCAGCGATCCGCCTTTCGCATCATCGACGAGTTTTCGGCCGTGATCGAGGATGTCTTTTTCCGAAACCTTCGCGGCATCGCCAGAAGTCCACACCACTTTTACTTTATCTGCCGCGCGATCCGCCGCAACGAACGAATCGGCGAACACCACGACCCAACCCGGCACCGTGTCGGACGGATCTTCGAGCGCGATACTCTTGATATAACCCTTGATACCCTTGGCTGCGGAATCGTCGATCGAAACGACCTTGCAACCGTTGCGCGTCGGCGGCAATTTCGGTCTTGCGAACACCATGCCCTCGACTTCGGCATCAAGTCCATAACGCGCGGTGCCGTTAGTCTTGGACGGAATATCGATGGCCTTCGCCGCCGTACCGATCAGTTTGCGATCGGCGGCTTTCTTGATCGGCATCGCCTTCAATTCATCGGCGCTGTAGGTGCGCGTGATATTGCCCTTGCGCACGATATCGGCGTAACTGATCGACTTGCTGCCGGAACTCACGACGCTGTTCTGCGCCTTGCAGCTTTCCTTCGAAACCCCCAGCAATTTCGCGGCTTCTTCGATCAGCGCCGTTCGCCCAGCCGCGCCGGCTTGACTCAACATCGCAAAACTTTGCCACACCGACCAACTGCCGCCGGTCACCATGAGGCCCCATTTCGGATCGGTATCGACGGCGTTGATGCGCACCGAATCCCAGTTCACTTCGAGCTCGTCGGCGACGATGCGCGCGAGCGCGGTGCCGACATGCTGGCCCATTTCGGCGCGCATGATGTTGACCGTGATGATGCCATCGTGATCGATGTGATACCAGATCGTCGGCTCGAAACTCCGGTCTGCAACCGCAGCGGCGGGATCGGCAAATACCGCGCCGGGCCGCAAAAATGCGAGTGTGAATCCGGCACCCGCGGCACCGATCAGAAAGCCGCGACGCGACAATTGCACGACATCTTCTGCGATATCTTTTTGCGGCTTGGCGAGGTCGATATCGACTAACTTAGTCATGGGTGATCGCCTCTGCAGCGGTGACGCCAGCCATTTCGATGGCGGCGAGTTTGATCGCCCGGCGAATGCGCGCATAGGCCATGCAGCGGCACAAGTTGCCGCTCATAATGTTGTCGATATCGGTGTCCGTCGGATGCGGATAATCCTTGAGCATCGATGCCGCCTGCATGATCTGGCCGGACTGGCAATAACCGCATTGCGGCGTCTGCGTTTCGATCCACGCTTTCTGCAACGGATGCTGCCCCGCCGGATCGAGGCCTTCAATGGTGACGATGGTCGAGTCAGCGATCGCGCTCAGCGGCGTAATGCACGAGCGCATCGCACGGCCATCAATGTGCACGGTACACGCACCGCACATGCCGATACCGCAGCCGAACTTGGTGCCCTTGATTCCGACAATATCGCGGATCACCCATAGCAGTGGCGTGTCGTCGGCTGCATCGACCGAGACGGTCTGGCCGTTGATAGTGAACTTGGTCATGGCTGAAAAATCTCTGGGCAAGATTGCATGCGTGATTCTCGAGTTCGATCAGCTGCCGTGCTTGCGGATTTTGGCGACGGTTTGCGGCAGGTCTTTCCATTCCGGCTGATCGCTGCGCGTACGACGCAAATAAGCCGCCAGCGTGGCGACCTCCGCATCATCGAAGGTATTGGCGAAGCCCGGCATGAATACCACGGGCATGCCGTCTTTCTTGCTGATGCCTTCGAGAATCACGTGGATCAGGTTGGCCGGATCGGGGCCGCTGATCGCGCTATTGAGCGCGAGTTCGGGGCGCACCGCGAGTGGTGTGGTACCGCCGTTGTAGTGGCATGACGCGCACGCGGCAACATAGAGACTGGCCCCATCCGCGCTGTCATCACGAACGTCGCGATGCGCCAAGTTCATGGCTTTAACGAGTGATTGATCGGCGCTCCCGACTCGCGCTGCCGAGTTGTTGATATCGGCGAAATACGTGGCGATGGCATGCACATCGTTATCGCCGAGTTTTGCCAGGCTGTCGTGCACAACTTCGGACATCGAGCCCGCCGCGGTGCCATGCAATGCGGTCGCGCCGCTGCGCAGATATACGAACAATTCGTCGGCCGTCCACGGCATCGGCGATGTATTCGCCGCACTCAATGCCGGCGCGAACCAGCCTTCAATAGCGGCGCCGGCATACGCGGCACCGGACTTTTCCGCCCCGAGACTATTGCGCGGCGTATGGCACGAGGCGCAATGCCCCAAACCCTCGGCGAGATACGCGCCGCGATTCCATTCCTCACTCTTGCTCGCATCGGGCTGATAAACACCTTTACTGAAAAACAGCAGTTTCCAGCCAGCTTGCAACGCGCGAACACTCAGTGGAAATGGCAACTGGTTCGGTATCGCCGCGGCAGCCACTGCCTGACGCGTCATGAGAAACGCATACAACGCGTGGATATCCTCGTCGCGCACCTTGGTGAAATGATCGTACGGAAATGCCGGAAACATCTGCGAACCATCGCGCATCACGCCTTCGTGCATGGCGCGTGCAAACGCGGCTTCGGACCAGCGTCCGATGCCAGTATCCGGATCGGGCGTGATATTGGTCGAAAAAATCTTGCCGAAACCACTATCAAATCCCACCCCGCCGGCATACAGTTTGCCGGCTCCGGCAGTATGGCAACTCAAGCAGTTTCCGGCGCCGGCAAGCACCTCACCTTTTGCGATCAGATCAGCAGGAAATTGCGCGGCGGCAACAGGATCGATCGGATCGAGCGCCGGTC
The DNA here is from genome assembly GCF_004168365.1 of Pseudolysobacter antarcticus. Classification (GTDB taxonomy): domain Bacteria; phylum Pseudomonadota; class Gammaproteobacteria; order Xanthomonadales; family Rhodanobacteraceae; genus Pseudolysobacter; species Pseudolysobacter antarcticus. Next base: position 2,517,006 of record NZ_CP035704.1, read on the forward strand.
GCCACGCCAGCACAAAAATGCCGACCACACCGATAACAACAAGTGCGAGCAAGCCTTTAAACAGACGTCTGACCAAGGCGGGTCTCCGATTGGATTTTGAGCTGATCGCATCACTGGCACGCAGCTAATGGTGCCAATGCGACGGCCAGCCGACTCTACTCCAATGCGAATCCTCTTGGCGAGTAGCGATGCGCAAAAGCGGTGTTGCCGGAATCCATCCCGGCAGCACCTTCTGCGCTGGCAATGCTCAATTTTCCTTCTGCATGTTCTGAAAAAGAAAAGCCAGGCCAAGCAAAATTATGAGCGCGGCTAGCAACGGCAACAATTGCACTGTTGTGATTCCTGATAGCGCCAACACAGCCAGCAACGCCACGCCGAAACCACCGCCGGTCATCAGCAATCGTTGCAGGCGCAATCGTTTCGGGCGGCATTCTTTCATTCCAAAAATTACGACGATAATGAGCAGCACAGCAAATACGATCGCGCTGATAACGAGAGCGGTTCCAGCAAGCACACCGAGTGCTGCGAGCAATCCGGCAAATAATACCGAGCCGACCCACTCGCACAACTTGCAGGCGGCACTGGTTTTCCAGTTGCCGGAGGATGTCGGACCAATCTGGTTCGAGTCCCCGCCGAGCGCATCGACTCTGCCAGCGATTTGTTCGAGGTAACGACGGAAGACCAGATGCCAGCGATTCTCGTGAGGTATACCCAGACCGATCCAGCGCAATACCGACAACAGGCGTTGCTCCGGTTCGAGCAACGCTTCTTTGGTACTGACAGGAATATTCAGCTGGAACGATCCGATCACGCGCCGCCATTGCACGACATCGTGCGATGCGCTGTGTCGGCCCGGCGCGGTATTGGCGGGCAGCGTGCTGATTGCATTCGTGATCTGGCGCGACACCACCTTGAAATGTTCGCCCTTGCGTACCGTGTTTGGAACATCGATGGTCATCAGTCCGGCATGGTTCGACCCGGTGCCAGCGGGGATCGGAATGTAACTGATACCCGCCGCCTTGCAGATGAGCGTGTGATCGTCTTGACGTGCGAGTTCGTGATGCGAATAAAGGTGATTCGCGGTATTCAAAATATCCTGTGCGCTCAACCCCGGCAGATAAATACTCGCAGTCGTACCCTCGGGCACATTGCCCCAGTCGATCATCAGTTCATCCGGCATCTGGTTGGCCGGCAGCCCCGCCGCAGTCGGCTTGATATCGAAGGTGTACGGCACGAGATGCGGCGATGCCACGCCCACGACATTCAGATTCCGCTGGGCGAGTTTATCGGACAGTGACGGACTGATACCCGCGGCAATCTGCGGTTCTGGCGGGTCGAGCTTGATCTCCGCGACGAGGCATTGATGTTTGTTTTTTATCGCCTGCTGGATCGATTGCACGGGCGTGAACGGGCCTGCCGCAGACGCAGGTTGCGCTGGCAGCACCGGCACGTTCTGATTGATATCCAGCCAGCAACCGAAATACGCCTGCACTTCCGCTCCACTGCCATCGGCGGGTATCGGATTGCCGAGCGGCCCGACGTTGGATGGATCCGTTTGCGCATTCAAGCCGTTCGGATGTGTGGGATCGACTCGCGGCGCAGCGAAGCACGGAATGGAAACAACCTCGCCATTCACCACACCCAGCAGCGGGATTTTATTGCCGCCGATTCCGCCGCTGGCGTAAGTGCTGGTGGGCTGATATTCGGTCGATGTGGTCGATGCCTGGAACAGCCGAAAAAATACGCGCACGTTTGGCGCCGGTGTCGCGAGCGCGCGATAACGCACACGCGCGATCGCAAAATTGTAGACCGGTGTCGGACCGATGCTACCGGCTATTTCCACCGTAGCCGTATCCTGGTGCGCGACCAGATCGAGATCGAACGGATGGTTCGGCGCACGCGCTAGCAGCGGATCGTTGTATTGGGTCAGCAAGCGCTGGATAAAATCATTCGGCCCGGCGTTGAGCACCACGCTGGCGGTATTCGGCAAGGCGGCATTGTTCAAAACCTGACACACCTGCAGATCGACCGAAAGCCACGAAACCGCGCCATCGATTTCATACGGATTGGGCTGTTTGGTCAGTGTGATCGGTGCCGCCGCCGACATCGTGATGCCGATGCTGGTCGGCAACGATGCAGTCATAAAAACGGATAAAATCTCCTGCGTGAAATCGGTGCTCGCATCGAACTGCAGCGTATAAGTCCAGGTGAAACGCTGCGGCCCGGCGACCAGCGTATTGCCTGCGGTGCTGCAGGAAGTCGCATGTGCAGTGACCTTACCAAGTGCGGGGCTGAAGGTGATTGCGGGTTTTATGTCGGGCACGCCAACCAGCGTCGCCGCGCTGATGCCGAGTTCCTCGTGGCGGAATCCGTCGATGACGACATAAAAAGCCGCCTCAACTTTGGCCGGCGCAGAAACGTGCAACATCGCATCGATTTCATCCTTGCCGAAGGTGTTGCGATCGGTCGTAAGCACACAGCTTTGTATGCTGCTGCGCACCCACAAGCAAAACGCCAGCAGGCCCGCGGTGATCTCGGCGATGATGTTCTGCATCTCGCTGTACGGCGGCTGGAATTCGGTGCCCCACTCCAGCGTATACGCCATGACGTTACGCTTGCTCGCATCGACAAAATGCCGGCTGTAAGCGTAGTCGTCGGAAGCGCCAGCGGTGGGATAAAGTCCCACAGATTGTTCGACCAGATACGAAGTGCCACGCACCGCTTTTATACCGGCAGAAAAGGCATTGGCGAGACCGACCCGCGGCGGAAGATCACTCGGCGGAATGTATTCCTGGTACGCCGCATGGCCAGTTTGCCCGAGTGCGTCGAGAATGCCACGCACGCTGTTGTACGCCGGGTTCTGAAAATTCTTGCTAGGGTCGGTTTGCTGGTTATCGTCGTCGCCCCAGCTGTACAAGATATCCTGACCGTAACTGTGCAGGTCGATGAAATAACCGATGTTCGGAAAGCTATCTTGCAGCCATTGCACGTTGCGCGTTTCGGGTTCGGAAAATGCGCTGGGACCGTGATAGACATCGTGATCGCACGGATTGGCCGAACACGAAACCGTGGAGGTCGGCGCGAACTGCGTTTGAAAATCCCAGAGGAAATCGAAATTGCGATTCAGGTCAACGCCGACGCAACTACCGGCGCCTGAATTCGGCGCAAGGGTGCGACGATTTTTTCGCCACATCGCTTCGCTGTTCATGCTGTAGTTTCGGCCGTCAGGATTGGCCTGCGGAAAAACATAGATGTCGAGATCATCGACGATGGTTTTTATCTCGAATGCAAGAAACGTCTTCGCACCGAGCGTGATGCCGGTGCCATTCAAATACGCCTGTTCGAGCTGCTCGACAAAATTGATGAGGATGTCGGAACTGCCCCACTCGCGCGAATGGATGCCGCCGAGAAAAAAAACACCGGGGCGTCCGCTGTCACTGCCATTGGCAATCTTGATCGCATTGCATTGACGCCCTTCCCAGCTCAGGTTGGGCAGTGGAACGAGTTGGGTGAAACCGGCATATGGCGCTGAGGCCGCCAGCGCGAGCGCGGATTCCACTTCGGCAACATTCAGGTAAGGCATGATTTTCCTCCTTAAAAATTCAAGGCCGCAGACTCAGCGTGGCCGTCCGTTTTCGTAGCGATTGCCCTGCCCGACTTCTTGTTGGCGGGCCTTGCCAGTGGCATCGACATCTTCATGTTGCTCGACGCTGTAGCCTGCTTGTCGCAGGCGTTGGATGTCGGTTTCCTCGACAATGGCGTGAACCACCAGACCCATCGCCTTGTCGCGATGCGAACCGTGATCCAAAACCTGAATCTGGTACACCTTGACCAAATCGGCCATGGCTTGGCCGCTGTCGTTGGATATCGTGATGCGATAACGTGCCATGGGATGAACCCTCCTGGTTGCGGGCAAATGCTAGGGCTGGTTCTCTCAGGAATGCCCGCTTGCGCTGGTAGTACTGCCATCAGCGACTGGATCGACGTTGCATTGCGGTGCAACGTCGATCCGGCGCCGTCCTGTATCAGGATCGATCGTAACCGCCGTCCTTGACGGTATGCTGCTGATCGGCACTGACGCTCGGCAGTAACGCACCATCCTTTATCGCGATGTAGCTGGCCGACACTTTGTGCGCACCGGGCTTGAGGCTTGTAGTTTTCCATTGCGCCTGACCGTTCGCATCGAGCCGCACGGGGCGGCCGACCTTTTTGCCGTCGATGCTGAATTGCACGCTGCCAGCCGGCGCACGATCGTTGGTTGCCACGGCGCGCGAGACCGTGGCGGTGAAGATCACCGGTTCGCCGGGCTTGCTCGGATCGCGGTCATCGCTGAGTGTGATGCGGGTCGAGTTGGCCTGAATCTGCTGGGTCAACGCGTAGGTTTTGCCGAACTCGAGATTGCCCGTGACCATTACATCGAAGACGCAATTGTTGTGTGCGTTTTCGCCGGCGACCGGTCGACAGACACGCTCGGCGATATCCTGGTTGACCGGACGTGCTGGTTTGGATTCCGGCAACACGCACGGTGGTTTTTCCAGCGGCCAGCTGCGCACCGTGAACGACTCGGTCGACTTGCCCGGCGCGTAATCGAACAGGGTGGTCTTGTCGGTCACGCGCCATGCATCGGCAAACTTCTGGTAGAGATCGACATAACGCTGATGCAGCGCTGCAGGCATCGCACCCATCGAGCTGCCATCCGGCAATGCCGGCAGCCAGTTATCCGGCGCGATCGCACCCGCAATGCCACCGGTCGGGAAACTGCCCGGAGACGCGCCATCGCTGGATGGCGGACGAACGACATCCACATTCAGAAACCACTTGGCCTGATCTGCCCACCAACCCGGCGTGACATACAACACGCTGCTGTCCGGGAAAACAATTTCCAGCCCGCCCGCCGCTGCGGTTTTTGCGATACGACCACCGCCAGCGAGATCGTGACCGCTCGCTCCCAAGGTCGTCAGCACGCCATCCACGCGCAACTGCAAGCCGCTTGGATCCGGCACGCCGCTGAGATTGGGTTCATAGGTGACGCGATGTTTGCTGACGCGCGCCGCCACTGCAGTATTCAGACTGACGCAAGTGGCGAGCCCGTCGTGCGCATCGGCACCTGGATTGAAGGTGGTCGCAATCGGTGTCTGCCGCGTCTGGATTTCGAGGCCATCCGCATCCCGCAGTGAAACGAACTCGCCCGCACTTTGAAAATCATAATGCACACCATTGGCCGTGGTGATATGCGGATCGCCATCCAGTCCCAGACTGCCGGTGTTGCCGGGATCGAGCCAGTCCTTGAGGCGCGTGGCCGAAGTGCCACCACCGTTCCAGCTGACGCTCAGACGACCGTAATAATCGTGCAGATCCGCGCCACCGCAAATCGACGGTCCGCCGTGCAACTGGCCGATGCAACGCTGGTTGCTGGCATTGAATAGACACGACCCCGATGAGCCAGGTTCGGTCACACCCGAATTCCACAGCACACGCCAGTGATTGCCAGCAGGATCGTGTGTGGGCGAATTGTAGGCAGTCGTATCCGCGGCACTATTGGCGAAGCTGATCGCCTTTACATCGGCGGCAGGATGATGAATGCCGACTTCCGAAGGCGGTATCGCGCCTGTCGCATCCCAGCCTGCGTAGAAAACATTGAAGCTCGGGTCAGGTTTCGCATCCAGTTCAAAAAGCAGGAAATCGCTGGGTGCGTAGCTCGCGCGGAACGTCGATCCCGACTGATTGTCAGCAGTCGAACCCGGGCCGTGGGTGCCGCAGGTCGTCGCCTCGTAGTTCCAGTACACCACGATCGTCGCATCGCTGGTGCTGTCCACGCCGCAATGATTTGCCGAGAGGAAATACGGCTTGAAATCGTGTGCGGTATCGTTGAGCAAGGTGCCGGTGCAATCGGCCGTTCCGTTCTTGGTGTAAACGCCGACCGCGCGTATTTGTTTGCGCCACGGATCGCCGACCGGACAAACCACGTCGTTCTCGCAGGTGCCTTCGGTGCCACCGCCGGGAACGTTTTTCTCGAACCCGCGATAACCCTGATTGATCTTGCCGATTTCGATCACCGGTTGCGAACCGCCGGCTGGCGCAAAGACTTCCACGACGATTTCGTCGCCCTGAATCACCGGTGTCCACAAGCTGCCGAGATGGCTGCGATTACGCGCGGTGTAAGGACCTTCCACCGCGGTGTGCGCAGGGTTGTAGATCCACAGTTTTGCACCCTCGGGCAGGTCGAACCGGGTGATGCCGAGACTGAGGCTTTTAGCGCCGGGCGAATTGATACGCAAACGCCAGAGGCGACCATCGGCTAGCGTTTGCCAAGTGCCGGCCTTGTCCAACGTATACGCCTGATCCGCTGCAACGGCGAAACGATGCGGGCCTGGACGCTGCAGATCCTTGCCGCGATCACGGTCCTCTGCAAGCAGGCGTTCAATATTGATTTTCGGCAGAACCTTGCGTTCGACCTGTTCCTGCGACTTGTCTTTCAGCGAGAAACTCCTGGGCTCCTCGTACATCTTGGCGTGCCCTGGAACCGCGAATGCCGAAACCAGAACCGCCACGGAGAACATGCGCACCAGCAAACTGCCACACGCACGAAATCCTTTCACACACCATTTGCTTTTCATCGCTCACTCCTTGTCATGCGAAGATGCCGCTTGACTGCGCATGCCACATCCATCAGCAGCGCAGCAACGGCCGGCAAAAGCTACTCTTGCGTAGTAACTGGTGCAACGCGATACGGCATTAGGCGCGCTAATGAATTCACAAACCGTTGACATCCCAAGTTGCTTACTCGAATGCAGCCGAGTTTGGCTTCGCCAGCTGCTAACAAGCACACTAAATTAAACATTATTTCTATTGGCTATTTTATGGATACAAGATCGAGTTAAACGCTGACAGAGCACTGCATCGAGCTACAATCCGCTGATCTTGTTTGCCTGTAACGTTTGCAGTCGGTAAAAAACCCGAGAAAATTCCATGCCAAGCGATCTTCTGTCGGCACAGATCGCGTTCGGAGCTAAATCACTATTGATCCGTGACAGATTGAAGACACTCGACTAATAAAATATGAGGCGACTTGCTCAATAAAATAACCCTGATGCCCGCTCGTGGGCCAATCAAGTAAATGCGGGGAGCACCCTTATCTTTAGTAAGGCTTGAAATTTTTGTACAGCAATTCTGCGCTCTTAGCGTTGCTTTATTCAAACCAGAAAATTTGCTGGCGTTTTAGCTGCATAAATGCCAACTGCGGCGTTTCGCGTTTTACGGCATACGCTAGACTGGCGCTTGTTATCGCGGGTTCTACTTCGAGTTTCAAGCGTGATCCAGAGCGCATCATTCACACTTGCATGTTGCAACAACGACACGAACGGATGTACACGTAAACCAATCGTTTCCAGATTGACTCTCGGCCACACGGCAACTCGTGGCGCGCGGGCACAAGGGAGATTTTGATGCTGTTGGGGGACTGACATCGTGACTGGGTGGAATCGCATCTATCGCTGGGTGCATGTGAACCCGCGCCTGTTGCTGATCATCTGGCCGTTCTTGGTCGCGGTTCTGATATTGCTGCTGCTCGCCACTACGAGTATTCAGATCGTTTCCAGCACGCGCGCCTACGTCGGCGGTGAAAGCATTTGGTCGAAAGCGCAAAAAGAAGCCGTCTATCATTTGTACCGATATGCGCAATCGCATGATGACACCGACTACAACGCATTCCTGACCGCCATCGCAATTCCCGAGGGCGACCATGCCGTGCGTATCGAGCTGGAAAAACCCTCGCCAGATTTGGTCATCGCGCGTAACGGATTTCTCGCCGGACAAAATCATCCCGACGATATCGATGGCATGATCTGGCTGTTTCGGCGTTTCCGTCGCGTCAGTTTTCTCGATAAAGCGATCGAGTTGTGGGCCAAGGCCGATCCGCTGATTGCCGACTTGCATACCACTGGTGAAAAGCTGCACGCGCAAGTGCGAGCAGGCGACGCGACACCGCAATCACTAGAGCCGATCCTCGCAGAAATCCAGCGCATCAATGCCGAAGTCACGCCGTTAGCAACGGCCTTTTCCGACACGCTGGGCGAAGCCTCCAGACTCACTCAGCAAGGATTGAAAATCTTTCTAACCATGTCGGCATTATTGCTTGTCGTTGCCGGCATTTATTTGTCGCGGCGCATGCAGCGGCGCAACGATGCCTTCGAGCAGGCACTGCGCCTGAGCGAAGAGCGCTACAACTTGGCCATCAACGGCAGCAACGACGGCATCTGGGATTGGGAATTACCGAGCAACAAGATTTATTACTCGCCACAGGTCAACGATTTCCTCGGGCGCGAAGGACTCGATAGTTACACCACGACTGAAGCTTTCCTGGAGATTCTGCACAAGGACGATCGCGAGTCGGTACTGCTGGCGCTGCGTAACCATTTGACGCGCGACACGACCTACGATGTGGAGTTCCGTGCGCTGAGGAATTCAGGCGACCATCGCTGGCTGCGCATGCGCGGTAACGCGATCCGCGATACCAAGGGTCAACCGACCCGCATGGCTGGTTCGATCAGCGACATCACCGATCGCAAGCTCGCGGAAGTGCAGTTGCGTTATCAGGCCAGCCACGATGCATTGACCGGTTTGATCAACCGGCATGAATTCGAGCATCGATTGAGCTTGCTGATCGCAAAAACGCATCATCCGTGCAGCAAGCATGCGGTGCTGTATCTCGACCTCGACCAGTTCAGAGCGATCAACGATAGTTACGGTCCGCGCGCCGGCGACGAAGTGCTGCGTCAAGTCGGCGCCGTATTGCATCGTCATGTACCGGAAGGCCATACCGTGGCGCGACTCGGCGATGCTGAGTTCGGCGTGCTGATGGAAAATTGTCCGCCGGATGCAGCGCATGAAATCGCCGAAGAACTGCGCCAGGCGATCGACAGCTTTGAATTTGTCTGGCGCGAATTTACCTTCAACCTGACTGCCAGTATCGGCCTCGCGCGCGTCGGCGATGGCCTGAACTCGTTGGCCGAAATCATGAGCGCCGCCGATACCACGCGTTTCGTGGACAAGGAACGGGGCCGCAATCGCGTCAATGTGTTTATCCGCTGAAACGATGCCGTTGCGCTCAACCGTTGCACGACAGCCAATATATTTTGCGCTACGCCAGGTCCGCCACTGTTGCCGGCATCGGCATGCGTCGACGCAATTGCTGCTGCACCAGTATCACGCTGATGATGGTTTGCAGCGTTCCCGTTGCCACCGACAAATACCAGACATAAACGATTTGGAAGCTCGGCTGTCGCGACAGCCAGATCGCCGGAATCGCAAAGGTCACCAGCCGCGTCGCTGTGCTGATGAACGCCGGCCAGGTATTGCCGAGCGCCTGGAACATGCCGGAACACGTGAAGAAAATGCCGGACGCGACGAAATTCCACGAGATGATATGCAGGAATTGCGCGCCGACCTCGATCACTTTCGGATCGGTGCTGAAACCACTCACGAACCACTGCGGTCGCCATTGGCACATCAGGGTCAGCAACAGCATCAGCGCGCTGCCGATCAATGCGGCCGAACGAAACGTTTCGCGCACACGAGCTGGCTTGTTCGCACCAAAATTTTGTCCGGCAATCGGCGCCACCGAAAACGCCACCGCCACCACCGGCAGAAAAACCGCTTTCATCACGCGCGAACCGATGCCGAAACCAGCTTGTGCCGACGCGCCGAAATCGCGAATGATCCAGTAGATCACCGCCATGGAGACAAACATCAGGCCGAACTCGCAGCCTGCCGGCAGACCAATGCCGAGCATGCGTTTCCACGTCGCAAAACGCGGACGCCATAACGCGCGATCGAACGACACGTATTTTTCGAGTCGCATGAAATACACCGCAAGCATCACCACGCCGACCGCTACCGCCAGCGTGCTCGCGAGTCCCGCGCCGGCAACGCCAAACGCATGGCCAGTACCCCAGCCGGCGATCAGAATCGGCGCCAGGATGATGTTGAGCAGCAAGGTCACCATCGACACGATCATCGTCGGTGTGACGATGCCGGTGCCGCGCAATGCCGAACTCATCGCGACTATCGAAAACTGCAGCGCCAATCCCGGCAAATAAAATTTCAAGTAGGTGATTCCGGCGGCGGCGGTATCCGCATCGGCGGCGATCGAATGCATGTAGGCGCTGGCGAGTCCGTAACCGCCGAGCAGCATCAGCAGCGAGCAGACAATCGACAACACCAGCGATTGATTGAAAATCAGGTTCGCATCGCTGTGATCCTTGCGCCCGACCGCGTGCGAGATCAGCGCCATCGTGCCGACACCGAGCACCTGCGTCAGGCCGAGCACAATGAACATCACATTGCCCGCGGCACTCACACCGGCCAGTGCGGCATCTCCCAGACGCGCAACAAAATACAGATCGACCAGATAATAAAGTGTCCGGATGATCATACCGGCCGCCATCGGCGCCGCCATTTCGAGAATGTGCCGAGTAATCGAACCCTGCGTAAGATCCTTCATGCGCTCTCTCCGCGGATCTTACTGTCGGGCGACAAAAGATCAGGCAAGTCTACTCTCAGTGGTGATGACCACCAGCGCCATGCACATGTCCGTGCAGAACTTCTTCGACACTCGCTTCGCGCACATCGGTGACTTCGATCGCAAAATGCAGCGTCTCGCCGGCCAGCGGATGATTGCCGTCGACTGTTACCTCGTCGCCCTCGATCGCGGTGACCACGACCGACATCGGCCCATGGCTACCCTGCGACTGGAATTGCATGCCCGGCTCCAACGTATCGATGCCTTGAAACGCGCTGCGCGGCACGACCTGGATCATGCCTTGCTGGCGCGCGCCGTAACCTTCCTCAGGCGAAACATCCACCTCGAATTTATCGCCGGCGCTTTTTCCGGCCATGGCTTTTTCCAAGCCCGCAACGATATTTCCCTTGCCCTGCAGGTAGGTCAACGGCTCGCGGCCGACGGATGAATCGAGCACATCACCGTGACCGTTGGTCAGGGTGTAATGGAAACTGGCAACACAACGATCAGCGATCTGCATGAAAATCCTCGGCAATGGAAAATGAAACAACACGCCACGCCGGCGCGTTGAAATTACTCGGCGCGAAGCCTATGGCAGCGGACGCTGCAAAGCAATCTAAATTCCCTGTCGCACAATTATTCGCGGCGGAATTATTTGCTGCCAAAACTGAGAATCATATCGAGCAGCGCGCGCACGCCCGGTTCGTCTTGCCATTCGGTGCGCAAAAATATTCCGGTCTCGATCGGGCGGATCGGTTCAACCACCGCGACAATCGTGACATCGAGCCCACGTATGACCGCGTCAGACGGCGGTGACGGCACCAGCGCCACGCCGAGGCCGGCGTCGACCATCGCCAGAATCAAAGGAGTCGAGGTCGCTTCAAGATGGATCGTCGGCTCCAGCCCCAGCGCGAAAAAAGTCTCCAGCACATGCAGGCGTCCGGCCGACATGCGCTCGAAAACGATCAACGGTTCAGTGGCGATTTCCGCCAGCGATACCGATCTCGCATTTGCCCAGCGATGTGCACTCGGCACCACCAGACACCAGCCAACGTTGCGCCACGGATGATGTTGCAGGCTGCGCGGAAAATCGGTCGGCGTGCATGCGCCAATCGCACAATGCGACTCGCTCAGCAGCATCGAAATCACCTGCGCCTCGGCGCGCGTCGACAAGCGCAGGTTGTAGTCGGGATAATTTTTGCGAAATTCGCGCACCACATCCACCAGCACATACGTCATCAGGTAGTGACTGGCGATCAGCTGGATTTCCTTGGTCTCGCGGCGCGGCTCGAACAACCGCGTGAGCTCGTGCGCCTGATCGAGAAAGCGCACCGCCTTCTGCAGGAATCGTTTGCCCGATGCGGTCAGTTCGACATTGCCGCGGCGGCCGCGTTCCTTTTCGTACAGGCTCGTGCCGAGTGCGCTTTCGAGCGCGAGGATACGACCGCGCAATCCTTCCGAAGAAAGATGCAGGCTTTGCGCCGCAGCCTGCAAACTGCCAACACGTGCCAGCTCGACGAAGGCCGCGATTTGTTCGGTGGAAAGCGGCGGGATTCTGCGCGTCATGATCTCGCGATGGCTGTGAATATTCGACGTCCGGCTCGCCGGGATGAACATTGTGATCCATATCCCGGCGGTCGGCCAACCCGCTGCATCGGCGCGAAGACAATTCGCACTAGCCGTGACTTTCCGCCAATGACAAGCGTCCGATTCAACGCTAGGCTTGATCGATCAAGCCTCATTGTCGAAGTTAACTTGATCGTTGCCGACTTTGTCCGAGACACTCTTTTATCCAACTCCGGGGATGCCATGCTGCACTACACGCGTTGTCTGATTTTCTGCGGCCTGTCGCTGGCCACTGCTGCCGCTAGCGCGGATCCCGGAAACATAAGCGACCGCTACGCGCGTGATCCGCAGCAAAAAGTCGACGAGGCCTATTCGAAAAAGATCGCCGAGTACACCACCGCGACGATGTTCAATTCGGCGCTGACCAATTACCTGCCAGCATCCGCGACCGTGCCAACGCCAGCAAAGGTGTTGGGCGATGTCGCCGGCGCACCGAACATGTTGCCGTATACCAAGGACATCTACCGTTATTTTCGGCTGCTCGCCGACAGCTCGCCGCGCGTAAAGGTTTTCAGCATCGGCAAGAGCGAAGAAGGCCGCGAGATGATCGCAGTCGCTATCGCGGATGAAGCACTACTCGCCGATCTCAAGGATAACGATGCGCGCCTGGCCCAGCTCGCCGATCCGCGCACGATCGGCATGGACGATACCAAAGCCTCAGCGCTGGTCGCGAAAACCACGCCGGTGTATTACATCACGGGCACCATTCATTCCACCGAAACCGGCGCGCCGACCGCGTTGATGGAACTCGCCTATCGCCTTGCCGTGGACGATGCGCCGTACATCAAGGGCATCCGCAGCCGCGTCATCACGCTGATCACACCGGTGGTCGAGCCGGACGGCCGCGATCGCATGGTCGACCTGTACAACTGGCATCGCGCGCATCTTGGTGAAAATTATCCACACCTGCTGTACTGGGGACATTACGTCGCGCACGACAATAATCGCGATGCGATGGGTATGACCTTGAACCTCACGCGCAACGTGATGACCACCTATGTCGGCTGGCATGCGCAGGTGCTGCACGACCTGCACGAATCGGTGCCGTTCCTGTACGACAACACCGTCGGCGATGGTCCGTACAACGCATGGGTCGATCCGATTCTGACCAGCGAATGGCAGCAGCTCGGCTGGGACAATGTGCAGCAGATGACGCAGTTCGGCATGCCGGGTGTGTTCACGCATGGCGATTTCGATACATGGAGTCCGGGCTATCTGATGTTCATCGCAGCGATGCATAACGGCATCAGCCGACTGTACGAAACCTTCGGCAATCATGGCGCCGACACCGAGGAGCGCATTCTTTCGCCGGACGAATATTCGCGCACGTGGTATCGGCAGAATCCGCCGCTGGCGAAAGTCACCTGGTCGCAACGTAACAACAATAATTACGAGCAGACGGCCCTGCTCAGCACGCTGAATTATTTCGCCGATAACGGCAAGCAATTCCTGCAGAATTTCTATCGCAAGAGCAAACGTTCGATCGAGAAACCGGCGAACGGCGGACCCGCGGCATACGTACTCTCAGCCGAGGATGCGCACCTCGGCGCACAGGCGGAATTGCTGCGTATCCTGCAATTGCAGCATGTCGAAATCCAGCGTGCCGGCAGCGCATTCACCGCGCAAGTGATCGCGCCGCCGGAAAAGAAAGACGACAAAAAGACGGACGATAAGACTATCGAGGCCAAGGACAAATCCGCCGACGCGGTGAAAGATACCAAGCCGAAAATGATCGCGCGAAATTTTGCCGCCGGCAGTTACATCGTACGCATGGATCAGCCGTATTCGCGTATCGCCGACGCCCTGCTCGATCGCCAGTACTGGGCGCCGGAAGACGCACAGAAACATCCGTACGACGACACCGGCTGGTCGATGGGTGATCAGTTCGGCACCGAGGTGGTGCGCGTAACCGATAACGGCATCCTGAATGTTGCGGCGCAAGCCGTGACAGGAACGATTAACGCGCCCGGTGGTGTGCATGGCGAAGGCGCGATGTATGTGATCGACAATCATGCCGACATCGCGCTGATCACGTTGCGTTATGCGTTCAAGGGCGCGGATATCACGGTCGCCGAAAAAGCGTTCGATACCGATGGTCGCCACTTCAATGCCGGTGCGTTGTTCGTTCGGGGCGCGAGCGGAAAAGCCTTCGCCGACAAGCTGGTCGAACTCGGCCTCGACGCCTACGCGACAAATGCGGCGCCGGATGTGGCGACGCATCACCTGAGCGCGCCACGGATCGCACTCATGCACACGTGGCTGGATACGCAAACCGAGGGCTGGTGGCGTATGGCGCTGGACAAACTCAAGGTACCGTATAGCTACATCAACACGCAAACCGTCGCGCGCGAAGACGATCTGCGGCGCAAGTATGACGTGATCCTGTTCGGACCGGTCGGCGTCGACAATTCGCAACTGATCGTCGACGGCTTGCCGATGTGGGGCAATGCGATGCCGTGGAAAACCACGCCGCTGACACCGAACATGGGCAACATCGACAGCACCGATGATATTCGCCCGGGCCTTGGCGGCGCGGGCGTGGCGCATCTGCGCAAGTTCATCGAGCAAGGCGGATTGTTTGTCACTTCATCGGATAGCGCGAAATTCGCGATCGACATGGGCCTGGCGCCCGGCGTGTTTGTCGCGTCAGCGAAAGACTTGCGCGTGGTCGGCAGCGTGCTCGGCGCGGAAATCGTCGATGCGGCCAGCCCGGTTGCGTTCGGGTACAGCAAGAATTTCGCGCTGTACAGTCCGAATGGCATGGCGTTCAGCGTGAGCAACTTGGTCACAGGTGACGATGGCCTCGCCAATGCGAAAGATTACAAGCGTCCGACCGGACGCGGCGGCCCGAGCGAAGTGGATACCGTGCAATCGCGTGGCGACAGCGAGATACCGGCCCTGCCCTCGGCCAAACCGTGGCAAGCATTACCGTTGAACGCGCAACAGCAACGCAATAATCCGTTTGCGATTCCAGCCAGTCTGCGACCAAAAACCATTGTGCGTTTCGGTGATGCGGATGACTTGTTGATCTCTGGCCTGCTGCAAGGCGGCGGCGCACTGGCACAACGCGCTGCGGTGGTCGATGCGCGTCTTGGACGTGGTCACACGTTGTTGTTCGCGAACAACCCGATCTGGCGCGGCGAAACCATCGGCAGCTATGCGCTGGTGTTCAACGCGATGTTGAATTTCGATCATCTGGATGCGACGGAATCCGCGAAATAATCTGCATCACGCCGTCTTCGTCGCACGGGGGAGATTGACGGTAAATCGATAAACGCCATGCGCGAAAAGCGCATGGCGTGGTCGATGTCCCGAGTTTGAGCTTGAGATTTACAGCCAATCGGTAAGCATGACACCGAGGCCAACGGTATTCTGTCGATGGTTATAATCGATCAAACTGTCGCCGTAACCCGAGAACAATTGCACGTAGCCTTTCAGGTTCAGATACAGCGGAAACGTCCAGTCGAACTGCACCGCACCGTGATTGTGATCGCTGTCGAGATTGTTGCGCACGGTCAGGATGTACATGTTGCCATCGCGCTTGTACGCGGCGACCAGATCACCGTGGCCGAGGTAATGCGTGATGTCCGGATTGTCGTCGGTCTTGTCGCTCAGGCGCCACCAGCGGCGGAACTGCAACGCAAAATCGCCGCGGTCGAATCCGATCTGCGCATACACACGATTCCAGCTGCGCGAGAGCGGATCGGCCTGGCCGTTCGACTGATGATCGAACGCAAGATTTATGAAACGTCCGTGCAGACCGAACAAATCGTAATTGGTCGGGAACGCCAGAATCGCCTCGGGCTCGTAGTTGGTTTCGCGAAACGGGCGCGAGTCTGCACTGTTGTAGACCTGCCAATTACTCTGCTGCGTGTAGGCCGCCCAGAGATCGGCATGGCCGAACAAAATATCTTCGAGAATTTTGGTCTTGAAGCTGACCTGAAACTTGAGTTCTTCTTTCTGATAACCGCCTGGATCGGGGTTTGCCGCCTCATGCGTCGGCGAATACGGATGATTGTTGACGTTATCGTTGTAGACGCCGGGCAATACGTAGTTGGCGTGATGCGTGACGAAATGGAACAGGCCGTTTTTCTCGTCGGGTTCCAGTTCCCAGTGCTGCGAAACCAGCCGCCCGATCGGCGCATATTCCGGTACCGGCGGCGGTAGCCCCTGCTCGCCCTTGGGTTTTTCCGGAGACGAATTTGTATTGCCGCTGGTTTGATCGGCGGCCGCATTTGCTACCGGTTTGCCCGCGACATCCGTACCTGCACTCATTGCGTCGTAACACGCAAGCCGCTGCGAATTATCGGTTATCGCCTTGCAGTCTGCCGCACTTCCTGCGGCGATCGCCTGAGACACAAATGCAACCGGAAACACAGATACGCACAGACCAAGCCACTGTGCTTTGCTAGAGTTACAGCATGAAAGAAATTTCATCAAAGAATAATTCCGAATAGACTGTCGCGAGTCTGCCACAAACCGCAAGACGGCGACGTGACGAGCCACCTCACATTTCGTGAGTCGTCGTCTCGGTTGTCAGGTCGATATCCAGCGATCCGGTATAGTGCTGCTACGCATTCCAATTGCCATCAAGCCAGAAAAAATACCCATGACCCAACAGAATTTTCCAGTCACGCTCGCGAGCTGGATTCTTGCCGCTGTCGCCCTCGCGGCGGTCATCGTGCTGCAACTCCTGCCGGCGCTGCTCGCCGGCCTGCTGGTGTACGAGCTGGTCGATACACTCACGCCGTTGCTGCAAAAACGCCTGCCCGGCGAACGCGCGCGCTGGCTCGCAGTGGCGTTGCTTGGTGTGCTCGTGATCGGTTTGCTGACATGGCTGATTTTCGCCGCGGTATCGTATTTTCGTGGCGAGGCCGGCAATCCGGCCGCCCTGATGGACAAGGTGATGATCGTAGTGGATCGCGCACGTGCGCAATTGCCGCCATTCATCGTCGATCGTTTGCCGGATAGCGTCGAGGACTTCCGCCTCGCGGTGATGGAATGGCTGCGCGCGCATGTCGCCGAGCTGCAATTTGCGGGCAAGGAAGCCGTGCGCATTTTCATCAGCATCCTGATCGGCATGATCCTCGGCGCGCTGATCGCACTCGATCATTCGCATCAGCAACGTTCATGGCGGCCGTTGTCATCGGCGCTGATTGCGCGCTGCACGCGATTTGCGACGGCATTTCGCAACGTGGTGTTCGCGCAGATCAAGATTTCGCTGTTGAATACCTTGTTCACAGCGATTTTCCTGCTCGGCGTTTTGCCGATTCTGGACATCCATTTGCCACTCAGTAAAACCCTCGTGGCGCTGACGTTTGTGGTCGGACTATTGCCCGTGGTCGGCAACCTGATTTCGAACACGCTGATCGTCGCGGTGTCGCTATCGGTATCGTTGTGGGTCGCGCTGGCCGCACTTATATTCCTGATCCTGATCCACAAGCTCGAGTATTTTCTCAACGCGCGTATCGTCGGCGCGCAGATCAGCGCCAAGGCTTGGGAATTGTTGCTTGCGATGCTGGTGATGGAAGCCGCGTTCGGACCCGCCGGCATCGTCGCCGCGCCGATTTACTACGCCTATCTGAAAAGCGAATTGCAGCACGCCAATCTGGTGTAACGCAGCTTAGCGCGCTCGTATTGGCCACGGATTTTTTTGATGTTGTGCAGTTATTACCAAGCGGGATCGTGTCGCTCGTGTTCGCAGATCGAACAGCCGTACGCGATACAACTTAAAGCCAAGGAGCAGCATTGCCGCGAGGCGTTGCAGGCGTTTGCCGATGTCACGTGGCTGCCACCGGTCGCGAGTCGTGAAACAGGATTTCGCAACAAGGCGAAGATGGTCGTCAGCGGCAGTGTTGACCAGCCGTTGCTCGGCATACTCGGTTCAACCGGACATGGCGTTGACCTCAGCGATTGCCCACTCTACCCGGCTGTATTGAGCGCAGCCTTCGCCACGATTGCGGCCTGGATTACGCAAGCCGATATCACGCCTTATGATCTTGTTACACGACGCGGTGAGCTCAAGTACATCCTGCTGACCCTGGCGCAACACTCCGGCGAACTGATGCTGCGTTTTGTGCTGCGCTCGCAGGAAGCCGAAGCGCGCATGCGCAAACATTTCCCCGCGTTGCAGGCGACGCTGCCGCAGTTGCGCGTGGTATCGATCAACCTGCAGCCCGAACACAAGGCGATTTTCGAGGGTGAGCGCGAAATACTGCTGACTTCGCATGCGCATTTGACCATGCAGTTGAATGGTCTGCCGTTGCATCTGCGCCCGCAAAGTTTTTTCCAGACCAACGATGCGGTTGCCGCGCAACTGTATGCACAGGCACGTGACTGGAGCGACGAGCTCGCACCGGCCTCGGTGTGGGATTTGTTCTGCGGCGTCGGCGGTTTCGCCTTGCATTGCGCCGACAGCATGCGCCATGTCACGGGTATCGAAACCAGCGCCGAAGCGATCATCAGTGCCGAGCGCAGCCGCGACGAACTCGGTCTGCAGAATGTACAATTCCGCGCGCTCGACGCGACTGACTTTGTCCGCGGTAACCAGACCGCGCCCGAGCTCGTCATCGTCAATCCGCCGCGCCGTGGCATCGGCAAATCGTTGTGCGAATGGATCGATGCATCCGGCGCAAAATCGCTGATTTATTCGAGCTGCAATGTCGAATCGCTAGCGCGCGATCTGGCGCAGATGCAAGGCTTCAAACTCGTTCGCGCGCGTGTGCTCGACATGTTTCCGCATACCAAACACTACGAAATCATCACCCTGCTGAAGCGCCATACAAACCCGAATCCGCGTCAACCCTCTAGCGTTATCGCGAAATAATGTGTATCTAGGAACAACGGCACGATCGACAGATTCGACGCGCCTCCCATCAATCCACGAGGAGAGAAAAAATGGCCAAGGGCATGGAACAAAAGAAAGACGCCAAGAAGAAACCGGAAAAGACCATGAAGGAAAAACGTCAGGAAAAAAATGCGAAGAAACAGTCGAAATCTTTCGGGCCTGCCAAGTAATCCCACACTTTATTGATGACTAGTTTCGGAAACTGGGAATTTACCTGTGATCTTGCAAGGACCTGCGCAGCCTACGCGCAGGTCAAGCACGGTAGTTCGGAAAACTGTGATTGCAACGGCTGTCGTAACTTTGTCCGCGTACGCGATACGGCATTTCCCGATAAATTTCTGCGATTACTCGAAAATCTTGGAATCGATCCGCAGAAAGATGGCGAAATTTTCCACTGTGCTCAGCTTTCACCTGGACGCCATAGCTACGGCGGGTGGTTTCACTTTGTCGGCACGCTGGAAAAAACGGGAGATTTTGCCCCGATTGAGTTAGGCGAAGGCTTTATCGCGTGGCTATGCCATTCCAGCGCGCCCGCACTCTCCAGATTGAAGGGATTACCGCTCGTGCAAGTTGAATTCAATGCGGAAAACATTCCTTGGTTATTGAATGAACCCGAACCGCAGTGAAAGCGTCGCCATCGTCGGCGGCGGGCCGGCGGGATTGATGGCGGCCGAAGTGGCTTGCGCGGCGGGCCTGCAAGTCGATGTGTTTGACACGATGGGTTCGGTCGGGCGCAAGTTTCTGCTGGCCGGCAAAGGCGGTTTGAATCTCACGCATTCCGAACCGTTCGCGCAGTTCGTGATGCGTTATAGCGCACGCCATGCCGAAGTCGAACATTGGCTGCAGTCGTTCGATGCAGCCGCGTTACGTGCATGGGCACGCGGCTTCGGCGTGGAAACATTTGTTGGCAGCTCGGGACGCGTATTTCCACGCGACCTCAAGGCCGCGCCATTGCTGCGTGGCTGGGTGCGGCGCCTGCGCGAAAGTGGCGTGCGCTTTCATGTGCATCATCGTTGCATCGGCTGGCATAACAGCGGCGCACTGCGATTTTCCAGCGCCGACAGTGAACGTCTGGTTGCAGCCGATGCGGTAATTCTCGCAATGGGCGGCGGCAGTTGGCCGGAGCTCGGTTCGGACGGCGCATGGCAAACGTGGCTGAGCGAAATGTCGGTCGATATCGCACCGCTGCAGCCGTCGAACTGCGGTTTCGAGCTGGACTGGAGCGAGCATTTTTCTTCGCGTCACGCCGGCCATCCGCTCAAAGCTGTGCGCATTTCCTTGATCGATCAACTTGGCGAACACCATTCGCAGCTTGGCGAATTTGTGATCACCGCCAAAGGTGTCGAAGGCAGCTTGATCTATGCACTCTCGGCCCCGCTGCGCGATACGATCACGGCACAAGGCAAGGTCGAAATTCGCCTCGATCTGACACCGGATCGCGACCTCGAAAGATTACATCGTGACCTCGCCCGCCCGCGTGGCGGTCGTTCGCTGGCAACACATTTGCGGCGCACGATCGGTATCGAAGGCGTCAAGGCTGGCTTGCTTTACGAAGTCGTGCCGAAGGCCGATTTCAACGATCCGCACAACCTCGCGGCATGGATCAAATCATTACCGTTGGTGTTGCAACGTCCGCGCCCGATCGCCGAGGCGATCAGCAGTTCCGGCGGAGTGAAATTTGCTGCGCTCGATAAAAACCTCATGCTGCGTGCGCGCCCCGGAATTTTCTGCGCGGGCGAGATGATCGACTGGGAAGCACCAACCGGCGGTTATCTGCTCACCGCGTGTTTTGCCAGTGGCCGTGTTGCCGGTCTCGGCGCGGTGGATTGGTTGAGCAGGCAAACCGAAGTCTGAAACCTTTGGCGCCAGCGGCCGACAGCGGGGTTTCCGTCATTCAAACGCAGCAGAAAAACGACGCTGCATTTCTTCTGGGGTGAGCTGCTCGATTTGCGTGCTGATCGACCAGGTGTGGCCGTACGGATCGACCAGCATGCCCATGCGATTGCCATGAAACTCGTCCTTGACTGCGCGCAATATCGTGGCGCCAGCGGCAATGGCGTGCGCGAAAAAATCGTCGACATCGTCGACACTCAGATGCAGTTTCACCGGCGAGCCGCCGATGCTTTGCGGACTTAAAGCGCCGAAATCCGGATACTCATCTGCCAGCATCAGCAACGAGTTGCCGATACGCAATTCGGCATGGCCAACCTTGCCGCCGGGTTCCGTTAACCGATACATTTCTTCGGCGCCGAAGGCCTCACGGTAGAACGCGATCGCACTCGCGGCATCACGCACCACGATGTACGGCGTGAGCGTATGAAATCCATCGGGAATCGTTTTGAGGTTTTTCATGGCGTTCTCCATGGTTGATTGAGGAATGATTGAGCCCAGCGAGCTTGCCGCGCAAAATTTGACCAGCTCGAAAAATATCGTTACGATACGTAACGTAATATTATGAAAAAATCATCCTCTGTCAAGCACCAATCCACCCCAACGTCGATCGCGGCGAATGCACGCGGTCGCCCGCGCAATGTCGAGGCGCGCAATGCGATCCTGACTGCGGCGCGTTCGATGCTGGAAGAAGGTGGGATTGCCGCGGTCACGATGGAAGGCATCGCGTTGCGTGCGGGTGTCGGCAAGCCGACGATTTACCGGACATGGCCAAACGCATTGGCGGTTGCGATGGCGGCGATGGTGGAAGTACCGGTCCAGGTCTCCGCTCGCCGAAAAACGCCCAGCGGCGTGGCGGATTTACGCCGGCAGCTGGCCGACATCATCGCGGTATTTGCCACCCGCATGGGGCGCAACGTCGCCATGGTTCTCGCGGCGAGCAACGCGGATACCGAGTTATCGAAAGTTTTTCGCAATCACTTCATTCTGGCGCGACGCAATGAAGGACGCAGCTTTGTCGAACGCGCAATCGCTCAGCATGAGATCCGAGTCGATATCGATATCGAAGTCGTGCTCGATTTGATTTATGCGCCAGTGTTCTATCGCTTGCTGGTCGGACATGCGGCGCTGGATTCGCGCTTCACCGATAGCGTGTTGGCGCATGTACTGGCAGGCATTGGTACCAATCCAGCCAATATAAAACGTCGTATTACAACGCCTTGATTGCTGCGATGGTGATACGCCAGCTTATTTTTGATTGGTGTTGCGTGACGCCTGCACGCCCTTGGCCGCACAGGTGTCGCGTCAAAATTACCGGCATAGCTGAAATTCAAAGCGTAACGCCGTTCAACCGATCACGGAAATTGCAACGGCACCGCGACCGGTGTGGTACCCGCCGCCGGCAGACCGATCGTCGCCATCGTCACGGCTGTCATGAGGAATCCTGCATTCGTCGGTACCGTATTGGTGCATACCCCGACGCCGCTTTCTTGTGACTGATAAGCGGGGGTCGGGGCGACCGACGTCGCCTGTCCATTCGCATTGGCGTTGGCGAGCGTGTAGACCTGCGAATTCTTCTGCGAATACAGGACGTTTTTCGCGTAGGTAGTGGCGCCTGCAGTAGCACTGCCGCTGTTGAGGTAGGCGTTACCGGTGCAATTCAATCCGGTGTAATACAACGGGCTTGTCGTTGTAATTGCACCGGCCAAGGTAATGCCCACCAGATGTTTCGTCGATGTATAGACCCACATGGTATTGGTCGAACCGGGACTACCCGGCGTTCCCATCGTCAGAATCGTACCGAGTGCCGCACCGGCTGAATCGCGTAACAAAGCACCTGCTGATGCTGTGCCTGCCGCGCCGGTGGCACCGGTAGCGCCAGCCGTACCGACGCCGGTGGCACCGGTGCTTCCTATCGCGCCGGTCGAGCCAGTAGCTCCGGTGACACCAGTAAGCCCATTAGGTCCGGTAGCGCCCGTTATGCCTGCGACGCCAGCGCCAGTGGCTCCGGTTGCTCCGGTCGAGCCCGTCACACCAGTGGCACCAGTGAATCCCGTCGATCCTGTCGCCCCCGTAACGCCGGCGCCAGTGGCGCCTGTTGCCCCCGATGGTCCGGTGTTACCGGTATTGCCTACTGTACCTGTGGAACCGGTCACGCCAGTTGCGCCCGTAACGCCTGCCCCCGTTGCACCGGTAGCTCCAGTCAGACCGATGCTGCCGGTATTGCCGGTCGCACCCACGCTACCCGTCGGGCCTGTGGCACCGGTGAATCCTGTTGCGCCGGTCACGCTGGCGCCCGTCACACCGGTGGCACCAATCGATCCCGTTGCGCCGGTATTGCCGATAACCCCGGTTGCACCGGTAGCGCCAACTCCAGTCGCGCCAGTAACGCCACTGAGTCCAGTTGCACCCGTAGCCCCTGTCACACCAGTGATTCCGGTAACGCCAGTCACCCCAGCGCTACCTTGAATGCCTTGAAAACCGGTGGCACCGATTGCGCCGGTGGAACCGGTCGGGCCGGTGTTACCCATCACGCCTGTGGCACCGGTCGGTCCGGCGACCAACGGCGGACATGTGCCGAGCTGTCCGGTGCTGGTATTGAAACAAACCGGGGAGTTTTCCTGCGCCGCACTCGGCAAGCCGCTGATGCTGACAGCGCCGCTCGGATCAACGACAAACCGCGCGATCGCGCCGGTGCTGTCCTTGATCACGACATTGCCGGCCGGCGGTGGTGTGATCTCGACATCGGCAGCGAACAGGTTGCCGCCTTGCAGCGCGAATGCGGTGCTGAGCGCCAACGCTAATGGATGTCGCTGCATACGATAGGTGCATGTCATTTCGTTACTCCCCCTGAAAAAACGAATACCGGCTTTGATATTGAATCGATCAAGGCACGCTGGCTAAATCGCGCACGAAGGTCGGTTGATGTTTGATGAATCGTGCCCCACGATGCCCGCCTCCATTGGCTTTTATCGACCAGTGACAATCGGAAGATTCCGGTCATGATTCGCAAGACGTCAGAGCAACAGATGCACCGCGGCTACCCCGACGCGGCTAACCGTAGGCGTAGTTCGCGCAGTTCGTCTGATTCCCCCCTTGTGCCAGATGAAAACAACTTAAGATCGGCGCCGCGATAGTATCGGGGAACGCCAAAATCCGCCAGCCCTTGGCAAACACAATGTTGATAGCATGAGGAATGAGCTGCACGCCGGTCGAGAGGGCAATCGAGCAAACAACCGGAAAACGTTTTGCTGATATCCGCGAACGCGAGCTTGCTTCAAGGCGCGGTAGTCGCGGATGCCACCGCAACGCAAATCATCCCAATCGTCGCACGCGGAAATTGCGGCCCTTGATCTTGCCGGCGCCGAGTCGTTCGAGCGCTTTCGTCGCCAACTTGCGCTGGATCGCGACGTACGCGCGCACATCGAAAATATCGATGCGCCCGACCGCTTCCGCCGCGACGCCGGCATCGCCAGTCAGTGCGCCGAGAATATCGCCCGCACGAACCTTGTCCTTGCGTCCGCCGTCGATCACCAGGGTCACCATCGCTGCGGCAGCGGGCAATTTTGTCTTGCTCGCGGAAAGATCGAGCTTGCCCCAACGCACGGGTTTCTGTTCGCGGGTTTCGATCGGCAAAACGCGATTGATTTCGCGCGGCGAACAGAGGCTCAAGGCCAAGCCCTTCTGCCCTGCCCGACCGGTGCGGCCGATGCGATGCACATGCACATCGGGATCGGTCGGCAATTCGTAGCTGATCACAGCCGCAAGTTCCTTGATATCCAGACCGCGAGCGGCGACGTCGGTGGCGACCAGCACCGCACAACTCTTGTTGGCGAACCGCACGAGAATTTCATCACGCTCGCGCTGCTCCAGATCGCCGTGCAAGGCGAGTACGGAGAAACCTTGCTGCGCCAGATGATCGGCAACGTCCTGTGTATCGCGTCGGGTATTGCAGAACACCACGGCCGACTCGGGCTGATACTCCGCCAGCAACGCCGCGAGTGCTTCGGGCTTGCGCGAAAATTCGACTTCAAAAAACAGCTGCTGTATTTCCTCGCTCTCGGGCGCAGTGTCGATCGTCACTTCGACCGGCGTGCGCTGCACGTTGGCGCTGATACTGCGGATCTCATCGGGATAGGTTGCCGAGAACAGCAACGTCTGGCGGGTTTTCGGCGTCTTCGCGATGATCTCGTTGATTGCTTCCTCGAAACCCATATCGAGCATGCGGTCGGCCTCATCCAGCACCAGCACCTTGAGCGACGACAGATGCAGCGTGCGCTTGCGCAGATGTTCCTGGATGCGTCCCGGCGTGCCGACCACGATATGCGGATCGTGACTCAGCGATGCGAGCTGCGGGCCGAGTGGAATTCCGCCGCACAAGGTCAGCACCTTGATGTTCGGCACAAACCGCGCGAGTCGGCGGATTTCCTTGGCGACTTGATCGGCAAGTTCGCGCGTTGGACAAAGCACCAGCGCCTGCACCTTGATGCGACTCGCATCGAGATGCGACAACAGCCCGAGGCCGAACGCGACCGTCTTGCCGCTCCCGGTACGCGCCTGCGCGATCACATCGCTGCCGGCCAGCATCGGCGGCAAGCTGAGCGCCTGCACCGGTGTCATTTGCGTGTACGAAAGTGCGTCCAGCGCCTGCATCAGCGGCGCGCTCAAAGCGAGTTCAGTGAAATTTTTCATGCGTCATGATCGCATCAAAACGCGCTGACTGCGGCATCGCACAATATTTTCCGGATTCATTGCGTAGAATTTGTCTGCTCGCCGCTCTCGATCAAGCCCGTAAAAACAGCGCGCCCAAGCCTGTGGTTCATCGGAAATTTCGGACTTCCAAAAGGGACAAATAGCGGACATAATGCCCGCAACCAAGCCCCGAATGAAAAATCGCAAATGGAAGAAGTGCATGCATTGTTGACGCGCCTGCGTGGCCGTTATCGTCAGAAAGAACTGGCCTACGCACTCGAAGTGGATGTGCGTACCTTGCGACGCTGGGAGGTCGGCGAAAGCGATCCGCCACCCTATCTGGCCGATGCCATTCGTCAACGTCTATTGCCGCTGGCCAGTCCGACGCACAAAACCGATGCAGCCTTCACTTTTATCGACCTGTTCGCCGGTATCGGTGGCATCCGCATGGGTTTCGAGGCGCATGGGGGACGTTGTGTTTTTACCAGCGAATGGAATTCCTACGCGCAGAAAACCTATCTGGAAAATTTCCCCGACGCCTCGCACACATTTGTCGGTGACATCACCCAAGTGGATGAAAACGACATTCCCGATCACGATGTATTGCTGGCCGGTTTTCCATGTCAGCCGTTCAGTATTGCAGGTGTGTCGAAAAAGAACGCGCTCGGTCGTGCCCACGGATTTGCCGATGAAACACAAGGCACTTTGTTTTTTGATGTGGCGCGCATCCTCAAGGCCAAACGTCCCAGAGCGTTTTTACTGGAGAACGTCAAGAATCTTGTCAGCCACGACAAGGGCAACACGTTTCGTGTGATCCAGAAAGTGCTGCGCGAAGATCTCGGATATCACATCCATTGCAAAGTGATCGACGGCCAGCATTTCGTGCCCCAACATCGTGAGCGTATTCTTGTCGTGGGTTTTCGTGAGGCAACCGATTTCTCGTGGGACGATTTGCAACTGCCGAAAACCGGCCCGCGCCTCAATTCCATCCTGCACCCGCAAGACGGTAGCGAGGCCGCCGAAGCGCCATTCACTAGCGGTATCAAAGCCAAGGTCGATGCGAAATACACATTAACGCCGCGCCTGTGGACTTACTTGCAGGAATACGCCGCCAAGCATCGCGCTGCGGGCAATGGTTTCGGCTTTGGGCTAGTCAATTCCGATAGCGTCTCGCGTACTCTATCTGCGCGCTATTACAAGGACGGATCGGAAATCCTGCTCGCGCAAGGCCCGCGCAAACGCCCACGTCGACTCACACCACGCGAATGCGCGCGGCTCATGGGATTGCCCGACAGTTTCAAGATTCCGGTGAGTGATACGCAGGCGTATCAGCTGCTCGCCGAAGCAGCAGTTGCGCCGATGATCGAAACCGTTGCAAAGTTGATCGCATCGAAGCTGCGCATCAAGGAAGCAACCGTGACTGATATTCCGAATATCTCACCACATGCATTCGCTACGGTAGGGAACTGGACGCAAGAGCAGCTTAAGCTCGCTTTTCATTTCTACTGCCAAACGCCATTCGGGAAGTTGCACAGCAAGAATCCTGAGATCATCAAGCTCGCGTCATTGATTGGCCGCACACCGAGCGCGTTAGCGATGAAGCTAGTTAACTTTGCCAGTCTCGATCCGTCGATTACCAGCTCGGGTCGTAAAGGTTTGAGTGGTGCCTCTGCGCTTGACCGGACAATTTGGAGAGAGTTTCACAACGATTGGGAAGGTCTAGCCGTTGAATGCGAGCAATTACACCAATATTTACTTCGAGAGAATGGCATTAAGCCCGTTCCTACTTTGGAGAAAGAAAACGATTTTTCATACATAGATTTTACTGGCGAGACTCGACTGGCTTTTACTCAGCAGCGCATCAAGCAGAATTTCTTTCGCCGGGCCGTGCTTAGTAGCTATCGCGAGCGCTGCTGTATTTCCGGAGTTTCCGATGCAAGATTGCTGGTTGCTAGCCATATCGTGCCGTGGAGTGTCGACAAGGCGAATCGATTGAATCCGAGCAATGGTTTATGTCTTTCCGCAATCCATGACAAGGCCTTCGATAGCTATCTATTTACGTTAAGTAATGACCGGCGCATTGTGCTTTCGGAGAAACTCAAAACAACCAAAGATAAATTCTTGCGTGAAGTGTTCTGGCCGACAGCGGACAAACAGATCGAGTTGCCTGAACGATTTCTTCCTGACCCATCATTAGTTGAGCTACATCGGAAGACATTGCAGGACAAACAAACAGCCGCTTGAGTGACTGTCCTATGAGCAGTGATCCCCACTATATTTCGGAAGATGAATTTTGGGCGCGTTGGGGGTCTTGCAAACAGACGAAGCAGGCCTATTCGATTTAGTAGACGTGAAAAACAAGCCGCTTAATCACGTCTGGACTGTGGTCGAATCTGGCAATAGCGATAACGAAAATTGGTATGCGTTGCCGGGCTTTCATATCGTAAACACGCTTGGTTATGTGCTAACCTGCCTGCCTTGGGATAACGATACATCTGACGCGATTTATTATGACTACCCTCGATGCTCACGCAATCAAAATGACGATTCTTAACTAAGCACGCGTTTTTTTCGAGAGCGAATAAATCTCAGCGAATGCTAACGGCTTCAACTCAATTTCACACTCAAGAACGAAAGAATTTGAATTTTAAATATCCAACAGCACACGTTTTCGACCGCGATTATTTCGCGACAAAACGCTCGATCCACGCCGCAAATGCATGCGTGAATTTGCCGAGGAATTCTGCTGTGGATGGATTCACGAGCTTGCCTTCGGCATCGAAATGTTTGTCGGCGCCGCCGAGACAAACTTCCGGCTGTGCCATCACGGCCACATTTACGCCGACCAGCGATTGACGCAGATGGTAGTTGGCGCCAAATCCGCCGGCCGCGCCGGGTGACGCGCTGACTACAGCGGCGGATTTGCCTTCCCAAATACTTTTGCCGTACGGGCGCGAGCCGACATCGACCGCGTTTTTCAATACGCCCGGAATCGAGCGATTGTATTCGGGCGTGACGAACAGCACCGCGTCGCTCGGGCCCACCTGATCGCGAAACGCAGTCCACGCCACTGGCGGCGTTTCCTCGTGATCCTGGTTGTACAACGGCAACTGGCCGATCTCGACGATATTCATTGTCAGGCTCGGCGGTGCAAGTTCCATCAGCACCAAGGCGAGTTTGCGATTCAGCGATTGCTTGCGCAGGCTGCCAATGATCACGGCGACGTTTCTGTTGGTGCTCATGTATTTCTCCGATGGCGGCAAACGTCAGGTTGATGGGTTGACGGCAATTTTGCGTCACGCAAATCCGGCGGTTGCAAATTCTTTTCGACGATTTGTGTCATCGCGCCCGCGAATCGCATTGTGCCGACTATTCACGAACAAAACCGCACTGTTCACAATGCCACAGCTGCTGGCATAGTGGCGACCTGTCATGTATCTCTCTCAAGGAATCGCTCGATGAAATTGATTGTCATGCTCAGCGTGTTGCTGGGTTTTTCCGCATCATCCTTTGCCGCGGAAATTGCGCTGGTCAACCCGGGTTTTGAAACACCGATGCAAGGTGAAGATATTCCCGGCTGGACGCAGTTGCAGCACGCGGGGATAGCTGCTTACGAGATGGGCATCGACAGCAAAATATTCCACGGCGGCAAGCACAGCTTTCGCATGAAACGTATCGCCGAACAAATGTATGGCCTGCTTGAACAGACCGTCCCTGTCGTCGGTGTTGGTGGGAAAGACATCGAACTATCCGCCATGCTGCGCAGCGAGGGCGTCGGCAAGGAAGGCTGGCGCTTGAGCGTGAACTTCATGACCGGCTCTGGCGACATTCTCACGCAGGCAAATTCCGCTATTGTCACTGGCACAAAAAAATCATGGCGGAGAGTTGTATTGCTGGCCAAAGCACCCGCCGGCACGACGTCGATAAGCGTTGGACTGTTATTGCAGGATCGAGGAACCATTTGGGCCGATGATATTCATTTGCGCGCAGTCGAAAAATAACGCTACCGCATATGTCAACGCTCTCCGGAATTTCAGCAGCATCCATCATGCGCAACGTGCGTTATCTGCAACTCGATGTTTTTGCGGCCAGCCGTGGCGGCGGCAATCCGCTCGGCGTCGTGCTCGATGCGCAGGCTTGGAGCGATGCTGACATGCAGGCGTTCGCCGCATGGACCGGCCTCGTCGAAACCACGTTCGTATTGCCGCCGACACAGAGCAGCGCGAGTTATCGCCTGCGCATTTTCACGCCGGTGCGAGAGATTGCATTTGCCGGTCATCCGAGTATCGGCAGCGCGCATGCCGTGCTCGAAACCGGCATGGCGAGCGCACATGACGGCACACTCGTGCAAGAGTGTGCCGCAGGATTGCTGACGATTCGCATCGACGGCGAAGGTAGCCAACGGCAGCTGTTTGTCGAAGCGCCGCGCGCACGAATTCTTGATCACGGACTGGCCGACCAGCCCTTGTTGCAGACGGTACTTGGCACCACCCGGCTCGGTATTTTGCCACCGGCGTTGGTCGAAGGTGGACGACGTTGGTGGTTAGCCGAGTTCGGCAGCAAAGCCGACTTGCGCGCGTGGCAACCGGATCATGCCGCGATCGCTGCGCTGGCAAAAGCGAGCGACAGCCTTGGTTTGTGCGTGTTCGCGCGCAGCCAGCATTTCGAGCGTCAACTCGTGGTGCGCGCGTTTCCGTGCGGCGTCGGCATCAACGAAGATCCCGCGTCGGGCGCAGCCAACGGTTTGATCGCCGCCTACATCGGTGCGCGCGAACCGCAGGGCGAGTTTGCGCAAGGTTATCGTGTCAGCCAAGGCCGCGAGATTGGCCACGATGCGCAGATTCTAGTCCGCATGCAGACCGGCGAAAACGTCTGGGTCGGCGGCCGCACCGATACCGTGATCAGCGGCACTGCAAGCTGGCCGTTGTCCCAATGAGCGCCGCCCTGGCTGTCATGCAACGACATTTTCCTGCACGGATCGATACCTCATGCTAAAGATTTATCCGACCACCGCAATACCATCATCCAAGCCAGCGCCAACGATGGAAAAAAATCACGCGGTGTGGTTCGACCTGCTCAATCCCACGCCCGAAGAAAAACAGCAGGCGGCAGATGCAACTGGCTTGAACATCCCCGAGCGCGACCAGATCAGCGGCATCGAACTTTCCAGCCGCATTCGTGCCGAAGGCGACGTGCTGTATCTCAACATTCCGTATTTTTCGGATGCGGCGCACAGCAACGAAGCGCCTACACCGCTGGGATTTTTGCTGACGTCCGACGTGCTGGTATCGCTGCGTTACAGTGATTCGCAGGCGTTTGATCTGGCCGAGTCGCGCATCGAAAAAAACACGGACGTTACCAGCATCGATGCGTTCATCACCATCATGGAGACGATCATCAATCTCGCTGCAGACCAGATGGAAGCCATCGCCGCAGAGCTCGGCCAACTGTCGCATGAAGTGCTTGCCGGCGCTGGCAAACGTTCAAGCTCACTGCGCGAACCGATGTTGCAAGTAGCGCGTCTGGAAAGCCGCCTCACGCGCATGCGCAGCTCGCTGATCGGGGTGCTGCGCGTGGTGACGTTCGCTCACGACGGCAAGCCGAAATGCATGGACATGCCGAGTCTCGCGCGTCTGCTGCTGGCCAAGAACGATCTGGTCGCACTCAACGAATTCGATGCGCAGCTTACCGACAAATTGCAGTTTTTGCTGGATGCGATTCTCGGCATTATCAACACCGATCAGAACGAGGTGATGAAGGTGCTGACAGTCGCGTCGGTCGCGGGCATTCCGCCGGTAATCCTCGCTGGCATCTGGGGCATGAACTTCAAGAATATGCCTGAGCTCGCGACCAATTGGGGTTATCCGATGGCGCTGCTGACGATGCTCGTGAGTTGCATCCTGCCGCTGTTGTGGTTCAAGCGACGTGGCTGGCTGTAGGGCATCGCATGAAATATGTACGCATGCCGATCGAGATCGAATCGCCGGAACAGATGGGTTACGGCAATATCAAATTCAATCTGACCGAAAGCTCGTTTCGCGATTGCAAATTCTCCGAGCTCGGCTTGAACCTGCAGGATCTCGTACTGTGTTACGGCGACCATCGCGGCCATCCAGCACTGCGCGAATTGCTCGCGCAGGATTTCGCTGTGCGCGCCGATGATGTGCTGCTTACCGTCGGCGCGGCATCGGCATTGTTCATCATCGCCACGTCATTGCTGCAGGCCGGTGACCGGCTGCTCGTGGTGCGACCGAATTATGCGACGAATATCGAAACACCGCGCGCGATCGGCGCGCAGATCGATTTTTTCGATCTCACTTTCGAGCAAGGATTTCGTATTGAAATCGACGCGCTTGCGGCGCGCATCCAGCCAGATACGCGACTGGTCAGCGTCACCACGCCGCACAATCCGACCGGCGTGATGCTGACCGAAACGGAGCTGCGTCGACTGGTTGAAATCACGGCAGAAAAAGGTTGTCTGCTGCTCGTCGACGAAACCTATCGCGACATGGCTTATGCCGCATTGCCGCCGCTCGCCGCATCGCTCGGATCGCACGTGATCAGCGTCGCCAGCCTGTCGAAAACCTATGGCCTGCCCGGCATTCGCCTCGGCTGGCTGGTTTGCCAGAATGCGACATTGATGCAAACCTTTCTCGCCGCAAAGGAGCAGATTTTTATCTGCGGCTCGATGCTCGATGAAGAAGTCGCGTGGCAATATCTGAAAAAACGCGATCGGTTTCTACCGGCCATCCGCGCCAAGATCGCGGAGAATCGCGAAGTCGTATTGCAATGGCTCGCCGGTGAAATACGGATCGAGTGCATACATCCGCAAGGTGGTGTGGTGTGTTTTCCGCGCATCAAGAAAAGTGCGGGCATCGATATCGAAAATTTCTATCGCGTGCTCAATGAAACCTATCAGACCTTCGTTGGGCCGGGGCACTGGTTCGAGCAGGAACGCACCTTCATGCGTATTGGTTTCGGCTGGCCGAGCACGGCCGAATTGAAACAGGGACTGGAAAATATTTCGCGGTCTTTGGACGAAACAAAGGTCTAACGGCTAGACTGGAAATCATGTCGAGGCTTCGCCCGCACCACGCGAAGAATTCGATTTCGACTATCCCTTGTTTCGCAGAGAGCCGCATGTCCGACTACCGTTTCCAGATCGTCAACGTCTTCGCCGACTCCGCCCTCAGCGGCAATCCACTGGCCGTGTTCGAGGATGCACGTGGACTCGATACGACCACGATGCAGGCGCTCGCACTGCAGTTCAATCTTTCCGAAACCACGTTCATTTTTCCGAGCGACACGGCCATCGCGCATGTGCGCATTTTCACGCCCGAATTCGAGATGCCGTTCGCCGGTCATCCAACCCTCGGCACGGCCCATGTATTGCGCGGACTGCGTAATAGCGGTGATGCAGTGACGTTGCAGATGCATGTCGGCATCGTTCCGGTCACTGCCGTCGGCGATCACTGGACCTTGCAGTCAGCGCAAGCGCCACGCGTGACCGAGCCAACCGCCACGCGCGCGCAGATCGCCTCGGCGATCGGGCTGGATGCCGATGCGATCGTCGCTGATCCATTGTGGATTGACACTGGCAGCAATCAGTTGGTGATTCCTCTGCGCGATGCGGCGGCGGTGCACGCGGTGGAAATCGACGCCGTATTGTTGCGCCGCGATTGCTATAACGGCCAGCGCGCGATGGCCTACGTGTTTGCCAAGACCGGCGCCGATACCGCGCTGGTGCGATTCTTTTTTCCACAAGGTGCAGCTTTCATCGAAGACCCCGGCACCGGTTCGGCGTGCGCGAATCTCGGCGGTTATCTGGTCGCGACCAAGCACACGTTACCGTTGTCGTGGACGCTGTCGCAAGGCGAGCGCACCGGTCGTCCGTGCACGCTAAAGCTGGGTGTGGATGCGGATAAAAACATCTTCGTAGGCGGACGCGTCATCGTGCTTGGCAGCGGCACGATCAGCTTGCCGTAATTTGTGTTCCTTGAGCGGCGATTCATCCTCTCGCCAAAATTGCGAGAGGATGAATCAGCCTGAGCCAAACTCCGAGCGGTCTCGAATACTTATTGCGGACCGATATTATCGGTCTTGTTGATGAAGTTCGCGACGTTGTCATGCAGCTCTTTCAGCGACTGCAGATGGGCGTAAACCATATGTCCCGACTCGTAATAATGCGTCTCGATGTTCTTCACGAGACTCTGCGGAATTGGCAGGTGGCGCATTTCGTAGTCGGCCGTGAAGAACGGCGTAGCGAGATCGAAATAACCCGAGTTCAACATCACGTTCAGACGCGGATTGTATTTCATCGCCGCCGCCAGATCGGGAATCACGTTCGGAAAACCCGGCACCGGAAACGGCGCGCCCGGTTGCTTGTGCTCGAACTTCCAGCCCGGGAATGTACCTTCCGCGAACAGGTGATACGTGTCGTCCTGGCCGAACTTTAGTTGCTTGCGCACGTAATCGTTGAAGCCCGCGACATACGCCGAGGAAATAGCCGCCGACTGCGGATCGTAAGCCGCGCCCTGCTCCAAGGCGTCCATCGTTGGGCCGGAGAAACGCGAGTCGAGGCGACCAGTAGTCAGGCCTTCATCGATCTGCAAGGTATGCTCGAACTCGCCACCATTGATACGCAGATCGGCGCGTTCGATGTAGTCGACTGGCAGGCCGATATAACTGTGCAACTTCTCGGCGATCGCACGCTTGCGCGCCGGATCAAGCGCCGTGCCCGCCGCCAGCGCCTGCGCATATTCGCCCATCGCGAACTGCTCGACTTCGGCCAAGAACGGCTTGAGTTCGGCCGGACGATTCGAGAGTTTCTTGTGATACCACGCCGTTGCCGCATATGTCGGCAGCACCAGCTGATACGAAAGATCCACGCCGGGATTAATCTGCGGGAAATCGATCAGCATCGCCATGTTCAGCACTTGCGACAGCAGGATCACGCCATTCAGGTCGATCGCTTTTTCACTCTGCAACAGATTCGCCAGCACCGCCGAACGCGTGGTGCCGTAGCTTTCGCCGAACAGGTATTTCGGTGAATTCCAGCGACCGTATTTCGACAGGAACTTGCCGATGAATTGTGCGAAGGCCTCGGCATCGGGATCGACACCGAAATAATCCTTCGGGCCTTTTTCCTTGTCGGCAAACGTACTGAAACCCGCCCCCGGCGCATCGATGAAAACCAGATCGCTGGCATCGAGCAAACTGTAATCGTTATTGATCAGGCCGTACGGCGCCGGTGCGGTGTGTTGATCGTCGTCGGTCACCACACGCTTCGGCCCGAACGCGCCCATATGCAGCCAGACGGTTGCTGATCCCGGGCCACCGTTGTAGATGAAAGTAACGGGGCGCTTCGATGCATCCGCACCCTTCTTGAAATACGCCGCGTAGAAAATGCTGGCCGTGCCGACGCCTTTTTTATCGTCCAGAATCAGCGTGCCGGCAACCGCCTTGTAATCGATGTGCTTGCCCTCGACGGTCACCGCGCCATCGGTCTCGGATTGTTTGGCGACAAGCTTTTCGGGCTTGGGCTGATCCTGTTTTGCCGCATCGGGCTTGGCATCCTTGGCCGGCGCATCTTCGGCGAAACTCGGCGCGGCAAGCGCCGACAAAGCGGTGACGATCACGGCGGTGCACAAGGTTTTCATGGTGTTTTCTCTGCTCGGGAGGATTAGTTGCGGTGCCAGCCAAGATCGCCAGCGCCACGTTGCCGATTACAGTCTGGCGCACGCGGCGATGCGGTTACACTCCCAGAAGTCACGCCGCAATACCTCCGCGAAAAATGCTTCGCGCCACCGCGCTACGCCCGAGGAGTGATCTTGCATTGCTGCAAATGGCGCGGTTGGCGATAATCCCCTACTTTGTGCCATTGATCACCACTCAGGAAAACGATGCTCACCTTTCTACCGACCTTCATTCGTTTGCCGCTGGTGTGCCTGCTGGTCGCGCTGAATTTGTTGCTGCATGTCACCCCACTCTTTCTGTTTGCAATCATCAAGGCGATCGTGCCGATCAAGGGATTCCGCCGCGTTTGTTCGCGCATCCTGGTGCTGCTGGCGGAAGACTGGATTGCGGTACACAGCGTGTTGTACCGCGTTTTCACGCGCATCGAATGGCGGGTCGAAGGGCTCAACGGCTTGCGTTATCGCGGCTGGTATCTAGTACTCAGCAATCACCAGAGCTGGGTGGATATTCCAGTGCTGCAGAAAATCTTCAACAAGCGCATTCCGTTCCTCAAGTTTTTTCTCAAGCAGCAATTGATCTGGGTGCCGGTGCTTGGCCTGGCGTGGTGGGCGCTGGATTTTCCGTTCATGCGCCGCTACTCACGCGCGACCTTGAAAAAACATCCCGAGCTGGCCGGCAAGGATATGGAAGAAACGCGTAAAGCCTGCGAACGTTTTCGCGATCTGCCGGTGTCGGTGATGAACTTCGTCGAAGGCACGCGCTTCACTGATGAAAAACATTCGCGCCAGCAATCGCCCTACGCGCATCTGCTGAAACCGAAATCCGGCGGTGCCGCGTTCGTGCTCGACAGCATGGGCGAGATTCTGCAATCGGTGATCGATGTCACGATCGTCTATCCCGATGGTCGCCCGACTCTCGTGGATCTGCTCGCCGGACGTGTGCGAAAAGTCAGCGTGGTAGTGCGTGAGCTGCCGATTCCGGCCGAACTTATGCACGGCGACTACGAAAACAATCCGTCGTTCCGCGCGCAGTTCCAGCAATGGGCCAACGGCATCTGGAAGGACAAGGACACGATTTTCGAGCGCCTGAATTAGGAGCAGAAGTGCCGGGCTCAGGGACTAAAAAACCACGGAAACACGTCATCGAAATACGTGATGACCTCGGCGAGGTATTGTGCAAAATACGTGTCGCCGACCTTGCCTCCGGTTTGGCCGGCGCGGACATGCAGGGAGTGTTTGGATATTCTGCTCAGCTTCAAGGTCAAAATATGTCAGGGGCGGAAATGTATTGGGCCCATCTCACTGGTGCCGATCTCAGCTTTGCGATTCTCACAGGTGCGGACATGCGAGGAGCGTTTCTCAATGACGCGATATGTCGGCATGCGAATTTCCGCTCTGCGAATTTGGGGCGCGACAATCTGGGCGGACGAACCTCCATCCTCGGCACCGACTTCACGGATGCCGTATTGAACGGTGCGATACTTGATGGTGCTGTGTTCGACGACCGCACTATTTTTCCGAAAGGCTATCACCCGAAAAGTCACGGACTGATTCACTTTAACGAGCTCGCATCGACCGAGGCGATCGCCAAGGCACACAAACGCAAAAAATGAATCGGCTGAGCAACACTCAGCCCACACTCTCAGCGCTGTAGCGTGCGAGCAATCCGCTGCGCACCGCCGAGCGATAAACCCGGCTGAAGCACAGATACGCGAGCACGATCTGGATTAGCGCGAGCGCCAGCCCGATCAATAATGACGACGACGAAAATGCTGCGCCCGCGACTACCGCGCGCATGCCTTCGAACACATACGATGGCGGCAAGACATAACCGATCCACTGCATCCAGTGCGGCAAAACGGACAACGGATAAAACACCGCAGCGAATGGCGACAACAGCGCTGGAATCGGCCACACAAGCCACTCCGACGCCGGCCCGAGACGCAACACCAGCGCGCTGGCAAAAATGCCGAGTGCGATGCCGAACAAAAACAGCACGGCGACGAACGGAACCAGCAGTACACCGTAAACAAAAAACGATAAACCAAATACCGTCGTCGCCAAAACCAGCATCACCACCAAACCGATCAGGCTGGTCACGATGCTGGTCAGCACCAGGCCACTAACGTATTCCGAGATCGACAACGGTGTGGCGAATACGTTGAGAAAGTTACGCGACCAGACGTCTTCGAAAAAGGCGATCGTCACGCCTTGCATCACACGCGTGAAAAAGTCCCACAGCAGCACTGCACCGAGCAGACTCGGCACAAAATCGTGGCCCGGCGATGACACGGTATTGAGATAACGCGCGATGAATCCCCACAGCACGATATCGATCGCCACCCAGGCGAACAGCGGCACGACGCGGGTCGGGCTGCTGCGCAGCAGATAAAACTGGCGCAGGAAAATAGCGTAGATACGACGCGGATTCATCGTCCGCTCTCCGCATACGCCAGCGGTTCGCGCGCGAGGCTGATGAACAATTCTTCGAGCGATGCAACACCGTGTTCGCCGGGCAAGGTTTTCGGATTGCCTTCGAGCAGAATGCGACCGTGCGACAGGAACAGCACACGATCGCAGACGTCCTGCACTTCGTACATATTGTGCGACGTCCACAAGATTCCACCGTTACCATGCGTGGCGATATCGCGAATGCTGCGGCGGATATCCTGCGCGGTAGCGGGATCGAGCGACGCCGTCGGCTCATCCAGCAACAGCAGTTGCGGCGCGTTCAACAGCGCCTTGGCCAGACTGACGCGCGTCTGTTCACCGGAAGATAGCACGCCGCATTTTGTGTCGCGGAATCGGCGCAGCTCGAATTGATCGAGCAAGGTTTCGATGCGCGCATTGAGCTGTGCGACGTCATAGATCAGACCAAAAAACCGCAGGTTCTGATACACCGTCATATTACCCGGCAACGGCGCATACACCGCCGCGAAGTTGGTCCGTGCGAGGGCGCGAGTGCGTTGTTTCGCCAGCGCGATGCCCTCGATTTCGATCTCACCCGCGCTCGGTTCGAGTACGCCGAGGATCATGTTGATCGTGGTGGTTTTGCCAGCACCGTTCGGCCCGAGCAAACCGACGATTTCATTGCGCCGCACCTCGAACGAAACACTATCGACGGCGACCGTCGCGCTGTATTGCTTGCGCAGATGACGCACCGAAAGAATGATGTCGGGATCAGCTATCGTATTGATTTTCGCTTCGTGCACACTCATTCCGTTAGCATGTCAGTTTTGATTCAGGTCATGGCTTGCGCGACCGGCAGATTCATCATCCGCCTGCCGCGAGTATGCCGGATCACCGATCGTTTTCTGGAATTTTTTTGCATGCCGTTGCCCTCCCTTGCTTCACCTGCTCGCGCCCAGATTCGACGCTGGGTGATCAGCGCTTTTCCGCGCGATCCGAGTCTCGGGCTGAGCTATGACGAGCCGCTTGGCGATCCCGGTTTGTTCGGTCCGGAAAGTATTACGTGGAAAATTCATGCCGACTTTCCGGGCATGCTTTCGGGCGGTCTGTGCGCGCTGATGTTGCAGACGCTGCATCCCCTCGCTTTGGCGGGCGTGTGGGATCATTCGAATTTCCGCACCGATCTGGTCGGACGCCTGCGTCGCACTACTGCCTTTGTCGCCGGCACCACGTACGCGGCGCGCGCACCGGCTGAGGCCTTGATCGCGAAGGTGCGACAAATTCATGCGCGCGTGCGCGGCACCGCAGCCGACGGACGTAGCTATTCGGCGGACGATCCGGCATTGCTGACCTGGGTGCACATCACCGAGGCGTACGGATTTCTCGAAGGTTATCGGCGTTACAGCCACGCGCGTTTGCCACAGCAGGCGGTAGATCGTTATTACGACGAAACCCGACGTGTGGCCGAAGCGCTCGGTGCGCGGAATGTGCCGGCATCGCACAGCGAGGTGATGGATTATTTCCGCGATAAACGGGCCGAACTCGAGTTCAGCGAGCGCTCGCGCATCGTGTTGGATATCCTTACACGCATCCGCCTGCCGGTGCCGGCAGCGGGCGTGACACGCAATCTGTTTCTCGGCGCCGGTGCCGTATTGTTGCCGGACTGGGCCAGAGTCCTGCTGCGCGAAAGTACGATTCAGCGTGCTCAAGCGCGGATCGCCGCGACGACATTGTGGAGCATCGCGCCACTGTTCCGCGCCGCGCTCGATGACGGCATTGCCGCACGCGCGTGTCGCCGGCTTGGCCTCGCGCCGGACGCGCTGTATCGCTGGCCGTGAACAAAAATACAAGCCACCCACTGAACTCGACCGCACGATCGCCATGACCGAAAACTTCGACGTAATAATCATCGGCGGTGGCGCCGCCGGGCTGATGTGCGCGATCACTGCGGGTCAGCGTGGGCGACGCGTGCTGCTGATCGAACACGCCAATCGGGTCGGCAAGAAAATTCTCATGTCGGGCGGCGGACGCTGCAACTTCACCAATCTCGGCGTGACGCCGGGCAATTACCTTTCCGCCAATCCGCACTTCTGCAAATCTGCCCTCGCGCGCTACAAACCAGCCGACTTTATCGCGATGGTCGAGCGCCACGGTATCGCCTATCACGAGAAGGAACTCGGGCAAATGTTTTGCGACGATTCCTCGAAGCAGATCGTGTCCATGCTGCTGGATGAATGCGCCGCGGCGAATGTGCGTATCGAAACCAGTTGCACGATCACGCGCGTGAAAAGCGGCGACGGTGGTTTTCGTATCGAGACCGCACTCGGCACCTTCGCCGCTGCGGCGCTCGTCGTCGCGAGTGGCGGTTTGTCGATTCCGAGCATGGGCGCGAGCGGCTTCGGTTACGAACTCGCGCGCCAATTCGGTCACCACGTATTGCCGACGCGTGCCGGCCTCGTGCCGCTCACGCTCAGCGGCAAACATCACGAGCGCTTGCAGGATCTCAGCGGCGTGGCATTGACAGTCGAGAGTCAATGCAATGGTGAAACATTCCGCGCCGGTTTGTTGATCACGCACCGCGGCGTGAGCGGTCCGGCGATCCTGCAAATTTCGTCGTACTGGAATCCCGGCGATGATCTGCGCCTGAACCTGTTGCCCGATGGCGATGCCCTCGCCCGCCTGCGCGAACAGCAAGCCGAGCGACCTTTGGCCGAGTTGAAAAACGTGCTGGCCGATATCCTGCCGCGTCGGCTGGCGTTGCGTTTTTGCGAAATCTGGTTGACCAGCAAACCGATGCGCCAGTATCGCGATAACGAACTACAGCAGATCGCCAGCCAACTCGAAAACTGGCCACTGGTCGCGAGCGGCACCGAAGGGTATCGCACCGCCGAAGTCACGCTCGGCGGCGTGGATACCGAAGAACTGTCATCCAGCTCGATGCAATCGCGGCTGGTTGCGGGCCTGTATTTCATCGGTGAAGTGGTGGATGTCACTGGCCATCTGGGCGGCTACAACTTTCAATGGGCGTGGGCATCCGGACACGCCGCCGGTAGCGCTATCTGAGCACTGGCCTATTAGTGTGATTTGTATAACGCGCCCATCAGGCAACACATCAGCGGGAAAGTATTGCTTGCGCCACGCTGTGTTCCAGCGTTTGTTGCATGACACGCAAACCCTGCACGATCATCGCACCGATATTCGGCGCGAGTTCATCAGGCAACAGGTCGGCGATCCACAGCACACGGCTGCGCCCGGCATCCTCGGCAAATACCTGCAACGATGCATTGTGATGCGTGAGCCTGCCGCCGACGATAGCCCAAACCAGGCGACGACGGTCGTGATCTATCGCAACGATCAATTCGCGAGCCACGAGGCCATTCGCAAACGTGACGATTCTGACACCGGGCTCAAGCTGCGTGTCGACGACAAAACCCGGCGCCAGCCGCGTGTGCACCGCGCCGACATCGGCAACGGCAGCCCATATATACTCTGGGCTTGCATCGATAGAAATTTCCTGGTGAATGGATGCCATCGTGTTTCCCTCTCAGACTTGATATTGCCGGTGATTGATTCGTTCACCGCTTTCTTCGCGGACGAACAGCATGCTAGGCCGAGGCAATCAGGCGTTCTTGGAAAATCTTGCGGTTTCCTTGCGCCGCGTAACGAAAGTTTCGTGGCGATACACCTGCGGCGCGATGAAAGCTGCGCACGAAATTCGACAGATCGGCAAATCCGACATCGAGCGCGATATCGGTGATCGCGCACGTATCACTCGCGAGCAGACTCGCCGCATTGCGCAAACGGCAACGCAACAGATATTGATGTGGCGTCACGCCGAGCACCGTGGCGAACAGGCGCAGAAAATGAAACGCAGTCAAACCGACTTCGCTCGCAACGATTGCCAGATCGATGGCTTGATGCGCATGGGCATCTATCCACAGCGCCGCCTGCACCGCACGCCGCCGATCGTTGGCGCGGGTTGGCAAATACTGGTGTTGCCGTCCGGATACAAGCTCGACAAAACGCGCGGCAAACAGCATGCCGATTTCATCGAGTCCCAAATTGCTGTCTGCCGTTGCTGCTGATTGCGCGAGTTCACCGAGCACAACCAAGGGCGCCAATGGCGGCACGCTGGAGGTTCGCCAAATCGCGCTGCGATCGTCGATGCTGTCGATCAGTTCTGGTGCAAGTTGGAAAGACAAACACTCGTCACCACAAACATGATGATCGTGCGTGCAGATGAATTCATCGCCCGGATAACCGACCATCACCGATCCGGCGACAAGCTCGGATATGCGACCGCGACTGCGCAAGCCGAAGCTGCCCTTGCGCACATACGAAAGCGAATAACCATCGTACAGTTCGACAAACGATTTATCGCGCGGCGTGGCGCTGCAACGGTAGTCGACGACCGTGATGGATTTGCGCCGCAGCAAGGTTGTTGTCGTCATGGCTGATAGATCCTATCGGCGTCAGTGCATGCTGACCATCTGCGTATTTTTGTATCCATTCTTCGCCATCAATCTGTCACGATACGCGCGTGATCAGCGTTATGGAATCATTACCCACTGCCGACCGCTTCGATGAACGGGACGAACGACATGACCATGCAAAGCCCATCGCAATCGTATGCGGATCGGACACGTTTGCGTTCGGCATGACGAAATTTCTTCGGCAAAGTGGCATAGCCGCCCATGCGCGCATGAGCTTGATTGCCGTTTGTCTTGGTATGGATGTCTGCGCCGGGCTACAAGCCCGCGAAATCATTCCGGAAGCGGCGCCATCGACGGCAAAAACAGCCACTCAGGGTATCGGCTTTTCGCCGACTATCTCAGCCAGGGACTTCGCGGCGCATGTCAAAATACTGGCGTCGGATGAATTCGGCGGTCGGGCGCCGGGCACGGCGGGCGAAGAAAAAACCTTGCAATATCTGGTAGCGCAATTCCAGCGCATGGGTCTGGCGCCCGGCAATGGCGAGAGCTATTTCCAGACCGTCACGGTGATGACCAGCAGCACCGATGTCAGGCGCAGCAGCATGCAGATCGTGCTGCCGGAAAAACACCAGGAGCTATTGTTCGGCACGCAGATGTTGATCGCTACGCGCACCGGAAAATCCGAAACAGTACTGCAAGACAGTCCGATGGTATTCGTCGGTTTCGGCATCAATGCGCCGGGACAAAATTGGAACGATTACGCCGACATCGACATCAAGGGCAAGACCGTGGTGATGCTGAGCGGCGCGCCAGATTTCCACATGGCAGCCGCCACACCCTACGAAAATCATCGCCTGAATTTTTATGCGCGACCCAACTACAAGTTCGAGGAAGCAGCGCGCCAGGGCGCCGCGGCGGCACTGATCATCCACGACAAACGCGGCACCGGTTATGATTGGTACGCGTTGCAGAAGCGTTGGAGCAAAGCGCAATTCGATCTGCCTGCGGACGGCGCTGAGTCACGTTTGCCGGTGCAGGGCTGGATCAACGGGGATGTTGCACCATCGCTATTTGCGAGTGCTGGTCTGGATTTTTCGCGATTGCGCGCAGCCGCTGGCCAGCGTGATTTCAAGCCGGTCGTGCTGACCGATGCCAAGCTCGATATCGCGCTGGCAAGTCGCATCGTAATCGGCGAATCTCGCAATGTGATTGCAAAACTGGTCGGCTCCAAATATCCCAACGAAGCGATTATTTATTCCGCGCACTGGGATCATCTCGGTACGCATCCGAACGAACCCGGCAACAACATTTATCACGGCGCAATCGACAACGCGAGCGGCGTTGCTGGCGTGCTTGAAATTGCTGCCCAGTTCGCGACGCAAAATCCAAAGCCGGAACGCAGTATCGTTTTCCTCATTCCGACCTTCGAAGAAGAAGGCTTGATCGGCTCGAAGTTCTACACCAGACATCCGTCGATTCCGCTGCAAGATATCGTCGCCGATATCAATTTCGATGTGCTGGTGCCGATCGGACCGGCGCG
Organism: Pseudolysobacter antarcticus; assembly: GCF_004168365.1. Lineage (GTDB taxonomy): Bacteria > Pseudomonadota > Gammaproteobacteria > Xanthomonadales > Rhodanobacteraceae > Pseudolysobacter > Pseudolysobacter antarcticus. Next base: position 2,560,657 of record NZ_CP035704.1, read on the forward strand.
CGATTTTGTCGTGGTCGGGCTCGGTTATTCCACACTGGATGCGATCGTGAAACCTTTGGTCGCTGCCCAAGGTCGAGTCATCGCTGCGGAAGACGTATCGCAAGCGGACAGTTTCTACCGCTCGGATCATTTGAGTTTCGCGCTCGCCGGCGTGCCGGTGCTGTACATGGCAGGCGGTACGCGCAGTCAAGGCATGAGTCTGCGCAGCCAGGATTTCGCGCAGTCGACGCGCAGCGATTATGGCAATCATCGCTACCATACTCCCGCCGACAAGTTCGATCCGCATTGGGATCTGCGTGGCATTGTGCAGGATCTGCAAGTGTCATATGCGGTCGGCGCAACTCTCGCCAACAGTCGCGAGTGGCCGAAATATCAAGCGGGCACTGTATATCGCTCGATCAGCGATTCACTACATGCCGCAAGCGCGCATTGAACGTATTGCGGTAGTCGTCAACGCCAACGACTCGGCGCGAACTTTCGATACGCATGAAAACGCTTGTTTATCTTTTGATCGTCTCCATGTCGAACGCGCCACCGCGTATCTGGCCGAGCCGCCGCTCGCGATAGCCAACAGAATTCCGCCATTCACTTTGCGAGAGAGACACCATGACACTTTCCATGTACCAAGCCTCCGTTCCCGTTTTCATCCACGCCTTGACCAATCTTTCGACAGTCCTGCAAAAAGCGGCGGCGCACGCCGAAGCGAAAAAGATCGACCCGAGCGCGCTGCTCGGCGCGCGACTCTATCCCGATATGCATCCGCTAGTGCGCCAGGTGCAGACCGCGACCGATCTCGCGAAAAACTCCTCGGGACGTTTGGCCGAGGCAGATCGCCCAGCGCATGAAGATACCGAGCAGACCTTCGACGAGTTGCAGGCCCGCATCGCCAAGACCATCACGTTTCTGCAAACCCTTACCCCAGCGCAGATCGATGGCAGCGAGGAAAAAACCATCAACATGACCATTCGCGGCCACGACGTCAGCTTCCGCGGCCAACCGTATCTGTTGTATTTTGCGCAGCCGAATTTCTATTTTCATGTGACCACGGCCTACGCGATCCTGCGCCATAGCGGCGTGGAAATCGGCAAGATGGATTTTATTGGTCCGTTGCAGAATTGATGCAGCGCAACTGCGAAAGATGAGGTGATGTAACAACAAAGCCCGACAAAATCGCCGGGCTTTGTTTTAAAACTTATTCGACGACGAAAGTCACACGAAGATTCACACGCCACTCGGTAACATTGCCTTCGTTATCGGTCACGACCTTGATTTCGTTGACCCACGCGCCCTTGATGTTTTTTACCGATTCAGCGCACTTCTTCAAACCGCTCGTCACCGCGTCTTCCATGCTTTTTTTGGATGAGGCATTCAGTTCGATAACCTTGGCAATTGACATAGTGTTTTTCTCGCTGGCAAGGGCGGGCGGGCCGCCGGAGCAGTCAGCCTACGAGTTGTCATGTTAAAAGCCCGATACGAAACAGCGCTATGGAATTCTTCAGCGGGCTTTCGTCGTAAAAAAACTCAGCGTTGCGCCGGTTCGTTGTGCACCTGCGGCGGCGCAATCGGTGTGGTTTGAATATCGATTGCCGTGGCTGCGCCTTGCCCATCGAGTGGGCGCTTGGTTGAGCTGGTGTTTTGCGGGATGGATGGGGTTTGAACAGCTGGCGGCGATTTTGCGATCTCGCCAAGTTGCCCGGCATCGGCGCGTTTGGTTCCGCCGCTGGCAATAACACCGAGACTCAATGCCAGACACAGGGCAATGAATGGCCAGCGATACGTAGCACGCCAATCGTTAAAATCCAGCATCACCGGCTGTAAGGCGGGCTCGAAGCCGCGCTCCCCAATTTGCATGTGTTTCCCCTGTCACACAATGCAGGTTCTACACCGCCGAAGAATTTCACGCAATATTCACTTCGCGTTTTTGTGACGTACGACACATCTATCCTCGCAACCCCGTGCTGCGCTTTATTGCTGCGCCCGCAATAATGGTCACGAACTGCACGACAACATCGAACATCCAGCGCGATCGCGCGCCCAATCCGGACGAGGTTGGGCGTACTGCTCGCGCCCTGCTTGCTCGATATACGGCTGGCGCATTACATCGAGCAATTCATGGATGCCTGCGTTATCCCCTTGCTCGGCGCGATCGATCGCCTGCTGCGCGAGATAGTTGCGCAATACGTAGCGCGGATTCGCCGCTTGCATGCGCGAGCGTCGTGCATCAGGTACGAAGCCTTCATCAATTACACGCGCGGCGTAACGTGCGAGCCAGTCGTGGAAATCCGGCTCGGCCTGATGCAACTTTTTCTCGTCGTAAAAAGCATCACGCAGTGGTGCCAATGTCGGCACCGAAATATCCACATCGGCGAGCGCACGGAAGAACAAAGTCATGTCGACTTCGGCGGAGTGCAGTAACGTTTGCAGAGAGCTCATGAGATCGATGTCTTCATCGCGACAGACAGCCAGTCCGAGTTTGCGCGCGATGTTGTCGCGATCCAGGCGCGCATACGTATCGGCATAACGCTGCAATCCAGCCTGCAGCGGATCGGGCGAGTCGAACGCCGGAAAGAGCGCCTGTGCGAGCTTGGTCAGGTTCCAGTACGCCACTTGCGGCTGCTGGCCGAAACGATAACGACGGCCTTGCGCGTCGGTGGTATTCGGCGTCCAGTCCGGGTCGTAATCGTCGATCCAGCCGTACGGGCCATAGTCGATGGTCAGGCCGAGGATCGACATGTTGTCGGTATTCATCACGCCATGCACAAAACCCACGCGCATCCAGTGCGCAACCATCAGCGCGGTGCGCTCGCAGATTTGCGCGAACCAATCGCCGCGTTGCTGCTCGGTGGCGCTCTTACCCGACCCGATCTCGGGAAAATCGCGATGAATGGTGAAATCGATCAGCTGCTGCAACAACGCAATATCGTTGCGCGAGGTTGGCAATTCGAAATTGCCGAAACGAATAAACGATGGCGCGACACGACAGACGATCGCGCCCGGCTCGGCTTTCGCGTGGCCATCGTAAAACATGTCGCGTATCACCTGTTCGCCGGTGCCGATCAGACTCAATGCGCGCGTGGTCGGCACGCCGAGGTGAAACATTGCCTCGCTGCACAAAAACTCGCGCAGCGACGAACGCAATACTGCACGGCCGTCCGCGGTGCGCGAATACGGCGTCGGCCCGGCGCCCTTGAGTTGCAGTTCCCAACGCTGGCCGGCGGCGTTGATGGATTCGCCGAGTGTGATTGCACGACCATCGCCAAGCTGCCCGGCCCAATGGCCAAATTGATGGCCGCCGTAATTCGCCGCATACGGCTGCATGCCCGGCAACAAGGCATTGCCGGCAAACACCTGGGCGAATTGCGCCGACGCGATATCTGCCTCAGTGAAGCCGAGCAACGTCGCGACTTCGGCAGAGTGAGCAAGCAAACGCGGCGCGGTCACCGGCGTTGGATCGACGCGCGAATACAACGCACCGTTCACTTGTCGCCGCTGTGATCCCGCTTGCGGGTCCCCTGGCAACTCGCGCACAAAGGAATTATCGAAATGAATTGGTTGCATCAAGAAAAAATAAGGGCGACATCGTCCGCATCAAGCGCACGCCACGCGCCGTCCGCGAGATCGCCAAGCACTAGGCCGCCAACAGAAATGCGCCGCAGTGTTTCGACGTGATTGCCCACCGCAGCGAACATGCGCCGCACCTGATGGTAACGACCTTCCGTAACTGTGACCGTGACGTGGCGTGGACCGAGCACCTTGAGTTCAGCCGGTGCCAGCGGCGTCTGTTCCGATTCCAGCATGAGCGTGCCGGCGGCGAAAATTTCGCCCTCGTCGCCGCGCAGATCCTGTGCCAATGTTGCTTCGTATACTTTTGCCACTTTTGCACGCGGCGAAATAATTCGATGCAACAGAGCGCCGTCGTCGGTGAACAACAACAGGCCGGAAGTTTCGCGATCCAGCCTGCCCACCGTCGACAAGCTCGGGCTGCGCTCGCGATAACGCGGCGGCAGCAGATCATAGACGACACGCCCCTTGTCCTTGGTCGAACAGATCGTGCCGAGCGGTTTGTTGAGCATCAGCACGAGGCCGGGCGGCGGATCGAGCGGTTGCTCATCGATAAAAATATTGTCGTGCGCGACCTTGTCATCGGCGTACAAAACATCGCCATCAGAGGCGGCGATGCGACCTTCGCGGAACATCGCCGCGACTTCCTTGCGGCTGCCGTAACCAAGGTTTGCAATCAGTTTTACGAGTCTCATTTATTTGCCCATATCGTCGGTTTTTGCGCGATCGGATCGCTCGCCTCGATCACCTTGAAGCCATCCTGCACAACCACGGTTCGCACCACGGAAAAGCGCGCGGCCAGCGTTGTTTCGTAAGCGAGATGCCGGTTCGCCACGAGCCAGAAACTGCCGCCCGGCGACAACGCATCGGCCGCGACATTGATGAACGCTCGGCCTAGCTCCGGCCGATCCGCACGCCCGAGATGAAACGGCGGATTGCTCACGATTGCGTCATAGCGTTTTGGCAAACCCACGCTGACGTCGTGCCAGATGACATCGGTGGCGATGTGCGTACTACGTGCGGCAACGGCCTTCGTCAGATTGATGCGCGCGGGTTCGAGCGCGCGCGCTTCGGCCTCGTACAAATCGAGCGTTGTGACCTGTGGACAGCGACGTAAAATTTCAGCAGCGAGATAACCATAACCCGCACCGAGATCGGCGACGTTACCGGCCAGCGTTGGAGGCAAATGCGCGCCGAGCAAGGCCGAGGCCGGATCGATGCGATTCCAAGCAAACAATCCCGGACGACTGACAAAACGTCCGTCGCCAATCGCCTGCGGCGCATCCAGTTGCGACCATTCCGTCAGCAGATACTGATCGACTTGGTTTGTCAGCGGCGCGGTCCAGAACACGCGACATTTGTGCTTCGAAAGACTCTGCGTGCCGCCCGTCAAGCGTGCCAAATCGGTTTCGCTGGAGCGCGCGCCTTCCGCATTCGTGACACTCGCCAACACGATGCCGCCAGACGCCGCGTGCCGCACCGCACGCGCGAACAGTGCACGCGCTTCGTCGCGCTGGCGCGGCGGCAATACCACGACCAATGCGTACTGCGAATCCGCCGTCGCATCATTCAACAGTGGATCGAGCACGTTTAATCCACCGCGAGCTAGCGCATCAGCGTACGGCTTGAACGTCTGCTCGCAAACCCACGCCGAGCGCCGCAAACCACGCAGTTGTCCGCCGTCGCGCGCGCGCAAAAACAGCACGCGGCCATCGTCGGGTAGCGTTACGGCATTGGTTGAGAAAGCGGTGTACAGCGCATCCAGCACGACATCCGGCGCGTTGGTGGAAAACATCATTATTTGGAGCCTCGCGAATTGCAGTTGAATAGCGGCGGAATTGTACCGGCTCGCCTCGGCGATTGTGTTTTTTGCTCGCCATTTCTTTGCTCGCCATCTTTTTTGCTCGTCATTCCAGCGAAGGCTGGAATCCATTTTGACTTTAGTTTGAGATCAAGCAGAATTCCAGCCTTCGCCGAAGCGCTTCTCAACAACGAAGCTGGTCAATGACGGCTCTTCAGCCGTGATCGCAAAGTGTGAGTTGACTCTCGAAGCAGCGCTGAGCGCCACTCAGCGGATCGATAAACTCCAGCCTCTGCGCGAGTAACTTGAGCGGTTGCGAATAATCATCCGGCGCACGTTCGGCCATATGCGGATAAAAATCATCGTTGCGAATCGGCGCACCCAGAGCCGCCATATGCACGCGCAGTTGATGCTTTTTTCCGGTGATTGGAAACAACGCGTAATGCCAAGAATCGCCGTCATCGCCAATGACCTCAATGCGCGTTTCGGTGTTCGGCAAACCTTCGACTTGTTGCATGCGCACGAACGGTTCGCCGGCAATCAGCCGCGATCGATGGGTCAGCGGAAACTGCAAATCAGGCAGCGGTGCAGCAATGGCTTCGTAGTGCTTGGCAATCTGACGGTCGCGAAACAGCGACTGATAAAGCACACGAGACTCCGGGTTCGTCGAAAACAACACGAGGCCAGCGGTGCCGCGATCGATGCGATGCAACGGTACCAGATGCGGGTTGTCGAATCTGCGCCTGAGTCGCGCGAGCAAAGTCTCCTCGACGTAGCTACCGCTCGGTGTCACTGGCAAAAAATGTGGCTTGTCGGCGACCAGCAAATGCTCGTCGACATGCAATATCGATTCGACGAACGGAATGCGTATTTCATCTGGAACTTCACGGTAGTAATGAATGCGCATTTCCGCTCGATATGGCTGTGCCGGATCAAGCGCGTGACCTTGCGCATCGAGTACCCTGCCACGCTGCATGCGACTGAGCCATTGTTCGCGCGGGATCGCGGCGAAGTGCGCGCAAAGACAATCCAGCACCGTGCTCCAGTTTCCTTGCGGAAGTTGCAGAGTGCTGGCCGCGAGGCCGTTGTAAGTGGGAAGCGGCATAGTCAGCAAACTAAGCGGGGGACGGAATCAGTCTGGATGGATAGATGGCCAAATGCTTTTCCACTCACTCTTTCGCCGCCGTCGCTGCGCCGTTGATCTTGTAGACCACGCCGCCTTTCATCACAAAATCGACGTGTCCGAATTGCTTGCTGTCGTGCAGCGGATTGCCCGACGTAGCGACGATATCGGCGTAGCGTCCGGCCTGGATGGATCCGATCTGTTCCGGCGCGCCAATCAGCTCGGCGGCATCGCGGGTCGCGGCGAATATGGCCTGCATCGCACCCATGCCATTGGCAATGAGCAATCCGAATTCCATCGCATGATCGCCTTCGCCGATATCAGTGCCGTAGGCGATTTTGATACCCGATTTCAATGCGAGGGCGAGGTTCTTTTTCGGCAACAAATCGTTGGCCATTTCCTTGACCGCGGTGCCGGGTGTGAGCAACTCGGGATGATCGCGCGCTGTGGCGTAGAACACGTCGTAGACGGTCAAGGTCGGCACGAGATACGTACCGTGCGCCTTCATCAGTGCGAACGTTTGTGCGGTCGCGAACGAGCCGTGTTCGACCGAATCCACACCGGCACGCACCGCGCTTTCGATCGCGCCGGCTGGATAGATATGCGCAGCGACTTTCAGTCCGAGCGAATGCGCGGTTTCGACCACGACACGCATTTCCTCGTCGGTCATGAGTTGCTGGCGCGGATCATCGCCGGTCGAGGCGATGCCGCCCGATGGCATCATCTTGATCAGGTTCGCACCACGACGTTTGTGTTCGCGCACACGCAGGCGCGCTTGCTCGGGAGAGTCGACCAGCCCGTTGTCCCAGCCCTTGTGCGACAGGTCGCGATCCAACCCGCTATGCGGATCGCCGTGTCCGGCAGTTGGTCCGAGCGGTTCAAGCGATACCCATAATCGCGGACCGATGATCTTGTGCGCTTCGATCGCGTCGCGCACCGCGACGGTTTCATCACCACCGCCGACATCGCGCGCACTGGTGAAACCCTGTTGCAACATCTGCCGCGCGAACAGCGCGCCGTCGAACGCACGATCGATATCGGAATGCGTGAGCCAGTCTTCGGTCGCGTTGCTGCGACTTGGCAACTTGGCTGAAATATGCACGTGGCAATCGATGAAACCCGGCATCACCGTGGCATTGGTGAGATCAATGATTTCGGCGCCGGGCCGGCTCTGGAAACCCGCTTCGACGGCAACGATCTTGTCATCGTGCAGCACGATCGACATGTGCTCGCGCGGTGTTGCCGATATGCCATCGATCAGCGTGCCGGCATGAATGATGACGTCGCGCGCATCAGCCGCAGCGACCAAACCGAACGCGAGAAATCCACCGGCGCAAACCCTCAATAAACGCGTGGTACGCGCTACGCGAGGAATACGAAAGCGATTGCGGCAAGACGAAAAATTGCTGTTCAACGGAATTCTCGCAGGCATGAGTGCGGCTGGATAAATCGATGGCGAAGCGACCGGCTTATCTTACCGACTTCATAGCGCGATATCGCTCGAACGCGCGAGTTGTAAGCATTTGCAATGCATGCAATCTTTTCGCCGGCACGCGGTCTTATGCGGGAGCAAAATCGTAAATCCGCACAAGGCGATTCATCGATGAGAATAATCAAGGTAGCGCATCGCATTTGGCTGCTCGTCTTTGCCGGTGCGCTTGTCGCCAGTACGTGGCCGGTGGCGGCACAATCGAATGCATCTGAATTCTTGCGCGGTCAAGGCATGCCGTACAACGCGTTCGACAAGCTGCCGAAAACGGATATCGCGGTAAATGGTGCGACCTTGCATATCGGTTTTGCGCCCGGTGAACTGAGCTTGCCGCAGGCTACCGTGCTGGCGTGGATCGCACATTCGGCGAAAGCCGTGACAACCTACTACGGAAAATTTCCCGTGTCATCGGCACGAATTCTGATCGTGCCGGTCGATGGCAAGGGTATGCGCGGCGGCACAACGTGGGCGTATCGCGGCGCGGCGATCCGCATCGTGCTCGGTCGCGATTCGACCGAAGACGATCTCAAGCGCGACTGGATGCTCGTGCACGAAATGGTGCATCTCGCCCTGCCCGATGTCGGCGAGCAGCACAGTTGGTTGTCCGAAGGGCTCGCGACCTATGTCGAACCAATCGCGCGCGCGCAAGCCGGCGACTTGAACGCGGCGACGATCTGGGGCGCGATGCTGCGCGACATGCACAAGGGTTTGCCGCAAGCCGGCGATCAAGGCCTCGACAACACGCATACTTGGGGCCGCACCTACTGGGGTGGCGCGATGTTCTGCCTGCTCGCCGATATCGAAATCCGCAAGCAGAGCGGCAACCGCCTCGGCCTGCAGGACGCGATGCGCGGTGTGCTTGCGGCAGGCGGCAATCACGAGTCCGACTGGTCGATCCAGCGTGTGCTCGCGACCGCTGACAAAGCAGTCGGACTCAACGTGCTCAGCGAGCTTTACGCAAAGATGAGTACACAACCGATCACGCCCGACCTCGATGGATTGTGGCGTGATCTAGGCATCAAACTCGTCGGCGATCAGGTTTCATTCGACGACTCGCAGCCGCTCGCGCAGGCGCGCAAGGCGTTGACTGAATTGCATCCGTAATCGTGCGCAACGCCACATTAAATCGTCTTGAATATTTAGAATCCATGTTGCCGCAGTAATGCGGCAAGCTCCTCCCGACCACCGATTTGCGCATACTCGCTGGGAAGCTGGCCGTCATCGTTGCGCAGCGGCTCTGCACCAAGCGAAATCAGAAGTTCGACAGGCTCCCTGATATTCTGAGCAACAGCTTCCATGAGCGGAGTAAAGCCATGTTCGCCTTGTTGATTCACACGCGCACCTGCAATTACCAACACTCGAATGGCCTCGCAATCGCCCCATATTGCGGCGACGTGTAACGGATAAACGTTGAAGAGACCGCAGGTGTTCGGACCATCGATCTGGATACCGGAAAATTCGGCGACACCACCGATCCGTTTCAAGATTGCCGACAGGGTTTGCATCGCTTCGCGCTATTTCCGCATCGACATCGGCAAATATCTCGGCGCCAACGAGCTACTGCTCTCGCTCCATGTGCCATCCGCGGCCATTGCAAACTGCAGCACCGCGCCTTCGGTTTGCGTCGAACCGAGGCCTTTCAGCGACACCTGGATCGCGCAGCTGCCGCTGCTTTTAAGTGCACCGAACTGGATCCCTGAAACGTATTGCGTGACGTATTCATCGGCTTTCTTGAACGTGCCTTCGCCATTGGTAGGGCAACTTTTTTCGCGCGTGTAAAATTCGGCGACATCGCTTTTGAGCGCAATCCCTTGCACGTATGCGCTCGTCACGCGCGCGCGAATCGTGTAGTCCTGATAGGCCGGAACGGCGATCGCGGCAAGGATGCCAAGCATGGCGATCAATCCGAATACCACGACGATGATGACGACCACGGTCGAGCTGCCGCTCTTGCCGGACTTCACGATTTGTACTTTGCCCGTACGCGATAATGACGGTGGTCCACTCGGCAACGCGATGCCGAGACCTGCTGCCACACTCGAAAACGGGATCCAGTTCGGCAAACCTTCGCGCCATACCAAGGTGCTGATCAAGACATCGCCGCGTTGATATGCCGCGACCAGCGCGGACTCATCGACCGGGCCTTGTTGCTGATTCTGTTTGTCGGCGTAAAACCAGTTCTGTGCCATGACGCTCTCCGTTTGAGTTCTGTTGAAGTTGTTGCGCCGCTGTCGCTATCAAAGCCGCGCGGAGCGTTTGATCGAAAGATAATGTTGCACCAGCGCCGCGGGAAGTTCGGCGCAACTCACATCCAGTACATCGATTCCCTGCGCGCGCAACAGCTGATGTGCACGTGTGCGTTGCTCGATGTATTGAGCCATCGCCGCGGCAGTTACGGCCTGCGAAAAATTTTGCACGTCCGCGTTTACTACCTGATCGAGCACATGTTCGCGCAGACTCGCGACGCAGACCAGATGCCGCCGCTGCATCTGGCGCACGGCGGCGAGCAGGTCGTCGATATCTTCGTCGCGCACATTCGTGATCAGCACCACCAGCGAGCGCCGCGACTGCCGCACGCTGAGCTGGGTTGCCGCTTCGAGATAATCGGTCGCGACCGGCTGTGCATCCAGATCAAACAGCGTATCGAGCAAAACATCAATTGCACCAAGACCGCGGCGTGGCGCCATATAGCGTGACGCGCCACCGCTGGCGAGCAGGCCAACCGCATCGCCCTGACGCAATGCCATGTAGGCGAGCATCAGCGACGCGTTCAACACATGATCGAAATGCGTCAGCGTGCCGTCTCGCGCCAGCAGACGGCGACCGGTATCGAGCAGCAACATGACCTGCTGATTGCGTTCGTCCTGATAATCGCGCGAGATCAATTTGCGCGCGCGCTGGCTCGCTTTCCAGTCGATCTGGCGCAGCGAATCGCCGGTGCGGTATTCGCGCAACTGCTGAAATTCCGTGCCCTCGCCGCGACGCCGATGCAGATGCGCACCGACCACCCGCGACGCCTGCTCGGCACCGATCAGCGCGAGTTTCGCGAGCGGTGCGAAGTTCGGATAAACGCGCAGTGATTGCAGGATCGGCACGGTACGTCGTTGTCGCCACAGGCGCAGTGGCGAACTCAGCCGCAAAACACAACCGTCGAAGCGAAAGGTTCCGCGTTCGGTCGGTGTGATGCGATACGGAACCTCAAGCTCACGATCCACCGGCAACATCACAGCGCGTGGCAGACCGAACACCGGCCAATCGCCCGGATGCAAATCGTGCACTTCGATCGGCAACGGACTGCCGCCTTGATGGCGCAAGCGCAAGGTCACCACACGCTCGATACCGACCGCCACCACCGGCGGCAAATCGCGCTCAAGCCACGGCGTAATCAGACCGCGCAAACGCCATGCATCGAGCGCCGCAACCAGCAGCAATACGCCGCATGCGCTGAAAAATGCGGCGAACGGCGCGATATCAAAAACCACGAGTGCGCCAATCAGGGCACACACGATGCAGGCCGCAATAAGGGCCGGTGCCGGTCTCATCGATCCAGTCTCATTGACACGCTTTCATCGACGCGGTGCTTCGACTTTCAGCAGCAACGCATCAAGCACATCATCGACCCGCCGACCTTCGATCTGCATCTCCGGTGCGAGGCTGATGCGATGCCGCAACGCGGGTTTGGCGATGCTGCGCAAATCATCCGGCGTGACAAAATCACGATTCTCCAGCACCGCCTGCGCGCGTGCCGCACGCACCAGCGCGAGACTGCCGCGCGGCCCCGCGCCCATGCCGATGCCCGGCCATTCGCGCGTCGCTCGCGTGATGCGCACGGCATAGTCGAGCACGACATCATCGATACGCACGAGCGCTGTGCCGAGCTGCATCGCGACGATGTCGGCGGGTTTGGCCACCGCACTTACGCGTGACAAATCGAAGTCGCTCGCGGTGCGTCCCAGACTCACATCGGTGACCATGCGCACTTCGTCGGCGTGGGTCGGATAATTCATGAGGATCTTCAGCAGAAAACGATCGAGCTGCGCTTCGGGCAACGGATACGTGCCTTCCTGTTCAATCGGATTTTGCGTGGCCACGGTGAGAAACGGCGGCGCCAGCGGAAAGCTGCGCGACTCGATCGTGACCTGGCGCTCCTGCATCACTTCGAGCAGGGCCGCCTGGGTTTTTGCCGGCGCGCGATTGATTTCATCCGCGAGCAGAAGATTGGTGAACACCGGGCCGCGACGCATCTTGAAACTTTCGGTTTTCGGATCGTAAAACGCGTGGCCGCTGACATCGCTCGGCATCAAATCCGGCGTGAACTGCACGCGTGCGAAATGGCATTCGAGCGCGGTGGCCAGCGCCCGAACAAGCAAGGTTTTGCCAAGCCCGGGCACACCTTCGAGCAGTACATGACCATCGGCGAGCAAGGCGATCAGCAACTGATCTAGCACCTCGCCCTGACCGACAAACGCGTGCGCGATCTGTGTGCGGATGGCGTGGATGCGTTCGAACAGCGCGGTGCCAGTGATCGGCTGGATCGGCTGCAACGGAGCGGCGCTGGGTGACGAGTCTGGACTCATAATTTTGATCTCAATGACAGCAGGGTTTTTATCGTGGTGAAAAATTGCAGGGGACGATTCAGATCGACGGGATTCAGCGCTTGCTGAAGATCGCCTGTAGAAAATCCATATTGCGTCGCGAGCGCCTGTTGCATGGCCTCGCCGCGCAACGCCGCAATGGCAGGATCGCGACGGCGCAGACGTTCGAGAAACGCACGGCGTGTGGCTTCGTACAGCGCCGGCCCGCGACCGCGACTGATCGCGAAATCACCCGCTGCCTGCACATGTTCGAGCAGCGCGCGGCGATGCGCGATGGCGGGCAGCAGCAGCGGTCCAAAACGCTGGCTGCGCGCCCACAACCACGCCAGTAGCGCGAACAGCAGTGGCAGCAAGATCGGCCAGCCTTGCACCACCATCAGCACATACCACGGCGGCACGTCAGCGGCGTAGACGAGATGCACCCTACCCTTGCCGAGCGCGGGCGCGATCACTTGCCACGCCAGAGTTGCGTTGTCGCTTTCGTTGAGGCGGCGATTGGTCAGAAAATCGAGGCTTGCGGCAACCAGCCAATCGCCTTTGCCGCGAGTATGGCGACCGAAGATATAGCCGTTTTTTTCGCTGCCCCACAGCCATGCAAATTCGGATACATGTTTCGCTTCGACTTGAAAACGGAACGACGAACAAAATTGTTCCTTGCTTGTTTTACTGTCGAATTTGTTAGCGGGATCGGCATCGGATTCATCATCGTCGAAGATGCCGGTTTTGCTTTCGGCTTTTTTATCTGGCACGTCGGTGTTTGTGCTGATCTCGCGCAAGCTCAGGCAGCTCGAATGTTTTTTCACTTTCAAGTCGAGCGATTCGAGTAGCTCGCCAGCGCGGCCTTCACTGGCCGGCGGCAATGCAAATAACAGATGACCGCCATCGACGACCCAATCCCATAAGTCGTCGACCTGATCCTCGCTCAGCGTGCGTATGTCGGCGTTCAGCACCAGCGCATCACCGGGCTGCAGATGCATCGCCGCGACGTTCAAACCGCCATGCGTGGTCACATCAATGTGTTGCGCCTGCAAGGTTTTTTTCAGCGCGAAAAGCGGGTTGTAACTCGCCTCGCCGCGCATTGGCAAATTGATTTCCTGCGGCACGCGCTCGAAGGTGTACAGCCACCAGCCGATCAACGCCGCCAGCGCCAGCACGATGAGCAATCCGATCAGCACTCCGCGTCGATTCATGCGACCGCACTCGATGGCTGATTCCACTCGCGCAGCAACACTTCCACCTCGGCGCCGCTCGGAAGGCGCTGCGCGTATGCGGCCGCTTGCCAGTAATACACGATGCGCAAAAACAGTTTTGCGTAGACCTGATTCGGCAGACGCCGCGCGTAGCGCAGGCATTGCGATTCGGTGGCGCCGGGCGGCAAAACCGTGCCGAGATCGAGCGCGAGCCGGTGCACCGCGCCGCGATACAACAGCGCCAGCGCCGCACGCGACTGGCCTTGCTGCCAAAGTTTGCGCACGGCCGCGGCAATATCGTCCGGCAGCGATTCGGGCATGGCGATGTCGTGCTCGGTCAAACGCTGCGACGCACGTTTCGGCTCGAACCTGTCGCTGATCCACGGCAACCAGCGCCGGTGATAGCGAATGATCAGCAACAACACGATCGCGAGCAGAATCCACAGGCCACTTTGCGCAAGCGTGGCGATGACGCCACCGATCGCATGCAGCCACGGCGACGGCGTTTTATCGGTCACTTCGTCCTTGGACGGATGGCGACGTTTCCAGGTATCGATGGTGGTTTTTGGATTGAGATCAGGATCCTTGTAGGCCTCAATGATCGCCGCCTTGAATGCAGCATCGTCGTCGCGATATTCGCTACCGAAAACATCTTTGAGGTTCGGTTTGAGCGGCGCCTTGATGCCCGTTTGTGCGGCCGCACCGGCGATGTCGTCGGGTATTTGTTTAGCTGCTTCGTCAGCGTCGATGACACATGCGCCGTCTGCCCGGCTCGTATGATCACCGTCGATTTCGTCCAGCGGCGCGGCCCGTGCCGAAATCGTTCCAGCTAGTGTCAGCGACAGCACAAATACCAGCAGGCTCAACGCTTGCGCCAGCCGCCCGGCAATACGGCGGAACGCGAGTTCGATATCCCAGGCTTCGAGTTGGGTGCGGCGATTGAGATACAAACCAAAACCGGCGCCGACATAAAACGGTTCGATCAAACTCATCGCCAACCAGCTGATAAAAATGCTCAGGCACTGCGCCCACAACGGCGGTTGCGTCATGAGATTAGTCCACATCGCCCGAGTCGATTCGGAAAAAAATTCGATCGGCACAAACATCAGCCCGAGCAGCATGATCGAGATACTCAACATGATCTCGATATTCATGCAGATCAGGGTCAGCAACATGCTCGGCGAACCGACCGCGCGCAGCAGCACGCGGCTACGTGCGCCACGCGCTGGGCCACGCAGATTCTCCAGAAAATCCACCGGCAACAGCATCGCGCGACTCGGATGAAATCGCCGCCAGAACATCCACGGCCAGATGCCAGACCAACCCCACTGCCATTGCGCGCGCAGGGTTTCGCGCACCGTCGGCGGCGCACCAAACACGGCGCGTGACAACACAAACAACGGGATGCGATCGAACAGCGGCTTGAGCCACCATAACAACACCGCGCTGATCCACAACTCGCCGCTCAGAATACCGATCGCGCCGAACACGATCGCCACAGGCAGTGTTAGCAGAATCCACACCGTCCAGATGCGCGAGGCGTGCTGACGCACCAAGGCGATGCCGAGATCGATCGCTTCCCACGATGAGCGCGGGCGCAATACGATGGTCAGTCCGGCGAGCTGCATGGCTCAGGATGGGCCGACGTTATTGGCGCTGACGGGCGCGATATTTCCCAGCGTTTGGCCGCGACCGCCGCGCCATAACCACAACGGAATCGCCAGCCAGAGAGCGCCGCCGACGCTGTATTTGATCGTGTTCGGCATCCAGATAATCGACGACCAGAACGCCTCGACAAACGCGGCGAATACCAGCATCGCAAATACGCCGAGCACGAGTTTGCCACCGATCAAACCGGCTTCGACCAGTGCGCGCGAACGTGTGCGTCGGCCCGGCGCAATCAAGGCCATGCCGATTTGCAAACCGGCGCCGCCGGCGATCACGATCGACAATAATTCCGGCGCGGAATGACCGACTACAAATCGCCAGAACGGCTCGCCGTAACCGATCGCGGTGAGATGCCCGGCTACGCCGCCGATCAGCAAACCGTTCATCAGCAATACGACAATCGCGCCGACGCCGGCGAGCAAGCCGCTGGCGAAGGTGCGAAAACCGATGCTGACATTGTTGAAAATATAGAAGCCGAACATTTTCAGATCGGTGCCGCTTTCGCGACCGAGTTTTTCGCTGCTCGACGCGGGATCGTACATGCTTTCGTACTGCGCCAGTTCGGCCGGCGCGAAGATGCTGTGGACGAGTTCCGGGCGCACTTGCAGCAAGCCGATGATGCCCAGCGCCGGCAAAAAAAACAGCAGCGCGGCAACCGTCATGACCCGCCACTGGCTACGCACCAGACGCGGGAAATCGGCGGCGAAAAAATCCAGCACACGTTGCCAACGCGGCGCGGGCGTGCGGTACAAGACAAGATGGCCGCGCTGCACCAGATCCTGCAAACGTTCGATCAACAATGCGCTGTAACCACGCCGCTCGGCCAGCGCAAGATGCTGGCAGACTCGACGATACATCGACGGAAATTCGAGATCGCCGAACAGACCTTCGCCATCCTGCAAACGCTGCAGCGACTTCGGACGCGTACGATGCACGAGCCACGCATCCAGCGCCGCCCATTCGTCGTGATGCCGCTCCTGAAAATTTTCCTGCTTCATCGGATTCCGTTCGCAGACATCAGCGCCGCCCGAGGAAAGCGTTGGCCATGCCGAGCAATCGCTGCACGGCCAAGGTACCGCGGCTTTCGGTCAGCATCGGTAGCAGTGCGGCGAGTTCCTGCTGCCGTTCGACGGTCAATTGTTGCGCGCGCTCGGCGAAGGCGACGATCGATTTTTGTTCGTCAGCGGGCAGCATGATCGGCGCATGCACCACCGGCACCTGCGGCGCAGCGAGATGCTGATTCGGATTACCGACATGCACCACCAGCGTGCCGGCGACGATGTCACCGATGCGCCGACTTTGCGGATCGATCAATCCGGCGACCAGACCGAAGCCGTAAAAAAAAGGCAGCATGTCGACCACACGCAACAGGTTGCGCACGATTGATCCCATCCATGTCACCGGGCTGCCATTGGCATTGATCACGCGCAGGCTCAAGGCTTTTTTGCCGATGGTCTGGCCATCGCGCAACACTTCGAACAACACCGGATACAACCAGAACAGAATAAACAGCAGCAACAGGTAGAGGCCCATGCCGGTTTCGCCGAGCAACATCAATCCTATGCCGAGTATCCAGAGCACTCCGACGCGCACAGCAAAATCCACCGCCCACGCTGCCGCGCGCGGCATCACGCCGGCCGCACGCAAGCGCAAGCGGATACCTTCCGGCGTTTCTACGAGGGTGAGCGTATCGAGCACGAAGTGGCGCGTGCCTCAGACCTTGACTACGAGCGTATCGGCGAACACATCGTGCAGGCAGCGCTGGGTTTCGCCGAAGATCATCAGCGCATCGGTCAGCGAAGCGATCCAGCCGACCAGTGGAATGGCGCCGAGCAAAGTCACCGGCAACCAGCGCGCGAAGATGATGCGCGACAGCGCACAACGGCTGCCATCGCCGCGCACGATCTTGATGCCGAACAGGCGCTTCGCGATGGTTTGCCCATGTCGGTGCAGCATCACCATATTGATGATGATCAGTGCAACAAAAAGTATCAATACGGCAATTCCGAAAAATGCCAGAAACCCGGAATGATTCTTGCCGAACGCGGGAACTGCGATGGCGGCAATGATTCCGAGCACAGCCACGCCACCGAACACGATCAAGCCATCAATAATCGCTGCGGCGAGCCGAATCCCGCGATCGGCGAGTACCAGTTGATCGTCCGAAATATCTTCGACGCGAGCCACGGGTGCGGCATACGGATTCAACGCGGGTAACGTTGGTGGTTGCTGCATAGAAGTCTCCCCAGACAAGTCGATGGCACTGTAGCTGGCAAGTCTGTCCCCCGACAATCCCTTGCCCGCGATGATTTTTAAAACCTCGAATTTTTCCGCATCAAATAGCGATGCTCAGATATCGCTATCCGCTTCCTCACGACCACGTTGGCGGATGATCGCCTCTTCGCGTGCATCTTCGATCGCCGCCATGATGCCATCGACATCAGCCGGTGTTTCGTCGGCGACAAAGATGCCGCTGAGTTCAGTATCTGGTCGCAATTCGCCTTGCTCGAACAACGCCCACATTTCTTCGGCGTAGTGCGTATCTGCCAGTTCAGGTACAAAACGCGCGAGCGTGGCGCTGATATTGTTGACGTCCCGCTGCAGCATCGCACGAGCGGCGTTGTTGCCGGCGGCATTGATCACCTGCGGAAAATCGATGATGACCGGGCCATCGGCGGAAACCAGCACGTTGTATTCCGACAAATCGCCGTGGATCAGGCCGCTGCACAGCATCAGCACGATCTGGCGGATCAGAAAGGTGTGGAAATCGCGCGCCTGCTCGGGTGTGAGTTCGACATCACCAAGCCACGGCGCGGAACGGCCTTCGACATCGGTGACCAGCTCCATCACCAGCACACCGTTGTAATAACCGTGCGGCTGCGGCACGCGCACGCCAGCGGAGCGGAGCTGATACAGCGCATCGACCTCGGCATTTTTCCAGGCGATTTCCTGCTCCTTGCGGCCAAACTTGGTGGCCTTGCCCATCGCGCGTGCCTGACGACTGCCACGCACTTTGCGGCCTTCCTGATATTGCACGCGCGCCTGGAAACTGCGCTGCGCCATATCCTTGTAGACCTTGGCGCAACGGATGTCGTCGCCAGAGCGCACCACGTAGACCGACGCTTCCTTGCCACTCTTGAGCGGACGCATCACTTCATCGATCACGCCATCGTCGATCAGAGCCTGTAAATCCTTCGGTGCTTTCATGGTTCCTTTGGTTTCTCTGGCGACACGCTAAGACGAACATTATCGACTATTTGCCTGCATCTTCCCTGCTGCGCAAAAATCGGCACAAAAAAGAGCCGGAACATCGCTGCTTGTGGCAGAGATGTTCCGGCTCGGATCAAGCGCTGACTTCTCGCGAAATCAGCATGTCACACTGTTTTTTCTACCGCAAGAATCGATCGCGTCGAATCAGTGCGGACAAGGCACGCCACCTTCGAAATCGTCGTGAAAAATCACGTCGCCAAGGGTTTCGTACTGTACCGAGTCGATCCACCAGCCGGAGTGCGTGGCAAAACCGCGTCCACCACCGAGCGTTCCAAGGCGCCAGCGGAACTGCACCGTACCAGCAAGCGCCGAAGGCGGAACAACGACGGTGGTCGCGCCAAAACCACTGGAATCACCGCCCCATACCGCGCGCGTATACGGCGTGGTCTGGGCGATCGGGCTGCGGAAGTTTGGATCGAGCGCGACGTTGTAACCACCGGCCGAGAACGAACCGCCCGCATCCACCACATCGACATACGCACCGCCGTTGATCGCGACTTCCAATACGGCGCCGTTATTTGCACCGTTGTATTGAGCACTGGCGTCCGCAGTCCACAACGTATAGCTGTGCACGAAGGTCAGCGACGGCGAACCGACGGCGCCCACCGCATATACCGGTGAATACAAACTCGCATCGGCGTAGTCGTTATAGTCATCAAACCATACCGCGTTCGTTCCGCTGTCCGCATAACCGACCGCGCGCGTTCCGGCTGGTGCATTGGTGCCGGTCGTTGTTATTACGCTCGATGTCCAGCCCGTGGGTAATGCCGGTGCAGCGGCGGAATCGAAATTCTCCGTCAGACACGCCGGACTGGCATTGGCGAACAACGGCAAACCCAGCGCAATCACCAGCGCTGTGCGGGCTAGTGGTAACCATCGCAATTGTTTTGCGGAACTCATACCTGTATCCCTGCGTTGAATGGGTGCAATCGATGATCCGTTGTGATCACCGTTCCGAGCCGCCTGATTTTTCGATAGTGTGCTCATGGTTATTGCACCGTCTGCGAGACGGCGGTCTCCGCGTTGATGAATCCGTAGCCATCCAGCGGCGAGAATCCTGCACCGATATGGTTCTTGATGGTGCCACTGAACGTGCCGCCATCCGACGTAGTGCCCGAATAGGCCATACCGTCATTGACCACAGTACCTTCGGGAATCAGCACACCGCCACCGAACAGGTCAGCCCAGTAGTCGGCTTTCGCAGCACCGCTCGAACCCTTCAGCTCAAGGCGATTCACCGTGTATTTCAACACTTTGCCGGTGGTGAAAGTCCCGCCCGAGAACGTCAGCGTCATCGTGAACAATTGCGATGAGCTGCCACCGACATTAGTGAAGGTAGCCAAGGCGTTCGCAGCCAAGACGGTGGATGCCGTGCTGACCACATACGAACCAGCAGCATTCGAAAACACCAAACCTGGTGTGGACGTCGCGTTATATGTGCCAGCCGCTCCGACAAAAGTAAACGCATTGACACCATCGCTCACATTACCCGCGGTTGCGGCAGTGCCACCTGGATTAAACACCAGACTGGTAATGCTGCTGCCGCTGGCGCCGCCGGTGTAGGTCACGTTGAACGCGTTCGTATCCTTGCTACCCGAGCCAGCATTGCTCTGGTTGTCGCTGTTGATATCGATCGCTATCGTGCCACCCGTGGTGCTGCGCGCAACCCCCGAAGCATGCGACGGATCCAGATCATGCGGATACGTGCTGCGTTTGAGCAGGTTGGTCATCTGCGCTGGCGTCATGCTGTGATGTCCGCCATGTGCCTGCAGCACCAGCGCGGCAATGGCAGCAGCGTGTGGCCCGGCGGCGCTGGTACCCGAGAACGGATTGAAACCACTCACCGCATTCGCCGCACCATCAGCCGCAGCTAATGTCGGCTGCTGGCGAATTTCCGGCGTCGGCAAACGGTTGCTGTTGACATCGAAGTAAATGCGCGCAGGACCAGGTGAGGTGTATGGCTCCGGCAGGCTCGGACGCAGCACGCTGTAAGCGGCCATGCCGTTAGCGCCGGCAGCGGTCGGATGTCCGCCCGTCGTGGTCGAGTTATAGGAGAAATATTCTGCCGGCCCGAGGCCAGCGAGGCCATCACCAGGCAACTGGTAGCGGATACGTGTCGGCCCCTGCCCCAAAGGTACGTTGGAACGCGCGATCACGTACTGCAACTGCGAACCACCCGAACGCAAGGTCGTACCGAGCTGGATCGGCTCGTTGGTAGCAAAGTTGTTCGCGGTTAACGAACTGCCAGGCACGTAAACACCCGTAGATGTGAACGCGAGCAGGTTGATATTGGTGGAGAGTGTCGCGCCGGTAAAACCGTTGGTCGTGGACAGTTTGATGGTGAACGCACCGACGGTCGTGCTAAAGCGACCGATTACGATCTTGTAACCGCTACCGGCCACGGGTGCATAAAAACGTATTTGCTCGTCGACGGTGTTGTCCTGTGAGAAAACGGTGTTGCCACTCGGATCAAGCAAAGTGACGGTTACGTCAACGCCGCTACCCGCTACCGCATTTCCGTCGAGCTGATACAGCGTGGTGGTATCGAGCGCTACGGGCACTGGAAACGTTACCGTCGTCGTCGTGCTGGTGATGGTGCCGGAATCCGCGTACAGCGGCGGCGTCACAAGCACGGCGGTCGAATTCTGATCGTAGGGATCATCCCATTGCATGACCGTCGCAGGCTCGTTGGCGTTGCTGGCGATGTTCACCAGTTGCGCCACGTCCTGCTGGCCGATCACCGGATTAAAGTTGTGAAAGCCGCCAGCGTAGAGATTGTTGGCACGCTGGTCAGGTCGATATTGGTACCGGCTAGTGCCGTATTGCCAGCAGCCGCAGTCAGGCCAGTACCATTGGCGACCCAACGCAGATCCGACTCGTAACTGTTGATATCGACATCGTTGCCCGCCGACGAATAATACGAAACTCCATGTGCCGCAGCATCATTTACGCCTTGGGCGATAATGCCGTCTTGGAAAAACGGTTCATCGAAATAACCCACGTCATCGCAGATGGTATCGGCTGCAAACGTCTGGCCGGGATAGGTGAATGTCGGAATTCCCGCCAACGCTCGGATGTTGTTGGCAAAGCCGACTTCGCCGTAATCGGCGGAGGCAAAGGCAAGTTTTGCTTTCGGTGCCATCTTGTAGCCGATTTGCACCATCGCCTGACCTTCGTCAGTACCGCCGCTGGTTAAATCCTGCAGTACCACTACAGGCGTGGTGTTGACTGGATTGCCCGCGGCGCCCGGCAAGTTGAAGTTCGTCACGCCGGTAGGCGCCGTACTTTTGTTGTTGTAACTATCGGACAGGAAACCGATGCTCATACCCTGCCCCTCATAGTCGACAGGCGCGAGAGGGTTGTAGTACTGGTTGATTTGATCGATACGATGCTGGGTTACGCCCTGATCGTATACCGTACCCAACCGCACGATCGCCTCACCATTGGTCGCGCCACCACTGGGCTGCGGCGCACTTTCGGTGCTGGCAGCGGCTGGTAGATGTTTGGTTCTGAGGAAAGGCTTGAGTTCCAGAATCACCGAGCGCACGCCGGCAACATTCGCCAATGCCGGTACATCATCGATGGAAACGAACGCATTCAATACGCCGACCTTGCGATACTTCTCATCTTTAGCTAGCACGTTCAACGACGGAATAGTCGATTGCAGATTGGCAACCAATGCCGTCATTGCCTTTGAACCGTCAAGATTGACGCGTACAAGGTAGGTATTGGGATTGTTGACATCGACGATGGCCAATGCGGCCATGGTCTGTGCTTGCTCGGTAGAAAAACCTCTGCCCTGCGCGTCGTGGTAAAGCGCGTTGGCGGGTTTGGCCTTGACCGCAATATTGCTGGCGACCAGTTTGTCGAGACTGTTGCCAAGGTTAGCCGGAACTTGTACTGCGTATGCTACGTTACTGGATAACCCGATAAATAATAAAGCCGAAATCGCTGCCGAAAGCGCATGCGTACGGCATTTTAGGCCCGAAGCCTGAAATGACGGAAAAAGCATATTAAGATCCCTGAAACGGTAGGTGATTGCCAAGATTGTCACGCATGGATGCGATTTCTGGCACCCATGCACCACAACCGCATATGGTCGACGGGGCCTCATGCCACGCGCATCGACCACTTGATGCTAGCCGATAAGAACAGATTTCGCGACCGCTGGAATCACCCGTATTGTGTACTGCAATTCCGCCCTACGGTGTATTTTAATAATTAAAAATATTTAATATTAATCTCCGTGATACGCGGTTTACGCGCGTGCAGAAGCCAGACAGGCCATCGTAAACATGGACATATGCCGGGTCGCTTCGGAAACAATTGCCGCCTGATTGGTAACGCGCAAGAGCGGAGGTGAACCGAAGTCGTCGGCTCAAGCCGAGGCAACGTATGTAAATAGTTGTGAGCGCGATTCACTACAACAAGGTGCGTAGCGCCGGTAGATATTTCTCCGACGATCCCGTGTTGACCACAACTACACGTTCGCCGCGTTTCAGCAATCCGCGATCAAGCAACTGCGGCAACGCCGCCAGACACGCCGCACCCTCCGGACTGATCCACCAGCGTGTATCGCGCCAGACTCTGCTCAGCTCCGCGGCGGTATCGGCTTCACTCACCGCCACCGCTGCGCCGCCGCTGGCGCGAATGATTTCGAGCACACGAAAATGGCCGACACCGCCCGGCACATTCAAGCCGCTGGAAATTGTCTGACCCGCGGTGACGACGGTGGTATCTGCTGCGCCGGATTCAAACGCATTCACTAGCGGCGGCGTGGCCTCGCTTTGCACGCACAACATGCGCGGACGACGTGAATCGATCAGACCCAGCGCCTGCAATTCATCCCACGCCTTCCACATGCCGAGCACACCGGTGCCGCCGCCAGTCGGATAAATCACCGCATCCGGCAACGACCATTTGCTCTCGCCGTGCGCAGGCTCGGCCAGCTCCAGACCCAGCGATTTTTTTCCTTCGATGCGCCAGCCGGGTTCCTGGAATGTGGCCACCGAAAAATAGCCCTGCGGAATATATTTCTGCTTGAGCAAGGCGCCAGCTTCGCGAATCGTTGGCCCGACCAATTCGAGTTTGACCCGCTCCGGAAAACGCTGCGCGGCCGCGGCGACGTTGCCAAGAATCGGCATCGGCGTGTCATCCGGCATCGCCACGACGATGTTCAAATCACAAGCCAGCGCATAACGTGTAAGCGAATCACCAGCGTTGCCCTGCGTTGGCACGGCGAGATGAGTAAGCCCGAGGCGTCGCGCCTGCGCCACCACCATCGCCATGCCCCGATCCTTGAAGCTCTGGGTCGGATTGGCGCCGTAACCTGGATGCGCCTTGCCCTCTTCTTTCACCTGCAACACGATTCCGGCAGCGCTCGCTAGTGGATGCTGGCGATAATCCAGCAACGGCGTGTTGCCCTCGCCCAGCGCCACGATGTGTTGCGCATCTGCGGGATCGTTGATATCCATCGCCATCAGCCCGCCGAAACGCCACATGTCACGACGCGAGCGGTCGTACCAGCGCGTATACGGTTGCTCGGCGGCGAGACGCTCCAGATCGAGCAGCATCTCGACTGGCCGGCCATCGACTGGATCGAGATTCATCGGCAGGTCGGCGGAATACTCGACACCCGAGGCCAGGCCACGCAAACAACGCACATACGACATGGGGAAATCATCCGAGCGGAAAACAGCGAGAGTGCCCGATGTCCGGTTGCGGATAAAGTGCCGTGGGTAATCGGTCGCTGGATAAATTCGCGATGTGACTTTTTGCGCAAATCAAACTCACCCGGCACGCGGTTGACGCAGCAATTACAATAGTCACCCTGATTCGAATCTTGTCCGCCATGACTTTGCCACCGACTGAACCTATGCGTCTCGCCAAACGTGTTGCCGAACTCGTGGATTGCTCCCGCCGTGACGCCGAGCAATACATTGAAGGCGGCTGGGTCACGGTCGATGGCGAAGTGGTAGAGGAGCCGCAATTCAAGGTGCTCGCGCAAGAGGTGTTGCTGTTGCCCAATGCGCATCTCGCAGTGGCGGAACCGGCCACGATCCTGCTGCACAAACCGCTCGGTTACGATGCAGATGAGGGTAATAATCCGGCGCTGGCGCTGATCACACCGGCATCGCGTTATGCCGATGATCGCTCCGGCATGCGCAGCCTGAAACGCCACTTCAACCGACTCACCGCAATCCTGCCGCTGGAAGCCGATGCGAGCGGACTGATCGTGTTCACGCAAGACTGGCGCATCACTCGCAAGCTCAGCGAAGACGCCGATCGCATCGAGCAGGAATACATCGTCGAAGTGAGCGGCGAACTCGGCCCGTACGGACTAAAACGCCTCAGCCACGGCCTGAGTTTCAATGGCCGCCCGCTGCCGCCGATCAAGGTCAGTTGGCAGAACGAAGTGCGGCTGCGCTTTGCGCTCAAGGGCGTGCAGCCCGGACAGATCCGGCATATGTGCGCCGCGGTCGAACTCGATGTGGTCGCGATCAAGCGCATTCGCATCGGCAGCATTTCGCTCGGCAAAATGCCGCCGGGCGAGTGGCGTTATCTGCCGAACTACGAAAAATTCTAAGCGTTAACGCGTGCCGAACGGCATTCCTCGAATACCCGCGTAATCCGCATTGAACACCTTTCGCTACTTAGTGACGCCAATCCGCGCCTATTCGATGAGCAGGAGCTTCGTGTCAGTCGCAATTACCGCAAGCCGCTCGCAGAAAAATGCAACTATTTGGCAGTAAAGACGCGAGGAAAGTCTCATGAAGATTTCAACGATCCCGTGCGTAAACGCAGAAAGCCCGGCGATAAATCTGTCGGCACATAAGGCGCCGACAGATTGTCGGGTGCGGATTTCCGCAGTTATTCCGCAACGCTTACCGAGACCGCGTAGTTGCTGCTATTGATCAACGACAGTCCTGTTGACGCTTCGCTGATCTCGACAAATACCGCGTCTCCCGCGCTGAAGCTGACCGATGCGCCGACAAGGCCGCATGAAGACAGTTGACCGACAGCTACGATACCGGTGAGCGGAGGAGCAGCGATGCAGCTGAATCCTGGAATTGCAGATCCTGTCGTCGAACCGGCAGGCACCTTAAACAACCTCACTGTGGGCGAGACGGTCGTGCCAATGAGGCTTTGTGCATTAAGGTTCACCAACGTCAGTTGCAATGTTGTCAGGGTGATTGCCTTCGGCAGCACTTGCATGGATCCCCATGATGTGGGGTTCGAGTATGTGCTCGCAGATGTCACCGTGGGTGCCGTTCCAATAGCGCCCGACAATGGAAGGATAGCCACATTTCCTGCCGATCCACCCAACACGGTATTAATCGCTGCGCTTGTTGAACTCGACAAGAATACCGCGCCAGAACCTGCGACACCGGTAACGCCCGTAGACCCTATCGAGCCGGTGACGCCGGTCGGACCAAACGCCCCCGTGACGCCCGTAGTACCCGTGGCGCCGGTAGCACCGGTAAATCCGATCGCGCCAATTAGCCCGGTTGCACCAATGGCACCGGTCACGCCCGCTACGCCCGTTGCTCCAATAGCGCCGAAGCCCGTAGCGCCAGTTGCGCCGGTAAAACCGTTTGCACCGGTAACGCCGGTTGCGCCGATATTGCCAGTGACGCCGGTCGCGCCGCTACCACTCACGCCAGTGGGTCCAGTCACACCGACCAGGCCCTGAACACCTGTTGCACCGGTCACGCCTGCTGCGCCGGTCATACCGAATCCCGTGGCGCCAGTTGCTCCGATAGCTCCAGCAACTCCCGTCGCACCCATCGCTCCGATCATGCCGGTGGCACCGGTGGGGCCTACCGAGGAGCCGGAAGCACAAGGGCCGAGCGTGCCAGTCGTGATATCGAAACAAAGCGCATTGGTCTGCGTCGCCAATGAGCCTAATGCGGGAATACTCGCCGCACCGTTGTAAACCCGCAGCCAGTCCGTGCTGTTGGACGAATCACGCACACTGAAGCCGCCACCGGTAGGCGCGGCCACAGTGACATCGGCAGCGTGAGCCACAGCGCCAGTGAGCGCTACGGAAATACAGACACACAACGAATTGATTGCCGGACTAGAAACGCGCATGACAGACCTTCCCCTGATTGAATCACCAAGAATATTGTGCGCCAGCCGCATACTTCCGACAACGCCGTTTACATCATTTGTCCGCAAACATCACCTGATCTACCGCCGCAGCGCCACCGGGCCGCAGCGAATCAAGGCCATAAAATCCACACGAATCCGATCTATTTCAGAATAGTCGCGTATTGATCATCAAATTGATGACACCTGCATGCAAATAAAATTTCTTTAGTCGGTTTTTGTGACCGTATAAGTGATCACCACTTTGCACAGGATCAGATTTGCATTGGCTTGCATCGTACCCCAGCGCAAGTAATAGGTATAGGTTGCATTATTTATAACCGGGAAGGAAATGGAAGTTGTACTGGTTGACTGAATAGCGAAATTTGAACCGGTGGTAGCAGGAGCGTTTGCAATAATGGTGGAATTGCCGGAAGTTCCCACTGCAGCATCGGTTCTCCACAACTGCAGCGGCTGTGTGTTGTAGGTGCCGTCCTTATCGATCACAAACCCTTCGACTTTGGTCACGACTGCGCCATCCGGCAAGTTTACCGGCGCCTGCAAATAAGCAACGACCGTTGACGTTCCATTCGGTACATACACGCCGTAGGGGCCTATCGCTGTATTATAGGTGGAACCTTCCTGGGTAAAGGCCGGCGGAGAAACGCTGTAATAATGTGTTTTAGCCGCACCATACATGTATTCATTGGCTGCCGGAATAATTACATTCCCCACTACTTCCAGCTTTTGACTTGGCGACACGGCACCAATTCCAACATTTCCACCGATGAATTGAAAATTACCCGCACCCTCAAAATCGGTGAAGAAATAATTTCCATCAGCCCATCCAAATACATCGCCGATTTTTACACCCAAACCATCCAAGCCCAGGGCAGGAGTACCAGTGCTATCATATCCAACTACGGAATAACCCGCCGCGGGAAGGCCAAAAATCCCGATTCCCGAACCATTATCGGTAACTAATGAATTACCGCCGGTGGTTGATCCGGTGAATTTGACCAAATTATTGATTGTTCCACTGATGTTGGCTGCACCCGTGGCACCGGTCACTCCTGTTGCACCGGTTGCTCCCGTACTACCTGTTAGCCCAACCGTACCGGTCATACCGGTTACGCCAGTCGCGCCAGTTGCTCCGACAGCACCTGTCACACCCGCGCCCGTGGCACCGATTGCGCCGGTCGAGCCGGAAGGACCGGTGGCTCCCGCTGGTCCGGTATTGCCTGCAGCGCCCGTTGCACCGCTGCCAGTCGCACCGGTGATTCCAACGCCGGTAACGCCGATGGCGCCGGTAGGACCAGTCACGCCAATCGCACCCGTCGTGCCGACTACACCAGTCGCACCGGTTGCACCAAAACCCGTGGCACCAGTCACGCCTGTAACACCGTTTGCGCCGGTAACGCCCTGAATACCTTGTGGGCCGGTAATGCCTGTCGCACCCGTCGCGCCGATTCCTGTGGATCCGGCAACTCCCGTCGCGCCGGTGGCGCCTGCGGGTCCGGTATTACCCATCGCACCTGTGCTGCCGCTGCCCGTGGCGCCGGTCGCACCGGTGAATCCGAAGCCAGTTGCGCCGGTCGCCCCCGTCGTGCCGGCTACGCCATTTGCACCGGTTGCACCAAAACCCGTGGCACCAGTGATGCCTGCAGAGCCGATAGAACCGGTAGCGCCAAGAGCGCCCGTCGTACCAGCGACACCAGTAGCACCCGTCGCACCGATTCCTGTGGATCCGGCAACTCCCGTCGCGCCGGTGGCGCCTGCGGGTCCGGTATTACCAGTCGCGCCGGTACTGCCGCTGCCTGTGGCGCCGGTCGCACCGGTGAATCCGAAGCCGGTTGCACCGGTCGCGCCCGCGGAACCCGTCGCGCCCATGGCACCGGTCGGCCCGCTCATTGAGCCTGCGGCGCAGGGCCCGAGTGTGCCGGCGACGGTATCGAAACAAAGGACGTTGGCCTGCGTTGCGGAACTGGCCAATGCGGGGATATTCACGCTGCCGTTGTAAACCCGCAGCCAATCGGTGCTGTTGGCCGAATCCCGCACGCTGAAACCGCCACCTGCGGGTGCCGCCACGGTGACATCGGCGGCGTGCGCAACGGCGCCACTGAGCACTACGGAAATACAAAGACACAACGAATTGATTGCGAGATTCGCAACACGCATGACAGAACTCCCCCTGTGGAATTACCAATAGTATTGCTGATGCAATCGCTGGCACCGCTGCCAACCCCGCGCGCGACCACGCTGTTTACTATACTTGCTCACGCCCATCACGCCGCAAACCGCAGCGGCGCAACCAGATCGCGGCGAGCAACAGCCACCAGACGATCAGTACACTCACGATTTTTTGCGTGAGTCCGCGTGGCCATTCACGCCAGTAGGTGTTGATCCAGATCGCGGCAAAACAAACCAGCGCCAAGGCGAATGCAAAACGGAAATACGTTCGCCACCACGCATCACCGCGAAAACGCCATGACTGCAACAGCATCGCGGTAGTCACGCAAACAAACGCAGTCAGTGCAGAAATGTTGTGTACAAATCCATGCAGCGTTGCGTCGTGTTTCGGAATGTCGGTCGTCGCGAACACGACCATGACCAAGGCCAGCGCGGCGACAACGAACAAACCCAGCGGAGCGATACTGCGCGCGCTCGTTTGCAGCGCGCGGTAGAGACCAAATGCCAAGCCGAGGATGGTCAAGGCCAGCACAAAATACGCCGCCCGCAGCCACAGCGAATATTCGCCGATCAGGTAAAAACTCAACTGCATGCGCTGCCAATCCAGATCGCTGCGCAAAAATTGCAGCGTTGTTGCGATCAGCACAAACAGCAGAATGCCCAGCAGCGCGGCGGTTCCCAGTCGATACGATGTGGAGGCAGAACTCAGGCGCATGCGTGGCTCTTCCTATTTGATATTTCCGGTGGCGAGCGAGGTAGTTCCAGCAAACACGATACTGCAACACGTCACCGCACCTTCGGCCTTTTGCAACTCGGAAACATCGACGCTCGTCACTGCGATTCCGGCATCTTGCAAGCGCTGCCGCGTGTGCGGAAAACACGCGGGATAAATCAGACCATCGCCGACCAACAATGCGTTCGCCGCGTGTTGTTCAGCGGGATCGACATCGATCATTTTCCAGCCAGCGAACAGCACAATATCGCCGCGCGTTTGATCGAGCCACGCCGGATTTATCAGCAAGGTATCGTCGGCAACCTGGGTCACCGCGGATTTCAAATGCAGGCAATCCTGCGTGATCACGCCATGCACGCGATAGCCGAACGGCGCGCACAATTCGCGCAACTGGGCGATGCCCGCGGCATTGCTGCGTGCGGATTCACCGACATAAATATCGCAACCGAGACGCAGCACATCGCCACCATCCAGCGTACCAGGCGCGACAATCTCCAACACCGTTCGATAGCGCGCGAGCACCTTCGCAACCGATGCGACTTCCGCGCGACGCGATGCCGCGCCGGGGCGTGTCATGATCGCGATTTCGTCGAGCACAACCGCCACATCCTCGACGAATACCGAGTCTGCCAGATCGTCCTGCGCTGGCATCGAAATCACTACACACCCCAGCGATTCCAGTGCGCACAAATACGCTCGATGCTGCGCGATGGCGAGTATCAGATCGATCGGCGCACGCGATACGAACGACAGCTCGCAGTGCGCAAGCGCCGTACTGACTTCACGTGTGATCGCGATACACGTTGCTTGCGCTGACACCATCAATAGGTGCCCATGTAATCACGCTTGCCGATCTCGATACCGCTGTGACGCAACACCATGTACGCGGCGCTGATGTGGAAGAAAAACTGTGGCAGTCCGTAACTCAGAAGATAAGCCTGGCCGGAAAGTTTTTTCTCTTTTGGCGTGCCCGGTCGCAACACGATTTCGCGGCTTGCGCTGCCATCGAACTTAACCGCGTCGATGCCGCCGATAAACGCCAGCGACTTGGCGATCAGCGCGCGCAACTCGTCGAACATCGGTTCGTGGTCTTCATGCACCGGCAACTCAACCTCGGCCAGTCGTGCGGAAATGCCACGCGCAAAATCGCAGGCAATCTGCACCTGCTTGCGCAATGGGAACATGTCGGGAAACAGCCGCGCATTCAACAATGCCGACGGTTCGATTTTTTTCTCGGTGGCATGCGCTTCGGTCTTGGCCAGAATCTCGGCAAGAGCATCCAGCATTTGCTTGAACACGGGAACGGACGCGGTGTACATGAAATCGGTCATGGCGGTTTTCTCGATGATGGCGGGACGAATTTTTGCGGTGTAAATTTTATCGATGCCGGGCAACGGTGATATTGCTGATAGGTGCGGCGATCACTCGCGTGAATCAGCAGCCCGCCGCTCCCGCGCGCAGCTGCGTGATCGTGATATGTGCTGATGCCGGTCGTGTTCCGCCAGCAAGCGGCGTGATCGTCAGTGCCGGGGAATTGCCTGCAGGATTGCGCACGGTGAGCACCGAATTTGCCGAGCTCGTCGTGATCAGCGATACACCGAAAATTTCGCTCGTACCCGTCGCGCGGCCAACCACCGTGTACGCAAGATCGACTCCATTGAGCGTGAGAATCAGTTGTCCGGGCTCGTCCACGCTGACCTGAAACATGACTTGGTACGTGCCGATGGCGGACAAGCTGAATGCACTGGGACCGATGCGAGCTATCCCTGCGGAGGCTGGGCCGTTCTGCGGAAATGAAACATCGCTGCCCGGCGCCACCGTAGCCGCATTATCCGGCGGCATCAACGCAAAAAAATCAGCGAATTCGCAGGCGCCGCCCGGGCCCGTGGAACCGGTCGGGCCAGCAAGGCCAGTGGCGCCTGTAGATCCCGTCGCACCGGCCAGACCGGTAGCGCCGGTTGCACCTGCCAGACCGATGGAGCCGGTTACCCCAGTGGGACCGATTGCTCCGGTCGCACCCATTGCGCCAGTCAGACCAATGGAGCCCGTCGTTCCTGCAGGGCCAGTCGCACCAGTTGCGCCCGTCGCTCCGGCGATCGACGAGCATTGGCCCAACACGCCGCCAGGGCCGAAACATACGCCGCTCGAATATGTGCCAGGTGTCGTTGCGAGATAAGGCACGGTCACCACACCGCCGCTATCTATCATCAGCAAAGTGGTGGCACCGGCATTGTCCTTCACCACAAAATTTCCGGCGGGTGGCGTATTGATCTGCACATCGGCGGCATGGACTGCGTTCATCGTTCCGGCAAACAAGAGCGAAATCGTCATCGCAAGTATTTGGCGCCGCGCAAGTGGAGATGCGGAATCGCGTTTCATGGAGTCACTCCCGTTCATTAATTCGTTTGTGGTCGGTGCGCGCAAACGTGCCCATATCTAAGGTGCGTTGCGGGTATAGGAAAGAGTGGCGCTGAAGGAGAGTTGCGTGATATCGGCCGCGGAGGAATCAGTCGCGCCGAGCGTTCTTATGCGGATACCGATGCGATCACCGGCAGCGACAGTCAGCACCGTACCGGTATTGATATTGGTAGCGCTGCGAAATGTACCGGCGGTTACGATGGTATTCGGAAACCCGAATCTGAGCGAGCTGGAAAGCGGAGTTGTCACGTAACTCGCCGCAAGATGATCCATGCCGTTATTGGCAACGGCGGGCGCGAGGAAAACGGTAAAATCGTACTGCAGGCCGACGACGTTGATGGATACCACGGATGCTACCAGCAGATCCGCGCTGACTTGCAGATTCTGCACCGTGCCTGCAAAAGGAATCGGGAAGGCGAAGCCGGCGGCCTCGGGCGGCATCGTCGATTCTCCTGCCCCGCTGATAACTTCGGTGGTGTGATTACCGAAACCCATCAGCACCGGACTGGCTGAAACTACAGTGGCTCCGCTGAGAATGATACCCGTGGAAAATGGGATCAATCCACCCGCGGCCCCGACTGCACCCGTGGCGCCAATCGCACCGGTGGCGCCAGCCAGCCCGGTCGCACCGGTAACACCAACAGGCCCGATAGAACCGGTGGCGCCGACTGCACCTGTCGCACCAGCAGGGCCCGTTGCGCCTGCAGCTCCGACAAGTCCAGCAGAACCGGTGACACCGATAGCGCCTGTCAGGCCCATCGCACCGGTAACACCTGCCGGCCCGGGCGAACCCGTAGCGCCGGTTGCGCCCGTCGCACCGGTCACTCCGGCGGCCGATGCGCACTGGCCCAACACGCCACCGCTGCCGAAACACACCGCGTTCGAATACGTCGTTGGCGCGGTGGCCAGATAAGGCACGGTCACTACGCCGCTGCCATCGACCTCCAGCAAGGTTGTAGCGCCGGTATTGTCCTTCACCACAAAATTTCCGGCGGGCGGCGTATTGATCTGCACGTCGGCGGCAGAGGCATCCGCGATGGCGCCGACATTCAGCAACGACAACGCAACCGCGAGCACTCGGCGCTGCGGTAGACGCGCAGGATCTTGCTTCATGAAATTATCCCCATTGGTGAGCTTGCATGAAACGCGATGCGCTGCGCCTAAAGTCTCCGGCAGAAGTATCGCCTGCAGACCGGTTTTTTTGTTGCCCCGAACAACACAGCATGCGCTGCGGCTTGTCGCATCGATCATGTTGCTTGAGTATATGTTTTGCTTCTACAACCGATCGAGTGTCTGCCGCTGCTGCGCTGACTGTCAAGGGCGCCAGGGGCAACTCGCAACCTCGTTCAACTCTCTCGATCGCGCTTCCATGCGGCCAGCGCAATCAGATATCGCGCCATCGCCGCCTCGTAAATATCGAATACGCAATTCGTGCAACCTTCGCCGCAGCAATCGCCGGGATCGGGCTCGATTGGCGGCAAAGGTGGAGTATCGTTTGCTAGGTTCATGAGGGCTGAGCCAAACCGGCATGCGCGATGGATGGAATGAAGTGTTGCATATCGCTGCCGACTGGTATCCGTTACGGTTTTGCCTGACACTCGCGGAACATATTCCGCGTAAGGTATCACTACATGCAAATCGGCGATGGACGGCTAAATGCAATGTTGAAAAACTCGATGCGACCAGGCGTTATCGCAGGCCTCGCCATCGCACTGTTCAACCTTGCGCCCCGCGCTGCCAGCGCGCAGGTCACGCCGATTTCCTACAGCGCCGATACTCAAGTGCCTGTCTATTCCGGTCTGTTCGCATACGGCAGCAATATGGGCTATTTCGGCTGGAGCGACAACGACAATCAGGTCGGCGATATCCTGCTCGGCAATCCGGTGCAAAGCCAGCCTGGCGTTGGCGCACATACCTTGCGCGGCGCCTTGTACGACGATTTTATCCAGACCTACGGCATCAATATTCGCGTGCCGCAGTTCACGCATTTCCAAAGCCTCGGCGCGCGCGACAACACAATTTTCGTCAACGCTTCGTATCACGTTAGCGGTACACGGCGCGATCCGAATCACTACGGCGGTTGTGCGGATCAGTCCTGGATGCACGCCAACATGTATCTGCCGATCTGGATCGACGATGCCGCGCATCCGGGTTTCAAGAAGGTCAATCCACAGAATTATCTGGCTGACTACATGTTCCAGGTGGTCAGCACCTACAAGAATTTCGTCAAGTTTTACGAGGTGTGGAACGAACCGGATTTCACACCAAACTACAACGCCAGTCAGAACACCGCGTCGGCGCAATACTGGGGCACCGTCAATCCGCTGCCATGCGATTTGAGCAATCTCAAAGCGCCGATTTCGCATGTCAATCGGCTGCATCGCATCATCTATGAAGTAGTCAAGACGGTCGATCCCACAGCCTATGTAGCGACCGGCGGATTGGGTTATCCGTCATTCGTGCAAGCGATGCTGCGCAATACCGATAACCCGGGCGCCAACCAGCAAAATCCGGGTGAAGGCGACGGCAGCGAAGGTTCGGTATCGTCACGTTACCCACTCGGCGGCGGTGCGTATTTCGATGTGCTGTCGTATCACTCGTATCCGCAATACAGCCTGCGTCGTTACGGTGGCAGCGCCGCAGCATGCACGGCGAACGAGGTCTATATCGCGAGCACCGGATTCTGCGCGCTCGCCAATTCGGATACAGCCACGGCCAACTACATCGCACTCAAGCAGGCCTTTGTCGATGTGCTTGCCGCGGGCGGATACGACGGCACGAGCAAACCGCGCAAGATCTTCATCGTCACCGAGAACAACGTGCCACGCGTTATGCCACAAAACGTTTCCGGCAGTACGCTCGCGCCTGCAGGCGATCAATACGGCGCGGCAGATTACGCGCGCAACTACATCATCAAGGCGCTTGTGAACAGCCAGAAAAATGGCATCAGCCAATATCACATTTATGCATCGTCGGATGAGGTGCAGGAAAACGGCACCGACTGCAATGGCAACCTGGTCGGCACAGACAACACCAAGGTGCAAGGCTTGTACAAGGATCTCGGCTGCATCACGCCGTACAACCAGACTCCGACCGTGCAGTATTACGCGTACAAGACGACCGCAAATCTGTTGTTCGGATATCGCTACGATGCAGCACGAACTTCGGCGTTGAATCTCCCGGCAACGGCGGACGGCGCAGTATTTTCCGACCAGATCGGGCAAGTGGTCTATGTGTTGTGGGCGCGTGCGGTACAGCATGCGAATGAAAATCCGACGGCCGTCAACTACGCATTCAATAGCAGCATCGCGAGTGGATCACTGCAAAAACGCGCGTGGGATTTTTCGCAGAGTGCGGCCACCACTACCACTCCAGCGAATGCGGTAGCGCTGGGCGGCGCGCCGATTTTTCTGGCGGCGTCGTTTCAGCCCGCGATCACTGATGTGATATTTCGCAACGGTTTCCAGTAAGCGGGTTTGACGAAAAGCGATTGATCGTATCGTTGTAAATCAGCCTCCGTGCAATAACGGTTCTGTCGATCGGCGTCCGCTACAATGCCGGCATTGTTTTAGCCTGAGTCATTCCGAATGAAACTCCGCCACATGCCCGGAATGCGCGTCGCCGTTGCGCGGCCGCGTTTGTTCATCTCGATTCTATGCGGCGTGGCATTGTGGTTTGTGCTGCCGCCAGCGTGGATCCCGCAGCCGGTCACGCGTGGCTTGATCGGCTGGAATGTCGCCGCGTTGCTGTATTTGATCCTGGCGATTTCGATGATGGCACGGTCGACCACACATCACATGCGCGCGCGCGCCTGCGCGCAGGACGAAGGTGAATATGTCGTGCTCGCGATCGTCGCGTGTGCATCGCTCGCAACACTCTGTGCAATCGCGATCGAGTTATCCACCGCCAAGGATCTGCAAGGCTGGATGAAACTCGGCCACATCGGCCTGGCCGGATTGACCGTGCTGACGACATGGCTGATCAGCCAGACCATGTTCGCGCTGCACTATGCGCATGATTTTTATCTCGGCAAGGGCGAGCAGTACAAAGGTATGGAATTTCCCGGCACCGACGCGCCGGATTATTTCGATTTTCTCTACGCGGCCTGCATCATCGGCACGTCCGGCCAGACCGCCGATGTATCGTTCAATACCCGGACGATGCGCCGCGTCGGTTTGATCCACAGCGTGCTCGCATTTTTTTTCAACACGATTCTGCTGGCACTCACGATCAATATCGCGGCCGGCCTGCTCTAGCGAATTCACTTGATCGAATCGATCAACGTTGCGCTCTGAAAAAACTCGAGCGCTTGATCGGAACGAAGTGATTTGCTCGGTACTAGTCGCCGAGATACGTCTCGATGAGCGGTCCCCATATTCTGGAACCGCCGCGCGCGAAAAAGAGCTGATGGCCGTCTTCGCCAAAACTCCCGACGTGCTCGAACTGAACCTCGTCATCGCCCGCGGTATAGGCGTCGTACATTTCTTGCGCCAGTGACGGGCCGAAGAAATGATCATTCCGCGCATAGATCCATAACATCGGCGCAGTCGCGGTTTCGCCATAACGACGCGCGGCCTCGACCAGTCGTTCGGGTTGGCAAGTGACATTCGGTGCACCCTGATATCCGCCCCGCCCGGCCGCCATGTTGATCACCGTGCCAACCGTCGGATGCGGCATGCTGTTGAACGCCAATGTTCCCCAGCCACCGGCGGAATGACCAACGACAATGATGTCGCTTGCATCGATGTCTTCGATCTTCGGCGCATACGCAACCATCGCGCGGATCTGCCGGGCCGTCTCCAGGCCGGCATGGTAATAGTCGGCGTCATCACACGTGCCGAAAGTTTCAGTCCATGGTCCACCGGTCGCGCCATAACCGAGACGCAGCACGAACATCACCGCATATCCTTGACCGAGAAACCACTGTGCGGTCTCGCTGCTGCAATTGGTCGGGGTCAACGCTGGACGCTGTGTAGCCAGCGCCGGTGAACCGTGGTTGATGATGACCAGACGCGGCTGATCGGTATCTGCGGGGATGCAGATGTGACCGCGCATCTGCCGCGTATGGCCTTGGGTATCACTGATCGGAATCGCGATTGGCCGATCTTCGCTATCGGTCTGCGCGGCGCTGACGGTTGCGCTGTCGACGACGGAAAAAATTACGCTGATCAACAGCAAGGTGCGGATTGGAAACGATCGACGGAACGACATGACTCAGACTTTAATCGAGGCGGATGCGGGATGGTAGCCGATGTCGAGCTGCAATATTGGCGTCGACGGAGACGATCACTTCGCGCTCGATGCGCGATAGTTCGCGACTTCAAACCTTCTTCAAAAAACAGGTCTTCAACACCAGCCCCTTGATCTTTTCGGCGTTGCCTTCGATGTGCTCGTCGTCGTCTTCGACCAGATGGATATTGCGGATCACGGTGCCGCGTTTGAGCGGGATCGACGCGCCCTTGACCTTGAGATCCTTGATCACGGTCACCGTGTCGCCTTCGCTGAGCACATTGCCGTTACTGTCTTTTACCGCCATTTTAGTTTCAATCCGGTTCTTCGTTGGGGATAACTTCATCTAGCTGAATACTAACCTAAGCGCTACGCAGCGACAGCTTGGTATTCACTCATCGAGCACTGTTTATCGACTAGCATGCGCCTGCCGATGTAATGCGTGTTGGGGAACTCGCTATCTAGATGTACGCGAAATCCCGGCGCCGCCTGCATCCCAGCGTGTCGTCCGCACCGTGTATTCCTACCCAACCATCGAGGCACATCATGTCCATCAAGAATACGATTTTCGCTAGCCTGATTTGTGCTGCCATCGGCGTTCCGGCGATGTACGCCGCCGCTGCCGACCAGTGGCATTTTGTGGTCAAAAACAAGACTGCATCCAACATCACCAAGCTGCAGGTTTCGGAAAACAACTCGACCTGGGGTGATTTTGACGTCGGTGCGGGTATCGCTTCAGGCGAAACCGCAACGATGGTGTGGTCGGCCAGTGATACGTCGGGTTGCAGCCAGTGGATTCGCGCGAAGTTTGCCGATGGCGCCACCAGCGTGCCGGTCAAGGAAGACTTTTGCCACGATCTGGATTCACCGATCGAGTTCAGTGAATAATTCGTTCGCATAAGTGGTGGTAGCGGGGCCTGAGTCACACGCGATGCGTGACTGACTCAGGCCCCGCATTTTTTTGCGGGCGCTAAACCGAGTTACCGGAAATTCCTGCTAGTGGTGTCGCATTTTCGGCGTGATTGCCGAAACGCGCGCGTACAACATGAGCCGAACATGCGGTTCAATGCGCGAAGTTGTTAGCGCAAAAAGATCGCATGCAGAATTCTGGAATGGAGTGCCGCCATGTCATCTCGTCTGTCTGTTTTTTTTCTCGCACTCGTAACGCTGCCGATCACGGCCAATGCCGTCGTCCGCACCTGGCCTGGCACAGCACCTTGCACTGGCACGTTGCAGGCCTGCATCGACGGCGCCACCAATGGCGATGAAATCCGCATTGCCACCAATACCGCGATTGCCGAAGACATCAGCTTGTATGATCGCAGCCTCACTCTCAGCGGCGCAGATGGGTACACCGCAGCATTCGGTTCGGGGCACTGGCTCAGCATTACCAGTTCCAGTATCGCGGGCAATTTGCAGATCAGCGTGAGCCGCCTGAATTTCACCGACGGTTATGTTTTTTCCAACTACAACGGCACTGGCACAGCGACTTACGATTTGCGCGAACTCAACCTGACGCGCGTCGGCAGCGATGTTTATAACTTCATTGAGCTGGACGCCAATCACGGCACGGTGAATGCGACCATCTACAACAATCGCGTCAGTGGCGTGCCGAGTTCACTGAATCGCGGTCTGATCCATGTCAGCAATTCCGGCGCTGTTCTCAACGCCAGCGTCTACTTCAATCATGTCACCAGCAGTTCGGCTAGCAGCGTAAGCGGCGCAGGCATTTTTGTCGATGAAATCGCCGCTGGCGGCACAGGTGCCAGCGGCACCGTCAAGCTGCACGGCAATGAAGTGCGCGGCGGATTTTTCCGCTCCGGTATTTATGTATCTGAAGGTCTGTTTTCCAGCACCGTCAGCAGCTATTCGGCACGCGTGTATAACAATGTGGTCATCTGCAACGATGCCAGTAGCGCCGGCACCGGCGGCTCCGGCATCGGTTTTGTGGTCAACAACGGCACCATCAGCGCACAGGCGATCAAT
This sequence comes from Pseudolysobacter antarcticus, assembly GCF_004168365.1. GTDB lineage: Bacteria > Pseudomonadota > Gammaproteobacteria > Xanthomonadales > Rhodanobacteraceae > Pseudolysobacter > Pseudolysobacter antarcticus. Next base: position 2,600,001 of record NZ_CP035704.1, read on the forward strand.
AACACCGTGTCACGTTGCTATCACGGCATTAGCGCTTCGCAGTGGTCGGGCGGTGGCGGCAGTGCAAGCATCACCGGTCTGATCAACAACAACGTGATCGCGGCCTATAGCGGCATCGACATGGTCGCTACGCTGATCGGCCCGCTGACCAATGATTACAACCTGATCAACGCCACCACCAGCTCGGTCGGTTATGGCGCACACACCATCACCGCGCCTGCAAAACTCGTGCTCGATACCCAGCCGCGATTGCTAGCGGATTCTCCCGCGATCAATGCTGCCGATGGCGCAACATTGGGATTCGGCCTCATTCTCAACGGACTGCCGGTCACCGATGCCGACGGCCTGCGCCGCTACAAAGGCACGCCGGCCAATCCGGATATCGGCGCGTATGAATATGGCGATGTCAGCTTCACGCATGTCACCAGTAGCGCTAACAACTCGTCCAACTACAGCCTGATGGATAACGCTGCACTCGACGCGAATCCTGCCGCGGCTTTGATCGCGACGCCCAATTACAACATCGGTGTGAGCAGCGGCGGTACAAGTTATCCACACGCGTTTGGCGCGTTCTACACCTCACCCTCGTGGGCGCTGTTCAACCAGGATTTTGCCACGCCGATGGCGGCTAGCGTTCACTTTGATGTGTGGGCGCCAGCAGTAGGCGGAGGTTCATTTACGCATGTGACCAGCGCCAGCACCGCGAGCGGTTTTGGCACCACGATCAGTGACGGCAGCACCGACAACCTGCCCGATCGCATTGTGCTGGTCACGCAGAACTGGAGCGCCGGCGGAGCCAGTTTGTACAACCCGCATCCGGTCGGTGTGTATTACGGCGGCTCGAAATGGCATATCGCCAATATCGACGGCGCCACCATGCCGCAACCGTTGGGTTTCAACGTCTACTCCCAGGAAGCCAGCCCCAATGCATGGCGGGTCACTGCATCATCAGGAAACCTGAGTGGTAGCTCGGTGCAATTGCGTCATCCATTGCTCGACAATATTCCGTGCGCACGTCCGCATGTCACGCGCTTGCTCGGCGCAGGCCTGGTCAGCGATCAATTCGATGTCGACTACAATGGCGCTTACTGGTACATCTTCGGTTACAGCGGCATCGCAGTATCGGAACAGTTTCATGTGCTGGTAGATCCCGCTCAGATTTTCGATTGCACCGACCGGATTTTCGCCAACGGTTTCCAGTAGCGAGCGGCGTCGGGATTTACTCGAACAAGACATTCGGCTTCGATGACTCAATCACCTCATCAAGTGAAACGCGAAGTCTCAAGCGCCACCGAACAAGTCTCGTTTGAGCGGCGTGGAAGCATCGCCATTCAGCTGCCAGCGATCCAGGATCACGTGTCGAGATTTGCCGATATGACTGTCGATGAGGACGAATTCTTGCACTTGGCAAATTATCGGTGACGTCAAATCCTGCTTCGGCAATATCGTATCAGTGTAGGCAACGGTGAGATGGGGATTGAACTTCGATTCCAGAAATTTTTCAAACCCTGCGTAACTCAGTGCAATGCGCAACTCACGCCATAACGATTGCAACTGTGAATGCGTCGACGCACACAATACCAACGGCGAACTGCCCTTGTTGCGAAAGCCCATGAAATGATCCAGCACAAAATCAATCGGCGGGAGTTTGATGTTTTCGACGGCTTTCTTCGCGCGCGCGAGAACTTCGTTAGGAGCTTCTGGATAAGCTCCCAGCCAATGTAATGTGATGTGATAATTCTTCGGCAAAATTCCGCTGCCGCTCAGCAGCTTTTTCTCTCTCAGAGTTTCGACCTCGGCAATGATCTGCTCGATAACTTCGGGCGCAGGACGCAGTGCGAGAAACAAATTATGCAGCTGTGGCGACACATTAACTCCCATGTTTTTCTATCTGTGCTTGTGCGACAAGCTTGGGCTCTCAGAGTTTCTCGACCAGCCTGGTCGTCTCGAGCGCATTGGCTGTTGCCGCGCCCAGCGCAGTGTTGTCGAAGACGCACCAGGCACGCGCGCCTGCCGCAACAGCGTTATGCAAACTTTCTGCGATTTCCACCAATCGAGCTTGTGGATAAGTGGAATAGTATATTTTTGGCGATCCGTGCAGCCGCAAATAGACCACTCGCGTATCGCCGCCCGGCAACGCAGCGGCGGGTACAACGGCAGGATCTGCAGCGACCCGGCCGATGCTGAAATGCTTGAGCACATCATCCGCCTCAGTCTCGAACCAACTCGCATGCCGCGGTTCCAGCACCACGTCACCGGCATGGCGTCGACGCAACATCTGCAGAAACCGATTCACCACGGCCCGCTCGAATCTGAAACTCGGTGGCAACTGCACCAGCACACAGCCGAGTTTTTGACCGAGCATATCGACCTCGGCAAAAAAAGCATCGAGCAACCCACCCACGCCAACCAGTCGCAGATCATGGGTAATACGGCGCGGCAATTTCACCGAAAAGCGAAACGTCGTCGGCACGCACTCAGCCCAACGCGCATACGTCGATGGTTGATGCGACTTGTAGAACGAGGAATTGATCTCGACGCAATTGAAACGCGAGGAATAACGCTGCAGATGGCTGCCGTCGAGTGAAAATTCAGACGCATCCGCTTTCGGCACGTTCCAGCCAGCGCAACCGATGCGAACGGGGTGAATGATTCGAGATGTCATCTGTCGCTGCCAACTATCAGGTGCTAACTTTATCGCAACCATCTCGGGTTTTGCAGGCAAGCGCCCGCTCAAAAAGCGTGTGCCGGAAGAAATCCTGATGAGCGTAAAGTCTATACTTTCTTCGAGATCAGCAGCGCCAACGGCAAGCTGATCGCAGGGTAATTTCGTTTTCAGTTGAAGGATAAATCCGGCGCCGTGCTGACGATAAAGGACGTTTCAAGGCCGAAGATCGCCAGCGCTGAATCCGCCAATCGACAATCGACAATCGACATCAGACAGGCGCTGGTGTTTCGAATCAATTCAAGCCGCTGTCGAAGCCGTCGATAAAAATACGATCCAGCTCGGGCAATCCACCGGCGCCAACGAGCACCAGATCGATATTCGAAATCTCGGTGGCATCGGTCGACTTGAACTGGATCGCATTGGTTCCCGCCTGCACATCCGTTAGCGGCACCGGCACCGCGATGGTTTTCTGGCCGCACGATACATCGCCGTTTTGCGTGTAACACGCGCCGAACGGCCACGGCTGATCGTGCCAGACGCCGCCGTTGACTCGATAACTCAAGGTGACTGGCGTGAACGCAAAATAGCTGAAGGTCAGAATTGCATTTGTTGCATTTGCAACATTGTATACACCAGGCACCGACAAAGTCAGCGGCGTTGGATCGTTTGGCCCGAAACCCCAGCCGAGATTCAACAAGCCGGTGTAAATCCCGGTCATCGGATCGAGCCGATCTAGCACATCGAACGCCAGATCGCGTGGCAAACGCGGGCCGTCGAATCCGACATTATCCCAGCTGAATGTGTGCGTGCCTTGGTCGATGCCGTCCTTGTCGCCGTTGTAGTGCACGTCTTCGATCCAGATCAGGCCGCGGGTCAAAGACAACGACATATTGTCGATGATCGCGATCTTTTTCAGCGGCGCAGTCGTGCCCGCGTCGCTGGCGTAAACATCGATCCGATTTTGCGCCACGCGCAATTGAAAGCGATTCATGTCGCCCGGCCCCGCGGACGCTTTCACGCAACCTACCGGCGTGACCACGATCGGCCCGGTGCCGACATCGGTAAACGAATCGTCACTGACATAGTTGTTGACCACTACAGCCGAATCGACCGTGATGACCAGGCTCATCCGGGCAGATGAAACGCACGCCGCAACCCGGCAGATTGGCCGGGCAGAAACCGGCGAAACGCACGCCAAAGCCGTTTCGCGGCACCATTTGCAACGAGCTAAAATGCGTGAACGGCGCCGGCACCGGCTGATCGGTGTACCAGAATTCCGGCCATGCGCGATGCGAACCGTGACTGTCGTCGCTCACTTCGAATGTCACCACGCCGGTGCGTCCGGCGATGTCGAACGGCTGCTTCGGATACATCGCCAGCGAGGTTACGCCGTGCTGATCGAACTGCGCCTCGACCAGTTGCCCGTTGCAGATGGCGACATCGTTCGGCGGCTGCACAGTCACTTCCTGACCGCAGCGCGACATCGTTGTCGGCGACGTGGAATTGTATTGGCCCTGACCAAAATTGATGCCGCCGAGTGCACGCGATACGCCCCAGATCGTGCCATCAAGATCGCCCGACCGATTGCCGATACCCGCCGGCGCATCGAAGGTTTCGCAGAACACCGCGTTAGCCAGGCCGCAGCTGCTCGATACCGGCGCCGCTATCGCGGCGGTCCATGCGCAGACATCGCCGAGCATGAATATCATCAGTACATTCAAACGAGAACGCAGCAACAACGGCGGGGTTTCCATGGCTCTCACTCCACGCGATGCGGCCCCCCGCTGCCAAATACTACACCCGGGCGTGCCGGGAAGAGTGCTTCAGGATTTGATGTCAGTGAGTCTGCCAGGCCGAACATCTGCTCAGCCAACACCGAGCACATCTGCTCTACATCAGGAGTTACGGACGACGGCATCGCTGTGAATCTTTGCACGCGTGACGGGTGTTAATTTTTGCAATTCTCGTTTCAGCCTGAAAATTAAGCGCTAATATCTTTTAGGGTTGAAGAGGGTCGCCACGATGAATCGAGTTCATTGCAAAACGCTGCTGAAGCGCGTCATGCTGGTATTGCTGACATGCGCCACGCCAACGCTGATGGCGGCGATCCAGGTCTACCTTCCGATCGGTCTCGAAGGCAATGAAGATCGGCTGCAACCTTACGGCTCCACCGGTGATGCAGCGTACGAACCGAACTCGGCCTACGATGAGTCGCTACATCTCGAAATACGCCTCGGCGACCTCGGCTATAGCTATGTTCGCGCCGTTGCCAACGCGCTGGAGCAAAGCGAGACGCCGCGCGACATGGCCCTAGTCACACTGCTCGCTTCGCCATCACCACCGACGGACCAAGCGCATTTGGCCGCGCTCGCAAAGCGCGCGAGCGATACCTCACCCGACGACATTCTCGTGCAATGGCTGGCGTTCGTCGCAGCCAACAAAACGCGCGGAGAAGAAAAAAATGCTGCCGCGGCGCTGCACACCCTGCAAAGGATGGATCCGGACAACGGCGTAGTGTGGATGTTGGCGCTGGATCGCGCGTGGAGGACGCAAGATGTAGCCGCGTACGAGTCTGCGCTGCAGCGAATGGCCACGAGTACAGCCTGGACCGAATACGACAATGGCGTGTACAAGATCCTGCTGGATGCTTATCAACGTCATCCGCTTTCGCAAAAACACCGCGAATTGCTGGCTCGGCGAAACCCACCGCAATCGAGCCTGGCCGAATATTATGAATTGGCGAAAGGAACAGTCGAATATCACAGCGTCGGGGCGATATTGAACAACTACAACGCACTCGATGACGCCTGCACAGTCGATCCAGGGAAAAACAAAAACGTCAACCACACTGACGTTTGTGCACGTATCGGTCGACTGATGTTCAATCATGGCAACAGCGCCAGCGCGATCGATACAGGCGAGTGGATGCTGGCCGTCACCGCAGCATTCACCGATGAAGACGTGAAGCGCTCGCGCCAACAAGACTGGATATATCTGCAGTATGCGCAGCTGACTGCGATGAGCAACGAGCCAATCACTAATGCGGAAATGATCGCTGACGGCAGCGACCGCGAGAAACTCGGCAACGAACTCGATGTCATGCGCCACGCGCTGTCTCGAGCGGGAAAAACATTGGCGCCGCCGGCTGATTGGAAGGACGAACGATCGCCGTTTGTTCGCGAGAATCTGCAGCAGCGTTTGAAGTCGCCGCGATTTCAAGTTTGATTCCGATTCATCCTCCATCGACTTTGCCCAAGGCAAAACCATCGAGTTGATCGACGCTGATCGCTTGCTCGAACTGGTTCGCGAGGTGCAAATCCCGCTACCGACAAAAGTCCCTGCTCCCGCAAAAATTGTCGCTCCGGCAATACGCGCCGAATCAGCACCGGACAGGTTTAAACCGCCATTGGAACAACCTGCGCTAGCGTGTCCGCAGTGCAGCGGCGCAATGATTCAGCGTTTGAACAAAACCACCCACCCACGCTCCGTTCTGGGGATGCGCCGGGTTTCCCAAATGTCGCGGCAGGAGAGAGTTTTCTGCGTAGTCAGACCACACCAGCCGAGTGCATGACGCGCCGCAGGCACTAGCGCGGCGTGGTATCGACATCAGCCTTGTCGACCATGCGCGCATAGGCGCTCGCTGCGGTGACGAATTCCGACGGCATCATGACAATGGTCATGGTGTTTTGCTCGGCACCCACTTCGGTCAGCATCTGCATTCGGCGCAGCTCGATCGCCATCGGCGTTTTTGCCATCAGCGTGGCAGCTTCCGTGAGCTTGAGTGCGGCCTCGTGCTCGGCTTCCGCCTTGATGATGCGCGCGCGCTTTTCGCGATGCGCTTCGGCTTCCTGCGCCATCGCGCGCTGCATCGACTGCGGAATTTCGACGTCTTTTATTTGTACGCGATCGACTTCGACGCCCCACGGTTCGGTGACCTTGTCCATGATCTCGCCGAGCATCGCAGAAAGTTTTTCCTGTTCCTTCAACAGTTCATCGAGCGAATGTTGTCCCATCACGCTACGCAGACTGGTCAATGCGGTTTGCCGCACGGCATCCTCGAAACGCACCACTTCGATGATCGCACGCTGCGGATTTACTACCTTGTACCAGACCACCGCGCGCACCTTGACCGGCACGTTGTCGTTGGTCATGGTTTCCTGCGGCTCGATATCCTGTGTCACCACGCGCATGTCGACGGTTTGCATGCGATCGATACCGGGAATGATCCATGTCAGTCCAGGCTCGCGCGTATCGCTGTATCGCCCAAGTCGAAACACCAAACCGCGTTGGTATTGTTGCAGAACACGCAAACCGGCCACCGCGATAAAAATCAAAGGAAGCAAAAAATACAGGATCATGGAATATTCCGTAGTCGGCTGGTTTCAAGTGTACTACCGCGCCCACGCGTCCGCGGTTTTGCAAAGCGCTTCGGAGATTCGCAACCGATGCGGTGCTCGCGCGTCGAATGCGCCGGCTCAATAATACGTTCGCGCCGTGATTTCGAAACCCGAGCTGTTTTCGGTATGGCGGTAAAACGCACCGATGGCGAAGGTGCTGTTGATATGGAATACCGGGCCGGTGACGAACTCGTTGGTACGGTGGCCAAGCACGTCGCTGTGGCTGGCGCTGGCGATCGCCTCGACCCACGGCGCGAAACGATGGCGGATCTCGAAGATCGCCGATGCGCCGGTATCGCGCACCGTGCCGATCAGCGGTTTGTCGAACTGCGCGCGCACCGCGGCGCCTTCGATCGCGATCATCGTATCGTTGTCGAGCAACCAATGACCGCCGAGGCCAACGCGCTCGGCGCGGCTGTTTTTCCACGCCGGATTGCCGTAGCTGCCGGCATTGCCGTACGAACCGAACACGTGGTAATTCTTGCCGAACTCGTAATAACCGCCCAGCGTATCGTTGCTGAAGGCCTGGCCGTTGACATGATCCTGTTGATGGCTGAGATACGCGTAGTCGTAACTCAACGGCTCGGCGCTGGCCGCAACGCTCAGCAAGGTCGAGACAAACAACAGTTGCGCGATACGTCGCATGGTTTCCCCCTTCCAGACTTCGACGCCGGATAGTGACGCGCTTCGCCAACCACCGCAACCACAACGATCACCGCGATGGACAACTGCGAGGATCGACAAAACCCAAGCGGCCAACTCGATCAAGTTAGCCGCGATGAATTCAGTTTATCGATCTGTCGGAAGGAAACGCGATGAAAGGCGACAGGCCGTAGCGCCGCCTGCCGACGACTCGTTACAACAAGCGTCGGCTGGTTTCACACGGCGATACGATTATCCCGCGTCGGCAGCACATTTGTTGAGGATCGCCTCGGTAATCTTCCACTCCATGTTCTCGGCAAATGTGACGTCATCGATCTCGCATTCGGTGCCGTCTTCGGCGACCACGCGCACGTCGAGCGTACCCTTCTTGACATTGCTCAGCACAAACTTGCCGCCGGGCTTGACGATATTGGCCGGGCCATCGCCAAGCTGATCCGGGCCCCATTCCTTGTCCTTGGAATCGGTCAGATACAGATGATGGATTGCCGACTTCGAGCTGTTGACGACGTGCAACTCAAGCGCGAATGCGGACGACGTGGTGATGAGCGACAGCGCGCCCAGCAGGATGATACGCTTCATGATAGTAATTCTCCCCGGAAATTGATTGATATCAACACGACTCGGAAAGCCATCTGACAGCACCCGCAACGGCGGCTTGTCCAAATCTCGCCGGGGACTATAAACGAAGTTTTCTGGCGGCTCCAGAGCACGCAATAGACAAGCGCCGGGTTGGTGATAAGCGACACCTGCGTCACCTCGCACGCGAGCGCAGACGTGGTGTTGGCCTCGCACGTTGTGCGATCGCTAAATCACCGCTTTGATCGCGAGCTCGAACGAGCGCGCGCGCTTGGCGTGATCGAAAACATTGGTGGTCAACATCAGTTCGTCGGGCTGATGGCGCGCGACAAATGCGGCAATGCCCTTTCGCACCGTCTCGGGTGAACCGACCACCGCACAGCCGAGCGAATGATCGACGCCGGCTTTCTCTTGCGGCGTGCAGAAAGTATGGATGGCCTCTGCCGATGCGAGTGGCGGCGGAATCAGCCCTGGGCGGCCACGACGCAGATTGATGAACGCCTGTTGTTGCGTCGTGAACAGGCATGCGGCTTCGGCATCGGTGTCAGCAGCGACCACGTTCAGCGCGAGCATCACATGCGGTTGCGCGAGACGTAGCGACGGGCGGAACTCGCGCCGATACAACGCCAGCGCGTCTTCGAGCGAATCCGGCGCGAAGTGCGACGCAAACGCGTACGCCAAACCGAGCTGCGCAGCGAGGCGCGCGCCGAACAGGCTCGATCCGAGTATCCACATTTCCACATCTATACCCGCACCGGGTACCGCACGTACCGCCTGCCCGGCTTGCGCCGGCTCGAAGTAGCGCATCAGCTCGACTACGTCGGCCGGAAACTCCTCGGCGTTCTGGTAATAACGGCGCAACGCGCGTGCCGCGGCCTGATCAGTGCCAGGCGCGCGGCCCAGGCCGAGATCGATACGATGCGGATACAGCGAGGCCAGCGTGCCAAACTGCTCGGCCACCTGCAGCGGCGCATGGTTCGGCAACATCACACCGCCAGAACCGACACGAATGGTCGAGGTGCCGCCCGCGATATGGCCGATCAATACGGCGGTGGCCGCACTCGCAATGCCGGGCATGTTGTGGTGCTCAGCGAGCCAATAACGGCGGTAACCGAAACGCTCCGCGGCGCGCGCGAGATCGAGCGAATTGGCAAAGGTCTGGCCGGCATCGCTTCCCTCGGTGACGGGCGCGAGATCGAGAACGGACAAGGGAATCATGGGCAATCCTGCAATGGCAAGTTGCAGATATGGGGATGGCTCGGCAGCTATGCCAGTGCTGATTTGAGCGCTTTTTGCTCATCGCGACAGCCACCGCGCACACAGACAATAGCTGCACGGTTCGCCAAGCATCTGCTCATGCGATCAATGATCACATCGGTGATCGATATGCGATGGCATGAACGGACTCGTTACGTCGTTCAAGTCAACAGAGCAGCGAGATTTATTGTGTGGGTATAGATCGCCCTCGACTGCAACGCCAACTCAGTCAGCAGCATCGCAATTACCAGTGGAGAAATTCATGCGCAACATTTTCAGCACCCTCGATTTTTCTCAACAGCACCTACCGAGCTCTCATCGATTGCTCGCACTGGCACTGGGTCTTTGCGTGAGTTTTTCAGCAAGCGCCGATACCACGACGCTGACCTTCGCCAATACAACGCGTGGCAGTAGTATCACGCCCGTTGCGATGCCGTTCCCGATCGCGCGCAGCGGCGACCTGAGTTACCAGACGATTCTGAATTACCACACGATCGACGGCACGGCCCACGCCGGCACGGATTTCACCGCTGGCAGCGGCGTGCTCGCGCTGCCAGCTAGCGCCGCCAACGGTGCGCTTCCGATCACGCTCAGCGCCAACATCGGCAACGGCTCCGATCTCTCGTTCCAGTTGCAGGTGGATGGCGCCACCGGCATCGGGCTGGCCGTCACTGCGGCCGCCCAGACGGCGTTCACTACCGGCAACAATCCCGCTTCGGTCATTGTCGCCGACATCAATGGTGATGGCTTGGCCGACCTGATCGTCGCCAACTCGGGCAGCAACAGCGTCTCGGTATTGCTCAACACCACAGCGCCCGGCGCGACGACGCCGACCTTCTCCGCCCAGCACGCGTTTGCGACGGGATCCAGCCCCGATGCCGTCGCCGTCGCTGATATCAACGGCGATGGCAAACCCGATCTGATCGTGGCGAACAATGCCAGCAACAATCTCTCGGTGCTGCTGAATACCACCGCAAACGGTGCGACCATACCGACCTTTTCCGCGCAGCAAACCTTCTCTGCGGGGACGGGGCCTTCATCAGTCACGGTTGCCGATATCAACGGCGACGGCAAGCCCGATCTGATCGTCGCGAACTATGGCGATGGCACGGTCTCGGTATTGCGCAATACCACAGCAACGTCGGCGACGACATCGAGTTTTGCCGCGCAGCAAACCTTCGTTACCGGCTTGTCTGCGCAAGCGGTCAGTGCCGCTGATGTGAATGGCGACGGCCGCGCCGACCTGATTGTCGCGAACTACAGCGACAACACGGTCTCGGTGCTGCTCAATACCACCACGCCGGGCGCCGCCAGCACGCCGAGTTTCGCCGCGCAGCATACGTTCGCCACCGGTTCGCATCCGTATTCGGTCACCACGACTGATGTAAACGGCGATGGCAAGCTCGATCTGGTTATTGCAAATTTCAGCAGCCAGAACATCTCGGTATTGCTCAACACAACGACTCCCGGCGCGACCACGCCGAGCTTCGCTGCCGGACAGACCTTCGCCACGGGATCGAATCCTGATTTCGTCAGCGCTGCCGATGTCAACGGCGACGGCAAACCCGATCTGCTAGTGGCGAATTTGCTGGGCAATACACTTTCGGTATTGCTCAATACCACCGTACCTGGCGCGACCGCGCCGAGCTTTGCCACGCAGCAGTCGTTCGCCACAGGAACGAGTCCGCAATCGATCGCAATCGTAGACATCAACGGCGACGGCAAACCCGATTTCATCACGGCCAATTACAACAGCAGCTCCGTCTCCGTGATACTCAATACTGCCACGCTCGGCACTGCCACGGCCGGCTTCGCTACACAGCAGACGTTCCCCACCGGATCGCAGACGGTTTTTGTTACCAGCGCCGATTTCAACGGCGATGGCAAGACCGACCTGCTCGAAGTGAACTACGGCGTAAACACGGTCTCGGTGCTGCTCAATAATACGGCGGCCGGTGCCAGCATACCGAGCTTCGCCGCGCGACAGAGCGTCACCAGCGGCTCCTCTCCATACGCCGCTGCCGCCGCCGATCTCAACGGCGATGGCAAGCCCGACCTGATCATCGCGAACTACGGCGACAATGATGTATCGGTACTGTTCAATACCACCGCGACCGGCGCCACGACGCTGACTTTTGCCTCGCCGCAAACTTTCGCCACGGGCAATTTCACGCAATCCATCGCCATCGCCGATCTGAATGGCGACGGCAAACCGGATTTGATTGTGCAGAGCGCGACCGATGGCAACATCTCGGTGCTGCTCAATACGACAGCCACCGGCGCGGCCACGCCGACCTTCGCCGTGCGACAGAATTTCGCAGTCGGCTCGATCGCCTTTTTTGTCGCCGCCGCGGACGTCAACGGCGACGGCAAACCCGATCTGATCGTGGCAAACGACGGCAGCAACAATGTGTCGGTATTGCTCAATACTAGCAGCGCTGGAATCTTGAGCTTTGCCGCACAGCAGACTTTTGGCGTGGGCGGAAATCCGAAATCAGTGGCGATCACCGACCTCAACGGCGACGGCAAGCCCGATATCATCGTGGCCAACAATAGCGACAACAGCCTCTCGCTGCTGCGCAATACCAGCACGCCCGGCACGTTGAGTTTTGCCGCTGCGCAAACGTTCGCGGCGGCGACCAATTCCGGGGCGCTGTTCGTTAGTGTCACCAGCGCCGACGTGAACGGCGATGGCAAACCCGACCTGATCCTGACCGACTACATCGGCAAGAAAGTCTTGCGATTGCTCAACACCACTGCGCCCGGTGCCACCACCTTGAGCTTTGCCGCGGCGCAGTCGTTCGTCGTCGGCACAAGCCCGGCTTGGGTTACCGCTGCCGATGTGAATGGCGACGGCAAACCCGACCTGATCGTGGCGAACCGCGGCGACAGCACGCTATCGGTGCTGCTGAATACGCAGTATCAAGTAGCGATTGCCGGCAGCCCGACGACCGGTACGATCGTGCACGACTACATTTTCGCGAACGGATTTGAATAAGGATGCAGTGAGACGGTATTGCGGCGGAAGTGGCTACGCGTGTTGCGTAGCCCGCTCCCGCTGACCTCGGTTGAGAACACGTGATGCCAAGAGTCAGGTCAGCGCTAAGCGACCACCGCTGATCAGCGCAGTTGGCTGTCCTTGCTGCCGCGGCGGTTGTAGCCACTGTGCGCGGCCTGTTGTTTGTCGTGTTCTTCCTGGCACGGCACACACAGCCGCACTCCCGGCACGGCCTTGCGCCGCGCCTCGGGGATTTTTTTCTCACACTCCTCGCAGTGTTTCAGACTCGGGCCTCGCGGTGCCTGACTGCGCGCGCGCTTGATCGCATCCGCAATCGTCGCGTCGATCTGATCCTGCACCGCGCCGTCGCCGGCCCAACCGGTTGCCATGGGTTTCTCCTGCTGCCTTGATGATTCCAGAGATGAAGATGGGGGCAGCCGGTCGATCGCTCAAGCCAATGAACTGTCACGCTGGCATATCAAAACTGGAGGATGTTCGTCGGTTTGATGCAGCGATCCGCGCAACGCGCGCGATCAGCCAGCGAGGGAGTTTTCCCGTGCTATTTTTTTGCCTTGGATGCGTTCATTGCCGCGGCGGCGCGGATGAGCGCCTGCAAAGCTTTTTCATTGATCTTGTCAGTCTCGTGGATATCGATTGCACGTCGGGTGTTGCCGTCGAGGCTGGAATTAAACAGGCCAGACGGATCGTCCAGTGCAGCGCCCTTGGCGAACGTAAGCTTCACGTAATTCTTGTACGTTTCGCCGGTACAGATGATGCCGGCGTGTGACCACACCGGAACACCGCGCCATTTCCATTCCTCGATCACTGCGGGTTCGGCCTGCTTGATGAGCGCGCGGACTCGCGCAAGTGTCTCGCCGCGCCAGTCGCTGAGCTCCTTGATCCGCGCATCGATCAGCCGTGAGGCATCATCGTCGGCGTTGGTTTCTTTTGCGTCTAGCTTCGCGCTTTTCATGTGCTTGCTCCGTTCTGGATGATTGCCGCCACGTGCCTGAAAATACCTTCGCCGCCCGGCTTGATCGCATCGCGCATTGCAATGCGATCAACGGACGACTCAGCGTTGCTGTTGCACGCGCAAGAGGTTGCCCGCGGGATCTCGCACAGCGCAGTCACGAACGCCGTAGGGTTGATCGGTCGGTTCCTCGACGATTTCGGCACCGCTGGCCTGGATGCGCTCGAACGCCGCGTCGAGATCCTTGGTCGCCAGCAACATGATGGCGTAAGTGCCCTTGGCCATCATTTCGGCAATCGTACGACGTTCGTCGTCGGTGATGCCGGGGCTTGCCACCGGCGGATACAGCACGATCGAGGTGCCGGGCTGGCCGGGTGGACCGACCGTGATCCAGCGCAACCCGTTGTAGCCGACATCCTTGCGAACCTCGAAGCCGAGGGCGTCGCGATAGAACGCCAGCGAGGCGTCCGGATCGGTTTGCGGAAGAAAACTCGCGTGTATGTTGATATCCATGTTGGTCGTGCTCGATGTGGGTGGAGTCGTCATGCTAGATCAGGCTCGGTGGCCGGCGCTTCTCGATTCCTGATCGGTCGTGTCACCTGCCGCGCCACGCACGACGGCATGCCCGCCGTTGCTTGTGCCGCATCACTGCGATACACACTCGGCGGCACGCCGACCAACTCGGTGAAGCGCGTGCTGAACGTGCCGAGCGACGCGCAGCCCACCTCGAAACAGACTTCGGTCACGCTGAGATCGCCACGACGCAGCAGCGCCATCGCGCGCTCAATGCGCCGGGTCATCAAATACGCATAAGGCGACTCGCCGAAAGCGAGCTTGAACTGACGGCTGAGATGTCCCGCTGACATGAACACGCCACGCGCAAGTGCCTCGACATTCAGCGGCTGCGCGTACTGCCGATCGATCCGGTCGCGCACACGGCGCAAGCGTGCGAGGTCGCGCAGATGGAGTGCTTCGGAGGGTTTGCTGGTCACCGCGTGATCGTGCCATGTCGTTGCGAGGCGCTCAAGCGCGCAAACGGAAACCGGCGCATGCCCATCGATTTTCGTAACTTCGCTTGTCGCACGTATCGCTGGCGATGCTACATTTGCAACCCTCTTGTCCATCCGTGGAGTCCGTCATGTCCTTCGTTTCTTTTGCCGCGTTGCCGGCTGGTTCGCACTGCGCTCGTGCGGGTCTTGCGCTGGCCGTATCGATGGCGCTTGTCGCCGGTGTCGCGACCGCGCAGGAGATCGGCCGCGATCAGGTGCCGCCACCGCAAGATAGACCGTATCCCGGCACGATCGCGATCCATGTCGATGCCAGCGACACGGTGCAGGGGATTTTTCGCGTGCACGAGACGATTCCGGTCACGGCTGGTGCGATGACATTGTTGTATCCGCAATGGATTCCCGGCGATCACTCGCCGAGCGGCCCGATCGCAATGCTCGCCGGCATCAAGCTCAGCGCCAACGGCAAACCGCTGCCGTGGCAGCGCGACAAATACAACGTCTACGCGTTTCATCTCGACGTACCTGCCGGCGTGTCTTCGATCGATGCAGACTTCCAGTATCTGTCCAGCCGCGACGACGGCTTCGAGATCACCGATCGCATGATGGACATGGCATGGAGCGCGATGGCGTTGTATCCCGCCGGTTATTTTTCGCGCGGCATCACCTTCGCGCCGAGTGTGACGCTGGCGCACGGCTGGCAGCTCGGCACCGCGCTGGAAACGGCATCGCAAGTCGGCGACACCGTTACGTTCAAACCGGTGACCCTCAATAATCTGGTCGATTCACCGATCTACGCCGGGCAAAATTTCAAGCGTATCGATCTCACACCGCCCGGTGAAGCGCAGGTACATCTCGATATCGTCGCCGACGCGCCGAAGTATCTCGAAATCACGCCCGAACAGTTGAAGGCGCATCGCGCGCTGGCAACGCAGGCCGTGAAACTGTTCGGCTCGCATCACTACGATCACTACGATTTCCTGTTCTCGCTGTCGGATGTGCTGGGCGGCAACGGCACCGAGCACCACCAGTCCAGCGAGAACGGTATGGAGGCCGACTACTTCACCGCGTGGAGCGACAACGCGCCCGGCCGCGACCTGCTCGCCCACGAGTACACACATTCGTGGAACGGCAAGTTCCGCCGCCCGGCCGATTTGTGGACGCCCAATTTCAACGTGCCGATGGGCGATTCGCTGTTGTGGGTTTACGAGGGCCAGACCCAATACTGGGGTTATGCGCTGACCGCACGCGCGGGCCTGTGGACGCCGCAGCAGTTCCGCGATGCACTGGCGATGACCGCGGCAAACTACGAGCGCAACCGCCCCGGTTTCCGGTGGCGCACGCTCGAAGACACTACCAACGATGCCACCGCCGCGCGTCGCCGTGGACTGCCGTATCGCAGTTGGCAGATGAGCGAAGAGTATTACAGCGGCGGCCAGATGATGTGGCTCGAAGTGGACGCCAAGCTGCGGGCCATCACTCACGATCACAAATCGCTGGACGATTTTGCGCGTGCATTTTTCGGTATCGACAACGGCAGTTATGTGACCAAAACCTACACCTTCGACGACGTGGTGGCGGCATTGAACGGCGTGGCTCCGTTTGATTGGGCAAGCTTTCTGCACGCCCGTGTCGCGACGCTGAATCCACCGCTTGGCGACGGCATCGCGGCGTCGGGCTGGAAGCTCGTCTACACCGATCAGCAAAGCGCCTTTGAAAAGCAGTACGACAGCCGGCATGAGCCGTCGCGCCATCTGTACAACTTCGCGTGGTCGATCGGGCTGACCTTGAACGACAAGGCTCAGGTCAACGATGTGCGCTGGAACGGGCCGGCGTTCAAGGCCGGCATCAGCCCCGGCGCGACTCTAGTCGCAGTCAACGGCCAGAACTTTACGACCGATGCACTCAAGGAAGCGATCACTGCAGCGAAAGGCAGTAATACGCCAATCCAGTTGCTGTTCAAATATCAGGGCAGCTTTCGCACGATCGCGCTGGATTATCACGACGGCTTGCAGTATCCGCATCTGGTGCGCATCGAGGGCACGCCGGATTACCTGAGCGAGATTATTGCGCCGCGAAAGTGATGCGAAAACAAACCTGAGTCAGAGCGCCTTTTCGGTTTCGCGCACAGCAAAAAGTGCGCCCTGACTCTGTTTTGGCGGCTCGGTCAGGGAGGCGCGCTTTGCGCAGTACAAATGCCATCGGGCTTCGGTGGAACGGCACAAATAAGTTTCAAGGTCGCGTTGATGTCAGTCGCCGCGCCGCTGCGCGACGGCCCGTAGCCGGATATCGACACACGCAAGAAATCAGTCCGCTGCCCGAGGCGTTGCAGCGCGGCGCGGGCTTCCGCTTCGTTCGGCGCTACGGCCTTGAGTTCGAACGCATCGTCAGTGCGGCGCAAGTCACGTACGGTCACGGTCGGGCCGAGCATTACGTTGATCGCATCGCTAATTTGCACGTAGCTATAACGGTCCGGTGACATCGGATGGCCGGCGGGACACGTACTCAGCTGACCGGGCGCATCGCACGCGAAACTGAGTTGTGTGGAGAACGCGTGGCCACCGTCGCGTGGTATCGATCCGCCGCCGCTGACGTAGGTGAATTCACCCGAGTTGGTGAGCAGACGCACGACGTCATGCGCCATTGCGGCGTCGGGAGCAATGCCTTCAAGACGGCCGCCCTGCTTCCACAACGCGATGTTGGTAATGCGGATCGATGGGGGCAGATATCGCGCGACAACTTGGGCCACGCGCTCGCGTGAGTCGATCGGAAGTGCCGCCGCGGCGACTTTTGCCGATGGCAGCGCCGGGTCGGACGGCGGCAGTTGCGGCGCTGGCCCCGCGTGCGCAATGACGTCATCACGCAGCACGCGCGTCGCGATGCGCGTGACTTCCCTCAATGGATACGGATCGACCCGGCCCACTGGCACATCCAGCCGGTTGATCGGGCCATCAACCTCGATGCCATAATTTTCGGCAATCGCTCCAGGTGCGCGCGCTGGCTGGTAATAAACCGCCTTGGTATCGGCATCGATGCGGATCGCCCAATGCGTTCCTGTCGTCGTGGTCGATACACCGATGTTATGAGCATGGAAATCCTGCAGGAACATGGTGCTGCCACCGCTTGAGCTGCCAGCCTGCAGGAAGTCGATCTGACCGTTGCCACCGATATGCGCCGCCGCGTTGACATCGATCGACAGCAGTCCGATATCCACCTGCTCCAGCCACATCTGCATGCGATAGCTCGGGTTGACCTTGATCCGCAGTGCGGGCTGGCGCACGCGATCTACCAGCACGGAAAGGTCATCACCACCCAGCAGCAGATCGTGCGCCGTGGCGAGTTGCACGGTGAAGCACACTGCGCCGCCAATACTCGGCGCACTCGTTGCCGACGTGATCGAGACGCCGCACGAACCGAGACCCGGACATGCATGTACGCGATCGATCGCCAGCACCACATCGCGCGGAGCCGGCTGCTCGTTCGGGTCGGCATCGAGCACGCGTGAACGCTCGACCACGATAACGCCGCGCGACCCCGGAAATACGCGATTCTCAGTACCGGAAACGATGCGTATGACGCAGTCCGGCGCTGTGATCTGCAAATGCCGCAGATTGCCCAGTTGCCCCGCTTCCGGCGCCCAGGGCCGATCCGCCGACTGCCGCACTCTTGCCGCCTGACTCACGTACGACTCGGCCGAGGATGGCAACGTCGCACTCGTGCCGCACAGCGGCTGCGCGAGCAGCGCAATAATCACGAACAACTTGTTTCGATGACGCGACACAAGCATTCGAACGGAGGGTATGAGGGCTGGCATCGATCAGGTTCCTGCGAACAGATAAGGGGCGGTTTATCACACTCGTTTTCCTGCCTATTTCGGCAAGCTCGCCAGCCAGTGCAGTACCGCCTTGGACAGCTCGATGCGCTGGTCGGAAAACGCGTGGTCGGTAGCCAAGTGCACGGTAGTGACTTGGTGGTCGCCGGCCTGGCGCAGCGCGGTCGCGAACGTGGCGTTGTCTTCGGCGAGGCCGTCGTCCGAAGTGATGATCAACGCGTTGCGGTTTTTCAGTGCATCGACCTTGCCCATGAACGGCCAGCTCGCGACGTGATCAGCGAGCTCATTGGCCAGCCCGGTGGGTGTGCAATCCGCGAGCGGCGCCATGCCTTCTTCGGCCAAACCGGCGGCTATCGCCGTGATGGCGTCAGGGCGTTTTTGCTTGGCGAGAATGCCTTGCACGCGCCCGGACATATCGGCGGCGGAAATAGTGGCGAAGGCCTTGATCGCAGGGTCCGCCGCGGCAGCCTCGACGGTCATGAAACCGCCCATGCTGTGGCCCATCAGCACAATGCGATTCGGATCCAGTCGCAGCGATTTGGCAACGTCCGGCTGGCGCAGATACACCAACGCGGCAGCCACATCCTCAATGCCGTGAGCAAACGAGAAATCGCCCGGCGTGCCCCATGCACCGCGGTAGTTGAAGTACAGCACATCCCAGCCAGCGCGACGCATGTCTTGCGCCAAATCGAGGTTGCGCTCGTTGCCCGGAAATCCGTGCAGCAGAATCACGGCCGGATGCGGGCCGGGGCCAGCGGCGATGTAGACCAGCGCATTCAGCAGTGCGCCGTGGCTGGGGATCTGCATAGTCTGCATCGCGGCGCGATCGACGGCCGTGGCCGGTACAGCCTGCTTGCTGTTGACACCGTTCACTGGCGGCAATCGAGCATCGACGGGGCCAGCCGTCATCGACAAACATGCGGCCAAGGTAAAGACGATTGCGCAAGGCTTCATGACTTTCCCTCGGCGGAGTTGGGTGGAACCGTAGTGTCCCTGACTTCGGCGCGTCTTGCTACATCGCTGCCGCAGCAATTCCGTCGGAGCAATTGCTGATCTTTCAGCAGTCGCAGCAAATGCATCGTCAGCAACCGAAGCTGATCTCGCGTCCGACAAATAATTTCAACCACCGCAATTTGAGGCTCACGCCAGCCGTCCGGGAATGTATAGTTCGCCACTTATGGTGGGCGCGGTGCCCAGCCACGAATCGCGGAGAGATGTCATGGGTCTTATTCAAGCAGTGGTGGGTTCGGTCGGTGGTGTGCTCGCCGACCAGTGGAAGGACTTCTACACCGTTCCGTCCGGTTTGCCGGCGACGGCGGCGCTGTTCGCTGCGGTGCCACAGGGCACTAATGCCGGGCGCGGTGCAAATACCAAAGGCTCATCCAACATCATCACCAACGGTTCGAAGATCGTTGTTCCCGAAGGTTACGGTTTGCTGCTGTTTCAGGATGGCAAGATCACCGGCTTCGCTGCCGAGGCTGGCGGTTACGAATGGCATTCGGACGACCTCAACTCGAAGTCGATTTTCTCGGGCGATGGTCTCGTCGATTCGCTGATCAAGCAGAGCTGGGAGCGTTTCAAATTCGGCGGCCAGCCGGGTTCGCAGCAAGCGGCTTTTTTCGTCTCGCTGAAAGAACTGCCGGACAATCGCTTCGGTACGCAATCCGAAATCTACTGGGACGACGCCTTCCTCAACACCCAGGTCGGTGCGGTGACGCGCGGCTCGTACACGATGAAAATCGTCGACCCGATTTTGTTCGTGAAAAACTTCGTGCCAGCCACGTATTTGCAGCCCGGTCAGGTGTTCGATTTCACCGACATCGACAATGCCGCGGCCAGTCAACTTTTCAATGAAGTGGTGGGTTCGCTCGCGCCGGCCTTCAGCCTGTACACGAACGATCCGAGCAAGGGCCGTATCACCAAGCTGCAGCAGGATTCGCTGGGTTTTGCGAAGAGCCTGTCCGATGCGGTGGAGAATGCGTATCAGTGGAAATCCGATCGCGGCCTGGCCATCGTCAAGACCGCCATCGTCTCCATCGAATACGACGCGAACACGCGCGAACTGCTCAAGACCGTGCAGCGCGCCGATGCGCTGTCGGGTGCGCGCGGCAATTCCAATTTGCAGGCCAGCGTTGCCGCAGGCATCCAGGCCGCCGGTGAAAACGGCGGTGCGGCGGGCGTCATGGGCATTGGTATGGCGTCGGGCATGATGGGCGGCATGGGCGGCTTGCAGCAACCCGTTGCACCGGCTGCACCGGCTGCCGACGACCCGATCGCCAAACTCAAGAAGGCCAAGGACATGCTCGATATGGGCTTGATCACGCAGGCCGATTACGACACGGTCAAAGCCAAAGCGCTCGGCTTGTAATCCGCGAGGAATTTCTCGTCACGAATCGCCCAATGCGCTGTTCAGCCACAGGAAGGGGAATGCCGTGGAAATGATTGTCTGCTCGTGGTGCCGCATGAACAACGCGGCCGATGCCTTGCAATGCGCGTCCTGCGCCGCCCCGCTGGACGTGAAGGACAAGGTTTCCGATTCGGGCTGGCGCGAAGCGCCTCGCTTGCGCGACATGGAAGAGTTCAAGTTCGGCAATTCGACGCTGCAAATCGAAGGCAAGTACGTACCGGTTGCGGACATCGCGCTGCAACAAGGTGATGCGGTTTATTTCGAACAGCACACCCTATTGTGGAAGGAACCGGGTGTGCCGTTGGAGCAGTACAAGTTGCCAAGCAGTCGGCGCGCGCATGGCATGCCGTATTCGGTGTTGAACGCGAAGGGGCCTGGGCGGATTGCGTTCTCGCGTGATGCGCCCGGCGAACTGGTGGTGATGCCCATTCACCCGGGCATGGAACTCGACGTGCGCGAACACGCCTTCCTGCTGGCCTCGCACTCGGTGACGTACTCGTTCGTGCGCATCAAGGGCATGGTGAACCTGTTGCACGGCGGCAACGGCATGTACCTCGATCGCTTCATCACCCAGGCACAGCCCGGCATGCTGATGCTGCATGGCAATGGCGACGTGCTGCAACGCACGCTCGCCGCGGGCGAGACGATACTGGTCGAAGCTGGCAAGTTTCTCTACAAGGATTCCACCGTCAAACTCGACACCGTGGCGGTGCCGGGCGTGAAAACCGGCCTGTTCTCGAAGCTGTACGTGGCGCAGCTCACCGGCCCTGGCCGTGTCGGCATCCAGTCGATGTACCACCATCATCTTTCCGAGTGAGGCGACCGCGATGAGCACGCAGACTTCGCCTGGCTCGGTTGACGCTTACCGTTGCCCCTACTGCCGCATGACCGCGCCGCTGACCGACCGCGCGACGTGCCGTACCTGCGGCTCGCCCGCGAAGGTGCATGCGTTGGTTTCCGATTCGGGCTGGGAAGAACTGCCCGGTGCCGCGGACATGGCGCAAATCCAGTTCGGTCGTTCGCATG
Organism: Pseudolysobacter antarcticus; assembly: GCF_004168365.1. GTDB lineage: Bacteria > Pseudomonadota > Gammaproteobacteria > Xanthomonadales > Rhodanobacteraceae > Pseudolysobacter > Pseudolysobacter antarcticus. Next base: position 2,621,802 of record NZ_CP035704.1, read on the forward strand.
TGCAAATCACCGGGACGTTCGTGCCGGTCGCGGACTTCAATCTGCATCCTGGCGACCGCATCTGGTTTTCACACCACAAGCTGACTTTCGCCGAATCGAGCGTCAAGCTGGCAAACTACAAGGACGGCAAGTCGTTCTTGACGCGCCTGCTCGCAAAGATGGAAAACTTCCAGTTGCAGGCTACCGGGCCGGGGCATGTGGCCTTGTCGGACAACCACCTTGGCGAAATCGTGTCGCTGCCGCTCGACAAGGGCAAGAGCATGTGGGTGCGCAGCCACACGTTTCTCGCGGCGACCGACTCGGTGACGTATTCGCCGACGGCAAACAACCTGTTTTTAAGCGTGCGCAATGGCAATGAGACCGAGACCGAGTACCCGATCGGACGATACGCCGATGTCTTCTACGCGCCGAACGAACAAGGCTTGCTACTGCTGCATTCGCCAGGCAACACAATGTTTCGCGACTTGAAACCGCACGAAACTGTGTACGTGAAGCCCGATGCGTTGCTGTATCGCGACCTGACCGTTTCGACGTTTCTCACCGCCGAATACCCGCATGCGCAGTTCTCGATCTTTGACGGCATATTCGGCAACAACTACGCTAACCGCAACCTGTGGCTGAAGCTTAACGGCCCGGGACGCGTTGCTATCTCATCGAAGTACGAAAAAGAATTCAATCCGCCACATCCGATCATCGACGGCACCGTCGAATTCCTCCGCTGGTAGTCGCAGAACTTTATGCCAAACACATCGCCACCGATTCCACCACCCACTGGGCCGGGTTCACCGCAAGATGTACCGCCGCCCGCCGGCAGTTTTCCGATCGACCCGTCCACCCTGCCCCCGCCGATTCGTGACGAATTGCAGGCGCCCGATCCGGTCGCCATCAACACGTCCGCCGCCGAGCTCAAGGACGGCCTCAACCGCTGCCCGAAATGCGGCTCGACCGAGATAAAACAGAAGCCCGGCACCGACCTGCTGATCTGTCTGTATTGCCGCAACGAATGGCATGGCGAGGGCGTCGAGGAAGCATTTGGACTTGGCGAAGGCATCGACCAACTCACCGGCACGGTGATGGCGTCCGGTGCGCGCGACATCGCCGCCGATGCGGCCAGCATGATGACGTTCAAGTGTCCCGGCTGCGGTGCTGAAGTGACAGTCAATACCGCCAACGCGATGACGGCGCGATGTCATTGGTGTCGCCACGTTTTCGGCGTCAACGAACAAGTGCCCAACGGCGCCGTGCCCGATGCGGTGTTGCCGTTCCACATCAAGAAGGACGATGCCGTCGCGCGCATTCGCCAGTTCGTGGACAAGCGACAATTGTTCGCGCTGAAGGAATTCAAGGAACAGTTCACGCCCGAGAACGTCGTCGCGGTCTATCTGCCGTATATGATCGTCGATGGCAACGTCAGCGCCGATGTCGCGGGCCACGCCGAGATCGAAACGCGCCGCTACGAATCGGGCAGCGGCGACGACAAGAAGACCTACTACGACGCCGATGTATACCAGGTGGATCGGCACGTGGACTTCACCGTGGATGATTTGCCGCTGGAATCTTCCGCCGAACGCGGCAATCTGGATACGCGCACCAACACCAACAACATCATCAATACGATCCTGCCGTTCGACACCAAAAACGCGGTGAAGTGGAATGCGTCCTACTTGGCCGGCATCAGCTCGGAAAAGCGCGACCTGGACGTGGAAAAACTGCGTCCGCATCTCGAAGACGAGTTGCTGTCGATCGCGCGCGCCCAAGTCCAAAAATCGGTGGGCCGTTATGATCGCGGCGTGCGCTGGGAGCAGGAACACCTCAGCGTACACGGCACACGCTGGGTGGCCATGTACCTGCCGGTATGGCTGTATTCGTACCACCAGCCCGGGCCGAACGGCGGCATGCTGCACTACATTGCCGTGAACGGTCGCACCGGCAAAACCATGGGCAGCGTGCCGGTGCAGCACTGGAAACTGCTCGCAGCCGCGCTCACCGTCGGCACGTTTCTCGAAGTCATCTCACTCTTTTTCCTGAGGCACTCGTCATGAGTCACGATGGTGGAATGTGGTTGCTCGCAATCGGCCCTGCCGGCGCCGCCGGGCTGTATTGGGGCTTGTACCGGTACTATCGCAACACTGACAAATCGCATGACTTCGAACACGAGACAGCGGTCGAGGCCAAACCGATTACCGGATCGGAGAAGAAAGTTGGCGAGGTGAAGGGAACGCAAGAAACGCGCATCGACGGCGATAATGTGGCCGCGTACCGCAAGCGCGTGCAGCGGATTCAAGACAACACCAGTTAAGCGATCTGGTGAGCCAGGCCAGAGCGACTACCGTCGAGACAGTTCGATCCACGAACGTGTTCAAACGGTAGTTACTCTGGCCTTTTTATTGCCGATGAAATTGCATTCCCATCCAACGACCGTTGCCTGTGACCATGACAAAAATGAAATCTATCGCCGCCATGATGTTCGGCATCTGCCTGATGTTGATCAGCCCCGCTTACGCTCAGAAAAATGCAAAGCCCGCAGCGCCGACGCTGCCTGCGTATTTCACGCTGCCGGCGAGTTTCGGCATTGCCAGTGGCGGTAGTGGCATCACCTTCGAGGATTTTGGCGAGTCCGAGTTTTATCAGCCCGGTAGCGATGATGCGATCGTCAAACAGGGCAAGCATTGGTATGCGCCGCTGGAACTGAAAAACCCGCCGAGCGGCATCGAAGGCAAAGCCATCTGGGCGCAACTGAAACCGGCGCTGCTCGCTAGCGGCTGGACGATCCCGATCGAATACGACTCCAATCCGTTTTCGGCGATGATGCGTTATCAAAAAGATGGTCGGGATGTCTGGGGCTACATCAAGGTTTTTGGCAGTGACGACATGCGGCTGAATATCGTCGAGATCGCTCAGGCGGCGAGCTTGCTGACGATCAATCCGCCCGCCGCCGCGCCGGAAAAATTCGCCGCTGAGAAAGGTGACTTTCCGTATTTGCCGCCGCTGACCGGATCAACCTTCAAAAGCGGCGCGCATGATCCCGGCACAATGGAAGTTGCCCTGCCCGGTTCGGATGAAGTACAGGTGGTTGGCAGCGGTTTTATCGTCAAGTATTACGCCAATCTGCCGACGGTTTCGACGGTTGCTTTTATCAACGCGTATCACGATGCGCTCATCAAAGCCGGCTGGACCATCCTCTCGCAGAATCACGGCTCGGACGCCACGCTAACCGCGCATTACGCCGCGCACGGCCGCGATCTCTGGGCCTATCTGCACATGGGCGGTGAAGAATATTCGATCAAGGTCGCCGATGTGGGTAGCAACGATGACCTCGCCCGCCAATTGACCAAGGATTGCCACGCGGCGCTCTACGGCGTGCTATTTGATTTCAACAAAGCCACCCTGAAAGCGGAATCGGACGGCGCGCTGCAACGTGTGCTGGCCTTGCTGCAACAAGACGCAACCCTCAAGCTCGAAGTGCAAGGGCATACCGACAATGTCGGCGGCGACGACTACAACCGGAAATTATCCGACGCGCGCGCCAGCGCCGTTCTGGCCTGGCTCGTGCAACACGGTATCGCCGCCAATCGCCTTTCATTCAAAGGCTACGGCAAGACGGTGCCTGTGGCGAGCAATGACACGGATGCAGGCCGCGCGCGAAATCGTCGTGTCGAAATTGCCAAGCCAGGATGCGCGAAATAGCGATCAGGTTTTATCAGATCATCGCAGCGCGTAAGCGTGCTTTTGATACGCGGAAACCTAACCGGAGCGTGGCTACATGCTCCGGCTCGGTTTCCGATTGTCAGGCTGACATTCTTTGTTTAGCCGGGACGATGCAGGGCGCAGAGCTTGTTGCCGTCGGGATCACGCACATAGGCCAGGTGCAGCGCGCCCATCGGGCTTTCACGCAAACCGGGGGGCGCTTCGATCGACGTGCCGCCGTTCGCTACGGCGACATCATGAAACTTTTGTACTTGTTCGAGTGAGTCGCACTTGAAGCCGATCGTGCCACCGTTGGCACAGGTGGCCGTATCGTTATTGATCGGCTGACTCACGCAAAATGTGCCAGCGTCGTGGCGATAGAAAAGCCGCGTGTGGCCGGTCTTTGCGTCGTTGCGCAGCGGCGCGCCTACGCCGAGTACGGCGAGCACCGCATCGTAGAAATGCTTTGAGCGCTCGATATCGTTGGACCCGACCATGATGTGACTGAACATGTGTTTGCTCCTGGTTGACCGGCGCGCTGCCGGGTTTGGTTTCGTGGAATAGTGGTGTCGTATTTCAGACTCGCGATTCTACAGGCGCGCCCAATTGCAAGCGCGGGTGCGCGGCGGCGAACGCAGGTATCGCAAACAGGCTTTCGCCTACCGCGGCGATTTTTGGAAACTCCGCAAGATCCACACCAAAACGCGCGACGCCAATCAAATGGCTTGCCAGCGCGAGGTCGGCGATGCTCAGCGCCTCGCCGTGGCAGCGCGTGGCGCCCGGTGCCAGTTGCGCTTCGTACGCGACAAGGCCCTCGCGAAACCAGTGTGCAGCCCAGGCACGCCCGGCGGCGTCATTCGATCCGAATTGTTTCACGAGTTGCGCCTGCACGCGTGGCACCACCAGCGGATGTGTGTCCGCAGCCGTCAGCAGAAACAGCGAACGCACAATGGCGCGCCCTTCCGCGTCGGGCGGCAGCAGCGGCGGCGTTGGGTAGGTATCTTCCAGCCATTCCAAAATGGCCAAGCTTTGTGTGAGTGGCTGGCGCGTGCCGCCTTCCAACGCCGGAACCGCCCCGGCCGGATTGAGCTTGCGGAACTCAGGCGAGTTCTGCTCGCCCTTGCTTAGATCATGGGCGCGCTCTTCAAATACGACGCCCTTCAAATCAAGGGCAATGCGAACGCGGTAAGTGGCCAGAGACAGCCAGAAGGAATGAAGGATCAACATGGGTTACTTGTATTCCGGTTTTTTGCGTATTGACCGACTTTGTTTAGACGGGACGATGCAGGGCGCAGAGTTTGTTGCCGTCGGGGTCACGCACATAGGCCAGGTGCAGCGCGCCCATCGGGCTTTCGCGCAAACCGGGCGGCGCTTCGATCAAGGTGCCGCCGTGCGCTACGGCGACGTCATGAAACTTTTGTACTTGTTGGAGTGAATCGCACTTGAAACCGATCGTGCCGCCGTTGGCACAGGTGGCCGTATCGTTGTTGATCGGCTGACTGACGCAGAACGTGCCAGCGTCGTGGCGATAGAAAAGCCGCGTGTGGCCGGTCTTTGCATCGTTGCGCAGCGGCGCACCTACGCCGAGTACAGCGAGCACCGCATCATAGAAATGCTTTCAGCGCTCGATATCGTTGGACCCGACCATGATGTGACTGAACATGTGTTTGCTCCTTAGTGTACGGCGCCGTGCCGGATTTCGATAAACGCTGAGGGCTGTCTTCTATCCCTGCCCTCCGATGACATCGTAACTATTAGCTAGATAACGTGCCCCGCAGCTTCAAATTTCCTTCGAAGTGCGACAAATAAAGCCTGGGATTGAACTGGCGATACGCTGTTACCAATCATTCGAAAGCTGTGCCAAATCGTAGGATGAAATCTGAACAAATCGGGGAAACCTTGCAATCTTGCGGCTTCTCGCACGGTAATAACGCGTGGCTCTTCTGGATGGAGGGGTCTAACCGACTGAAATGACCCCCTATCGGACCCTGTCCCAGCCCGTAAAGTAGGACACTGGCCTTCCCAACGAAGTCTTACATGCCTGCCAATCGTATCGGTTCCGCCAGGAATAACTTCCGAGAATCTTTTTATTACATGCTCGGCGTGGACTGTCTTCCGGTTGCCGCTAAAAATCCCTTCTCTATTTCTTAGGTTTGATGCGTAAGGGCCAAATTTAATACGATCTTTAATTCGCCAAATATCAAATCCTTCATCATCTCCAACAAACTTCGCACCAGCAAGATCAGATATCGCTGAGTGAACGTTTTGTGCTGGCATCCTAAGTTCATCAATATCTTGCGTCGAAATAGCATCACTAAATTCAGAAGCGATGCCGATGACAAAAAGTCGACGGCGTCGCGTAGCAGCGCCAAAATCCGACGCATCCATGATCAATGGACCAAGAATATTATAATCTTTCGCGACAATCCCAATCGCACTATCTAACTCAAATTTGGCATCTTCGTAACTCAATCCAACAACGTTTTCCATTATAAAGAATGGTGGCATTATTTCAGAAACCAGCCTAAAAAAATGGAAAAGCAACTTTCTTCTTGGATCATCAAACTCTCTACGTCCTATAGAGCTAAAGCCTTGACATGGAGGTCCACCAAAAATTCCACCTACCTCACTGCCAATCATCTTCTTGATCTCCGCTCCTGATAGCTTCGCTATATCAGTCAAGACTAGCTTCGAGCTCGGAAAATTATAATTGTAAGAAGAAGTCAATATTGGATCCAAGTCAAAGGCAAGTGGCACAGAAAATCCGGCCCGATGCGCACCAAGAGAAAAACCCCCGCACCCACTGAATAAATCGACTAATTTCATTTTATTAAATTTTATTTCTATGCCGAACGAAAACTAAGAAACAACCTGTGCAAAAGAAGGATAAAATCGATAAAATTTCTGAAAAGCTTCAATCTGATCATCATCTAAATCAAATCCAAGCTGTTGCACTATATTTCTATCTAGGGGCACGTGCGAAGGCAACTCTGCCTGAAGTGCTGTGGACTCTTTCGTTGTTAGATGAGGTGCGACGATAGTTCCGCTGACCATTCCCGACCATTCATCAGCCTTAATCGTAGTTTTAACTACATCAACATTCTCACGCCTAGGAAGCACTCCACCAACTGTAACCATTGGCGTCTGATCACGGTAAGCCATACGAAACGAGGGCACAAATCCACCAGGACGCGCAACTTGTGCAGCTGCCGATTTCATAAAATCAAGAACTAAACTTGCCATTAAATCAGGCAGAACAGCATCTTGAAAATCATCTATAACCTTGGTATCTGGAACCACGTCTCCAAGCAAAATTTTTATTCTTTTATGCCTATGTTTTGGCTTCCCATAGTTACCACCAATACATTTAAAGGTAACAAGAAACACACTATCAGCCGGAAGCATCTCAATTGCTAAGCGAATGTCTTCTACAGAAGATTCGCTCAACGCTTTATCGTAATCCAGCCACATCATCCACGGGCGATCCCGATATTCTGCATCTCCATACATTGTTGGCAAAATTTCATACGAGTAGCCCTTTTTTATTTTAACGGTTCTAAAAGGGCAGTTAAACAATGCTCTAACATAACCTACCGGGTCAACTTCAATTGAAACCATTTCTTGAACACTTAAACTTCTGTGTGCGAGATGAAAATCAGTGAACCAAATGGAACCGAAGCCGACATATAACAAATTTTTATAATCTAACTTTCCTTGCAGAGTTCGAACCCCGTCAAACGCCAAAGCTCGCTGGATACTTTTGCTAGGGCGCAAGCTATAATTTACCAAGTTGAAAGATGCCATCACTCATCCCCAACTAATTCAGAATAAGCGTCCTCAAAAGAGCGAACGCCAACATCTTTGTATGAAAAATTAATATTTCCGTAAGCTTGGGCTAACAGACGAACGCGATCGCGGGAAACGGTGTAACTTATATTCGCCATTGGAATAACTGGCCTAGCAATGAGTGACGGCAGCGATACAGATTCCCTTCGCGTGACTTCTCGTATTGATATAGGTTGCGTATGAGCCTCTAAGCGCCGCGCCTCAGGCAGAGCTTGCTTTCGTTCATTTGTATATGCTATCCACGCCTTCGAAGCCTCTCTCATAGCCGGCTTCGCCTTCCTATACACACCCGAAGATGAGTCCACTGACCTCTTTGTGGTGGTAAGAGGCAACAACTTCGCTGCCTGAGCTGTGAACATCACAAGTCCGATAAAACCTGAATACTGTGGATGCCACTGAGGCCAGCCATCCGTCCCCCAGCCAGTAATGCTCGTTTTATCGGCTGCGACCACGATCCGACCGTTACAAACGACGTACCAGCCGTTACGATCCTCTCGTCTATCGTCAACATCAGGTTCTGAACTTTCGGGAGGTGCCGCCGCCATACCAGCGAGCATCTCGACTCTTACGCTACCACCGTCAACTATTTCTACATAATCCTGACGCATCGGTGCGAAAGCATCACCCAATAACATACGTATCTGCCAACCAACAACAGGTTCGTTATTAATTGAAACTACTAGACCGCGAGCCAAATGTAACGCGTAATCACGACTTATTGTACGCCTTAAATTTTGTATGAAAGCCGGACTTGAGAATGAAGAGCTCGTATCTTCATTTAATTTATTTACAACAATACGTACGCCAGGTTCCGTCAAATTATCAGCTGACTCGAGATCGAAATCCCAATTACGATCTTCCTTGGCGAGCCAATTATTTACATCGATTGGAACCTTAAATGATTTTTTTCCATTATCTTTATATGTACTAGTTATTTGTATTTCGGAACCCATTTTGAATATTGCACGCTTCATACCGATGCCATAGACACCAATACTATAGTCTTCTTCTCCGACCTCATCTTTTCTTCCGAACGTAAAAGCGTATTCGGATGCTTCATCCAGAGTAATTCCGCCACAATTGTCCCTAATCTCAAATTGATCTTCAGATAGCGAAATTCTTATACAGTAATTTGAAAGGTCGGAATTGTCATCTAAACTCATTGGCGCTCCGCCAAGGAGCTGCCAGGCACCATCGACACTGTTGTCGATCAAATCTAAAATGCAATCCTCAAGCGTGATGTCGCGAGTAATCATTCTCACAAAAAACGCTTTAGTTGGATTCGCATCAGCTTTAGCAATAATAGGCACTCCATTCCCCTTGTAAAAGATAAAACCTAGATATTTCCGCGGCACTCACCGCCGACTCAGTAAAACACAAGACCCATCTGCACCAAAAATGTGTGTAGCGTGTTTAGCAACAACTTCATCTTTCCCTCGCAAATTGTGCGAAATTGTCGGACCGCATCAGACTGCCGCTTCGTTGCGATGCAACCCGCCAGCATCCTGCAGGCGCTGGTGTAAAGAACCCGCACTCAGATCAAAACCGTTGGGCCAAGCCAATGCCCCAGCTTCGATGAAATAGCGCGCAAAGAATGCGGGATCACCGAGCGGCGTGGTCATTTCCGTTTTAGCGACGATAAAGGGTGCGAAATCGTATACGCCCCACGCACCATCGGAGAAGCGCAACAGCAATTGCGTGCCTGCTTTCGGCTCGATGGCGATCAGCTTAATCATTGTCTGCTCCGGCGATACGGCTAAGCGGCTTAAGTGCCTGCGCGTTCGCCCAATTCTGCTCCAACTCCTGGCGATGGTCGAGATACCATTGCCGCACCAATGCCAGTGCCCGCTTTGGCAGTTGACCCTGTACGATAGCGCCATCCTCGATAGCGATCAGCGCCTCGTGACCCTGGTATTCGATGTGCACATGCGGCGGGGCGTGGTCGGCAAAATACATGCGCACGTAGATACCGAAAAAGCTGGAGATGATCGGCATGGCTTACATATTCCTGCGATATTCCCCACCCACCTCATACAACGCATGGCTAATCTGCCCGAGCGAGTTGTACTTCACGGCTTCCATCAACTGCTCGAACACATTCTTGCGCTCGCGCGCCGTGGTCTGCAGCGTGCGCAAACTTTCCGGCGCTAGCGAGTTGCGCGATTCGCCATAAGTTTTGACGTTAACGATCTGCGCGCCCTTCTCTTCTTCGGTGGAGCGGATCAGTTCGATCTCGGTGACGATATCGCCGCCGTGATCTTTCGGCAAAAACGTATTGACGCCGACCAGCGGCAGGCTGCCATCGTGTTTCTTGTGTTCGTAGTACATCGATTCTTCCAGAATATTGCCGCACAGTGCCATCACTGGACTCCATCTCGCTCGGTATCAGTCGGTTTACGCAGATCATCTGGCTTGAATGAATATCCATGCTTCCTCCACCCCGAAGCAATACCTATGTCGTAGCCATACGCCAGAAGCACGACGACCGCATCCTCCTTGGCGATATCCGGGTCGGCTTGCGCCATTTGCTGCGCCATGCGTTTTGCCATGGCCTCGTCTTCGGTCATAGAGGCATCCAGACGCAGCACTGACTGAAGGTAATGCTTGGTAGTGCCATTCATGGTTACCCACCCGCGCACGACTTGCGCCGTCTTTACGTGAGGCTGACTAGACAGCATTTGTTGCAACGGCAGCAGGCCGGCAAAAGTCTCGGTTTGTGCGAACCGACTTACCACTATCGGCGCGATCAACGCGATTGCAGCGAGCAGCGCCACCACAGCGAGATGCCCGCGCCACATGATGGGAAACGTCACCGATTGCGCAACGCGATCGAAGCGCTCCACGTAGGAGCCAACTGCCAGATCGTGCAGTGACTGCCGCGTGCGACGATTGAATATGTAGAGGTAGACGATGGCGAACATGCCACCGAATACGACGAAGGCGAACAAATAACCCAGCGGCGCCGCCATCGCCTGCGCAGGATCAATCGGCAGGCCATTGGCAAAGAATGGAATACCTAGCACGGTGTAGCGCAGTAGTGAGCGCGGCAATGACAGCAACTGATCGTGCGCGTCGACAACACGCACACCAAGCCAGCGTTTGCCAAGCGTTTGTCCGCCACCAATGCGGCTATTGCAGATACCGAAGTAGGCCAGTGCTATCGCAAAACCGATCAGCCGCGCATAGGCACCCATGCCCGCGAACGCATCGAAAAACAGCACGCCCAAGATCGTGCCGACGATACCGAGCAAAATCCCATCGACCACGAAAGCGCCAGTACGACGCCAGAAGCCAGCAATCCCCCGAACTGGCCAGCCTTCCCCATCCACCGTGTCCATTTACTTCCTCCTGAAGGCAGGACATCTTGCCGCAAGAATCATCCGAAGGCGAGACGCGTTGCGGCAAATTAGCAGATTCAATCGCCCAGCAAAAAGCCGCCCGCGGGCGGCCTTTTAAGCGTTGACGCCGACAAGCGCCAAACTGCCATCATGCTTTTTGTATTTTTAGTACATCGATTCTTGCTGGATGTTGGCGCGCTGCGTCAGGCGGCGATGCGCTCAACCCGGTTGATTGCCTTGCCAAGCGTACGGCGTGCTTCTTCGAGATCGAAATCGGCCTGCAGTCCCAGCCAGAAACGTTCGGTAGTGCCAAAGGCTGCCGCCAGACGCAACGCGGTATCCGCTGTGACTCCACGCTTGCCGAGCACAATTTCATTGATGCGACGTGGCGGTACTCCAGCCGCACGCGCCAGCGCGTTCTGGCTGATACCCATGGGCGTCAGAAATTCTTCAAGCAGGATTTCACCGGGATGGATGTTGGGCAGGGTCTTCATTCTCGGATCGATTCAGGCTGCTGCTGCGTTGCGATGCAACCCGCCAGCATCCTGCAGGCGCTGGTGTAATGAGCCCGCACTCAGATCAAAACCGTTGGGCCAAGCCAATGCTCCGGCTTCGATGAAAAAACGCGCAAAGAATGCGGGATCACCGAGCGGCGTGGTCATTTCTGTTTTAGCGAGGATAAAGGGTGCGAAATCGTATACGCCCCACGCACCATCGGAGAATCGCAACAGCAACTGCGTGCCTGCTTTCGGCTCGATAGCGATCAGTTTAATCATTGTCTGCTCCGGCGATACGGCTGAGCGGCTTAAGTGCCTGCGCGTTGACCCAATTCTGCTCCAACTCCTGGCGATGGTCGAGACACCATTGCCGCACCAATGCCAGTGCGCGCTTTGGTAGTTGGCCCTGTACCACAGCGCCATCCTCGATAGCGATCAGCGCCTCGTGACCCTGGTATTCGATGTGCACATGCGGCGGTGCGTGGTCGGCAAAATACATGCGCACGAAGATACCGAAAAAGCTGGAGATGATCGGCATGGCTTACATATTCCTGCGATATTCCCCACCCACCTCATACAACGCATGACTAATCTGCCCGAGCGAGTTGTACTTCACCGCTTCCATTAACTGCTCGAACACGTTCTTGCGCTCGCGCGCGGTGGTTTGCAGCGTACGCAAACTTTCCGGGGCCAGCGAGTTACGCGACTCGCCATAGGTTTTGACGTTGACGATCTGCGCGCCCTTTTCTTCTTCCGTTGAGCGGATCAGTTCGATCTCGGTGACGATGTCGCCGCCGTGATCCTTCGGCAAAAACGTATTGACGCCGACTAGCGGCAGGCTGCCATCGTGTTTCTTGTGTTCGTAGTACATCGATTCTTCCTGAATCTTGCCGCGCTGGTACATGGTGTCCATCGCGCCGAGCACGCCGCCGCGCTCGCTGATCGCTTCGAACTCCTTGTACACGGCTTCTTCGACGATATCGGTGAGCGCCTCGACGATAAAGCTGCCCTGCCACGGATTCTCGTTGAAGTTGAGGCCGAGCTCCTTGTTGATGATCATCTGGATTGCCACGGCGCGGCGCACGCTTTCTTCGGTCGGCGTGGTAATGGCTTCGTCGTAGGCGTTGGTATGCAGGCTGTTGCAGTTGTCGAACAGCGCGTACAACGCTTGCAAGGTGGTGCGGATATCGTTGAACTGGATTTCCTGCGCGTGCAGTGAGCGGCCGCTGGTCTGGATGTGGTATTTCATCATCTGGCTGCGCGCATCGGCGCCGTAACGCTCGCGCATTGCACGCGCCCAGATGCGGCGCGCGACTCTGCCGATCACGGTGTATTCCGGGTCCATGCCGTTGCTGAAAAAGAAGCTGAGGTTCGGCGCGAAATCGTCGATCTTCATGCCACGCGCGAGGTAATACTCGACGATTGTGAAGCCGTTGCTGAGCGTGAAGGCGAGCTGCGAAATCGGGTTAGCGCCCGCTTCGGCAATGTGATATCCGCTGATCGATACCGAGTAGAAATTGCGCACGGCGTGATCGACAAAATACTGCTGGATATCGCCCATCATGCGCAGCGCAAATTCCGTGCTGAAGATGCAGGTGTTTTGTGCCTGATCCTCTTTCAAAATATCCGCCTGCACGGTGCCGCGCACCTTGGTCAAGGTGTCGGCCTTGATGCGTGCGTAGGTTTCGGCATCCACCACTTCTGTGCCCGATACGCCGAGCAAACCCAACCCTAGACCATCGCTGCCGGGGGCATGGCGCCTTCGTAACGCGGGCGGGTTTTGCCGGCGAACAAGGCTTCGATTTTTGCGTGCGCGTCATCCCAGCGCTTGGTATCGGCGCGCAGATATTTTTCGACCTGCTGATCGATCGCGGTGTTCATGAACATGGCGAGGATGATCGGCGCGGGGCCGTTGATCGTCATCGATACCGATGTTGTCGGCGCGCACAGATCAAACCCGGAGTAGAGTTTTTTCATGTCGTCGAGCGTCGGAATATTCACGCCGGAGTTGCCGATCTTGCCGTAGATATCGGGGCGTATGGCGGGGTCTTCACCGTACAACGTGACCGAATCGAACGCGGTGGAAAGACGCGCCGCCGCCAAGCCCTGACTCAAATAATGGAAACGCCGATTGGTGCGCTCGGGCGTGCCCTCGCCCGCAAACATGCGGATCGGATCTTCACCCACGCGCCGATACGGAAACACGCCGCCGGTGTACGGATACGCGCCCGGCAGGTTTTCCTTGAGCAGGAATTTGAGCAGATCGCCCCAATCGCGATACGTGGGTGCGGCGATTTTCGGAATCTTCTGATGCGACAACGACACGCGATAATTTTCGCCGCGCACCGGCTTGCCGCGCACGTTGTATTCGTATTCTGCATCGGTGATCGACTTGAGCCGTTGCGGCCATTCGCGCAGCAGTGCAATGGAATCGGCATCGAGCGTTTTCACCGCATCCTGATAACGCTGGCGCAAGGTAAGCAGGCTGCGATCTTCAATGCCGACGAGGTTGGATGGATCGTACCAATCCAACGCCTTCGGCAAACTGGCATCACCAATATCCTGCAGCGATTGCCAATAACTTTGCGCACGACTGGCCGCATCGGCTTGGCGTTCCGCATCGGTATTGATCGCGCGACCGCCTTCGGCGATCTCGGCGAGATAACGCACACGCGCGCCCGGAATCAGCACGGTGGCGCGCGGCTCCTTGAGTACGATGTTGCCAGCGGGCGTCCATTTATCGGCGGGCAGCTTGAGTTTTTCGCGCAGCAGGCGACACAGATTATCGAACATCCAGGTGATGCCCGGATCGTTGAACTGGCTGGCGATGGTGGGATACACCGGCACTTGCTCGTCGGTGAGCTGGAACGCGACACGGTTGCGCTTCCACTGTTTGCGCACGTCGCGCAACGCATCTTCGGCGCCGCGTTTGTCGTATTTGTTGAGCACCACGAGTTCGGCGAAATCGAGCATGTCGATTTTTTCGAGCTGCGAAGCCGCGCCGTAATCGCTGGTCATCACGTACATCGGGAAATCGACGAGATCGACGATTTCCGAATCGGATTGACCGATGCCGGCGGTTTCGACAATCACGAGATCATAAGCCTGACCGCGCAGAAAACTGATGCATTCCTTGAGCACGATATTGGTCGCGACATGCTGGCGACGGGTCGCCATCGAGCGCATGAACACGCGCGGACTGCGCAGCGAGTTCAGCCGGATGCGATCGCCAAGCAAGGCGCCGCCGCTGCGCCGACGCGTGGGATCGACCGCGAGAACGGCGATGCGCATTTGTGGAAAATGTTGCAAAAAGCGATTGACCAATTCATCCACCACCGACGACTTGCCCGCGCCACCGGTGCCGGTGATGCCGACCACGGGCGTCTGCGCGCCGGCGAGCTGCCACTGCTTGCGCAGGTGCGCGAGTTCGGTTTCGCTGTAGGCGCCTTCCTCGATCGCCGAAAGCATGTGGCCGATCGAGATTTCATCATCGATATGCGGCTGTGATGTCGGCTGCAACGCGCCGCTGTCCGAGCGATGCGCCACCGCCCAGCCCGGGCGCTTTTCCGCCGCCGTGCGCGTGCGCCGCACGAGATCTTCGATCATCGCGACCAGGCCCATGTGCATGCCGTCGTTCGGATGATAAATGCGCTCGACGCCGTACTTGTGCAGCTCGGCGATTTCCTCGGGCGTGATCGTGCCGCCACCGCCACCGAACACACGCACGTGACCGGCGCCGCGCTCCTTGAGCATGTCGACCATGTATTTGAAATATTCGTTGTGGCCGCCCTGATATGAGCTCAGCGCGATCGCGTCGGCGTCTTCCTGCAATGCGGCGCGTACCACGTCTTCGACGCTGCGGTTGTGCCCGAGATGGATCACCTCGCCGCCTTGCGCCTGAATCAAACGGCGCATGATATTGATCGCGGCATCGTGACCGTCGAACAGGCTGGCCGCCGTGACGAAACGCAGTGGCGCGGCTTCGGCGGAAAGATCCTTGACCGCTAATTGCTTGATGGGCGTGCTCACGATAACTCCAGACAATCACACAGAGAACGCGATTGTACTCCGTTGCGTCGGGGCGTTTGAATGGAGCTGCGAAACGCAACAGGCCTGCGCGTGGCAGGCCTGTGATTGCGCGGAATGTCTAGCGGATGGCGATCAATTCGGCGGCGAAATCGTAATCGAATTGTCGTAGGTGATGTCCTGCACTGTGTGCGTGGTTTTGTTCATCGCCGAGCCGTCGGATTCCATGTGGATCACGCGACCACTACTGTCGCTGACCCAGATTTTGGCGTTCGACGTGCTCTTGATGCCCATGATCGACATGGTCGTGGCGTAGGAATAGGTCTTGGCTTTTTCGCCGTTGATGCTGTCCTCGCCGAGAAACTTGGCATCGCTCATGTTCTTTTCCGCTTCGGCCATCGCCGCTGGCGTGAACTGGCCAATCGCGCGGCTCATGTCCATCGGCAACTTCTGCCAATTTCCCTCGTGCTTCATCCAGCTGCCTTCGGGAATCACGATAATTTCGTTGCGATCGCTCATGACATGAAAATGATCAGGCATGATGATATCGACCGAACTTTTCATGGTCTTGCCATCCGACGTATTCACGCCGACGGTATGAAATTTATTGCCGGGTTTGGCCATCTGGTGCATCGCCGCGCTGATATCCGCGCGCGCATCGGCGGCGTGAATATTCTGCGCCGCACCGGCGATCAACAACACACTCATTACGCTCAACATGGGTTTACGCATGGGTTTCCCTCCAGAGATTTTTTGCGAAAGATTTTGCCGCGATGCGTAAGATAACCCACGGCAAAATTTTTGGCGCAACTCTCGATGCGGCGACGCATCAACCGCTATTGCGCAAACCCGCCGCAAGGCCGTTGATGGTCAGGTGAATCGCGGTTTTCGCCGACTCATCCGCCCTGCCCGCGCGATAGCGTTTGAGCAACTCCACCTGCAGGTGATTGAGCGGATCGAGATACGGAAAACGGTTGCGGATCGAGTTGGCCAAGCCCGGTTGATCGGCGAGCAAATCGCTCATCTCGGTGATCGCCATGAGATGCTCGATCGTCAACGCCATCTCGGTTTTTATGCTGCCGAAAATATTCGTGCGCAAGTCGGCATCGGTGCACAGCTCGGCATAACGCGAGGCGACCGCGAGATCGGTCTTGGCCAGCACCATGCGCATGTTCGAAAGAATGGTGCGGAAAAAAGGCCAGCGCGCATGCATCTCGCGCAGCAACGGCAAACCGTCGGGATTTTCTGCCAGCCACGCCTGCACCGCCGAACCAAAACCGTACCAGCCCGGCAACAACAGACGACATTGGCCCCACGAAAATCCCCACGGAATCGCGCGCAAATCCTCGATGCGCGGCGAGCCGCTGCGCGACGCCGGGCGACTGCCGATATTCAACTCGGCGATCTCCGCAATCGGCGTGGTCGCGCGAAAATATTCGGCGAAATTCGGCGTGTCGTACACCAGTTTTCGGTACGCTGAATACGCGTGTTGCGATAGCGCTTCGACCGCATTGCGATAGTCGGCGGTTTCGACATCGTCGATCGGCGCGAGACTCGTCAACAACGTCGCCGCGGCCAGACTTTCAAGATTGCGTCGCCCTTGTTCGGGGTCCGAATATTTGCTGCGAATAATCTCACCCTGCTCGGTCACGCGTATCGCGCCATTCACGCTGCCCGGCGCTTGCGCGAGAATCGCCTCGTAACTCGATCCGCCGCCGCGCCCGACCGCGCCGCCGCGGCCATGAAACAACCGCATGCGAATTTTCTGCGCATTGCACAGTTGCATCAGCCGCTGCTGCGCCTGGTACAACACCCAGTTGGCCGTGAGATAACCGCCGTCTTTATTGCTGTCGGAATAACCGAGCATGATTTCCTGCGCGTCGCCACGCGAACGCAGCCAGTCGCGATAGAGCGGATGCGCAAATGCCTCCGCCATGATCGTGTCGCACGCGTGCAAATCGGAGATCGTTTCGAACAGCGGAATGATGTCGATCGCGAGCTGCGGCTGTGCACCGGGTTTGAGCAAGCCGACTTCTTTCGCGAGCACGCCGACTTCGAGCAAATCCGACAACGATGCCGCTTTCGAAATCACGTAATGCGGCAACGCCTCGGCGCCGTAGCGTGCGTGGATCGACGCGGCCACGCGCAGGATCGCCAACTCGGACAACGTGCGCTCGCTGTATTCAATATGCGGCGACGACAACGGTCGCGCGCTGCGCAATTCTTCGGTCAACAAAGCAGCGCGAGCGTCTTCGTCTAGCGCGAGATAATCGGCACAGACGCCGGCATGCGCGAGCAGTTCCGCGACCACCACTTCGTGCACATCGGCGTTCTGGCGCATGTCGAGTGCGGCGAGATGAAAGCCGAAACAACGCACCGCGCGATTCAGCCGGCGCAACCGGCCTTGCGCGAGCGCACTTGATCCGTGCGTGCGCAACGACGCATCGAGAATTTCCAGATCGGCCAGAAATTCATGCGATGACGCATACGCCGGGCGCAGCGATACCGGCTCGGGATTGGTGCGCAGGCCGAGCCAGGATTTCGCCGTAGCCGCGAGCCGCGCATACACGCCGATCAGCGCGCGACGATACGGCTCGTTGGCGCGATACGGCGACTCGTCATGCGCGTGTTCGGCGAGTTTTTCGAGCGCCGGGCTGACACTGACAATACGCGCCGACAACGACAACTCAGCGCCAAGCAGATGCAGCTCGCCGAGGTAATGCGTAATGACCAGCGCAGCCTGCTCGCTGATCGCGGTTTGCAACATGTCGGCGGTGACGAACGGATTGCCGTCGCGATCGCCGCCGATCCACGAACCCATGCGGAAAAAAGCCGGCAGACCTGCGCTATCCGACTCCGCAAATTGCGCCGCGACATTGTCTTCGAGCGCGCAGTACATCTGCGGCAGTTGTTCGAGAAACGTATAGCGGTAATACGCCAGCGCGTTCTCGATTTCATCGCGCACCCGCAGCTTGGCATGGCGCAACATCGCGGTTTGCCAGAGCGTGAGGACGCGCTGGAACAGATGTTCGCTGAGCGTAGCGGATTCTTCCGGCGTGAGTGATTCGCGATCGCGCCGATGCAGCAGGCTCGCAATCGCGCGCTCGCTATCGAGCACGCTGTGGCGCTGCACTTCGGTCGGATGCGCGGTGAGCACTGGCATGATCCGCGCGCTGGCAAACCATTGCTTGAGCGTCTGCGCGCTCGCGCCGGCATCGCGTAAGCGCGCAAGCGCGTAAGCAAGCGTGCCTTCAGGCGCGTGATCGCCGGCAATCAACACCGCACGACGCTGGCGATTCTGCTCCACGTCTTCGGCGATATTGGCGAGGTGCGAAAAATACGAAAACGCGCGCACGACCAGCAGCGATTCCGCCTCGCTCAATCCGTCCAGCAGATTTTCCAAGGTGCTGCGTGCACTCAGCGCGGCTTCACCACTCGCGCGCCGGAATGCGACCGCGCTCTTACGAATGTTTTCCACCTTGTCGAAAATTTCCTGCCCGCTTTGCGCGCGCAAAACATCGCCGAGCAAGCGCCCGAGCAGGCGTACATCTTCGTGAAACAATTGTTGGTCGACGGGCATCGCGGGTTCCGTGCAGAGGATGGCGGGACGGTAGCCGCAACACCCTACCAGGGCGCGCCGACACCGATTGGCAAATCACAAAATGGCCGCGCCGTTACAGTTCAAGCGCAGCGACTCGGAATATACCGCATCGCAGCAAAAGTGCCAGCGTGCCTGGGGCACACGACATCCCGGCCATGCTTCTTATACATGCTTCACTTTTCGCATGCCGACCCATCGCTCTGAGCCGGCGCTCGTGGTCGAGCCCGTGGAAGAAATACCGTTGCGGGGGAGATAATATTGCGCGATGTACAGCTCGTCACGCCAGGAAACAGCACGAGAAAAATTATCTGGTTGTGGGTTGAAGCGGCGGATAGTCGGAAGAAGTGTTTCGACTTCCTGAAACCTCTTTGAGAGAGCAGAGGTTTGAATAGTGGCGGAGAGGGAGGGATTCGAACCCTCGATAAAGCTTTTGACCCTATACTCCCTTAGCAGGGGAGCCCCTTCGGCCTCTCGGGCACCTCTCCGGGGATTTCTGACGTTGCTGGCAGACGCATGTTGCGCATGACCTAGCTCGTCGCTAACGCACCCGACCGAACGATGTCAGTCAGGTGCGCAAGGATAGCGGTTCAACGCCGGCTGGTAAAGCCTCAACTGCTCGCGGGTGGCACATCCGTATCAATTACTGTCGGATTTTCGTGCTCGCGCTTGATGCGCTGGTAAATTTCTTCGCGGTGCACCGATACATCTTTGGGTGCGTTGATGCCAATACGTACCTGGTTGCCTTTCACGCCCAGTACGGTAACGCTTACTTCATCACCGATCATCAGAGTCTCACCAACTCGACGAGTCAAAATCAACATTTTTTTTCTCCTGTATGGCTTGCATCGATCCAATCGATACCAGCGCTGCAGATCACCAATCCGTGCACTCTCGAGAATTACCCAAAGTCAGCGAATTCCGTCGAACAACTTTCCTGACAAACTTTCTTGATCGAGTTGCGCAGGGTGACGTGCTTCCTGATGCGAACAAACTTAAGACACTTTTAAAACACGTTAAGCGATACTAGCCGAGCCACCCCGCGGGTGCAATCTACTCGGTGTGTAAAGGAAATTTACATCCTTTTCACGATTCCTCAGCCAGTTTTTTGAGCTACCCATTGCATTACCGAGTCAAGTGCCGCCAGTAATAATGGCGTGTCTTCACCACCGCCTTGGGCAAGGTCAGGGCGACCGCCGCCCTTTCCGCCAATCTGTTGTGCAACGTGGCTGACCAGATCGCCGGCCTTGAGTTTTGTCAGCGCCTTGCCATGCACGCCGCCGACCAACGCGATCTTGCCATCCACGCCTGATGCGAGCAGAACCACACAATCGCCGAGCTTGTTCTTGAGCTGGTCGACGCCGTCGCGCAAGGCTTTTGCATCGAGGCCATCGAGTCGCGCTGCAATCACTTTGAAACCTGCCACATCGACTGCCGTCTCGGCCAGATCACGCGTTGCAGATTGTGCGGCCTTCGACTTGTACGAGTCGAGTTCGCGCTCGAGTTTTTTCTGCTTGTCGAACAGCTGGCGCAGCTTGTCCAGCACATCGTTGCTGCTCGCGGCGAGCAAATGTCCGACCTCGACCAAGCGCTGTTCCTTTTCGGCCACGAGATCAAGCGCCGTGGCGCCAGTCACCGCTTCGATACGGCGCACGCCCGAGGCAACGCCACTTTCGCCGAGCAGCTTGAACAAACCGATATCGCCGCTGCGCGACACGTGCGTGCCGCCACATAATTCGGTTGAAAATTCACCCATGCGCAACACGCGCACATGTTCGCCATATTTCTCACCGAACGAGGCCATCGCGCCAAATTCGATCGCATCGTCGTAAGCCATCTCGTGCACTTCGACATCAACGTTGCGGCGGATCTCCGCATTCACCATCGTCTCAACCGTGTGCAACTCCGCACTGCTGAGTGGCGCGAAATGCGAGAAATCAAAACGCAATCTGTCCGGTGCCACGAGGCTGCCCTTCTGCTGCACATGTTCACCCAGAACCTTACGCAACGCCGCATGCAATAGATGCGTGGCGGAATGATTGAGCACGGTGGCAACTCGGCGCTGCTCATTCACGCTGGCGCTGAATACCTCGCCGACTTTCAGCGGCTTGCCGCTCCAGCGCCCGACATGACCGAAGAACGTACCGGCCAGTTTGACCGTATCGCTCACAGCAAAACTTCCCGCGCCCGATGTCAGCGTGCCGGTATCGCCGACCTGCCCGCCCGATTCGGCGTAGAACGGCGTGCGATCGAGAATCAGCGTGGCGGCTTCACCATCATTCAGCACATCGATGCCGCGACCATCGCGCACGATCGCGACCAGCTTCAAGTCGCTGGCGGACAGTCCGGCATAACCGAGGAATTCCGTCGCTGGCAGATCCTTGACCACGTCTGCGGCGATCTGGCTTTGCCCGCCGAAATTGCTCGCGGCACGGGCACGATCACGCTGCTGTTCCATCGCGGTTTCGAAACCGGCCATATCAACGGTGAGGCCGCGCTCGCGAGCGATGTCCGCGGTCAAATCAACGGGGAAACCGTAGGTATCGTAGAGACGAAATGCGTCCGCGCCAGGAATGGTCGCAGCGGAGCGCGTGGCGACTTCCTCAAACACGCGCATGCCATGCTCCAGCGTTTCGCCGAAGCGTTCTTCTTCGGTTTTCAACGCACGTTCGATCAATTCGCGCTTGGCGACAAGTTCTGGATACGCCTCGCCCATTTCCACAATCAACGGCGTCAGCATGCGATAGAAAAATGTTCCACGCACGCCGAGCATATAACCGTGCCGCAACGCGCGACGGATGATCCGACGCAGCACATAACCGCGTCCCTCGTTGGAGGGCAAAACGCCGTCGACAATCAGGAACGAACACGCACGGATATGATCAGCAATCACGCGCAGCGATTTGTTTTCGAGATCGCTCGTGTTGGTGAGCTGCGCCGCGACCCGAATCAGATGCTGGAACAGATCAATCTCGTAATTCGAATGCACATGCTGCAATACCGCGGCGAGACGTTCGAGCCCCATGCCGGTATCCACGCATGGCGCTGGCAGCGGACTCAGCGTGCCATCGGCGGCACGGTCGAACTGCATGAAGACGAGGTTCCAGATTTCGATGTAACGATCGCCATCTTCATCGGGCGATCCGGGCGGGCCACCGGCGATTTCCGCGCCATGATCATAAAAAATTTCGGTGCACGGACCGCATGGCCCGGTATCGGCCATCTGCCAAAAATTATCCGATGCGTATGGAGCGCCCTTGTTGTCGCCGATGCGCACAATGCGTTCAGGCGGAATACCAATTTCCTTGGCCCACAAGTCATAGGCCTCGTTATCGGTGTGATACACGGTGACCCAGAGTCTGTCCTTCGGCAAGCCGAAAATATCGGTGAGCAATTCCCACGCGTACTTGATCGCATCACGCTTGAAATAATCACCGAAAGACCAGTTGCCGAGCATCTCGAAAAACGTGTGGTGGCGCGCGGTATAACCGACCTGATCGAGATCGTTGTGCTTGCCACCGGCACGTAGGCAACGCTGCACTGATGCGGCGCGCACGTAACTGCGCTTGTCGGCTCCGAGAAATACATCCTTGAATTGCACCATGCCGGAATTGGTGAACATCAGCGTCGCATCGTTACCCGGCACGAGCGAGCTGGACGGCACGATGCTATGCCCTTTGCCACGAAAATATTCGAGAAATCCGCTGCGAATTTCAGCACTGGTTTTGGTCGGCACGGCGGGGGGCGGCACGAGTGTCATGGGCAATCATCACGGCAAGCTGAGGGAGGCGATTCTCGATCGCGAACAGTCTGGACATGCGGCCCATGGGGCGAGAGTTCAATCAACGCACGCGGCGAATGGCGCGTCAGTCGAGCTCGGCAATACCGTCCGTGTCAGCGGCGCGAGTGAGACTGCGTACTGTGTCAATTTCAAAGCCGCGACGCAAGAGAAACTGACCGCGTTTGTTGCGCTCCGCCGGGGTGGTCGCGATTTTGCCGGCATAACGGCGACGCAACTGACCCCGCGCCACGGCCAGCCAATCGGGATCTTCTGCCGCGATCCGCGCCTGCGCCGAAGCACCGCCGATGCCATGTGTCTTCAACTCGGCAATGATCCAGCGCGGCCCATAACCATCGTTGATGCGCTGGCGCACCAGACAGCCGGCGAAACGCTCATCATTCTGATAGTTCTGTTCTTGCAGCAGATGCAACGCGGCGATGCTTTCAGTCGCATCAAAACCGCGCAGCTCCAGTTTGCCGAGCAGTTCGCGCTCGGAATGTTCGCGGCGCGCAAGCAAAAGCAGCGCCCTGTCGTAGGGGCTGCCATTGGGTTTTTCAGTTGGAATTCGCGGCATGTTTGAGGGCGAAATCTACTTCATACGGCCGACTCGCTGTCGCTAGCGACAACAGCGAGTCGGTGCATCAAACCTCTTCAAGCTCCGCCGCGGCGACCGGCGCGCTCGGCTTGGTCACGACCAGCAATGCGCGCAGCTTCTCTTCGATATCTTTGGCGATCTCCGGATGCTCACGCAGGTATTGGCGCGCGTTGTCCTTGCCCTGTCCGATGCGTTCGCCGTTATAGGAATACCAAGCGCCGGATTTATCCACGATCTTGGCGTCCGAGCCCATGTCGATAAGTTCGCCTTCGCGGGAAATGCCCTCGCCGTACAAAATCTCGGTGACGACCTGCTTGAATGGGGGCGCGAGTTTATTCTTGACCACTTTGATGCGGGTCTGGTTGCCGATGATTTCTTCGCCCTTCTTCACCGCGCCGATACGGCGAATGTCGAGACGAATCGATGCGTAGAATTTCAGCGCGTTGCCGCCGGTCGTGGTTTCCGGACTCTGCCCTGGCATCATCATGCCGATCTTCATACGCAGCTGATTGATGAAGATCACCATGCAGTTTGAACGTTTGATATTGCCGGTGAGTTTGCGCAACGCCTGACTCATCAAACGCGCCTGCAGACCGACATGGACATCGCCCATTTCGCCTTCGATTTCCGCTTTCGGCGTCAATGCCGCAACCGAGTCGACCACGACGACATCGACTGCACCCGAGCGCACCAGCATGTCGACGATTTCCAATGCCTGCTCGCCGGTATCGGGTTGCGATACCAGCAGATCATCCACGTTCACGCCAAGTTTTTCGGCATAAATCGGATCCAGGGCGTGCTCGGCATCGACAAATGCACACGCACCACCGAGCTTTTGCGCCTGAGCGACGACGTGCAAGGTCAAGGTAGTTTTGCCCGACGATTCCGGACCATAAATTTCGACCACGCGACCACGCGGCAAACCGCCGATACCCAGCGCGATATCCAGCCCGAGCGAGCCGGTCGGAACGACGTCGACCGCATCCGAGGTGCGGTCGCCCATGCGCATCACCGCGCCCTTGCCGAACTGTTTTTCGATCTGGCTCAGCGCAGAAGTGAGCGCGCGACGTTTATTCTCGTCCATCGGGATATCCTTGAGTGAAGTGGTTAGGCGGCGAGTTTGACCCGGATCCGTCTCAGCAGGTGAGATATCGCGAGCCTATCGATTGGGACGATTATCCCACAGCCATCGTATCCGCGCAGTGGCGAAACTCAGCGTCAATTTGTAAGAATTCGGCGTATGCCTTGCAGAGCTGCGGCGACGGTCTGGCGACGCACCGCTTCGCGATCACCATCGAAATGAAACAATTCGGCCTGGGCGTAACCGCCACGGCGTTTCCAGCCGATCCATACCGTGCCGACCGGCTTGCCCGGTGTTGCGCCGGTCGGGCCGGCAATCCCGGTGACAGCTACGGCCATACCGGCGCCGAAACGTGCGAGCGCACCGGAAACCATTTCGACAACCACTTCCTGACTGACCGCGCCCAGCGTTTCAAGGGTCTGCGGTCGCACGCCAAGCAGCGCTTCCTTGGCTTCATAACTATAGGCAACTACGCCACAACTGAACCAGGCCGAGCTGCCGGCGAGATCGGTCAATACTTTGGCAATCCAGCCGCCGGTGCAGCTTTCGGCGGTGACCAGCATCAGGCCGCGCTGGATCATGAGCGTGGCCACCTCAGCGGCCAGCAGGTTCAGCTCGGTATCGCTGGGAGAATCAGGGCCAAGCAAGACAAATTGTTGATTCATAACTTGATGTTCGTACGTCAGTGCTAAAAAAATCCCCACGTCTGATACCAGATGTGCCGTCAAGATGGCTAGCAATGCCGTCTATCGGCTGGTTGCAACCAATTATGAACCGACATACTGCAATCACAACAGCTATAAACTAGCGTTCGATTCATATGGCTACTTGGGAGGCCGCAATGCGACACATATCGAAAAAAACTAAAGGATTTACGCTGATCGAATTGATGGTCGTTATTGCGATCATCGGCATTCTGATGGCTATCGCGATTCCGGCGTACAAAGACTACATCATTCGCGGCAACTTGGTTGAAGGAACTAACCAACTCTCTGCCTATCGTGCGCAGATGGAACAGTTCTATCAAGATGCCCGCCAATATACGACCACCGGGGCCTATACCTCTCCTTGCCCCGTCAACGTGGTATCCGCCTCCGGAAAATGGAAATATAACTGCGTCCCTGCGGCAGCTAACTACACCATCACGGCTCAGGGTATCGGAGTAGTCGTAGGATTTACCTACCAGATCGATAATACGAATAGCCAGAAGACGACTGCGGCACCGACTGGTTGGCCAACTAGCACCACTTCGTGGACTATGAGCAGGGGCGGTTGATGTACTCCGAACGCAACGAAGGTTTCAGCTTGATCGAATTACTGGTCGTTCTGCTCATCGTCGGAATATTGTTCGTTGTTTCTATGCCGAGTTTTTCGACCTGGATTCAGAATGGCAAAACTCGATCGGTCGCTGAGTCGATGCAAAACGGGTTGCGTTTTGCTCAAACCGAAGGGCTGAGACTGAGCCGCACTACGACGTTCACTCTCAGTACGACCGGCTGGACAGTCGACTACGTCCAAAATTCGGCGTCGGACACTATCACCCCACATCCATTGCTGGTTTCACCTTCGAGCAATCTGGGCGGTGTGGTAATTACGCCAAGCGCAGGTACACCGGCGATCTTAGAGTTCAACACATTCGGGCGCGTTCTGGGTGGCGCCACAGCTGCAGGAACATTTACAGCGTTAGGCAATGCAGACGCGACTTATGACATTACAAATCCCAGCGGTCCGCGTAAGCAACGTGTGATCGTTTCGCAATCAGGCAAGGTTCGCATGTGTGATCCCGACGCAGGCGGCCTTTCCGCATCTCGACCGGATGGGTGCTGACATGTCTAAATACTCGCGCACTCAAAGTGGATTCCTTTTACTTGAGGTTCTGATCGCGATTGTCGTATTCAGCGTCGGCGTGCTGGGCTTGGTCTTGATGCAAGCAGTATCCACGTCTAATTCCACCAATGCAGAAGATCGCACTACCGCCGCCCTACTTGCCGACGATCTGGTCGCGGAATTGTGGACTAAGAACTCTGCCGCACAGCCCGGTGACTATGCCGCATGGCAGACAAATGTACAGAACTCAAGGCTGAATAGTGGCTTGGGCTCTGCCACTTTCACACCAGCAACAAACCAAGCCGCTATAACTATTACATGGGTTCCGCGAGGTCGCAAGGCCACTGATCCAGTCGCTATCTATACGACACAAGTGGTGATCCAGTGAAAATCAAGCCAGGAAATTCTTTTAGCTCGCGCCATCTGCGTGGCTACTCGTTAATCGAACTAATGGTTGCAATTGTCATCGGCCTTGTTCTAGTTCTCGCGGCTCTCAAAGTAACTGCGTCTTTTGAGGGGCACAAGCGAACGACTACTGCGACAAACGATGCACTGCAATCGGGTAATTTTGGTTTGTACCGATTGGATGGATTGTTGCGCTCGTCAGGAACGGGCTTGGTTCAGACAAACTCCTACGGTTGTGCATTGAACTACAAACCAACCGGACACGCCATTATTAGCGACGGCGTAGTTGGGCTGGCCGCACCCTTCGCAGCCGTAACAAAACTCCGCCTCGTACCCGCTGTAATCTATCCAACGGCAGCAGCAGGTGGCTCTGATGTTTTATTAATGATGCTCGGCGCCGCAGGCTATGGCGAAACCCCTGCGCCCATAACAAAGATTCTCTCCGGCACGCAGGCACAGGTCACCAGCGGTGTTGGATTCAGCCCCAGTGAATGGGTTCTTTTCGGAGGTAGCGTTGCGGAATGCATGATCACGCAGATAGATCCAAGCTATCTCTCGCAGAACAACACCAACATAGTGCTTCCCGTAAATCCAGGCTCAGTCGGTCTGGCTACCCTTTCGATGTATTCCAGTGGTTCTGTGGCAGGTTTGGGCATGGGCACGACACCGTCGTTCATGGTTTACGGCGTTGCAGACCCTAGCGATACCGCCAATTACGGCACGATGTACAGCGTAGACCTGCTTAACTCCGATTTGAGTGTGCAAAAAGTCAGCGACGACATAATTACGTTGCGTGCGGTTTATGGTGTCGATCCCGCTTCTACTGGCACGCTTACCTGGACTACGGCGAAAGCGGCCGTAGTAATTGGTGGAACAACTTATGACTATTCGCCTGCCGGCTTATTAGCTGGCAACGCGACAGCCAATACAGCGCTGCGCTCCATCAAGGCCATTCGTGTAGCTATTGTCGTACGCGCACCACTTTCAGAGCAGGCGGCATTCAGCTCCGCAAATCCGAGCTTCTCGCTTTTCAGCGTATTGCAAACTCCGTCAGTTGCCGTCAACTGGACTGTTCCCGCCGGCCAAACCAATTACCGCTACCGCGCGCTGGAAAGCACAATCCCACTTCGCAACGCTTCTGTCACAACCACACCTTAATTCAGGCTATTGATTATGCGCACACAGCCGCTATTCAAGAAACAACGTGGAGTCACGCTATTCATCGCCCTAATTGCATTGGTTATCCTGCTTCTCGCTGCAGTATCACTGATTCGATCAACGGATACCGCGCTTCTGATTTCCGGCAATCTCGCGATAAAACGCGACCTGGTCAATGAGGCCGAAAACGCGGTGCAACTGGCCCTCACAAGTTTTGCATCGGGCGGCATGAAAAACGAACCCAGTCGCTGGGGTAGCCTTTCAAGTGCCAATTATTCAGCTTCTGTGCTCCCAAGCAACGCACAGGGTATTCCTAATATTTTGCTGGATACCGATGCCAACTATTTGGCTGCGTATTCAGGCGCACTACCGACGGCCAATAATGGAATTACCTATCGATATGTAATCGATCGCCTTTGTCCTGCTGCTGGCGCGCCCAACACCCAGCGCTGCGTTACCGGCATAACGCTCCCAACCGGCGGTAACGCACGTAATCCGACGGAAAACGGCGGTGGACCGCCACCAACGATACCAGGCAAAGCAGTTTACCGAGTCACAGTACGCGTCACCGACCTTCGTCAGACGCAGTCATTTATTCAAACAACATTCAAGGGTTTTGGCTCCTGAACTCTTGAACCGGAGGCTTTATGCTGCCGTTACACCCTATGTCCAGCTTATTGCGCAAGTTGAGTTTTTTCGCTATTGCGATGGGAATCAGCGCCACTGCAGGTGCCGCTGTTACAAATCTCGCTGACGCACCGATTGGTTCGACGATTGTCGTACCGGCAAACGTCATTCTGGCGCTATCTGTAGAGTTTCCAACCGGCAATGACTCTGCCTACACCGCCACATATAGCACGAGTAATGAATATATCGGCTATTTTAATCCGAATTATTGCTATAGCTATAATACAGCAACTAGCTATTTCATGCCGCAGGGAACGGCAGCTTCGCACACGTGCTCGGGAAAATGGAGTGGTAACTTCCTCAACTGGGCTTTGACGCAAACAATTGATCCAATGCGTAAGGCGCTTACAGGCGGCTACCGCATTGTCGATACTCCTACCGTAACCGTTCTGCAGAAAGCCTATGCGGATGGTAGTGGAGGCGCTGTTAACCATTCATTGGGCAGTGCCACCTTGATTAGTGGTGCGACACCTTTCACCGGGTCTTCGTTTACGATAAATGACTCTGGAACAGGATTGAATTTTACTATTAGCAATGGAATCGCGGCTGTCGCTTGTCCGGGTACAATCCCAACAGGTACTACGACCTGTCAAGTAACTGCCACTCCGGCCTATCCAGGAGATTCGACAGCAGTTTTACAATCGACAGTCACAACTGGAACAACTAAAAAACTCATCACCAACACGAATAATACCTACACGCTTGCGGGCGCTGTCCAAGTGTGTGCAGCGACAGATGCGAGCAGTGATTTGGAATCTTCGGGAGGACGCTGCCGCGCCTATGGCAGTAACTACAAACCTGTCGGTCTCATGCAGAAATACGCCGCAGAAAATACGACGCAGACCGATAGCATCCGCTATTCGGCATTCGGCTACTTGAACGACTCGGATATCAAACGCGACGGTGGTGTAATGCGAGCCCGAATGAAGTCGGTCGGTCCCTACCAAGCGAATCCCGGCTCCGCCGTTGTGGCGAATTCCAATGCGGAATGGAGCGCCGCGGATGGTACGTTTTTCGCTAACCCCAATAGCACCGACGACTCGACCGTGACGAATAGCGGCGTCGTCAATTATCTTAACAAATTCGGAACTTCTGGATCCTATAAAACATATGACCCAGTCGGCGAGCTATACTACGCAACAACGCGTTACTATCGCAATCTCGGCAATGTGGCAAGTTACACCAGCGGCGCGACGGATGCGATGAAAGATGGTTTCCCGGTGATCACAACCTGGGATGATCCTATCAAATATACCTGCTCTAAGAACTATATTATCGGCATTGGTGATATTCACACGCACGCAGATTCAAACCTTCCGGGTGCCACTTATGCTTCAAGCAAAGAGCCGTCCAAGCCAGCAGAAGTGACTGCCGATTTTAGTTTGCCCGCTGGGCAGGGAGTCGATTCAGTCAAGGCAACAAATTGGGTGGGCATGCTCGAAAACCAGGTGTCGGCAACTGCGGGCGGTGGCACCAACGACTATCAGCTAACCCCTGCAACCATCGGCAATAATGCGATCGACAGTACTGCAGCTCCTACCGGTGGCTGGTGCTGTAATTCGCATAGTTTTCTCATGGCAGGGCTGGCCTATGACGTGCACACGCGCGATATCCGCCCAGACATCCACCCGAAAAATGCGCCTATAAACGTTTCCACTTTCTGGGTAGATGTATTTGAGTCTTCGGATTATGAGGAAAAAAATCAGTTTTGGTTGACGGCTAAGTATGGTGGCTTTGACACTGATCCATCAATTTGGCCTGCCGGTGGCTTGGAATACAATATGACCGCGCCGCCAGTGTTATCTGCTTGGAATACTGGAGGCTATCGGGATGACAGCGCCCATGGGAATTTGGCGCCGGATCAGTATTTTCAGGCGGGCAATCCTGCCAAGATGATCGCTGGTTTCAACAGCGCGTTTGCCAAGATCAAGGCAAATGTGCCTAGCGGCACATCAACCGCGCTGTCGCTGAGTTCTAGCGCCGTTACAGCACTCGGAAACACCAATTATTCGGCTACGTTCGCCAAGGATTGGAGCGGCGATGTCGTGAGTAATTCGCTCGTCCTCGCCACGGCGGGCGGCGTAATAACCGGAACAGAAACAGTGAATTGGCATGCACGTGACTGGCTTCCCAACAAGGGTGGCACAGTCGCAGGAGTAACCCCCTTAACAGCGAGCACACGCGCGATTGCGACCAGCTCGTCAGTTGGTGCGGCAAAAGGTGTTGCATTCACAACAGCCAACCTTAGCAGCGGTCAACTATCTTCATTGGGACCCGACTCCGCAACTCAGACAAAAGTACTCAACTATGTCCGCGGCGATCAAAGCAATGAAGGTGCCTCACCGCTGTTTCGGCCTAGAACCTATACGCTGGGCGATATCACCAATTCCAAACCAGTGGTGCAGGCTGCCCCCGCTTTTCCCTATGCCGACACACCATTAAACCCGGGTTATTCGACTTTCAAAGCAAGCAACAGCACACGAAATCCTGTCGTTTATGTGGGTGCGAACGACGGCATGTTGCATGCGATCGATGGCACATCAACTGGCGGCAAAGAATTATTTGCCTATGTTCCCAGTTTCCTACTCAATACCAATGCCGATTCGCAAGGTCAGCCAGTTGGCTTGGGCTCACTGGTCGCAAATCCTCTACAACATCATTTCATGGTGGATGCAGAACCCACCATCATTGATGTTGATTTTAATCGTACGGGTGCATCCGGCGCGCCGTTCGCTAGTAGCGTAACGCCAGACTGGCATAGTATTTTAATCAGCGGCCTGGGCAAGGGTGGAAAAGGCTTTTTTGCGTTGGACGTTACCAATCCATCAAGCCTCAATACTGATTCGTTATTGGCGAACAAGGTGCTCTGGGAATCCGGCCCATCGCATATGGGCTATTCTTATGGCACTCCGCTAGTAATCAAGACGGCAAAATATGGCTGGACTGTGGTGCTTACATCAGGTTACGGCAATGATGACGGTCATGGATATATTTATCTTGTTAGCCCAAAAGATGGCAGCGTCTATGAAACCATCACAACCGGTAGTAGCGTGGGATCTACAACAGCCCCAGCTGGACTTGCCTTCGTAAGCGGGTATATCAACGATTTTGCTGATTACACCGCTGATTCGCTCTACGCAGGCGATCTGCTTGGCAACGTATGGCGTGTGGATCTGACTAGCGCATCTGCAAATGCCACCATCCAGTTGTTTGCAACGCTCAAAGACAGTTCGGGCAAGGCCCAGCCGGTGACCACCGAACCAGTAATCGATACTGATCCAGCAACGTTGACTCGTTATGTATTCGTGGGTACAGGCCAATTGCTTGCTGACAGCGACTTGGTGAACCCCAATCAGCAAACTTTTTATACTTTTAAAGATGGCAACAATGTCACCTTCAGTCCGGTCAGCACACCGTTGACACGCACCAATCTAGCTGCAGAAAGTAACGCCACATTGGTCGCTGGTTTGACACTTACGGGAACTCAGCAAGGCTATTACATTGATCTGGCAACCGTTGCTGCTGCTGCAGGCCTCCAGGCCTCGGCAGAGCGCGTCAACATCCAGCCCGTGGCTGCTGGCGGTGTAGTTTCTTTCGCTGCGAACCTGTTCGGTACAGATCCGTGCGGCGCCGGTGGATCACGTTTATTCGCGCTCACGTACGGCGGCACAAGTTTGCTGCGCGACGCAAGCAATAATGCTGTTCCCTCTTACAGTAATCCATCGCCCGGCGTAGTAACCAGTTTAAGCATAGTCACAAGTGGCACCACAGGAGGTCTACAAGTACTTGCGGGCCTCAGTACCGGCGACGTCAATGGCGTGTCTTTGGCTAAAACACCAGCTTCATTCCAGAAGCTCAACTGGCGCGAAGTGTTGGGAAATTGAGCACGGCAGCAGTTGTAGTCAAAATGTATTCCGCCTTGTATTTATGTTAAAAATGCGTCAGCGCTCTAAAAATAAAACTGCACCCGCAGACCAATCGGGTGCTAGTTTTATGGAGGTGCTAGTAGGTGTTGCAATTACTAGTTTTGGTTTTTTGGGTGCATTGGGATTTCTTGCTTTAACAACCCAACTAAACCAGGATGCTTACATACGCACCCAAGCCAGCTATGCTACTCAAGCCTTGATTGAATCCATGCATCTCAATGCTGCGGCGGTTTTTGAAAACAAATATGACGGTACACATACCTCTTATCGCCATCCGGAAACCGATTGTTTAAAGCAAGGATGCTCCCCAGAAGATCGAGCTAAGTATGACCGCTACAGGTTTGATCGCTCACTGAATGAAAATCTGCCAAATGCCAAGTCTTCGCTGAAGTGCAGCTCTAGCACAGAGCTAGGCAATCAATCATCAGTTTATAGTGGGAGTTGCCGACTTGAAGTCAGCTGGTCGCAACTCTCCTTGAATAAAAATGGTAGTAGTAGATACCAATCTCTGGTCTGGGTTTTCCAACCATAGCGTGTTGAACCAGAGGCAATCTCTGCGATGCGGATTTCCGTAGTTTCAGTCAAGACGAAATGTAATGGATTTTCATTGATCGAGATCATGGTCGGTCTTTTTTTGGGGCTGATAATCGTTCAAGGACTATTGGTCTTGTTCAGCGCGACCAGCCGTGCGGTCGGACGTCAAGCAGTAATGACGAGGCTGCAAGAAAATGGACGAAATGCGTTGGAACTAATTACCGGCGACATTCGTCTTTCCGCCAATATGCCGTGCGGCTCTAACGTCAGGCCGATTGTATTTACTGATTCGCTAGCGCAGCACATTCCGGGATTGGCAGATTCCGCGGACCCAACGAGTAGCCAGTCGGCTGCCATCGCCTACGCACTTCCTGGCAAAGTCTTTATACGCGGCAACACATGTAAATCCGCGGGCTGCGCACCGGAAATCGACGCCATTCAGGACTTACCCAAAGCAGGCTTGGCAGTCGGCAATAAAGTGATAGGTACCGACGTGCTAACCCTAATGCATCTTCAGGGAAATGGCTGGGAAACTAATACCGAAAAGCTGCGCCAAATCTGCGATGCAAAAGGCAAGCTGGATTCGATCGTAATGGAGTCGAAGGAGAAAAACTCCATTATTGATGTGTTCAAATCTTCCCGTATTGCTTTGCTGGCTAACTGTACAGCTGGAGAAATATTCGAAGTTGAGTTTCGACATGACACGCTGAAGTTGTCTCAAGGGAAATTTGGGTTGCCGAACTGCCTGGAGACGCAGCCGGAATTGAGACTTTTTGATCTCGATACAAAATTACAAGGGACAGTATTTTATTTGCAGATTGTAGCTGACAAAAACCATCCCAATGAAGGCATCGCAGCGCTGATGCGGCGCAGTAATGGCACGATCAAAGAGATGGTTCGTGGCGTGGAACGGCTAGACTTTCGATATTCGCTTTATGACGCCAAAGGGATTGCTTATTGGCTATCGGCGGGAGAAGTCAACCAAGCAAAAACACAGAATGGCACGCAGCTATTGTGCAAGATATCGAGCGAAAATACTCCCAAGGCATGTGATTGGTCTGATATCAGTGCGGTTGAGGTCTCCATGCTGGTGAATACGATGGAGGAGCAGCCCAGTGATTCATCGAGCCATCAGTGGGAGTACCAGTACTCCGTCGATGATGACCAAATTCATTCGCCGGGCATAGCTATGCCCGTCACTGGACTGCCTGGAAAAAATATGTCGCGGCGCGAGTTCCGTTCTGTAATTGCACTGAGACACTAGGCAAATGAACAGGAAATCTCAACGCGGCCTGATACTTTTCATGTCTCTCGTGATACTGCTGGCTCTTTCATTGTTAGCGATAATCACGCTTTCTCCGTCGCTAAGAGAAACAAATAAAACCAATGAAATGTACAGCGCACAAATTGCTGAAATAGCTGCTAATAGTGCGATGAATTCAGCGAAAATGATAATACAGAACACTGCAAAAAAGTATGGGGCAACCGACGTATGCTTACATATTCTATGTGCCGCCCGTATTAGAAACAGGCCTCAGAATCCCACTGACTTCCTGAACATCAATCCAACTCAAGCGACGATTAATGAATACCAAACTGGTTTACCTATACTGAAAGGCAAAAGTGAGAATATGCATTCGGCATCGCCGTCAATCTACGTTATAGAAGATCTTGGCGATTTAAGTGTGACAGGCGAGATGATGCAAAAAAATTCAACCCATTCACTACGCAGCTTCAGAATCACCACGCGCGGTGTTGGAAATACAGGTAAGGTTCTGAAAGTGATTGAAGGCATCTATTCCGTTCAGGAGTAAATTATCCCACCAGCCGAATTCGCAGCTCTTTCGGCAGCGCAAACGTGACGTCCTCTGGCTTGCCTTCGAGATGTTGCACGTCGGTCGCGCCCCACTCGCTCAGGCGTGCGATGACACCTTGTACCAAGCTCTCTGGAGCAGAGGCACCTGCGGTGACGCCGATGCGCTGGCGTCCGGCAATCCATGACTGATCAATATCATCGGCGCCATCGATCAAGTACGCGGGTACACCCTGCTTCTCAGCGAGTTCGCGCAAGCGGTTCGAGTTGGAACTGTTTGGCGATCCGACTACCAGCACCAGGTCGCATTGCTGGCCAAGCCGCTTGACCGCATCCTGGCGGTTCTGTGTGGCATAACAAATGTCATCATGCCGTGGTCCGAGGATCGCCGGAAAACGCTGACGCAATACCTCGATCACGGCCAGAGTATCGTCGATAGATAACGTCGTCTGCGTCGCATAAGCCAGATTTTCCGGCGAATTGACATGCAGCGCTGCGACATCTTCGGGTGTTTCGACCAGATAGATACTGCCCTTGCCATTCAAGCGATCCCATTGCCCCAATGTGCCTTCAACTTCGGGGTGGCCGGCGTGGCCGATCAGCACCACATCGCGCCCGGCCTTGCAGTGCCGCGCCACTTCCATGTGCACCTTGGTGACCAGTGGGCACGTCGCATCGAACACATTCAGGCCACGTGACGTGGCTTCGCTGCGCACATCCTGCGAGACACCGTGTGCACTGAAAATTACGGTTGCGCCATCCGGCACTTCGGCGAGTTCATCGACAAAAATCGCCCCGCGTGAGCGCAAGCCGTCGACGACAAAACGGTTGTGTACGACTTCGTGACGCACGTAAATCGGTGCGCCGAACGATTCGAGTGCGCGTTCCACGATCTCGATGGCGCGATCGACACCGGCGCAAAAACCGCGAGGATTGGCTAACAGGACTTCCACTACGATCTCCGTAAACTTTTTCGGTCGCAATCAATCGCGAAATATCGAAACCGACCCGCGAACATGCAAAGTGATTATCGCGCTTTCGCGGCCGTGTTGCCGGCGAACAAACTCAGACCGATCAACAAAACTGCTCCAACACTGATCGCCGAATCGGCGACATTGAATGTCGGGAAATACGATTGTCCGTAATACACCTGGATGAAATCGACGACATGTCCGAGTCGCACGCGATCGATCAGATTTCCCAGCGCCCCACCGATCACGAGCGCCAGCGGCAATGCCGTGCGCCAGTCGCTGCGCGCCGTGCGCTTGAGCCATGCGATCAGCACCAGACTTACGCCGAGCGCGAGCAGACCGAACAACCAGCGTTGCCAGCCGCCTTGATCGTTGAGGAAACTAAACGCAGCACCTTCGTTGAACGCCAAGGTCCAGTTGAGAAACCCCGCGATCACCGGCACCGTGTGATACAGCTCGATCTGCGCCAGCACGATGCCCTTGCTGACTTGATCGAGCACGATCACCAGCAACGACAACAGCAACCACGCCAAGGCATTTTGTGCTGTAATCGATTTCATCGATGAAGGATTCGCCGTGCTGGTCACGAGCATCAGAAATACTTCCGTATTTCGCCGCTGCCCGCGACGTTCTGGATACAACGCGCGCAGATTTCGGGATGCTCGGCATTACTACTGACATCCGCCACATAATGCCAGCAGCGGATACATTTTGTTGCCGAACTCGCCTGCGCCGATATCCAGACTTCTGCTTCGGGTGTGCCCGCCTGACTCATATCGACCTTGATCGCATCCGCCGGCTTGCTCGATATATCCGCAAAATTCAGGCCGGATGTGATGAAGAAGAATCGCAACTCGGCTGCCACCGGTGTGTATCGCAGACGCGTAGCAGAATCTGAATACAGCGTGACATCCGCCTGCAGTGCCGCGCCGATCTTGCCCTCGTTACGCATGCCTTCGAGCACTCTAGCTACGGCGGCACGGATTACCAGCAAATCGCTCCAGTAGGCGGAATCCTTGGCTTCGACAACCGCAAGACCGTCGTACCAGGTTTCGAACAAAACCGATTCGCCACGTTCGCCCGGCATGTGCTGCCAGATTTCCTCGGCGGTGAAACTCAGGATTGGCGCAAGCCAGCGCACCATCGCTTCGAGAATGCGATACATCGCGCTCTGGGCGCTGCGCCGCGCCTGACTGTCGGCCTGCATCGTGTAGAGCCGATCCTTGGTCACATCGAGATACAACGCGCCCATTTCCAGACTGCAGAAATTCTGAATGCGCTGCACGATCGTCGGGAAATCAAAGCGATCGTAAGCCTCGCTCACCGACTTTTGCAGCTCGTGCGCCTGCTGGATCGCCCACTGATCGAGCAGCAGATTTTCGCTGACCGGCAACAAATGTCTGGCGGGATCAAACCCTTCGAGATTACCGAGCAGGAAACGCGCGGTATTGCGAATGCGGCGATACGCATCCGATACCCGCTTGAGGATTTCATCCGACACCGACATCTCATTACGATAATCGGTCGACGCGACCCACAAGCGCAGCACATCCGCACCAAGGGTCTTCATCACCGACTGCGGCGCAACCACGTTGCCGACCGACTTCGACATCTTGCGACCTTGCGCATCGACCGCAAAACCATGCGTCAGTACATGAGCAAATGGCGCACGACCGTGCATCGCCACCGAAGTCAGCAACGATGACTGGAACCAGCCACGATGCTGATCAGACCCTTCGAGATACATCACCGTATGCGGATGTTTGCCGTCATCGGCGAGCTCCGGTCGCGCATCGACTACACACGAGTGCGTGACGCCGGAATCGAACCACACGTCCAGAATATCCGTGACCTTTTCGTAATGTTCGGCATCCGCGCCAAGCAATTCGGCGATATCCAGGTCGTACCAGACATCCACGCCGCCCTGCTCCACGCGCAATGCGACCTGCTCCATCAATTCGATTGAGCGTGGATGCGGTTCACTGGTGGATTTGTGTACGAACAGTGCAATCGGCACGCCCCAGGTACGCTGACGCGAGATGCACCAGTCCGGCCGACCGTCGACCATGCCGGCGATGCGTTCTTCGCCCCAGCCCGGCACCCAATCGACTTTTTTGATCGCGGCCAAAGCGGCGTCACGTAGTCCGGCTTTTTCCATGCTGATAAACCATTGTGGCGTCGCGCGAAACGCCACCGGCGTTTTGTGGCGCCAGCAATGCGGATAGCTGTGTGTGATTTTTTCATCGGCCAGCAACATGCCGCGTTCGCGCAACAACGCAATGATTGTGTCTTGCGCCTTCCAGATATATTGGCCAGCGAAGATTTCCGTGTCGGGTAAATACACGCCATTGCCACCGACCGGATTGAGCACGTCGAGGCCGTATTTTTTGCCGACGATAAAATCCTCGACACCGTGCCCGGGTGCGGTATGCACGGCGCCGGTGCCATCTTCGGCCGAGACGTGATCGCCGAGAATGATCGGCACTTCGCGCGTATAAAACGGATGACGCAAGCGCAACAGTTCAAGCTCGCTGCCGAGCACGCTCTGGCTGCCGGCGAGCACATGCACGCCTTCGACCTTGTAACGCTCCAGCACTTTGCGGATCAGCGGCATCGCGATCACCAGCAATTGCCGCTGCTCGCCGCGCTTCGGGCCATCGACTAGGACATAATCGATCGCCGCACCCAGCGTCACCGCCAGGCTTGCCGGCAACGTCCATGGCGTCGTGGTCCAGATTGGCACGGCGACGATATCGCCATCCTCGATCGTCCCTCCGAATTTCGCCGCGAGCGATTTCGGATCGATCGCGTCGTAGGCAACATCGATGGCTGGCGATGTTTTATCGGCGTATTCGATCTCGGCCTCGGCCAGCGCCGAGCCGCAATCGAAACACCAATGCACTGGTTTGGCGCCGCGTGCGAGATGGCCGTTGCTGACGATTTTCGCGAGCGCGCGCAGCATGTCGGCTTCGTATTTGAAATCCATCGTGCGATACGGATGTTCCCAATCGCCGAGCACGCCGAGGCGCTTGAAATCCTCGCGTTGCAGGCTCACCTGCTCCGATGCAAATACACGACAGGCTTCGCGGAATTGTTTGGCGTCGATCTTCTGCCCGACCTTGCCGACTTTTTTCTCGACCGCGATTTCGATCGGCAGTCCGTGGCAATCCCAGCCCGGCACATACGGCGCACGGTATCCCTCGAGCAGGCGTGACTTGACAACCATATCCTTGAGAATCTTGTTGACCGCGTGACCGATATGAATCGCGCCGTTGGCATACGGCGGGCCGTCGTGCAGCACAAAGGTTTTCTCGCGGTGTTTGGCAACCTCTTGAATCTGCTGATAGCGCCGCTGGGTTTCCCACACGGCCAGCATGCCGGGTTCGCGTAGCGCCAGATCGGCTTTCATCGCAAAGTCGGTTTGCGGCAGATTGATAGTGCTCTTGTAATCGGTAGTCACGCGTCAAGCTCCAGCTTCGGCTGTTTTTACGGGGAAGTTCAAGATATGTCTTGCGGCGGCGGCATCAAGGTGAATCTGCTCGACCATCGCATCGAGATTGTCGAATTTTTCTTCGTCGCGCAATTTTGCAACGAACTCCACGCTGATGCGACGGCCATACAGATCGCCATCGAAATCGAACAAATGCGCTTCGAGCAGCGGCTCCTTGCCGTTCACGGTCGGGCGTACGCCGAGACTCGCAACCGCGGGCCAAGACTCGGCGGTGACGCCGTGCACATGCACCGCAAAAATACCCTGCACCGGCGCAACACGCGTGCCGAGGCGCAGATTGGCGGTCGGATAACCAAGCGTACGGCCGAGTTGCTGACCACGCACGACATGCCCGCCCATGCTGAACGCACGCCCGAGTCCGCGTGCCGCACTCTCGAAATCACTTGCGGCCAATGCCTCGCGGATCGCCGAACTGCTGATCCGCACGCCCTCATGCTGGATGGTTTCCAACTCTCTGGCGACAAATCCGTAGCGCGGCCCGAGCTGTTGCAGCAACGCAAAATCACCCGCGCGTTTATGTCCGAAGCGAAACCCCTGCCCGACCCAGACTTCGCGCGCATTCAGCCGCCTAACCAACACTCGCGCCACAAAATCCTCAGCGCTCATCGCACTCAGGGCTGCATCGAAACGCAGCGACAACAGACGTTGCATGCCGAACGCTGCGATCCCCGCGATTTTTTCGCGCGCATTCGACAGCCGCGGCATCGCTACGCCGCGCGCAAAAAATTCGCGTGGCAAGGGCTCGAAGCTGATCGCTGCCGATATCAATTGCATCGCGCCCGCACGCTCGCGAACGCGCGCCAGCATGGCCTGATGACCACGGTGCAGCCCGTCGAAAGCGCCTATGCAAATCACGCTGCCAAATGGCGCCAGGCAAGCGCCGCTGGTATCACGAAACAGGAAAGTCATTCTGTCGAGTATAACGATTAAATCGCTGCCATTGCAGCGCAACATCGCGCCAGCGGCAATCAATGCGCGTGCAGATCGCGCAGCCGAAAACCGCAAGCAAACAGAGTCGCGACAAATGCCATACCGGCACCGGCGATCAGCACGCCGAGTCGGAATACACGCATTGCCACAGCCATGGCCGGCCAATCCTGCCAGCACCACAGCCCGAGCAGCAGCACGCTCACCAGCGCTGCGCAGGCGGCCAGCAAACGCAATGAATGACTGGCCCAGCCAGGCTGGCTGACGAAGATGCCATCACGCCCTAGCGCGCGCCAGAGCAACCATAGGTTCAGATAACTGGCGAGCGCACTGGCCAGCGCGAGGCCAGCATGCAATCCAGGGATGGCTTGAATCTGTGCCAGCAAAGCACCGGATTGGTTAGCCGGACCGCGCCAGCACAGAAACAAAGTTCCGACGAAGAGAAAATTCATCGCCATGTTAGCAACCATTGCCGCAACTCCGGCACGCACCGGCGTGGTGGTGTCCTGGCGCGAATAAAATGCCGGTGCAAGCACCTTGACCAGCGCGAATGCCGGAAGCCCCAGGCTCAACGCCGACAAACTCAACGCTGTCATCTCGACGTCGTGCGGCTTGAATGCACCGTGCAGAAACAAGGTCGCGATGATTGGTTTTGCCAGCAACACGAGTGCGAGCATCGCCGGCAACGAAATCAGCAATGCGGTGCGCAGCCCCCAGTCCAGCGCCTTGGCAAAACCATCACGATCGGTACTCACGTGATGGCGCGACAGACTCGGCAAAATCACCGTGCCGAGCGCTACACCGAACACACCGAGCGGCAATTCGAGCAGGCGATCGGTCTGCGATAACCAGGTCTGCGAACCGGAAATCAGGAACGATGCGATCAGCGTATCCAGCAGCAGATTGACCTGCATGATCGACGAGCCGAACAGACTCGGAATCATCAGTTTCAGGATGCGCCGAACGTCCGGATGCGACCAGCCCCAGCGCGGCAGGCTGAGCAGATTGAGTCGGCGCAGCGCGGGCAGTTGCAGCAGCAGCTGCAGGATGCCCGCGACCAGCACCGACCACGCCAGCGCCATGATCGGCACCTGCAGTCGCGGCGCCAGCCACAACGCACCGGCGATCATGCACAGGTTCAGGATCACCGGCGTGATCGCGGCGAGCGCAAACCGATTGAAGCTGTTGAGTACGCCGCCGGACAACGCCGTCAGCGAGACGAACAATAAAAACGGAAACGTGATGCGCAACAAATTGCTGGTCAACTGGAATTTTTCCG
The DNA here is from genome assembly GCF_004168365.1 of Pseudolysobacter antarcticus. GTDB lineage: Bacteria > Pseudomonadota > Gammaproteobacteria > Xanthomonadales > Rhodanobacteraceae > Pseudolysobacter > Pseudolysobacter antarcticus. Next base: position 2,663,289 of record NZ_CP035704.1, read on the forward strand.
GCTGCTCGATCGCGCCAGGCGAAAAAATTTCGGTCACCCACTCCGCGCCGAACACACCGAGCGCGGTCACCAGCAGCAACACCGCGCCGAGCGTGCCGGCGGTGCGTGAAATCAGCTCGCGTAATGCTGCATGACTCTGCGTTTGCTTGACCTCGGTAATGATCGGCACAAACGCGGTGGAAAATGCACCTTCGGCAAATAACCGACGCAGGAAATTCGGAATACGAAACGCGACCCAGAATGCATCCGTAGCAGCGCTCACACCGAATACGCTGCTGATCGCCATGTCGCGCAGCAGACCGAGAATGCGCGAAATAAACGTCATCGCACTGAACGACAGCATTGAACGCAGCATGCTCATGCGGCAATCCCGTGACAAAAACGGGGAGTTTCATTGACGTAGCGCGGTGCAAGTTGGATAATTACGCTCCTTTTTTCCCGTTCCACCGTTTTTGGAGTTTTCCCTTGGCTAATATCAAGTCTGCGAAGAAGCGTGCGCGTCAAGCCGTCAAGCGCAACGAGCGCAATACAGGCGCGCGTTCTGCGCTGCGCACGGCGATCAAGAAAGTTGTGAAGGCAATCGAATTGAAGGACAAGGCCGGCGCTGAAGCTGCGCTGCGTTCTGCCGAGCCGATCCTGGATCGTTCCGGCGCGCGTGGTCTGGTGCACAAGAACAAGGTTGCACGCCACAAGAGCCGTTTGACTGCGCACATTCGCGCCCTCGCATAAGCTCGCAACACATTCTGCAAAAAGGCCGACGTTAGTCGGCTTTTTTGTTTCAGTCGGCCGCATGCTTGGCAGCATCGGCAGCGAGCTGAGCGTCGAGAACCGCCTTGGCCTCGATCGCCGCTTCGGTTTCGGCCAACTTTTGCGCGTCGAAAAATTCCTGCACCTTGAGCATGATCGGCATCGTGCCTTCGCGCCCGAGCGCGGAAACCATGAACCACGGCGCTTTCCACTTCAGGCCCTTGATGATCGCCTTGGCGCGTTTGGCGGCTTCCGCCGGATCGAGCAAGTCAGCCTTGTTCAGCACCAGCCAGCGCGGCCTGTTGGCTAGTTGCGCATCGTATTTCTTGAGCTCTTTCTCGAGCACACGCACCTGCTGGATCGGATCGATGTCGTCGTCGAGCGGTGCCATGTCGACCAGATGCAGCAACAAGCTGGTGCGCCCAAGATGCTTGAGGAACTGGATACCGAGCCCGGCACCCTCTGACGCGCCTTCGATCAAACCTGGAATATCGGCGATAACAAAACTGCGATAGGCCTCGATGCGCACCACGCCAAGATGCGGCTGCAACGTGGTGAACGGATAATCGGCGACGCGCGGCGTGGCAGCAGAAACCGCGCGTACGAAGGTCGATTTTCCGGCATTCGGAAAACCCAGCAGACCGACATCCGCCAACACTTTCAATTCGAGGCGCAGCTCGCGCACATCGCCGGTTGTACCGGGTGTGGCGCGGCGCGGCGCGCGATTGGTCGAGCTCTTGAAGTTGACGTTGCCCTTGCCGCCGTGACCGCCTTGCGCGACCTTGAGGCGCTGCCCGTCTTCGGCCAGATCGCCGATGATTTCTTCGGTTTCGAGACTGGTAATAACAGTACCGACGGGCACGCGAATAATCGTGTCTTCGCCGTTCTTGCCGAACATCTGCCGGCCCATGCCGTTCTCGCCACGCCCGGCGCGGAACTGGCGCTGGTGGCGGAAATCGATCAGCGTGTTCAGGCCTTCATCAGCGAGGATCCAGATGTGACCGCCATCACCGCCGTCGCCACCATCCGGGCCGCCGAAAGGAATGAATTTCTCACGCCGAAAACTGACGCAGCCGTTGCCGCCAGCGCCCGCAGTGACTTTTATTTCGGCTTCGTCGACGAATTTCATAGGATTGGCCAAGTGGTGCTGCAATAGGCATCAGGCAGCGCTGATACGTGCGGAGTTCGTCCGCGCAACATTGTAACGGAGAAGTTCGGGCAGTCCGCAGGCATACCGCGGTCAATTCCCGGACAGAAACAAAAAGCCCCGCTGATGCGGGGCTTTCGGCGTACGTAAAGCGCAAAATCAGCCCGCGATGATGTTTACCGTGCGGCGGCTGTTGGCACCCTTGATCTTGAACTCGACCTTGCCATCGACCAACGCGAACAAGGTGTGATCGCGACCCAGACCAACGCCGGTGCCCGGATGAAACTGGGTGCCGCGCTGACGCACGATGATGTTGCCTGCGTTCACGTCCTGGCCGCCATAAATCTTGACGCCGAGATATTTCGGGTTCGAATCGCGGCCGTTGCGGGTAGAACCGCCAGCTTTCTTATGTGCCATTGCTAGATCCTCGTAAGTGACGTCGATGGATGTTCCGTCGTCGCCACGTTGAATTGGGAACGAATTATCAACCAGTGATGCTGGTGATCTCGATCTCGGTGTAATGCTGACGGTGGCCGGTTTCCTTGCGGAAATGTTTACGGCGACGGAATTTGACGATGCGGATCTTGTCCAGACGTCCGTGCGACTTGATCTTCGCACTAACACTGGCGCCTGCGACCAGCGGTGCACCGACCGTGATGGTTTCGCCTTCGCCGAGCAACAACACCTGATCGAGTTCGATCGTGCTGCCCACTTCTGCGTCGAGTAGCTCGACGCGCAGGTATTCACCCTGCATAACGCGGTACTGCTTACCGCCTGTCTTGATTACTGCGTACATGGCAATGCCTCTGTAGTTATTATGAAATCTGCCGGGATAAAAATTTAGCGCGCCATCATATCGTCTTGGCGGGTTTGGGTCAAACTGCGGATAAGCTTGAATTTATCGGCGTTGGCCTAAACATCGAAGGGCCAGCGTCGCATTGCTTTACCGAGCCGTTCAAAAGGCAGACTTGGATGGATGCCTTTCGAGGCAAACGCCGCCGGAAATCCTTCGTGCTGGTCGCCCACGCAGCGGGCTTGACGAGCGCGGTATAGTACTTCGTTTCCTCTCAAACGGCAGCACATGGATACCATCCGCATCCGCGGCGCCCGCACGCACAACCTCAAGAACATCGATCTCGACTTGCCGCGCGACAGCCTGATCGTCATTACGGGTTTGTCAGGTTCGGGCAAGTCGTCGCTCGCGTTCGACACCATCTACGCCGAAGGCCAGCGTCGTTATGTCGAGTCGTTGTCGGCGTATGCGCGGCAGTTTTTATCGGTCATGGAAAAGCCCGACGTCGATCACATCGAAGGCCTGAGTCCGGCGATCGCGATCGAACAGAAATCGACCTCGCACAACCCGCGCTCGACCGTCGGCACGATCACCGAGATCTACGATTATCTGCGTCTGCTGTTTGCGCGCGTCGGCACTCCACGTTGCCCGGATCATCACTTGCCGCTGGAAGCGCAAACCGTGAGCCAGATGGTCGATGCGACGCTGGCGATGAATCCCGAGCACCGCTACATGCTGCTCGCGCCGGTCGTGCGCGATCGCAAGGGCGAGCATTTGCAGGTATTCGAACAGTTACGCGCGCAAGGTTTTGTGCGTGCACGCGTCGATGGCGTCTTGCATGAGCTCGAAGCCGTGCCTGCGCTCGTGCTGCGGCAGAAACACACGATCGAAGCCGTGATCGATCGCTTTCGTCCGAAGGCCGATCTCAAGCAACGTTTGGCTGAATCGTTCGAGACAGCATTGCGGCTCGGCGAAGGTATCGTCAAAGTCGTGGATATGGACGGTGGACAGGACAGTCCAAAAGCCACCGATGCAAAAGCTACGGAGACACTTTTCTCGTCGCGCTACTCGTGCCCGATCTGCGACTACTCATTGTCCGAACTCGAACCGCGGCTGTTCTCGTTCAACTCACCAAATGGCGCTTGCCCAAGTTGCGATGGCCTCGGCGTCACGCAGGTATTCGACGCCGCGCGCGTGGTCGTGCATCCGAACCTGAGCCTCGCCGCGGGTGCAGTGCGCGGTTGGGATCGACGCAATGCATATTATTTCCAGCTGATTTTGTCACTCGCGAAACACTACGGTTTCGACATCGATATGCCGTGGGAGAAACTTTCCGCAGCGATCCAGAAATCGGTGCTGTACGGAAGCGGCGATGAGCTTGTCACGTTTCGTTATCTCACCGAAACCGGCGGCAACGTCCAGCGCAAACATCGCTTTGAAGGCATCATTCCGAATCTCGAACGCCGCTACAAGGAAACTGAATCATCGGCGGTGCGCGAGGAACTGGCCAAGTTCATCAGCCAGCGGCCGTGCCCGGATTGCCACGGCCAGCGCCTCAATCGCTCGGCGCGCAATGTGTTTGTTGCGGACAACAATTTGCCGAAAATCACTTCGCTGCCGATCTCCGAAGCGCAGGATTTTTTCCATACCCTCACCCTGCCCGGCTGGCGCGGCGAGATCGCGACCAAGATCGTCAAGGAGATTCGCGAGCGTCTGCGTTTCCTGATCGACGTCGGCCTCGACTACCTCACGCTGGATCGCCAAGCCGATTCATTGTCAGGCGGTGAGGCACAGCGCATTCGCCTCGCGAGCCAGATCGGCGCGGGCTTGGTCGGTGTGATGTACGTGCTCGACGAGCCTTCGATCGGCTTGCATCAGCGCGACAACGAGCGTCTGCTTGCGACCCTCACGCGACTACGCGACCTCGGCAATACCGTGATCGTGGTCGAGCACGATGAAGATGCAATGCGCGTCGCCGACTATGTCGTCGACATTGGTCCCGGCGCCGGCGTACATGGTGGCGAAATCGTCGCACAAGGCAAGCTCAAGGACATTCTCGCCAGCAAGCGTTCGCTGACTGGGCAATACTTGTCGGGCAAACGTCGCATCGAAATTCCTAAAAAGCGTAACGTGCCCGATCCCGACCGCGTGCTGCGTGTGCTCGGCGCGTCCGGCAACAATCTGCAGGATGTCGATCTGGAAATTCCGGCCGGATTGTTCGTCTGCGTAACTGGCGTTTCGGGTTCGGGCAAATCGACGCTGATCAACGACACCTTGTATCGCCATACCGCTACCGAGCTCAACGGCGCGAACGAAAAATCCGCGCCGTTTCGCGAAGTGCAAGGCATGGAATTGTTCGACAAGGTGGTCGATATCGATCAGGCGCCAATCGGGCGCACGCCGCGTTCGAACCCGGCTACATACACAGGCTTGTTCACGCCGCTGCGCGAATTGTTTGCCACGGTGCCGGAATCGCGTGCACGCGGTTACTCACCCGGTCGTTTCAGTTTCAACGTCAAGGGTGGCCGCTGCGAAGCCTGCGAAGGCGATGGCCTGATCAAGGTCGAGATGCACTTTCTGCCCGATGTCTACGTGCCGTGCGACGTCTGTCATGGCAAGCGCTACAACCGCGAAACGCTGGAGATTTTGTACAAGGGTCACAACATCAACGACGTGCTGCAGATGACGGTTGAAGACGCCTTGGCGCTGTTCAAGCCGGTGCCAACGCTCGCGCGCAAACTCGAAACCTTGCTGGATGTCGGCCTGAGTTACATCAAGCTCGGCCAGAGCGCGACCACGTTATCCGGCGGCGAAGCGCAGCGCGTAAAACTGTCACGCGAGCTTTCAAAACGCGACACCGGCCGCACGCTCTACATTCTCGATGAGCCAACCACCGGCCTGCATTTCCACGACATCGAACAGTTGCTGAAAGTGCTGCATCGACTGTGCGACGCCGGCAATACCGTGGTTGTGATCGAACACAATCTCGACGTGATCAAGACCGCCGACTGGGTGATCGATCTCGGCCCGGAAGGCGGCCATCGCGGTGGTTTGATCCTCGCCACGGGCACGCCGGAACAGATTGCGAAAAACAAGAAATCGCATACCGGACGTTTTCTCGCACCGGTGTTGGCGGCAGGAAAAAAAGCTGCGGTCTGACCTGCTTTGACGCCGCACGCGTGAGCTACGTGCGGCGTCGATTCGAATTTAGTGCGCCGCAGGCGACGGGGTGTCAGCACTCACGATAAATGCCGCAGACACCTTGCGGCCATCGGTCAAAATCAGCGTGAGCTCGATCACTGTGCCAGCAACTACCGGTATTTTTGCATCCATCAACATCAGATGTTTGCCGCCCGGCGCGAGTGCGACTTCCGCGCCCGGCGCGATCTGCAATCCGTGCAATTCGTGCATGCGCGACACGCCATTTTCCAGCACAGTTTCGTGGATCGAAACATCGCCGAAAACTTTGCTTTGCGCTGTGCTGATTTCGACCGCTGCATCGCCATCGTTACGCAGCACCGCATAACCGGCCAGCATCATCGCACTGGGCGGCGCTTCGCGAATCCATGCGTGTTCGATCAGTAGATGACCAGCTGCGCTGGCCTGCATCGTCATCGCCGCGAGCAACGATGCAAAAACCCACGCGCAGCGATTGCCCTGATTATTCTCACTCCGTCCGCTCACACGCGGCAAATTGGATCGCATATCGAATCTCATTGTTTCCTTGGGATGCCTTGATTGGTTGCCCGTGGTCGGTTCAAGATCACACCGAGACGACCATTGAAATTATCGCACTATCACGCCTCGATCCGTCGATGCCAAGCCATTCGCAAGGACTGACCCATGACGACCATTTCAACCTCGATGCCGGTGCTGTTCATCGGCCATGGTTCGCCGATGAACGCGATCGAGGACAATGCATTTCATCGCAGCTGGCGTGAGCTCGGCCAGCAACTGCCGCGACCACGCGCCATACTTTGCATTTCCGCGCATTGGCAGACGCCGGGCGTTTTTGTCACAGGCAGCCAGCAGCCTGAAACCATTTACGATTTTTATGGTTTCCCGCAAGCATTGTTCGATGTGCGTTATCCGTCGCCTGGCGATCCCGCATTGGCGCGACGCATAACCGATCTGCTGGCGCACGAACACGCCGATGTAGATACGACACGCGGACTCGATCACGGCGCATGGAGCGTGCTCTGCGCGATGTATCCCGCGGCAGATATTCCGGTGCTGCAGCTCAGTCTGGATCGACGCAAAAACGGTGCGGAGCATTATCAACTGGCGCAGGCACTGATGCCGCTTCGCGATGAAGGCGTGCTGATCATTGCCAGCGGCAACATCGTGCACAACTTGGCGCTGTTTCGCTTCCACGACTTCGCGCCGCTGGCGTGGGCGCAACGACTCCGCGAGCTCGTGAATGCACATATCGCGCAGCGTTCGCACGCCGTCTTGTGCGACTACACAGCACTCGGTGCAGACGCTGCATTGGCCATCAACAGTGCCGAGCACTACCTGCCACTGCTTTATGCGCTCGGCCTGCAGCGCGACGACGATGAAGTCGGCTTTTTCAACGATGAAGTGCTGAGCGCCATTTCCATGACCTCGCTGCTGATTGCAAAACCCACTGTTGCTGGATGATGCGGTATGCGCGCATCACCAGCACACTTCGGTATGATGGAACAGGCGCCGATATCGCGTTCAGCGCGATACGCCGAGCTACCGACTTGCCAACTAGAAATCGACGAGAAAATTCCCATGCTGGAAATCATCAAACACGATCAGATCCACGAACTGCGTCTGCAGCGTCCACCAGTCAATGCGCTGAATCCGGAGCTGATCCGCGCCTTGCGCATAGGGGTCGAACAAGCGCCGCAGAATGGCGCGCGCGGCATCGTGATTTCTGGCAATCCCGGCATGTTCAGCGCCGGCTTGGACGTGCCCGCGTTGCTCGCACTGGATCGCGCACAACTCACCACGACCTGGCAGGATTTTTTCGGTTTGACGGCGGCGCTGGCGTGCTCGCCGATTCCGAGCGTCGCCGCGATCACCGGCCACAGCCCGGCCGGCGGTGCGGTGATCAGCATTTTTTGCGATTACCGCATCATGGCGAAAGGCGCGTTCAAGATCGGCTTGAACGAAGTACAAGTCGGCTTGTTCGTGCCCGAGAATATTCAGCTTGCACTGCGTCGGCTCGTCGGTGCTTATCGCGCCGAACGCCTGCTGGTGGCGGGTGCGATGATTGATGCGGCTGAAGCCTTGCGTATCGGCATGGTCGACGAACTGATCGACATCGATACCGTCGTACCGCATGCATTGTCGTGGTTGCGCGAGTTGCTCAAATTGCCACCGAAGGCGCAGGCGGCGACCCGCAAGATTGCGCGCGCGGATTTGATCGCGGCTTTTTCCGACCCCGACAAATTGCCGCTGGGCGATTTTGTCGACGGCTGGTTTGCAGAAGAATCACAGACCGTGTTGAAGAATCTCGTGGCAAGACTCAAGGCACCAAAAAGCTAGAAAATACCGACGTTGTTTTTGCGGCGTCAGTGCTTCAATCGAAACCGACGCCGCACAAAACGCGATGCATTATTCGCCGCGTGCGACCGGTCGTGTCGGGTCACTGATCCAGCCACTCCACGATGGCGCGAACACGCGCGAGCCGACCAGGCCGGCGTGTTCCATCGCCAGCAAGTTATGGCACGCAGTCACGCCGGAGCCACAGCTGTGGATCACCGTATGCGCGGAATGAACACCAAGCAGCGCAGAGAATTCATCACGCAATAAAGGTGCGGATTTGAAACTGCCGTCTACAGCAAGGTTTGATGAAAACGGGCGATTGATCGCGCCTGGAATATGTCCGGCAACCGTATCCAATGGTTCGACCTCGCCACGAAAACGCGGTGCGCCGCGCGCATCGAGCAGCTGTACGTTTTCACTTTGCAGCTTTTTTGACAATTCATCAAAGTATACAATTTCACCTGTCTTGAAATTGATAGCCACTTGGGTCGGCTCGGGCTGTGGCACGACGCTGTCGACAACCAGGCCGGTAGCCAACCACGCCGGCATGCCACCGTCGAGCACCGCCACGGCATCATGCCCGATCAGGCGCAACATCCACCACGCACGCGCCGCGATAGCGCCACCCGCATCGTCATACACCACAACCTGTTGCTGCGAATAATAGCCCCAACGCGCCAACGTCATCGCAAACGCTGATGCATCAGGCAACGGATGACGGCCCAAACCCGGCTTGGACAAATCGGACAGATCGCGATTCAGATCAGCATACTGCGCGCCCGGAATATGACCTTGCGTATAGGCGCGTTGACCGCGCGAAAGATCGGCAAGGTCGTGGCGACAGTCGAGAATCAGCAGATCGCCGCTGCCGATCAACGGCGCAAGTTCTGCGGGTGTAATGAGAGTAGTGAAACTCATGCCGATCGCTCCAGGCGGGAAATCAGGTTGACCAGCATCGCGGCGGTGGCGCCCCAGATCAGATAGTCGCCATAGCTGAACTCGACCACTTCACGCGGCCGATTGCGATAATGGATGCGGCGAATACGCTTGTTTTCCGGCGCCAGAAAAAAACTCAGCGGCACTTCAAAAACTTCCGCGACTTCGACCGGATCGGGAATAGCCAAATAGTCGCTGGCGACTTCGCCAAGCACCGGCGTCACCTGGAAATTGCTGATTGTTTCGTAACAATCGAGATAACCGAACGGACGCACTTGCTGCGGCGAGATGCCGGTTTCTTCATGCACCTCGCGCAGCGCTGCGGCAACCGCGTCGGTATCGCTGGCTTCGATCCGTCCACCCGGAAAACTGATTTGCCCGGCGTGGTTGTTGAGATGCTCGGTGCGGCGCGTAAATATCACGGCCAAACCCTGTGCACGTAGCACCAGCGGCACCAGCACGGCAGCAGGTTTGCGCGGCTCGGGGCCGAGCAAATCCACTAGCTCATCGTGATTCCATGCCGGCTCACCCGGCGGATCATCTAGCGCGCGAACGGCGCGCGCCAGCATATCGAGAGTGACGTCAGCGATGATCACTGCCCTGCCCTGGCCAGTTCGCGTGCAGGCAACAGCTGCTCCATGATGTAACGACGTTGTTTATCGTCGTAACTGATCCAGCGTGCGATTTCGTCCCCGGTACGATGACAACCTTCGCAATAACCCTGCGCATCGAGATAACAGATACCGATGCACGGACTCAGGATTGGCAGATTCAGATTGCTCATGTCTATAAAATTCTTGATCGCAGATGACAAAACGCCGCGGCAGGCCGCGGCGTTTCTGTCTGCGCTTTTTATCCCGATTGGCGGAAATAAAAGCTTGGAACAACCGCGTGGCTGTTATTTCACATCGAGCAATTTGATCTCGAATACCAGCGCTTCGTTGGGTCCGATGCGCGGTGGCTGGCCGCGGTCACCGTAAGCATCTTCCGGTGGTACAAACACTTGCCAATGATCGCCGATCTTCATCTTCGGCAAGACTTCCTGCCAGCCCTTGATGACCGAATCGACTTTGACGTGCACCGGTTCACCGCGTGCGAACGAGCTGTCGAATTCCAGGCCGCTGGCGAGCGAACCGCGGTAATGCACGGTGACTTCGCTGGTAGCGGTCGGACTCTTGCCGCTACCGTCTTCGATCACGCGATATTGCACGCCGCTGGGCAATGCAACGATGCCTTTCTTGCTGCGATTATCCGACATGAACTTGGCGCTGGCCGCCTTGTTGGTCGCCGCAGCCTTGTCGAACTCGGACTTGGCTTCGGTCATCATCTTCTGCTGCATGCGACCGAGCACGTCACGCATGGTGGCTTCGGGCACCGTCGGCGGACGCTTGGCGTAGCCGTCCTGCAATGCCTTGATCACGGTATTGATATCGATATCCATCTTGCGTTCGACAAAATCGTTGCCGATCTGGAAACCGATCGCATACGAAAGATTATTCTTGTCAGCCGCTGTGAGCGGTGCAGGCGCACTGGCTGCGGGCGCAGTAGCTGGGGCCGATCCGCTTTGCGCAAAAGCGATGCTTGTTGCCAATAACGTCGCCGTGGCGAGAGTCCAACGCAATATCATGCTACCTCCAGACTGTGGATAATTTCGAGAAAATGTCATGCAATGAGATGCTGGAAAGCCAGCGTGCAGCGCTGCATTCTATCCGAGCGCATGCGCTTGAGCCACTATTACCGTGCTTGCGATCCGGCTTCGAGACGCGATGCCCGGAAAAGGTTCCCCCAACGCGTTTCAAGCCTAACCATGTCTAGCTGAACCGTGCCTGCTATTATCCGCGCCCTTCGCTATCGGGATCGCGCGCGCGCGGCTCCCGCACCACCACGAGGAATAGACAATGGCTTACCGCAATTTGCTGATCGAGGATACCGCTTCGATTCGCCGCATCACGATCAATCGCGCCGACAAACTCAACGCACTGAATCGCGACACCATCGACGAATTGCATGATGCATTTCGTGTGGCGCAGGCTGACGATCAAGTGCGCGTGATCGTGCTTGCAGGAAGTGGCGACAAGGCGTTTGTCGCTGGTGCCGATATCAGCGAACTGACGCAGATGAATGCACTGCAGGCACAGGCATTCTCGCGCGCCGGCCAGCAGATGATGCTGTTCGTCGAACGCCTCGGCAAACCGGTGATTGCGCGTATCCAGGGATTCGCACTCGGTGGCGGTATGGAACTGGCGATGTCTTGCCACCTGCGCGTCGCCAGCGAAAAAGCAAAATTCGGCCAGCCGGAAATCAATCTCGGCGTCATTCCAGGTTTCGGCGGGACACAGCGGTTATTGCGTCTTGCGGGCCGTGGCGCGGCGCTGGAAATGTGCCTGCTCGGTCAGAATATCGACGCGCAGCGCGCGCACGCACTCGGTCTGATTACCCGCGTCGTCGCGCCGGAAAAGCTCGATGAAGAAATCAACACGATCGCCAATCAGCTCGCGCACGCCGCGCCACATGCATTGGCCGGAATTCTCGATGCAGTATTGCTTGGCGGTGAGATCAGCATCGATCAAGGGCTTGAGTTCGAAAGCCAGGCGTTCGGATTGTGTTTTTCCACCGCCGACATGCGCGAAGGTACGCAGGCTTTTCTCGAACGCCGCAAACCGGTATTTCAAGGCCGATAAACGCCGCGACGATAGTCGTGAAACCTGCCGTCAGAGCGGGATCACGTCCTGGAATTTGGTGAAATCCATATGCGTGATGCCATCGCCGTCATCGGTTGCGATATCGGCGTAACGATGTGACCAGCGAATCTGCCCATGGTCGTAGTTCATGCGCGCACGCATCGGCTGTACCGTGGTTTCGTCGGTGCCTTCGATGATCAGAACCAGACTGGCATCCATTTCCGCAAGCGATTCCGCGTTCATGCCGTATAGCGGACTGCGTTCATCGATCACGTGCATGAGATTCCATCCAAGCGAAAAAACCGGATGGTGATCGCGTATCAATTCGAGATCATGCAGACGGCGCATCGTCATGCCTTCGGCGGATAACTCCCTACGCACCATGCGCAAGCGCGCACTGGCTTCGGAGATCACATTCTGTCGTCCGTTGGCAGCACGGATCGTCAACGTCGGCTTGCCCTCGACGGGGCCGATCACTGGATGATGCGTGAACATGATCTTGGCACGCGGTCGCGAGAAGCGCGCGAACACCAGACCAGTGACAACCGCAATGCTCATCATGCCGACGAAGATCTCCAGTGTCGCAAGCATGTGACCATACAACGACTGCGGATGCATATCGCCGTAACCGACCGTTGCCAGCGTTTCCACGCTGAAGAAAAATGCGCCCCAGAATCCCGCCGGAGCCTGGTTTGCAATCGGCTGTTCGCCCAGGCCGTAAAGCAACGCGAAAACCGCATTCAACGTCAGGAACAACAACGCGATCAGGCCAAAGAATACCGGCCAGCGCAAGGTCAGGCATTCATGAAAAAAATCCGACCAAAAATAGCGCGGACGACCGTACGTGACGATAGTGCGATTGCCCAGGCTCACACGCTGCGACTGAACGCCGCGCCGCGGTGGCGCAGCGTTTTTTATTGGCAGTTTGCGATCGGGCTGCAAGATCGGATCGATATCAGTGGTGCGAACCGCGATATTTCTTTTCGCCAGCCGTCACGGCCAGGGTGAGGCGATTTTCCGGCGGCGCCAGTGGACACGTCGCATAAGGCGTAAACGCGCATGGCGGGTTATACGCCTTGTTGAAATCGATCACGATCTTGCCATCCTTCGGCATCTCTGCATAGAGGAAACGTGCCGAGCCGTAAGTCTCCTTGCCGCTGGTCTTGTCGGCGATGATGAACCACAGTTCCTTGGCATCCGGTTCTTCGAGCACCGGCAACAATTCGTAGCTGTGTCCGTCACGCTCGAACACTGCCTTGCCTGGCACCGGCATCTTGTCGACGGTGCCGATCACGCTCGGGATTTCGAGCTCATGCGGCGGATCGTACGCGATCCATTTTGCCTCGATCCTCCACTTCGGATCGGTTGGAAAATTATCCAGCCCGACAAAATGCGTACGCGTTTCGGCTTCGGTGTCTTTCACGCGCAGACCTTTGCGGCCGGAACGATCGATCAGATAAAAACTTACGTTGCCGAACGATATCGTGGTCGGTTTTTCGTGCGAGTCGTCGAGCAGTTCCGCACTCGTTGCGGCCTTGCCATCGATCTGCGCGTTTGCGGCAAGGTCCAGCGTGATTGTCGCCTTGCCATCTTTCAGGACGATCTTGCCGAGATGAGCTGGCCCCTTGGTCAACACGACGTCGTTGTCCTTGGCGCTGCCGACGCTGTTGCTGCCGTCCTTGAGCCACGGCAAACCGATCAGCGACAGCCAGCCATTCGGCGCCTGCAAACGCTGCAGGCGTTGCGCACGCCAAGTATCGATCTGCTTGGTGTAATCGCCATCCAGCCCCGCGGAAGTCACGCCGACGCCGGCAAAAAGTACACTGAACAACAGACTCAAGTTCAACATTTTCATTTCTCTCGTTGAGGATTAACGACCACGCAAAAACAGACGATCGAGTTCGGCTATCGACAATTGCACCCAGGTCGGTCGACCGTGATTGCATTGACCCGAGCGTTCGGTGATTTCCATCTCGCGCAACAATGCGTTCATTTCGGGCAAATTCAAGCGGCGGTTGGCGCGTACCGAGCCATGACATGCCATGGTCGAGATGACTTCGTTTTGCACTTCTTCAAGTCGTCGCGAGCTGCCGTGCGTGATCAGATCGGCGATCACGTCGCGCACCAGACTGCCGACGTCGGCGCCTTCCAGTAACACCGGATAACGCCGTATCACGAGGCTTTGCGGGCCGCTGCGACGAATCTCGAAACCGAGCTCGACAAATCGTTCGGCCTGCTCCTCGACACAGGCAGCTTCGCGCTCGCTCACAGCAAGTGTCAATGGCACCAGCAGGATTTGCGCGCGAATGCCGTCGTTCTCACGTGCTGCCTTGAGTTTTTCGTAGGTGATGCGCTCGTGTGCTGCGTGCATGTCCACCACGATCAGACCAGCCGCATTCTGCGCGAGCACATAAATGCCGTGCAGTTGCGCCACCGCAAAACCCAATGGCGGAATGCTGCCATCGCCTTCGTCCATGGCGGATGACGAATGCCGCATTGTGGATATTTGCGCATAGTCCACAATGGCACTATTTTGCTCGATACCAGCAAGCAACGCATATTCGGCCAATGGTTCGCGCACGCCAAGCGCGAGCGGCGATTGGGTGCGCCAATCCGCGCGCTGTGCCGACCACGCAGTATTTGTTGATGCTTGCATGCCGTTACTCGGCCCAGAACTCGAAGGCGCTGGTGCCAGACCGGTCGGTGCCGACGATACCGAACCCGCACGTGTGTCGGCCAATGCCGCATGCAGCGTGCGATAAAGAAAATCATGTACCAGCCGGCTTTCGCGAAAGCGCACCTCGCTCTTGGCCGGATGCACGTTGACGTCCACCATTGTCGGATCGAGTTCTAGGTACAACACGAACGCCGCGTGACGTCCGTGATACAAAACATCGGCGTACGCCTGACGCACCGCATGCGCGAGCACACGATCACGCACCAGACGTCCGTTGACATAAAAAAACTGCTGATCGGCCTGGCTGCGCGAAGCGGTCGGCAGACCTACCCAGCCGGACAAACGCAAACCGGCCGCGGCATGATCGAGATGCAAACTCTGGCCGATGAAGATATCGCCGCAGACTTCACCGATCCGCTGCAACGCGCTGCTTTCGTCAGTGGTCGGCCGTAGTAATCGCACCGGTTTGCCGTTGTGGCTCAGGCGAAATTCGACGTCCGTGCGCGCCAGCGCCATTGATTTGACAAGCTCATCGATATGGCTGAACTCGGTGCGCTCCGCGCGCAGGAATTTGCGACGCGCTGGCACGTTGTAGAACAGATCACGTACTTCGATCGTTGTACCCACCGGATGCTGCGCCGGCTGCTGCGTCTGATTGCGCCCGCCTTCGATTTCCAGACGCCAACCTGCATCTTGTGTTGCCGGACGCGAACTCAACGCAAAACGTGCGACCGAGGCAATGCTCGGCAACGCTTCGCCACGAAAACCCAGCGTCAATACGTGCTCCAGATCATCGAGCGAACCAATCTTGCTGGTCGCGTGCGAGGTTACCGCCAACGGCAGTTCATCGACTGCGATGCCGCTGCCGTTATCACGCACGCGAATCAGCCGCGCGCCGCCATCTTCGATCTCGATTTCGATGCGCGTCGCGCCGGCATCCACACTGTTTTCGACCAGTTCCTTGACCACCGACGCGGGGCGTTCGATCACTTCACCAGCTGCGATCTGGTTGATCAGTTCGGGAGAAAGTTGCCGGATACGGGACATGCGAATGCTCGGTTACAAGCTCGACATGATAGCCGATGCCTGCGCGACATGAGCATTGAGATGGGACCGCGAGAAGAACGTAGAATTGATCGATGCTACAACACTTGCCGACGCGGGCGGCGACGCACTTACTCTGACACCGCAGACATGCTGTCGCTGCGCGCGGCGATATGCTGACTGCTACTCTTGTCGCGTGACGCATTAGCGGCAAACATGGTGCCCGGCGGCGGCGTTGCACGGAAATAATCACGCACACCATCGAGAATCGCGCTCGCCAGTTTTTCGCGTTCGCCCGGCGAATTCAGGCGCTTCTCTTCGCTCGGATTACTGATGAACGCAGTCTCGACCAGGATCGACGGCACATCCGGCGAACGCAATACGACGAAGTTCGCACGCTCGATATAGCCGCGATGTGTGGTTCCGATTTTGCCCAGCGCGCGCAATACGTTTTCCGCGATATTGCTGCTCGCTTCGAGCGTCGCGCCCTGCTGCAAATCGAGCAATACCGCAGCGAGAGTTTGATCCTTGTTGTCCATCGACACACCGCCGACCAGATCGGAACGGTTTTCTCGATCCGCGAGCCAGCGCGCCGCCTGATTGGTAGCACCGCGCGAGGACAACACCCATACCGAGGAGCCGTGCGCATCGCTGGAAGAAAATGCATCTGCATGCACCGAGACGAAAAGATCGGCCTTGGCTTCACGCGCCTTTTTGTAGCGATCTTCGAGTGCCACGAAATAATCACCGTCACGTGTCAGCACGGCGCTCATGCCGGGCTGCTTGTCGATCATCTGCTTGAGTTCGCGCGCGACCGACATGGTGATATTTTTTTCATGCGAACCGGAGGCGCCGATCGCGCCCGGATCTTCGCCGCCGTGGCCGGGATCAATCATCACGACCACGTTGCGCGTCTTGCCGCTGTTGCTTTGCGCAACGCTTTTGATGACCGCGCGTGCGGATTTTTCTTTCGGATACAGATCAACGACGAGGCGATAACCGAGATTGTCCGCAGGCGGCAACAGGAAACTTTTCGGCAACGCGGCGCCAGCGAGATCGAACACCACACGCACATCGCCCTTGCCCTGCTTGCCGGTACGAACCGACTTCATCAGACCCTTGCCGTTGACGATACCGAGACTGTCAGCAGCAACGCTGCCACGGATGTCGAGCACGATGCGATCTGGATTGGCGATCTGAAACAGCCGGTAATCGAGCGGACCGCTGACATCAAAAACAGCGCGCGTGTAATCGGGACTGGCCCAGACGCGGACAGCAGAAATTTCAGCGGCGGACGCAGCAAAACTGGCGGAAAGCAAACCGCTTCCCATCAGCATCACACTACCGATTTGTCGCCATATCGCCTTCATGACTCGCATTAAACGCAAATCAGATGGCGATTTCAAGCACTTTTTCCATAAAAATCTGAAAGCTAGGCGAGCTTTCTCATACTTGGTACAGGAACATGCTTCAAGTGGCCGAATAATCTGCGTGGAGAGAGGATGAGATGCGATTAAAAAAATCCATCGCGAATCACTGAAATGCGGCGTCACTCATCCAGCATTTTCCGATTGCGCTACATGCCTCCACGACCAGATCGCGGCGTAATCCGGCGTGGCTTAATCGTATCTGCAAATCCGCCGACGGCAACGTATTGCCGGCGCGCTCAGGCCATTCGACCAGCAGCAATGCATCGGGCGTGAGCAAGTCAGCCAAGCCCAACCATTCGAGTTCACCCGGATCGGCGATGCGATACAGATCCAGGTGATGGATGTTCAAAAGTGCGCTGCGATAGGATTCGATCAGGCTGTAGGTCGGACTCTTGACGCGTTCCGCCACGCCGAGCGATTTGATCAAGGCGCGTGCGAAGGTGGTTTTGCCAGCGCCGAGATCGCCGATCAGATATATCAGGCCACCCTGCGTTATCGCTGCAGCTAGCCGTTGCGCGAGTGATACCAGCGCCGCTTCGTCGAGATTGTTGCAGCTGATCACGTTACGGTCATCCATTCGTCTTGACCCCGTTCGCCAGCAAACGCAGATGCGGAAAAAGATCGCTGGCAAGCAAACCACGTTGGCCTTGTTTTGCGGCGGCGTCCCCCGCCAGCGCATGCAAGGCGACGCCGAGTTGCGCCGCCGGCCACGCGGGAATGCCTTGCGCAAGCAACGCCGCGATCACGCCAGTCAGCACATCGCCCATGCCGGCCACCGCCATACCTGGATTGCCCCACGGACAGATCCGCACTTGGCCGTCGGGCGCGCAAACCAGCGAACCCGCGCCCTTGAGCACGATCACGGCATTGAATTTTTTTGCGAGTTTACGTGCAGCAGAAAAACGATCGCTCTGGATTTCTGCTGTCGTGACTTCGAGCAGGCGCGCCGCCTCAGTCGGATGTGGAGTGAGCACGGTTGGCGTAGAAAATTGTCTGGGTTGCAGCGCTAGCATGTTCAGCGCATCGGCATCGACGACTTGCGACTTGCCGACATCCAGCGCGGTGTGCCACAAAGCATGTCCCCATGCGCACTGACCAAGCCCAGGCCCCAGCGCCAGCGTGCTGATGCGCGGCAACAAATGTTCCAGCGCCTGCGCATCCTCGACGCCTTGCGCCATGAGTTCGGGACGCGCCGCATTCAACGCTGGCACATGCCCGCCACGCGTTGCCACGCTGACCAAACCCGCGCCACAACGCAACGCTGCTTCGGCCGCCAGCCGGATTGCGCCTGCCATGCCGTGATCGCCGCCGATCGCAAGTACATGTCCGAATGATCCCTTGTGTACGTTTTTCTTGCGCGGCGCAAGCCACGTATCAAGCTCATGCCTATCCAGCAAACATGCATCTGCGGTTTCGTTGGCATACGCAGTTGCGGAAGCGTCCAGTGTGTCCAGCAACAACTCGCCACGAAAATCCAGCGCATCGCTAGTAAATAGTCCACGCTTGTGCGCGATGAGACTGAGTGTGACATCAGCCTGCACCGCAACGCCTTGCGCGCCGCCGGTATCGGCATTCACGCCGGAGGGGATATCCAGCGACAGCACGGGCGAGTCTGATGCATTGAGTTGCGTGACAAGTACCGCGGCGATTCCGCTAAGCGGGCGCGTCAGACCTGTGCCGAACAACGCATCGACATACACATCGGCTTGCGGCAACAGCGTATTTTCATGGCTTGAAATAATAGTTCCACCGCCATCTCGAAATACCGAATGGGCGCGCGCCGCGTCACTGGCACTTTTGGCTGTGCCAAACGCAAGCACGTCGACTTGCAAACCCGCCTGATGCGCCAACAATGCGAGCAGATAACCGTCGCCGCCGTTATTGCCACTGCCACACAGCACCACGACGCTGCGCACCGCAGGCCAACGCTTTTGCAGAAGGGCGAATGCCGAAGTGGCCGCACGTTGCATCAACGTGTAACCCGCAACGGATTGTTGCGCGATCACCTGCTGATCGATACGGCGCACTTGCGCAGCGGTGTAGAGGTCGTGACTGATCATTCAGCGATTATACTGAGCATTGCCATGATCACAGCGACTACGCCATCACCTCAACGAGACTCTGCCGAACTGGTTGTCGAAATCAGGCGCTGGGGTATGGATCTCGGCTTCCAGCAGGTCGGCATTACCGGCATCGATTTGCACGAGGATGCAGCGCATTTGCAAGCGTGGCTGCAGGCCGGACATCACGGCGAAATGGATTACATGCAACGGCACGGCAGCAAACGCAGTCGCCCCGATGAATTGCATCCCGGCACCTTGCGCGTGATCTCGGTGCGCATGGATTACGATCCGCCGAATGCCCGCGACGCCTGGGAGGTGCTCGACGATGCGCAACTCGCTTATGTCTCGCGCTACGCGCTCGGGCGCGACTACCACAAGGTATTGCGTGGGCGTCTGCAGCAACTCGCAGATCGCATCGCGGCGGCGATTGGGCCATTCGGTTATCGCGCGTTTGTCGACTCGGCGCCGGTCATGGAAAAAGCACTGGCGCGAAATGCTGGACTCGGCTGGATCGGCAAGCACAGCAATCTGCTCAACCGTCACGCCGGTTCGTGGTTTTTTCTCGGCGAACTTTACACCGACTTGCCATTGCCGCTGGATCGGCCGACCACGTCGCACTGCGGTACCTGCACACGCTGCATCGATATCTGTCCGACACAAGCCATCGTTGGTCCCTATCGCGTGGATGCGAGACGCTGCATTTCTTACCTGACGATCGAACTGCGCACGGCGATACCCGAAGAGTTGCGACCGTTGTTGGGCAATCGCATTTACGGCTGCGACGACTGCCAATTGGTCTGCCCGTGGAACAAATACGCGCGTAAAACTACCCTGCCCGATTTCGCGCCACGCAACGGCCTCGACGGCGCGCAATTGATCGACTTGTTCGCTTGGAGCGAGGAGGAATTTCTCAAGCGCACCGAAGGTTCGCCGATCCGGCGCATCGGCTATGAATGCTGGCTGCGTAATATTGCCGTGGCGCTGGGCAATGCACCCAAGAGCGAATCCGCGACAGACGCCTTGCGACAACGCGCGGACCATACTTCCGAGCTGGTGCGAGAACATGTGCGCTGGGCGTTAATCGAGCAAACACGAAAAATTTCGACAGCTGCGTGATTCGAATACTTGCTGATCTAGCAAGCCGCAGGCGTCTCTTATTTACAACAACACTCGCAATTAGTCCAATACCGCACCGCACAATATGCGTCCCAAGGCTGCATATTCGTTGTTTGAGGCAAAAAAAACCCCCGGCGCATAAGCAGCCGAGGGTGAGATTTGTAAAGACTATCGCCTAAACGTGCGCCCTGCGCCACTGGCACAACGGCTGGACGTTGCGAAAAACCCAATGGACAGTATCAATATTGCCACAACGTTTGCAGAAAAGCTACTGCGGGAACAAAAATCATCCTAATCTGGCAGCCAGCTGAGTAAATATCCCCCGGCAAAGCCGGGGGCGCTAACGCGTCCCCAGTTTCAGTGGCACCTTGTGGTGCCGGTTAACGCCACAGATTCAACTGTTCCAGTCGGCGATCTTCATGCTCCTGGTTCTGTATGTACGCTCGTATCTGCGCTTCGTCTCGACCCACCGTTGATACGAAGTACCCTCTAGCCCAGAAATGTTGCCCCGTGAAATTTCGTTTCCGCTCGCCATACGTCCGCGCCAGATGGATCGCGCTCTTGCCTTTGATATACCCCACCACTTGCGACACCGCATACTTCGGCGGTATCGCAATCAGCATGTGCACGTGATCTGACATCAAATGCCCTTCTTCTATTCGGCTCTCGCGTTGCCCTGCCAACTGACGGAACACCTCCCCCAGATGCCGACGCAAATCTCCATACAAACTCTTCCTGCGAAACTTCGGTATAAACACGATATGGTATTTGCACTCCCATTTCGTGTGACTTAGGCTTTCGTACTCGTCCATCGGGATTCTCCGTTCATGTGCTTGGCGGCTCACGAACGGAGTTTCTTCGATGGACTCCCGGAATTGTCAAACTGTTACTGCCACCCCGGCATAGCCGGGGGATCTCCCTTATTGGTTTAGCTAAATCAGAATATTATCGATCAAGCGCGTGCTGCCGAGCTTAGCGGCAATCAATCCCACCAAATCCGTATTTTGTCCAAGCGCAGGTTTTGCCAGATCGCCGCTGGCGCGCAAAACCACGTAGTCTGGTTGCAAGCCCGCATTCTCAAGCAAACGACGCGCCTCAGCCTCGATCTTTTCGAAATCGGTAATTCCCGAGCGCACGTTTTCAGCCATGCTGAGCAAACTCTGATGAATTACCGCCGCGATTTCGCGCTGGCCATCGATCAAGTATTGATTGCGCGAACTGCGCGCCAAGCCGTTCGATTCACGCAAGGTTGGTCCAGCGATGATTTCGATCGGCAAGCCCAGATCACGGGTTAGTCGGCGGATCACCAGCAGTTGCTGATAATCCTTCTGCCCGAATACCGCGACATCCGGCGTGACCAGATTGAACAACTTGGTCACGACCGTGGCCACGCCAACAAAATGACCGGGGCGGCACGCACCTTCCAGAATATCGCCGAGCTGAGGTACTTCGATACGCACGCCGTGTTCGGCGCCGTAGGGATAGATTTCATCCACGGCTGGCACAAACAAGACATCACACGAATGTTGCTCGAGCCCTGCTTGATCCTGTTCAAGAGTGCGCGGATAACGGTTGAAATCCTCGTTCGGCCCGAACTGTGTTGGATTAACGAACACAGTCGCGATGACCACTTCCGCATGCTGGCGCGCGATCTCGATCAGCGAATAATGACCCTGATGCAAGTTGCCCATCGTCGGCACAAAGGCGATGCGTTGTCCCTGTTTGCGCTGCTCGGCCACGTAGCGACGCAGCTCGCCTGTTTGCGAAAAAATTTGCATCTCGCGGTCTCTAGAAGGAATGTTCGCTGGCGGGGAACTCACCGGCTCGCACCGCTTTTGCGTAGGCCTTGAGTGCAGTTTCGATCGTGCCATTCTGCAGCAGAAAATCCTTGCTGAAACGCGGACGTTTACCCGGCGTGATGCCGAGCATGTCGTACAGCACCAGTATCTGCCCATCACAATCCACGCCTGCGCCGATGCCGATCACCGGGATGCGCAAGGCATCGGTGATGCGTTTCGCCAGCGCAGCAGGCACACATTCCAGCACCAGCAGATCGGCACCCGCCTGCTCAACCGCCACGGCGTCGGCGAGCAAACGTTCGGCCTCCGACTTGCCCTTGCCTTGCACGCGATAACCGCCGAGTTTATGCACGGATTGCGGCGTCAACCCCAAGTGGGCACAGACTGGAACCTCGCGCTCATCGAGATAACGGATAACCTCAAGCACGTGTCCCGCGCCTTCGAGCTTGACCATCGCGGCGCCGCCCTGCGCGAGCAAGCGCGCCGAACTAATCGCAGCAGCATCCGGATTGCGATAACTCATGAACGGAAGATCAGCGATGAGCAATGCCAGATGCAAACCACGCGCAACAGCGGCCGTGTGATAAACCATTTCATCGAGTGTTACCGGAAGCGTGCTCGACTGGCCTTGAACCACCATGCCCAACGAATCACCGACCAAAGCGACATCGATCCCGGCGTTGTCCAATTGCGTTGCGAAGCTCGCGTCATAGGCGGTGAGCGCGACGATCTTTTCGCCACGCGCTTTCATGCCGAGCAAATGCGGCACCGTCACTGGCGCGCGCGCAGATGCAGTTTTGGCATTTCCGTACATCTTCCACTCCACTTTTTTGTGTTAGCCGGATATCAGGATTTGAAAAAATTTACCGAGCACCGTGGCGACAACCATCGGCGAATCGTATCCGCGCTGCCATCAGGAACTGATCGAGCTCTGTACGGGGCAATCAACTTTTTGCAGCACCTGGCATCCTTGCACATCGACCAAGCGGCACAACTCCTCGACCGTGCCGTATTCCGTGATTCGCATACTGGGGGCGAGTTCAGCCAACGGCAATAGCACAAAAGCACGTTCGTGCATGCGCGGATGCGGCAACTGCAGGCCGGACTCGATAATCGTACAATTGGCGTAACTCAATAAGTCCAGATCAATGATACGCGGGCCCCAGCGTTGCTCACCGCGCTTTCGTCCGAAGTCATTTTCAATCGCAAGCAGCGCATCCAGCAAAACTCGTGGTGCGAGCGTGGTTTCTATTTCGGCCACGGCATTGACGAAATCCGGCTGCGCGATTTCACCCCAGGGCGGTGTGCGGTAAAAATGCGAGCTGCGTCGCAGTCGTGATTGCGGCAGTTGCTCAAGTGCTTGCAGGGCGCGCTGCAGCTGGATTTCTGGCTCGGACAGATTGCTGCCGAGGCCGATATAAGCGATTTGCATCGTTGTCGCTATTGCTCGCTTATTCGTTGTCCGCGCCCGATGGAGCAGAAGCGCCATCCGCAATGGCAGGACGTTTGGCACGTCGGCGCCGCGGACGTTTTTTCTTCGGGCCGTCGTCCAGCGTGGTTGCCAGAGGCGGCGCGGCCAGCGAATTGACACCGAGGCGTTCGGCAAGCTCGTGCTCGGGCAACGCGAGTGCGTCGGTCCACCACTGCGCGAGTTCCTTGATCTGCGGCGACTCGACCGCACGCAAAACCAGAAAATCATACGCCGCACGGAAACGCGGATGTGTCAGCAAACGAAATACGCGCTTGCGCGAACGTTGTTCAAAACGTGGTTGCAACGCCCAGATTTCCTGCACCGTAATGCTGAAACGACGCGGGATTGCGACGCGTGCAACCTGTTCCGCGATCACGCGATCGGATGCATTTTGCCATGCTACACCAGGGTCGGTGCCCGCTGTCACCGCGCGTTGCGCCATGGCGCGTACCGCGCCCCAGAGCAAGGTCGCGAACAGGAAAGCGGGCGTGACCGACTTGCCTTCACGCACGCGCGCATCGGTATTTTTCAGTGCGCCTTCAATCAGATTGCGCAAATTGTCTTCGCCGGATCGCACCAGACTTTTTGCGGTGAGCGGGAAAATTTCCTGCAGCAATCCGGTTTCATCGAGACGGCGAAAACTGGCTAGTCCGTGCCCGGCCAGAAACAGCTTGAGCGTCTCGTCGAACAGTCGCGCCGGCGGTGCCTCGGCGAGCAAGGCGCCGAGCGTCGCGAAAGGTGCCTGCGCATCTGGCGCAATGGTGAACCCGAGTTTCGCTGACAGTCGCACCGCGCGCAGCATGCGCACCGGATCTTCGCGGTAACGTTGATCCGGGTCGCCGATCAGACACAGCTCGCGGCGCGTCAAATCCTCATAACCGCCGGTGTAGTCGCGCACGCTGAAATCGGCAATGTCGTAATACAAGGCGTTGACGGTGAAATCGCGACGGATCGCATCTTCGTCGATGCCGCCATACACGTTGTCGCGAATCAGCCGCCCATCGACGATGTGCCGATCGCCGGTGCCATCGTCGCTGAGTCCGCGGAACGTCGCGACTTCAATCACCTCCGGGCCGAACATGACGTGCGCGAGACGAAAGCGCCGACCGATCAGGCGACAATTGCGGAACAGCGATTTAACCTGCTCCGGCGTAGCATCGGTGGCGATATCAAAGTCCTTGGGATGCCCGTCCAGCAACAGATCGCGCACCGCGCCGCCGACCAGAAAGGCCTGATATCCGGCTTCATTCAAACGATACAAAACACGCAGCGCGCCGCTGGAAATATTCTTGCGCGAAATGTTGTGCTTTTCGCGCGGAATGATGCGCAGGTTGAGGTTCAAACTCGGGCTTGCGGATTTTTTTGGTTTGGGTGCAGCGCGCTTCACGCTCGCGCTTGGCAACACCTCGCGCTGACGTGGTCCGCGGCGGAAAATATCTGTCAGGAAATTCAAAACCACGTAATGTCTCCTGACAGTGTGTGGTGACTCGGTTGGCCCGGCAACGGAAGGTTCCGTTACCTCTTAAGTTGACTCGTTACGCGCTTGTATCGCGTTCACGCGCGAAGAAACTCGGTGGATTTTCTTCGGTTCCAGTTTATACTAGTCGGCACTTGGATTTCCCCAATCCATGCTCCCTTCGTCTAGTGGCCTAGGACACTGCCCTCTCAAGGCGGGAACACGAGTTCGAGTCTCGTAGGGAGCACCATTCTTATTTGCTATCTTTCCTACCACCCATCATGGAACCAGCGACATGCCCTTCGTCGTGACGGAAAGCTGTATCAAGTGCAAGTACACCGATTGCGTCGAAGTATGCCCGGTCGACTGTTTCCATGAAGGCCCCAACTTCTTGGTCATCGATCCGGAAGAATGCATCGACTGCACCTTGTGCGAGCCCGAATGCCCGGTCAATGCGATCTATCCCGAAGACGATGTGCCGGCGGGGCAAGAGGCATTTATCCAGATCAATGCCGAACTCGCCAAGGCATGGCCGGTACTAACCGTACGCAAGGATGCACCAGCAGATGCCAAGGAATGGGAAGGCAAGCCGGACAAACTGTCGCTGCTCGAACGTTGAGCTGGATTGCCACGGTCAGGGCGAAATTCTGATCGAGTCTTCAGCCGACGATTGTAACGATCGGCGGTCAATCTGCAGCGCCTGCGCGTTGATTAAACGGGGTCGCAAAACCCCGAGTCGATCAAGCTGGAATCAGATTACGCAAGCACCAACCGCGAGAAAACATCTCGCAGTTGCGATGCCTTCAAGCCAAAGCGTGATTACGACAAACGTTCGCGCAATACATCCAGCACTTGCTTGACCGCACTTGGATCGCCCGACGCATTGACGTTGGCGGCATCGCCATCGGCATCAACCTGGATGCTCACACGATTCACGCTGACCGCCTGCTTACCACCGATGATGCGCTTGAAGAAACCGGGTTTCGGCCCCGCCGCAACGGTGACATCTACTGCATAACTGTGCGTTGCTTCATCGCGACTCACGACAGTACCTACCTTGCCGCGCTCAAGCGCCAATCCTACCCGCTGCCAAGCGTTCGCGACCGAGTCGGCAATGCGTACGCCATTGCCTTGAGCGGCTGCGCTGACGCCGCTTGCTGGCGGCGAGCCGACAGCGCCACTCGATGCGCTGGATCTACCAGCACCAGCACCCGCCGGTGGCACGATCAGTTCACCGGCGGTGTTTGGCGTATCCAGATCCGGTGGCACGTCCAGCGGACGTGCTTCGACAGCTTTGTCGTAATCGGTATGGGTGCGGAACATGCCACAACCGCTCAGCAGCAGCGCGGTCATGCCGCCGAGCAAGAGATAACGCAGAAATTTTTCAAGGTTCACGGATCTGGGACTTCCTGATTGGGAAAAGGACGCATGACGCGCCGTTCAATTTTAAGCCGCGCTGCTGTGCCGCGGCTGAACCTCAGCAGGGAAAAGATTTCTGACTACTTCAGTCGCATGCGTATGGTGTTCGGCGCTTAGGCCGGTCAAAGGCAGGCGCAAATGCGCAGAACAAATATCCAGCAGACTCAAGCACCATTTCACCGGAATCGGATTGGGCTCGGCAGCCAGCACATCATACAAGGATAGCAGCGCGGCATTCAGTACGCGCGCATCCTCGTGCTTTTCGGCAATACACGCATCTACCAGACGACGGAAATGCTGCGGGGCAAGATTCGCTGCCACCGAAATCACCCCGCGCGCACCGCTCAGCATTGCACGGACAAAGGTCGGATCGTCGCCGCTCAAGACACTGAAGTTCGGACTTTGCAATTCCAGCAATTGCTGCATACGCGAAGCATCAGTACTCGCTTCCTTGATTGCAACGATATTCGGATGTTTCGCAAGCTCGGCCACGGTTTCCGGCAACATATCGCAGGCGGTGCGACCTGGCACATTGTATAAAATTACCGGCAATCCGCCGTGTTCGGCCACTTGCTGGTAGTGCTGCAACAACCCGTCCTGGGTTGGACGAACATAATAAGGCGTGACTACCAGCGCGGCATCGGCGCCAAGCGCCTTGGCGCGCTGGGTAAGGCCAATGGTCTTGCGCGTGTTCGCTGTGCCAGTGCCGGCGATCACCGGAATGCGACCGGCAACACGTTCGACTGCAAAGCGTATGAGATCGGCATATTCGGCATCATCGAGCGCATGCGCTTCACCGGTCGAACCGGCGACGATCAAGCCATGCGTGCCGCCTGCCAATTGATAATCGACAAGCCGGCCGAATGCCTCAAGATCGAGGGCGCCGCTCGCTTGGAACGGCGTGACCAGCGCACACATGCTTCCGATGAATTTCAAGACAGAATCCGGGGCTTCAGATGACGCGCGATGTTACTTGCGGGTCTTGGGCATGGCAAGTATTCTGGTCGTGAGTTGCATGAAGGCGCCGCCTTTTCCCTCTACATATCCAGTAACTCGCAGGAAGGCCGTTTTGACCGACACCACCGCGCCACGTCCCACCGCAAACGAAAATCATCTATTGATCAACGCGTTTGCCGCGCAAAGCCATTCGCCACTGGTGACCCTGAGCAAACGGATTGCCGATTGCGGTTGCAATGTCGTCGAGGCGCGCGTGGCGACGCTTGGGCGCGACGTTTCCGTGCTCGTACTCGCCATCGGCTCGTGGGATGCGATCGCCAAGCTCGAATCTGCACTCGCGCGCTACGAACGTGAAGAACAATTGCGCCTGCTGTATTTCCGCACTAGCCAGAAGCAGCTGCAGACCAATCTGTTGCCGTATGTAGTCGAGGTGATCGCTGCGGACAAAGCGGGAATTCTTTACCAGATTGCCGAATTTTTTCTGCATCACGGCATCACGATCGAGCAGCTGCAATCCACTCGTTATCGCGCGATGCAGACCGGCGCAGACATGTTTTCGGCGCAAATCACCATCGGTATACCTTCCACCACGCATATCGCCGCATTGCGCGACGACTTTCTTGAATTCTGCGATGGGCTCAATCTCGATGCCATCATGGATCCGATGAAATTCTGATGCTTCGACTCTAGAGATTGTCCGGAACGATGCTGAAAATCGGCGACAAGATTCCTAACCTCACGGGCGCCACCGCTACCGACGTCGTGATTCGGCTACACGATCTGCATGGCAAATTTGTCGTCGTCTATTTTTATCCGAAAGACAATACCACCGGCTGCACGCGTGAAGCACAAGACTTTGCGAGCCTGCATGCCGCGTTCGCCGATCGCAATGCGGTTGTGTTAGGTGTATCGCGCGATTCAATCAAGGCACATGCCAATTTCACGGCAAAATTTTCACTGCCCTTCACGCTGATTTCCGATAGCGACGAAACCTGGTGTCGCGCCTTCGATGTGATTCACGAAAAACAATTGTACGGTCGGCACTATCTGGGCATCGTGCGTAGCACGTTCCTGATTGATCCCAGCGGAAAATTCAATCACGAATGGCGTAACGTCAAAGTAAGCGGGCATGCTCAGGCCGTGCTCGACATGCTGGATAGCCCACGCACATGAGTTGCCAACACGTTTTACGAGCAGCTCCGAACTAGCTTGTAAAATGCATTTCGATTTTTCCCGCAACCGCAGAGTGAGCAGCGCATGACACGTGGAAAACGCATTTACGTACTCGACACGAATGTGCTCATGCACGATCCGACCGCATTGTTCCGTTTCGAGGAACACGATGTATTTATTCCGATGACCGTACTCGAAGAACTCGATGCGGCCAAGAAAGGGGCATCCGAAGTCTCACGTAATGCACGCCAAGTCAGTCGCTTTCTGAATGAGCTGATCGTGCACGGCGGCGCCGATGGCATCAACCAGGGCATTGACCTGATCATGCCGCAAGGTCTGCAACTCAAACGAGCAGACCAGATTGGCAAGCTATATTTCCAGACCCGCACTGCCGAGGCGCCTGCGATTCACGGCAAGAAGGTTGGTCTACCCGATAACCAGATTCTGGCCAGCGTGCTGAGTCTGCGCGAGCAAAATGCGAAATCGCCAGTCGTTCTTGTTTCCAAAGACATCAATCTGCGCATCAAGGCCTCGATCTACGGAATCCCCGCAGAAGATTACGAAAACGATCGCGCGCTGGATGATTTCAACCTGCTCTATGCCGGGCATAACGAGTTACCCGAGGATTTCTGGTCGCGCCACGAAGAGGTGCGCTCGTGGTCGGAACGCGGCCATGCATTCTATGAACTGAAAGTGCGCGAAGACGAAGATTGGCATCCGCACCAATTCCTATATATGCCAGGTGAAAACCAGCTGGAATTGCGTGTTGCAAAATTACGTGGCGGTGTGGCGACACTGCAGATTGTCGAAGATTATTCGAAAGGATCGCATACGGTCTGGGGTGTGGGCGCGCGCAATCGCGAGCAGAACTTTGCGATGAATGCGTTGATGGATCCGGAGGTGGATTTTGTCACCCTACTCGGCACTGCCGGCACCGGCAAGACCCTGCTCGCGCTGGCGGCAGGCCTGGCGCAGACCATGGATCAGCAGCGCTATCGCGAGATCATCATGACCCGCGCGACCGTTTCTGTCGGCGACGATATCGGCTTCCTGCCCGGCACCGAGGAAGAAAAAATGACGCCGTGGATGGGTGCACTGACTGACAATCTCGAAGTACTAGCCACACCTACTGAGGGCGGTGCCTGGGGCCGTGCGGCGACCAACGATTTGCTCGCGTCACGCATCAAGATCCGCTCGCTGAATTTCATGCGCGGACGAACATTCCTGAATCGGTATGTGATCATCGACGAGGCGCAAAACCTCACGCCGAAGCAAATGAAAACTCTACTGACCCGCGCCGGGCCGGGCACCAAGATGATTTGCCTTGGCAACGTCGAGCAAATCGATACGCCATATCTGACTGAAACCACGTCAGGACTGACCTATGCCGTGGATCGTTTCAAGGTCTGGCAACACAGTGCGCATGTCACCTTGCGGCGTGGCGAACGCTCGCGTCTGGCCGACTTCGCATCGGAAGTGCTCTGATAGCTACGCTGTAGGCACTGCTCGCGGATGATTCATCTTATCCGGGAGCAGTGATTCAAACTTACGCGTATCGGCATGGCGTTGAACCCACCATAAAAAACGGAACCTCACGGTTCCGTCAGTTTGCTCGGCTGTATACCACTGAGGTCAGAAGTGCACCAGATACAAAGCTTCGAGCTCGGTCTGGTTGCCACCACTACGCGACGAAAAACCATTCATCGCGCCAAAAATGTATTCCGTGGGTGCGTAACTGGCAGCCAATCGCAACTCAGAATACTTGCCGAGCGTTTTACCAAAGCTCAAAGCAAGACTGTAATTGGACAGACGATATTTCAAAGCCTGGTACAAGGCATCCGAAGCAGGCAAAGGCTGCTCACGAGTGCTGTAACGCAACTGCCAATCGCCATATTCAGCGCCGTGCCAAGTCCAGCCAAGGCTGAATACAGACAAGTCACGTTGGGCGTAGATTGAATTGGCAGTGCCATCACCACCAGCACCCACACGACTCGGCGGCGCAAAACCAACAAAAGGCGTCGTAGCGCTGTACTGGATACGTTCGGCACGCAAGTCCAGAGTCTGACTCGGACTCACCGTATACGCCAAACCCAATCGATAGCTACCGGGAATATCATAAACGCCCGGTTGCGCATACACGCCCATCGAGCGATTGTAATCGTCCACGGCTATCTTCGAGCGAAAACCTGCGGACCAGCGCAAGGAATCATTCAGCGCATTAGCGACACCAAAACCCAGACCCGTCCCGTAGGCCGCCGCATTACTGCCATACGCGTTTTCGTTGCGCATCTCGTAAATGCCGAAACCAAATCCGGTATGGCGCTGATAGGCAAGAATTCCTGACACACCCCAAATGCCTTGACTGCCCCAGCGTTGTTCCAAGGTTGGTGAAATCAGGTCACGATGGCCGCTACCGGCACTTTCGGGAAGCAAAGTGCCGCGCACACTGCTTGAGGCAAATGCATGATTCTCAGGCAAGTTGTCGCCGGACAGACCAATTCTCAGATCGGTGCGAGTGGCATCGTCGAGCCATACGACCGTCGAAGAAGACACTGCTGATGTGGAGGCTAGATTATCCAGCACACTCGGAGGTTGAGACTTGATCTCGGCGTGATCTGCCCAAGAGAAATCAGGGGTGACGCCGGAAAGTGCATAATCGCGCCAGCGCGAAATTACTGATGAAGCATCGGAAGGCGTGGCGGTGATCGAGGCGAGACTGCCCGAATCAGCAATAAGAGACGCTGCAGATAGTGAATCATTTGCTGCCGCAGACAAGGAAAGCGAGAGCGTCAGGCCAAAACTGACTGCTCCCGCTAACTTTCGCTCTGCCCTGAATTTGCCCTGCATCGCCCTGCTCGCGATTCCGTGCTATGTAATGATGGATTGATGATTGCAAAAAAACAACAGCGTGTCAAGCGCGCCACAGAAAATTTTTATGCGTCTTGCCTAACGCTGAAATCCTTATCCAACTTGGTACTGCTCAAACATTGCGGGCAATTCCGGCTATCTTTGCCGGATTCCCATCGTTGCATTTATACAACAAAGTGATTGGCATGAATTCCCCTATCCCCGTGGTTCTAAGCATCGCCGGATCCGACTCCAGCGGCGGCGCTGGATTGCAAGCCGATTTAAAGACCTTTGCGGCTTTCGGAGTGCATGGAGTCAGCGTTGTGACCGCCGTCACCGCTCAAAACACAAGCCGCGTCGAGGCTGTTTTTACTTTGCCCGCGCACCAAATCGTCGCCCAGCTACGTGCCGTGCTAGCTGATACTCCGGTGACCGCGATAAAGCTTGGCATGCTCGGCAACGTCGAATGCGTACGTGTGGTTATCGACTGTTTGCGCGAACATCATTTCGCCCACGTCATACTCGATCCAGTGATGATTGCGACCTCAGGTGATCGGCTGCTTGGCCAAGCAGGCGTCGATTTACTGCGGAACGAGCTACTGCCGCTGACGAGCATCATTACGCCAAACATCCTGGAAGCCGAATGCCTGCTCGACAGACGGCTACATTCTCAAGCCGACATGCTGGCAGCAGCGCAGGAGTTGCGTGGCTTGGGCTGCGCTGCGGTATTGCTGAAGGGCGCGCACATGGCCGGAACCGAGGTGGAGGATTGGTACGTAGACGCAAACCATAGCCTGTGTTTTCGCCATCCGCGACTGCAAATCGAAGGGCATGGCACGGGCTGCACGTTGGCCTCCGCCCTCGCCGCAGGGCTCGCGCTCGGTCATTCTGCGGAGCTGGCGGCCCGCAACGCGATCGACTACGTGCAGGCAGGACTAAAATCGGCGATCCATCCCGGCAAAGGCTCAGCTGTGCTGGGCAATTTCCGCTCGAATCAAGGCAGATTCACGAATACGAGTGCGGATCAGGATCCGTCTGCCAAAACTACGTCCTGACTCCGATAAAACAAACAGCGCGCGATTGCCGCCTCGATCAAACATTGCCAAGCTGAAGGAGTTGAATCAAGCCGCCTTGCTGCCGTGACCGCGAAGGCTTTCAATCAGTGCGTCAGCAAACAAATCGGTACTGCCATTTCCGCCGAGATCGGGGGTTACGCGGTCTTTTCTGCTCAACACATCGCGGATGGCATTGCGCAGCCGTGCTGCCTGATCCTCCATACCGAGATGACCGAGCATCTGGCAGGCGCCCAGCAATAACGCGCACGGATTGGCGATGCCCTTGCCAGCGATATCCGGCGCGGAGCCATGCACCGCTTCGAATATGGCGGCCTCGCTACCAATATTCGCGCCCGGCGCAAGTCCGAGCCCACCAACCAAGCCAGCACACAGATCGGAAATGATGTCGCCGAACAGATTGGTTGTGACGATCACATCGAACTGCATCGGGTTCATCACCAGTTGCATGCAGGTATTATCGACAATCATTTCGTTGCAGACGATTTCCGGATACTCCTGCGCCACTTCACGCGCGACCTTCAGAAACAGCCCTGACGTGGTCTTCATGATGTTGGCCTTGTGCACAACAGTGACTTTCCTGCGACCGCTGCGGCGCGCGAGTTCGAACGCATAACGCACAATACGTTCGCTGCCGCGATGGGTTACACGAATCTGCGACAGCGCTACTTCGCCATCCGCAGACAGGGTCTGACCTTCCGCACCGTATGCCCCTTCGGTATTTTCGCGCACGGTAATAATGTCGATGCCATCGTAACGCGCCTTGGTGCCCGGGAAAGTAATCGCCGGGCGCACATTGGCGTACAGATCAAAACGCTTGCGCAGTTCGACGTTCAGCGACGAAAACCCGCCGCCGATCGGCGTGGTCAATGGCCCCTTGAGCGCGACGCGATGCTTGGTGATCGCATCGATGGTCGCTGCAGGCAAAAGCTCGCCGTGTTTTTCTTGCGCTGAAAGACCGGCATCGACAAAATCGTAGTGCAGCCCGCATTCCATCGCATCGAGCACGCGCAGACTCGCATTGGTGATTTCCGGGCCGATACCGTCACCGCGAATCACGGCAATTGTCTTGCTCATAATGTGAAAATCTCTGCAAAGGTTAAAAAGAGAGGTGGCGTCATACCAAGCTGTGCATTATCGTAGATGCATGTTGCGCGAACAAGAAAATATCGGCAGGGGCCTGCAATCCGCCAAATCATTGTCGTCATGGGCGAAATCGCCCGCACGCTGGTGCGCCTTGCTGGGCATCGTTGCGCTGTGCTTTTTCGGCTTCTCGAATGCCGCCAGTGAAAGCGCAACGGACATTCGTCTGGTACCTCCATCGAGTAGCGATCTCGTACTACCTTGGACGCTCGGTGTTTCGGGCATGTGGCCAAATGCGTGCGCCCCCGAAATCGAACGCATCAATGTTGATGGCAACGATGTGCGGATCGATGTACGCAACAAAAAAACTCTTTGTGCCCAGACGCCCGTACCGTTCACATTCAACGCAGCACCTGCTGCTGCCAGTGGCGTTACGCTCATGCCGGCCGGCAGCTATCACGTCAGCATCTATGCCGCCCAAGGCGCGCATGCCCCACTGCGCTTGTATGCCTTCGGTTTGGTGGATACGACCTCCGCAGATGCGGTGGCGACTCCGGAATCGGGTTACTGGTGGGCTCAACCGGAAGGTAACTCGAATGTTTCCCCTGGCACGGGGCTGGTGATCGAACTGCAGGGCCGCACCCTGACTGTTTCTGCGCTCAGCTATGAGAGCAACGGTGAGCCCGTCTGGTACCTCGGCACGGGCCTGCTTGAGAGCAGCATTGCGCATATTCCGATGCTGCGAGTGCAAGGTGGTAGCAGCCTGTTTGGTGAGAAAACGGAAGCACCACGTGCGGCGGCCGCGCTGAACCTTGATCTTGAGTTTCAATCCAGCGGCCGTGCTGTGGCGTGGTTCACTCGTAGTAGTGCTGACGACTCGAACGCGCTGGAGCTGCGTGCGCTCACCCTCTCGCGTATGGCGTTTGCAGATCCCCCAGACGGGCACGTCTGGCAAGGTGACTGGATTTTGGTTCCTGACGACCCACTCAAGGCAACCCAGCGCCTGCACTTCGATCAACTGCAAACGCAAAGCGAGCAGAATTTTCGTCTGAGCGACAGCAATAGCGACAATTCGCTGAACTGCTGGCGCGACACGCAACGCCCGAGCGCGCCGCCGCAAAATTGTACTTTGCAAGGTAACAACGGCATCACCTTGGCACAGTTCAATGCTGTGGCGATCGGCCGGCTTGAGGGCGTGATGCCGGATCACGGGCGCATACGCCTGATTCGACTGACGCCCTGATCGTTATTCGATACACAGCTGGTGGCGCATAATCCGCCAACAGCAAAACCGCGCGGCCACTACTCTCCGACTCCGATACTGACATCGATGTCGTCTTCATCCACCGAATAAGTGTGACCTTCGCGCTCGATTTCGTCGAGAAAATCCACCGCGCGGCGCAGATGCGGAATCACGATCGAACCACCGACCACCAGCCCCACGCTGAACACGTCAAAAAACTCGTCGCGACTCACGCCTGCCTCGGCGCACTGCGCTACGTGATAAGAAACGCAATCGTCGCAACGCAATACCAGCGATGCCACCAGACCGAGCATTTCCTTGGTCTTGAGTGATAACGCGCCATCTTTGTAGGTTTGCGTATCCAGCGCGAAAAAACGCCGTACAACCTGATTATCCTGCTCCAGAATTCGCGTGTTCAGTCGCTGGCGAAAATCCGTGAACTGCCTGATCCGATCACTCACGAATTTGCTCCTGCCAGCAACTCGGCCAAACCACCACTGCGATCAAACGCAATGAGATCGTCGTAGCCGCCGATGTGCTGATCGTTGATGAAGATCTGCGGCACGGTACGACGCTGCGTGCGAGTGAGCATTTCTTCGCGACGCGCGGAGTCGGTATCGATGCGAACATCGTCGTAATCGATGCCCTTCTGCTTGAGGAAGTTCTTGGCAGCAACGCAATACGGGCAAATCGCGGTGCTGTAAACAAGTGCTCTGGTCATGGCGTTCTCTGCTGCGATTGTGGGACGCGATTCAGACATTATCTGCTAAAAATGGCGCGGCTTGCAGGACCTCGCAGATTTTCGCTTCACGTCTTGCTTGATGAGGTCGAACGACAGCAAAACCCAGCGTGGTGGCGCGCGCTGGAATTACCAGTAGCTGCGGAACTTGCGCTGCGTTAAGGTTATCCAAAGCGAACTTGAATCTAGGCTTTGCATGCGCGTTAAAACTCTTTTCCCTGCACTCATATTTTTTGCCTGCAGCGTGCTGACCGGGATCGGCCATGTCCGCGCGGCAGACGTGAATCTGCCGAATATCGGCAGCTCCGCCGGCGAACTTTTATCGCCGGAAGAAGCACACCAGTACGGCGCGTCAATGCTGCACGAAATGCGTTCACTGGACATGGTGCTCGATGATCCGTTACTAGTCGCGTACATCAATGCTCTCGGCTACCGCCTTGTAGCTCACAGCGACAAACCCGACCAGGCGTTCACTTTTTTTCTGGCACGCGACGACATCATCAACGCGTTTGCTGCGCCTGGTGGATATATCGCCGTCTATACCGGCCTGTTCGTCACCACGACCACCGAAAGCGAACTCGCCGCGGTGATGGCCCACGAAATCGGCCATATCACGCAAAACCATCTGGCGCGTGCATTCGAAGATGCGCAAAAAGCATCGCTACCGATTGCGTTGGCAATGCTTGGCGCGTTGATCGCCACGCGCGGCGGCAGCGGCGACGCCGGAACCGCCGCCATCGTCAGTGGCATGGCCGCAATGCAGCAGCGCCAGATCAACTTCACCCGTCACGATGAAACTGAAGCCGATCGCATGGGCATACAAACTCTGGCGCGCGCCAACTTTGATCCGAATGCGATGGCCGGATTTTTCCAGCGCATGCAGCAGGCGTTGCGTCCCAGCGACGATGGCGAGGTGCCGGAATTCTTGCGCACCCATCCAGTATCCACATCACGCATCAGCGACGCCAAATCGCGCGCCGAGGCTTTGAGCAAAGAAGTCGCGAATCGCACCCCTCTGTTGGAAAGCACTGCCGGGCATACCGCGCCATCGTCCTCATGGCTATTGCTGCAACCCGGGCAAGCCGGCAAGAATCCGCTTGCTTATGGCGCCGCCACGCATGTCGATCTGCCGCATGACCGCGAGGTTTCACAACGCTACTATGAGCTGATGCGCGAACGCGTACGCGTGCTGACCGCGATCAATCCGAATGCGATTCTCGGCTATTACAGCGACAATCTGCGCGACAATCCCAGCTTCGACACTACCGCCAATCGCTACGGTTATGCTTTGGCATTGTTGTACGCGCATCAACCGGAAAAAGCGCTGGTGCAGATGCAGAAACTCGGAGCCGCACAATCCGATCAACTGGTATTCCAGATCGGTATTGCGCAGAGCGAGTTCTCGTTCGGCAGGCGCGATGCAGCGCTGAAACGTTATGCCGAACTCGAAACCAATTACCCACGTAACCGCGCGCTAGCATTGATGCACAGCGACGCTCTGCTGCAGCAAGCGGATGCCGACAGCGCGCACAAGACCCAGGAATTACTGCGTCCGTTACTGCTGGACGAAAGCGACGATCCAAGCATGCAGACCAACTTTGCGCGTGCCTGCGAGCTCGCTGGCGACAAGATTCGCGCCGGTCAGGCATATGCCGAGGCCGCCTTGTACAGCGGACATGTCGAGGATGCATTGAACCAGCTCAAGGCCCTGACTAGTCGCGCCGATCTCGATTATTACCAGCGCGCACGCATCGAGGCGCGTATCACCGAACTCACGCCGTATGTTTTGGAGCTGCGCCGCAAGCACATCAAGCCGGATGCGCAGGACGCCAAACGGCAAGGATTGCGTGCCGGACTGGGACGTGACAACGATGCGACAGAACGCGATTCGAATACCGCGAGCTCACACAAATCCTCGACCACGTTCTGCATCGGCGCCAACGCTTGCACCCCACTGTCATCCGAGCGTAACAATTAACCGCTGCAATAGGCATGTCACAAAACGCGGCAGCCTGTTGCATAGCAGTTATTAACTAACATCATGGTGAGCTTGTGCGAAGACAATTCCTGATCGTCGAGGATAAGTCCGCCGTGACCAGCAATCGGTGCAACGGGCATGTCATGCAACGCGGCAATCTGTCGCATAGCAGCTATTAACCAACGTCATGGTGAGCTTGTGCAAAAACATATTCTGATCGTCGAAGACGAACCCGCCATCGGCGAAATGGTCGCCTTCGCCCTGCGTAAAGCGGGCATGGACTCGACGCATGCGCTGGACGCGCGCACCGCACAAAACGCCATCATGGAACGCGTACCCGATTTGATCCTGCTCGACTGGATGCTGCCCGGCATGAGTGGCATCGATCTCGCGCGGAGGCTGCGCAAGGAAGATCTCACGCGCGAAGTGCCGATCATCATGCTTACCGCGCGCGGCGAAGAAACCGATCGTGTCAGTGGGCTGGATGCCGGTGTCGATGACTACGTCGTCAAGCCATTTTCCACGCGCGAGTTGCTGGCGCGGATCAAGGCGGTAATGCGCCGCACGCATGGCGATGAAGCCGATGGCGTGATCGAGCTCGGCGGTATCACCATCGATAGCGCCGCGCACCGGGTTTTTGCGAACGGCCAGACCGTGCAGATCGGTCCGACCGAATATCGCTTGCTGCATTTTTTCATGACCCACGCCGAGCGCGTGTATTCGCGCAGTCAGTTGCTCGATCACGTCTGGGGCGGCAGCGTCTACGTCGAGGAACGCACCGTCGATGTGCATATCCGCCGCCTGCGCAAAACCCTCGAACCGTTCCATAGCGATGGCCTGGTGCAGACCGTGCGCGGCGCCGGTTATCGTTTTTCCACCAGTCTTTGAGCGCAGACACGGACAAGGCCGTGGCGCATCATTGCTGCATGCCGAAAACGTTCTGCTGCCATAGCGCCATGCCATTGCTCGAAGTGACGATTTGTCATGGCACTTAGTCGCGCGTGGCAATTCAGTTTGTGGCGCTTGCTCGGCCTGATTGCGGCGGCGGTCGCACTCGGCTGGTGGCTGAATGCGCTGGCCTCATGTCTGCTGATGTTGTTCGCGGGTTATCTCGCTGTGACGTTATGGAAACTGCACGGGCTGGAAACCTCGCTACGTCTGCAACATCGTATCCCGCCAGCGGAAGGCTGGGGCATCTGGGGCGAATTGCATGACCTGCTATCGCGCCGCCAGCGCTCGGAGTTCCTGCGCAAGCGTCGCCTGATCGGCTTGTTGCGTGCATTTCGCGATGCCGCCACGGCGCTGCCCGATGCCACCGTCGTGCTCGACAATGCGCAGCGCATTCTCTGGTTCAACGAAGCCTCCACGCGTTTGCTCGGACTCAAATACCCGCAGGATATCGGCGGGTATTTCAGCAACCTGGTGCGTGCGCCGCGAGTCGCCGAATGGCTCGCCGACGGCACGGCTATCGATCCACTGGCCGACGTGCCCTCGCCGCCCAACGATGCGATTCGCCTGAGCCTGCGCATGATTCCGTACGGCAGCGAGCAATCGCTGCTGGTCGCGCGCGACATCAGCAACGTGATGCGACTGGAGCAAGTGCGCCGCGATTTTGTCGCCAACGTTTCGCACGAATTGCGCACACCGCTGACCGTCGTGCATGGTTATCTGGATATGCTCGAGCCCGAGCAAATGCCCGAGTGGGATTCGATCCTGCGCGAACTGCGCACGCAGTCGCGGCGCATGACCCAGATCGTCGAAGACCTGCTCACGCTGTCGCGTCTCGAAGCGCAGGAGAGCCTGCCAGAAGAACGTGTCGTGATGCATTCTTTGTTGCTCACGCTCAAGCGCGAAGCCGAAGGCCTGAGTCAGGGCAAACATTGCATCACGCTCGACATCGGCAGCGAGCACGATTTGAAAGGCTCAGCCAAGGAGCTGCACAGCGCGTTCTCGAACCTCATCACCAACGCCGTGCGCTACACACCCACCGGCGGACGCATCGCGATTCGCTGGAGCGATGAAGAACACGGCGGACGCTTCGCCGTGAGCGATACCGGGCAAGGTATTCCGCCGCATCATATTCCACGCATTACTGAACGTTTTTATCGCGTATCCACCAGTCGATCGCGCGAAACCGGTGGCACTGGACTCGGACTTTCGATCGTCAAGCATGTGCTGAACCTGCACCATGCGCGGCTCGAAATCCAGAGCGAAGTCGGTGTCGGCAGCACGTTCATGTGCATGTTTGATCGCGAACATCTGCTCGCGCCGCAATCGCTCACCGAGGAAGCATGAGCCGTCAACTGCTGCTATTGCTCAGCTTGTTACTGAGTTGCAAGCACGGCTTCGCGGCACCGGCAGAAGCCGCGCTGAGCGGTACGCTGACCAGCGTTGGTTCGGATACGCTCGGCAATCTCATGACACGCTGGGCCGAGGCATTTCAGCAACTCCATCCCGGCGTGATCGTGCAGGTGCAAACACCGGGATCGTCCAGTGCGCCGATCGCGCTTACCGCCGGCGCGGCGAGCTTCGGTGCGATGAGTCGCGAGATGCATGCCGATGAGCTGCAACGTTTCGAGCAGCGTTACGGTTATGCGCCGACGCGTATTTCGGTGGCGCAGGATGCGATCGTGGTGTTTGTGCATCCGGACAATCCGCTGCAATCGCTGCGCCTGCTCGATATCGCGGCGATCTTCGGCGAAGCTGGCGCGTGTTCGTCATCAGCGCAAGACCCCGAACAACGCCGCATCGAACACTGGAACGATCTCGATGTGGTCGATAGCAACTTCGCCGCGCAACGCCTGCTGCGCATCGGTCGCAATGGCGTTTCCGGCACGTCGGCATACTTCAGCGAAGCCACGTTGTGCGGTGCCGATTATCGCGCCGACATCGTGCAGTTGCCCGGCTCGGGTGCGGTGGTCGCCGCGGTCGCACAGCACACGAATGCGATCGGTTATTCGGGCATCGGTTATCTCAACGCGCTAGTCAAACCTTTGGCCTTGAGCACGGCGACGCACACGACCGCGGTCAGTCCGAATAACCAAACGATCGAAAGTGGCACCTATCCACTCAGCCGTTCGTTGTACCTGTATTTCAACATGAAGCCCGAAACTGCGCCGTCCGTCTTGCTTGCGTCATTTTTCCGCTTCATCCTGTCCGCTCCCGGCCAGGGTATCGCGACGCGCGAAGGCTTTCTGGCGTTGTCCGCCGAGCAGCGCACGACACAGCTGACCGCGCTGCATCTGGCGCAATAACTCCACAGGAATTTGCATGAACCGCGCCCCCGAACTCGAACGCGATCTCAAGGATCCCAGCCTGTACATCAACCGCGAACTGGCGCAGCTCGAATTCAATTTTCGCGTGCTCGCGCAGGCGCAGGATCCGGGTGTGCCGCTGCTCGAACGGCTGCGTTACCTGTGTATTTCAAACAGCAATCTCGATGAATTTTTCGAAGTGCGGGTCGCCATTCTGCGCCAGCATTTTATCTTCGGTGACGCAGTCGCCGGCGCCGATGGGCTAAGTCCTGCCGAGGTGCTCAATCGCATCCGCACGCGCACGCTGGAACTCGTGCGCGTGCAGTACGATTGCTGGAAAGACATGCTGCTGCCGGAACTCGAACGCGAAGGCATTCGCTTCGTCATGCGCGAACAATGGACGGCCAAACAGCGGCGCTGGCTGCAAGGCTATTTTCGCGATGAAATCCTGCCCGTGTTGTCGCCGCTCGGACTCGATCCGGCGCATCCGTTTCCACGCATCCTCAACAAAAGTCTGAATCTGGCGGTCATCCTCAAGGGTAAGGATGCGTTCGGGCGCGAAGGCCACATGGCTCTGGTGCGTGCGCCGCGCTCGTTGCCGCGCATCATCCGCATGCCGACTGAAGTCGCCGAAGGTCCGTACGATTTTGTGTTCCTGTCGAGCATCCTGCAGGAATTCGTTGACGAAATGTTTCCCGGCATGCAGGTCAAGGGTTCGTACCAATTTCGCGTCACGCGCAACAGCGAACTCGTGGTCGACGAGGATGAAGTCGAGAATCTCGCGCTCGCCTTGCGTGACGAATTGCTCGGTCGCGGTTTCGCCAAACCAGTGCGCCTGGAGATCGCCGAGAGCTGTCCGAAATCGCTCGCGAAAACCTTGATGGCAAACTTTGAACTGTCCGACGCCGAGGTGTATCGCTGCGCCGGTCCGGTCAATATCAATCGCATCGTCGCGATCTACGATCAGGTCGATCGACCCGACCTGAAATTTCCAAAATTCCTGCAAAGCGTGCCGCATGCCGTGCATGTCGATCGAAATTTGTTCGACTCGATCAGCATGGGCGATATTCTGCTGCATCATCCATACGAATCGTTCAACGCGGTGATCGAATTGGTCAAGCAGGCAAGCCAGGATATCGATGTACTCGCGATCAAGCAGACCCTGTATCGCGTTGGCAACAATTCGCCGCTAGTGGATTATCTGATCGAAGCCGCGCGCGCCGGCAAGGATGTCACCGTCGTCATCGAACTGCGCGCGCGCTTCGACGAAGAGGCCAACATCAAGCTCGCCAATCGCCTGCAGGAAGCCGGCGTGCAAGTGGTTTACGGGGTGGTCGGCTACAAGACCCACGCAAAATTATTGCTGATCGTGCGCCGCGAAAACGGTCGTCTGCATCGTTACGTGCATCTTTCGACCGGCAATTATCATCAGGTCACGTCGCGCATCTACACTGATTTCGGCCTGATGACTGCGCATCCCGATATCTGCGAAGACGCGCATAAATTATTCCAGCAACTCTCCGCGCTCGGGCCGGTGATCAAGCTCAAATGCATCCTGCAATCGCCGTTCACCCTGTACAAGGGGATCATGGACAAGATCGCGCGCGAGTCGGCCCATGCGCGCGCCGGCAAACCTGCGCGCATCATCGCCAAG
Source organism: Pseudolysobacter antarcticus (assembly GCF_004168365.1). Lineage (GTDB taxonomy): Bacteria > Pseudomonadota > Gammaproteobacteria > Xanthomonadales > Rhodanobacteraceae > Pseudolysobacter > Pseudolysobacter antarcticus. Next base: position 2,705,586 of record NZ_CP035704.1, read on the forward strand.
ATGAATGCATTGAACGAGCCGGGTGTGATCGAGATGCTGTACAAGGCATCGGTAGCAGGTGTGCAGATCGATCTGATCATTCGCGGCGCGTGCACCTTGCGTCCGGGCATTCCGGGGATCTCGGAAAACATCCGCGTGCGTTCGATCGTCGGCCGTTTTCTCGAACACAGCCGCGTGTACTGGTTTGCCAACGACAACTCGCCGGAGATTTATTGCTCCAGCGCCGACTGGATGGAACGCAATCTCATGCGTCGCATCGAAACCTGTTTTCCGATCCTCGATCCGCAACTGGCGAAACGCGTTTACGACGAAGCATTGGAAAATCATCTTGCTGACAACACCCAGGCGTGGGCACTGCACGCGAGCGGCGAATACGAGCGCCTGTCGCCCGGCGAAGACATGCCACATTCATCGCAGCAGGCGTTGTTGTCGAAAATTTGCAGTCCGTAACGTACAAATAATTCCGCCAACATAATGTTGATCATCGAATCGCGTTGGCGTGATGCGAATGGATTGCGATAAGACGGATTGCTCACTGCTCCTTTACTCGATGCCATGTCACAATCCGCCGCTGTAGTCAGTGATCGCAGGAAACCCGAGCGTGCCCGAAGGTAGTCACAGCGAAATCCGCAACGGCGAACTCATCGCCGCAGTGGACATGGGTTCGAACAGCTTCCACATGGTGGTGGCGCGATATGAGCACGGGCAATTGCGCGTGATCGATCGACTGCGCGACAGCGTGCGTCTTGCCGCGGGTTTGAAAGCCGATGGCAGTCTGGATGCCGAACGCCTGCAACGTGCGCTCGATTGTCTGGCTCGATTCGGCCAGCGTCTCAGCGCGTTGCCCGAACATCGTGTGCGTGCGGTCGCGACCAACAGCGTGCGTCGCCTGCGTTTTCCGCAGGAATTTCTCGACCCAGCCGAAGCCGCACTCGGACACGCGATCGAAATTGTTTCGGGCCGCGAAGAAGCGCGCCTGATTTATCTCGGCGTGGCGCACGCGTTGCCGGACGCGCCGGGTCGGCGACTGGTGATCGATATCGGCGGTGGCAGTACTGAGTTCATCATCGGCCAAGGATTCGACGCGCTCGAAAAAGAAAGCCTGCAGATGGGTTGTGTCGCGAGCACCTTGCGCTTTTTCGCTGACGGCAAACTCACGCCGAAACGCTGGCGTCAGGCACAGACTGAAATCACGGTGGAGCTGCAGCAGTTTTCCACCGATTACCGTAGTCACGGCTGGAGCGAAACGATCGGCTCATCGGGCACGATCAAGGCGATCAGCAACATCGTGCAGGCAGCGGGCTGGTGCGATAGCGGCATCAGTCGCAGCGCATTGCAACGGCTGGTCGATACCATGCTCAGCGCGGGCAGCCTCGATAATCTACGTCTGTCCGGGCTCAGCGACGAACGTCGCGGCGTAATCGCTGGCGGCGTGTCGATCCTCGAAGCGAGTTTCAACGCGCTCGGTCTGCAGCATATGCAGGTCTGCGATACCGCGATGCGCGAAGGCCTTTTGTACGACATGATCGGTCGCTCGCAACATCGCGATCCGCGTACCACCAGTATTTCCGCGCTCGCGTTGCGCTACGCTACGGACAAAGCGCAGGCCGAACGCATCGAGAAAACCGCGCTCGCACTTTATGAGGAAGTAGCCGGCAAATGGCAGTTCACGCATGCCGAACATGATTGGTTGTTGTGGTCCGCGCGCATCCACGAAATCGGACTGGCGATCGCGCACAGTCAATATCATGTGCATGGCGCCTACATCGTCGAAAATTCCGATCTGCCCGGATTCAGTCGACAAGAACAACAAGTGCTGGCCGCGATCGTGCGCAGCCATCGACGCAAGCCCGACCCCGCGATTTTCCAAGCCCTGCCGGAACGTCTGCGCGTATCAGGCATGCGTATCACCGCGTTGATCCGACTCGCGGTATTGCTCAACCGTTCGCGCGCAGCCGACGCGCTGCCGCCGCTCGAGCTGAGCGTCGACGACAAGCAGCTGACGCTGAAATTACCGCACGACTGGCTGGAGCAGCATCCGCTCAGCCGCGCCGATCTGGAACAGGAGCGCGATTACCTCAAGCATCTGGATCTCAAGCTGCAGGTACGCGCCAAAGAGCGCGATGTCGCATGAATGCACGCGCATGAAATAGCGCGCTATCGATTTTATGGTTGCAGAGTAATTGAATGCAGGATCGACACCGCGCTGACGTTGCGCATCCAGCGGTGTTATCGCCGCGCGCGAGCAGTTATCATGGCCGTTCTTATCCTCATACCGCATGGAGTCCAGCATGCTCAAGCAGCTTTTGTTAGTCCTCGCTTTCGCCGTCAGCCCAGCCTTCGCCGCCGATCAGGCTGCAGCGCCGGCCAAACCAGTTACCGCACCTGCGCCTGCCAAGGCAGCAGCAAAACCTGCGGTTAAACCCGCCGATGCCACCAAGCCGACCGATGCCAGCAAGAGCACTGGCAATCCGAAAGTGAAATTCACCACAAGCCTGGGTAACGTCACCGTCGAGCTGTATCCGGATAAAGCGCCGAAAACGGTCGAGAATTTCCTGCAATACGTCAAGGACGGTTTCTACAGTGGTACGGTTTTCCATCGCGTGATTCCGAGTTTCATGGTGCAAGGTGGCGGCTTCAGCAAGGATCTGCAGCAGAAGCGCACACGTGCACCGATCCACAACGAAGCCAACAACGGCCTGTCGAACCTGCGCGGCACCCTCGCGATGGCGCGCACTGGTGACCCGCACTCGGCCAGCGCACAATTTTTCGTCAACCTGGTCGATAACCAGCGTCTCGATTACGTCAGCGAGACCAATTGGGGTTATTGCGTGTACGGCAAAGTCGTCGCCGGCATGGATGTCGTCGACAAGATGGCAGCCGCACCGACCGGTCCGCAAGGTCCGTTGCCGAGCGATGTGCCGACCACGCCGATCGTGATCGAGAAAGCCGAACTGGTTAAATAAACCGTCTACTGTTTGCGCTGAAACCCGAACCGCCGATCTTGCATGACGCAGATCGGCGGTTTTTCTTTGCTGGATAAAACCCATGAGCACGCTGTTTATTTCCGACCTGCATCTGGATGCAAGCCGCCCGCAGATTACCGCGCTGTTCCAGAATTTTCTTGGCGGTGAAGCGCGTGATGCGGATGCGCTATATATCCTCGGCGATCTGTTCGAGAGCTGGATTGGCGATGACGATGATGCCGAACTCGCGACGCAGGTCGGCGGCGCATTACGCGCGCTCAGCGATGCCGGTGTGCCGGTGTTTTTCATGCACGGCAATCGGGATTTTTTGCTGGGCAGAGGTTATGCCGACCGTGCCGGAATAAAGCTGCTGAGCGATCCGGCTGTGATCGATCTGTACTGCGAAAAAACGTTATTGATGCACGGTGATACCTTGTGCACCGACGATCAGGCTTACCTGAAATTTCGCGAGCAAGTGCGCAATCCAATCTGGCAGCGAAATTTTCTCGCACAACCGCTCGCAGTGCGCCGCGAATTCGCCGCGCGCGCGCGCGCCGAAAGTCAACGGCACACCGCCAATGCAAAACCCGACATCATGGATGTGAATGCGACTGCCGTCGACGCGATCTTGCGCGAACATGGCGTACATCGGTTGATTCACGGCCATACGCATCGACCGTTTGTGCATGTCTTGAAAATCGCTGACAAAGCCGCCACCCGGATCGTGCTCGGCGACTGGTACGAACAAGGCAGTGTGTTGCGCGTGGATGCTGATGGCGCACGTCTTTCTGCGCTAATCTGATTTCGCTCAGAACGGCGTGCTCGCAATACGCTTCATGCTCGTTGCAACAGGAATTCCGCCAGCCTCAAATCGGCCGGCGTAGTCACCTTGATATTGTCTTCGCTGCCTTCGACCAATAGCGGTCGTATGCCGACCAGCTCCATCGCCATCGCTTCGTCGGTCACGGCGATATGTTCCGTACTGGCTTTTTGCAATGCCGCGCTCAACGCGCCACGACGAAACATCTGCGGCGTCAATGCACGCCACAATGCAGCACGCGACTCAGTCTGCATCACGTGCTGATCGGGTGTCGCGCGCTTCAGCGTATCGCGCACCGGACACGCGAGTAATCCGCCGTCGCCCGCTCCGGCTTGCGCGATCAAGCGCGACAGATCGTCATGCCGCAAACACGGCCGTGCTGCATCGTGTACAAGTATAAAATGTCCACTTGTGACATCCGTCGGCAATACCAGCAAACCGGCCAGAACCGAATCGGCACGCTCGCCACCACCAATCGCCGTCAGCACCGGTTTGCCGTGAAGAATATTGATGCCGGGCCAATGTCTGTCATCGGCCGCGAGCACCACAACCAGACCGGCGATTTGCGCATGCGTCGCGAGACGTTCGAGCGTGCGCAACAGCAACGACTCGCCGGCCAGACTCAAATATTGTTTCGGGATTTCACCGCCAAAACGTGCACTGCGACCGGCGGCTGGGACGATGCACCACAGCGCAGAATTTGCAGTCGTAGTCGGCGGCGCGGCGCTCATGATTCAAACTATCGACCGAGATTTTTCGACTTCACTTGCCATCGCTGTCGGCTTTTTCCGGTACCGGCGTATTCGGCGCGACCACTTGGTAAAAAGTCTCGCCGGGTTTGATCAAGCCAAGTTCCGAACGTGCGCGTTCTTCGACCGCCTGCTTGCCGGATTTCAGATCGTTGACCTCGGCCGAAAGCGCCTCGTTGCGTTGCTTGAGGCGCTCGTTTTCCCGAGTTTGTTCGGCCACTTCTTCGCGCAGACGCTGCACTTCGCGCATGCCGCCGTGCCCGGTCCACAGCCGCACCTGCAAAGCCAGCAACAGGATCAGCAGAATCAGGGCAGCGTAGCGCAGCACCGTCGGAACTCGTGATTATCCGCGGCGGAACATTGGCAAGTTCGCAAACGCGTTGCGGCCTGCATAGGACGCCGCACTGCCGAGCGCTTCTTCGATACGCAGCAACTGGTTGTATTTCGCAACGCGATCACTGCGGCACAACGAACCGGTCTTGATCTGTGTGGCCGTGGTTGCGACCGACAAATCCGCGATCGTCGTATCTTCGGTTTCACCAGAACGATGCGAGATCACCGCCGAATATTTGGCCGCATCAGCCATCGCAATCGCATCCAACGTTTCGGTCAGGGTTCCGATCTGGTTGACCTTGATCAGGATCGAGTTGGCGATGTGTTTGTCGATGCCTTCTTGCAGGATTTTGGTGTTGGTGACGAACAGATCGTCGCCGACCAGCTGCACGGTCTGGCCTAGTTTTTCGGTCAGCAATTTCCAGCCGTCCCAATCACCTTCGGCCATGCCGTCTTCGAGCGTGATGATCGGATATTTCGCGCACCAGCCGGCGAAAAATTCGGTGAGCTGCGCCGAGCTAAGCTTCTGGCCTTCGCCATCAAGATGATACAAACCATCCTTGTAGAATTCCGAGCTTGCGGCGTCGAGACCGAGATAAATTTCCTCACCGATCTTGTAGCCGGTTTTGTGTACGGCCTCGAGAATGGTTTCGATCGCTTCTTCATTGGATTTCAGGTTCGGCGCAAAGCCGCCTTCATCACCAACCGACGTGGAAAGTCCACGTGCTTTCAAGACGCTTTTCAGCGCGTGAAAAATCTCCGCGCCCGCACGCAAGGCTTCGGCGAAATTCGGCAGACCGACCGGCAGTATCATGAATTCCTGGATATCGACATTGTTGTCGGCATGCGCGCCGCCGTTGATGATGTTCATCATCGGCACCGGCAACACCGCTGCACGCGAAGCAGCGAGATGTTTCCATAACGGCAGTTTTTTCGATGCCGCGAGCGCATGCGCATTCGCCAGCGAAACACCGAGCAACGCATTCGCACCGAGCTTGGATTTATTCGGCGTGCCGTCGAGCGCAATCAGTTTTGCATCGAGGCCGCGTTGATCAGCCGCATCAAAATTTTTCAGCGCCGACGCAATCGTCGTATTGACGTTGCTCACGGCGTTACGCACGCCCTTGCCGAGATACCGCGCCTTGTCGCCATCGCGCAACTCGACCGCTTCGCGCGAACCGGTCGATGCGCCACTCGGCACCATCGCGCGCCCGAACGAACCGTCGCTCAGTGTGATCTCGGCTTCGAGCGTGGGATTGCCACGTGAATCGAGGATTTCACGGGCGTGGATGTGATTGATTGCTGGAGTCATTGCTATCGTTTACCCAAATTTTCTAATTGAGAAGTAATGATTGATTTAGCATCTTGCTATGACACGTGCACTGACTTGCTGATTGTCTCAAAAATGACTTCCGGAGCGTCGGAATATTGTGAGTTAAACATTTGCACATAGTGTTCTATATCTGGCCGCCGCTCGGGATAGATCGATACTTTATCAATACCTAATTGCACTAACTCTTTCAAGACGCTGTCCAAAAATTCAGCCGGAATCTGAATTTGAAACATTCGACCTAGTTTTCGTAACTTCTCCCAATGAGAAGTAAATCCCGTAAGGATGTCCATCGGACTTCGGGGAAATGGATGAACGCTTAAGAACGAACCTTGACTCACGACCCGCATATCCACGTCATAAGGTTCAACAAACTTGACGGTGTCAATCTTGCAAGGACTATTAGTTGTTAGATCATCCGAGTTAACCCAATCCGTTTCGAGAGGTATGACAACCCAAACCGCAGCGTGCTCATCATCTTTATGCGCGTCTCGACGCCGCGACTCAACGGCAAACCAAAGCGCGACCAAGCAATCGTGACTCCAGTCTAGAAGTCGAGTAAAACCTCCAAAGTGCTGGAGTAAAGCCAGAATCTTCCACTCAGCCTGTGACTCAGAGTCTTTTGCATATCCGCGAGAAAACCGAGCCAAAAATTCGCGAATCTGTAACTTCTCTAGCTCGGGTAGCCCGTCTTTCACGACACCCATCCGGTGAAAACGCGGCAACGGATTTGCGATAACACCTTGGCCACGAAACAACATACGATCGTTACATCGCGGAGCCATCATCGAAATTCGATCGTGAAATTCAGCTATCGAACTAGCAACCGACCCATGCCACGGATTGAATTTTTCTTGCGCCATTATTCCGAATCTTTAAAGGCGACATTTTTAGCCACCCCATCTAGCGCAAGTAATATTCTCAGCAGTCCTTCCATCTTCCCCAACGGCCAAGCATTCGGCCCATCGCTGAGCGCTTTCGACGGATCAGGATGCGTCTCCATAAACACACCGGCGACGCCAACCGCGATCGCGGCACGCGCAAGCACCGGCACGAATTCGCGCTGGCCACCCGAGGTGCTGCCCTGCCCGCCCGGCAATTGCACCGAGTGTGTGGCGTCGAACACGACCGGGCAGCCGGTATTGCGCATCACGGCGAGGCTGCGCATGTCCGACACCAGATTGTTGTAGCCAAAACTCGCGCCGCGCTCGCACACCATGATGTGCTGGTTACCGGTGGCGCGCGCTTTTTCGACCACGTGCTGCATATCCCACGGCGCGAGGAACTGGCCTTTCTTGATGTTCACCGGTTTGCCGGCGGCGCAGACCTTGTGAATAAAATCGGTCTGGCGACAAAGGAACGCCGGCGTCTGCAAAACATCGACGACACTAGCAACTTCATCCATCGGCGTGTACTCGTGCACGTCAGTCAAAACCGGCACGCCGATCTGGCGTTTCACCTCATTGAGTATGCGCAAACCTTCTTCCAACCCGGGGCCGCGAAAACTCGCACCGGACGAACGATTGGCCTTGTCGAAACTCGATTTGTAGATGAAAGGAATGCCGAGTCTGCTCGTGATTTCCTTGAGCTGGCCAGCAGTATCAAGCGCGAGTTGTTCCGACTCGATCACGCATGGGCCGGCGATTAGAAAAAACGGTTGGTCGAGTCCGACTTCAAATCCACATAGCTGCATTATGCGATCGCCTCTGCCAGACGCGGTGCGTTGCGGTGCGCCTTGAACTCGCGCGCGGCCTTGACGAAACCGTTGAATAACGGATGACCGTCACGCGGCGTCGAAGTGAACTCAGGGTGGAACTGGCACGCGAGAAACCACGGATGATTGCGCAGCTCGACCATCTCCACGAGCAGGTCGTCCATCGACTTGCCAGCGATCACGAGGCCAAGATCCTCGAACTTCTGTCGATAACGATTGTTGAATTCGTAACGATGGCGATGGCGTTCGCGGATCACATCGGCGCCGTACAGTTCGCGCGAGAGCGATCCGGCCTTGAGGCGACATTCCTGCGCACCGAGGCGCATCGTGCCACCCATATCCGAGTTTTCGTCGCGCCGCTGCACATCGCCCGCAGTCGTGGTCCATTCGGAAATCAAAGCGATCACCGGATCGGCTGAAGTCTTGTCGTTTTCGCTGGAATTGGCCAGCGGCAGATGCGCAATATTTCGCGCGAAATCGACCACGGCGGCGTGCATGCCATAGCAAATGCCGAAATACGGAATGCCGTTTTCACGCGCGTATTTTGCGGCGAGAATCTTGCCTTCGAAACCGCGCTTGCCGAAACCACCGGGCACGAGGATGCCATCGACATTCGCCAGTGCCTGCTCAGAATTGGTCTCGACCTCTTCGGATTCGAGCCAGCGCAAATTCACTTGCGCGGATTGCTTGATGCCGCCGTGGCGCAACGCTTCGCCGAGCGATTTGTAGGCATCCTTGTGCTCGACGTATTTGCCGACGATCGCGATCGTGACTTCGTCTTTCGGATTTTCGATGGCGTGGACGGTACGTTCCCAGTCGCTGAGATCGGCTTTCGATTTGACGTTGAGATGCAGGTGTTTGACGACGATATCGTCGAGCCCTTGCGAGTGCAGCCAGATCGGCAGTCGATAAATCGTGTCGACGTCGAGCGCGGAAATCACCGCGGCTTCCGGCACGTTGGTGAACAACGCGATCTTGCGTCGATCGCTCTGCGGCAACGGCTGTTCGCAACGGCACAGCAGCACATCGGGCTGGATACCGATCGAGCGCAGTTCCTTGACCGAATGCTGGGTCGGCTTGGTCTTGATCTCACCGGCGGCCTTGATGTAAGGCACGAGCGTGAGATGGATGAACATGCAGTTCTCGGCGCCGTTTTCGATGCGGATTTGACGGATCGCTTCGAGAAACGGCAGCGATTCGATATCGCCGACCGTGCCGCCGATTTCGACCAAGCCGACATCGTGGCCGGCGGTCGCCTCGTAGATATGCTGCTTGATCTCGTCGGTGATGTGCGGAATCACCTGCACGGTAGCGCCGAGATAATCGCCACGACGCTCCTTGCGGATCACCGATTCGTAGATCTTGCCGGTGGTAATGGCGTCCTTGCGCGTGAGGCGCGTGCGCACGAAACGCTCGTAATGGCCAAGATCGAGATCGGTTTCGGCGCCGTCGTCGGTGACGTAAACCTCACCGTGCTGAAACGGGCTCATCGTGCCCGGATCGACGTTGATGTAGGGATCGAGCTTCATCATCGTCACTCGCAAACCGCGCGATTCGAGGATGGAAGCCAGCGAAGCAGCCGCAATGCCCTTGCCAAGCGAGGACACCACGCCACCGGTGATGAAAATCAGGGGAGTCATCGACACAGCATTCCTTGATGCTGGAAATCGATATTTTACCGGGTTATGACGGTGTGAGCGAGAGGAAATTGCGCATCGCCGCAAAAAAGTTCTTCGGAATGTCGCAGCGAGGTCGCAACCCTGCTCCATCGAGCCGCTGGAAAATCTCGCGCGATGCGGACACAGCACGCGCCAACCGCGACGTCAACGCTTGACCCTCTCGGCATCGCGCCGCATCCTTCCGTGTCTCGCAATCCCCTGCACCAACCAAGCATCCGAAATCCATGAGCAGTCGCTATAACGCCGCCGATATTGAAGTTCTCTCCGGTCTGGAACCGGTCAAGCGCCGTCCGGGCATGTACACCGACACCACGCGCCCGAATCATCTCGCACAGGAAGTCATCGACAACTCGGTCGATGAAGCGCTGGCCGGTCACGCCAGTCGCATCGAGGTGACCTTGTTTATCGACGGCTCGGTCGAAGTCACTGACGACGGTCGCGGCATGCCAGTGGATATCCATCCCGACGAGGGCATTCCCGGTGTCGAGTTGATTCTCACGCGCCTACACGCGGGCGGAAAATTCTCGGACAAGAATTACGCATTCTCCGGCGGCTTGCATGGCGTGGGTGTTTCGGTGGTCAACGCGTTGTCGACCAAGGTGGAAGTCAGCATCCGCCGCGATGGCCAGATTTATCGCATGGAATTCCAAAACGGTGATCGCAGCAGCGATCTCGCCGTGATCGGCACCGCGCCGAAAAAACATACCGGCACGACGGTGCGGTTCTGGCCCGACCCGAAATATTTCGATACGCCGAAAATCCTGCTCGGCAAGATCAAGCATGTGCTGCGCGCGAAAGCCGTGCTCTGCGCCGGGCTCACGGTCAAGCTGTTTGATGAGGCCAGCGAAGAACGTTGCGAATGGCATTATCAGGATGGCCTGCGCGACTATCTGAAATCCATGCTCGGCGATACCGATTATCTGCCGCCGGAAATTTTCGTCTCGAGCACGCAGCGCGAAAAAGAAGGCGTGGATTTTGCGCTGGCGTGGTTACCCGAAGGCGAACTCACGCAAGAAAGTTACGTCAACCTGATTCCGACCGCTCAAGGCGGCACGCACGCGAACGGCCTGCGCACCGGCCTGACTGAAGCGCTACGCGAGTTCTGCGATTTCCGTAATCTGTTGCCGCGCGGCGTCAAACTCGCGCCCGAAGATGTGTGGGATCGGCTGTGTTTTGTGCTGTCGATGAAGATGAGCGATCCGCAATTTTCCGGCCAGACCAAGGAGCGCCTGTCGTCGCGCAACGCTGCGGCGTTCGTTGAAAACGTTACCCACGACGCGTTCAGCCTTTGGTTGAATCAGCATACCGAGCTCGGTGAAAAAATCGCGCAGCTCGCGATCGAACGCGCAGCGACGCGGCTCAAGGCCGAGAAACAGATCGTGCGCAAGAAAATCACTCAGGGCCCTGCCCTGCCCGGCAAGCTCGCCGATTGCAGTTCGCAGGATCTGTCGCGCACCGAGATTTTTCTGGTCGAGGGCGATTCCGCTGGCGGCTCGGCCAAGCAGGCGCGCGACAAGGATTTCCAGGCGATCCTGCCGTTGCGCGGAAAAATCCTGAACACTTGGGAGGTGGAATCCGGCGCGGTGCTCGCATCGAACGAAGTGCACGATCTGGCGGTCGCGATCGGTTGCGATCCGGGTTCGGACAAGATCGACGGCTTGCGTTACGGCAAGGTCATCATTCTGGCTGATGCGGATTCCGACGGGCTGCATATCGCCACACTTTTGTCGGCGCTGTTTCTCAAGCATTTTCCGGCGCTCGTACGCTCCGGTCATATCTTCGTCGCGATGCCACCGCTGTTTCGTGTTGATGTCGGCAAACAGGTTTTCTACGCGCTCGACGAGGAAGAAAAACGCCTGCTGCTGGAACGCATCGAACGCGAAAAAATTCGCGGCCAAATCAGCACCACACGCTTCAAAGGTCTCGGCGAAATGAATCCGTCGCAGTTGCGCGAATCGACGATTTTTCCCGATACGCGCCGTCTCGTGCAGCTCACCGTCGAAAGCGACGACGGCACCCACAAGATCATGGATATGCTGCTGTCGAAAAAACGCGCGTCGGATCGCAAGGAATGGCTGGAGACCAAGGGTGATCTGGTTTCAATCGAAGTCTGATCGAAGAAGTTCTAGATTGATCGGCAATAGCGATTTGCGTTGAATTCACGGGAATGGCGATGCGAAATTTGTCTGCTTGGGTAGTGTTGATTTCGATCACAATCGGCGCATTCAGTATGTCGGCATTCGCTGCGACACCGACCACGATCGTCGGTGCGGAAGTCACAGCGACGCTCGCGCACGCTGACTCGGTGGCAGTCGTAGTGATGCTGGCGAGTCCGCAGCAGGATAAATTGATCGCAACCAATAGCGAAACGCGACGCACGATTGCACGCTCAGTCGATCGGGTACTGGCCGAATTGCCCGCGCACGAATTCACGCTGCGGCGGCGCTTCGACAATATCTCTGCGATCTCGCTGGATATTTCATCGCGCGCGCTGGCGATCCTGCGACGCGATACGGCGGTATTGCGTATCGACGTGGTTGCCGGCGGCTCGGCGCAATTGCTGCAGGCCGCGCCGCTCGCGCACGTCAGCGATGTGCGTGCGCTCGGATTCACCGGCAAGAACATCAAGACGGCGGTGATCGATTCCGGCGTGCAACTCGATCATGCCGACCTCGCCGACAGCATTGTCGGGCAGCAATGTTTTTGCAGCAGCGCCACGCCCGGCGTCGGCTGTTGCCCGAACGGATCGGCGACACAAAGTGGTGCCGGCAGCGGCGCCGATGCCGAAGGACATGGCACCAACGTCACCGGCATCATCACCGGCAACGGCAGTATCGCTCCGCAAGGCGGCGCGCCCGATGCCAACGTGGTGATCGTGCGCGTGCTCGATTCGCACGGCAGCTTTTACGATGCGTCGGACATCGCCGCCGCGCTGGACTGGATTGCGACCAACCATCCCGATACCAAGATCGTCAACATGAGTGTCGGCACGAACGCGCTGTTCAGCAGCGCCTGCGGCAATGCGCAGTCCTTCACGATGGTGATGCAGGCGGCGGTGAATGCGGTCGCAGCGAACGGCACGCTGATGACCGCGTCGTCCGGCAACCAGGCATCGGCCACCAGCATTTCGGCGCCAGCCTGCATCAACGGCGTAATCGCAGTTGGTGCGGTGTGGGATTCCACGCTGTCGAACCAAACGTTTCTCGGCTGCACCGATACCGCAATCGTCGCCGACAAACCGACGTGTTTCACCAACAGCAATGCACTCGTGCAGCTCTATGCGCCTGGCGCCTACACCACCGCAACCGGACTGAACACGGATCCATTCACGAGCAACGGACAATCGAGTTACGGCGGCACCTCGCAGGCATCTCCGCTGGTCGCGTCGTGCATCGCCGATCTGTTCCAACTCAAACCGAATGCCACCGCGGTGCAGATCAAAGCTGCACTCGCCGCTTCGCCAGCGCACATCACCGATCCGAAAAGTGGCCTTTCATTCCCGCGACTGGATTGCAAACAAGCGTTGATCTATCTCGATCGCATTTTTGCGAATGGCTTCGCGATCAGTCCCTGAGACAACTCGGCGGCAAACGGGGATAGGGCATCAAACCGCATTTCGGCGGCTGGTAAAAAAGCCGTTCAAGGTCAGTCGGCCAATGCGTGGGTCGGCGCTGAGTTTTTCCGGCGCAAGAATATCGCCCGAATGCAGAATGTTGCCGTCATAGAAAATCATGCGGTTCCATTTCGGCGTGATGCGGCCAATCTGTTTGAAGTACCGATTCGATTGCTGGATATAGCCCGGTTCGATGGAATACTTCTGCGCAAAATCGGCGGCGGAAAATTTTTCGGCATCACGAAACAGTTGCGCGGTTTCCTCGACCGACCGAATCTGCTCGTAAAAACTCGTACCGCCGAGAGTCTCGTCCTTGAACAGATACAGCACCGATGCCTGCACACTTTGCTGCGCATTCAGGCCGTCGCTGTCGCGATGACAAATCCACTGGTTCGGTCGCAACGTCTGCGGCGGAGTGGTCACCATCGATAATCGACAATGCATATGCAAGCTGCGCCGCGCATCGAACAGACGCCGCACATTGCGTACGAAAAAATCCTCGAGCGCAACCAAGATTTCGCGCGGCGCCGGCAGATAAATTCCCGGATACGCATTAAAATCGACCGGCTGAAAAGCCTGACGTTGCGTGACGGCAAATTGCAGCAGACGTTCGGGATCGAGCAAGGCATCATCCACTACCAGACACGAAAGCCCGTTCCCCAGTCGCTCGGTATGGATGCGTGCCTGCGGATTGAAAATGGGTATCGCCGCGGTCGCTGCCATGATTGCTGATGCCTGCCAATAATCGCCAACGATAAAGAACTTCCGCCATCAAATCCATCTTCGTCACGTTCCTCAAACTCGGCCTGACCTCGTTCGGTGGCCCGGTGGCGCATCTCGGATATTTTCGCGATGAACTAGTGATCCGACAACGCTGGATCGACGAGGCGGAATACGCGGATCTGGTCGCGCTATGCCAGTTTTTGCCTGGCCCGGCATCGAGCCAGGTCGGCTTCGCACTCGGCTTGCTGCGCGGCAACGGACTGCGTGGCGGACTGGTGGCGTGGCTCGGATTTACCTTGCCATCCGCCGTTATTCTTTTTGCATTTGCGCTTGCCGCGACCACATTCAGCGGCCCGTTGGCGCAAGGATTTCTGCACGGTTTGAAACTGGTCGCAGTCGCCGTCGTCGCGCAAGCAGTTTGGGGCATGGCGCGAACGCTGACGCCTGATTTCCAGCGTATGTTGATCGCCTTCGTCGCTGCCGTGATCACCGCGTTGCTCGGCGGCGCACTCGCGCAGATTGCCGCGATCGCGATCGGCGCGCTGCTCGGACTAACGCTTTGTCGCAGCGATAATTCACAAGCGCGCACGCGTTTGCATTATCCGCAATCGCGTTATGCGGGGACGATCGCCTTGCTGATTTTCGCAGTCTTGCTGGTGCTGATACCGATCGCCAGAAATGCGAGCGACTATCCGCTGCTCACGATCTTCGATGCCTTTTATCGCAGCGGCGCGCTGGTGTTCGGCGGCGGTCATGTGGTGCTGCCGCTGTTGCAAGCCGAGGTCGTGGCACCGGGCTGGGTCACGGATCAAAGCTTTCTCGCCGGTTATGGCTTGGCGCAGGCCGTGCCCGGCCCGCTGTTCGCGTTCGCGGCGTATCTCGGTGCGATCGCACAACCCGCACCGAACGCGCTCGGCGGCGCGCTCTGCGCAATCGTCTGCATCTTTCTGCCAGGCCTGTTGCTGGTCTACGGCATGTTGCCGTTCTGGGATGCGCTACGCATGCGCCCGCTCGCGCAAGCCGCGATGCGCGGAACCAACGCCGCGGTCGTCGGCATACTCGCGGTGGCGCTATACAGCCCAGTCTGCACCAGCGCCATTTTCAATTGGCGCGACGGCGTTCTTGCACTCGGCGGATTTGTCTTGCTCACGTATTTCAAGTTGCCGTCGTGGATCGTTGTTGCACTGCTCGCGAGCGCGGCGATGATCATTGCACTGGTTTAGCGCTACGCTAAACTAGGACGCGCTCTAACTCAGCCAGTGGAACTTGCAACCGAAAGTCATTTTTCCCAACAGCAAGCATCGACAGAACGAAGGAACGTCATGACACGAGCAATCACCTACAACAGCATCAACACGCGCATCTTCTTTCCTCGCACCAACCTGGCTCGTGAGAATCTGTTGCCTCGCTGTCTGCTAGCAGCGCTGCTAGTTAGCGTGGTTGCGATCACACTAGGCGCACCGCTCACGGCGCAAGCCACGACAATCGGCTGCACCGGTACCACCGGCGATAGCCATGCGCTGATCGTGGCAATCACCAACGCCAACGATAGTGCCAGCGGCGGTGACACTATCGATCTCGGCGCTGGTTGTACTTACACGTTCACGGTGGCGGATAACTGGTGGTACGGACCGAACGCACTACCACCGATCGCATCCAATGTTGTCATCAACGGGCATGGATCAACTCTGCTCGCTTCGCATATTGATGGCCCGACGCCGATCACGGCGAATGCATTTCGGTTTTTTTATATCTCGGGTGGCCTCGAACTGCGCGCAGCGAATCTGACCCTGAACAACCTCACTTTGTCAGGCGGATACGCCAAGGGTGGCGATAGCTTGATCGGCGGCGGCGGGAGCGGCATGGGTGGAGCGATATTCAATCAGGGTTATTTGACCCTGAACGCATTAACCATCACCGGCAATACTGCAATCGGTGGCAGCGGCGGGGCACCTGCCGAAAGTGGAGGCGGCGGAGGTGGCATGGGGCAGAATGGCCAGAGCAACAATGATGGCGGTGGCTTTGGTGCGGACTATGGCGCGTTCGGCGGCGCCGGCAACATTTACCTAACTGATTACAACGGCGGTGGCGGTGGCGGTGGCTTCATTTTCGGTGCCAATGGTATTCCTCAGATTCCAGACGATGGAAGCGGCGGCCTTGGCGGTGGTTTGGGCGGTCTGGGCAGCATGTCCGCAGATGGCGGGAACGGCGGCCGCAGCTTCTTCTACAGTGGATACGGCGGCAACTTCGGCCTCGGCGGTATCGGTGTGCATTACGGACAAGGTAGCTTCGGCGGTGGCGGTGGCGGCAGCGGAGCCGGCGGTGGTAAAGCCGGTTATTTGGCGGTCGGCGGTTCTGGCGGATTTGGGGGTGGCGGCGGTGGCGGGCGCACGGGAGGCAGTGGTGGCTTTGGTGGCGGTGGCGGCGGGAATAACACTAGCGCGACTGGCGGTTCAGGCGGTGACGGTGGGTTCGGTGGAGGCGCTGGCGGCGGAGCCACCGGCTATGGAAACGGCGCAAGTGGCGCAGGCTTCGGCGGCGCGATTTTCAACCACACGGGCATACTGACTCTGATCAATGTCACCATCAATGGAAATTCGGCCCAAGGCGGCACAGGTACGACCAGCGGCTCTGGTCTCGGCGGCGCAATCTTCAATCTCAACGGCACAGTGAATTTGAACTTCTGCACCATTGCTGGCAACAGCGTTTCGGGCACCAACGGCACCGATACGAGCAAAGGAGCAGGCGACGGCGCGATTTATTCGCTCGCGTTCGGCAACAAGATTCAGGACGGCACAGCCAGCATCGCCAGCATGACGATTCGCAATAGCATCATTTACGCCAACGCTGGCGCGAGTAACGGCCTTGTCAACAATGTCGTCACAGGCACGCTGGCGAGCAATACCGGCAACATCGCCCAACTGATTTACGGCGGCGGCAATATTGTCGATAGCACTGCCAACTTTGGCACTGCAACTAATAGCGGCCCTGCTCCGCTGGTCGCGAATCCGAATGTCGGGCCACTGCAGAACAACGGTGGCAATACATTGACGATGGCGTTGGCCGCTGGCAGTCCGGCGATCGATGCCGGCATGGCATGCGCCGGCAATACTCCTGCTACCGATCAAATCGGCAACGCACGCGTCTGGGCGCGCGCGCCTGATCTCGGCGCCTACGAATATGCGTCGCAAGCGGGCAGTAATGACGATATTTTCGGCGGCAACTTCGACGCTGCGAATCAGTGCCCCTGAGAAAATAATTTCCCCGGTGACATTTCAACCTGCCAATTTTCGATAGCTTGGTCAGGCACCTGAAATCCGACTCCAGCACCGGGGAATCCATCATGCAATACCGTACCAAGATCGTTCACCACGCCCGCACTATCGCGCTGTCCCGCGACAATCCAGTCGGGATTTTTTTCGCGCGCAAAAAAATTATTCGCGCTGCCGCCTGCGCGCTGGTATTTGCCGGTTTCCTGCCGCTCGCGGCGCAGGCGACCAGCGTTGCTTGCACTGGAACCACGGGCGATAGCGCCGGCCTGATCGCGGCGATCGCCGCAGCGAATAGCGGTAGCGGCGATACCATCGATCTTGCTGCCGGATGCACATACGCTTTCAGCGCGGCGGACAATTTCTGGTACGGCCCGAATGCGTTGCCGCCGATCACCGCTACGATCGTGATCAATGGTCACGGTGCAACTCTGCTGGCATCGCACAGCGGCGATCCCTCGCCAGTGGCGGCGAATGCGTTTCGTTTCTTTTACGTCTCCGGCGGCCTGCAACTGGCCGCGGGCAGCCTGAGCTTGAACACATTGACGCTCGCTGGCGGTTACGCGCGCGGCGGCGATTCCACCTACGGCGGTGGCGGCGGCGGCTTCGGCGGCGCGATCTTCAATCAAGGCACCTTGAACCTGAGTGCGGTCACGCTGAGCGGCAATACTGCACGCGGCGGCGGCGGCATCGGCGACGCCAACAATCCGCAATACATCGGCAGCGCAGGCGGCGGCATGGGCGAGGATGCCGGCGCGAATGTCTTTCACGGCGGCGGATTCGGTGGTCCGCTCAGCGGCACGTATATCGCAGGACTCGGTGGCGCCGGCGGTTCCGGTGGCGGCGGTGGTGGTGGCGGTTTTATCGTTGGCGCGAATGGCGACGCCGGCGGTGCAAGCAATGTCAGCGCGCAGGGTGCCAATGGCGGCGGCAATGGTCATCTCGGTGGTGTCGGTTATCCGGGGATCACCGGTGACGGCGGCGCGGGCGGCAATATTGGGCAATACGTCGGCAACGTTGGCGGTGCGGGCGGTGGTGGCGTCGGCGGCGGCGGCGGACCTCCCGGTGGTGGCAGCGGTCAAGGCGGTGACTTCGGCGGTGGCGGCACCTCGGGTTACGGCACCGGCGGCGCAGGCGGTTTCGGTGGCGGCGGTGGCACCTCCGGCGGCGGATTCGGTACCACCGGTGGCGCTGGCGGTTTCGGTGGTGGCGGCGGCGGCGCAGGTGGTTATGGCGCAGGTAACGGTGTTGGCGGGCGCGGCGGATTCGGTGGCGGCGGCGGCAGTAGTAGCGACAGTATCGGTGGCGGTGGCGGCGGTTTTGGTGGCGCGATTTTCAATCACACCGGCAATGTCAGTCTAACCAATGTCACGCTGAGCGGTAATAGCGCGATCGGTGGACCGTCGGTGTTCTTCTACGACAACCCCGGTCGCAATGGCTCCGGACTCGGCGGCGCGATCTTCAATCTCAACGGTGAGGTCACGCTGAATTTTTGTACCGTTGCCGGCAACAGCGTGGCCAACAGCAACAACGCGGTCGAAGGCCCCGGCGATGGCAGCGCGCTGTATTCACTGGCCTACGGCAATCGCATCGAGGACGGCACGGCAAGCAATGCCGCAATCAATCTCGGCAACAGCATCGTCTGGGGCAATATCGGCGCAGTTCATGCGCTGCTCAACACGGTGATTGGTGGCACGAGCGGATCGAACGGCGGCAATTCCGCGTTACTTGCCTACGTGGGTTCGAACATCGTCGATAGCAGCAGCGGCAACGGCAGTAGCAGCGGCCCCGCGCCGTTGAGTGGTGACCCGAAACTCGGCGGCTTGCAGGATAACGGCGGCGGTACTCCGACGATGGCCTTGCAAAATGGCAGCGCCGCGATCGATGCCGGCAGCCACTGCGGTGCCCTGCCCGCCACCGATCAGCGCGGTAATATGCGCAACTGGGGCGCGGAACCCGACCTTGGCGCTTATGAATCCGGTGCGCCGCTGGGCAGCAACGACGAGATTTTCCACGGCGCATTCGAGGCCGGCGTGGTGTGTCCTTGATCGCTGCGTGCTGCTGAATCACGCGCTGCGCGAGGCAGGTTTTGCGCGCAGTGTCGTTGTCGTTTTTGCCGCAATACATTCACGACGCTCGCAGCCACTCGCTGCGATGCTTCGCTCAAGCGGTCTTCGGTAACGTCACGAGAAATACCCCGCTCATCACCAGCACGGTGCCGATGATTTGCCAGAGGCCCATCGGTTCGCCGAGCAACAGCGTGCTCATGATGATCGTCGAGACCGGGCCGATCATGCCGATCTGCGCGGCCAGCGCGGGGCCAATCCGCGCGATCGCGAGCATGACCGTGAGTACCGGCAATACCGTACATACGGTGCCATTAAGCAAGGCGAGCCAGTACAGATTGGGAGCCAGATTCATCAGCACGACGAACGAATGTGTGAGCAGAAACTGCGCGATGCAGAACAGACACGCGACGCTACTCGCGTAGGCAGTGAGACGCATCGCACCGACACGCGCGACCAGTTGACCGCTGCCGACCAGATAAATCGAATAACTCAACGCACTGAGAAATACCAATACACTACCGAGCGCGATATCCGCTCCGCCGATGTGCAGATCGTGCGAGAACGCCGCGGCCACGCCGACATAACTGATCAGCAACGCGATGATCTGCCGCCGGCTCGCGCGACGCTCGAAGACGAGCATGCCGATCAGCAAAACCAGCGTCGGCGTGAGATACAGGATCAGCCGCTCAAGCGTGGCAGTAATGTATTCAAGGCCAGCGAAGTCGAGAAAACTCGCAAGGTAATATCCCGAAAAACCGAGGCCGATGATTCGCCAGCGATCACTGCCATCCAGCCGCACGCGGCCAACATCGCGACGTGTCCACAGCGCCATCAAGCCGAAGAATGGCAACGCTACCAGCATGCGTAAAGCGAGCAAGGTCACGGCATCCGCGCCGTAGCGATAACCGAGCTTGACGATGATCGCCTTGCCCGAAAACGCAATCGCACCGAACGCCGCGAGCAGCACGCCGGCCAGCGGACGGGCCTTACGCGGTGGAGTCAACAAAATCGGGGCGGACGTATCGACCAACGCCGCCGCATCGACACTCATTGCAGTGCGGCTTCCAGCAGTTTGCGGATCAAGCTCTGTGTCGGTGTGGCACGCGTCGCGAGATAATCGAAACTGTCTTCGTCCATGTAATTCAATTGCGCGAGTTCGAGTTGCACGGTGTCAATGCCTTCGTTCGGATTCGCGTATTGGCGCGTGATGTAACCGCCCTTGAAGCGGCCGTTGAACACCCACGAATACGCCTGCTGTGCCTCCAGCACTTGGGCGAGGCGCGCCTGCAACTGCGGCGAACAACTCGTACCATTCGCGGTGCCGAGATTAAAGTCCGGCAAGCGCCCGTCGAAAAACATCGGCACAATACTGCGGATCGAATGCGCTTCCCACAATACCGCACGGCCATGCGCCGTCTTGATGCGCGCGAGTTCGTCCTGCAAGGCAACGTGATACGGTTGCCAGAACGTTTGCACGCGCGTCTGGATTTCTGCCGCAGTCGGTTCCTGCCCGGCTTGGTAAATCGGCTTGCGCGCGAACGTGATCGTCGGACACAGGCCGGTTTCGCTCTGCCCAGGATACATGGCTGCGCCGTCCGGCGGACGATTGAGGTCAACGACATAACGTGAATAGCGCGGCACCAGCATTGACGCGCCGAGCTCGTGGGCGAAGTCGTACAACTGCGCGACATGCCAGTCGGTATCGGGTGTGCGCAGTGCGGTCGGCGTGAGGCGATCGCGCAGATCCAGCGGCAGATCATGGCCGTTGTGCGGCAGGCTGATCAGCAGCGGCGCGGTGCCGCGATGCAAAGTATAAATGTTCACAATGTAAACTCGGTCATCAGTACCGCCTCTTCGGCGGAGGTCGGATGGATCGCAATAGTATTGTCGAAATCGCGTTTGCAGGCGCCCATTTTTATCGCCACCGCAAAGCCCTGCAGCATTTCATCGACACCGAGTCCGAGCAGGTGCAAACCGACGATGCGTTCTTCCGCACCGACGCAGATCAGCTTGAACAGCGAACGTTGCGTCTTGCCGGTAAGCGAATAGAACATCGGCAGAAAATTGCTGCGGTAGATACGCACCTGATCGCCATGTCTCGTGCGTGCTTCGGCTTCGGGCAGGCCGATGCTGGCGAGCGGTGGATGCGTGAATACCACGGTCGGCACATTCTCGAAATCGAGTTTTGCGTCCACCTTGCCGCCGAACAAACGATCCGCCAGATGTCGGCCTGCCGCGACCGCCACCGGCGTCAACGCGATATTCGGCGTGACATCGCCGAGCGCGTAGATTCCGGGCTGATTGGTGTTCTGCCATTCATCGACCTGGACATGCCCGCTCTCGTCGCGCGCGACACCAACCGCATCGAGGTCGAGTTCGTGCGTGATCGGTTCGCGCCCGATCGCCCAGAGCAACTCATCGAAACCCTCGGCGATCTTCTGGTCGATCAGTTTCAAGCGATATTTTCCATCGTCCTGTATTGCACTGACGATGCCGGTATCCAGATGCACGGTGATGCCGCGGCTGCGCATCGATACCACCAGCGCATCGGCGATTTCATGATCGAAATTTGCGAGTAGATGTTTGCCGCGCACGAACAATTCCACATCGCTGCCGAGCGCGTGCAGCACATTGGCAAGTTCGGCTGCGACATAACCGCCGCCGATCACCGCAATGCGTTTCGGCGCGGCACGCAAGGCAAAAAACCCGTTGGAATCGATGCCGAGTTCACCGCCCGGAATATCAGCGCGCTGCGGCTTCGCGCCAGTGGCGATGACGATGTGCGGGGCACGCAATTGTCGTGTGCCGATATCGATGACATCGCGCGCGATGAAACGCGCTTGCGCTGCGATCCACTCGATTTTCAGATCGGCGAACCGATGCCGATACGCGGAGTGGATTCTTTCGATGTACGCGTTGCGCAACGTGATGAAACGTTCCCAGTCGAGCGCACCAAGCTGGCTGTCGAATCCGGCCTCGCGCAACTGCGGTTGCAGATCGGCCATCTCGGCGGCGAACCACATCGCCTTCTTCGGCACGCAACCAACATTGACACAGGTGCCGCCGATCACATCGCGCTCGATCAAGGCGACGCGCGCGCCATGACGCGCCGCACGCATCGCGGTGGCGATGCCAGCCGAACCGGCGCCGAGCACGATCAGATCGTAATGCGCGTTATCGGTATTCATCAGAACGCCGGCTTGCTATTGACGACAGCGCCCGGCGCGAGATGATCGGCGGCGGCGATCGGTAAATACAGCACGCTGGCATGCTGCGTATCGTGATACAGCTTGACCGTGACGGTACGCGCATCTTGCCGGTTTCTTCGCCGACGACACCACCGGCGTTGTAGTTCTTTTCGCTGAACAGCGAGTTCATCGAGCTGATGACGAGGCGCAAGCGGCTGCCCTTGCGAATCTGCCGCGCGGCAAACGTGAAGTGATCGAAGTCGTATTTCTGCAGGGTATTTTTTGGCACCGGTTTGGCGCTACGATCGCTCTCGCGATAACGCGCACGCATCTGATCGTCGCTGAGGTAAACGCTGCTGCCATCGGCGGCGATTTCGTATACGACGACGTGAAAATCGGTGTCCGGTTGATCCAGTGTCATCCATGCGGAGAACCGGAAAAATCCAGCGAGGTCGGTGTCATACTCGAACGGTGCGCTGTGATAGACGAGTTGTTTGCCACTGTCGGCGATCACGCTGCGCTGGTCGGTCAGCGAATTCGGCACATCGACTGCATCGCGGGCGGCGCTACTCACGTCGAGCGGATCGTACAAATAGGTATCCGATTTCGCGCTAACGGACTTTTCGGCTTGCAGACTACCGGCGGTAAAAACGTCTGCCGCAGTTCCCGCGCTGCCGAGATAAAGCGGACGCTGTTCGGCGGTGACTGCGGCCAGCGTATCGGCATAACGCCACTGCTCGGCGACACTCACGTAATACGCAACGGCGTTTTTCAGGAACGCTGGTTTGGCGCCGCTTTTCAACGTCCAGTTCCACCAATCTTCGTGCAGTCTGTTCATGTCGAGCACACTCGCTGCGGCGAATTTCAAACCGCCGAGCTCGGCTTGCGGCGTGCGCGTGCCGGGATGATCCCACGGCCCGATGATCAGATAATGCTGCGCCTTCGCGTGTTCGCTGGCGTTGGCCATATGCTCGGTGTAGTGCATCAGCGCACCGGGTTGATCGCCATCGTATTGACCGGTGATGGTGAGGATCGGCAGATCGATTTTCGCCAGTTGGGCGGCAGTCGGATTGAAGCTGTCCCAGTACGCATCGCGCATCGGATGCTGCACCCAGCTCTGGAAGATCGGCGACGGATTGCCAATGATCTTGTCGATGTTGTTGAACGCGAGATGTTGCAGAAAAACTTCGCTGAATTTGGCCGTCCAGAATTTGCCATCACCGAAAATCTTGTCCTGCGAAGCATGGCCGCTGGTGAAGGTGAGCCACTGCACATCGTACGGATAAGCGATGTTGTTGCGGCGGGGAAAATCAATGCCGGCGTAAGGCGACGCGACCGGCACGATGCTCGCCAGATGCGGCGGAAATTCCTTCGCCGTGGCCCATTGATCGTAGCCTGCGTACGAGCCTCCCCACATGCTGACCTTGCCGTTGCAATACGGCTGTTGCGCGAGCCACTCGACGATGTCGTGGCCGTCTTTCGCTTCCTGCAGCAGTGGTGTGAATTCGCCTTCCGAATTGCCGCGACCGCGCACGTCAATCGTGGCGAAAACAAAACCGTGCGCGGCGAAATACATCGCACGATCGTGATAACTCTGCGCGATATACGGCGTCAGCGTGAAGATGCACGGTAACGCATCTTTCTGCGTATGCGGACGATACAAGGTGGCGTTGAGTTTCACGCCATCACGCAGCGGAACCTTTACACCCCACTGGAAATCCACATCGGCAGCATCGGTTTTGCTGGCCTCGGCAGCAAACCCAAGCGATGAAAAAACAAGCAAAAACGCCAGCGCGAAATTTTTCCCCAGATGCATACTTTTTCCCCCGATTATTTGAAACGTGCTGGACTGTAAGGCGCCAGATCCAGCGATGGCGATTGACCGCAAAGCAACTCGCTGATCAGCACGCCGGTAACCGCAGACATCGTCACCCCAAGCATGCCGTGCCCGGTCGCCAAGGTCAGATTGTCATGCGCCAGACTGCGTCCCAAGATCGGCAGATCATCATAGGTCATCGGTCGCCAGCCATACCATTCTTCGCTGATACGAGCGCCGACCGGCTCATGCAAATATTCCGCCGCGCCGCGCGCCAGTGCATCAAGACGTGTGCGGTTGAGTTGCGTGTCGTAGCCGGAAAATTCCATCGTGCTGCCGAGGCGATAACCACTGCTCCAGCCGGTCACGCAGATGCTGCGCTCCTTCAGTGTCAGCGGAATACGCGGACAGATTTCTGGCCGATCATAGGTTACCGAATAACCTTTGCCGGGCTGGATCGGCAAGCGCAGATTCAATTGTTTTGCGAATTGCGGCGACCATGCACCGAGCGCAAGGATTATCTCGCGACCACAGACTTCGCCGCGGTCGGTGAGCACCGCATCGATGTGGCGCGTGCCGCTGCGAAATCCGCTGATTCGGGTTCCATCGCGAATCTCGCCGCCGTGCTCAAGCACGCATCGCGTCAGTTCAGCGAGGTATCGATCCGGGCGCAGGTGCGCATCGACCGGATTGAGATAACCGCCGACGATGCTGTTATTGAGCGCGGGTTCGATAGCACGTGCACGCGCGCCATCGATGGTTTCAATCGGCACTCCGACATCGCTCAACGCCTGCGGCAGCCATTGCGATTTCTCCAACGCCTGCTCGTCGCGATACACGTACATCGTGCCGGTTTTTTCGAATTCGCAAGCGAGATTTTCGTCGACAACAAGTTGTTCGAGCAGTTCGCGCGAACGCATCAGCAGCGGCGCCTTGATCGCGGTGATACGGCGGAAATCCCCCCAGTTGCAGTGCTGGCGAAACTTCAACAACCACGACAGCAGCGCAAGATCAAAGCGCGGCTTGATGTACAGCGGCGCATCGGCCTGCAGCATCCAGCGCAACGCGGTGGAAGTCAGTCCGGGCATCGCCAGCGGTGTAGCATGACTCGGCGTAATCGTGCCGCAGTTGCCGTGCGAACTACCGCAGCCCGGTGTGCCCTGCTCGATCACAAGCACACTGCGACCGGCCTTGAGCAGATAAAGCGCGCAGGCCAAACCGATCACGCCACCGCCGAGAATCACCACGTCGAATTTTTTTTCGTTCATGCCGCGATTGTAGAGCCAGCGGAGGATTCTGGCTTGGCCGGCGCAGAAAAAATCCGGCGCGCGATCAGCGCCACATCGACGGGCACGCAGAAGCTCGGCAACACGTCGATGCGTAAACCGGTTTTGATAACGAGCGAATCTTGAGATGCAAAACGAGCCGGTATGAAGCGGCGCGTTTGTCTGCCGCGCCGGTCAGGCCGGCGTCGGCATTGGCAAACCAATCCCGTTGCGGGATCGGCTTAGTCCGGCGTTAGCGGCGACCGCCACCGCGACCAACGCGCGGCTTGTCGAGGCCGACGCGCAATTGACCGCCTTCGACGCTGGAACCGTCCATGGCGGCGATCGCATTGCGCGCCTCATGCCCTTCCATTTCGACGGTGGCGAAACCGCGGCATTCGCCGGAGAACAAATCCTTGGCCATTTTCAGGTTATGCACCCGACCATGACGTGAGAGCAGTTCGGTCAGAGACTGTTCGGTAGTGGAGCGCGGCAGACCGCGCACGGAAAGTGTCAGCATCGGTGGATCCTCTATGAGGGCGACGAGCGGAAGAATATCTCGTCGCAGAAACGCGCGCGTGAGCAGCGCAAGAAACGGCTCGACCGCTGAATGACACAGCAGCCGAGTTATACGCCACGAAATACCAGCGCATGATACGCGGCATCCGTGGAAGACGGGATAAAACAATCAATGCATTGCGTGCTGCGGAGAAAACCCGCGCCGCACATTATCGAGCATTGAGATCAGCGCGCGAAGCAGTAGTTCCGCGCGCTGATAAAGAAAACGTGATTATTCGGGAACGACGTTTTCGGCTTGTGGGCCTTTCTGGCCTTCGCCCAGGGTGAAGCGCACTTTCTGACCTTCGACCAGACCACGACGGCCGGTGCCTACGATTGAGCGGAAGTGCACAAACAGGTCACTGCCGCCTTCGCGACTGATGAACCCATAACCTTTTTCATCGTTGAACCATTTCACGGTTCCAATCAGCTGATCTGACATATGTATAACCTTCAATCAATGGAGATATTTCACCCTTGCGGGCACTGGCTGGTATTTCAGGGTGATGCAATGTCAGAGAGTAACGAGCGGAGCTCAAGTACCGGACTGCCGTTGCCGACAACACCTGTTGCGATACGCAGGCTTGCGCTTTATACAGATATTGGGTCTGAAACGCCAGTCGACAAGGCGAAGTCCTCAGCTTTTAGCGAGCGGCAAATAACCCGGCAAAGCATGCGCCGCCTCGCTGTGCGCCAAGCTCACAGAGCGCTCGACGGCGCGATTGAATGTGCCACGACTACCGTCAAGCATGATCCGCGTGCGGAAAAAATCCGCCCATAAAAACTCGGCAAATGGCGTAGGCGTTTTTTCATAACCACCTGCGTTGCGTACATAACCGGCCAGACTGCGATACGGATCGTCGAGCAGATCTTCCAGGTGATGCGGAATGCTCGCGTAATCACGGCGCTTGCCGCTGGCGTCGATCGGATGCGCCCACTGTTGCTGATGCATGTGCTGCCAAAAACTCGTTTCATCAAGCGCTGAAAGATCGGCTTCGACGAGAAAAAATGCGCTATCGAAGCGATCATCAAACAAGGCCCGACCGAGGTGATGGTGATCGGTAATGTAGAGCTTATTGTCGAGACCGCGCACCGCCGGAATCGCATGCGCCTGGAGAAAATCGCGACGCTCGTGTTTACTGAACGCCGCGAGCATCTTGCGTTTGTCCTCGACCTCGAACATGCCGACCGTGATCTGCGTCGGGCGCAGATCGGCGACATCGCATTCATGCAGTTTTGGCATGTCGAAATCCCTGCCTTGTCGCGTTACGCGCCGCAAAAATCAGTGCTGATGGCCCCCTTCCGCATGCGCATGACCATGCGCAATTTCTTCCTCGCTGGCCACGCGCACATCCAGAATTTCCACCGCAAAATTCAGCGTCTTGCCAGCCATCGGATGATTCAAGTCGACATCGATCACACTTTGTCCGATTTTCATCACCACCACCATGCGCTGACTGCCGTCCTGCGTTTTCAGCAACGTGGTCATGCCGGGCTTGAGGCGTTGCGCCAGCTCGAAATATTTTTTCGGCACCCGCTGGGTGAAGCCGTCGCGACGTTCGCCGTAGGCTTGCTCGGGTGTCACGGTGACGTCGAATCGATCGCCAGCTTCACGCCCGGTCATCGCCGACTCAAGCCCGGGAATAATATTGCCGGCACCGAGAAGAATGCTCATCGGTTCGCGTTCGTGCGAATTCTCGATCGGTTCACCGGCCTCGTCGGTCAGGGAATAATGGAAACTCACCACGGAATTGGTTTCGGCTTTCATGCAGCGTCCTCGCGGGAAAGTTGCGTAGAGTAGCGAGTTGAGTGCGCCACGTCATTGTTGGCATGCGATCGGCAAGCTGTTTGGCATCTACATGCAATGATTGACAGCGCACCGCGCATCACGGATTTTATCGGCATGTCGAACGCCCTGCCCATCCATCGCTCACTGAATTTTTTGCTGTGCCTGAGTCTGTTGCTCGCGGCATGCTCGCAGCAGCGTAGCAAACCGACATCGACCGCGTTGCCGCGCTTCACCGCACCAGCGGCGCGCCAGGGCGTGACGGCGGCCAACAATATATTGTTCCGCGCCATCGGCTTGGTCGGCACGCCTTACCACTACGGCGGCAACACACCGGAAACCGGTTTCGATTGCAGTGGCCTGGTCGATTTTGTGTTCCGCGATGCCGCCGGCGTGGTGCTGCCGCGCACCGTGGGCGATCTGGCCGACCTGCAACTTCCCGCGGTCGCACGCAACGATTTACAGGCCGGCGATCTGATTTTTTTCGACACCACCAGCCGCCACGCATCGCACGTCGGCATCTACGTCGGCGAAGACCGTTTTGTGCATGCACCGAACGAAGGCGGCGTGGTCAGGCTGGATTATCTCAGCAACGTTTATTGGCGCCAGCATTACGACAGCGCCAAGCGCATTCCGTTGTGATCGGGGTTTGTTCTACGCCACACACCGGCCTTCCGGCTATTTGGCTGTGGACGTCGCAACGGGTGTACCGCTGACATTATCCAGCAACGACGTTTTCGGGCGGTGGATCTGCAAAAAAGTAAACCCGGCAACGGTGTGACAACCCGTGCACGCCGCTGAAACGCCATCGAACGCGCGCTCGAATTCAGCTTTGTTTTTATTGTCCACCGCCGCGCGCAAGGTTTTCATCGGCGCACCCATCATCGCCGGCAAAATATCGCCGAGCCGCTCGGGCTGCAATGCAGCGTGCTCGGGATAGTTTTCAACAATGCCGTCCAGCCCATCCTGCAAACCGTGCACCTGAAATGCTGCCAGCTCCCAGTCGCCTGCTTCACCGGCAAACCACAACCGCGCATGACGAATCTGCAATCCAAGCATTGCCTCGGTGATATCCGGCCGCAATTGCTTGATCTGACGCTTGAGCTGTTCGATCTCGCGCTGCAGCGATGTATTGTCAGGCGTCGCCTGAGTCGGCTTGCCTGCGCTGGTTTTCGCGCTTGCGGCAACGGGCGCACTGGCAGATTCGGCGAATACGCTCGCGCAGAAAAAGAACGTCACCGCGCCTGTCAGGAGAAATTTTTGACGCATGATACTGCCCTCAAATGCTAATAATTCTTATTTGCGCAGCATGCCATAATTTTTCGCTCAAACACAACTGCATACGAGGCGGCCATCGATGGGAAGAACATGAAATCACGCCTATCGGATTTCTGCCACTGACCGCACCAGTTCCGACCGGCTTCCTGAACGCAATGCACGCTGCAGCGCAACAGTTGAAAACAATCAGTAGCTTGGAAGCCTGAGTTCGCGTATAGTCCGCCTTGTTTGTTGCGCCGCTTCTCGGTTTCCCCTTCGGATGCCCATAGCCGTTGTGCCTGAAACAGATTCCTCGAATCGTTTCCGTGTACGCATCTCGGCCTCACGCCCGCTCGGTCTCGACGCTCAAACGCGGCCTCTCCGCATCCTGCGCAGGCGCCGAATCATTTCGCCCTGCAGCGCGGTTCTAAGGGAACGCTCCGGGTTTTACTTTTTAGGAGCTTCACCATGTCTTTTGAACTTTTCGGGCTGTCGCCCGCGATTAACCGTGCCCTGACTGAACAGGGTTACACCCAGCCCACCCCGATCCAGAGCGAAGCTATTCCGGCTGCGCTGGCCGGTCATGACCTTTTCGCCGGCGCGCAGACCGGCACCGGCAAAACCGCGGCGTTCTCGCTGCCGATGTTGGAGCGTCTGTATCCCGAAGGTCGCAAGCCCGCCAATGCCTCGCGCAAAGTACGTGCATTGATTCTGACTCCGACTCGCGAACTCGCCGCCCAGGTGCATGACAGCATCCGTGCCTATGGCAAATACGTCGGCGTGACCAGCGCCGCGATTTTCGGCGGCGTCGGCATGGGTCCGCAGATGCAGGCCCTGCGTCGCGGTGTGGATATTCTCGTGGCCACACCGGGCCGCCTGCTCGATCATATGGAACGTCGCACTGCGGATCTGTCCGGTGTCGAAATCCTTGTGCTCGACGAAGCTGATCGCATGCTCGACATGGGCTTCATGCCAGCGTTGAAGCGTATCCTCGCGACCGTGCCGAAACAGAACCGCCAAACCCTGTTGTTCTCGGCGACATTCGCCGAACCGATCAAGGCACTTGCCGCACAGTTCATGCGTGATCCGGTCGAAATCCAGATCGCCGCGCGCAACAGCGTCGTCGCCACCATCACCCATCGCGTGCATCCGGTCGACGCAGTGAAGAAGCGTGACCTGCTGCTGCATTTGCTGGCCGAAGATAGCCGTCGCCAGACGCTGGTATTCAGCCGCACCAAGCACGGCGCCGATCGTTTGTGCCAGCAGCTCGAAGAAGCCGGATTCAAGGCCGACGCGATCCACGGCAACAAGAGCCAGGGCGCCCGTACCCGCGCACTCAAGGATTTCAAGGCTGGCCGCACCACGATTCTCGTCGCGACCGATATCGCCGCACGCGGTCTGGATATCGACCAGCTGCCAGTCGTTGTGAACTACGATCTGCCGATGGTTGCCGAAGACTACGTGCATCGCATCGGTCGTACCGGCCGCGCTGGCGCCGAGGGTTTGGCGATTTCGCTGGTCTCGCATGCCGAAGGTGGCTTGTTGCGTGACATCCAGCGCGTGCTCAAGCGCGATATCGAAGTGGTGAACGTGGAAGGCTTCACCCCGATGCAGCCGCTGCGTCTCGATGTTGCGCGCCCGAATCCGCGTGCTGGCAACAACGGCAAGCCGGGTGCGTCGCATGCACGTCGCCCGCACGCAGCAGCACCGCGGGGTGGTCACGCCGTCGGCGCGAAGAAGCCGAGCGGCGGTCGCAGCTCCAACTTCCGCACGCGTAATTCTGCTTGAGCCCTTTGTTTGCAAGCTCGCTGCTGGCAGTGACGTCTACTTTCTGAGAATTTAGCCGGCGCCAGTTGTTCAAGCAGTTTAAAACAATGCGTGAAAACAAAAAAGGTGAGTCGAAAGACTCGCCTTTTTTTATGCGCGTCACATCCATCGGCGGCCGATTCTACAGCGCACAGCCACAAGTAATGGGTCAAAAGGCTTATATCTTGTCATTCCAATGACTGATGAAATATTACCCGGCGCAATGCGAATATCGCCGCAGGTTAGCAAGAAGTTAATTCGCCGTGCACAGGGGCTGTTGCAGGGCTGCTACCACCACGGAATTTGAAACTCGGTCACCCGCAGGCGCACCTGACGATTGCACACGGACTGGATTCCGTTTGTGACGAATCGGGCTGCGTGATGCGAAACCAACACATCCATACCAGGGGTAATTCGATGTCGATCAATTTGCAAAACTCTTTCATGCCCGGATTTCGGCATAGCGCGCTGAGCGTCGGTATTCTGTTGGCATTTGCCAACGCCGGGGCATGGGCTGAAACACCGTTGGGCACGGATATGGCTGCCGCAGACAACACCACGCGCCTGAACGAAGTGCAAGTCAAGGACAAACCGTGGATGTGGAATATCGAGACTAAACGCGCCCATCTTTTGCCGGAAGTCGACGGCACCAAGATCACCGTGACGAAAAAGAGCACGGTCGAAAAACTCGACGATATTCCTACCGTCATCGACAACAATTTGCGTAACCTTTTCGCCCATATTCCGGGCATCCTGGTTTCGGAACAACAAACTCCGGGCCAGTTGAACGTGAATTACCGCGGCATCGGCAACCCGCAGGAAGGCGAGTACATCCTTAGCTTGCAGGACGGCATTCCGATCGTCAGCGACTGGATCGGCTTCCCGACCAATTACTATATTCCAGTGCCGCAGAGCATCGAGTCGATCCAATTTCTGCGCGCCGGATCCGGCCTGCTGTACGGACCGGAACCAGCGGTGTTGAACTACGTCACACGCCGGCCTGATCCCTCCCGCGAGTTCGGCGGCTATACCGAAAATGTCATCGGCAGTCACGGCCTGTTCTCCGATTACACCGAGGTCGATGGCACCAGCGGCCAATGGGAATACCGCGCCGACTTCAATTACCGTCAGGCCGACGGCCAGCGCGACAATGGCGACTACAAAGTCAGCGGCGGCGATCTGCATCTCGGCTACAAGCTCGATGACACACAAAAACTGACCTTCGATTTGCATGCGTATCGCAGCGACAATGCGCAGGCCGGACGCATGAGCTACACGCAGTGGATTGCCAACCCGAATCTCACCACGACACCGGACAATCGCACTTGGG
The DNA here is from genome assembly GCF_004168365.1 of Pseudolysobacter antarcticus. Lineage (GTDB taxonomy): Bacteria > Pseudomonadota > Gammaproteobacteria > Xanthomonadales > Rhodanobacteraceae > Pseudolysobacter > Pseudolysobacter antarcticus. The sequence continues at coordinate 2,737,857 of NZ_CP035704.1, forward strand.
TCGATCACGATTTCGCCGTGCTCGGCTACGAAAATCATTTCAACGACAAGACCCAGCTCGAAGTGAAACTATGGCGCGGCTACCACGACCAGGCCGATCGCTCAGAAAGCCTGACCGCAAAGCCGGTGCCGAATAGCACGCTCGAATCGCAGAAGTATCGTTTCACCGGACTCGACGCACGCCTGCGCCATGACTGGGGTCAGGGCAACGCATTCACCACGGGTTTTACCGCGTATCAATCGGATAGCCCGTGGCGCAAATGGCTCGGCACCAATCTGGTCGTCGATCAATACGATCACAGCGGCACACCCACGTTGCGCCAAGATCGCAGCACCGACTACGCCGCGGTGTTCGCTGAAAACGTTTTCCGCTTCGGCAAATTCCACATCGTGCCATCGGTGCGTTTCGAGCATGAAAAACTCGATGTCGATGAAACCTTGAACACCGGGAAAACCGGCGCCAATCCGCCAGTGCCATTGATCGACAAGAACTACGCGAAAAGCGTGCCGCTGTTCGGTCTCGGCCTTGGTAACGATTTCGGCCACGGCAACGAAACCTACGTGAACGTGTCGCAGGGTTTCCGTCCGTTGCGTTATCTCGATATCGGCAGTCCGTTCGGCAAGACCTCGCCGAGTAACAACGATCCCGACCCGACCAAGTCGACCACGTATGAAGCCGGCATCCACGGCTGGCCGGCGAAAGGTTTGTATTACGATGTCAGCCTATTTGAAATCGATTTCAAGAATCGTCTCGAATCACAGGTGATCGATGCCATCGGCGATACCATCAACGTCAACACTGGCGATACGCGCCATCGCGGTATCGAAGGTCAGATCGAATACGATCTGCTCGCCATCGGCGACCGCAGCAATGACGGCCAGCATCTGAATCTTTTTGCGAACGCCAGTTTCCTCAATGCAAAATTTACCGGCAGCACGCTGAAGAATCCGAACGGCACGAGTCTTGTCGGCAACACTCCGGCATTCGCGCCGCATTATGTCGCTCGCGCGGGCGTGGTGTGGGCACAGGACAAACACTACAAACTCAGTCTCAGCGCAAGCTCGGTCGCCTCGCAATACTGGCAGGATAACGATACCGGCACGACCGCCGTGCTCGGTCAGCCCGGGTATCTGCCGGCCAAGATTCCGCAATACACCGTGGTGGATTTTTCCGGCGACTACAACCTGACCGAACGCGTGCGTCTACTCGCCGGTATCTCGAATCTCGGCGACAAAGTTTATTATTCGCGCGTCTTCCAGAACGGTCTTGAGCCCGCATTCGGACGCACTTATTACGCGGGTATTTCGCTGGGCTTCTGATCGAAGAAATTAGCTATTGAAATCGAATGTGCCGGAGGGCGTATTGCGGCTCCGGTACATAGCGTGTGTTGCCATACATCTGGACCGTTTTTTCGGCGACTAACTGCCGCATTTCGACAATTGGGTTGCACGTTTTCGCCACGTAATTGAGCAATGTCCAACAGTCTGCCTATTTTTGCAGTCCCCCGCTGAAGTGCCTGTACAGATCATCGTTATCAGTGGTTCCGGCGATCCGTGATCAGCATACTGCTCGTGATCAAATCTGTCTCGCGGGTCATCCAGCGACCGGCTGCTCTCGGCCAAGAAAGGACACGATCCACGGCCAAATCATTTCCGCAAAGCTGCCGTGCTTAGTATTGATAATACTGAAGCAAGCAGTGGCCAACTATTTTTACATCATTGATGTTGCGCCGCTGGGTCGTGCTCCTTCGGCTCTCGCGCATCCTTCAGAACCTCAAGTATTGCCTTTATCACCGCGTCGGGCTGGGACTTCTGAATTTCGTGCGTCGCGGTGGGTACGAGTCGGACAATGCCACGCTTGGAAAGCGCAACGAGTTGATCTAGAAAGCTTAACCTTACGCGATCCAGCGCATCCCGATGTGCCTGCGTTTCCCCGTCCCGGCGCGCGGGGAGTGGCGCATACAGCACAATTAACGGCATGTCGCCGTACCAGCGCCGTGCCGCACGTACCTCGTCGGAGCTCTCCTGGTAAGTGTTTTGTTCGCTGATCGCTGCCTGCTGAAAGCCCAGCGACATATAGGCTTTATGGAGGGACGCATTGATCGCATCGCTGTAGCGCGGATCATCGGGCGGAACACACATTTTATAGGACTCCGATCCCTCAACGAAGCCAAGCTGCGCTGCCTTGATACAATCGCGCTGGTTCGCCAACTCCTTCGGATCCAAAGCAAAGGCATGCTCATGGGTCGGCTGCTGCGGATCGAGCCGCCAGGCGTTTTCCTGCCCGGTTTCACTCACCGAGTCGACAAGCACCATGCCAGCAACCTCGGGCAGATAGGAATCAGCATAAAGCCTCGCATGCATTCCGCCCATCGAATGGCCAACCAGAATATAAGGCGGTTTTATCGATGCGGCATTCAGAAGACGGTGTAGATCGTCGACGATGTTGGCGCTGTCTGCCGGCCGGCGGCCCGCATCGCTGTAACCGATCCCCGCTCGGTCGTAAGAACATACACGTGTGTGTGCAGCAATTGCAGGTTGCACGCGGGCCCACGCCGAAGTGTCATCGGCCACGCCGGACACAAAGATTACTGTAGGAGTTCCTTCGCCAAGGCAATACAGGTTCAGCTTACGGCCGGGTTCGACTTCGATGAGCCGCTGTGCGCGTGTATAGGCTGGATCGTCGATCACTTTGCTGGTCTCGTCAGCGGCAATCGCCGACGACGACATCAAAATGGAAATGAAGATGCCTTTGCAGATATTGACGGCTTTACGCACGGGCCTTCTCCAGAGGTGAGTTAAGGTGCCAACGCGCTGTCGATTGCTGCGCGCAATTGGTCGGCTGCTAGTGAAACAATGGGCGAAGAGCCAGAGTTTACCGCGTACCGATGCCAAGGTGCGCCTAAGCCAAATGGTTATTCAAATGCTGCTGATCGCGACCGGCAGTTAAAGGTCGACATGCGACCATCAGCAGGATCGTCAAATCGCTGGCGGCGCTGGTCACGTTGTCCGGCGAGACTGGTCAACTGGGTTGGCGAAGATTGGTCAAAAAACTGGCTATCCGCACTGCTGCTGTGTCTTCGGCAATCCTTGATGTGACCGACGCGATTCCGGGCGCCAATCGAGTTGACGTGGTTCCAGGATAGCCCATAACAATCCTGCAAGTCGTTTCCTATCCAGCAAGTCGCGTATGCGGAAGACGCGTTTCGCATGGGCCGGGAGTATCGGGCGAGTTAATAGGAACCTTAGGCACCTTATCGAAAATGGATAAGATGACCTAAGGTCGCTATAACTTGAATTCGGTCCGCGGACTCTCCCATCGCGTTGTAAATGTCCGCCCGATGGTTGTTATTGGTTCCATTGCATTCCGCGAAGGTCGAGGAGAGCACCAAAGCTACTTCGGCTTGATGTAACTCGTTGATTTTCGATCTCTGACAAAGTAACGATATCTGCGGTAATCAGTTACTTGCAGCAGGAAAATATCAAAAATCGATCTATTCCGACCAGCCCTACTGTGTAGCCGCTCCCGGTTGTAGAACACCTCGATGTCGTCGAACACCTTGCTGCGCGCTTCGTCGCGATTGTCGAAAATCGCTCCGCGCAGGTCTATGGCTGGCGTGGCGAGGCCGACAAGACGTTTGAGTGGCTCGAACGCGCCTACGCGCAGCACGACGCTGGCATTTCGTTCGTGAAGACCGACCCGCTGCTCAAATCCGTGCGCGGCGATGGTGAAGAAGCTCTGCCGCCGTGAGCGGTGGATTCGCCCGGCATTGACGAGCCCTTAGCAGCCGTTCGCCAACGAACGCGTGGGGTCGACAAGCGACCTTCAGTCTGATGGTCGGCTGGCTCCGTTTTCGATCAAGTTATACGGCAAGCTTGTTGACTGCACTGTCGATCTGCAACATCGCGATCTCTATGAAAAATGCATCACCGTTTTGACCGCGTGATCAGCGTTCTTGATCGGTCGGGCGCATCAGGATTTCATTGATGCAGACATGATCTGGCTGGCTCACCGCAAACAGGATCGCGTTGGCGATATCCTGGCCTTGCAACTAGGCGCATCGATTCGGCCCATCCATTGATCGCCTTGTGCACATCGATATCGATATTGCTGCCGTGTTAAGCAGCGGGCTCGATCGCGATGACCCGCACGAGGCAGGATGACAATGACCAAAGTCGCGACGGCGATGAAATTTGATGCAGCCGTTCTGAACACGATAGGCGCGCCGGTTACACTGCGCTTTTACGCGACATCATCGGAATTTGCCCATGCCCTACACGCCTATCGTCGCCACGCTCGGCTACGTTCTTTCGCCCGATAAATCCAGAGTGCTGTTGATCCATCGCAACGCGCGCGCCAACGATCAGCACCTAGGCAAATACAACGGACTCGGCGGCAAGATGGAGCCTGAGGAAAATATCGTCGCGTGCATGCGCCGCGAAATTCGCGAGGAAGCCGCGATCGAATGCGAGAGCTTGAGTCTGCGCGGCACGATCAGTTGGCCCGGCTTCGGCAAGGACGGCGAAGACTGGCTCGGATTCGTTTTTTTGATCGACAGTTTTAGCGGCACACCGCTCGAACGGAATGCCGAAGGCGAGCTCGAATGGATCGACATCGCGCGCATCATGGAGCTGCCGCTGTGGGACGGCGACCGGCATTTCCTGCCACTGGTGTTTGATACTGACCCGCGTGCATTTCATGGCGTGATGCCGTATCGCGATGGCAAAGCCGTATCGTGGAATTATTCGCGTATCTAGGCATCGTGGTACGGAACAATATCGCACTGCGAAAATCGATATAGCCGTCTATTTGGGAATCGCACCGAGATTTTTTGCGCTCAACGCGGGTGCCACACCCGCGTTCAATCCGCGCGGTAACGCAGCGATATCCGCACTCGCCGGCAGCGGCGTGCCCTGGGTGAGATGCGCGAACATCGCATCCATCGCCGCATAGGCATACGGCATCAGCGGCACATATCGCGCGCCGAGCACGGGCAGACCGAGGAACGCGTCGAAGTGCTGCGCGTTGGCGACGCGCCAATAGCGCAGATCACGATCGGCGCTCTGTTGTTTCGCGGTACGCACATACGCCGCGCTGGTGAATGCTTCGGGAATCAAGCCGTCATCGGCGCCATGAATCACGATCACCGGCAAACCCGCGCGCGGCGGCGCGGCAAGGGTTGCCTCGACACCGGCGTGTAGTCGTCTTTTCAACGCATGCTCACCGTCCCACATTGCCCGCAGACACAATAATCCAAGCACCGAAGGATCAGCACCGTTCGCCATGCTGTCGATGATGCCGATACCCGGACTCGGTGGAATACCGGTGCCATCGGCCGACCATGTTGCTTGTTCAACGACGCTGCTAGCGCGCGCTACGCCGCTCGCATCGAGCGCCGCAAAACGATAACCGCAGGGCATCATCTCGACCCCACTGCGGGTGTACGCCGAGGCATACGTCACCGCCACGGCGCGCCACAAATCGAAGCTGCTGCTGATCGCGCCAGCTTCGATGGCGGTGTCGGTCCAGCCGTTTTCGCGCATTCGCGAATACGCCTCGCCGGCTTGCGCGGTGGTGTCGATCGCCGCGACCAAACCATAGTCGTGCAAGGACTTGCAACGCTGCGCCCAGGTCGCCGGTTTTGCGCCTTTCGGCCGTGCCAGCGCGACATGATCGAACGTGGCATGCAGCAACGCGCAAGGTTGAAATATCGCGGCCTCGGTAACGTAGTCGTACAACGGTCGACCATCGCCGGAATAAACACTGGGCGACACCGCCACCACACCGGCAAGTTGATGCTCATGATCGATTCCGGCGGCACGCAACGCCGCGCCCGCGCCATTCGATACACCGAGCACTATCACGCGCGTATTGCTGAAAGTGAATGGCGCCTCACTTGGCAGCGCCTGATCCAGCGTATGCAGTGCAAACTGCGCCGCTTGCAAGATGTGCGAACCCCAATCCGCCTCGGGATTGTCGCCGGAATGGGCGTGCTTGATCGCGACATTATGCGCCGGGATCGCACTGGTGAATGTCGGTGCAAATTCCGCAGGCTCACCCGCCACACCGCGTGTGCCATCCAGTTGCACGGCGCTGCGTGTATCGATATCAACGTAGCCCGTACCGGTGCCTTTGTCGGTATAGGCCACGGCGCAGTGATGCGTCAAACCCCAGCCGCCGGCCAGCGCGATGGCACCGTATACACCGCGCGAACCCGACGACGCAGCGACCACGACACAACGCGCCTTGCGATCAAAATCATCGGGGATTTGCGTGAGCACGCGATGCGGTTGGTTAGCCCCCGGCAATTTCGCCAGCGCCTGAAATTCACGGCCCGGCACACTCGGCAATGATCCATACAGATCGCCAAAACCGCCGCCCGGCGCAAGATCGGCGATACCGCGCCAGTTGTTCCAGATCGCACGACGACGCACTTCCGCTGCCGTCGGTTTTTCCGGATTGGCAAAGACCGGCGGCGCCAACGCGCGCAACCCCGCCAAGCCGAGACCGGCTGTGAGCAGGTCATCATCGGCGGCGTGCGTCGTGGCAAGAGTGGGCGATACTAGAAAGTCGGTCATCGGTTTCCCCGCGGCAACGGCAATTCTATCGCGCGGTGATGTCGCGCACGCGCCGAGCATGGTCAGCACGAAGATGAAAAGTACAAGATTGCGCATGATTATTCCTCCGCCAGAGCACACCATAACAGCGCGCCGATCACGATGAATGGTACGAAAGTACAGTAGACAAAACGCGGGTGGCGGCAGCGTTGTCGCGCGTGATGCAGGCAGCATAAATTGTCTGCACTGCGGCCAGAAGAAACGGTACATTGCACAGTATGAGCCGCATCCTGATTGCCGACGATCACCCACTTTATCGCCTTGCGCTAATGCAGGCGGTGCGCGAACTCGTACCCGAAGCAAGCGTGCTCGAGGCCGCAACACTCGATGGCACGCGGGCTTTGCTGAATGCCGAACCCGACACCGATCTGGTGCTGCTTGATCTGCATATGCCCGGCAATCATGGCCTGATGGGCCTGGCGATGTTGCGCAGCGAATTTCCCACCGTGGCGATCGTGATGATTTCCGCGCACGACGATGCGCGCACGATCAGCCGCGCACTCGCCTATGGCGCGGCAGGATTTATTCCGAAACGTGCCGACATGAACGTTCTGCAGGCCGCATTGCGCAGCGTGTTGAATTGCGAAAATTACGTACCGCCGAACTTGCGTGATGCGGTGAATGCAGCGGCGATGTCATCGACCGATGCGGCGCTCGCCAAAAAAGTCGCGTCGCTCAGCGCTCAACAATTGCGTGTACTGAACCTGGTCAGCGACGGCCGGCTCAACAAACAGATCGCCGACAGCCTTGGTATTCAGGAGCGCACGGTAAAGGCGCACATGACCGCGATCTTCGAGAAACTCGGCGTAAGAAATCGCACCCAAGCTGGTGTGTTACTGCGCTCGCTGGAGTTGGCTGATCCGGCGAATGTTGTTGGGGGTTAGCGAAGCGCTATCTTGCCATTGATTTCCCGAAGCTAAATCTAGGTGGATACCATAAATCCAGATCAATCCGCGTCAGGAATATCGCCGTCGATGTCGCCTTCTTTCGGACTACCCGCAGCATCGATTTTCTGCACTTTTTTCTGCAATGCGATAAATCGCGGATCCTTGCGCAGCGTATCCCAATCCGGATCTTCGACCAGCAGTTTGCCGTAGACCATGCCATGGGCGATTGCATCGTCGAGGGCTTGCAGGGCGTTATCGGATTGGCCAAGCGACGCGAGCAGGCACGCGAGGTTGTAACGCGGCAGCCATGTCTTGTCGCGCATCTTGATCGCTTGGCGCAAAAGCTGTTCGGCTTCATCAGGCTTGTCGGCGCGACGCGCGCTGGCGCCGGCCTGCAACAGGCTGCGGAAATCCTTGGCCTGATGCGCAAACGCCTCTTGATATTCTTTCAGTGCGGCCTCGAAATCACCGCGCTCGAAATACAAATCGGCAAGACGTCGGCGCAGCGGCGGGAAAGTCGGATCGATCAGCATCGCCTGGTCGTACCACTTCTTCGCCATGACATCGTCGCCACGGATAGTCGCAATCAGGCCGAGTTGGCCCATCGCCTCGACAAATTGCGGCGCGATCTTGAGTGCTTCCATGTTGTAGCGCTCCGCATCATCCAGCTTGCCCTGCATCAGCTCGATCTCGCCGAGCATGCCGTACAAACGAAACTGCTTGGGATCCTGCGCGAGCAATTCCAGGTATTGCGCGCGCGCCTCGTCGTACTTGCCGCGCTTGAACTCGACCAGCGCAAGTACGCTGCGCGCGGAGAAATGCCGCGGCATTTCGACCAGAATCGCTTTCAGCTCTTTCTCGGCGGCGGCCCACTTGCGCTGCTGCGCAAAATGTCGCGCGTTTTCCAGCCTGCTGTACATCGCGATGCCGTCTTTCGGATCGATGCCGGCAGCCGAAGCACGGTCGGTTGCGCCCTGCAGATAACCGAGCGACTGCAGCATCTCCATCGTCTCTTTCGACATCGGATCGGTGCGCGCGGCGATCGCATGTTTAGCACTGTCCTGCATGAGCTTTTCGAGTTCGACATCAAGCGCGTCGGCCTTGGTCTGATACTTCGCATCACCGTACAGATTGTGCAGCTCGCCGGGATCGTTCTTCAGATCGTAAAGCTCGGGACGCGGCGCACGGATAAACGTGTAACCGTCCTTGCGCACCGCGTACAACGGTGCCATGCCGAAATCGAGCTCGGCGAGTTTGGACTCGGAATACTGCGGTAAATCGACGATCGGCACATCACCGCGCACCATCCCGGTCAGATCAACACCTTGGGTATCTTTTGCTCCCGGTAGATGCGCGAGCTCGAGCAAGGTCGGTGCGATATCGATATTGCGCACCGGACCGGCGTACACGTTGCCCTGCGGAAAACGCGGCGGATAACGAACGATCAGCGGCACCCGCGTGGTCGCGCGATAGACAAAAATGGCATGCGTTTTTTCGCCGTGCTCGCCGATACTTTCACCGTGATCGGCAGTAAACACAAAGATCGTATGGTCGAGTTCACCACTGGCACGCAAGGCATCGACCAGACGACCGAGCTCGCGATCGGCATACGCAATCGACGCATCATAAGAGCTCGGCGCAAGTACCTTGGCCCATGCCGGTGGCTTGTGCGGCTCGTGCGGATCGAACAGATGCACCCACAGGAAAAATGGATTTTTCTTTGTCTGTTTTTCGCGCTCGCCGTACCAGTCGATAACACGATCGATGGTTTCGGCAGCGGGACGTTCGCGGATCATGAACATCTTCGGTTCGGCTTCTCCCCAGAGATCGTCGTCGTAAACGTCGAAGCCCTGGTCGAGCCGGTAACGACGGTTCAGCACGATCGCCGAGACATATGCACGCGTGTCGTAACCGACTGCCTTGAAGCGCTCGGCCAATGTCACGGCATCGTCGCCAAGGGCAAACGAACCGTTGTCGCGCACGCCATGCGCAGGCGGCAGCAGCCCGGTCATGATGCTGGAATGCGAGACAGCGGTAATCGGTGCGGAGGCAATCGCGTTCTCGAATCGCACGCCTTCTGCAGCGAGACGATCCAGCGTCGGTGTATGCGCCAGCGCCATACCGTAACTGCCAATATGATCGGCGCGCGTAGTATCGAAGGTGATGATTACGACATTGGGCTTGCCATCGTCGTGCTGACATCCGCTGCCGAATATCGGCAGGATCGACAGGAGCGCCCACGGCAATATCTTGGATACGCAAGGGAACAATCTGACCAAACGCGAGCGTATTTTATGAGCTTGAATCAAGGCGGGAAAATCCTTCGTAATGTTGTACGCCTACCGCCAGATCGCGCAGTGACGCCTTGCAAAAAAATGGGCGCCAACTTTTTCAAGCAGGCGCCCAACAGATGCGTGGAACGTCATGCGCAAACGCGCATGACGTGAATACTCAGGCGCGTCGACGCAATGCGAACAACGCTACGCCGCAGCCAGCCAGCGCAAGCAACGCAAGGCCGAGCGGCGACATCGATGGAACTGCTGCCGGTGGTGGTACGGCAGCCGCGAAATTGGTGATCTCAGCTCTTTCCGTTGTAGACAGGCATTCCAAGCTGGTTGGAGGCAACGTTGCGAGTCTGGCTGCTTGCGTTGCCGCGGCCACCTTGCCCGGTTGTCCGGTAACAAAATGCATGATGATCTTGGTCTGGCCGGGATTCAGCGTGACCGTGAAACCCCACCACGGGTTGTCATCGCTATCTGCGAAGCTGATGGCTGACAGCGGTGTTGCCGCTCCTGCGCCTTGCAACACATGCCCCTCACGCGGATCGCTGGAGGTGGTGCCACTGTAGTTCTGGAAAGTGGCGACCCATTTGTCGGCGATGGTGGGCGGGATCGTGCCAGTCGAAGTTGCCGTGATCTTGGTATTGTTATCGGAGCCCAGATTATTGGACGACAGCACACTGAAGGTAAGCGGAGCAGCGCTGGTGTTCGTGACCACTTCGAGCCAGCGTGCAAACGTATCATCGGTCGGCACATAGACCTTGCGACTGACGTTCAGCACTCCTGCGATGCCTGCATTCACTGCCCCTACCGGAGGCGGCGGCGCTCCTACTACCTGCGTCGGGAATACAATCTGGCGACCGTTACATTCGCTCGTCGATGCGCCGTTCTGGTTGTAGATCGTAAAGTTCGCATTGCCTGTCGCACAATTCGCAAGGGTGCCATTCAGACTCACGCACAAGGTGTTATAACCATCAAAAGCGTCGTTGAGCGTCGAATTGGTGGTGCCACCGTTCATCGTCGTGGCCGCCACCGCATGCGTATAACTCGCTTCGGACATCGCGCCCGATGCCGAGCTGGTCGTGGAAAACGTGATGTTGGTGTTGATGAAATATTTCAGGCCGGACGCATCGATCAGCGCCTGCGAACCCGTGGCAGTCGGATGGACTCCGCCCAGCGGAATACCATGCAGTTTCTCGCCGGGTTTGGCGGTATGTGCGTTGATTGGTGTCCCGGCAACATGCTGGCCTGGCACTGCCTGCGTCTGGTGCTTTGCTGCAAGACCATCTGACTCGAGCACATACACATCGGCGTACGCAATCTGCGCCAGCACGAGCAAAGCGCAAAGCGAAATTATTCGTTTCATCACCACCCCCAAAGTTACGAAAACTTTCCCCAATACATACTCTAATTTAACCGGGCGCATTTCGCCATACCCGATCTACAACATTGCCTTGTGCCGAAATTCCGTTCGTGGCAAGGCTGAAATCCGCTTAATCGAAAGCGGATGTCGACCTTGCGATTTTTTTCGCAGCATTGCCAAAATTCAATTTGTAAAAACAACATGGCGCCCGTTCAGTCGAACGGGCGCCATGCCGCTTTCGCCGGACAATGGCGAATATGTTGCTCAGATTCGACGCCGCAATGCGAAGAACGCCAGCGCCGCGAATGCCAACGCCAACCACGCCAGGCTCATTGTCGTCGACGATGGAATCGCGACCGCAGGCAACGCCGCCACGAGAAACACCGTCGGGCCCACACCTCCCGGGAAACTGGTGGCCGCTGCTGCGTCATTGCTGCCGTTACCATCGCTGTCGTAGCTGATCGCACCCTGGTTCGATACGGTATGGCCGGCGGCGCTTGGCAGGATCGTCGCGGTGATGGTGATGGTCACGCTCGCCGACGATGCGAGGGCGCCATCCCAGGTTGCTGTATTGGTGCCGACATTGCCAACCGCCGTGCCCGATGTCGCCGAGGCACTGACGAGTTGCAATGTTGCAGGCAACACGTCGGTGAATTCGCTGCCGGGATTATCAGCCTGCGGCCCTGCACCGTTGTTCGTGAGCACGATGTTGTAGGTCACCGTATTGCCGATGGTGAACGTGCCGCTCACGCTTTTTGTACCCGCGACATTGGCGCCTCCGGTAACCGCAAAAACCGTCGGATCGGCAGCGCCCCCCACTGCCGGATCATCGGTCACGGCGGATGCATCATTGGTTCCATTGCCGTCACTGTCGTAGCTGATCGTGCCCTGGTTCGAAACATTCTGACCAGCAGCGCTCGGCAAGATTGTCCCGTTGATGGTGATCGTGACACTGCTCGAGGCCGCCAACGCACCATTCCACGTCACGGTATTGGTTCCCACGTTGCCAACCGCCGTGCCGGAAGTTGCGGTGGCGCTGACCAACTGCAATGTCGCTGGCAGCACGTCGCTGAACTCGTTGCCGGGATTGTCGGCCTGAGGGCCCGCGCCGCTATTCGTCAGCACGACGGTGTAAGTCACCGTGTTACCGACCACATAGGTACCGCTCACGGTTTTTGTACCCGAAATAATCGACCCACCGGTGATGACAAAATTGGTTGGATCAGGGAGGGCCCCACCCGAAATAGCCGGATCATCGGTCAATGTCGATGCTTCATTGGTGCCATTGCCATCGGCATCGAAAAACGCCGTACCTTGATTCGACACCGTGCTGCCGACGGCACCCGAGGCGATCGCGACATTGATCGTGATTGTCACCGAAGCGGCGGGCGCGAGGCTGCCATTCCAATGTGCCGTGCTTGCAGCCGTAGTTGCTGTACCACTGGTTGCCGTCGCAGAAACCAGCGTCAGGTTTGCCGGCAATACATCGGTGAACTCGTCACCAGGGTTATCTTGCTGCGCGGTTCCGCCAGTATTGGTCAGAACCACGGTGTAAATTCCGGTGCCACCGACAAAAGTTTCGCCGCTGTAGGTTTTTGTCGCCTGGATCGCCGTGGGTGTTGGAATTGCAAAATTACTGACCTGCAATTTTTCCGCCGCTGTCAGACATTCCAAGCTTGTATATGGGAGCGCTGTTAACGCTGCAGCTTGCGTCGCAGCAGCGGCTTTTGATCCGAGCGCCGTTACATAGTTCATGAGTATCTTGGTCTCACCCGGATTCAAGGTCACCGTGTAAGCCCACCAAGGATTATCGTCACCGTTCGCGAAATTGATGCCCGACAATGGTGTTGCCGCACCAGGGCCCTGCAAGACATGGCCGAGGCGTGGATCGCTGCTGGTAGTACCTGAAAAATTCTGGAAGGTGGCCACCCAGTTATCGGCGATCGTTGGTGGAATCGTCCCGCTGGAAGATCCGGTGATGAGGGTGTTGTTATCTGAGCCCAGATTGTTTGCGGTTATGAGACCGAAGGTAAGCGGCGCGCCGCTGGTATTGGTCACTATATTCAGCCAGCGCGCGAACGAATCATCGGTCGGTACGTAAACCTTGCGACTGACGTTCAAGCCGCCGACCACCTTCGTCGGGAATACAATCTGGCGACCGTTACATTCATTCGTCGATGCGCCGTTCTGGTTGTAGATCGTAAAGTTCGCATTGCCTGTCGCACAATTCGCAAGAGTGCCATTCAGACTCACACACAAGGTGTTATAACCATCAAAAGAGTCGTCGAGTATCGCGCCGGTGACGCCACCGCCGCTGGTCGTTGCCGCAACCGCATGCGTGTAACTTGCTTCGGACATGGCGCCCGACGCAGAACTGGTCGTGGAAAACGTGATGTTGGTATTGATGAAATATTTCAATCCCGACGCATCGATCAGCTGTTGCGAACCGGTCGCGGATGGATGGATTCCGCCCAGCGGAATACCGTGATGTTTCTCGCCCGGTTTGGCAATGTGCGCGTTGATGGGATTTGCGCCAGCGACACTGCCCGCGGCGAGGTGTGGCTTGCCTTTGGCAACCAAACCATCGGTCTCGAGAACATAAACATCGGCGTGCGCGAATTGAGCCAGCGCAAAAAATGCGCACAGCAAAGTGATACGTTTCATCTTGACCCCCCGGTTTGAAAACTTAGTCGTGCTACAGCACTGTAATCCACGCGCAGACTTGACGCCAGACTTCTGTCGTTTCCCGCACGATCAGGCCCGATTCGCTGGTGCTGAATCCGGGCTGGTAATAGTCAGGCAATGCCAGACGCGTTGCATGTTGTTGGCTGAGTCTTGCTGATAGCGAAACCTCAACACCAGCATGCGCATAAATCTTCTCCAGCTCGACCTGTGGCTCGACACACAGCCGACCGTAGTCCACGAGGCGACACGCACTGGCCAGCTCCGCATCATTTGCCAAGGTACGCATTAGCCAGCCATAGGATGCGGCCCATTGCCGCGCATAGGCTTGCACTGACTGATTCGTATCGAAGCACGCTTGAATCGCCCGCGCCTGTTCGGCATCGCCAACATTCACGGCGGATTTGTGCGGACCGAATTCGAAGTGACCGCAGCGCGCGAGATGTCGCGCAACCGCCGGATCATCCTTCGCCCACGCGCTGAATAATCGGTCTTGCTTGACCAGCGAGGCGACATGCGCGAGCGGCTCGCGCACCGCGATGACAAAACGCGCATCGGGAAACAACCTTCGCAAATAACCGATGCGAGTCAGATTGTAATTGCCCTTGGCCAGATACCGCTGCTTGCCGCGCACAGCCAGCAACTTGCGGATATGGATTGTATAAAAAGCGGCAAATGCTGCATTTTCGCTTTGTGCAGAAAGTACCTGATCGACTCGGGGGTCATGCCGGCCGGCAAAAAAATGCATCCACAGCACCTCTTCAAAAGCCTCCGGGCTGTCCACCGTCACTGCGATACGATCATGATGCGCGCGTTGTTGCGGTTGAGCTGAAGGCAGCGGCAAACGCGCGTGCAGCCAGTTCCACCAGTACGGCGTCCACAGCAGCGGAAAGTCGCTGTAGCGATGCGTAGTGAACTCCGGCGCCGCCGCCAGCAACTCCAGCAATACCGTACTGCCAGCACGCGCAAGTCCGCAGACATAAACCGGACTGACGATCCGCTGCGCCGCTATTTCATCGTGCACCGCGCTGGTTTCCCAGTCGCCAAGGCGCTGCATGAGGCGCGGCCAACGTGCCGCGAACGCGCCGACAAGACGATCGAACGCCGGCACACGCGGACGGCTGAGTTTGCTGGAATCCATCGGCGGAGTATGGCTGCGATCGATACAGGCGTGAATCCCGCCGGCAAACTTCGCTCGCGATCAACGCAGGGCTTGGCTACACTCATTGCTTCAATTATTGGATTCCTGCGATGCGGATATTCGTTGTTCTCGCACTGCTGATCGTCAGCGCCAGCGCTGAGGCTTACATCGGCCCCGGCGCCGGCTTGAGTTTTCTCGGCTCGTTGTGGGCGGTGCTGGTCGGCCTCGTGCTTGCGCTGGTCGCGATCCTGAGCTGGCCGATTCGACTGCTGTGGCGACGTCTGCGTGGCGCGCGCGCGGCGCCGGCCGCCGTCGTAAAAGAAGATGTTTCCGAACCCGAATCGCGATAATCCGATGCGCGTGATTTATGTGTTCGCTTGCGCGCTCAGCGTCATTCTGCTATTTGCCGGCTGCGCCAAGACACCTGCGCCGCCCGCACAATCGCGCCTGGTCGTACTCGGTTTCGACGGTATGGATCCGCTGCTGACCGAACGCGGCATGGCGGATGGTACTTTGCCGCATTTTGCACAATTGGCAAAAAGTGGACATTACCAGCGCCTCGCCACCACCAACCCGCCGCAATCGCCCGTGGCCTGGGCCAGTTTTGCCACCGGCGGCAATCCGGGCGCGCATGGAATTTTCGATTTCCTGCGCCGTGACGCGAGCAACTACACGCCGGATTTTTCGATCGCGATGACCACGCCCGCGAGCCACGTATTGCGGTTGTTCGGCTGGGAATTGCCGCTCGATTCCGCGAGCGTACACAGCCGTCGCGATGGCGAAGCATTCTGGTCGACAGCCGAACGCGCGGGTGATCGTGCGACCGTGCTGCGCGTGCCAGTCACCTACCCGCCCGACGACATCACGCGCATGCTTTCCGGCATGGGCGTACCGGATCTGCTCGGCTCGCAGGGCACGTATACGATTTATGCAACGCGGCCCATTCCCGGCGCCGAAAATGGCGGGCGTGTCGAACTCGTGCAGATCGGCGATGACGGTTCGATCCATAGCCAGTTCAATGGCCCCGCTCATCCGCTCAAACCTGCAGCGCCCGCGCTCAGCGTGCCATTGCAACTCGCGCCGGAAAACAACGCCGCGCGATTGAGTCTGGGCGGCCAAACATTGTCATTGAAGGTCGGCGAGTGGTCGCCGTGGATCCATTTGCATTTCGATTTCGCCGGTGTCGGCAGCGTTGCCGGTATGGTGCGCGTGTATCTGATCGAGAGTTTCCCGCGGCCGTTGTTGTACGTGTCGCCGATCAATCTCGACCCGAGCGACCCCGCCGCACCGATCACGGCGCCGCCCGGTTACGCCGCCGAACTCGCGCACAGCATCGGCGATTTCCACACCCTCGGCATGCCCGAAGAAACCTGGGCGCTAAACCAAGGCCACATGACCGAACAAGGCTGGCTCGACATGGTGAAAACCACCTTGGCCGAAGGCGAAGCGATGCTCTACGACTCGCTCAAGCGCAACGACAGTGAACTCGTGATCGAAGTATTCGTGCAGACCGATCGTGTCAGTCATATGTTCTGGCGCGGCATCGATCAGCAACATCCGTTGTATGCGCAATCCAGCGCGCTCGCACGCGGTGCGATTCCGTGGATTTACCACGAGGCCGATCGTGTGCTCGGCGAAGTGCAATCGCGCCTGCAACCCGGCGACAAACTGCTGGTGTTGTCCGACCATGGTTTTGCGTCGTTCCGCCGCGCGGTGCATCTGAACCGCTGGCTGGCGCAACAAGGTTACTTGGTGTTCAAGCCCGGCGCGGATGGCGTATTACCGCTGTTCGCCCAAGTCGACTGGAGCAAAACGCGCGCTTACGCACTCGGCCTCAATGGCATTTTTTTGAACCTGCGCGGTCGCGAGGCACAAGGCATCGTCAGCGCAGATTCCGTCGCTGCGCTGAAATCTGAAATCGCCGAAAAACTGCGCGGCCTGCTTGATGCCGATACGCGCGCGATCAATCAGGTATTCGATGCCAGCGCGATCTACAGCGGGCCACACATCGGTGACGCGCCTGATCTGATTGTCGGTTATGCGCCCGGCTATCGCGCATCGTGGCAGACCACACTCGGCGCTACGCCCGCGACCGCGATCGAAGACAATCGCCAACTCTGGAGCGGCGATCATTGCATCGATCCCGATACGGTGCCGGGCGTGTTGTTCACGTCGTTTGCGCTGGATGCGCCGATCACCGGTATTGCCGATCTCGGCGCCGCAATCCTGCGTCAGCTGCCGGCTCCAGCAAAAACCTCACCATGAATCTCGGCCTGCTCGATCTGCCCGCGCCGCTGCTCGATACGCTGGATTCGGCATTAACCGCATTGGCTCTGCCAACGCTCGTGCGAATGATTATTTACGCGATCGCATCGGCCTGGCTCGGCATGATTTTGTACCGGCGTTTTTCCGATCAGGCCGCGCTCACCGATCTGCGCCAGAAAGTGCAAGCGAGTCAGCGCGCGCTGGCATTGCATGCTGGAGATTTCACCGAGTTGCGTGGTTTGATCCGCAACAATTTCCTGCTGTCGTTGCGCCAGCTCGGCCTGAGTTTGCGTCCGGCGTTGCTGGCGAGTTTGCCGCTGCTGTTTCTGATGCCGTGGTTATCGAATCGTTTTGCATTTGAACCACCACCGACAGGCGCCTCGATCAACGTCTGTGCCGAACCGATCAGCGCGATTCCGTTGCTGCGCTGGCAACCAGCGGATACTGCAATAATTATCGACAGCGGCTGCTGGCAAGTGAATTCGCCGCGCACCGCAGCAAGCAGCGAGCTCGTCGATAACACCGGGCGTTCACTGCTCAGCATCCCCGATGCGCATACCAGCGGCATAAAGCATAAACACATCTGGCTAAACTATCTGATCGGCAATCCGGCCGGGTATTTGCCGGACGATGCACCGGTTCAGGCGTTGCATATCACCCTGCCACCACGCGAGCTGATCCACCTCGGCCCTAGCTGGATGCGCGGTTGGGAATTCAGTTATTTCCTGATCGTATTCGGTGCTTCGATCTGGTTGAAATTACGCTGGCGGCTGAGCTGATCAGCCGCAGCGGATGACGACGAATTCCGTGCCGCGAAAACATAACTGCACAAGCGCGAGCCGCTACAAAACCTGCACCAGTGACGCCGCCAACAAACGCGCCATCAGCGATTTCAGCGCGAGCGGCTTGAGCGGTTTGTACAGCAGATGGCAATCAGCAGCAGCCACCGCGAGCCGCACTTCTTCGCCATGATCAGCCGTGATGATGATGCAAGGTTGTTGCGCGCAGATCAGACGATCGCGCAGTTGCAAACCAGTGATGCCGTCATCGAGATGGTAATCGAGCAGCAATAAATCCGGCAGCAGATTTTGCGTCAACCGTTCCGCCTCCTCGCAGTTGCGCGCGCTAAGCACTTCGCAATTCCAACCGCTGAGCAAGGCCTGCATCGCCTTGAGCACGGCGGGATCATTATCGACCACCAACACGCTGCAATACGCGGCATGTGTCGGCTCATCGACAGCGATTGCGGGCGCAACAATCTGTGCAACGACCCGACTCGCGCGAATCGCAAACATCGTGCCGCGGCCAGGATACGAGCGCAGAATCAAACGATGGTCGAGCAGACGCGCGATGCGCTCCGCAATCGCCAAGCCGAGGCCCAGTCCCTGCCCGCCCGGATCGAGTCGACGAAACTCTTCGAAGATCAAATCGCGATTGGCTTCGGCGATGCCCGGGCCGGTATCCCAGACTTCGATCGACAATGTTTCGCCGATACGCCGGCAACCGAGCACGATGCGACCGCGCTCGGTGTAACGCACGGCGTTGGCGAGAAAGTTTTGCAGGATGCGGCGCAACAGTTGCGGATCGCTTTCGATCCACGCGCCACAACGCACGTAATGCAATTCGAGATTTTTCTCGCGCGCGAGCACGCGAAATTCCGCGGCTAGATGCGCGAGCCATTCGTCGACGCAAAACGGCTGGCGCTTCGGTGCCATACCGCCGGCATCCAGCCGCGAAATGTCGAGCAGCCCGGTGAGCAGATCTTCGGCCGAGTTCAGCGCGCCATCGATGTTGTTCACCGCATCGCGATATTGCGCATGCACGAGTTGTTGAGCGAGTGCATGGGTGAACAGATGTGCAGCATTCAACGGCTGTGCGAGATCATGACTGATCGCGGCAAGGAATCGTGTCTTGGCCTGATTCGCGCGTTCGGCCTCGCCCTTCGCCGCGCTGAGCTCGACGGTGCGGGCGATCACACGTTGTTCGAGCGTTTCGGCGGCGTGCTTGAGTTCGGCTTCGGTACGGCGGAACGCGGTGACGTCGGTGAACGTCGCGACGAAACCACCACCCGGCATCGGATTGCCACGAATCTCGACCACACGATCAAACGGAAACGTGCGTTCGGCAACATACGGCGTGCCGGCGCGCATATGCGCGATGCGTTTGTCGACTTCGATATCGACGCCGCTGGCACCAACCAATCCTCGTATCGCGTTATGCCGCACCAGCTCGGCGACGGGAACGCCAACGCGCAGTACGTCCGGCGGATAATCGAATAATTTTGCATAAGGTTGATTCCACGCGACGACGTTCAAGTCACGATCGACCACGCTGATGCCTTGGCTCATGTTTTCGAGCGCGGCTTCGAGCACACGCTGATTGAATCGCAGGTCGCGCGACGCTTCGCCAACGATCACAGCAACCGTTTCGAGTTCGGTGCTGCGTTCGCGCCGCGCCACGGTCAACAGCAAACGCGCGGATGATGCACCGATCACGGCGGCGAGCTCGTGTTCTACTTCGGCGATCAAGGTTTCGGGTGCGAGCGCGTGCGCATCGGTCGCGTGGAAAAGCACACACACACGTTGCTCGGCAAGAAATCGCGTCGCCAGCGCACGCAACTCGCCGAAGCCGACCCCGCCGAGTTTTGCGCTCGCTGGCGGATGCGCAAAACGCGACGCCGCGACCAGCAGCAGCACGGCGATATTGGCGAGCAGGCTCAGGATCACCGCGCGACTCAGGCGACTCCATTCGCCGAGGCCCGCCAGGTGATCCGGCGCAAGCCAGACAATGCCGAACGGTCCATCGTGCAACCATACCAAGTGCGGATTCAGCAGCAGCGGCAGCAACAATGCGTAAACCCAGATCGCCGTGCCTGCGATCAGTCCCGCACCGACCGCGCGCGCGCCGAGTTGCGGTCGATAAATCGCCACGATTACTGCCGGCGCAATCGCCGAAAGTGCCGAGAAAGAAATCGCGCCGATGTCCGCGAGCGCATCGCTGGCGATCAGTGCGCGGCTGTAAACCCATGCCAGCAATACCACGGCAAGAATTACCACGCGCCGCTGGATCAACACCTCGCCACGCAGATCGCTGCTGCTGCGGCCCCAGCCCGCGCGCACCCGCAACGGCGCGATCCAGTGGTTGCCGATCATCAGGCTCAGCGCGAGCGTGGCGACGATCACCATGCTCGTGGCTGCACTCAATCCGCCGAGAAATCCAAGCAGCGCCAAGCCACCCTGCCCTTGCGACAGCGGCAACGCCAGCACGTACAAATCGGACGACACGCCGGCGCTGCCGAGCAACGCATCGCCGGCGCGCGCGAGCGGCAGGATCGGCAGCGCGATCAGCAACATGTACAGCGGAAACATCCAGCGCGCGGTGCGCACATGAAGCGGGTCGCGGCATTCGACCACACCGGCATGAAACTGGTGCGGCAGGATAAACATCGCGAGTGCGCCGAGCAGCACCAGCGCGGGAAATCCAGACGCACCGTCAGGCGGTTGCACATGCACCGGCACATCCGGCACGTGCAAACCGAACAGCACCATCGCGCCAAGCGCGAGCATCGCACCGAGCTTGAACAACGACTCGAACGCCATCGCCAAAACCAGGCCACGATTGTGTTCAGTGACACTCGCGCGGCGCGTGCCGAACAACATCGCAAACAGTGCCATCAACAATGCGACGTAGAGCGCGCTGTCCTGCCACGCGGGCGTAGCGAACGTGCGCGAACTCACCAGCATGCCGTAGCTCATCGCCACGGCTTTGAGCTGCAGCGAAATGTACGGCACGATGCCCAGCACGGCGACCGCGGTGATGAGTGCGGCGAGCAGCGAGTTGCGCCCGAGCCTAGTGGCGATAAGGTCGGCCAGCGACGTGCTGTTGTGGGTACGCGCGATCACCACAAGGCGTTCGAGCAGGCCCGAGCCGAAGATGTACAACACAATCGATCCGGCAAACGTCGGTGGCAGCCACCAGCCCGAGCGCGAGGCCTGCGTGACCGTGCCGTAGAACGTCCACGAAGTGCAATGCACCGCGAGCGAAAGCGCATAAATCGCGGGCCAGAAGCGCGTGAAAGCCTGCGGTCGGCGATCGCCGTACAAAGCCGCACCAAACAGCAATCCAAGCCAGATCAGGCCGGCGCCGAGCACCAGCGCATCAGGCAACATGCATGCGCTCCGTATCGATTTTTCTTGTGTCCGATTTTATTGCAGCGCTGCGCCGAGTGCCGCGGCCACACGCGCAATGAGTTGCATCTGCGCACCGCTGCGAGCGTCGTAGTCGGCACCGCTGTAACCCCACCAGTCCCAGCATGCTTTCGGATTCAATGGCGCGTAAGTCGCATGCGTTTGAGGATACAACACAACGACGTGATAGGCGTCGGCCCAGCGATTGTAACCGGCGTCCTTGACGAAACTCTGGCCGACCGATTCGGCATTCTGCAAACAACCATGAAATACGATGTGCAACGAACAGCGCGCACCGGCCGCGCAATCTTTCGGCACGTAGACATAACCGGTGTCAGCGAGGAAATCGTTTTTCTCGGCGGTGCGATATGTGGCCTGAGAAAAGCTGCGCAGCTCGCCACCGGCATCGCCGAACGGTGTTGCCGGCTCGCCGTAAAGGTGATGGAAGATGGCGCCTGCTGCATCAAAACCACAATGCCCGAGATACGGCGATTCGCTCTTGTGGCAATCGCTGCCAGCGGTTTCGGTCGGCAAGGTATGCGCAAAATCACGCGCATCATCCACACTCACGTTGATGGCAGAATCCGGCAATATCTGGCGATAAAATTCAGCACTCAAACGACTCACAGATTCGGCCACCGTCGCATCTTCTCGACCGTGCAGCACATACACATGATCGCCACTCAGGCCGGTGAGTGGCGCGATTTCACCATGTTCTGCGCGTTGCCGCGCGGCTGCGAGCATCGTCGCCAAATCGGCCGCGGCATCCGCTTTCGGATTCATGCAAAACGCGAGAGCGACATCGAGTTTTCCATCGGCGCAATGATACGGCCCACCCGCGATCAGCGCGGCGCCGTTGACGTGATCGGAAAACGCAACGTGCATCTGCGTCGCCATGTAGGCACCAGACGAGATGCCGGACACCATCGTGTGCGCCGGATCAAGATTGAGTTTCGGCAGCGGCGTCGCTGCGGGTTTTGCTGCACACGCGCCGAGCGCGATGCTCAGTGTGCCGATGGCGATGACGCGGATACGTGTTTCGTGAATCATTATCGGCGTCCCTGAAAAAAGCCGTCATTCCCGCGAAGGCTGGAATCCATGTTGATCTGAAGTGCAAAGTCAAAATGGATTCCAGCCTTCGCTGGAATGACGAGCAAAAGCTGCGCTGGGAATGACGGATAGCTAACTCAAAAATTGTAGCGCGCAGTCACATAATAATTTCTCGGCAAACCGAAATACGCGGTCTGGATATTGCCGACGCTGGAGAACTCCTGCGCGTCGGTCTTGTACACCTTGTCGGTCAGGTTGCGCACGCCGGCCTGAATCTGCCAATGCTGATCGGCCGAGTCGTAGATGCCGTACAAACCGACCAGCGTATATGCCTTCTGGCTCAGCGCATCGCGATTGTCGACACTGAGCCAGGTGGTATCGCGATACGACACATCGCCGCCGAAAGTCAGGCCGCCGCTATCGCCCAAAGTAAAGGTGTGGCTGGCAGCAACACGCGCAGTCACTTTTGGCGCAAACGGTACGTGATCGTGCAAGTGCGCGAGCGCCGGCGTCAGCGCAATACGCGGATCGTTGAACTCATCGTATTTGGCATTCAGATAACCGATCTGCGTCGACAGACGATTGCCATCGCCGATCAAGGCCACGCCCTCGAACTCGATGCCATCCATCGACAACTTGGCCGCGTTCAACACCGGAAACGCGAAGGTCGGGATCGGCGCCGCCGGGTTGGTGATTTCGGATACACGCGCCTGGAAATCACGATAATCGCTGTGGAATACCGAGATGTTGCCGAGCAGTTTGCCATTGTCGGAACTGGTCTTGAACCCAGCTTCGTAAGTCCAGACGTATTCCGGGTTGTAGGTACTTTCTTCCGCGGCGGAATTGGCCCGGCCGTTGAAACCACCGGATTTGAATCCACGATTCGCCGAGACATAACCCATCACGTGATCGGTGAATGCTTTCTGCAAACTGACCGAGGGTGTCCATGCGTCGAAACTCTTGCTGGTGTTGAACGCAAACGTGCCATTCAAACTGGTCAACGGCGCAGTCCAGAACGTGCTCGTGGTGCGGTCGTAATCCTTGCTGTCGTCGGTGTAGCGCAGGCCGCCGGTCACGGTCCAGGTCGGCACGAATTCCCAGTTGGCTTGAGCGAACGCGGCATAACTCTTGGTATTCAGATCGTCGTTGATGCTACGCAAAAAACCGACCGGCGCGGTCGCCAGCGTGAACAAATCGTTGGCAAACGCGTACTGCGTTGACGGCACTTTTTCGTTCAGATAATACAAACCATAGGTGGCGTGGAAATTACTGCCGTTGTCGTACTGGGCCTGAAATTCCTGACTGAGTTGGCTCTGTTTCAAACCAACAAAAACGTCACCGAGTTGATATTGCGAAGCATCGATATCGATGAACGCTGCAGTATCGAGCTTGCGATACGCGGTGATACTTTTTATGGTCCAGCTCGGCGACAACTCCCACGTGAATACCGCCGACGCGCCCTTGTGAACCAGCTTCTGGCCCTGGTTCGGGTTGAACGACGTGTTGGAACGAAAATCGTATTCGCCGCTGGAAGGCGTCAGCAGCACGCGTGCGCCGGTCGCGAGATCGGTCTGGATCAGCGGTGCTTCGGGCGTGCCCAAGGTCAACGCATTATTCTGATGGGTGTAGTCGAGCGAAAAAACGCCCTTGAAGGTATCGCTCGGATGCCAGACGATCTTGCCGCGAATCGACTGCGTGCCGTCGTCGTTGTATTTGTTGCCGGCGTTATCGCGAACGTAACCGTTATTGTCGCTGGTCGTGGCGGCGACGCTGGCCGACACAGTGTTGCTGAGCGGCGTTGCGCCGTAGAACTGCGTCTCGACACGGCCGTAATCGCCAATCGTCACGCCGACACTGGCTTCAGTGTGATCGCCCGGTTCGCGCGTCTCGATCTTGATCGCGCCGCCGGTGGAATTCTTCCCGTACAAGGTGCCTTGCGGGCCGCGCAATACTTCCACTTGGCTGACGTCGAACATGTTGAACAACGCACCCTGGATGCGCGAGTAATACACATCATCGACATAGATGCCGACACCCGGATCGAACGTCTGCAACGCGTCCGGCTGGCCAATGCCGCGGATGAACGCGTTCACCGCCGATGACGATCCACGGCCTTCGACAATATTGAGATTCGGCACCGCGCCTTGCAGGCTGTCGACGGTGTGTGCCTGCAGTTCGGCCAAGTCTTCCTGGCCGAATGCACTGACCGACACCGGCACCTTCTGCGCGCTTTCTTCGCGACGACGCGCGGTAACGGTGACGGTATCGAGTCGCGCCTCGCTGCCGGGCGCGTTGGTGGCGGCGGGCGTGGCTGATGCCGCTTGCGGATCCGCAGCGGCATTCGCATCAGCAACATCATTCGCGTAAGCGACCGTCGAAAGATTCAAAACCACCGCGATCGCCAGACTGAGATGCTTGCGTTTCATGTTGTTTCCCCGTGCTTGTGTGTGGACAGATGCTGCCGGCATGGAACCGGATGGCGGCACACTAGGCGTTATCGCCATGTCACACACTTGTACCTTCGTACAATGGGCCGCACCAGCGCGACTGCGGATACTCCGGTCACTTTTGCAGTGATTCGGAGTGCGCGCATGCTCGGTCTTGTCGGCCTGATCCTCGGGCTAGTTTTACTGATCGTGCTCACGATGCGCGGCATGAATCTGTTCATCGCCACGCCGCTGTGCGCGTTGCTGGTCGCGGTGCTCGGCGAGATGCCGCTGTTGCCGCAACTCGCAGCCAGCGGCCAGACCGATCTGATCACGAGTTACATGAGCGGCTTCTCGGGATTCATCGCGAAGTGGTTCCTGATGTTTTTGCTCGGCTCGATTTTCGGCAAGCTCATGGAAAATGTCGGCGCCGCGGAAAGCGTTGCGCGCTGGGTCACGCAGCGGCTC
The DNA here is from genome assembly GCF_004168365.1 of Pseudolysobacter antarcticus. Classification (GTDB taxonomy): domain Bacteria; phylum Pseudomonadota; class Gammaproteobacteria; order Xanthomonadales; family Rhodanobacteraceae; genus Pseudolysobacter; species Pseudolysobacter antarcticus. The sequence continues at coordinate 2,763,222 of NZ_CP035704.1, forward strand.
GGACCACAACACGCGGCACTCGCGGTCGTGATCGCCTGCGCGATTCTGACCTACGGCGGCGTGAGCCTGTTCGTGGTCGCGTTCTCAGTGTATCCGATGGCAGTGAGCCTGTTTCGCTCGGCCGATTTGCCGCGCCGTTACATTCCTGCGGCACTCGCGTTCGGCTCGGTCACGTTCACGATGACGTCGGCCGGATCGCCGGAAATCCAGAACTGGATTCCGATCGAATATCTGCACACATCGCCCTACGCCGGCTGGCAGGCGAGCCTGGTCTGCGCGATCTTCATGTTCGTGTTCGGCTCGTGGTGGTTCCGTCGCATGCTGCGCGCAGCGCGTGCGCGTGGTGAACATTTTGAAGCGCGTGCGGATGATCCGAGTGATACGCGCGAATCGCTACCGCATCCGCTGATGGCGGCGTTGCCACTGCTCGTGGTGCTGGTGATTGCGTTTCTGCTGCATGATCAGTTCAAGACCTCAGCCTTGATTCTCGCCCTGCTCGGCGGCTGCATCGCCGCCGCACTGCTCAATCTGCGGCATTTGCGCGAACCCGGCAAGGCACTCGCGGACGGCAGCATGGGCGCGCTTGTTGCCGCCGGAAATACCGCCGCCGTGGTCGGCTTCGGAGCAGTTGCAAGCGCGTTGCCGGCGTTCCAGGAAATCGTGCGCTGGGTGATCGGCATGCCGGGCGATGGATTGGTCAGCTCAGCGATTGCAGTCAGCGTGATCGCCGGCATGACCGGCTCGGCATCGGGAGGTCAAGCGATTGCACTGCCGATCCTTGCGCCGCATTTTCTTGCAGCCGGGGTGAACGCCGAACACCTGCATCGGGTCGTCGCACTCGCGTCAGGCGCGTTGGATGTATTGCCACACAACGGTTACGTCGTCACCACCATCCGCGCGATCTGCGGCGATACGCACAAGCGCGCATATCCCGCACTGGCCGCACTCGCAGCGGTGGTGCCGACCTTGGGATTGATTCTTTGCCTGCTGCTGTTTGCGTTTGGCATGTAGTTCGCACGCGACCGAATCGCGCCGGTTTATTCGATCAGTTCACGGCACAACTCTGCAACGGCTGCTGCACCGCTTGCGCGATCACGCCGGTTTCGGTGTTCTGCACAAACGCGACGACTGTAGCGTTTTGTACGGATACGTTCGCTGGAAAGTCGAGCTTTGCACTGGCCTTGTCCAACGCATACGGGCCGCCGAACGCGCGCACGACATGATCGTGTTTTAGTTCCTTGCCGCGATTTTCGCCGGCCTTCACCGCGGTGTGCAGATCGTCTTCGGTGATCGCAAAATACGCGCGCCAAGTCTTGTCGTTCTGATTCGTGCCGAGCTGCGTCTGCAATGTCAGTTGCACGGGATTGCCCGGTTCGACCTGCAGGCTCAAGCTCGGTATCGATACACTCGCCGCGGGATCGGTCTTCGGCACTTTGCCGCTCGACCACCCTTGCCATTCCTTGCCGTTCAACGCCACTTCCGGCGTGTAGATGGTCTGGCCGTTGCGACCGAGCAGATCGCGCTGGCGCGCGGTGTAGCGCGGGCTGTCGAAACGATCGCGCCAGCCCGATGAATCCCAATAATCAACATGAAATGCCAGCGCAATCGCGGCTTGCGGCTTGATCAGGCTCATCCAGTGATCCGCTGGCGGACACGAACTGCAACCTTCCGAGGTATACAACTCGATCACTTTCTGCTGTGCTTCCGGACTTTGCGCGACGCACGCCGCATTCACCGCGCCGGCGAAAAAAGACATGTAGATCATGAGGCCCAAACGTGTTTTGTGGTATCGAATCGCCATGCCGTTCTCCTCGCAGAATTGTTTAGCCACGCCGCAGCAGACCGCACCGGGCGGGAATACTTTCAGCCGACATTAGCGACTTTTATTTCGGCCCGGGTTGCAAATCCAATCCAAACGCGGCTTTGAGGCCGATACAAGGTACAATGCGCCGCGCGATTCATTCCGCCGCTGGCGTCATCACGGCACCGGGAGCTTTCCCACGGGGATTCCCTCCGGTCACAAGTGCAGCGAGTTCAAAAACTCGCGCCCTGGCCCTCCGTGCCAACTACTTCAGCCGCGCCGGGCAGGATGTCCCGAGTGTCGCGAGCGCAGGGATGCGCAAAAGCGACCACCGCCGGGCAGGATGCCCAAGTGCAGCGTGCGCATGGATGCGCAGAATCTGCCGCCTCACATTCCTTACGAGCATCAACATGTCCGACGATATCGAAACCACCGCCCCCACTTCCACGCCTGAATCCGTTCCGGCTCTGCCCAGCTTTCGCGATCTCGCCCTCAGCGAACCCGTGTTCCAGGCGCTCGCCGATGTGGGTTACGAAGCGCCATCGCCCATTCAGTCCGCCACTATTCCGCCGCTGCTCGAAGGCCGCGACGTGCTCGGCCAGGCGCAAACCGGCACGGGCAAGACCGCCGCTTTCGCGCTGCCGATCTTGTCGAAACTCGACCTGACCAAAACCAAACCGCAAGCACTGGTGCTGGCGCCGACGCGCGAACTCGCGATTCAGGTGGCCGAGGCGTTCCAGACTTACGCCGCACATATTCGCGGTTTCCATGTGCTGCCGATCTACGGTGGCCAGAGTTACGGCCCGCAGTTGGCCGGCCTGCGTCGCGGCGTGCACGTTGTGGTCGGCACGCCCGGTCGCGTGATCGATCATCTCGAACGCGGCACGCTGGATCTGAGCGCCTTGACCTGCCTCGTGCTCGATGAGGCCGACGAAATGTTGCGCATGGGCTTCATCGATGACGTCGAGCAGATCCTACAGAAGACGCCGCCGAAACGTCAGGTGGCGTTGTTCTCGGCGACCATGCCGTCGGCGATCCGCCGCATCGCGCAAACCTATCTCAACGATCCGACCGAGATCACGATCAAGAGCAAAACGGCCACCGCGACCAATATCCGCCAGCGTTTCTGGATGGTCAGCGGCATGCACAAGCTCGACGCGCTGACGCGTATTCTCGAAGCCGAGCCGTTCGACGGCATGATCATTTTCACGCGCACCAAGCATTCCACCGAAGAGCTTGCCGAAAAATTGCAGGCGCGCGGTTTCTCGGCCGCACCGATCAACGGCGATATCCAGCAGGCGCAACGCGAACGCACGATTGCGCGACTCAAGGACGGCCAGCTCGATATCCTGGTCGCCACCGACGTCGCCGCACGTGGTCTCGACGTCGAGCGCATCAGCCACATCATCAACTACGATGTGCCGACCGATACCGAATCCTACGTGCATCGCATCGGCCGCACCGGCCGCGCCGGACGCAAAGGTGATGCGATCCTGTTCCTGAGCCCGCGCGAACGCCACATGCTGCGCACGATCGAGCGCGCCACGCGCCAGGTGGTCGAGCAGATGGAATTGCCGACCGTCGAGACGGTCAACAATCAGCGCATCGCCAAGTTCAAGCAGAAGATCACCGACTCGCTCGCCGCGGGTGAACTTATTCTGTTCCGCTCGCTGATCGAACAGTACGAAAAAGAACACAACGTGCCGGCGATCGAAATCGCCGCTGCACTCGCACGTATCACGCAAGGCGATACGCCGTTGCTGCTCGAACCACCGCGCAAATTCGAGCGCAGCGATGCACCCGCTTGGCAACAGCGCGACACGCGAATCCCTGATCGTTCTGCACGCAGCGAGCGGCCAGAACGCAGCGATCGCAAGCCCGATCGCAGCCGCGCCGAACGCCCGATCTACGATCGCGACGAGCGTCCGAAAACCGCGCATATTCGCAGCGGGTCGCCGTTCGAATCCAATCCGGCCAGCGATATCAAACGCGCCGAAGCGGCTGATCGCGCCAGCGCCGGCAAACCCGATTACGACCGTGCCGAACGTCCCGCGCGTGCGTCACGCGACGAGCGGCCTGCACGTCCGTCGCGTGATGAACGTCCACATCACGAAATCAATGAAGCGCGACCGCCGCAAGAACGTCCAGCGCATGATCGTCCGCGCCCCGCCAAAACCGAACCGGGCATGGAAACCTATCGGGTCGAAGTCGGCCACGATCACGGCGTCAAACCCGGCAATATCGTCGGCGCGGTTGCCAATGAAGCTGGCCTCGACAGCAAGCATATCGGTCGCATCGATATCCGCGGCGATCACGCGCTGATCGATCTGCCGGAAGGCATGCCGTCGGAAATTCTCGGCCATCTGAAAAAGGTCTGGGTGTCGGGCCAGCAGCTGAAAATCACACGTCACAGCGAAGGTAGTTCCGCGCCGTCACGCCCTTCGCACGACGGGCGCCCGCCGTTCAAGTCACCGCGCCCGAGCGGCAAGCCGAAACGTCCGCCGTCCCGCTGAGTCCGGTTAATTTGTGGATCGCATGGACAGCGCAGCCGCGCTGTCCGGCAACACACCTTCGACCTCGGAAAGCGTCACCATAGACCACCCTTGGCGGTGACGGTTTTCCGACGGTAGTGGTCTTACAAAGCGCAAGTATTTGCTAGACTCCGTGCATTCCGCTTCGCGGATTCAGGGGAATACCGATGCGCTGTTCGAAAAATGGGCTCTTGCCCCTGTTGGTGTGTGCGTCACTGATACTCACCAGCTTGCCGTTGTGGGCAGCTACTTGCCGGGTCACTACGACCGGCATTGCCAGCAACGACGGCAGCGACTGGACCACCCACGCCATTACTCTGCAAGGCGCGCTGAGCAATTCCGCATGCAGCGAAATCTGGCTGGCCAAGGGCGTATACAAGCCGGTGACGCCAGCCAATCTGGCCAGCGTGACCGGGACCGAACGTTCGGCCAGCTTCAACATTCATTCCGGCGTCGCGATCTACGGTGGCTTTGCCGGCGGTGAAACTGCGCGGGCTGACCGCGACTTCGCAGCCAACCTCACTGTTCTGTCCGGCGATATCGATGGCAACGATACCAATACCAATGGCGTCGATCTGACTGTGGATGCCACCCACAATGGCAGCAATAGCAACACCGTCGTGCAGCTCGATGGCAGGACGACTCCGATCAACACCGACACGGTGCTCGACGGCGTTACGGTCACAGCAGGCAACAACCCTAGTGCTGGTGGCGGGCTCTACTGCAACGCCGAGGGCAACGGCGATGGCAACCCCCCGGGCAGCGACATTCGATGCAGTCCAACCGTGAGTAATGTCCGCTTCAGCGGCAACTTCGCCAGCGGTGGCGGCGGCGCGATGGTCAACGATGCTCTCTACGGTGGCATCAGCAGCCCGGTGCTGACCAATGTCGTCTTCAGCAACAATAGCGTGGATAACGGCGGCAGCACTCAGTCACGTGGTGGTGCAATGCTCAACGGTGGCGCCGCCGGCAGCGTCAGCAAACCGGTGCTGACCAACGTCACCTTCATCGGCAATAGCGCCACCAATGGTATCGGCGGCGCGATGTTCAACGCCGGCAACTTCGGCGACTGCAGTCCGGTGCTGAACAACGTCACGTTCACTGGCAATAGCGCCATCAATGGCTTCGGCGGTGCGATGGTCAACTACGGTTTCGCCGGCAATAGCAGCCCGACACTGAACAACGTTGTCTTCAATGGCAACAGCACCACCGGCAGCGGTGGTGCGATATACAACTACGGCTCTGGCTTCTCCGCCGGTGCCAACGTCAGCCCGACCCTGAACAACGTCACCTTCAGCGGCAATAGTGCCCAGCTCAAAGGCGGTGCCATGTATAACGATGGCAGCTCCGGCGGCAACAGCAACCCGACGTTGAGCAATGTCACCTTCAGCGGCAATACCGCGCCTAACGGCGCAGCGCTCTACAACGATGCCACCGGCAGCACCTATACGACGAATAGCGGCACCAGCAGCCCAACGCTGAACAACGTTACCTTCAGCGGCAATAGCGCTAGCGGTAAAGGCGGTGCGATGTACAACGATGGTTCCGCCAATGGCTTCACCAGTGGGCACAGCAGCCCGGTACTGAACAATGTCATTCTGTGGGGCGATACCGGCGGCGAGCTATTCAACAATTCGGCAACGGCCACCACCGCCCTCCACTACAGCGTGATGCAGGGCGGCTGCACCAGCGGCGACGGCAACACCTGCACCGATCATGTCCTCATCACCGATCCCAAGCTCGGCACGCTGGCCAACAATGGCGGGTTCACGCAAACGAGGCTGCCTGGTGCCGGTAGTTCGGCCATCGATGCCGGCGACAATTCGAGCTGCGCGAGTACCGACCAGCGCGGCGTGCCGCGGCCGCAAGGCGCCGTCTGCGATATCGGCGCCGTCGAAGTGGCGGCCGCATCGCTCAGCGCGGCATTCAGTCCAGCGTCGGTCGCCGTGGGTAGCACCACAACCTTCACAATCACGGCTACGAATCCGACGTCGATTGCATTAACCAATGTTTCGTTCAGCAATTCGGTTCCCGCTGGCCTGAAGTTGGTAGCCCAGGCCGGTGGCACGTGCGGCACTGCCGCGGGAACAGGCGGAGGCTCTACCTCGGTCAACGCTGCCACAGGCTTCTTTAGTACGGTCGCGAATAATTTGGCGGCAGGGGCTTCTTGCACGATTTCACTGCAGGTGCTCGCGCTGAATGCAGGATCGTTTCTGGACACGACGAGTACGGTCACGTCAAGCGAGGCGCTAGCGGGCGCAGCGGCTAGCGCAACGCTTTTGGTTACTACGCCGTTGACCATCACCGCCAACGATGCCACCAAGACTTACGGCAACGCCTTACCGACGCTCAGCGCAAGCTATTCCGGTTTCGTCAATGGCGATACGGCGGCAAGTGTCACCATACCGCCTACCCTCACGACTACGGCCACGGCCGCCTCGCCCGTCGTCGGCGGCGGCTATCCGATCACAGCCAGCGGCGCGGTTGTGCCGAGCTATTATACCGTCACCTACGTGCCGGGCGCGCTGAGCATCACGTCGGCTCCGCTGACGATCACCGCGAACAATGCCAGCCGTGCGTATGGCGCAGTCAACCCGGGTTTCTCCGCCAATTATTCCGGCTTCGTCAACGGTGATTCCACCGCGAGCCTCACACCGTCGCCAACCATCACGACGACCGCAACGGACACGTCGCCCGCGGGCCCCTATCCGATCACAGCCAGCGGCGCAGTCGATCCGAACTATGTGATCAGCTACGTCGACGGCACGTTAACCATCGGCAAGGCCGACCAAGCGATCGCCTTCGGAACAGCGCCGGTGGTAGCGGTGAACGGCACCGGCGCGGCGACGGCGACAACGACGGCGACGCCGAGTACAAGCTATCCGATCATATTCTCGACAACGTCTGTTGATTGCAGTGTGACGAGCACGGGCTTGGTGACGGGTATCAATGCGGGCACGAGCAATTGCATGATCACCGCAGCGCAAAGTGGTGATGCGAACTACAACGCGGCCGCGCCCGTCAATCAGAACCTCAGCATCGGCAAGGACACGACGACGCTCACTTTGGCCGTGACGCCCAATCCGGTGAATTTCAATGCGCCGATCACTATCGTCGCGATCGTTAGCGGCGATCCGCCGACCGGCACGGTGACATTCTGCGCCAACGCGACGACGGTCAACGCGACCTGCGACGGCGGGTTCGTACTGTCCTGCTCACCCGTTACTCTCGTGGCTGCCGGGCCGACCAGCGCAACCGCAACCTGCAATTTCCGGGGTTTCTCTACGGCGGGCAACCAGACGCTGAGCGCGTTCTATTCGGGCGACGACAACTTCACCGCGACCGCGACCGCGCAAGTAGTCGTGCTCGCGGTGAGTCAACCGATCCCGATACCGGTGCTTGGTCGCTGGATGCTGTTGCTGCTTGCAGGATTGATGGTCGGGATTGCCCGAACGCACGCAAAGCGCGCCTAGTTGAGGCACGTCGGGTAAGCGGTTGCGCCCGCTTGTCAGACACGCGGGACTCGACGCAGGATGCCCTTACGGCGTCTATTGTCAGATAACGCGACTGTGCTGCTTATCCTGCCTACAAATTTTGCTGCAAGCGCTTGCGCATTTCTTCGTTGAGGGGTTTGAACTCCTCGACCAATGCGTCGCAGGCTTCTTTCGATGCCGTGCACAACACCGCCATACGGATGCGAATCACACCGTGCTCGTTGACCGCCTCGCGCGCGACTGCGGCGGGATGCGCGGGATGATCATCCGGCGTGAACGCCCAGATTCGGTGTTCGGTCGGAATCTCGACGATCCACCAACCCTGCGGATTAGCGTGCGTCTGCACATCCGTGCGCGCTTCGAGCGACTGACGCGCGGCAGCGGCGGTTTCGTATCCGGTTGGCGGTGCGATCAGCGCATCAGTATCGCCCGCACCTGCGTTCGTTGGCGCTGATGGGTCACTCGTCGGCGGCGGCGACGTTGTTGTTGTCGCATCGCCAACAGCCGGTGCAACTGCCGCCTGGCGACCCGATGCCGCGCTGCTCGATGCATCCGCGGCGGGCGATTTGTGCATAAACGGCAAGTGGCTGCACGCGGCGCAAGCCACCATCAAGACACCCGACAAGATTTGTTTCAACATGCATTTCTCCGACTCGGTTTTGCGTGATTCCAGCGCGCAAGCATAGCCGACCGCGGGGCTGCCGCTGCAAGCCGGATTCGACTTTAGCCGTAGCCAGTCGCGCTGCAGCGCACAATAAGTCACAATGCATTGTTAGCGCATCCTTCAGGCGCTGTTTTGCACAGGAAAAACAATGCTTTATCAAATGCACGAAATGCAGAAAAAGATCATGGGGCCGCTCATCGCGTTCTCCGAAGCCAGCGCCAAAATGCTCACCGCGCCCGGAAATATCTACGGCCAGTTGCCCGGCATGCAGCGTATGGCGGCGGGATTCGAGCTGATGTATCGCATCGGCAAGGACTACGAAAAACCCGAATTCGATATCCGCAGTGTGCAGGCGCATGGTCACGAGCTGCCGGTCGTCGAATTGAAAGCGGTGTCGAAACCGTTCTGCAATATGTTGCGTTTCAAGCGCTACAGCGACGATGCAAAAGTCATCGCCGATCTGAAAGACGATCCGATCGTGCTCGTGGTCGCACCGCTATCCGGCCACCACGCCACCTTGCTGCGCGACACCGTGCGCACCCTGCTCAAGGATCACAAGGTCTACATCACCGACTGGATCGATGCGCGCATGGTGCCGACCGAAGCCGGCGCGTTTCATCTGGACGACTACATCGCCTACATCCAGGAATTCATCCGCTTCATCGGCGCCGACAAGCTGCATGTGATTTCGGTGTGCCAGCCGACCGTGCCGGTGCTTGCGGCGATTTCGCTGATGGCCTCGAATGGCGAAAAAACGCCGTTGACGATGACCATGATGGGCGGCCCGATCGATACGCGCCTGAGTCCGACCAAGGTCAACGATCTCGCCACAAACAAGCCGCTTTCGTGGTTCGAGAACAACGTCATCCAGCGCGTGCCGGCAAACTATCCGGGCCGCGGACGCAAGGTTTATCCGGGCTTTCTGCAACATGCTGGGTTCATCGCGATGAACCCGAGCCGACACATGAAATCGCACTGGGATTTTTATCAGGATCTGCGTCGCGGCGATCTCGAAGACGCCGAAGCGCATCGCAAGTTCTACGACGAATACAACGCCGTGCTCGATATGCCCGCCGAATATTATATCGACACCATTAGCGCAGTTTTCCAGCAGCATTTGTTGCCGCGTGGACAATGGAATGTCAACGGTCAACACGTTGCACCCGCCGATATCAAAACTACCGCGCTACTCACGGTGGAAGGTGAACTCGACGATATCTCCGGCCTCGGCCAGACCGAAGCCGCGCACGATTTGTGCAGCGGTTTGCCGAAAACGCGCAAGCAGCATATGACGGTGAAAGGCGCCGGCCATTACGGTATTTTCAGTGGCCGCCGCTGGCGCGATACGGTGTATCCGGATGTACGGGAATTTATTCGGAAGTTCGATAAAAAATAGTTTCAGGTTGCCGAACCGATGAACATTCAAGTCGAAGATATTCTTTCGGTACTCGATCAATGCAATAGGAGTTTTGCTTTTCCGATGCTAGACAATGGATATGTCTATCTGGCAGCCTCGCGTTTGTCGCTATATCGATCATCCAGCGACTGGGCAATGGTGATCGAGATATTCGGCTTTTCCCCTAGGGCCGGCATCCCCGATACGCAAATTTATACTTTTTCCAGTAAGCCATGTGGACGCAAATCGAAGGATAATTTCGTCAACGCGAAAGCTTATGAAAAATATATAGCCGGCAATCCGCACAACGAATCGACCTTTGTCTTTCCTGTTGCGGAAGGCAACTGGCAAGACCCGAGCGATTCGGATTTGCTTGCATGCGATGCCCTGACTGTCGCCATTCGCGGAAAAGAAATACCAGTGCCAAAACTCGCGGAGTACGCTCAGTATGGAATCGCCTTGCAACAACCGCCTAGCGTTATGGCTTTCGAGTTTTGCAGAGCTCTCGCAAAGATTGCACATCAAGATGTCTTGGCGACCCCCGAAGAACGCCGTGCAAATGTTCTGCCTGAACTTGAACAGATCATGCAGCTCGATGAATGGAATCATCCCAACATCGTAATATCGGAAAATCTGCCAAGTACAAGCGAGACGTTTCGCCAGCTAGCACAGGTCTTGGTCAGCGGCGACCTAACGCTTTACAAGCCTTCTGATGCGCCAAATACTCATTGGTCCAACTGGCGGGACGGCGGTACGCTTTAACGAGATTGCCGGCTGCAGCTTGGGACGCGGCTGACCAATTGTCGCGCGGAAGATTGAAGTCGATGACTATCGGCCATGGCGTTAACGAAAACTGCATGAGACTCAATAAATACATCAGCGAAACCGGCATGTGTTCGCGGCGCGAGGCGGATCGGCTGATCGCCGAGCGTCAGGTTACGGTCAATGGAAAAATCGCCGAACTCGGCACGCAGGTTGAAGATGGCGATGCGGTACGCGTTGGCAAACGCCTGATCAGCGGTTCGGGCCAAGCGCCCGCGCGGCGGCCGAAAAAAGTCTATATCGCGCTCAACAAACCAGTCGGCATCACCTGCACGACCGAGGCGCATATCAAGGGCAACATCGTCGATTTTGTCGGCCATGCCGAGCGCATTTTTCCGATCGGTCGGCTCGACAAAGAATCCGAAGGCCTGATCCTGCTGACCAACAACGGCGATATCGTCAACGACATCCTGCGCGCGGAAAACAATCACGAGAAGGAATATCTGGTCTCGGTCGACAAGGCGATCAGCGATGCGTTTCTAATCGGCATGGCCAACGGCGTGCGCATCGACAATGTGACGACCAAACCGTGCAAGATCAGCCGCCTCGGCAAGTTCGGTTTCCGCATTATCCTGACGCAAGGCCTGAACCGGCAGATCCGCAAGATGTGCGAGGTCTTCGGCTACGACGTGCGGCAGTTGCAGCGCGTGCGCATCGTCAATGTGCAGCTCGGCAAATTGCGTATCGGCCAATGGCGCAATCTGACCGAGGTCGAACTGCGCGGTCTGTTGCCGGAGCGCGCGCAGGCCGGATTACTCTGAGATTTTTCGCGGCGCATAAGTATCGCGAACAAGCTATTTCGCCGATGCCGCAATTGGTCGTACCACGATCGGCACATTGCACAACTCGACGTTGCCGGCCGGCACTTTGTACCACTCGTCGTGGCGATTGCGCCGCGATTCGACCAACGCGGCAAAGGTCGGTGTGTCGGTGCGAATGACTTCGAGCTGGCTGCGCTCGGCAGCCGGCACGTCGGCGGCGAGCCGCACCGATTTGATCGCGATGCGCTGCTCGGGTTTCTCGTAAAAACCCAGCGCCCCGGTGCCGCGCGGGAGGCTCGACAACAGCTCGATGCCCTGCACTACTCTGCCGACCACGGCGATGTTGCGATCAAGATGACGCGGCGCATTGCCGATCACCACGTACAACTCGGCGCCGCTGCCGCTATCGACCGCGTTATCGCGACCGACGCCGACCATGCCGTAACAATGCGCGAGCCACGTATCGCCGGTTTTCGGATCTCGCCCCACTGGAAATCCATTCGAAAATCCGACTTGCGGCGCGTAACCATCGACATCCGGCAGCCGCGTGAATGGCAAGTCCGCGCTGATCTTGCGCGTGAACTCCGGCGCCAGCGTGCGTTGTGCGTTCTTGATGACGCGTTGTTTGGTTTTGTCGTCCGATTCGGGATCGCCCCACTGCACGACGTAGTTGTCCTGCACGCGCAGAATCGCGAGGCCGTCGAAGTATTTTTCGCGCACTAGCGCCTTGATATTTTCGGCGTGTTTGGGAGCGTACGCGGCTGACAACTCGATCACCACGCGACCGCCGGCGAGTTCGAGATACAAGGTGTTGTCGGCATCTAGCGCGCGCCAGTCGCTGGCCTTGGATGCGGCGAGCACATCGCTCATGGTCAGCGGCTTGGCCTGTTTGGTCGCATCGGCGTGCACGAGCGTCACGCATGCCAGAGCGATCGCGCAGACCATCGCGCGGAACGAATAAATTCGGCGTGTTTGTTTGATAGCCGCAGACGCATTTTTGTCAGTTGAAATCGGCATTGCGGTTACCTCTCTGATGGAGTGTGTCACACGTCGTTGTATCACGCGTCAACTACGATGCAGGCGAACAGTCAGGCTCGCATTGTCCATGCCGCGCGCCGAATTGCCAATCCGGTCGCGACGTTATTCAAAACCGTCGGCGAAGATGTTCCAGGTATCGGTAATCGGCGTCGCATTCACTGCGCCGCCGATCGCGCTGAGTCCGAACATATCTTCGAGCGTGCGCAACACCGAATAATGATCGATGTGTTCGGAGAAAGTAGCGTTACGCACATGTGCACCGACAAACATGGTCGGAATCTGATTGGCGCTGGTCGTCGAATCGTCTTCGTCCCACGTCAGGATCAGCAAGCTGTTGTGCGATCGTGCCCATTGCAGATAAGGATCGATATGGGTGTGCAACCACGCATCGCCGGTGGCAATCGAACAGTCGTGCATGTCGTTGCACAGATTCGGCACGACGAACGAAAGCGTCGGCAAGGTGCTGAAATCCGGCGTTGCGCCTGATGGAAACGCAGCGAAAGTCAGATTGCTCGTACTCGGCACGCTGTTCGTACCGCTACTGAAATTGACCCACGGATTATGCTTGCGCGCATACGTGCCCGAGGTGCAGATGGTGTAGCCATTCGACGGCATGCTCTCGGAAAAACCCTGGAACGTGAATCCTGCTGCGATCAACTGGCTGCCGAGATTGAGACCGGTGAAAGTGTGCGGACAAGAGTCGTCGCTGAGCCCTTGTGTGCTGCCGGAAAATAGCGCGAGATAATTCGGCTCACTCGGATGCGTGATCGCATGCGAATCGCTGAAAACTGCGCCCATCATGGCCAACGTATTGATGTACGGCGCCTGCGCGGTGTTGCCGATGATCGTGCTGTCGCTGGTGTTTTCCATGATCACGATAACGACATGGTCGTATCGCGGAATATCGGTAGCAACAACGCTCGGTACAGCGCGTATTGGAGCCAATGGATTTACCGCGATTTTTTGCGCAAAGCCAGCAATGCTCGCGGCCAGCAAAACGCTCGCAATCAAACAACCAGCAAAACGTTGCATCCAGGTTCTCCCACTAGCGTTATTGATAACGGCAAACACGCGATCGAAGTGCTTGATCAAAGTGTTTGATCAAACCAGAGGATACCGCGTTATGGCGAATTTCGAGCTGGCGGATGCCACTGCATCACAGCGATCGGCCGCACCCAAATATTTCGGAACCCGATGGATTTGGCGCAAGAATTTTCTCGCGCAACTAACGCATCACCAGCATGTGCTTGGCCAGTTGCCCGTGCACCCGCCCCAGACTGCGCGCCATGTGCAGCACCGCACAAAGCAGCAGGATGCCGGCGGCCAGTGAGAACGGCTCGGCCCATAGCGGCGGCGCATACGCGACATCGTTGATATTGATGATGCCGTAGCCGGTGATCGCTTTTATGATTGGCCCGAACATCAGCATAAACACAAAACTTAAACTGACAATTGCCAAGACAAAATACAGCACGCCCAACGGCAGCATCAACAGCATGTAGATCAGCGTCGACCAACTGCGCGGATCGGTAAAAAACGTCTTGATGCGCGAACGAATTGGCTGGCCGGTTTCGGTGTAGGGCGGTCGGCGCGGCATGCGCACATCGAGCATGACCTCGACGAGACGCCCCTCGACCAGCGCCAAGGCACGAACGCTGCCGAAGAACAAAATCGCAAAGGGAATGCCAATGATCAGCACCATCAAACCCAGTGACAGACTCAGGCCGGTGATGGTCCATACAAAATAGAAAATGCCGGTGCCGAGCGATAACAACATGTAGAACAGCGCGGTGTAGGCGCGAGTGTCCGCGAGTACGCCGAAAAATTTGCCGAACGCCGAAGCTCGCGGCGGCGCGCGTGGTATGCGCAACGCCTGTTGCACCTGGCCTTCCTTGACACGATAGATGTCGGCCACTTCTTCGGGCGCGCCGTAACTCGTGACGATACGCGCGATCATCGCGGCTTCGTCAACATCGGGATGCTCGGCGAGTTCGGCACGCAGGTGTTCTTCGGCATCGTACAAAGCATCCTGGATCAGGGCCGGATCAGCACCCTGCAAGGCTGCGTGCAACTGTTGCAGATAAGCGTTGATAGTCTTCGGGATGGTGCTCATGGCAATGCTCCTTCCAGCACGTTTTCGACGAATTCTCGGGCCGCCGACCAACTGGCGATCCATTCTTTGAGGACGGCGCGACCGAGTCGCGTGATCGCGTAATAGCGTCGCGGCGGACCCGCGATGGACGGTTCGATGGTGCTTTCAAGCAGACCCGCGGCACTGAGATTGCGTAGCACCGGATACAACGCACTCTGCTTGCCGCTAAACAGACTCTCGCCGCCTTTTTCCAGCCGCTTGGCGATCTGGTAGCCATACATCGGCGCGCGCGCCTGCGCCAGCACCGCGAGCAAAACCAGCGACACGGTGCCGGTGCTGAGCTCCTTCTGGAATTTCTTCAGATGTGATTCGGTATCCAGCACGCTCGGTCGCCTTGATCGCACAACACGAGTTCATCATAGTGTTTAGTTAATACTAGTGAATGGGCCGAAAGTCACGCCCACGAAACAACCGTAGTGCCGGGAGGTGGCCAGATAATCCGGCGGCGGGATCCGCAGAAATTTTGCGCGCACGCCCTCGTCCTCCATTAGCGGAGAACAAGGGAATGGCAGGATTTGGCGCGCGTGCTGAAACGTGCGCCAGATATTTCAGAATTGAACCGTTGCAGAGAGCACCGCGCTACGACCCGGCAAGCGATAGGCTTGTCCATCGCCCAGCTCGCTGATCGCGACCGGATCGCGCCGATCGCTCAGGTTATAGCCGTCCAAACGCAGCTCCCAACGTTCGAATCGATAACCGAGTCCGGCATCGAGCGTTGCATAGGCGCCGACCGGCGTTTCGTTCTCCTGATCGAGGAAACGCTTGCCGACGACATTCCACACCAGCGAACCTTCAAAGCCCTGTGTCGGTGCATAGATCAGGCCCAGCGCGGCGAGATTCTGTGGCGATACTTCGAGATGATTGCCGGCAAGATTGCTGAAGCTGCCATCAGGTTGTTCGACCAGTCGCTCGGTGAAACGCGCGTTGTGATACGCATAAGTGCCGCGCAGACGCAGATCCGGCGTGATGCGATAACTGGCTTCGATCTCGGCGCCCTTGAACAGCGATTTCCCGGCGTTCGCGAGGCCCGGCAAACCGCCGATATTTTCGGGGATCACGAGGTTGGAAAAATTCATGTGGAAGTACGACAACTCCCAGTCGAATCGGCCGTCGGCGAGCTGGCCCTTGAAACCGGTTTCCCAACTGTTGGCGGTTTCCGGTTGCAGGATGCTGCCCTCGGCTTCCGGCCCAAAATCGATCGCCGCGGGTTTGTAGGTGTTGCGGTAATCGGCGAACACGGTGAGTTTGTCCGCGCCGCTTTCCCACAGCGCGTAACTCGCACCGAGAATGCCAGCGAGGCGGCTCTTGCTTTGCTTGTCGGCATTCGCATCCGGCGGCGTGCCCGGATCAGCATGGCGATCGATGACCTGACCATCGCGCGACTCGTGCGTATCGTTGAACCGCAATCCGGCGACGATGTCCCAACGCGATGTCGGTTTCCAGTCGATCTGGCTATACACACCACCGAAATTACGGCGATCACGCAGCTGCGTCGACTCATCGATTTCGAGCTGATGCGAATTCGGCGCATTGGCGCCATTCGGCAAAACGCCGTATTCAAAATTATCGCTGTTCTGCCGACCGTTGCCATACAACCAGTCGAGGCCAACCGTCCAAGTCAGCTCTGTCGCGGGATGCATGGCGACATAGGAATCGAAATACGCATCGGTGAGTTTCACCGTCTGGCGGAATCCGTCGGCATTGTGGGTCACGCCATCATCGGCGAAATCCTCGCGCAGAAAACCACGGATATTCTTGCCTTCCGAGTGATCAACAGAAAGCGTCGTCACCCATTCGCCGATGCCGATATTCCGATTCAAACCGGCATTCAACTGCACGCGATTCTGATCCTGCCGCGCATCGGTCGGATTGATGTTGGCATCGAGCGGAAAACGCGGCGTCAGTCGGCCGTCTTCGACCGGATGCGGGCTGTATGGATCCTGATGCACCGTGGTCGCATCCAGATCGATATGCAGCTTGCCAAGATCAGTGTCGCCGGCGATGCGATAGAGCAGATGCGCGCGATCCACACCGGAGCGATCCTGCGTAAAATCCTGGGTCGATACATTTGCGCTGATCGATTGCTTGAACGTACCCCAATCGCTGAGATTGGTGCTGATCGAAGCGATGCCGGTACTGCGCGTGCCTACACCAATCATCGCGCGCGACGGTGTTTCGCCGGCCGCGTAATGAATGATCTGGATCACGCCGACGAACGAGGTCGCACCATACATTACCGGCGCGGCACCTCGCAGCACTTCGATGCGCTCGACATTGGTCAAATCCAGCGTGGCGAGCGCCGGATTGAATGTGCCGCCGGAAGGAATGCCATCGACCACCAGCAAGAATGCATCGAACTCACGCAACCCCCACAGCCCCGGCACCGATGCCGCAGGGCCAGCGTCGCCGCCCGGCGCGATATCGACGCCTGCAACCAGACTCAAAGCAGTGCGCAGATCGACCACGCCACGCGCGCGTAACTCGTCGCCGCTGATCACCGTAATCATCGCCGGTGTCTGTTCGACCGGCTCGGGTACTTTGGATGTCGTCACCTCGACCGCTGCGAGCGTTGAACCCGGATTGGCGTCAGGCGCAGCATGCAGGCTAGGAGAAATGAGTGCGAGCGCAATCAGCGCCGCAAGTGGATGCAGCCGTGTCGAATGAAGCATGAGTTTTCCCCGAATAGCGCCTGTTTGGCGCCGCAAACTTTAGGCCATAATGCCACCGCGCATAACATCCTTGAGGCCTACAGAAATTCATCCTGAAGACTCAATCGTCGATTCGAAACGGATTGCTCGATCTTTGGCGGTGAACTTCTCAGTCGGCAGTAACTAGCCGCATTCGTGGCCATTGCGATTTGCGAGCCGTTGCACACTCAAAAACAGTTCGATTTGCTACAACACAGGCGACGATCGTCGTATATGATCACGTCAGCTCCACACCGATCTGATCCGAACTGACTCTGGGGAGAAAAGTCATGCAAGCCAATGACGTGCCGATGAAAACCGCTGCGGGTCACCGCGAAATCGGGCAACGCGCGCACAAGCTGTCGCCGCGCTCGCGTTCGATGTTGATCATGATCCACGGCGACCAGACCGTCGCCGAGATTTCTCACAACATGCGCTCGCTCGGCGATACCGCGGCGATATTCAGCGAGCTCGCCGGGCTCGGCCTGATCGTCGCCGAACCTGCAGACGTTCAGGTGCATGCCGCGGGCGCTGGCAATGTCGCAGCCAACGACATCGTGCCGGTGCAACAACAAGCCAAGCAGTTGCTCAACGAATCAGCGGTTGCAGCGCTGGGTTTGCTCGGCAGCTTCAGCGCGTTTCGTTTTACGCTAAAGCTGGAGCACTGTTATTCGGCGGACGATTTGCGCGAGATCATTCCCGAATATCGCCGCATCGTCAGCAAGGCGAAAGGCGAGGAATTTGCCAACGCCGTGATCCGGCGCGTCAATGCCCTGCTCGCCCATGCCTGAGCATTGAGAGCAAAAAAGTCACTAGCGTCGTCAGCCCTTGCTGATCTCGGCGATCACGTTTTCGATACTGAGTTTGACCCGCGCGACTTTCTCCGCAGTCCACGGCCCGCGATGCAGCTTGAGCGCATGCCGCAAGGTATGCAGCACCTCGCGAATCGCATTCGGCGCGGCTTCCCCGGCCATCGCCTTGGCAGTCACGTCTAGCCGCGCCGATACGCCTTCGGCGGCTTCGCGATTGGCTTCCAGAAATACCTCGCCCTCGGCCGTGATCGCATACAGTTTCTTGCTGCCTTCGGTGGTTTCGATGCGCGCGTAACCCTGGTCTTCAAGCAGGGTCAGGGTCGGGTAGATCGTACCTGGACTCGGCGAATAATTGCCGCCGAACATGTCTTCGATGGCACGGATGAGTTCATAACCGTGGCGCGGCTGTACCGCGATCAGGGTCAGGATCAGCAGCTTCAAATCGCCCGGCCCGAACATGCGGCCCATGCCGCCGTGCCGCCCGCCGCGGCCGTCATCGCGGCCACCGCGACCAAAAAATCCGCCGCCGCCGCCCTCGCCAAATCCAGGGAAACGACTGCCGCGCCCGATACAGTCGTGCCGTTCGTGCGCGGTATGGTGATCGTGATGATGGTGCCGCCCAAACCAATGATGGATATTCATGATATTGCCTCCGTAAGTTACGTTAAGTGTTACTTACGATATATCTTACGAAATATCCTCGTCAAGCATTTTTTCGAAATTGGTGGTGCGTCACGCGCACGAAAACCGACTTGATGCATCGGCATCGAGTCGGTCATCGTCTATCTTCATCACCAGAATGTCGCTGTAAATCCAAGTCGCATCGGGACTAGCTATCGGCGACTTTCCAGCTATTGTTTGACCAGCTCGACACGACGATTCTTGGCGCGTCCCGCATCGCTGTCGTTGCTCGCGACCGGCGCCGCGCTACCCATGCCTTGCGCGAGCAGGCGATCGGCGGCGATGCCGTATTGCGCTTGCAAAACACTCGCGACCGCATCGGCGCGTTTTTTCGACAGCTCAATGTTGTGCGCCGCCGCGCCTTGATTATCGGTATGGCCGACCACCATGAGCTTGAGTGCAGGATCGCCCTTGAGCAACGCGGCGATCTCATTGATCTGCGGTTTCGATTCCGGCTTGAGCTCGGCCTTGTCGAGATCAAAATAAATGCCGTACAACGCGATCTTGCCGGTCGCGTTGATGCTTTGCGCGAGCTCGCTGGCCTTGACCGCCACCATTTTCTGCTCGCGCGCTTTTGCTTCGAGCGTCACTACCAGCGCGACGGTGCGCTCATTCAACGCCTTGCAATACAACTCGTCGCGCACGGTGTAGGTGAGCACGGCGACATGCGTTTCGACGCCAGCATTGTCCAGCTTGCCAACAAAAAAACGTTGATCGACGTGGCCGGCGTTGATCGCGCAATTGCCGTTGCTGAAATTGGCCGAGGTCACCGCATTCACCGGATACACCGAATCGATCAGCGCGGTTCTGCCGCCGCCGTGATCGGCGCCCGCAGTGGCATCGCCCCCGCATTCGTCGCCCGCACACTCGTACAAAACGGCGCCGTTCTTGTCCTTCAGCGCCTGCTGATAATTACGCAGCACTTCGAGCGGACTGCGCTCCGCAGGTAACACATACGCTGCACGAACGAGCTTTCCTTCGAGGCTCAGCTTCTGTTTCGCCGCATACAAACTGTTGTTGTGGCTATCGGTTTTATCGTCACCGACCGCAATCAACGCGGACAGCGGCAAGCTCAGCGCATCGTAGGATTTCGCCTGCGATTCGACGATAAAACTGCCGTCGTAACGCCCCAGTGCCGCGGGTTCTTTCGAGCTTGGCAAATCCTTGGTCGGAATAGTCGCATCCGCCAAGACCAAACCCGGCAATAACAACAAGCAACAGAAAAATTTCATGGCCACGCTCCTTTGCATGCGATCAGGGAAAATGCCGGTGCTGTGCTGCGCGATAAGCAAACAACAATCACCCGGCTCAACAGACAATACGCAAGTCGATGCAAAACTGTGTCATTGCCGATACGCATATTCGCGGCGAAACATCAGCGCAGGCACCGGATCGCGAACGCCCTCTTTTCAGCGCCCGCAAAAAGCCTCACGCTGCGCGACTCTCTGTACCGCTCAGAAAAACTCAAACCGCGTATGTCGCCAGTCAACAAAGCCCAGCTGCAAATCCATTTCTGCGTCGTGTTGTGGGGATTCACCGCGATCCTCGGCAAGCTCATCACTTTGCAGGCATTGGCGTTGGTGTGGTGGCGTGTATTGCTCGTGACTGTCGTTTTGTTGCTCGTGCCGAAGGTCTGGCGCGGCTTGCGTGCGATGCCGTGGCGACTAATCGCGGCGTATGCGGGCATCGGTGTTTTGGTGTCGCTGCATTGGCTGACATTTTACGGCGCGATCAAACTCGCGAACGCGTCCGTCGGCGTCACCTGCATGGCGCTCGGCACAGTTTTCCTCGCGTTGATCGAGCCTTGGATTGCGCGGCGGCGTTTCGATCCGCGTGAGCTGTTGCTAGGTATCGCCGTCGTACCCGGCGTGGCGATGGTAGTCGGTGGCGTGCCGGCGGAGATGCGCCTGGGCATCGCCGTGGGCGTGTTGTCGGCGTTTCTGGTCGCAGTGTTCAGCTCATTCAACAAGCGGCTGGTCGAGCATGGCGATCCACTCACGGTCACCTGCATCGAGCTTGGGGCGGGTACGCTTTTCCTGACCTTGATCGCACCAGTGCTGCCACACACTGGGGCGATATTTCCGCTGCCCGATAGCCACGATGCCATCCTGCTGTTGCTGCTCGCGATGGGATGCACTTTGCTGCCTTTCGCATTGTCACTGGTCGCGCTGCGCCACCTCAGCGCATTCAGCTCCCAGCTCGCGATCAACCTGGAACCGGTCTACGCAATCGTGCTCGCCGCACTGCTGCTCGGCGAACAACGTGAACTCGGAATCTTGTTCTACGCCGGTGTCGCGATCATTCTCGGCGCGGTGCTGGTCTATCCGTTACTGAGTCGACGCAGCGAACCGCTGGGGCAACCCGAATTGCTCGGCACCGCCGAGGCCAAAGGCGTGGCGGAAGTCGGATGAGGCGCATACCTTTTCATCAGCTTTGCAAACGCAACGGCCTGCGCATCGCATTGTTTTTTACGCTGAGCCTGCCGATGCCGGCGATGGCTGCAGAGCAATGGTTCAGCGTATTACTGGATGGCAATAAGGTCGGCTACGCAACAACCCAACACTCGGAAAGCGCGCAACTTACGCTGGACTCCAGCCACACGGTCATCGACCTCAAAGGCGCCGGGCGCGCCAACCAACTCGATATCGAACTGAATTTTGAATCCGATCCGCACGGCAACCCGCTGAGTTTTTCGACGCACGTGCGCACCCGCGATATCGATCGATTGCAACGCGGCAGCATCGATGCCGAGACGGTGTTGTTGCGCTCGACATATTCGGGCATTGAGCAGCGCGAGCACATCACGGTCACGCGCGACACGGTGTGGCCGATGCAGGAATTGCAGCTAATAAAAACCGCGGTCGCGCAGGGAAACCGGCAGCTTCAATTCAAGGCATTCGATGCGATGCTCGGCAGCAGCTTGCCGGTCGAATTGAAAATCGATGCAGATACAAAAGTCACCGGTCACGACCTGCCGCAAATACTGCATGTGACACGCACCGTGCATTATTCGGATCATGTCGCGATCACCTCGACCGACTTCGATGCCACGTATCAGCCACAGCGCATCAGCACCGAAATCTCCGGGCTGCAAATGCAACTGGTCGCGGTCACGCGCGAGCAGGCGATGGCGCCGAATCAGGCGTTGGACTATCTCAACCGTCTGCTCGTGCGCTCACCGTTTCGCATCAGTCATGAGGCGACAACGCAGCATATTCGCTACACCCTCGCCTTGCGCGACGGTGCACCGCTCGATCCACCACAAACCGGCGAGCAGCGCGTGCGCCACGATGCGGCGGGCACGACCGTCGATGTTTGCAACCAGTGTGGCAACGAAGCGCGCGAGGACAAACCGGCACCGGAAACCTTGCAACCAAACCCATGGATGCAGAGCGATGCGACGGAAATTCGCACGATTGCCGAGCGTGTCGGCACCAATTCCGATCCGCGCAAACGCATGCGCGCGTTGACTGATTATGTGCGCGAGCATATGCGTGGACGCAGCGAATTTCTCGGTTATGTCTCGGCGCTCGAAGCGATCAAGACCGGCAACGGCGATTGCACCGCTTACGCTTTATTGCTCGCCGCACTGGGGCGCGCCACCGGCGTGCCGACCCGTGTTGCAGTCGGCATGGTTTACGATCCCCGCTTCAACAATCGCAACGATGTGTTCGCGCCGCATGCCTGGGCGCAGGCGTGGATCGGCGGACACTGGGAAAGTTTCGACGCAGCCACCGAGGGTTTCGACAGCACCCATATCGCACTCGCCATCGGTCAAGGTGATCCATCGCGATTCAGCACGGCGATGGGCACGCTGGCAAAAATGGAAATGCGAGCGGCGGCGCAAGTGGCGACGAAATTCGCCACGCAAAAATAAACGCGCGCCGGGGGCCAGCGCGCTTTCCGCCATGCCGTTGGTGCGGTATTGCGTTCTAGCGCGAGCCACCTTTTGCATCGATGCTGGACGCTTGCACCGCTGGCTCATAGGCATCGTCCAGTACCACAGGCAACTCCGGCGCGCGCGGCCCGACAGAAAAATCCACGCGTTCAGCGCTGCGTGGATTACTGACACCGCCCAGCATCATGACGCTATCGAGGCCAAGTTGGCCTTGCACCGTACTCGTGTCGCCGCTGCTCTTGCCGCTCATCTGCGCCAAGGCTTCATCCAGCGTTGCCGGCAGCGGCGTGGACTGCGCCATCGCCGATCCTGCCATCAGTCCCACGCTGGCGGCCAGCACCCAAGCGGTCGCAGCGCGAGGACTCACTCGCGGCACAGTGTAGGCTACGCAGACCGAATCATCGCAACCCGCGAGAAATTGCTCGCGCGCCGACTCGCTCATCGCCGAGAGGTTGTGCACGTGTCGCTGGCATTGGCTGCAATCGAAACCTGCTGCACCGGGCATGCTGTTGAAACGCAACGGGCATGGGCTATCGATACGTGGGAAAGTTGCCATGAGTTATCTCCAGTGATGCGCCAAAACGTCGCGCCTGCCTTAGAACGCAGCAGCAGGCGCGACGGGGTTAGTTTTTCTGCTACAGCGTGGCCGCCTTGAACGTATCGCAGCGGCCAATATCGCCGCCGTCGAAACCTGCGCGGAACCAGCGCTGACGCTGCTCGGACGTACCGTGCGTGAACGAATCCGGCGAGGCATAACCGCGCGACTGTTTCTGCAATCTATCATCGCCCACCGCGCTCGCCGCATTCATTGCCGCTTCGATATCGCCGGCTTGCAGCCACTGCAACTGTGCCTGCGATTTGTTCGCCCAGACACCGGCGAAACAATCAGCCTGCAACTCCTGGCGCACCGACAAACCGGTCGCACCTTCCATCGCCGCACCGCGCGCGCGCTGTTTCTCGACCGCATCAAACACGCCGATCTGGTTCTGCACGTGATGGCCGACTTCGTGCGCAATCACATACGCTCGTGCGAAATCGCCGCTGGCGTGAAAACGCGTATCCATCTCGTGGAAAAAATCCAGATCGAGATAAACGAGTTGATCGCCCGGGCAATAAAACGGCCCCATCGCCTCGGATGCCTGGCCGCAGGCCGAGCGCACGCTGCCATGAAACAGATCGAGCTTGGGCCGCTGATATTGCGATCCGTTGGCCTTGAAATACGCTTCCCAAACATCTTCGGTGCTGGCCAGAATCACGCGCACAAACTTGGTCTGCGGATCATTGCTGGTGGCCGGTTGACCTGCCTGCGGTGCGACGCGCGGGGTGGATTGCACACTGCTGACGTCGCCGCCGCCGTTGCTGAGCAGCGACAGGATTTCCAGCGGATTCTTGCCGAGCAACAGGCTCACCACCACCACGATGGCGATACCGCCGAAGCCCAGATGAAAGCCGCCGAAGCGCATGCCACCGCCGCCTCCGCCACCACCGCCGCTACCATCGTCCTCGACTACGTTGTCGCTTTCGCGGCCTTTCTGCCAATCCATAAATAGTCCTTTGCACGGCGCTGGGATAAGGGTTGATGACGCGGATGAACACTACTCCGGCATACGCTGCAGTGGCAAGCGTCACCGCAACGTTTCGATAAGGCCTAGCGGTTTTGCTGCATGCTGATCGGCAGGCGTCGTATCACGAGTTCGATATCGACGCTGATGTCATCGCGCATGAGCTGGATCTGGCCGTCCTGAATCAGGCATTGCAGCTGCATATTGCGATTGGCCAGCGCCGCGATTTGCTGCACGCAGGTTGCCGGCAGATCGATCACGCTGAGGTTCTTGCTGCGCTCCAGCGCGGGGGCGATTTTGTCCCACCAGATTTCCGCACTGCGACCGCTGTAGCTGTAGACGATCACTTGCCGCGCACGGCCGCATGCTTGGCGGATGCGCTGCTCGTCGGGCTGGCCGATCTCGATCCAGACATCGATCGCGCCGGTCAGATCCTTCTGCCACAGATCCGGCTCGTCATCGTCGCTCAGGCCTTTGCCGAACGTCAAAAACTCATGCGCATTCAGCGCGAACGCGAGCAATCGCACCATCAGTCGCTCGACGGTTTCGGACGGATGCTGCGCCAGTGTCAGGATATGCGACGCGTAATAATTACGATCCATGTCGCTGATCTGCAGATCGGCTTTGTAAACGGTTGCTTTGGGTGCCAAGGGATATCTCGTCTGCGGGTTAATCGCAAGGATGACGACCTGACGCAGCCGACGCAAACATTTCGCCGACGTCGCGATTTCCGCACGTTGGTTTAACGCCGCATGGCACAATATTATTCTCATGCCAAACCGTGTATTCCACCCCGCCGTAGCCGCCTGGTTCGAGCGCACGTTTAGCGCGCCGACACCGGCGCAGGCGCAAGCGTGGCCGGCTATTCAGTCCGGCCGGCACGTGTTGATCGCGGCACCCACGGGTTCGGGTAAAACGCTCGCGGCGTTTCTTGCGGCGATCAATGCGCTGGTCGAGCGCGGCATGCAGATGCCGCTACCCGACGAAACCGTGTTGGTTTACGTCTCGCCGCTGAAAGCGCTGTCGAACGACATCCGCATCAATCTCGACGCGCCGATCGCGGGCATTCGCGAAGAGCTGCTGCGGCTCGGTCTGCCCGATGTTGAAATCCGCACCGCGGTGCGCACCGGCGATACGCCGCAGTCCGAGCGCACGCTGATGCGCAAACGGCCGCCGCATATTCTCGTGACCACGCCGGAATCGTTGTACATCCTGCTCGGTTCGGAATCCGGCCGGCAGATGCTGGCAACTACGCGCAGCGTAATCGTCGATGAAATTCACGCGCTCGCGCCGAACAAGCGCGGCAGTCACCTGGCATTGTCACTCGAACGGCTCGAAGCTTTATGCGAACGCCGACTCGTGCGTATCGGCCTGTCGGCGACGCAAAAACCGATCGAGGAAGTCGCGCGTTTTCTGGTCGGCACTGGCGGCGTGTTGCCCGATGGCGCCGCGGATTGCGAGATCGTCGACACCGGCCATACGCGGCATCGCGATCTCGCCATCGAAGTGCCGGCAGCGCCGCTCGAAGCGATCATGTCCGGCGATGTCTGGCAGCAGGTTTACGATCGCCTTGCCGAGCTGATCGCAAGTCATCGCACCACGTTGATTTTCGTCAACACGCGGCGCATGGCCGAACGGGTCGCGCGTTATCTCAGCGAACGCCTCGGCAAGGATGCGATCACCTCGCATCACGGCAGCATGGCCAAGGATCAGCGCCTCGATGCCGAGCAACGCCTGAAGCGCGGCGACTTGCGCGCGCTGGTCGCCACGGCGTCACTGGAACTCGGCATCGATATTGGCGCGGTCGATCTGGTTTGTCAGCTCAGTTCGCCGCGCTCTATCGCTGCGTTTTTGCAACGTGTGGGACGTTCCGGCCATGCCGTCGGCGGCACACCGAAAGGACGGTTGTTACCGCAGTCGCGCGACGATCTCGTGGAATGCAGTGCGCTGCTGCACGCCGTGCACGAAGGCGAACTCGATACGCTGAAACTCATCCGCAAACCGATCGATGTCCTCGCGCAACAGATCGTCGCCGAAGTCGCGAGCCGTGATTGCGACGAGGCCGAATTGTTCGATCTCATGCGCCGCGCGTATCCGTTCGCCGAACTCACGCGTGACGAATTTACCGCCGTTGTGCGTATGCTCGCCGAAGGTTTCACGACGCGTCGTGGTCAACGTGCGGCTTACATCCATCGCGATGCGGTTAACGGCATTTTGCGCGCGCGTCAGGGCGCACGACTGACCGCGCTGACCTCGGGTGGCGCGATTCCCGACACCGCCGATTATCAGGTTGTGGTCGAGCCGCAATCGCATGTCGTCGGCACCGTGCATGAAGACTTTGCGGTCGAGAGTCTGGCCGGCGATATCTTCCAGCTCGGCAACACCTCGTACCGGATTTTACGAGTCGAACGCAGCGTGGTGAGAGTCGAGGATGCGCAAGGCGCGCCACCGAGCATTCCGTTCTGGCTCGGTGAAGCGCCGGGTCGCAGCGATGAACTTTCGCATGCGGTATCGCGATTGCGCGCGCAGATTTCCGAACGCCTCGATACGGGTGTCGGCAGCGCAATGGCGTGGCTGACGAACGAGATCGGCATCGCGCCCGCAGCCGCGCAGCAACTCGTCGATTATCTCGGCAGCGCGAAGATCGCACTCGGACTGTTGCCGACGCAAACCGATCTGGTGATGGAACGTTTTTTCGACGAATCCGGCGGCACCCAGCTCATCATCCACTCGCCGTTCGGCAGCCGTATCAATCGCGCCTGGGGTCTTGCGCTGCGCAAGCGTTTTTGTCGCAAGTTCAACTTCGAGCTGCAGGCCGCCGCGACCGAAGACGCGATCATTCTGTCGTTATCGACCAGCCACAGTTTTCCGCTGGATGATGTCGCGCGTTATCTGCATTCGGCGTCGGTGAAAGATGTGCTGATCCAGGCCTTGCTCGACGCGCCGATGTTCGGCGTGCGCTGGCGCTGGAACGCCGCCACTGCACTGGCGCTGCCGCGTTACGCTGGCGGCAAGAAAGTTCATGCGCAACTGCAGCGTATGAAATCCGAAGACCTGCTCGCGACGGTGTTTCCCGATCAGGTGGCTTGCGCCGAAAACCTCGTTGGCGAACGTGAAATTCCGCAGCATCCGCTGGTCGATCAGACCTTGCACGATTGCCTGCACGAAGCGATGGATATCGATGGCTTGATCGCGCTGTTGCATGCGCTGGAGCACGGCGATATTCGCATCGTCGCACGCGAACTCACCGCGCCCTCGCCGCTCGCCGCGGAAGTTCTCAGCGCGCGTCCGTACGCCTTTCTCGACGACGCGCCGCTCGAAGAACGCCGCACGCTAGCGGTATCGAGCCGGCGCTGGACCGACCCCGAAAGCGCCGAGGATCTCGGTCGCCTCGATGCCGATGCAATCGCTGCCGTGCGCGAAGAAGCGTGGCCGGAAGCGCGCAACGCCGACGAGTTGCATGATGTGCTCATGGGGCTCGCATTTCTTACCGCCAATGAAACAAACATCACGACCGCGTGGCCGGCGTTTCTCGAAAACCTGCTGCTGCAACGCCGTGTGACGCGGCTGCGTTTGTGCGCCGATACCACGCAGGAAATCTGGATTGCCGCTGAGCGTCTGCCGCAATTCATGGTGGTGTTTCCGCTCGCCATACGCGAACCGCCGATCGATGCGCCGCCGGAATTCGCCGCAATCGCATGGACCGCGGAAACCGCGCTGGTCGACATCGTGCGCGCACGCATGAGCGGGCTCGGCCCGACCTACGCTGAAGTGCTCGCCACATCGCTGGCGTTGTCGGGCAGCGATATCGAAGCGGCACTGCTCGCACTCGAGTCCGAGGGTTATGTCATGCGCGGACATTTCAGTGCACCGTCGGGCACGATCGAATGGTGCGAGCGCCACCTGCTCGCGCGCATCCATCGCTACACCGTCAAGCGCCTGCGCCGCGAAATCGAACCGGTCGAACCGCGCGACTTCATGCGCTTCCTGTTCGAGTGGCAACGAGTCGCACCCGGCAGCCAAGTCAGCGGCCCGGATGCGCTAGCGAATATCCTCGCTCAGCTCGAAGGTTTCGAAGCGCCTGCGGGCGCGTGGGAGTCGGAAATTCTGCCGGCGCGCGTGAGCGGTTACGAGATTTCGTGGCTCGATGATTTGTGCACGTCCGGCCAGATCACGTGGACGCGTTTGCGCGCGGTCGCCAATGCGCAGCAGCGCGAACATCGCGGCAACGGCCCTGTGCGCGCGACACCGATCGTGCTGCTGCAACGGCGCAATCTGACGCAGTGGAATACGCTGGCCGCACGCGTAACCGACGATGCGACAACGAGCCTGTCATCTCGCGCGCAAGCCGTCGCCGATCATCTCGCGAGCCACGGCGCTTCGTTTTTCACCGAGCTCATGGATGCGACGCGCTTGTTGCACACCGAACTCGAAGACGCGCTCGGCGAACTGGTCGCGGCGGGTCGCGTCAACTCCGACAGTTACGCCGGTTTGCGCGCACTGCTCGTGCCTGCATCGAAACGCGCATCGGCACATTCAAGGCATGGGCGACGACGCGTCTCGCTGTTCGGCATCGAACACGCCGGGCGCTGGACTCTAGTGCGACGCACCGCAAACGTCGAACCTGGTGGCCCACAAAAAAATGGCTACGCGCCCGAACTTGTCGAGCAGATCGCGATGACCTTGCTGCGCCGTTACGGCGTGGTGTTCTGGCGTTTGCTCGAACGCGAGGCGGCATGGTTGCCCCCATGGCGCGACTTGCTGCGCGTATTCCATCGGCTCGAAGCGCGCGGCGAAATCCGTGGCGGACGATTTGTCGCGGGATTATCCGGCGAACAATTCGCGCTGCCCGACGCGATCGGCGTGATGCGCAAAATCCGCCAGCAAGAACGCAATAGCACGCTGGTCAATCTCAGCGGCGCCGACCCACTGAATCTGGTCGGCACCGTGCTTGCCGGCAACAAGATACCGAGCTTGACCGGATCCCGCGTGTTTTATCGCGACGGCGTACCGATCGCGACCTTGGTCGCCGGCCTGTTCACGCCGCTCGAAGTCATGGATGAAGCAGCAGAATGGACGGCGCGAAACCAACTGCTGCGTGATACGACATCGCCGATGGTTGCCGTGGATGCGCAAATGCAATAGCGCCAGTTTTGCTAACGAGACGAGTTTGCCCATTCAGCTCACAACAATAAAATCGAGATTGAAAGCGGTTCGCATCACTCACGTAAAACCAATTCGATCCACTTCCAATTCTGTGCTGGGGTTCAAATGCCAAACTTACCGAAGTCCGGTGCCGTATTGTTCGCCAAAGAACTGCCGCGTTTGGCGACGTTTTATGAGAGACTTTTGTCGATGACCATAGTCGTAGCTGAAAAAGATCACATCGTGTTGGAATCAGATGTCTTTCAACTCGTGCTGCATTCCCTCCCGAAGCAGGTCGCCAAGTCGATCACGATCACTTCCCCACCGACACGGCGCACGGACGTTCCGGTGAAGCTGTTCTTCCCCGTGCCCAGCATCGCCGACGCGCGAATAAAAGCCGCAGCGTTGGGCGGCAGGCTGAATCCCGAAAGCAAAGAATGGGAAGCACGCGGATTCCGCGCGTGTGATGGCAACGATCCCGAAGGCAATATCGTGCAATTTCGCGAGAATGCACAGGTCGGAAAAATGCCACCGAACTGCTTCCCCGAATAGTCAGCATTCGCTACCCGTATTTATGCCGATAGATCATCTGCAAAATATTAGGCGGCCTAAATCGGGGAATCAGGCATTTCTTGCCTGAACGACGAGCATTTATATGCTATCCATCTAGAATCGCGTTGGAGTTGTTGACTTTAGAACGCCTCAAAGCAACACTCGCCGCATTTCTAATTCTAGTTAGCCCGTAATTGAGATGTCTGAGAAACTGGAAAAACCCATCGCTGTTTGCTCGAATTGCGGTCGTACAACGCGATACGCGCCCGCCATTCACCAAACTTGCGGCAACAAGGTCGACGGCAAACGCTGCAAGGGCTCTTGGGGTAGCGCGATTGGAGTCAACGACTGGGCAGAGTGTCCGTCGTGCTCCGCAACCGGACGCGAAGGCTTCAATCGATGCTCGCAATGTTCTGGTGACGGCTGGCTTTACGTGCGCAAGTAGGTTACGGGCTAACTATTCGCTCAAGCGGACCGCTGCGAGTCGGCACGGTGTAAGATCAAACTCTTTCGCGGCAGCGGCCGCTTAGCTCAAGCGTTAGCCTTCCCGAGGAACTTTCATGGCGTTTGAATACTTTCCGCCTCAACTTGGCAAAGGCGAATATCATTGCCCGTACTGCAATGTTTACGCCAAACAGTTCTACGCCCACTTGTGCACGTTCGGTCAATTCGAATGGTCAAGCGTTGTTGACCGACAATCTAAGTTCAACTCGTCTCTTCCACACAATTGGATCGTTACGAGATGCCAGCATTGTGAGAACTTCGCGCTCTGGATTGGTGACAATCTAGTCCATCCAAAAAGAACGATTGCTCCTCCGCCAAATGACGATCTTTTGCAAAGTATCAAGGATGATTACCTAGAAGCTGCAAGCATTCTTTCTGACTCCCCGCGCGCTGCCGCAGCACTGCTTCGGCTGGCACTGCAAAAGTTATGCGTCCAATTGGGTGAGAAAGGGGTCAACATCAATCAAGATATCAAAGCTCTGGTGGTTAAGGGGTTAAACCCACTCGTGCAAAAGTCTCTAGATGCACTAAGAATCACCGGTAACAACGCGGTTCATCCCGGTGAAATAAATCTGTCCGAGCAGCCAGAGCGTGTAATTAAGCTCTTTGACTTGATCAACTTTATTGCAAACAAGTTAATCACGGAGCCTCACGAAATTGAGGGCTTCTACGAAGCATTGCCGCCAGATGCGTTGAGTGCTGTAGAACAGCGGGACAGGAATCCGCAAAAAGGCTAACAATTCATTCGAGGCGGACGGCTACGCCGCCGCTCAACTCAAGCGTTAGACGGCCATGACACATTCAATTGAGCTCGATGAAGAAGAACTCCAGACTATTGGCCGCGCAGCTCGTAGCGTCAAACTCTGGCGCTATGGAAAGTGGGTTCAAGTACTCTCTGGGCTCTTCTTACTTGGTTTTTCTTTCTGGCTGATTCATGAGGGACATGGCCGCGGTTCTTGGGGTGGTATTCCGCATTTCGTATTCGGTGCATTTGGCGGTCCGCTGGTAATTCAAGCCTTTGTCTCCAATCGCTTTCGTGAGCAGAGATTGCTTCTAAAGCTGTATGAAGCCCAAGGTGACACCTAGGCCCTCTAACAATTCATTCAAGCCGTGATGATAGTTCCTGCGGTTTAGTGGACACCCTGAACTAACCACTCAGGAGTCCGATACTTGCTACCGTTTAGTGCCCCCTGCGCGCTTGCAATTCATGACCAGATCTCGGGAACGGTCGATCTCATTCGCATTCTATTGTGGTAGATCCCGACGAAATTGAATTTGTTCTTGAGAATGCGCCCTGACCATTCCGACCAGTGGACCGCTACAGCGAGTCCGCGCTATCGTTACTCCCACCGCAGCAGCAGCTACTTACCTCACGAACGGGTTTTCACGAATCGATGCTTGTCACCCTCGCCCGTTTTCTCGACCCTTGGGAAGCCTACGTTGTACGGGCACGACTCGACGCTGATGGCATTCCCGCTACCGTGGCATTGGCCAATCATGCCATCGCAGATTGGCCAATGTCGCTGGCGCTCGGTGGCACGCTCGTGCAGGTGCCCGCAGGTTTCCTGGAGCAGTCTCGGCAGATCCTCTCTGACTACGATGCGGGTGTTTTGGAAGATGAATTGAATGAGGTAATGGATTTACAAAGAGAGCACTGCCCACGCTGCGGCTCCACAGATTTTAAGCGTACTATGCGAAAGCGTAATCGTATATACGCAATTCTCATTATTCTCTTCTTTGCCATCTTCCCCGCTAGTCGAAATAGATTAATCTGTAAGAACTGTGGCTTTAGTTGGAATTGGGGCGAAGACTAATTTCTTATTCCCGCGGACGCGCTATGCGCCCCGTTCAATTATGGCGTAGACAGCATGACGAAGCGCGCGCAACTACATCGGGATGGCTATACCATGCTGCGTCGTGTGATTCCGATCACATGGCTCGATGAGCTTCGTATTGCCTTCGATGAAGGCGCGAAACCGTCGGATCAATGGGGCGTTCCGCGCCAAGCGAGCTGGCGGCATTCGTTGTTGGACCTTGATTCGAAGGTGCAGGCCGTTTGCCGCCTGCCGATGTTGCTGGCGGCCGTCGGCGAGTTGATCGGCGAACGGTTTTTCCTGTCGCAGGTAGAGGGGCGTGAGCCTTTGATGGGCTGCGGCCATCAGGCCTTGCATCGCGACTTCTCATTCCATCGCCCCGGCGATACGGTGCACGCGCTGGCGTATTTCGACGACTATGGCCCCGACAACGGAGCGACGCGTATCGTGCCCGGCAGTCATCGCCCGGCGCAGGATGATCCGCCGTTCAACTTCGATGATGAGTCCGGTTCGATGCAGCTCTCGGGTTGCGCGGGCGACATCCTCGTGTTTGATGCGGATCTGGTACATGCAGCCAGTCTGAACTCGACAGGCGCGCGTCGTCGGTCCATCTTGATCGGCTATTTTGTCGAGTCGCTGTACGCTTCACACCTCAAAACGGCGAAGCTCCGCAGCGTACGCATGGATACAACGGAGCGGTTCGATCCATCGGACTACTCACTGAGTGAGTGACACCGTCCTTGTCATTTTTTTACCTCACTAGCTCCGCGATCAAGATCTTGCGCGGGTGCCGCGCCAACGCCAGAGCAAAGCGACGGTGATCAGGTCGACAATCACCGCGAACATGCTGGCCTCGGGTCCGAACTTGCCGCCGGTCACCCACTGCGGTTTGTCGAGTATCTCCGCATGCAGCCAACCCGCTTGCGCGAAGCCACTCACATCGAAACCGAGCAAGGCGCCTTGGGCCCAGTTCCAGCCGAAGTGGATGCCGATGGGCAGGGCCAAGCTGCGCGTGCGCAAGTAAGCCAGACCAAGCAGGATGGCGCCCAGTGCCGTGTCGATCATCGCCAGGACTTGGGTGGTTGGCTCCATGCCGGGGTTATCCCAGTGCGCGATAGCAAACAGCAGCGCGAGGCTGATCTGCGCGATCCAGATGCCGGCGCCATCGACCATGCGTTGGAACACGAAGCCGCGAAACAGCGTCTCCTCGAACAACGCTACGCAGGCAAAAACCCATGCGGCCGAACCCAGCGCCGCCAGACTACGAGCGGGGTCGAGCGACAGTTGCGCGCCTCCGGTCGCCACGATCAGTGCAGCAATCGCCAACATCGCGGCGGTGCCAATGCCTACCCCAACGCCCACCTCCTTAGCCCAGCGCCGATCCATCTCGAAGCCCACGCTGGACAAGCGCTGGCGACGCAGCCGCACGCAAGCCCAAGTAACAAGTAGCGCGAAGATGAAAGGCAATGGTTGTAACCACGCCGCATCGAAATTCAGATGCTGGATGGCTTGCGAAACCGGGTGATAGACAAATCGGCTGGCCACGAACAAGACGAGGAAGATCACGATCCAGACGCCGTTGCGGAGTTGTCCTTCGGGATTGCAGAAAAATGCTCGCATGTTCGCTTCCTTGCCTCGGCTGTGGGGTGCACGCATCTTCGTGGCTGACCGCGCCAGCGTAAATAGGCCATGCGTAACCATGTCTTTCGTCATGCGCGGCGGTTTGATTTGCACATCGGCTGCGTTCTTCGTCCATCGACAGCAGTCGCGGAATCATGTGCAACACCTCGTATCGCAGCATCGCCGACTCTCTTGATCGTCTCGCTTTTTGCGGGCAAGATCGCGGGCTAGTTTTTCAAAAAAAATTGTTCGAATGCGTGGCGTGAGCACCGCGCGGAACACGACCATCCGCAACTATTTTTAGGACCATTCATGGCCGTTGACTACGTACTGAAATTTCCCTGCGAAGTTCGAAAAAACGTGCCAGAGGAAAAGCTCGTGACTCTGGTCGGTTACATGAGCTTGGCCGAGTTTGCTGTTGCGGAAATCCGCAAATCCAACCCCGCCGTGCCGATGGAAACGATCCTCGGCAAATACGAGGTGCACGTAAACCAAACGAGGCCGGATGGGACCACGGTGCAGACTCCCATGACGGTCGGGCAGCTAGTAGCGCAGGCACAATCGATAAGTCAGTACCGGGCACAATGTTCACCATGTCGCGCCAACATCGCAGATCGGCCGTTCGGCTGCATTGCCAAGATCAATTACCCGATCAGCAAGGAGTCTGAGCAATGGCTTTTGTCCAGGCTTCCAAACGATAGCAACGATACGAATCTGGTGACGCTGTTCCGGTTTCTGTCTGACGTCAAGATCGACGGCCGCCCAGTCGATACGATGCGAGAAAGACTGTTCGAACTGAAGGAGCCGCTGGTTCGGCGTTGGGGAGTGTGGCCCGACCAGAAACAGGTGACGTCCAGTCAGATCATCCACATGCTTGCATTCGGTGGCGACATCGGGCCTCAGCAGGCTGCGCTGTACACGAAACTACTCGGACTGGCTGCCGTGCTATCTGAGCCCCATCCACCCTCAAGCAATATCGAGCAGTTCAAGACACTGATGTGCGCGATTGTCATGTCCGGAAGATTGAATTCAGCAATCAGTGTGGATGCTTGAAGCGCAAAATTTGCATCTCAGGTTTACGACAACACAGGTTTATCTATTCGCTACCGCGTGGTTACGGTATTGCTGCCGCTGTTCGTCGCCCAGACGTGCGCGCCCATCAAATGCTAGGCCAACAGGCGCGATACCGAATAGGTGGCGATAGGCGAACGTCGGATAACGCGGCGGCGCCGCTCATCCGACCTACGATTCGAACTCAATGCCGTGCGGCGAGGATGTCGCTCAATCGATCCTTGCTGCCGCTGACTCTTTCGAGGTGCGGATAACGCAGGCCGTCGTGGTAGTCGATGTGCAGGGTTTCGTAGTGATCGAGATTTTCGATCAGCACATCGATCGGCTTGGCATTGCCCTTGGCTGCGGTGATTGCATCCTTGAGTTCATCGCTGCTGAAGCTGATGCCGTTAACTGCGATCAGTTTCATGCCCGCGGCGAGGCCGGCTTTGAATGCGGGGCCGTTCCACAATACATCGCTGATGCGGCCGTCCTTGCTGCTGAGGCTCAGGCCGAGCGAATAGCTCAAGTCGGCAATTTTGCGTTGCTTCTGCACATCCTCGCCATACAAATTCGGCTTGTCGGTGTAGACGAGTTTCCAGCCCGAGCGCGCGATACCGTCGAGCGGCGCGCCGGGGCCGTGACCATCAAGGCGCGTTTTCAGGAAGCTCGCCCAGTCGAACTTCTGTACGCCATCGAGAGTTTTCACGACGTCATCGAATGTGTAGGTGAGCGGCGCGACACGCCCGTTCTCCACGCCGAAAAACGCATGCGCAAAATCATCGAGCGAACGCCTGCCGTTGCTGAGTTCGCGAATCTTGGTATCCGCGTCGAGCCAGATCAGCTGGCCTTCGGAATAATAATCCTGCATGCGCTGCCAGTTGCTCCACGGCATCGCACGTTTGTAGGCGAGGATCGGCTGGAAGGTGGTGTCCTGCAGATTGCGCCAGATACGGCCTTCGCGATGATCGAAAGTTGCCGCTACCAGTGCGAGCGATTCACGCGCCTGCTCCGCGTTGAGCAGGCCGGCACGCGCGGCGAGCACGTTGCCCCAGTATTGCGTCTGGCCTTCGTATACCCAGAGCAAACTATTACGCATCGGCACGTTGAAATTCGGCGTCCACAAATCCGCAGGGCGACGAAACTTTCCATTCCACGAATGCGTGTATTCGTGCGCGAGCAGGTCGCGACCGGCGAATTTTTTCGCATCGGTCAGATACTCGCGGAACGTGCCGTTTTCGCTGGATTGGCCGTGCTCCAGACCGATGCCGCTGAAGTTATCCGACAACGCCAGCAACAGATCGTAATGCGCATAATGTTGCGCACCATAAAGTTTGTAGGCTTGCTGCACCAGCGCCAGATGCGTGGCGAGAATTTCGGGTTTGGCATCGAGGTATTTCGCGGCATCGGCCACTACATCCAGATGCACCGGCGGTGTCGCGTTTGGCGCAAGATCAAAGCGCTTGAAATACTTGCCTGCAAACAACGGCGAATCGACCAGCATTTCGAGCGAGGTTGGTTTGAAGTGCGTGTTGTCGGCCTCCGCGTTCGCTGTTTCCAGCGCCGTGCCGAATTGCCAGCCGGACGGCAATTTGATCGTCGGTTCGATCGTGATCTGCGACGAATAATGTCCGGCCGGATACAGCAGCACGGTATTCCATTGCAGGCCGATGATTTCCGGCGTGACGACGATGCGGCCTTCATCGCGATCAAGCGGCGAGACGAACTCGAAATCCAGAATCAGTCGGGTTGCGCCTTGCGGCACATCAATGTGAAACGCAAATACCTCGAATGGATCGCGCCGCCATTCGATGCGCTGGCCGTTGGCGGTGATCGTCAGCCCGACCATCTGCTCGATCGGCCCGGTTGGCGAATGATTGCCGGGCAACCATTGCGGATACAGCAACGTCAGCGCGCCAGCCGTAACCGGGATTTCCTCGTGCACACGGAAGATGCGACGACTCAAGTCGGTGAGGTCCACGTTCAACGCGATGTTGCCCGCATACGCAGTGTCGACCGGTGCGGCGATCGATTGCGCGAAAGCGGAATCGGTGCCGATCGCAGCGGCAAGAATCAAAACGGACAACGACAAAAAACGCAGCATCGGAACCTCATAAAGCCAATGATCGGGAAGATAGCGAGCGTCAACGGGCGCTCGTCATCTTCCGATCATAAGGCATCGTGCGGTCTGCTTGCAGCAGCCTCTCAGCGCACGTCATCCGCTATCGATGCGAGCGCGATAACCGCTACGGCGGGAGCTGCGAATGGGCGCCGCGACGACATGGATTTCAAGCCGAACAGGGGTCGCAGTAGCGCGGTGCGACGTATCACGAACTCGTGCAGCAGCGCACAGCCGCCAACCGTGGCGATGATTACCAACACGGGTTCAAGTACCGGCCCAAGATGCAGCGGAATCAGCCAGTAGGCGACCAGAACAATCAAACTCTGATGCAGCACGTACCAAGGGAATACCGCCTCGGTGGCGTAAGGCAACCAGCGGAATGGTCGGTTCAGCAGCGCATGGCCCCAGCCGAGTATCGTTAGCAGCGCGGTCCACAGATAGAAGCCGCGCATACAACGAACACCCGCCACCATCAGATCCGAAGGATGCTCGCCGAGCTGCAGATTCCATGCAACATAGATCGCGAATATCACCAGCGCCAACGCTAAAGTGACATGGCGCAAACGCAGCAACTCCTGCCACAGCGCAGTCGAACACGCCATCACATAACCGTACAGCAACACGCTGAAATACAACGCATGCTGGAACCAGTCGTGGATCAGATCGTTGGTGGTGGGGAAATATTTGGCAAGCGTGGTCAGATAAAGCACGAGTGGTAATGCCGGCAGCACGATCAAACCCGCACCGCGCAATCCGCACACAGCCGCCTGCAAACGTTTGCCGATACTCGATTCCAACGCCGGCAACAACACACACAACAGCAAGGTGTAGACCCACAGGTAGGCCAGATACCACAGGTGATTCCAGGTGATGCCGTATTGCCAGCCATCGAACGCGTCTTTCGGCCACGGCTGGAAACTCCAGTAGCGCAGCATGAATGCGCCAAAACCCGGCTCAACCAAGCCATTACTCACGCCTTGGCAATACGGCTGCACCGGCACGATGAAAAACATGCCGAACAATAGCGGCAGAAACAATCGCCACGTGCGTGACAGCGCAAATCGACCAGCCGCGCCAGCAGGATTAAACAAACCGATCGCCAGACCCGAGATCAGAAACAGCAGCGACATGCGCCAGCGATTCAGGAAAATCATCGGCCACTGCAGCCATTCATTCTGGTACTGACTTTTTACATGCCAGCCCCAGTCGGCCACGTACAACATGCAGACGTGGTACAGAATCAGCAGTGCGAATGCGATCACGCGCAGCGCATCGATATCGTAACGGCGGGTAGTCATGGCGGCAGTCCTCTCGAATCGGGCCTGCAGATTCGTGCTCGCCACGCGTTGCCACCAGCGCCAAGTGCTTGATTGACTGTGGTGAGGGATGAATCGTGGAGCGCAGGGACGAGTCGCACCCACGTTACGCGTCGGCAAGGCTAAAATGCGCGAATGCAAACATCCCCACCACGCACAGCCCTCGAACGATTCCAGCCGTGGCGACGCGTATTCGAAGTCGGATTCTGGATCGGCGTTTCACTGATCAATGCGATCGGCAACAGCATCACTACGCTGATGGATGTGCGTCGCGCCGGCTTGCCGTTCGCGAGCTGGGAGCCGGCGGTCTGGGAGTTCAGCAGCCACGCGCTGATTCTGGCGCTGATGCCGGCGGTGATCATATTCACTCGCCGACTGCCGCTGCACCTCGATACCTGGCGGCGCTTTTTGCCGTGGTATGCGCTGGCGAGCGTGGTCTGGTCGCTGCTGCATGTGCTCGGCATGATCGGCTTGCGCAAGCTAGCTTATATCGCGATGGGCCAATCCTATGGCTTCGACGGCTGGTGGGTCTTTCTCTACGAATACCTCAAGGACGTGCGCGGATTTATCGGCATGGTCGTAGTGATCCACAGCTATCGACTGCTACTGCGACGCATGCAGGGCGAAGCCAGTCTGCTCGATGCGCCGGACGAAGGTAGTGCGCCGGTGGAATCGGTGGAACGGCCCGAGCGTTTTCTGGTACGCAAGCTCGGTCGCGAATTTCTCGTCGCGGCCAACGATATCGAGTGGATTCAAGCCTCCGGCAACTATACCAACCTGCATGTGCGCGAACGCGATTATCCGTTGCGCAGCACGATCGCGGATATCGAAACGCGGCTCGACCCGAAACGCTTTGCGCGCGTGCATCGCAGCTATATCGTCAATCTCGACCAGCTCGCGATGATCGAACCGCTCGATAGCGGCGACGCACGTCTGCACTTGAAGGATGGCTCGACCCTGCCCTGCAGCCGACGTTATCGCACCGCGTTGCGCGAGCGTGTAGGTGCGGGATTGCGTGAAACGTTGGTGGCGCCGGCGGCCTGAGCAGACGCTACGCGCCGCCCTTCGTTTCTCTGATCAATCCGGGACGATCCCAAACTTTCTGGACTCGTGTCCAAACCTCATCGGACATCTGAAATTGCCATACGCTACCAAGCACGCGGGCAAACCTAGGATTCAAAAGTGCCTCTGCTTCCACGCGTTCTATGAACGCCTCACCGTGACACGAGAGCAAGTCTTCCAGCGGACCAGCGGCAAGCAAACCGAGGTATGGTTCTACGCGTGCATCGGCTACCGCACCGAGGATGGCGCGCCAGCCCTGCTCTGGGCGATTTGTAACTGTCCACTCGAAATCGAACGAGCCGGTCAAATTTGCAGACTCATCTTCAAGACGATTGGAGTCGGACACCCAAGCTGCCACTTGAGCCATTCCTCAAGCAATTGCGGAACAGTTTGTGTTTCTTCCATGGCGATAAAAAACCTTACAAGCTGCGCCCGTCGTAATGATTGATCTTGTAAGCCGACAGATCGACATTCTCCAGACAACGTACATTCACTGCCGCCATCGTCTGCCCGCCCAGCGTGCCTTCGCCGTATGGCGCACAGCCGCAGGTAGCGCAAAAGTGATGCTCGATCACGCGCTTGTTGAACAGGTAGGTCGAAACATCGGCCTCGGCAGTTTTGAGGCGCAATTTGTCGCGCGGCAAAAACCACATCAGCGCACCGCGCTTGCTGCAGATCGAGCAATTGCATTCCATCAGTTCGCCGATCTCGCCTTCGACCTCGAAACCGATTTTTCCGCAGTGACATGCGCCCTGATAAATCATTCTATTCTCCATCGATAAAGTTGAAGTAGCGCGAATATAACCCGCCAGCGACGACTCATCCAGAAATCAGAAACGCGGATTCGCCAATTGATTCAGGAAGCTGCCGAGCAAACTCGGATCGAGCGCGATCGCAAACACCACGCCATACGCCGCGCCCCACAAATGCGCGCTGTGATTGATATTGTCGGTGCCCTGCTTGCTCAGATAAAACGTATAGGCCAGATACAAACCGGCGTAGACGATCGCCGGCAGCGGCAGCACAAAAACGATGATCGTCGACCATGGATGCAGCAGGATAAAACCGAACAAGACCGCCGATACCGCACCCGATGCACCGAG
Organism: Pseudolysobacter antarcticus; assembly: GCF_004168365.1. Lineage (GTDB taxonomy): Bacteria > Pseudomonadota > Gammaproteobacteria > Xanthomonadales > Rhodanobacteraceae > Pseudolysobacter > Pseudolysobacter antarcticus. The sequence goes on from NZ_CP035704.1 coordinate 2,803,809, forward strand.
GCTGCGATACGCCGCGTTCTCGCGATTCTTTAGGTAACTCGGCAGAATCGATGCGACCAGCGCACCGGCATAAAACAATTCGAAACCGACGCTACCGATCTGCCGCGTATAAAAACGCTCGGCCTCCGAACCGAAAAAATACAGCGTGATCATGTTGAACAGCAGATGTTGGAAATCCGCATGAATCAGGCCGTAACTGAGCAAACGGTAATACTGTTTGCCGGCGCTCACGGCGGGCGGCCACAGGATCAGCTCGTTCATCATCTTGAGATTTTGCAACGCGAGAAACGAGGTGACGCAGGTGATCGCAATGATCAGCAAAGTAATCGACATGATGGAAATTTTGATCCGGTTTCTGAAAAGACGCTGGCGCTCAGGCCGCGACTATTATCTCGCATCCGCGTGAGTTTTGGCGTCGATACGATTCCTATCGCAATGCATTCAATCGGCGATATGCAGCATGATCTTGCCGATATGTGTGCTGCGTTCCATGAGTTCATGCGCGGCAACGACTTCATCGAGTTTGAATACGCTGTCGATCACCGGAGCGCAACGTCCGGCGGCGAGCAGCGGCCAGACCCTTTCGCGCAGTTCGTTCGCGATCACACCTTTCTCGGCGCCGCTGCGCGGTCGCATCATCGAGCCCATGACGCTCGCGCGGCGGCGCATGAGTTCGGTGATATCCAGCTCGACTTTTGCACCCTGCATTGTCGCGACTTCGGCGAGGCGACCGTCCTTGGCGAGACAGCGCAAATTACGCGCGAAATACGGTGCACCGATGATGTCGAGAATCACGTCGACGCCACGGCCCGCAGTGAGTATTTCGATACGCTCGGAGAAATCCTGCTCGCGGTAATTGATGGCTGCAGTCGCGCCGAGTTTTTCGCAGGCCAGACATTTCTCGGCGCTGCCGGCAGTCGCATAAACAACGCCGGCGAATTCGCGCGCTAGCTGGATCGCAGTAATTCCGATGCCGCTGCTGCCACCATGCACAAGCAAGGATTCGCCTTTGCTTAGGTGCGCCATCTGGAAAATATTCGCCCACACCGTGAAGTAATTTTCCGGCAACGCCGCGGCGCGTATCGCATCGAACCCCCGCGGCCAGGGCAGGCATTGCAACGCCGGCGCAGCGCAATATTCAGCGTAGCCGCCGCCGTTGGTCAGCGCGCAAACCTTATCACCGAGAGAGAATCCACGCGCATCGTTTCCAAGCTCGACGATCTCGCCCGCAACCTCCAGGCCAATGATCGGACTCGCATCCGGCGGCGGTGGATACACGCCCCTGCGCTGACCGATATCCGGTCGATTCACGCCTGCGGCCAGCACACGAATCAGCACCTCCTGCGGCTTGATCTGCGGCAACGCGCCGCTGACCACATGCAGCACATCGGCCGCACCGGGACTGATCGCTTCGACATAACGCATTTGTTGCGGCAAGCTCATGGCATTCCTTTCGTTGTTCGATCAAGCGGTGATTTCAGATTTTCAGATGCCAGCCGCGCCGGTCACAGCACCACATCAACAGCCACCAGATGGTGGTGATCGCAATCGCGTAACTCAACGATGGCAGGTACGCGCCAAAATACGGCGTCATCCAGTCGGCGAACAAAAATCGATACAACGGCTGGCTGACATGCAGCAGCTCGAACAGACAGACCATGAGCCACGCGCCAGCGTACGCCGCAATTGCGTTGCTGCCAAAACTGCGACCGATCGCCTGCCAGCCGCGACGATCGATCAGCCAGTGCATCAACGCAAGTAGCAGCAGCGCCGCACCACCGGTCCACAACACAAACGACGATGTCCAAAGCTGTTTATTGAACGGGAAAATCATCGCCCAGACCAATCCGACGAGCATTGCCACGACGCCGAAATCCACAAGACGCTGCAGATTTTTTTCGCGCAGCCACATCCCGGCGCGCATGCCGAGCAAGGTCGTCGCGATCGCCGGGAATGTGCTCAACAGACCTTCGGGATCGTGCGCTTGGCCGCTCGTCGTATCGTACAAATACGCAGTCGATCCGAGCACCAGCGTATCGATGCGCGCGACCAGATTGCCATCAAAAGTGAGCGGCCCGGCCCATGCCAGCAGCGCCCAATATCCGAGCAGCAGCACACCAAACAGCAGCCATTGCGTGCGTGGTTTCAGATAGATCGCAGCGAGTCCGGCGGCGGCATAACACAGGCCGATGCGTTGCAGCACGCCCATGAAACGCAGATCGCGTTGATCGATGCACCAATGCGCGATCACGTTCAACAGCAGACCCAGCGCGAAGATGCGCAACGCGCGCCAGAGCACAGCACGTCGCAGCGCCGCGGTGTCCGCGCCGGCCAGCACACGCGGCGACAAACTCAACGCAATCGATACGCCGACGATGAACAGAAAAAATGGAAAAATGAAATCGGCGAACGTGCAGCCGTTCCATTCCGCGTGTTCCAGCGGCGCGTATACATGCGCCCAATCGCCGGGATCGTTAACGAGCAACATCGCCGCGACGGTAAGCCCGCGCAGCGCGTCGACCGATGCGTAACGTCGCATCTCAGACACGGGTGATCGCCCTGCCCGCTTGGCGCACCTAGTGATTGTGCGTGGTCGGCGGCAGCAAGCCGATACGAACGATGCGCGTGATCAAAACACCATCGCGACTGATGCCGAGCGTGACGCGCTTGCCGGCATTCGCGCGCAACAGATCCTGGAATGCGGCCTTGTTAGCGATCGGTTTGCCATCGACTGTCAGCACCGCGTCACCCGCCAGCAGATTCGCGGACGCCGCGGGTGTGCCGCCGATGATCGCGCCGAGATTCACGCCGCCGCTGACGCCGAGCGCCTGCTGCTCGGTCGCATTGAGATCGCGAAAACTCGCGCCAAACGGCGGCTTGAAATGTACGTAATACGCAGCGGTCAATGTGCTCGCGGTGTTGCTGCCAGCATCCGCAGCCGCACCGCCGCTGGAAACGTACAGCAGTATTTTGTCGGCGCCAACGCGCTGGCCTTGATGCAAGGCGATGCCGCGCATTTCCGGCGTGGTCGACGGATAAAATCCGTTGCCGATGCGCAAGTAACCCTGCCCGCCGAGTAGCTGTTCGTCGGAGGTCGGATTTTTTCCGTCACGCATCTCGGGATTTTCCGGCGCGGGTGCGGCGCGCAGTTCGGTAATCGCATCTGCGCTCCGGCCGATCAACGCCTCGTAGCGCCCCTGTTCAGGCGCGGGCGCCATGGTTGTGGTCGAGGTCGGTTCCTCGTGCAAAACCTGCTTGATCGTCGAACACGCGCTGAGCAGCAGCGTGCTTGAAAGCAAAAAATGCAACGCGGTCGAGCGCGAAAAAATGGTGGGGCGTAATGGCATGCGATTCTCAAATCAAGGCGTGGCGATGAACCTATCTTAGCGCCACGAAAGTTAGCACGCCGTTGCGTCGGGAATTGAAACTCTCGATACCGATGTGCGTAGCCGATCGATGCCACGCCTCTGTTGGAGACCCACTGGAGTGGGCGTGAATGACGCGGGCCTGCTCATCGAGCGCCCGGCGAGCTAGGCGATAAGCTTGGCCGCGAGACAGCCCGCCCTAGTTTGTGGACATCGCACCGCCACCTCGCGCAGCACGTGCAGATCGACCTCATCGATAGGCGCACCAGAAGCCTTGATCCAGTTCTCCATCGCCACGATCGCTTCAGCGTGCGATCCACCTGGCCCGAAATCGAGCGCCAGCGCGCGCACTACTTCGCGGTCCTCCAGGTCTTGCGCCGTTTGGAAGCGCAGGGCCCAAGCGCAGTTCGACCGAATGAAGCGCGATGGATCCTTCGCGAGCGTCCGCACGATGGGCAGCAGCGGCCGGAACAGTTCGCGCGGCATGTGCAGACTTTGGTGCAAGGCCACCCGGGCGGCCTGGCCGCCGAGTCGAAGGTCTGCGGCAATCGCATCACGCACCGCTTCGCTCCAACACTTTCCGGCAACCAACATCGACAAAGCGCGGCTGCGTACCTCGCAACGTGGATCGTCACGCAGGACGGCGAGCAGCGCGTACTCGTTGTCCTCGTAGTAGAGTTTCATAGGATCCCAGTCCTGCTCTTCGTCGTCGCGTTCGCGATCCAGCTCGCGCAACGCGTCCAGCCGCCCGGCCAGATCGTCCGACACGAACCGTGCGATCGCCCGACGGTCGCGCGGATCCAGTATGTGAAGCTTGCGCACCAAGCGAACCGGCGCACCGAACGCCTCGGAAAGCGCGGGCAAAGCGGCCTCGACGTCCGGCGTGTCGTCGCTGAACCATTTTCCGATCCAGACGGGCAGCTCCACCACCAGCGCACAACGCGCCGCGCCGGTCACGTGGTCGAACGCGACGCTGGCCAGCGCCACCTCGTGGTCGCAGCCTGGCATCGTGATCGGCGTGCCGCCGTCGACGCCGCGCGCCGCCATTTCGTCCACCTGGGCAAACCAGCGCCGCCCCGCAGTGCCTTTCTCGTCATGCGCTCGCTCGACCTTTCGTCCGCAGACGGGACATACGGCGTGATACGAGAATCCCTCGCTGCCGTAGAAGCGCGGGCGGGCGTGCCGTTCAGCGATCGGCTCTGCGCGCGGAACCAGACTCGTGCACAGCGACATCCTGGCAAGAAGCGCAAGTGCGCCGTCCAGCCGCGCGTCGCTCGGCACGAAATCGGGATCGATCGGCAGCGCCGAGATCGACCAATGGAAGCGCATTTCACTCATGCAAACTATTCTATCCGGGATGGCAGGCGGAAGCCGCTCAGTTGCTTTCGCAAGAATGGACCAACGGCATGCATTTACGCATCAACGAGCGGCGCATGGGAGAATACGCACAATGATTTCATCCCTGGCCGCCACCGAATCCACCGAGCCCGTGCTGTGCAGCAACTGCCCGGCGATCTGCTGCCAGCTCAAGGTGCTGCTGCTGCCGGGTGATGATGTGCCCGAGCATTACATCGACATCGATGAGCACGGCATGGAAATCCTCGGCAAGCTCGATGATGGCTGGTGCGTCGCGCTCGACCGCGACAACATGTGCTGCTCGATGTACGAACGGCGGCCGTTCGTCTGCCGCGAATTCGCGATGGGCGAAACCGATTGCCGCGACGAGCGCGCCAACTGGCGACGCATCGCAATCAGCCTGCAGCCGTGAAGCGATGGCCTGGTTCGTCTACCTGATCGAGTGCCGCGACGGCAGCATTTATACCGGCATCAGCACCGATGTCGCAGCGCGTTACGCCAAGCACAGCAGCGGCAAAGGTGCGCGCTACACCCGCTCGCACCCGCCACTGCGATTGCTCGCGAGCTTCGCCCACGCCGACCGATCCAGCGCCGCCAGGGCCGAATGCGCAATCAAAAAACTGAGCGCCGCCGAGAAGCGGATTATTGCCGCGCAAGCCGGCTGATCGGCCGCGTTTTAATCGCAATATGCACTATTCTTCACGCCGCATGTATTCGCCGTAGCCGATGCTTGGCCCATCGGCGCGTATCGCCCATAGGAAATCGTACCCATGCCACGTCAATGGAAAAGCCTCGCTCTCTGGTTGCTGCTGAGCTTTCTGGTCGCCGGCGTCGCTTCAATGTTCATGCCGGATGCGTGGTACGCCGCGCTGCAAAAACCCGAGTTCAATCCGCCGAACTGGGTGTTCGCGCCAGTCTGGACGCTGCTCTACATCCTCATGGCGATCGCGGTATGGCGCGTGCAGCGCAAGCAGCAACATCTCTCGTTTGAAATCGCGCTGTGGCTGTTGCAGCTCTTGTTGAACGGATTGTGGTCGTGGCTATTTTTTGGTCTGCACCGGCCCGATCTTGCGCTGATCGATATCGCTCTGCTGATCATCGTGCTGCTGACCACCGTGCTCGCGTTCGCGCGCGTAGATCGTATCGCGGCGTGGCTGTTGCTGCCTTATCTGGCGTGGGTCAGTTTTGCGAGCATGTTGAACCTGAGCCTATGGCAGCTCAATCCGTAAGCACGATTTTCTGCGCCAGATTCAGCTGAGCACAACGCGATTGCGCCCACCACTCTTGGCCGCGTACATCGCTTCATCGGCGCGCGCATACAGGCTCGCCGCGGTGTCGCCGGCTTTGAACAACGTCACGCCGATGCTTACCGTCACCGGTAAACCCTGCGCCAGATTCTGCACCGCCTCGCGGATGTAGTCGCACTGCAGCTCGGCGTTTTTTGCGTCGGTGTGCGACATCAACAACGCAAACTCCTCGCCGCCGCAGCGCGCGGTAAATCCGTGCTGGCCGCGTTGCGCGTGGATCACGCGTGCGACCGAGACCAGCGTTTCATCGCCCACCGGATGACCGTGCAGATCGTTGATCGTCTTGAAATGATCAATGTCGATGATCGCCATCGCCAGCGAACTGCCCTGTGTTGCCGCGAGCTGTATCGCTGCATCAAGCGCCAGATTCAACGCGCGTCGATTCGATAATCCTGTGAGCGGATCGAGGCGCGTCTGCTCGATCAGATCGGCATTTTGTTCTTCCAGCGAATCCTGATACGACTTGAGTTGCTCTTCGTACCACTCGCGTTCGGACAAGTGATGCCGCAACTTTTTGTATGACACGCGCAACTCGAGCAACGCAGTTACTTGGCGCGACAGCACCATCATCGCTTCCTGCTGGAACGCATCGAGCTTGCGTGGCTGGTTGTCCATCACGCACAAAGTGCCGGTCGCCTCGCCTTCCGAACTGATCAACGGCGCGCCCGCATAAAACAGAATGCGTGGTTCGCCGGTCACTAACGGATTGTCGTGGAAACGCAAATCATCGCGCGCATCCGGCACGATCAGCATCTGGTTCGGCGTCATGATTGCGTGAGCACAAAACGCTACATCGCGCGGCGTTTCCGACACTGGCAGGCCACGTCGTGATTTGAAAAACTGCCGATCCGCATCGACAAAACTAACCGATCCCATCGGCGTGCCGCAGATGCCCGCGGCTATCGTCAGCAGATCGTCGTACGCGCGCTCCGGCAACGTATCGAGAATTTCGTAACGCTTGAGCACTTCTAGCCGACTTTGTTCGGACGCAGGTTTTTCGGGTTTGATCATGCCAATTCTCAGTCGGATTGCAGTGCAGACGTTAAGCCTCGCATCGCCCATTTCAAGCCCTGCTCGCGCGCGCAGTAAGCCAAGGTTGCGGGGCGCAGCATCGCACAACTTCAAAAATCTATTCGGAACTATGGCGCAAAAGCTTCAATCACACGCGACGAAACATCAGCCACGGAACTCGCGCCGGGAAACCCGCTTCAAAACAAGGCTGCGCGAAACGCCAATCCAAGCAATTTGAGGCACGTATTACTTCCGGCCTTAAACTACCGCCACGCTTCGGGAGATTTTACATGCACAACCTGGATTTCAGTTCGTGGTCAACGCTGCTTTCGACCCTGCTCGGACTATCCGTGATCACGCTGATCGGCGTTGGCATACGCCTGTTGGCAATGCAGGTGATCCAGCAGCGACGCGAACGCGAGAACCGCCAGATCAACGAACGCCTGCGCACGCTCATTGCCGCGTACAAAACACTCGGCGGCTCGTTCACCGGCAATCTCGCCGTCGACCCCAGCCACATGCGCGAGCTGCGCCAGCGCCATGAACAAACGCTCGCCGACGCGCCGAATCGCAGCGCGGCGGAATCCTCCACGTTAACCGCAGCCGCCACCGCATTATTATCGAGCAGCGAACGCCCCCGACGTATACGCGACGCGGTCGAGGCGGCGCTTTCCGACATCATTCTGCTCGGCACGGAAGAACAAGTACGCCTGGCCGCAAAAGCCGCCACCGAGCTGGCTGCGGGACGCCCCACTCACACCGCTGAACTCGTGACATCGTTGCGCGATTTCATTCGCCAGGTGCTGGACCTAGAACCTATTTCGCCGAGTTTGTCGATTCCGATGCAAGGGCCGACACGTATCGCCGCGTCGAAAGGCAAAGGCGCAAACGGCGGCAAGGGCGAAGGTGGTGGTGGCGGAAAAGGCGGCGGCGGATCGGGTGGCGGCATGGGCGGCATGGGCATCGGCGGGAGCCACACGGATGATGACGAGACCGAATCGCATCATTAGCTTAAAAAGCCGATTGGCCTCATTCACTTTCGATCGTAGATTCGTTGAGGCTTATGCTTGAGGAAAAGTCAGCCGGTGGGTGTGTTGAATCTTGCTGCGCCATTCGTCGACCAGCCGCGCGGCGGCGGCAAACTCCGGCCAGCGCCGCACCGCCGCCGGCACTTCATTGATGATGATCGCCGCTCGCCCGCGCTTGATCACCGCCGCTTTCGCGCAGGCTGCAACGTCCGCCATCGTGAAGCCGTCCCGTTTCCCGTTCAACGTCATCTGGTGCGTCGCTGTCCACGCGCCGGACGGGTTATAGCTATAGGTCACATCGAACGCCGGCGCGAGCGTCCACTCACCTCGCTGGTTCATCAGGAAAGCAATGTTCTTGACGTGATCGTCCTGGTTCCGCGCCACGATGTTGAAAACCATCCGCCGGAACTGCTCCTCTATCGCAACCGTCGGCAGCGTGCAAACTCAGCGTCGTATTGAAACGCTGCCACGTCGCGGCCTGCATCGAGCGAAACCGCGCCGATCGTGCGGCCCCACCGCTGCACCTTCGCGATCATTCGGGCTCGCCCCACGTCCACGCCTTCGGCTTTCTCGTCGCCGCCGGTTTGCCACTGGCACGCTGCCGCTTGCGGCCTTGCTGCTTCAGTAGCTCCATCGGACTGGCCGTCTGCTCGGGAACTAGTGCCGCAAACCGCTCTGCCAGACCCAGCACCCGGCACACGCGCAGAAAACCCGAAAGCCGGGTCGCAGCCACTCCCAGTTCGAGCCGTTGCACGGTCCGCAAGCCCAGACCCGCCTGCTGCGCGAGTTGCTCCTGCGTAAGGTTCTTGCTCAAGCGCAATCGGGCCAGACGCTCGCCCGTCAACTTGAGCAACACCTCATCGGTTAGCTGGGATTCGATCTTCATACGCGCCCAATATGGCGTATTAATTGCTCAAAAGCAATATAAAGCGCCGAATATGGCGTGTTATATACTTATAAACAATGCGCTATATACGGCGTGTTATGCTAGTATTTCGCCATAACACGCCATTAACGACGCATTCTTCTCACCCCCCCACGTTCCACACCAGCATCCGTTATCTGGCGACACGCTCCATCGCCAATACCTCGTGCGCAATCCGCTTACCGACGGCGACCTCGGCCATGCGCAAGTCGTAAATGGTTTGCAGATTCAGCCAGCTTTGCGCAAAAGCAGCGAAGTAGCGCGGCAGGTGCAGCGAACGCCCGCGACGCATACGCGACGCGATCGAAGCGGCACTGTCCGACATGATTCTGCTCGGCACGGAAGATCAAGTACGCCTGGCCGCCTTAGCCAACCTCTGCAACGAAGAATCCCCCTAGACAACCCTAACCCAACATCAGCCGCACTAAGTCTTGGTTGGCGCCTACTCTGTCCCGATTTGGCGTGGTATAAATTTACCGGAGTCGATACAAGCAACTGACCTTCTCGCACATTCAGCTACGGGCATCCACCAAGTCGCATGTGCGTGGCGCTCGAGCATGGCTTAACTTTTCGGCCGCAGTATTGATACCCTGAACAAACAAAATTGAGCGTCTCTTCATGACGAATACACTTAAAGAGCCAGACCTCAAAGCGCTCGTACTTGCCCAGTTACGGAAACAAGGGCTGATAACCCCTAGTACAATTTTGGCGACAGAATATGCAATATCAACCTCAAGCTTAAGAGCTGATTTGGCAATACTGGGAAAAGAGTTCATTGGCATTGAAATTAAAAGCGAATTAGATAGTCTGCGCAGACTATCCAACCAATTGCTTGCATACCAAAGTATCTTTGAAAAAGTAATTTTGGTAATAGCCGAAAAGCATTGGCAAAAAGTTCAGTCCAAAGGTTTGCGAGAAACGGAAATTTGGCGCATAGATGCCAGTGGTTCACTCATAGCTATTCACGCTCCACTTGAAAGCACGTCACCGACACAACGTAAAAGTCTAATTTCATTAATGACAAAGCGTGAACGATCTAGAATTAATCTAGATGCACCGAACATATATCTAGCGAGCGAAAAGGATATCTTTACATCTGCATTCCGAGAGCGTTTTGCGAAAACGAGCCAAGACTTCTGGAGAAAAATTGGGCAGGAAAAGATCGATGGTTTAGATTTAAAACTGCTTAGCAGGTTTAGTGAGCGCCGTTTTATAGCTGAAAAGATAGCCACAGAACGCCACCAGCGGCAGCGCGAGATAGCAAAGAAATGGCTAGATACTAGCATTCAAAATTAATCAATCCACGGCTCTTCTGTGTCTGTCAACCCAGAACTATCGCCATAAAATAATTGCTGATGCAAATGAATATTTATGCGAACCGCAGTCGACCTATTTGGCGAAGTAATCGCTAGAGGATCGCCATAAGCCGTACGTTCGATCATTTGCGTCCCCCACAAATGCAAGCGTCCATCCCAATAGGGAGAACGAATTAGATGTTGTGCTTGCTCGCTATATGCTCTGCCACGATCAGGTGTGCTGGCGCTATCTCTGAAAAAAAACCAGTCATCGCCGGTGGCATAATCTATCCGAGCAGCCGGAATACCACCCCCACCAGCTTGTCGCTCAGCTCTGGCACTGCCTCGGTCACTGTAAATAAGCCGTCCATAAATTTCGGCGCGGATTTGATTGAACAATTGACGTTCAAAAATATGTCGGCTAACAATCGTTGTGAATAAATCTGGAAAACTTGATGCAGAAAAACTTATCGCAGCATTTGGGGCGATCTCCGAAATTATTTTGATGCTATCGATAATTAAGTTTTTCTCTTGCAAAAATCGTGCTTCCTGACGACCAAAGTCTAGCAAAAATAATACGTCGGTGCCCTGATTGGTAAGCCGAGACGCGCGCGATACGATCGTACTTAGGAATGGGAGCAAATCTAGCTCGATCACAACCACCAATCCACGCGACAGCGCGACTAGGCGTTCGGCTTGCAAATCGAATTGATTCGGATCAGAAAGTTGCAAAGAAGGAATAAATTGCTTATTTCCTTGCGCTTCAATAAAGTCACACCAAGCAGAAAAACCGTTAGTAGAACTCCGCAATCTATCTAAGTCATCATGCACTTTTCTACGAGTCTCGCCAACACGCTCATCGCACAACATTAAAAAACAAGGCCGTGAGCCATACACTTCCTTTATTTTCGCCACAGAATTATCAAGTTCTATTGAGCCAAGCCATGGCCGAAGCTTAAATAACGGGCACATTAACCCTTTATCCTTCTCGGGGAGCTCCTCAAGCGCAACCATCTCCGCAGGGCGCAAATCCAAAATCGGCACATACCCGATCTGACTCATTTCCTTTAGCGCCACCAGCATTCTCCTTACGCGCGGTCAATTCTAATTTGCATCGCTATAGTAGAAACATTCAATGCTTCTGCCAAAGTTAGAACTATATCCTCCACACCCGCTAAATGAGCCCGCGTCTGTATGACTTGTATAAGATGCATAGGCATGATGATGTCTGCGGCGAGACGGTTCGCCTGAGCTTCCTTGGCATCGGAGAGCGATGATCGATAGAGAACGTCATCGCTAAGTCCGTTACCTATGAACTCGCGGTGTAAAAGAAAATGAGCCAGCTCATGAGCTACCGTAAAGCGCTGGCGCTTAGGGTCGTCATGCCGATTTACTTTTATGGTGAATTTACCATTCCCGACCGAAGGTCTAATCTCCCCAGATATACCCATAGGAAGCGTTGCTGACCGAACTTCAATACCCAACAACCGGGCAATCTCGGAAAGTTTAATAGGAGCGAGTTTTTGCTGCGATTCGATCAGCGTTTGAATATCAGGGGGTAGCTTCGCCCACTCCTTGCTTCTGCCACTCATCTAGAGCCTCCGTTGTCATGGTCAATTTCGTTCAGAGCATTTTGTTGCCTCTCCCGTTCTTTTAGCCACGCCGAAACGGTACCACTTTTCTCGCTCTCGATTATTCTTCCCACTTCAGAAATTATCAGCTGTTTAACTTTTTCGCTATTAATCTCTTCCACGACCAATTCCTTGGCAGTCTTAGTTACCACTTCTTCAGCACTCGTCTTCGATGCTCTCTCAACAACGCCCTTGAAATGCCTATAGCCAAATATTGCAAGTATAGCCATCACCACACCAAATATAGCAACTATAAGCGCGACCGCAGTCAGCAGGACTGCGATTAAGTCCGGGTAACTCACTGACATTGGCGATATTTGAAGTGACCTACCTTGACCAACCCATACTACGATACCGCCGAAAGCGCCTGCTCCAATATAAGCCACCGCGCCTCTAAAAATCTTAATAATTGAAGTGCCTTTAATAGAAGCCATTAATCTATATCTCCAGCGCCCGAACGAAGCTCGTGCTCAGCATATTCAAACCATCGGCAATTTCAACCCCATCTGCTTGGCGCATTCAATCGCCACCTCATATCCCGCGTCCGCATGCCGCATCACGCCGGTGCCGGGATCGTTCCACAACACCCGCGTGAGGCGCTTGTCGGCTTCCGCCGAACCATCCGCAACAATCACCACGCCCGAATGCTGCGAATAACCCATGCCGACGCCGCCGCCGTGATGCAGGCTTACCCACGTCGCGCCGCCGGCGACGTTGAGCATCGCGTTGAGCAGTGGCCAGTCGGATACGGCATCGCTGCCGTCTTTCATCGCTTCGGTTTCGCGGTTCGGTGACGCCACGGAACCCGAATCCAGATGATCGCGACCGATCACGATCGGCGCTTTCAATTCGCCGTTGCGCACCATCTCGTTGAACGCGAGCGCGAGTTTGTGGCGCTGGCCGAGTCCGACCCAGCAGATGCGCGCGGGCAGGCCCTGAAAACTGATGCGTTCGCGCGCCATGTCGAGCCAGTTGTGCAGATGTTTGTCGTCGGGGATCAGCTCTTTCACTTTCGCATCGGTCTTGTAGATATCTTCGGGATCGCCCGACAGCGCGACCCAGCGGAACGGCCCAATGCCGCGACAGAACAGCGGCCGCACATACGCCGGCACGAAGCCCGGGAAATCGAACGCGTGGGCGCAGCCGACATCCTTCGCCATCTGGCGGATGTTGTTGCCGTAGTCGAAAGTCGGCACGCCCATTTTGTGGAACGCGAGCATCGCATCGACGTGCACGCACATCGAGTGTTTGGCCGCGTCGCGCACGGCATCGGGATTGGATTTGCGCTCGGTTTCCCAGCGCTGCATCGACCAGCCGATCGGCAGATAACCGTTGACCGGATCATGAGCCGAGGTTTGATCGGTCACCCCATCCGGGCGCACGCCGCGCTTCACGAGTTCGGGCAGAATCTCCGCGGCGTTGCCGAGCAGCGCGATCGATTTTGCCTCGCCCGACTTCGTATATTTGGCGATACGCGCGAGCGCGTCGTCGAGATCACTCGCCTGCTCATCGACATAACGCGTGCGCAGACGCATGTCGATGCGGCTCTGCTGGCATTCGATATTCAGCGAACTCGCACCGGCCAGACTCGCCGCCAGCGGCTGCGCGCCGCCCATGCCGCCGAGGCCCGCGGTGAGTATCCAACGCCCTTTGAGCGAGCCGCCGTAATGCTCCCGGCCCATCTCGACAAATGTTTCGTAGGTGCCCTGCACAATGCCTTGCGAGCCGATGTAGATCCACGAGCCGGCCGTCATCTGGCCGTACATCATCAAACCCTTTTTATCGAGTTCGTTGAAGTGCTCCCACGTTGCCCAATGCGGCACGAGATTGGAGTTGGCGATGAGCACGCGCGGCGCATCGGCGTGCGACGGAAACACACCGACCGGCTTGCCCGATTGCACGAGTAAGGTTTCATCATCACCGAGTTCACGCAGGCAACGCAGGATGGCATCGAAGCATTCCCAGTTGCGCGCGGCGCGGCCGATGCCGCCGTAGACAACAAGCTCGGCGGGATTTTCCGCGACGTCGGGATCGAGGTTGTTCTGCAACATGCGGAACGCCGCCTCGGTGAGCCAGCTCTTGCAGCTGAGCTCGGTGCCGCGTGGCGCGCGGATGGTGCGCGTGGTATCGATTCTGGTGGGAGCATTCATCGGTCGGTTCCGCAGCATGTGGACAATGGCGCGATTATCCGCTGCACGCTAGCGCTTGTCGAAAGCGCCATCGCCGAGAAACTCTGCGGCCGCAATGGCGCCACCGCGGCACTCGCGAAGTTTCGCAATATCGTCATACTAATCGGCAACAGTTGTTGGCCAATCCGATGAAGATCCCGATGAAAATTATCCTGCGTTTTTTCGCCGCCGTCTTGCTGCTCAGCGTGCTCGGCTGCGCGCCGCAACTCACGCGTAATGCAGACAAAAATGCCTACACGCCGCTGATCCTGATTTCGATCGATGGTTATCGCGCCGATTATCTGCAGCGCGGCCTGAGCCCGACGCTCACCGCACTCGCGGCTGATGGCGTGCGCGCCGAAGCGTTGCGACCGGCGTTTCCGTCGCTGACGTTTCCGAATCACTACACGCTGGTCACCGGGCTGAATCCCGATCACCACGGCATCGTCAACAATCGCATGATTAATCCGGTCAGCGGTGCACGTTTTGTCTACAAGGAACCCGCCACAACTGCCGATCCGAACTGGTGGGGCGGCGAGCCAATTTGGGTGAGCGTGGAAAAAAACGGCCAGCACGCGGCGACCATGTTCTGGCCCGGTAGCGATGTCGCGATAAAAAATACGCGGCCGAGTTATTGGCGTGCTTTCGATGGCAAAATCACGCCCGATGAGCGCGTCGATCAGGTGCTGCAATGGCTCGATCTGCCGGCGGATCAACGCCCGGTTTTCCTGACTTTGTACTTCGATCAGGTCGATCACGGCGGGCATGATTTCGGCCCCGATTCGGCCGAGGTGAATGCCGCCATCGCGCTGGTCGACACCGCCCTGCAACGTCTTGTGCAAGGCCTGAAACAGCGTGGACTCGATCAGCGCGCCAATCTGGTGATCGTCTCGGATCACGGCATGACCTCGGCCGGCCGCGATCGTGTGGTCGTGCTGAATGACCTCGTCAACGTGGACAACATCACCGTCGAGAGCGCCGGCATTCTCGCCGGCCTTGCGCCAAAACCCGGGCATGAAAAAGAAGTAGAAAACGCGCTGCTAAAACCGCAGGCACATATGCAGTGCTGGAAAAAAACCAATGTGCCAATACGTCTGCACTACGGCACCAATCCGCGTATTCCCGAAATTTTATGCCTGGCCAACGAAGGCTGGCTGATCGGCACGCAGGATGTGATCGACGATCCGAAACACCACTTCTCGCTCGGCGAGCACGGCTACGACAATGATCTGCCGAGCATGCGCGCCTTGTTCATCGCGCACGGATCGGCGTTCAAGCACGGGCTAGTTGTGCCGGAGTTCGATAATGTGGATGTGTATCCGATGTTGATGCGCGTGCTTGGCATCACGGCGCAACCTAATGATGGCAATGCCAGAACAACGACTTCGATGTTGCGTGTGGCTAACCACTAGCAGGCTGTTGAGGCGCGACCTGACCGAACGCAACGAGATTACCCTTCACGTGGTCGCGATGGTCGCCGATCCGCGTGACTACCGATGATCCAGCTATCCAGCGACCTTTCTGGCGGGTATGCCGCTAACGGACGAACGGCCACAAGCAATGGGTACTCGTGCCGCGAAGGGCTTAGGCTCACTCGATCAGGGCAGGCAAACTCACGTCGAATCCATCTTTGAACAAGGGGATTTCCGGCGAGCCGTCGCCACTGAGATCCAGGGAACGGCTCCCTTGGCCGCCGACTTGGAAATCCAAGGTCATCGTTGAGTTACCGACTTGGGCGGGTACGAACGCGTACGTCATGCTGCACTGGCCGACGAGCTGGAATGGGGGCGGTGGACAGCCGGCCCCCGTGCGCACGAAGGCACTGATGGCTGGCACACTGGATGTCCGGATCTCCGTGATCTGTATCGGAACCGGTCCGACGTTGGTCAGGTACGCTGACTTTTCCTGGCCGATCGTGCCGATGGATGTCGAAAACCAGGCCAGACCACCGAATGGCTCAACGACCAGTTGCCCTTGAGCGCCCTCGCCACGCAGCCCGAAAGCAACTTGATCACCACCCGTCAGCGTAAGTGTGATCGTCTGGTAGAAGACATTGAGGGCGTTTGGCGTAAACGTGTGTTCGATCGTGCAACTCGCTAGCGCGGCGACGGTAAAGGGCACCGTGCCGCAGCTTCCGCCGGCGCGCGCATAGACCCCAGTCGCGGGGCTGGCTGCGATAACCGTCACGGACTGGTTGCCGGTATTCGTCAAGGTCGTAGCCATCGGATTACTGGTGGTGCCGAGCGCGTGTTCTCGGAAATCCAGCTGCGAGGGCGACTTATCGAGCTCGGCGCTGGCACTGGCGGCACAGCACAGCAGCAGCATTCCGGTGAGTAGACGGGAGACAGGCTGGAGTGTGGCCACGCAGATCGGCGAGCCCGGCCCGGCATGGGTGGTCGCAGCCGCAGAGGCTGGCAACAACGATAACCGAGCGGTCTGGATCGAGACGGCTGGTGAAGTGGAGGACAACGGTGCTTTCATGGGGGTACTCAAGGTTGGGCAGCGGGCGACATCAGCCCTCAACATTTTAAACGACAAAACGGGCACGAGACTGCCATCGGATTTCGATGACGCTGCCGGAAACCGGGTTTTGTTCCAGCCCTGCATCGGGGAATGCAGAAAACTGCCACACGCTCAGAATAAAAACGCGCGCTGCTGGCCCTATGGATCACTTCCAGTACACTCGGGTAGCAAACATGATGACCTGTATTCCCACACGATCCTCACGTGCCAATCCCGCTGATGGAGTTGCCGAATCTCCTTGTCGCCACGACGCTCGTTGCGACTACGGTTTCTCTGCGCTGCAACAAGGCCATGGAGTGAGTGTTCGTACTTCTCGATGCCAGCATGCAGCCGCGCGCCGAAATTTGTGGGCAACCAAGCGACGTCACGCCGTGGTTCTTCGGTGCTCGACAGGTCGTGGTGACGCATCCATGAGGCCACCGGTTTGAGCGTCGACAATCCGCAGCGGTCAACGCCCATTCGCGCCATCACAGCCATTGAGCTGATCGCGATGACGCTCGCCGGTTTGCTGTTCCTCGTCGCTACCGTGCGCTTCGGTGGCCCGGTGGCGGGTGACGAGCTCGATCCTTCGTGGAGAATGGTACTCAACTGGGCGAGCACCCACGGCTTGCACTGGGGCAGTGATATCGCGTTTACCTACGGCCCGCTCGGCTACCTTTTCCCGCTGAACGCCTGCGACTCTGCCCACTACGATGCGTTCGTCACGATGCAAATCGTGCTTGCCGGCGCGGCTGCGTTCCTGTTCGCCAATGGTTGGTTCGTGCAACGCTGGCCCGAACGCGTCGTACTTGCGGCCGCCGTCATCTTTACCGCCCCGCTGCTAACTGCTGATCCGGTATGGCTGGCCATGCCGGTGTTCGCGATCGTGGGTATGCATGCGCACGCCGCCGCTGGACGCCGGCGCGCGCTATGGCTGCTGCTCGTCGTCGCGGCTCTTTACGCGTCCACCATCTTGCTGATCAAGATGAGCACCTTGCTGCTCATCTTGATCTGGTGGCTCGCCGGAATCGTCGTGCTGCTTCGTGCGCGAATGCATCGCCACGCGGTCGCTTGGCTGCTATTAGTTCCGGTCTGCTCGCTTACGCTGTGGATGTTGAGCGGCCAGCGCTTCAGCGACCTGCTCCCCTTCATCGCCACGGTGCTCGAAATCTCCCGCGGCTACACCGCTGCGATGGGCAGTTTTCCGCCGCTCCGATTCGATCTCTACGGGCTGGCTGTGATGGGCTGCGTCAGCGGCATCGGGTTGTGGACGGCATGGCGCTCCCGCTGCGACTTCGCTCGACTTGCATGCATCGCGCTTTGCGGCTTTGCGATCTTCATTGCGTGGCGAGCCGGCTTCACCCGCGCCGACACGCACGTCGCCATCTTCGCCCTGACAGCCTGGCTCACGCTGCCGCTGTTGGCGGGGATGGCGCCTGCGGCACCACCGTGGCTTCGCGCAGCGAGCTTGAGCCTGGCCCTGGCGGTCGCGCCCCTTGCCGACCTGACCTTCAATGCCGGCGTGGATCAAAAGCGCGGCGAGCTGGCGATAGCGAGCGTGGACTTCCTGGCAAGCAACATTGGCCTGCTCGTGCATCCGCTCACGTATCGGCCTGCACTCGAAGCGGCGCTGGCCCAGGAACGCATTCGGCTCAATCTGCCCAAGACGCGCGCCATCGTCGGCGCCCGCAGCATCGACCTCATGGGCACGCAGCAGGGCGTCGTTATCACCAACGGCTTCGCTTACCGGCCAGCGCCGGTATTTCAAGGCTACAGCGCTTACACGCCGCGCCTGCAGCAGCTCAACGCCGGCGCATACAGTGGCCCCGATCGGACGGATTTCGTTCTTTTGGCGTATTCGCCCATCGATGGCAACCTGCCCACCAGCGAAAACGCGCTCGCTTTCACGACGCTCTACAGGAACTATCATCCGGTACTCGTGGAGCAATCCTATCTGCTGTTGGAGAAGGACGCCGAGTCCGCGCCGCCGCAGCCACCAACGGAAGCCGGCTGGCAGCACGCCACGTGGGGGCAATGGATTGAATTGTCGCCCGCGTCTGAAACCGTGGCCGTCCTCGCGGTGCGCTCCGAGCTCTCCATTGCTGGCAAAACGATGGCAAACCTGCTGCGCGAACCGGAGCAGTTTATCGAGCTGGAAATGGCCGACGGCACGACCCAGCGCTTCCGGCTAGGTCGCGGCGCGGCACCGGGCGGTTTCCTGGTTTCGCCGCTGGTGCAGTCGCTCGACGACTATGCGCGCCTGTTCATCGGCGCCGAACTACCTGTCGTTCGCCGTTTTCGCATGCTGCCGCAGAGTGACGCGCTAGGCACCCTATTCGCAAGCGATATCCAATGGAGCGTGACGCAGTTGCCGCGACGCCCAAGGGTCGAGCCACCGCCAACGATGCTTGATGCGCTCTTTCCCGGATTCTCACACTGGCCGCAAGCCTGGACCGCCAATATCCACACCATGCTGGAACAAGAGCATCGCGTACTGTTCACGCCCAGCCCTTCGCGGCTGAGCTTCAAACCTGGCGCAGGCACCTACATCGTCTCCGGCGAGATCGGCATCGTCCTCAATGCGTTCACGAGTGCCGGCTGCGAAGCTGGCGACGGCGTGGAAGTCAAGGTCTCCGGTGGCTCGGGCGAGACGCTCACATATCTCTACAACCCGTTCGCCGATGCCACGCTGCGTCCCGCGCGCCGCTTCGAACTGGGCCCCGTGAATGCCGATCCGAACGGCGTCCTGTTTCTGGACGTTGCCCCTGGCCCGGCGAACAATAGCGACTGCGACTGGGCTTACGTGCGCGACGTCAAGATTCGCTCTATCGAAGACGCGGATCGCACGCAAAATAGTATCCCGTAACTATTCCGGATCACGCTGCAACGAGATCCGATGGCAGTTACCGGCGCGTTCCGTCGTTTGAATGAATACGGCTGGTGCATCCCGCTACTGCCGAAGATGCGCCCCCCATTTATCGAGGAACGACTATGACGCTGTTTTGCAAGCTTGTTTTTCGACGTGGTCTGTTAGCAGGAATTTTGTCGATCGGCGCCGCGAGCGCTCCGACTTTCGCCGCTACCATTACGGTCACCAATGCCAATGATTTAGGCACGGGCTCGCTGCGCCAAGCCATGCTCGATGCGACGGCAGGCGATACGATCCATTTCAATTTCAACTATCCGGCCACGATCCATCTGGACTCTCAACTGACCGTGAACAAAGACCTGAGCATCATCGGGCCTGGCGCGCAAAATCTGGTCTTGGACGGCACCGTTCAGTTCCCATTGGTGTGGGTGAATTCCGGTTCCACGGCGAGCATCAGCGGCCTTCTGCTGACGCTCGGTAGGGGCGGCATCGTCAACCAAGGCACGCTGACGGCCAGCGACATGGTTATTACCGACAGCTACACCCACAATGATCCGGGTGGCGGCATCATCAACGTCGGTGTGTTGACCTTGAACACGAGCAGGCTCAGCGGCAATAAGACCGATACCAAAGGTGGCGCAATTTACAACGGCGACGGCGCCACGCTCACGGTGAATGGCAGCACGTTCAGCGGCGCCAACCGTGCCTCGGATGACGGCGGCGGCCTCGCCAATTTTGGCTCGGCGACAATCAACAACAGCACCTTTTCCGGCAACGTCGCCGCGGGTAATCACCCCCGCGGTGGCGCGATTTTTAACTTCGGCACGCTGGCAGTGACCAATAGCACCTTCGTCGGGAACGTCAGCTCCGGCCCCGGCGGCGCTTTGTTCAACAATGGACCAGCAACCCTGATTGCCAGCACGTTCACGAACAACGCTGCAGCCCCCGGCGACAATGGCGACGCCTTCTACAACTTCGATACGATCACCGTCAGCCGCACGATTGTCACCACCGGCTGCTCTGGACCGGGCACGTTGGCCTCGATGGGCGACAACATCGGGGGTTGTTTCGGCGATTCGCTAGTCCTCAACGACCGCAACCTCGATCCGCTACTCGCGGTGCTGGCCGATAATGGCGGCCCTACCCAGACGCAGGCCTTGCAAGCGGGCAGCCCGGCGCTCGACGAAGTGCGCGTCAACAGCGCTACGTGTTCGGGCACAGATCAACGCGGCGTGGCCCGACCCAGTGGCGTGCGCTGCGACATCGGCGCAGTAGAAATGGACTTCGACCATATTTTCCACAACGGTTTCGAGTGAGATGAGTGCGGAAGACCTGGCGCATCGTCTAATCGCATAGGCCCTGGCAGTCAGTATCAGGCATCGCGCTGAGAGCAACATCCGGACAACAACCGGTAGTCAAGGTAGTACAAGGCTCTGGCTGGATTACTATTTATTACAACAATCTTCGCGCGAAGACCGGCCCAATTCATCTTACTCAGCGCGCGCCAGTCGTTGCACGGTTTCGCGATACCTTCGTGCGATGCGATCTTCATCGTGATGGCGGAAATCGCGTACCACCCAGCGGCCCGCTGCCATCACGTGTCGCACCGGATTCTGGTTGCCGGCGAAAATCATGCTGTCGAGTATCGTGTCGCGATCACGCGCCGCGAGCAGCGGCGAATCATCGTCGAGCACCAGCAGATCGGCGCGCATGCCCGATCCGATTTGCGCCGGGTCGCCCGCATCGAGTTCACCGATCGCGACTCCGGCGGCCAATGCGCCACCAAACAGCGTATTGCCCCACAAGGTTTCTCCCACGCTTTCGCTGAGTTCGGAGACGGCGATATTGCGATGCCGACTTTGCAGCCGCTGGCCGTATTCGAGCCAGCGTAATTCCTCGATCGGCGAGATTGAGATATGACTGTCGGAACCGATACCGAGCGTGCCGCCGGCATCGAGATAGGTCTTCAACGGAAACAATCCATCGCCGAGATTCGCTTCGGTGGTCGGACACAAACCAGCGATGGCGCCGGAAGCAGCGAGCCGCAGCGTTTCATCCTCGGTCATGTGCGTGGCGTGCACCAGGCACCAGCGCGCATCGAGCGGCGCATTCGCGAGCAACCATTCGACCGGACGCGCATTGCGATACGCGAGGCAATCCTGCACTTCACCGATCTGTTCGGCGACGTGGATATGGATCGGACAATCATGCGCGAACTCGCTTTCCACGATCTGGCGCAGCGCCTCTGTAGGCACTGCACGCAAACTGTGCAGGGCGATGCCGATGCGCAAATGCGATGACTCCACCGAACGCAGTTTCTGCAACAACAACATATACTTTTCCACATTGTGGAAAAAGCGACTTTGTCGCTCATGCAGTACGCGGCCGTCAAAACCGCCGGTCATGTACAGGGTTGGCAACAGGCTCAGACCGATGCCGGCCTCTTTCGCCGCCTCGATCAGCGCCAGCGACATCGCCGCAGGATCGGCGTACGGCGTGCCATCCGGCTGGTGATGCAGATAATGAAATTCGCAGACATGCGTGTAACCCGCCTTGAGCATTTCCACATACACCTGCGCGGCGATGGCTTGCAGCGAATCGGGATCGACTCTCCCGGCAAACGCGTACATGGTTTCGCGCCAAGTCCAGAAACTGTCCTCGGCATTCGTCTGCCGTTCGGCCAGGCCAGCCATCGCGCGCTGGAACGCATGCGAATGCAGGTTCGGCATGCCGGGCAAGACATACCGACCGAGATGTTCCGCCTGATCCGCTGTGCGATCTTTTTCGATACCAACGAACAGGCCGCTATTCTGACCCGTCGTACCCACCTCGATCCGCGTATTCGCAGCCCAGCCCGGCGCAAGCCACGCGTAATCGGCAAAGTACGACTGGCTCGCGCTGTTCCCGGAAGTGTTCATGTCTGATCGGCCCTGCGCTGCTATTGCTGCGCAGGGTAAAGCGTGCGCTTTGATGATGCCAGCGCCATTGTTCAGCATGACCACAGCATCACACCGTCGCTGCGAAAGATGATCATGCGAATGGATGCGCAGATTCATTCCGCGCGATATCGATCGCTGCCCGCGTCTGGGAGGAAAAAACGCGATCGCGCTACTCGAAACCGCTGGCGAAGATCCGATCGTTGACCTGCAACTCGAAAGCGCCAATATCGACCTTTGGCCCACGAACGCGCGCGAACCCTGGACCGCGCTGGTCCGTGCTTGTACCGGCCGCATTGTTTCCCGCATCGACCGCGACACTGGTCATCAACAGCGCGTGCGTTTTCGTTGGCCCCCCATTGTCCGCGAGCGGTTGCAAATTCGGATCCGCCGTCAGGGTTCCTGGCGGCGAGTCGTTCGAACCCACGACGAGATTATTCGCGCCAGTGACTGTGAACGCGCTGAGATCGAACTCATTGCCGGACCAGGTATTGTTGGCGATGATCGTGCTGTCCATCGCTAGCCCGTTGTAAGCCTCCACGCCGGCCGGTAACGTCTGGCCATACAGTGATTTGTTGAAGGCGATCGTGGCGCCGGTAAGAGTCAATTGCTCGTACGCATATAAGCCACCTATCTTGTCCGTCGCGTAATTGCCAGAAATCGTGCTGTTGACGATGACCGACGCTGCCGTACCCACGATGTCGATGCCACCGACATTGCCGCGGCCAACAAAGTAACCGACAGAATTGTCGTTGATCGTCGACTCGAGAATATGGGCCGAGCTGCGGACAAACGCTCCGCCGCCGAACGCGCGCGTGGTGAAATCCGCGGAACAACTGTTTGACACCAGGGTGCTACTCGACATCGTCAGGTTACCGGCTACGAAAACCCCGCCGCCGTAGCTGTTGTGGCCCTGCACCGCAGTGCTCTGCGTCCTGCAGCCACTTACCAAAGCGTTGCTGAGTGTTAAGCTTCCCGCACTTCGGATGCAGCCACCCTCGTACGTTGCAACCCCGTAGCCAATACCCAATCCGGCGACCGTCAACACCCCGGTGCCTGTGTGGGTCAAGATCCTGCTGAAGTTCGACGATATGTTCCGTACGATCGACAACGAAGAGCCCGGGCCCACCAGGCTCAATGTGTTCTGCGGAATCGTGATTTCACCCGTCGTCAGCGAAATGGTCGAACACGCAAGATGCGTCAGATCGATCGTATCGCCGTCGGCGGCCGCGGCGACAGCATCGCGAAGGCTGCCAATGCCGCTGTCCGCGCAGTTGAAGACCGACTCGACGTGAATGGGATCACGGCGCCTCGAATCGGGCTCCGCGAACGTCTTCGATGCAGCAGCACCTTCCAGTCGTCCCCCCACCCGCACACCTTCCGTGTACGGAAGAACAGGTGCGGCGGAAGCCCCGCCCGACAACGCCAATGCGATGCAACTGAGCAAGAGTGGACGACGAAGAGCGTGAACGATTTCGGGCGACATGGCGGTATCTCAGTTGAAAGTCACGGAGGCGAGCACTCCCCTGCTGTCTACAAATCGCGAGCCAAAACCGTTCGTCTGGATCAAGTCGGCTGACACGATCCCCGGTTCAATCATGAAGATGCTGTAACCCCCTGCTAAAAGTGGCAGCATGCGTGGTTCACGGCCATGGAATTTTCTTCCATTTTTTTTCTTCTTTTTTTCTCGCAGGCAAATCGACTGGCAGCGGCTGTCTGGATTCAGCCCACCGTGTGCATTCGCGCGTGATCTCGCTTTGTCATCGGCGCGAGTGCGTCGTCAACAGCGCCATCGACGCATTCGCAGACAGGTTGGGCTTAGAATGCGAGTCATCCGATTTTTGCGTGTGCCATGAACGCCAATCTTCACCTATCGATTCCTGCTGTCGACGCCACACTGTTGTGCTTCGGCCCGTTCATGCTCGATGTGCGGCAGCGACGGCTGGAACGCGATGGCTTGGTGGTGGACGTGCGGCCAAAACAATTTGATGCGCTGCAGTTGCTGATTGCGCATGCCGGCGATCTGGTGACGCGCGAACAGTTCTATGCCGCGCTGTGGCCGAACACCGTGGTTTCGGAAACCAGCCTGAGCAAATACATCTGGCAGTTGCGGCACATCCTCAGCGACGACAACGGCGACTACATCAAGACCGTACCGAAACTAGGCTACCGATTCGTCGCGCCAGTAGAACGCATCGCGCCGGTCGAGCTGGTCGAAACCACGATCGACAACGCGGCATCGCGGGATGTCTCGACAGAAAATCAAGCGCCGCCAGTACCCTATGGATTGCACCGAGCCAACGCCTCGCCTTGGATAATTGCGGCTGTCGCGACAGTCGTTCTCGCGCTGATCGCATGGCAGGTTTGGCCTGCGCGCGAAACCATTCCGCAAACGGCGAAACGCAGCGACGCAACACTGCCGATAACCACTCATCGTCGCGCGATTGCGATCATGCAGGCGCAGCTCGACGCGGATATGCCGCAATGGTTGCACAGCGCGGTGGCGCAATTGCTGGCGCAGGATCTGGCGATTTCGGAACAGCTGCGCGTGGCCTATCCGAACGCGTTGATGTTGCGTTACCCCGATCTGACGGCGCAGGCGCAAGCGGTCGAACCTACAGCGGCGCGGTTCACCGATTGGGCATCGATCAACGACGATATTGTGCTGCTGCCCATACTCACGCACAGCTCAGACGATACTTCAGCCAACGCCGTGAAGCTGCAGGTACGTCTGCTCGATTCGCACAGCGGCGCGTTGCTCAAGGAGATCGAATCGAGCGGCGATCTGCAACAGCTGGATCGCCTGATTGACAGCAGCGGCGGTCGCGTCCGCAGCGCGCTCGGCGTGACACCGATGAGCGAATCGATCGCGCGGGTTCGTGCCGCCAGCATGCCGGCCGATAGCGCCTCGGCGCAGCTCTACGCCGAGGCGATCGATTTGCAACGTCAGGGCATGAGCGATCAATCGCGCGAAAAACTGCGTGCGCTGACCGAGCGTTATCCGGATTTCGTGCCGGGCTGGTTGATGCGCGCCACGGCAGAGGCCGATGCCGGTCTGAATCAGCAGGCCGCGACCACCGCGCAAGCCGGGCTCGCACATGCTGTGACCGCCACGCGCGAATTGCGCTTGTCGCTGGAGGCGATCAGCTATTCGGCCGGTGGCGCGTGGTCGCAGGCGATCGACTCGTATCAGGCGCTGTCGCGGTTTTTCCCCGATCAACCCGAGTATGCATTACGGCTCATGACGGCGCAGGTTTACGCTGGCCGCAAGGACGATGCCGAGCAGACCTTGCGAACTCTGCGCGAACCACCCGGCATGGCCGATGACGTGCCGATATTGCAAGGCGAATATACGCTGGCGCAGCGCCTTACCGACGATGCGCGCGCCCGCGACGTCGCCGCAAGACTGATCGAACGCGCCACGATGATCCACCTGCCGCACCTGCATGCGCGCGCGCGCGCGCTGCGCGGCATGGCGCTCACCGGCCTGCGCGACAACGATGCTGCACTGGCCGACCTGACCCAGGCCGAACGCGAGTTCGCGCCGCTCGGCGATACCGAGTGGAGCGCAAAAGTGCAATTGCTGCTCGGCAACTGGGCAATGCGCGGTGGCGATCTGGTCGATGCCGAGCAGCGTTACCATCGTGCCGTCGACGGCTTTCGCGCGGTTGCCGCGCGCTGGAACGAAAACGTCGCGCTGGATAATCTGATGGCCATTGCGGTCGCGCGTGGCGATGCTGCCGCCGCACGGCCGTATGTCGATGAAGTGCTGCAATCGGCACGTGCGCTTGGCGACGGTGTCGGCGAGAGTCGCGCGCTGGTCTATCTCGCGTGGGTCGAACTCGATACCGGCCATACCGACACCGCGCTCGCCGCATACCGACAAGCGGCAGCGTTGAACGAGCACGCGCAACAGAACGAACAACTAGTCGCATCGCTGAGTTATCTGGCGGAACTGCTTGACGATACGGGCCAGAATGACGAAGCACGCAAGGTCGCGCAACACGCGCAGATCGTTAGTGAATCGGTACCGAGCACCTCGTACAAAAGCGTGGTCTTGATCAGCGTGGTCTTGATCAGCGTGGCGCAGGGCGAACGCGCGCGCAAAAATCCGGCGGCGGCACGGGTTGCACTCGATGCGGCGCGCGCGCAGGCCGAGCAAGGCCAGGAGTCCGATCGCATCGCACGAATCGATCTGGGGATCGCCGAACTGGAGCTGGATACACATCAGCCGCAAGCGGCGATCGAACGAATAGCACGCGCCGAACCGATATTGATCAAGAGTGAAAGCACGCGCGATCTGGCCAACGCTGAGGCGATCCGGGTACGGGCCTTCTGCGATTTGGGACAACTTGACCACGCCAAAACCGCACTCGCTGCGAGCTTGGACTACGCCGCAAAAACCACCGGTTATCTCGATCGTCTGCCCGTGCGCATCGCGGAAATCCGCGTGGCCGCACAGATCGGTGAGCAAGGTAAAGTCAACAAGCTGCAAATGCCGTTGCGTGCCGAACTTAAACAGCGAAAGTTCGTCGGCGCGCTCGCTGAACTCGATACTGCGCTGGCGACAAAAACACCACCGCGTCCTTGAATCCACTCAATCGATAACCTGCCCGGACTGCTTCCATGAAATTTTCGCCATGACTTCGATATCGCGCTGGGACGGATTGCTGCTCGATTGCCGACTCGCCAGCATGACGGCTAACGGTATTGCTTACGGCGCAATCGAAAACGCCGCAATCGGCTGGAAAGACGGCCGCATCACCTTCGCCGCAGCGCAGTCGCAATTGCCGGACAAACCCGAATCGCTCAGCGTCAATGTCGAATCCGTCGAGGGCGCGTGGATCACGCCGGGCTTGATCGACTGCCATACGCATTTGGTATTTGCCGGCAATCGCGCCAGCGAATTCGAGCAACGCCTGCAGGGCGCAAGTTACGAGGAAATCGCGCGCGCGGGCGGCGGCATCGTATCCAGCGTGCGGCAAACGCGTGCCGCGAACGAGGATGAACTATTCGCACAATCGTTGCCGCGCGCGCAGGCGCTGCTGCAGGACGGCGTGACCACGCTGGAAATAAAATCCGGTTACGGCCTGAATCTGGAAACCGAAGAAAAAATGCTGCGCGTGGCACGCCGAATCAGCGCAGCGCTGGGCATTACCGTGCACACGACATTTCTCGGCGCGCATGCGATACCGCCGGAATTTTCGGGCCGGCAATCCGATTATGTCGATGAAGTCTGTGTGCGCATGTTGCCGGCGATTGCACATGCCGGTCTCGCCGATGCGGTGGATGCATTCTGCGAAACGATCGCGTTTACCGCGAGCGAAACGCGGCGTGTATTCGAAACCGCGCGCGGACTCGGCTTGCGTGTGAAGTTGCACGCCGATCAGCTCAGCGATGGACATGGCGCGGCATTGGCGGCCGAGTTCAACGCGCTCTCCGCCGAGCATCTCGAACATACCAGCGAAACCGGCGTTGCGGCGATGGCCGCTGCGGGCACGGTGGCAGTGTTGTTGCCCGCGGCGTTTTACGCGTTGCGCGAAACAAAATTGCCACCGACCGAATCGCTGCGCGCACACGGCGTGCCGATCGCGATTGCGAGCGACCTGAATCCGGGCACTTCCCCAGTTCTGTCATTACGCCTGGCCATGAGCATGGCCTGCACTCTGTTTCGACTGACGCCGGAAGAAGCCCTGCGTGGTGCGACCGTGCATGCGGCGCAAGCGCTGGGTCTGCTCGATCGCGGCACACTCGAAGTCGGCAAACGCGCCGATCTGGTGTTGTGGGATATCCAGCATCCGGCCGAATTGTGTTACTGGATCGGCGGCAATCTTGCACGTCGCATCATCATCGACGGATGCCGCATCAGCTGACTGGATGATCGTTTTCTGCGCAGTCGCAACAGCGGCACCAGTAAATCGCGGACGCAGAAAAACCAAAGCCCCACCGAAGCGGGGCTTGTGCTCTACAACTCACGCTAACGCCGGCTCGATCAAGCCGACGCGTACAACCTTCAGGCAGCGGGCTTTTTCGCCGGTGCCTTCTTGGCGGCGACCGGAGCTGCTTTCTTGACGGCGGGTTTTGCCGTCACGGCAGACTTGGTCACTACGGCCTTCGTCGCAGAATGCGGACGTGCGTTGCCATAGCTACGGATAGCGGTTTTGCCTTTGGCGGTCTTGCGGTCACCACGGCCCATGAAAACTCCTTAGAAAACTAGCGGAAACGGCCGCGTAGCTTACCAGCTCCGTGGCCCGGCGCAACAAAAAAGCCTAGCGAGAATGGAATTTGCCGCCATCGGCGCGCATTACCGGGCTTGCGCAAAACCGTATCGAGCCTCTGCGAAAACCGGAATCGGCCGCAACGATCAGCGATTATCCAACGCCTGGCAGCATCGAAATACGTGTTCGCCACAAAACGTTATGATCGTCCGCATGGAAAATGTGACCGCGATGTTGCACCAGCCAATCACTGTCAGCCTTGCGCTGCAAGGCGGCGGCGCGCATGGCGCGTTCACTTGGGGCGTACTCGATCGACTATTGCAGGAACCCTTGCTGAGTTTCGATGGCATCAGCGCCACCAGCAGCGGCGCGATGAATGCCCTCGCCCTGGCGCAAGGCTGGCTGGAAGATGGTCGCGACGGCGCGCGCGCCAAACTCAAGACGTTGTGGGAAACCGTCGGCAATCAAAGCAGCGTGATGCGCTGGGCCTCGGCAACACCGGCGGGCGCTACTGCCAGCGCGATGATGTTGCAACTCACGCGCTATTTCACGCCGAAGGAAATCAATCCGCTAGGCATCAATCCGCTGCGTGGCATGGCGAATTCATTATTCGATTTCGAGCGCCTGCGACTTGAATCGCCGCAGCGACTGTTCATCGCGGCCACACGCGTGCGCGATGGCAAGTTGACCTTGTTCGACAATGCCCAGCTTACGATTGACGTCCTGCTCGCGAGCACTTGTCTGCCGCAGTTGTTTGCGCCCGTGATCATCGATGACGAGATGTATTGGGACGGTGGTTACGCTGGCAATCCAGCGCTCGAACCGTTGCTGTATCGCTGCGATGCCAACGATATCCTGTCGGTGCTGGTGCAGCCGTTGCAACACGCCCAGCCACCGAAGAATGTGCGCGAGATTTCGCTGCGCATCGTCGAGCTGGGTTTCTCGACTACATTCCTGCGCGAGCTGGACACCTTGCTCAAGGCGCGCGAATCACTGGCGGGAGATTCGGTACGCAGTTGGATCGGCGATCGCCTCAACAGCATGCGCATGCATCTCATCGAACCGGGCGAATCGCTCGACAGCTACAGTCCGAAAACACGCATGAATACGCGCCTGAGTTTCCTGCGCAATCTGCGCGATCTCGGCCATGCGCAGACCGGCGCGTGGCTCGCACAACATGCGGATGTGCTGGGCAAGCGTGCAACGGTGAATCTATAACTTGAGGTTTCAATAAAGCCGGCAAGATAAATCAGCGCTCAGCAAATCGTGTCGCGCTATTGCCCGACCGCCAGATGCGCGCCGAGCACATTCCAGTACCACAACATCGCGATGCTCGCGAGCATGATCAGCAGCACGAGTGTGTGGCGGAATTTGCGCCAGAACGACCAGTAGCGGACTTTCCAGATCGACGGCCACAGAACGACGGCGAGCACGGTCAAGCCTGTCGCGGCGTAAGCCAACGCCACAGTCACGCGCAGCGGTGTGGTCGGATAGACAAACACGATATCGCTGCCGCCTGCGGCGATCTGCGCGAGCGTCACGAGGGCGGTACCGAGAAATGCGAGCCAGATCAATGTCGCGGCCACCAGCGCGGCGACGGCGCTCGGTGCGCCACGCCGTGAGCTGCGCGGTATCGGCAACGCGCGACGGCGCCAGACGCAGAGCAGAACGCCGATGCAGGTCAACGCGAGCAGCGCCATTATCTGCGCAAAGGTCGATGGCGCATCGAGCACACCAATGCGATCGGAATAGGTGTGCCCATAAGCGCCGGCCGTACCACTGATGCGACCCGTGGCATCGGCGAAAAACTGGATGTGCTGATCATTCTCAACCGAGCGGAAGCTCAACGCCCCATCCTGTACATAGCGTTTGGCCTGTGCGCCATCGCTGACGAGAAGATAACCCTCAGGCGTAATGCCGACGTCGACCACACTGTCGATCGCGGTGAAAAACTTTTCCAGCGTGGAATAATTGCGTCGCTCGTTCTGGTAACTGCCGACAAAACGCTGACCGCTGATAGCAAAATCCTTGGCCGGTTGCGGCAACGCGCTGGGGTTTGCATCGGCCAGAAAATGCTCGAAGATCAGGCGCGGCAACGTGGTTGCGAATTCGCGTCCGCTATCGGTGTTGGCCGAAACGAATACCGCAACTCCGGCTTCGGGCAGCACGACCATGTCCGACAGAAAATACAAGGTCGCGCCGCCGTGTTCGAGGCTTTCGTAACGGCCATATGGTATGCGAAAAAATCCGTGCGCGATGCCGCCAACCTTGTCGCCGTTGCGATAGGTGATCTTGCCGAGTTCGTCGAAACTCGCGGCCGGCAAAATCGTCTTGCCATCTAGGCTGCCGCCATTCAAAAGCATGCGCATGTAGCGCGCCATGTCGGCCGCCGTGCTCGATCCGGCGCCCGCCGGACTCAGCGCCGAAATGTATTCGAACGGCTCGGTCTTGAATCCGCCAGCGGCGCGATGAAATCCACTCGACCACGCCTTCGCCAGCGCCGCATCGACATGGCGCGCATCGCTCGCCGGCAACGGTTCACGAAAGGTAGTGTGCTGCATGCCGAGTGGCACGAGGATGTGCCGCTCGACATAAACCTCGAACGGCTCACCGGATACGTGCGCGACGATGGCGCCGAGCAGCCCGACCGAATAATTCGAATACACCGCATGCGTTTCCGGTTCGCGCACACGTTGCGGGCGATAACGCGCGAGATAGTCGTCGAGACTCAGCACATCCTTGCTCGATTTCTTGAACAGATGACCGAGTGCGCTGTCCTCGAAACCCGCGGTGTGGCTGAGCAGATGCCAGAGCTTGATCGGCATGTGGCCGTCATCGATCAGCTTCAGTTTTTCGGGCAGATAATTATTGATCGGTGCATCGAGCTGCAACTTGCCTTGCTCAATCAACTGCATGGTCGCGATGTAGGTGAAGGTCTTGGAAATCGAACCGATACGAAACAGCGTCGAAGCGGGATCGACATCGCGCGGTGGATCGAACGCCGCAGTGCCATAACCGCGCAGCAGCAGGTCGCTGTTGCGATCGACCACGGCCACCGTGACACCGGCGATGCCATCCTTGGTCATGTAGGCGCGCACCACACCATCGACAAATTCGGCGAGCTGTGCCGGCGCGATCAGCGGTGCCGGCGTGATCACCACCGGCGTTGCCGGCGGCGCCTCGTTCGGCTTCGGCGACACGTTCGGCGCGGCAGTGGCAATCGCTGCGACCGGCGTCTTGTGTGGATCGGGCGACGCCGCGATTTGCGCAAACGCCGCGTCGTTAGCAAACAACAATGAACCCAGCAACAAGGTGGCGGCGCAGGCCGCGATACGAGCGAATTTCATGACTATTTCCCTTTCGCGGAAAACGGGGATGGCATACGAAATGATGGTCAGTGTGCAGCGGGCGCGACATAACCCGGGCCGCGCACGACACGTCCCGGCATCGCGCCGGTATGTTCACCGTTGCGCAACACCTGCACGCCGTTTACGAGGACATCGCGCACGCCGCTGGCGAATTGCTGCGGCTGTTCGTAGCTCGCGTGGTCGGCGATCGTAGCCGGATCGAACACCACGATATCGGCGAAATAACCCGGCGCGAGGTGACCGCGATCCTTGAGCTTGAAATTCTCCGCGGGCAACGCCGAAAGCCGGCGGATCGCATCGGGCAGAACCGCGACATGTTCATCACGCACATAACGACCGAGGAAACGCGCAACGTTGCCGTAGGCGCGCGGATGCGGCTGCAGTTTGGCGAGCACACCTTCGGGCGCGTACGAGCCTTCGTCGGAACCGAGACTGACCCAGGATTGGCTCAGCCCGAGTTTGACGTTTTCCTCGGACATGATGAAAAAAATCGTGTCGATGCGTGAGTGATCCTCGATGATCAAATCGACCGCCACATCTTCCGCCGACGTGCCACGCAGCGCCGCAACTTGCGCCAGCGTCTTGCCGGTCAGCGGCTTGAGTTTTTCGCTGTTGAAGCCGTTCAGCAGGATATGTTCCGGCCCGCCGGTGGCGTAGCAGATATTTTCCCAACCGTTGCCGGGGCGGCGCATTTCAGCGACTACACGCGCGCGAATCTGCGGTTGTTTCAAGCGCTCGATCCACGCGTCCATGCCGCCTTCCTGCAGCGCCGTATCCATGCACGCATTGAGACCAGTGCCGCCCGCGGTGTAGGCGTACATGTTGGCGCTGACCGACACGCCTTGCGCGCGCGCCGCCGCGATGCGCGCGATCGCCTGCGGCATCTTCGACCAGTTGTCGCGACCCGCAGCTTTCATGTGGTAGATCTCAGCGTGACCGCCGCTGGCGCGCGCGATACCGATGAGTTCATCGATGCCTTCGAGCAGGCGATCACCCTCGCTGCGCATGTGCGAAATGTAACCGCCGCCCGACTCCGCCGCGGCCGTGGCGAGCGCAGTCAATTCGGCGGTCGTCGCATAAGTGCCAGGCGCATAGATCAGCGCCGAACCGACGCCAAGCGCACCTTGCTGCATCGCTTCGCGCACAAGATTCTGCATGCGTCGCAACTCGTCTGCCGACGGCGCGCGATTGGCATCACCGAGCACATTCTGGCGCACCGTGGTGGCGCCGACAAACGACGCGACATTGGTCGACACGCCCTTGTGCTGCAAGAATTCGAGGTATTCGCCGAGCGTGGTCCAGGTGATGTCGTATTTGATATCACCCTGCTCTTTTTTCATGTCGGCTTTAATCGCATCCGTCAGCGGGCCGTACGACCAACCCTCGCCGAATACTTCCAGCGTGACGCCCTGCATCAGGTCTGATGAGGAACGTCCATCGGCGATGAGGGTATCCGTCGCCCACGACAACATGTTGATGAAACCCGGTGCGACCGCCAGACCCGACGCGTCGATTTCGCGCGTGGACTGGGCCGCATGCAAGTCGCCGATCGCGACGATGCGGTCGCCGCGCACGGCAACATCGGCGATGCGCCCGGGCAATCCGCTGCCATCGTAAATCGTGCCGTGGCGAACGATCAGATCGTAACTGGATGGCGACGTGATGCGTGCGGTCGTTTGACAACCGCCAAGCACAAGGATCAGCAACAGGCTCGGCAAACCCCGTCGATAATTGGATGGCATATTCGGACTCCCCAGTCAGTAGCAGAGGATAGCGCGATGCGGCGATCTGCCCAAGGGTCTTGGGTCAGAAATTTTCGTCCGGCAAATCGCCGAACAGCCAGCCGGTCTTGGTGCCGCTGAGGGTTTTTGCCATGTGATATTTCGCGATCGGCGCACGACAGATCGGCCCGAGCAAGGCATCACGCAAACCGCTTGCAACGCGCGAATCGGATTGAAAAAAAGGCGTCAGCCATTTGCTCGCGGTCTGGTAATAACGCAGATGCGCATGGCGTTTTTGCGAGTAGCTTGCGAGCGCTGTCGGGATGTCGTCTTGCGCGGCCAGACACTGCGCCAGAACCGCCGCATCGACCAGCGCGAGATTCGCGCCTTGCCCGAGTTGCGGACTGGTCGCATGCGCGCAATCGCCGATGCACACCACGCGTCCGTCGTGCCAGTGGCGCATGCGTACGTCGGCATAACTCGCAAACGTCAGTTGCTCGGGCGAACGGATATGCGCGAGCACCGACTCGATCGGCGCGAGTGCCAGCACATCGTCTTTCCATGCCTGCAAACCTTCATTGCGCCAGTGCGCCAAGCGATCCGCGCGCAGGCTCCAGAACAGGCTGATCACGGGCAGATTTTTTTGCTGATACGCATACCCTGTGGACATCAGTCCGAGCATTTGTCCGGCGTGCCGAAACCATTGGCGCAAGACGCCGCTAGTCACACCGTCGTCGGGAATAATCGCCCACAACGCGCCCCACGGATATGGCGTCACGGTCTGCGGAATGGACAGCGATGCGCGCAGCGATGAGCGGGTGCCGTCGGCAATCACCACACCATCGAATTCGCCAAGCGATGTGTCGTCGTTGAACAATTCAACGCTGTCGGCGTGATGAAAAAAACGCGTCACCGCGGTTGCGATGCGCACCTCGATAGCCGCAACCAGCACCGCCTGCCACAACACTGAAAACAACGTGCCGCGATGCAGACCGAGGCCGAATTGCTGCGCATCCCAATCGTGATAACGCACGTCGAGCACGGTGCGGCCATGTGCATTGGTGCCGAACAAACGATCGTTGCGCGCGCCGTGAGCGAGAATTTCATCGAGCAATCCGAGCGCCTGTAAAACACGCATTCCCGCCGGTTGCAGAAGAATGCCCGCACCTACTGCGGTGGGATTATCGACGCGCTCGAACAGCGTAATACGATGGCCGGCGCGTGCCAGAAATAACGCGCTTGCCGCACCTGCCGTGCCGCCACCGATGACGGCGATATTGCGTGTGCGCGGTGGCATGAGCCGGCAACGATCAGTCGTGACACTGAATATCTGGGCAAGCCTTCAGCTCGATCTGCACAGTGGCATGGCGGATCTGGTAACGCTCGTGCAAGAGCTGCTTGATGTCGCGCAGCACCTGGTCGCTATCGATTTTTTCGGCGTCGGTGCTGGTCGCAAGCCGCACATGCAAGGTCGCCATGTGGGCGCCGCCGACGAGTTGCCAAAAGTGCAAGTGATGCACGTCTTGCACAGCGGCGACATCCTGCAACAGTGTTGCCGTGACTTGCGCATGATCGATGTTATCCGGCGTGCCTTCGAGCAGGATATGCCCCGAGCGTTGCAGCAAACGCCACGCGCCACGCAGGATCAACAGCGATACCAGCACCGACAAAATCGGGTCGGCCTGCAGCCAGCCGAAATAACGGATCAGCAACGCTGCGACCACCGCGCCGAGCGAACCGAGCAGGTCGCCCAGCACATGCAGATTCGCACTGCGCATGTTCAGATCTTCATCGCCATGCGCATGACCATGATCGCCGTGCGCATGCGGTCCGACATGCAACACACGCAGCACCAGCGCATTGATAACGAGCCCGGCTAGCGCGATCCAGAACATCACGCCGGACAAGATCGCTTCCGGCTTGAACAGGCGCATGCCGGCTTCGGTGACGATCCACGCCACCAGCAAAAACTGGATCAGCGCATTGCTGTAGGCGGCCAGCACTTCGAGGCGGGCGTAACCGAAACTGCGTCGCGCATCGGGCGGACGTCGCGAAAAATGCGCGCCGGCCCAGGCCAGCAGCAACGCTAACGCATCGACCAGCATGTGGCCGGCATCAGCGATCAACGCGAGCGAGCCCGACCACCAGCCGCCACCGGCTTCGACCAGCAAGGTGATCAAGGTGAGGGCGAATGCGAGTAGCAGACGGGATTCGTTGCGCGAGGTCGGCGCCGGATCTTTTATGGCCTGATTTTTTATGGCGCGATCTTTTATGGCATGCGCTGCGTGCGATGCATGCGGATGATCGTCATCGTCATCGTGCGAATGCGGCGTACTCATTTTGTGGATCGCCAGCGGCGGATAAGGAAGCTCATGCTAGGCAAAGTCGGCGCCGTTACACAATCACCTGCGTCAGCATGACCATGCGTTTGATCGAACATTCTCAGCAAAAATAGAGAAGTATTACGACGACGTTTCAGTGAACGCAAAACGAATCGTGTACATGCATCTGCACGTGCGAGAGACGCAGATTGATCAGATGCGCAATCGTCACCAGCGTGCCGCCGGTTGCCACCAACAAGGCATGTGTCGTGCTGCCGGCATGGCCATCGAGCGCGGAGCCGGTCCACAACAAAACCAGGCCCGGCAACAGAAACCAGAACGCGCGAAAAACGTGATGGCGGCGATAACCGATAATGAGCGTCACCGATGCCAGCACCGTGGCGAACGCGATGAACGCGTGCTCGAAACCGTGATCGGCAAGAAATGTCAGGCCGAGCGCCGGCAGCAATGCAAGTACGAACGGCAATGCCGCACAATGCAGCGCGCACAAAAACGCCGCTGACGCGCCGAGCCGATCGGCGAGACGGATCAATTTTCCCGGTGGCTTGGGTGATTGCGATGGCTGCAAGAAGATCTCCGGCACGACGTTGTGGTTATAATATAACATATACGTTGTCGGATTGACTACTGCCCGTGCCGATGCCGATTGTCGATGGCACAGCGGCAGGCAAGAGTACGCAATCGCCGCGACGTATCCCCGCAAACCCCGTAGGCTAGTACGATGACCGAAAAACCTGCCACCGATTCCATCATCACTCTGCGCGATCTGCGTTTCGCGTGGCCGCGTGGTCACGATGTGCTGGAGATCCCGCTGCTGCAGGTCGCTCGCGGCGAACGCCTGTTCCTGCAAGGTCCGAGCGGCAGCGGCAAAAGTACGCTGCTCGGTCTGCTCGGTGGCGTGCTCATTCCGCAACACGGTAGCATCGAGGTGTTGGGTCAATCCTTGGAAAAATTTTCGGGATCGCTGCGTGATCGTTTCCGTGCCGATCATATCGGTTTTGTGTTCCAGATGTTCAACCTGCTGCCGTATTTGAGCCTAATCGAAAATATCACGCTGCCCTGCCGTTTTTCGCCGACCCGCGCAAAACGCGCGCAGGCGAACGGTGGTTCGTTGCAGGACGAAGCGACACGCTTGCTGCGCGAGCTGGGCCTCGACGCGACCGCATTAAATCAGCGCTCGACCAGCGAGCTCAGTGTCGGCCAGCAACAACGAGTTGCGGTGGCGCGCGCGCTGATCGGCGCGCCGGAAATTCTGATCGCCGATGAACCCACGTCTGCGCTGGATAGCGACACGCGGGTATCGTTTCTGAAACTGCTGTTCGACGAATGTACAAGAGTCGGCACCACGCTGATTTTCGTCAGCCACGATCTCGGCCTCGCGCCATTGTTTTCGCGCACACTCAAACTCGCAGCGATCAATCGCGCTGGCAGTTTTGCGACGGCCACCGCAGCATGACCTTGCTTCCGCTCGCGTGTAAAAGTCTGATCAATCGCCGTTTCGCGGCGCTGCTCACCGTGCTCACAATCGCCGTGAGTGTGACCTTGTTGCTCGGTGTGGAAAAAATCCGCAGCCAGGCGCGCGACAGTTTTGCGAGCACGATTTCTGGCACCGACCTGATCGTCGGCGCGCGTTCCGGCCCGGTCAATCTTTTGTTGTATTCGATTTTCCACATCGGCGATGCCACCAACGATGTATCGTGGCAGAGTTATCAGGAAGTCAGCGCGTCGCCGCAAGTAGCGTGGACGGTGCCGATTGCGCTGGGCGATTCGCACAAGGGTTTTCGTGTGGTCGGCACCACGCCGGAATTTTTTTCGCGGTATCACTATGGCGCACGTCACGAACTGGTGTTCGATGCCGGCAAGCCGTTCGACGATGTCTACGACGCGGTGATCGGCGCCGAAGTCGCGGCCAGACTCGGCTACACGCTCGATCAGCAAATCGTGATCGCGCACGGCATGGGCGCGGTGAGTTTTGTCGAGCACAAGGACAAACCGTTTCGCATCGCCGGCATCCTCGCGCGTACCGGCACACCGGTGGATGCGAGCGTGCTGATCAGCCTGCACGCGATCGAGGCGATCCATATCGACTGGCAATCCGGCGCACGTGTGCCGGGCCAGACGATCTCCGCCGACGACGCGAAAAAAATGGATCTCACGCCAAAAACCATCACGGCGTTTTTGCTCGGACTCAAGTCCAAGGTGGCCACGTTCGGCTTGCAACGACAGATCAACGACTACCGCGCCGAACCGCTGCTGGCGATCCTGCCGGGCATCGCCCTGCAGGAATTGTGGGGCTTGGTCGGCACCGCGGAAAACGCGCTGCTGATCGTCAGCGCGCTGGTGGTGATCGCCGGTTTGCTCGGCATGCTCACGGCGCTCGTGACCACACTCAACGAACGTCGCCGCGAGATGGCGATCCTGCGTTCGGTCGGCGCGCGGCCACGCGTGATTTTTGGCTTGCTGGTGCTCGAAGCGGCTTTGCTGACCGTGCTCGGCATCGTTTTGGGCGTCGCATTTTTGTATCTGGCATTGGCGTTCGCGCAAGGCCCGATCGAATCACATTACGGTATCCTGATCAGCCTGAATGCACCGACCTTGCGCGAGCTGTTATTGATCGCGCTGGTGGCCGCAGGCGGAGTGTTCGCGGGCATCGTGCCTGCAGCGCTCGCGTATCGCAATTCGCTGGCCGACGGCCTTTCTTTACGACTTTGAATTTGAAACATCGATGACTTTTTCATACCGCATTTTCTTGATCGCCGTTGTTTTTTTCGTGGCTCTTGGCAGCGCCTGCAGCCGCGATACCTCATCCGCGACCTCCTCACCGGCAACCGGCGCACCAGCGGCAACAGCAACGCCAGCCACAACAAAACCGGCAGGCAAAGCCGATGCCAAGGCAATGGTCGCAGCGGCTGCGCAGAACAAGCCTGACAGCGAAGGTTATCGCGAGCTCGACTGGCTGGAAATGATGCCCGATGGCGATCTCGAAGCCTTGAAAAATCCGCCGCCGGTGAATCACGACGGCTCGATGCGTGCGCAACAAAGCGGCTCGACCAAGACCGTGCCGATACTCAACGGGCAGAAGGTCAAGCTGCCCGGTTATGTCGTTCCGGTCGAGACCAACGACAGCGGCGAAATGACCGAATTTTCTTCGTGCCGTATTTCGGCGCATGTATCCACGTACCGCCGCCACCGCCGAATCAGATCCTGTACGTGCGCCTGAAAAAAGGCGTGAAGCAACCCGAAATCTGGGATCCGTACTGGGTCAAGGGCATTCTCAAGATCGAGCAGTTCGCCAACGACACCGCGGCGACGGCATATACGATGGATGCGGATGTGTTGATGCCTTATCAGTAAATCGGGCAGCGAATTCAAAGGGGTGCGGTTATCTTTGCAGCACGCCAGAGCTTCAACGCATCGCCGCCATAATCAGGTCATGACAGCGCCACGCCAAGCACTCGATTTGCGACTAAACTGTTTCGCATGAACACCCATACAAAGATCATCAATGTGTTCGCCGCGCTGGCGCTCGGCACGCTGTGCGCTTTCAGCCACGCTACATCCGCGCAGGATTGGCAAGGCGAATGGGGACAATGGTCGTCGCCCGACAACGGCGTGAATTTGTATGGCGGCAGTATTTCGATTTTCGCGTGCTCGCAGGAAACTTCGACTTGCCGCATGCGCCTGAATGCAGAATCGGCAAAAACGCGGTGTGAGTATTATTTCTCCGGCGATTCCCACCACGATATCGAGATGACCTGGTCGACGGATGATTCCGCAACAACGCAATTAACAGACGCAAAAGGCCAAACAAAGCAGTGTCGCGTCGATTTGAAACTCGAAAACATCGCCGGCAAACGGCAAATCCATGCCGAATCACGTGGTCCGCAATGCGATTATTTTTGCACTGACGGCGCGGTGATTCCGCAGACTTATGTTTTCCATCGTGCCCAGCCCTATCTGTGGCATTCGACGCCAATATGCTTCGCAGATGATCGCGACTCGCGCCAGGCATGGTGTGACGATGCGAACATACAGGCACTGGAGCAGCGCCTGTATGACCTCGGCAGCAAATACGACGCGCTGAAACACGATGATGCGCTTTACCAAAAACAATTTGTAGTACGCGAAGCCGCGCTAAAAACCTGCAATGGCGCCAAGGATACTTCAGACTGTCTGCTGCACGCTTATACCAGCGATGTCAGCGACTTTGAACATGCCGTTGCGATGGCGCAGACCGAACGCGACAAGGCCGAAAAGCTGCTTGCGCAGAAAGGCGATGCCACACAGGCATCGAAGTTGATAACACAGATCGATGGCGTTTATAAAAAACAATTTGCGAACGGCAATGTCGATGGTGAGCATTACACTTCTGAAGACATTCTGGAAATCGTTCGAGTTGCCGAAGATGCCGTGTATTTCCGCGCCAGCCTCGCATTTTTCAACGGCCACAGCTGCGGTCAACACGGCATCGCGCGATTCAGTCAGGCCGGCGTATTCGTGTTCAACGATACGCAAAAATTCGCTAACGATGCGGTCTGCCGGTTGCAATTCGAAGTCAGCGACAAGGCGATCACGATCAAGGACCCCGATGGTTTGTGCCGCAATTATTGCGGTGCGCGCGGCTCCTTCAACGGCGAGACGTTTCTGCGCAGCGCGCGGCGGACGATTCGTTACATGACGATACTCAAGAATTCCGAGCAGTATAAAGAAGCGCTGGGGACGCTCGATAATCCATGATGTTTCGCGCAAATCAATCCGAAAAAAAGCGCCTATCCCGCAGCGGAGATGACGCAAACTATTTCTTGTCGATGACGATACCCAGAGATTCCGATGCACGATCTGAAAGCGCTGTTGCGCATAAAGTTACCGATCATCCAGGCGCCTATGGCTGGCGTACAAGGCAGCCGACTGGCAATAGCCGTGTCGAACGCTGGCGGCCTCGGATCACTACCTTGCGCGATGCTGAGTACAGCATCGTTACGCAACGAACTGACTGCGATCAAAGCTGCGACCGACAAACCGTTCAACGTGAATTTTTTCTGCCACACCCCACCGTTGGCGAATGCAGAACGCGAATCGGCCTGGCGCAAAATCCTCGCGCCGTATTACCGCGAATTCGGATTGAGTAGCGACGATATTTCCGCGTCATCACCACGTCTACCTTTCAGCAACGAAGCCGCCGATCTGCTCGAAGAATTCCGGCCCGAGGTGGTGAGTTTTCATTTCGGCTTGCCGTCCGCCGAACTGCTCGCACGCGTGCGTGGCTGGGGCGCAAAAATCCTGTCGTCGGCTACCACGATTGAAGAAGCCGCCTGGCTTGAGCGGCATGGTGTCGATGCGATCATCGCGCAAGGTCTTGAGGCTGGTGGACATCGCGGCATGTTTCTCACGCAAGATCTGGATTCGCAAATCGGCATATTCGCGTTGCTGCCGCAGATCGTGCGGGCCGTGAATATTCCAGTGATTGCGACGGGCGGCATCGTCGATGCAAACGACGTTGCCGCGGCACTGCGACTCGGCGCCGCGGGCGTGCAAGTCGGCACGGCGTATCTGCTTTGCGCCGAAGCCGATACCAGCGCCGTACATCGTGCCGCGTTGAAAAGCGATAGCGCACGGCATACCGCGCTGACCAATATTTTTACCGGACGCCCCGCGCGCGGAATCGCCAATCGCCTCATGCGCGAGCTTGGTCCCATCGATGAAAAGACGCCGGAATTTCCACTCGCCGCAACCGCCCTCGCACCGCTTCGCGCCAAGGCAGAAAGTCTGGGCGGCGGCGATTTCTCGCCACTCTGGGCCGGTCAGAATGCAAGCCGTTGTCGCGAGATTTCTGCAGCCGAACTCACTCGCGAACTGGCACAAGGTTTATAGTC
The DNA here is from genome assembly GCF_004168365.1 of Pseudolysobacter antarcticus. GTDB lineage: Bacteria > Pseudomonadota > Gammaproteobacteria > Xanthomonadales > Rhodanobacteraceae > Pseudolysobacter > Pseudolysobacter antarcticus. The sequence goes on from NZ_CP035704.1 coordinate 2,845,724, forward strand.
GCAAGCCGAATCTTGCAGAGGATGCGCGGCGTAGGGGTGCCAGCCAGAGTTTCCGCGATTGCATCAACCGCCTGCGCATCGAAGCCGTCAATGGGCTACTGCGGCATTCCTGCGACCAAGCGCTTGCAGCGCATGTTGAGTTTTAATCAAGCCTGCATTGGAAACATCTCGCTGCCGCGGGCCGCCCGATCGTTCTATGCTGCGCTGTCGCCCGGGTGTTTTCACATGACCTTTGGGCGAAAGACAGGCGTTGCAGACTTTGTTCTAATCGACGCCAGTTCACGGCAAGCCCCCAATAGCAAATCGGCGGCGCCGGCTTATCGAATTTATCTACAGGAAATCCCGACATGATGCGTAACCTGATTTTCGCAACGACCCTGGTTTTGGCCGCGTCCAGCGTGTATGCCGCCGGCAACGATCCACTCAGCACTGTCGCCGAGCGTTCGGGATTTCTCAAGACCGGTCGTTACGATGAAGTCATCGAGTTGTGCAACGCTTTCCAGAATGCCTATCCGAAACAGGTGCGCTGCATCGAGTTCGGTCGCACGCCCGAAGGTGGGCCCATGAAAGCGCTGGTCGTCACGCGCACCGGTGCGCTCACGGCAGAAGAAGCGCGCAGTCGCGACCTGCCCGTGCTGCTGATTCAGGGCGGCATCCACGCTGGCGAAATCGACGGCAAGGACGCGGGTTTTCTCACCATGCGCGAGATCCTCGACAACAAATCGGCGAAAGGTGCGTTAGACAACGTGCTCGACAAACAGGTGATCATTTTCGTGCCGGTGTTCAATGTCGATGGCCACGAAAGATTCGGTCGCTGGAACCGTCCGAACCAACGCGGCCCCGAGGAAATGGGCTGGCGCACGACCGCGCAGAATCTCAATCTGAATCGTGACTACGTGAAAGCCGACGCGCCAGAAATGCAGGCGATGCTGCGTCTGGTCAACGCCTGGGATCCGCTCGCTTACATCGATCTGCACGTGACCGACGGCGCCAAGTTCGAGCACGATGTTTCGATCCAGGTCGAACCCGCGCATGCCGGTGATGCCGAGCTGCAGAAGGCCGGTATCGTACTGCGTGATGCGGTGATCGCCGACGTCGCCAAAAAAGGCTCGTTGCCGCTGCCGTATTATCCGTCGTTCATCGCCAACGACGATCCAAGCTCGGGCTTTGAAGACAGCGTGCCGCCGCCGCGTTTTTCCGACGGTTATTTTTTGCTGCGCAATCGTTTCGGCATGCTGGTCGAGACGCATTCGTGGAAGAACTACAAGACCCGCGTCGGCATCACCCACAACACGCTCGTCGCGGTGATCGGCCAGATCGCCGCGCACGGCGCCGACTGGTTGAAGGCCGCACGTGCCGCCGATACGCGCGCTGAAAAACTCGCCGGACAAACCGTTCCACTCGACTACAAGGCCAGCGCCAAGACGCGCATTGTCGACTTCCGCGGTTACGCTTACACACGCACGATGTCAGATGTTTCCGGTGCGTTGATGACGCACTACGATGAAAAAAAACCACAGATTTGGAAGCTGCCGCTGCACGACGATATTCAGCCGATCGTGAGTATCGCCGCGCCACAATCGGGTTATCTGGTTCCGGTCGCTTTCGCGAGCGCGGTGGCGTTGAAACTGCAGCAACACGGCATAGAGTTTCGCGTCGTCAATGCGCCGCAAGCAAAGGTCGAGGTCGAAGCCTTCCGCGCGAGCAAGGCGAATTTTTCAGCGCAATCGTTCGAAGGCCATCAAACACTGACGGTGCAAGGCGCATGGAAAACCGAATCGCGCGACCTCGCTGCCGGCGCATTATTCGTACCGATCGCTCAGGCCAAATCTCGTCTGGTGATGGAGTTGCTCGAACCGCAAGCGCCCGATTCGCTGGCCGCATGGGGTGAGTTCAACAACGCGTTCGAGCAAAAGGAATACATGGAGGAATACGTCGCCGAAGACGTCGCGCGCGAACAGCTTGCTGCGAATCCAGCGCTGGCCGCCGAGTTCAAGAAAAAACTGGCCGACGACGCGGATTTTGCCAAGAACCCGCAAGCGCGCCTGCAGTTTTTTGCGAAGCGACATTCATCGTGGGATGAGCGCCTGAATCTGTATCCGGTGCTACGCACAGCTGTGGCGCCGGAACGTTAATTTGCTTCATCTTTCCCCGCCGCTCGCTGTGCAGGACAACAATCACGATTCATCGAGCGTCGACCCATGACTCTTGGTCAATGGTAAAGCACATATTATCTTCCAATAGTCATGCATCGTCGGCAGAATGCGCCCAATCGTAGGCGCAATTGTTTCGACACAACTGCCGAAATCCACAAGTCACCACTGGGAATCCCGAGCCATCTCGGGAGCGTATCAAGGAGTAGTTCATGCACGGCAAAAAAGAATTCTTCGTGTCCTATAGAACTTCGCGGCGTTTGCGTGCGACAACTTTGCTGCTAGGGCTTTGCTTGAGCGTTTGCGCTTCAGCAGATACCACAACAGTGGCGATTTCTGCTGCGAGCAAAGGCAGCAGCAGTGTGCCGGTAAATATCAATTTCCCGGTGACACGCAGTGGCGATACCAGCTACGACACGATACTTAACTATCATACTGTCGACAGCACCGCGTTTACGGGTATCGACTATTACGTCAACTACGGCACTCTGCTGATTCCGGCCGGATCCGCAAGCGCAAATATTCCCATACTGCTCGCCGCCGATGCATCCGCCGACCCCGACAAGAATTTTCAGCTCGTGCTGGATAGTGTGACGGGCATTGGCGCTACGCCCAGTTTTTCCACACAGCAGATTTTCGCCACCGGCGCCGCTCCCGGCGGGCTCGCTATTGCCGACATCAATGGCGATGGCGCGCCGGACATGATCGTTGCAAATGCCTCCGACAATACCGTGTCGGTATTTTTGAATATCACGCCACCGGGCGTGAGCATGACCAACTATGCGCCAGCACAGACATTCAGCGTCGGATCAAACCCGGTTGCAGTGACGGTTGCAGATGTCAACGGCGGCGGCAAGCCTGATCTCATCGTTGCCAACTCCGGCGATAACACGATTTCCGTGCTGCTCAACACGACCGTCATAGCACCGTTCCCGTTGTCCGCCAGTTTCGCCACTCAACAAATCTTCGCCACAGGCGCACACCCGAGCAGCGTAATAACTGCTGACATCAACGGCGACGGCAAGCTTGACCTGATCGTCACCAACACTCTGGCCGATAGCGTCTCGGTATTGCTCAACAACACGATAGTACCGGGCATATCGCCACTGAGCTTCAGTTTACAAACGCCCTTTGCGACCCAGTCGCACCCCGTTTCAGTCGCCGCTACCGATATGAACGGCGACGGCAAGGTCGACTTGATTGTGACCAACCATGATGCGAATACCGTCTCGGTGCTGTTCAGCGCCACGATAACGGGTGCATCTGCGCCAAGTTTTTCGACACAACAATCATTGTTTACCTCAACCGGACCTGCTTCGGTGATTACTGCGGACATCAACGGCGATGGTCGGCCTGACCTGATAATCACCACCGACGACAGCATCAATCCCGCCGTCTGCGTTCTGCTGAATACGACTGTAGCGAATGCGCCCGTTCCGAGTTTTGCAATGCCACAAATGTTTTTCCCGGGCTTCGGCCCTGTTTCAGTGGTCGCTGCCGACCTCAATGGCGACGGAAAACTTGACCTCGCGGTGGCAGCCAAAGGCAGCGGACTCGCGCTGGGCGAAGTCGACATACTGCTCAATCAAACCCCCGCCGGGGCGAGCCAGACACGCTTCAGCACATTGCCGCTTTTCAACCCTGCCGGATCGCAGGCGAACACGTTGAAAATTTCCGACATGAATCGCGATGGCAAACTGGATCTCATTGTCACCAACACTGGCGACAATACGGTTTCGGTATTGCTCAATACCACGGCAGCGACAAGCGCGTTGCCGGGCTTCTCCACCCGCCAATCTTTCGCTGCCGGCACAGGCCCCACATCCGTCGCCGCAGCTGATCTGAACATGGATGGCAAACTTGATCTGATCATGCCCAATTACGACGACAACACTTTTTCTGTACTGCTAAACGCAACAATGTCAGCTGACAGCTTGGAAAGCTTTACTCAGCGACAAACATTTGCCACGGACGCAAGGCCATACGTTGTCGCAATTGCCGATATCAACGGTGACGGGATACCGGACGTCATCACCGCGAATCAAGATAGCGATACCATCTGCGTATTTCTCAACACCACTACGCCCGGCGCGACTCAAATAACGTTTTCCCCGCGGCAGGCGTTCAGCACGGGAGCGCAGCCATCGGATGTCATTAGTGCTGATGTGAACGGGGATGGTAGACCTGACTTGATTGTCACAAACTTCGCTGCAGGCTCCGTTTCCGTGTTGCTTAATACCACACCACCCGGTGCATCGTCGTCGAGCTTTTCCACTCTGCAGAGTTTTTCTGTGGGACTACATGGCATCGAAAGTGTCGCCATCGACATCAATGGCGATGGTCGGCCGGATTTGGCTACCGTAAACGCCATAGACAATACCGTATCGGTGCTAGTCAATGTCACACCGCCAGGCGCCGCAACGGCGAGTTTCGCAAGCCAGCAGACTTTCGCAACCGAACTGGCACCCCAATCTATCGTTGCCGCCGATGTAAATGGGGACGGCAAACTGGATCTGATCATTGCAAATACCCTGAGCAACAGTGTTTCAGTGTTGCTCAACACCACAGAGCAGGCCTCGGCGGTAGCCAGTTTCAGTGCACAGCACTCCTTCCCCACAGGCGCACACCCTTTCTCGGTCGCTTACGCGGATATTGACGGCGATGGCAAACCCGACATCATCGTCGCGAGCTACAAGGACAGTACGGTCTCGGTACTACGCAACACGACAATGCCAGGGGCAGCGACGCCAAACTTCGCAACACAACAGACCTTCGCCACCGGCGGCTATCCCTTTTGGGTAACTGCCACCGACCTCAATGGCGACGGCAAGCCAGATCTGATCGTTGCGGACACGGGTATAAGTGCTGTATCGATATTACTCAACACCCAATACAACAGTCTGATCAGCGGCAGTCCCGCAACAGGAACGATAGTGCACGATCTGCTTTTCGCCAGTGGATTCCAATGATCGAACGCTAGCGTCACTGTAATTTTTCTTGAGCCCACTTCCTTCGTGGGATGATCGTCTCAATCTGCATCCGGCACTACGCGCAACGTGGGGCAATAAGCATTGCTAGCTTCACTTGGCGCTGTGCGGATGCAGTGCGCGTCGAGGAAGCATCGCCCCACTGATTCAAAAACCTACCGCACTTTCACGACGCCTTTGCCGTCTATTTGCTGGAAGGAGAATGCGTAGTCTTGATGGAACGGAAGCGGGATCGCCTCGCCCTCATACGTCGTGGTGCTGCCGTATGCGATCACGCTCGTATGGCCTGGCCCGTCAGTCACTTTGACCAGTAGGTAGAATTTCCACTTCGTCACTGCCAACTATATTGCCGCAAAGTATGCTCGTTGAATCTCTTGAAGCTGCTCCAGAGCTAGGACTTGAGTTACGTGTCCTTCTTCGTCAACTATGAGGCGAATGCGCATGGTGGTTGGTGGAAGGTGCTGAGGCAAAAGTACCCATGGATAAATGCGTTCGGGATTGTCCAGCAATGGCGACGGCCGTTCGTAATGAACACCCGGCAAAGACGCATAACGATCTGAAGCAGATGCCACGATGGATACCTACGATACATGTCCAGAACGATTCAAGCTGGCAGCGTCAATTTTTTCCGTTTGACGCGTTGCCGAGACACACCCTGCGAGAAAAATCGACATGCCCATAGAGCCGATAAAAATGTTCGCGGTGCTATCAGAATGTGACATTGCGACTCCATAAGCTAAGACTTGAAATACGCGCCGCGGGTGCGGCAGAAAATGCAGCGACACGCGACGGTCGGGTTTGATGAAGAGCGACGCAAATCCTTGGTCTATGTCGAGTATACAAATTTGCAAAAGCGGAATAATCAAAACGTGTTTCCGCTTGCGCACTGGCCGATGTTATTCGAACTCTCATGCGGCGGATCTTTCTGCACCAAGCCTAGAGCGCTGATGTTCGTGGATCAATATAGAATCATCAGCGCCAATGTTGTTGCATACAGCATGTCACTTTGAAAACAGGATTTGTTTGCACCGATGCTCTGGATCACCTGGATTGTTTTTGCGCTGACTTATTTAGGTCTGGCGATTGGCAAGGTGCCGGGCACACGCATGGATCGTGCGGCGATTGCATTGGTCGGTGCGACCTTGATGCTTTGCCTCGGTGTGCTTACCTTGCGCGAAGCGGTCGCGGCAGATTCGATTGATTACGAAACCTTGCTGCTGTTGTTCGGCATGATGGTGCTGGTCGGATTTCTGCAGTTGTCGGGCGTGTTTATCCGCCTGACCAATGTCTTGCTCGCGCGAATTCGCACGCCGCATGTTTTGCTCGCGACCATCATTTTTCTGAGCGGGGTGCTCTCGGCATTTCTGGTCAACGATGTGGTTTGCGTGGCGATCACGCCGTTGATTCTGCATCTCGTACAAAAGCTCAGATTCGATCCGTTGCCGCAACTTATCGGCCTCGCTACCGCAGCGAATATCGGCTCGGTCGCCACGATCACCGGCAATCCGCAAAACATGATCATCGGTGTGCAATCGCAGATTTCGTATCTGGATTTTGCGCTGCATCTCGCGCCGATCGCGTTGCTCGGCTTGCTCGTCGATTTTTTTCTGATCGCGCTGATCTATCGAAAAAGACTCGCTGCAAAACGTGATCCCGACCTCGTACCTAGCCAACCAGCCAACGCCAAAATCGGCGCCGACAAACATATCCCGCATCAGGAAAAAGTGCCGGACCGACCGATCCATCGCTGGCTGCAAACCAAGAGCGTGATCGTCGCTGTCGTCACCGTCATTCTGTTTTTTACCGGACTGCCGATTGCGCTGATCGCGATCGGTGCGGCTGCAGTTCTGCTGGTCGACCGCATCAAATCCGAAAAGATTTATCGGCGCATCGATTGGAGCCTGCTGCTGATGTTCACCGGACTTTTTGTCGTCGTGCATGCGTTTCAGCTGAATGTGGTCAACGGCTGGGATGTGGCGCACTGGCGCTGGTTGCAGACACCATCGGCCGGCCTGCTGAGCCTCGCCTCGGCGGCGCTGTCGAACTTGGTCAGCAATGTTCCTGCGGTATTGCTGTTCGAGCCGGTGATGCACGCGATAACACCGGCCGCGCAATCGAACGCGTGGTTGACCCTCGCGATGTCCAGCACCTTGGCCGGTAACCTGACGATACTCGGCTCGGTCGCCAACCTGATCGTGGTCGAGAGCGCAAAACGCGGAGGCGTGCCGATCTCATTCTGGGAATATTCGCGCGTCGGTCTTCCACTGACTTTATTGACCCTTGCCATCGGTATCGTATGGCTGCAGTTCGTGCATTATTGATCAGACCATGAGCAGCCATCAGACCATTCTCGAACTCGACGATGCCAGTGTCATGCGCGATGGCCGATACATCCTCGATGGCCTCACGCTCGCGATCCACTGCGGCGAACACACCGCGATCATCGGCGCGAATGGCTCTGGAAAATCGACGCTCATGAAGCTGCTGACCTTGCAGCATTATCCGCTCGCGCATGTGGATGGCACACCGTCGGTACGCGTATTCGGACGCGAGCGCTGGGATGTTTTTGCGCTGCGTCGGCAACTCGGCATCGTCTCGTCAGACATGCATCTGGCCTTGCTCGATGCGCACGCGGTCAATCATCTGAGTGCGCTCGATATCGTGCTGTCCGGGTTTTTCGCGAGCCTCGGATATTTCGAGCAAGCGCAGATCGATGACTCGATGCGCGAGCGCGCATACGCGGCACTGAATAATGTCGGCGCGCTCGCACTGGCGCAAAAATCGCTCGACTGCATGTCCACCGGCGAGGCGCGACGTGTGCTGATCGCACGCGCTCTCGTGCACGAACCGCAGGCGCTGATTCTGGACGAACCGACCACCGGACTTGATCTGGTCGCGCGTTTTGGTTTCATGCAGATCGTGCGCAATCTCGCGCGGCAGGGACGCACCGTGATTCTGGTCACGCATCATTTCGACGAAGTGATTCCGGAAATTCAACGTGTGATTCTACTGCGCCACGGACGAATCGCTGCCGACGGAGCAAAGGCCGAGGTGTTGCAATCCGCATCGGTCAGCGCCGCGTTTGAGCATGCGATCACGCTGCACGAATCGCACGGCTATTACCACGCGCAATTGGGCGGCTGAGCCGGGCTTCGAGAGCGCGCGGCGCGGGCGTTAGCGACTGAAAGGGATATTGCGAGCGCAGCGTAGTCGTTGTCGCGGCGCCATCCGCGGGCGCATCGGTCTGCCTTCAAACTACGTCATCAATTTCGGGTTCGGATGGCGATAACTCATTTTTTCATCTGCAATTTCTCGATCTCGCCATTCTGTGCGATCGATGACTCCCATCGCGCAAACGCTATCAGCACGCGCGCTTACTACTCACAGCGGTTAGCTGCGTGCCAGGCCGAAGCACGATCTAGCGCCGCAGTGACTTCTGGCACAGCTTGCTTAATTTGTTATGATATAACATTCTAATTCAACTCTCGCTTTCGGCCCATATCCACATGACTACACCATCCACCACTCGGCGCTTGCTCGCCATCAGCATCGCCTTTGCCTTATGCCACGCGCACGTATCGCTGGCCGTATCATTGCCGGTCAATGCCGCACCCGCGGATGCGGCGACAGCTAATGCCGATGCAGCAAGCGATGCCGGCTCGACGCGTCTGAACACTGTCGATGTCAGCGCCAAGCTCGATGAATCGCGCAACCAGCTTTCGCCGGATATCGGCGCCAGCCAATACGTGATGGATCACAAGGCGATCGAACAATTGCCGCTCGGCACAGCCACGCCATTGAACCAGGTGCTGCTGCAAGCGCCAGGTGTGGTCAACGACAGTTACGGCCAGTTGCATGTGCGCGGCGATCACGCCGACCTGCAATACCGCATCAACGGCGTAATCATTCCCGAGAGCATCAGCGGGTTTGGTCAAAGCCTCGACACACGTGTGATCGATCGTGTGCAACTACTCACGGGCGCGCTGCCGGCGCAGTACGGTTATCGCACCGCCGGCATTGTCGATATCACCACGACTACACCGGCGCAAGGTTTCGGCGGCAGCGTCGGCATCACTGCCGGATCGTTCGGCACAGTGAATCCCGACATCACGTTGTACGGCAGCCAGGATCGCTGGAGTTATTTTGTCACCGGCAATTTCTACCAGAGCGACATCGGCATCGAAAATCCGACCGCCTCGCGCACGCCGATTCATGACCACTCCGATCAGGGCAAGGGTTTCGGTTATTTGTCGTATCTGCTCAACGACGATACGCGGCTGAGTTTCATGGCCGGTGTGACCAATAATCGTTTCCAGATTCCAAACAACCCGGGACAGGAACCTGTCTACACCCTCGCCGGTGTGAACGGCTTCGACTCGGCCAATCTCGATGAGCGGCAGCGCGAAGTCACGCGCTTTGGCGTGCTCGCACTGCAGGGACATTTCGGCTACACCGATTATCAGATCTCGCTTGGCCGGCGCTATACCAGCGTGAATTATCAGCCTGATCCGATCGGCGACCTGATCTTCAACGGCGTCGCCGGCACGATCGGTCGCAGCAATCGCGCTGATACCTTGCAGGCGGATTTCTCCACGCCGTTCGGCGATCGCCATACCGTGCGCTACGGCCTATATGCGAGTTCGGAGCATCCGGTCAGCAACAGCACATCGCTCGTATTTCCCGCCGATGCCGATGGCAATCAGACCAGTTCGACCCCGCTCAGCATCATCGACAACGCCGCGCACATCAACGCACGTACCTACGGTTTGTATCTGCAGGACGAGTGGAAACTCAGCGACAAACTCACGATGAATTACGGACTGCGCGCCGACAAGGTCGATGCATATGTCAACGAAGGACAGATCAGTCCGCGCCTCGGTTTTGTCTATCAATGGTCGGATGCGACCACGCTGCACGCCGGTTACGCGCGCTACTTCACGCCGCCGCCTGCCGAGCTGATTTCGCAGACCGACATCGCCTTGTTCCAGGGCACGACCAACGCGCTGCCGACCAACGTCAACGCGCAAACCTTGTCGGAACGATCGGACTATTTCGATCTCGGCATTTCGCAAAAGATCACCGAAAACCTGACACTAGGACTCGATGCGTATTACCGCAAAGTCCACAACCTGCTCGATGAAGGACAGTTCGGCGCGGCGCTGATTTTCTCGCCGTTCAACTATAATCAAGGCCGCGTGCGTGGCCTTGAATTCACCTCGAACTACAGCGCCGGAGACTTCGGCGCGTACCTCAATGTTTCGGCGAATCGCGCGATGGGCAAACAGGTCGTCACCGGCCAGTACAATTTCGCGCAGGACGAACTCGACTACATCGCCACGCACTGGGTGCACCTCGATCACGACCAGCGCCTGACCGGCAACGGCGGTGTGAACTACAACTGGGACGGCACCAAACTCGGTGTGGATTTCATCTACGGCTCGGGCTTGCGCGCCGACTTCGCCAACAGCGCGCATCTGCCGCAGTATTACCAGGTGAACATTTCCGCGAGCCGCGATTTCGATCTGCCGGCGCTTGGAAAAATCAACACGCGTCTGGCCGTGATGAATGTCACCGATCGCAGTTACGAGCTCCGTGACGGTTCCGGTATCGGCGTTGGCGCGCCGCAATACGGGCCGCGACGCGGCGTGTTTGTCGGGTTCACCAAGAACTTCTGATCGCGCGTTTCCCCCGAGGTGCAGCGCGTGCGTACCGCCAGCGAACTTACCACGCGCTGCCAACACGGACCGGGCGGGGGCACAACTTGATCAGAATCGTAACCGCCTAGCCAGCTTCCTGAGGGATGCCTGTCGGGCACAATCGACCGGCAGCAACGTGCCCGAAGCGGTCTTTCGATCGGGCGCAAGAGCGGACGTTCGCCGGACCCGGAACGCTCTTTGGACCGTAAAGTAGGAAAGTGCACTCTGACCCCAATGGCACTCCCTTAAGTCCAAGTCCGCTCCTTTCGAATCTGCGCTCTGGCGACATTTCGCGGAACAGTAAGTAGCTTGCGGGGTTTTGGTCGTCGCTTGATCGCGCGCGGTTCGATTCGACCGGGGCGAGTCGGTGTGCGGTTGGTGGCGATGTCGCCAGCATCCAATCGCTCCAGCATCGGCCGCAACAGCGACTGCTCATCCCCACCTTTGCCTAGGTATCGACCTACGCCCGCATCGAGCACTGCGCCGCTCGACAGGCAGGTCAGCGCTACCAAGCGACACAACGGAAACCCCAGCCCAGGCTGCTGCGAACGCGGCTGCGGATACGCGGCTTGGTTGGCCGGCGTATCCGGCATCGGCAAGGTCGTGCCATCCACCAAGCGCACTCGCCGACCACCCCAGCCGACATGGGGCGGCGCTTGCGTCGACATGCCCGTGCCCGCTTGCCGCACCAGGGCGCACACCATTTCTGCCGGCAGTCGCTGCCGCGCGCGACAGTAGGCACCCGTGCGCGTGCTGCACAGCGGCAAGCCCCCCCCCCCGCCACACGCTTGCTGGGCGCATCATTGACGGCCTTTTGGCATGATCGATCCGCACTCAGAGCCTGCGCCAAAAACATCGACGACTTTTCTGTCGGCGGAAACAAACGCTCGCGATGCGCGGGCAATAGTGCTTCGACTTGTTCGAACGAGGCGTCGCCAGTGAGCAGGTTGAAGAAGATATAGGAATCGCTGCGTTCGATTCCGCGACGAATTGCGCGTCGTTGCTGTGCGCGCCCGCTACGCATAGGATGCATCGGGGCACCTCTCCTTGGCTTGGTGTTTGTTTCGCAACTACACCCTAGCACTGGGCTTTTGCGTCAATGACTTGGGCTTAAGTAAGCGCCATTCTACTCTGACCCCTGTTTTGGACGGATCTCCAGGGTTCAAGTGACGCCGCTTTTGCAGGGAAAGACAGTATAGGCCTGAAAGTTATGCAAGCGACCTGACAACCCTATTCGAATTCGCAAGGTTTGCCTTCTTGCTCCTTACGCCCAATATATTACCGATGAATTCTGCAGCGCATTCCTCGAACCCATCGCATTCGGCCGGCTCATTCGAGCTGATCGAGCGAGTCGCAAACCGGCTGGTCGGAGCAGCGTTTTCGCCGCATCGGCACGATACTTACACTGTCGCTTTGACTATGGCTGGGGTGCAAGCGTTCAACTATCGCGGGTCGATGCGACATTCGCTGGCTGGGCAGGTGCTAATCCTCCATCCTGACGAAATACACGACGGACATTGCAGCGATGAGGCGGGATTCAGCTATCGGGCGGCCTATGTTCCGCCAGCTCATGTCCAGGCAGTGCTTGGAGGCGCGAAACTGCCGTTTGTCGTTAATGGCGTCTCGACGAATCCCGCCTTGATCGCGGCAGCCTTCAACATGGTCATCGACTGCGCGGGCGTCGAGGATCCCGGTGCCTATGAAGACGCGCTTTACGATCTGGCCCATGCCATGAACAATGCGGCTGGCAGGGCGGCAACTGTGAGGATCGCCAACCGAACAGCCGTGATGAGGGCGCGCGACTTTCTCGAAACCGCCGTCGTTTTCGGTGCGCGACTCGATCAACTTGAGCAAGTGACTGGCTGTGACCGTTGGCAGCTTTCGCGTGACTTCCGGGCATTGCTTGGCACCAGCCCTTATCGCTATCTGCAGCACCGACGGATCGATCTTGCCAAGCGGATGTTGCGTGAAGGCGCGAAGCTGGCTGAGGCAGCCCATGGCGCTGGCTTTGCGGATCAGAGCCATTTTGGTCGCACATTCCGCAAGGCAGTTGGCCTCGCGCCGAAAGAGTGGCTTCGTTCGGACTTGTTCCGCACGATCATTCTATAGCGGTCTTCGGCGGGCGATTAGCCTGTGCGACATGACACAGATCATCTTTTCCGACGAAACACCAAAGGGCTGGATACCGCCGAGTATCGCTGCCCCCTTTATCTGCATTTTCCTTGTTGCTGCCGGGAGCTTGCCATTTGATTATGGATTTGAATATCTGGGCTTGGTTGACGCGAAGGGAGCACCGTTGGGGCCGTTGGGGTTTTGCCTTTTTCTGGTTTCGTTCATCGGCTTCGGACTTTTGGTACTAGGCTGGGTGCGCTGGATCGAAAAGCGAAGTCTCATAAGCGTCGGATTTGGTGGAGCGCACCGGCTGCGAAAATTTCTGATCGGACTGGCAGTTGGCATAGCCATGATGGGCGCGATCGTGACCGCGATAGCGCTTTCGGGCGGATACCGTGTCGCTGATCTGGCCCCAGCCTTTGCTAGTCCTGCTGCGCTCGGCTGGATCGTCCTGTTGCTCGCCTGCTTTGCCCTTCAATCGAGCGTGGAGGAATTCGTTTTTCGCGGCTGGCTGTTCTCAACCATCATGCGGCGCTGGAACACTAGTGCCGCCTTTATATTAACCGCCGCCGCGTTCACCTTTTTGCACTTTTCACCACGGCAACCATTGTCGATGACGGTCATGACCTTCGTCTTCTCGATTTTCGCTTGCGCTTGGGCGCGCCGTTCAAATTCGATCTGGGGCGTGATGGGCTGGCACACCGGCTGGAACTGGTTTGCCGGCACCGGCTTTGACGTGCCGATTACGGGTTTGGATAGTCATTTACCCGCACTGGTGGTGAAATTAGTGCCTGTCGGGCCGACCTATCTCAATGGTGCTGGTGAGGGGCCGGAAGGCAGCATATTTACGTTCGCTCTGCTCACCGTGGCTAGCCTGAGCCTTCTGTTGCTTGCAAGGTCGCGCGAACGAATCGGAATCGATCCGCCACGTTCAGGACACCAACCCTAGCCGCTTCGCTCCGCAAGACTCGGGGAGCGAAAGGCTGGCAAAACGACCGTGAACCGGCCAAAACAGGGGTCAGAGTAAAATGGCACTAGCTTAAGCCCGTCTTGCCGACCGGAATGAGGCGGGAAGAAGTGGGCTGAGAGGCCGCAGCAGTTACTCTTCAGGTGTCTAAGCCTTGATGAATAGCCCTAAAGGATCAGCCCGTATGGAGCCTACCAAAAAAACGCCTTCGCTCAGTCGTTTCGGCTGAGCGGGCGCTGCTGTGCAGCGGCGTCCACGATAAGTTGCTGCATTTCTTGCCGCGACCGCAGCTCAAGCAGATCCTCAGCCGTGAGGTTCCGGCGCATCGCAAGCGGATGCATCCCCCTGAGGTGACCTTGGGGTTGTTCGTCGAGCAGGTGATCAGCAATGAGGGCGCGTGCCAAGGTGTCGTGGGCCGGCACTTGGCCCAGCGCACAGCATTGGGCTTGCCGTCTTCGAGTTTGAACACGGGGCCCTACTGCAAGGCACGGCAACGGCTGCCCCTGGCGCTGGTGGAAGCGTGTGTGTCCGAGGTGGCGGATGCGGCACTCGCCGCGCTTCCTGCGGCGGCGCAATGGCGTGGACGCAACATCAAACTGATCGACGGCACCACCGTATCGATGCCAAATACCGCGAGCCTGCAAGCAGCATTCCCGCAAAGTAGAGTCCAGCACGCGGGACTGGGCTTTCCCGTCGCCCGCATCGTGGGTGTGATTTCCTTGAGTAGCGGCTGTATCTCGGACTGGACGGTGGAGCCGTATATCGGGGAAGGCACCAGCGAACCGCAGGAAGAACGGGGTCAGGTTCACTTACTCGGCGTGAATAGCAGGGCCTGATCTAGCATCAAAGGATCGCCGAGAGGTCATGTTCCCGCCGCATTCCAAACGCATCATTCAATCGAAACGGATCGCCCATAGCCCAGCCCTCGCGCGGGGCGTTGCCGTTTTTGCTCAGCCGTTGATGCGGCCGACCCGGCGTTTGGTTTCCTGCTTAACGACCATCCTCTCGACCATCGCTTTGATGACTGGGCGATCCTATTTGGGCAACTGCTTGGCGGCGTCGAATCGCAAGCGTAGTTCGTCTCCTGGCCCCAACTCGTTTCATCGAAGACCAGCCATCGCCGATGACTGAAATTGCAATCGCCATGTACATGCAAAAGTCGCCGTATGCCAAGCACGGACCGAACGTCCGCTTTGCGGAGATACGACTTGCAAGGCCTCGACCGTCCGTTCATGGCCGAAAGCGGACATTCAACTGCATTGGTCGGCCCTCCGCTCGAATCTCGCCAGCTGCGTTGGCACGCTTATCTGCAGCACCCACCGCAAACTCGGCAATCGGTCGGCGCCAGCGGTTACACTGTCTTGATTGACCAAATCAAAGAGCATCCGCTGCATGTCCGACGAAAAAAATTCTTCGACCCTGGTCGCCGATCTCGGCGGAACCAATGTGCGTTTCGGGTTGGCGCAAACCACGCAGGCGCGACCGCTGATCGACTCCAGCATTCGCCATTATGCGGTCGCGGATTTCGCATCGCTGGCGGATGCCGCGCTGCAATATCTCGCTGAAATCGGCAGCAAGCCGCAGCGTGGCGTGTTCGCGGTAGCGGGCAAAGTCACTAACGATGAAGTGCGTATCACCAATCATCCATGGGTGATTTCGACCGCACAGACGCGCCGCGATCTTGATCTTTTGTCGCTGCACATCGTCAATGATTTTGCCGGACTGAGTATGGCGGTGCCGCTGCTCGCAGCAACGGATGTAGAAAAAATCGGCAACGCTGACGTAACGATCGCCGCGAATAGTCGATGCCGCACGATCGGCGTGATTGGTCCCGGCACGGGACTCGGCGTCGGCGCGTTTTTGTTGCGCGATGGCAAACCGGAGATTCTTGAAACCGAAGGCGGTCACACGGGTTTTGCGCCGGGCACGCCCGAGGAAATCGAGATTTTGCAATACCTTGCAAAACGCTATGGCCGCGTATCAAACGAGCGCTTGATTTGCGGCAGCGGCATGGTCAACGTCTATCAGGCCTTGTGCGCGCTGGCCGATGTGCCGGCACAGGATTTTTCACCGGCGCAGGTTACCGAGCATGCGCAAGCTGGCAGCGATGCTCAATGCGTACGCACAGTAGATATTTTTTGCGCCCTGCTCGGCAGCATTGCCGGTGATCTGGTGCTGACGATCGGCGCGTGGGACGGCATCTATCTGGCGGGCGGAATCGTGCCGCCGCTGCTGCCGTGGTTGCGCAAGGCGGAGTTCCGCCGCCGCTTCGAGGACAAGGGTCGTTTCGCGACTGCCATGCAAAGAGTGCCGACCTTGGCGATCACCTACCCGTACGCCGGTTTGCTCGGCGCTGCGGCCACGGCGGTGGTTGATGGTGGTGGTCGTCTGGTCGCGCTGACACCGAGCGAAAGTGCGGTGGCCTGAGTTTCATCACTACGGCTGGCGCACACAATTTCGCCCTGACTCGCGGCGAAACCACGCAATCGGAAATGTTGCCGAGCACCTTGGTGGTACGCGCTACCTGATTCAGGTGACGCAAAAAAACATCAGCTGCCGCTGCAGCGCGCACAGATGCCGTGCACTTCGAGCGTGCGCGCCTGCGGGCTGAAACCGAGCGCCTTGGCTTGCTCATCAAGCATGCCCGAAACCCGCTCGTCGCAAATCTCGACCACCGAATCACAACTGTCGCAAATCAGAAACGGCACATGATGCGCCACGCTCGGATGGTGGCAACTCACATAGGCGTTGATCGATTCGAGCTTGTGGATGAAACCGTTTTCGAGCAGAAAATCGAGCGCGCGATACACCGTCGGCGGCGCGGCGTTGCTGCGTTCGTCCTTGATTTGGTCGAGCAGATCGTAGGCCTTCACCGGCTTGGTCGAGCGCGCGACAAGTTCAAGCACCTGCTGGCGCAGCTCGGTAAGGCGCAGCCCGCGCTGATCGCAAGCGGCCACAACTTCGCTGACAAAACCTTTGGCGTTGTGCGCGTGCTGATGCGCGTGATCGTGCTTGTGATTTTTGGCGGCGGCGGTCATGGCGATGAATTAAATCGGGTTAATGTCTGCATGATACACGTGTGGTCAAGTCACGGCTTTCGCAAGCCGTTCGCCGCTTGCAGCGAGTGGCCGCAGCGACGACAAAACTTATCAACACCGGGAGCGCGCGTGCCGCATTGCGCACATTGCTGCGCGCGCACGGGCAGGCACAGGCTGATGATCCAGCCAATCGGGCCTAGAGTCGCACCGAGAATCGCATCACGCACTACGGCTTTTTTATAGGTGCCGATCCAGCCGCCGACGACCGCGCAGAGCACCGTGAAAACGATGGCCCACACCCACAACATCGGATCGAATACGACCGACGTGCATTGCTGCATCAACGCCGCCACCTGATCCGGATCGGTGGTATCGATATTCAACAGCGCGCTGAAATCGCAGCTCATGATGCGGTTTATCCGCCGCCGGTCTTGGCGTAGGCGGCTTCGATGCGTGCGAGTGCACGCACCTTGCCGGTGAGATACACGGTGTGATCGATCGATGGCGACACCTGCGTGCCGGTGATCGCAACACGCAACGGCTGCGCGACTTTGCCCATGCCTTCGCCGATCGCCGCGGCGGCGGCTTCGATGGCTTGATGGATCGCCTCGACTTTCCAATCCAGCAATTTCTCCAGCTCAGCATACACAGCCTTGAGTGCCGGCAATGCGGTGCTCGCACCAAGATGTTTTTTCACTGCGGCATCGTCATAAGTTTCGATCGGGCCGTACCAGATCTTCGCGCGCTCGGCCATTTCCTTGAGCGTTTTGACGCGATCACGCAACGCGATAATCACATCGACCGGCGCCGGGCCTTGCGAGAAATCGATACCGGCATCACGCAGATGCCATTCGAAATGCGTGGCAATTTCCGCCGGATCTTCGCTCTTCAGATATTGCTGATTGATCCACGCGAGTTTCTCGCCGTCGAACCGCGCCGCGGCCTTGTTGACGTCGGCGACGTCGAACAATTCGATCATGCGCGCGAGTGAAAAAATTTCATCGTCACCGTGGGACCAGCCGAGTCGCACCAGATAATTCAACAGTGCATGCGGCAGGAAACCGTCATCGCGATATTGCATTACGCTGACCGCGCCGTGGCGCTTGGAAAGTTTTGCACCATCGGCACCGAGGATCATCGGCAGATGCGCAAACTGCGGCGGCTCGGCGCCGAGCGCACGATAGATGTTGATCTGCCGCGGCGTGTTGTTGATGTGATCATCGCCGCGAATCACGTCGGTGATCTGCATGTCGATATCGTCGACGACAACCGCGAAGTTGTAGGTCGGGAAACCGTCGGAACGCCAGATGATAAGGTCATCCAGTTCCTCGTTCTGCCATTCGATGCGGCCACGCACACGATCGTCGAACACTACCGAGCCGGTCGCCGGATTCTTGAAGCGGATCACGCGCGTCGGACTTTCGTGTACCGGTTCGTTGCGCTCGCGGTAAAAACCGTTGTAACGCGGTTTGGCATGCTCCGCCATCTGCTGCTCGCGCATCGCTTCGAGTTCTTCCTTGCTCTCGTAGGCGTAATAGGCGTGGCCGGTCTTGAGCAATGTCTGCGCGACTTCCTCGTAACGCTGCATGCGCAGCGTTTGGTAGAACGGACCTTCGTCGTGTTCGAGCCCGAGCCACTGCATGCCGTCGAGGATCGCCTGCACCGCTTCCTGGGTCGAGCGCTCGCGATCGGTATCTTCGATGCGCAGGATGAATTCGCCGCCGCGATGGCGCGATTCGAGATAGCAATACAGCGCGGTGCGCGCGCCGCCGATATGTAGATAACCGGTGGGGCTCGGCGCGAAACGGGTACGGATGGTCATCTAGATCAATCGCTAAATACGGAAGGTGTTTATGGTAACAAATGCGCGGCCAGCAAATGTCGTATGGTTGTTATCAGGGCATCGCGAGCGCACGTTCGCTACATCTCTTTACAGCTCACTGTAACGAGGATGCTTTAAGCTACGCACTCCACAAATCGATGCCAGCAGAATCATGTCAACCCGCCGCCTGATCGCCATTCTTTCCGCCGTGTTGCTGGCCAGTTGCCAGACCGGCCTGCAGCCGAATTCGCACCTGCCCGCACCGCCTTCCGGCAGCAAGGCCGAACTGGTCGTCCTGGAAACCACCGACCTCCATTCGAATGTGCTGAGCTATGATTATTTCAAGCTCGCCGAAGACAAAACTTTGGGGTTCGAACGCGTCGCTACCTTGATCCGCCAGGCGCGCAAGGAATTCACCAACACGGTGTTGTTCGATGACGGCGATACCATCCAGGGCACCGCGCTCGCCGATTACCAGGCCACGGTCAAACCGCTCGCCTGCGATCAGGAACTCGCGATGTACAAGGCGATGGACGCGATCGGTTACGACGGCGGTACGATCGGCAATCACGAATTCAATTACGGTCTGGATTTTCTGAGTCGCGCCACCGGCCAAACGATGCACATTGAAGGCATCGCCGAACAGCATTGCCAAGGCCCACATTATCCGCTGGTGCTGGCGAACGTGATCAGCCTGAAAACCCATGAACCGATTTTCGCGCCGACCCGCATCATCGACAAGACCGTGCGCGTGACGGCGCCCGACGGCAGCACGCATGAAACGAACCTGCGCATCGGCATTATCGGTCTTACGCCGACCGGCATCATGAACTGGGATCGCACCCATCTCGCCGGCAAGGTCGCGGTCAATGGCATGGTCGAGGCGGCGCAGCAATACGTGCCGAAATTGCGTGCCGCTGGCGCCGATATCGTCGTGGTGATTTCGCATGCCGGCATCGATATTCTGCCGTACAGCGAGCGCATGGAAAACGCCAACTGGCATGTCGCGAAAGTGCCGGGCATCGATGCCATTCTGATGGGACATTCGCACGAAGTTTTCCCCGATCCGGGCAATGCCAAATCGCGTTACGCGCATGTGCCCGAGGTCGACAACGAACGCGGATTCATTCGCGGCGTGCCGGCGGTGATGGGCAATTTCTGGGGCAAGAGCCTCGGCCTCGTGAATCTTGCGTTGAGTTACGACCAGGGGCACTGGCAGGTCGATCGCGAACACACGCATAGCGAAGTTCGCTCGATCAAGAATGCCGATGGCAGCTTTGTCGCGGCCGATCCGGCGATCGCGCAAGTGATCGCTGCCGAGCAGGAAGCAACGCTCGCTTACGTCAAACATCCGATTGGCGAAACCGACTTCCGCATCACCAGTTATTTCGCGCTGGTCGGCGATGTCGCGACCACGCAGATCATCAACATGGCGCAGCGCGATTACGTCGAGCGTTATCTCAAAACCAATCTGCCGCAGTACGCGAGCCTGCCGGTACTTTCAACCGCGTCGGCGTTCAAGACCGGTTTTGGTGGCGCCAACGATTACACCGATATTCCACCCGGCCCACTCGCCATCCGCAACGCTGCCGATCTGTATTTTTATCCGAACACGTTGGCCGCGGTGAAGATCAATGGCGCCGAATTGAAGGCATGGTTGGAGCGCAGCGCGGGTGTGTTCAATCGCATCGATCCGGCAAAAACCGACGCGCAGCCGCTGATCAACAGCAAATATCCGTCCTACAATTTCGATGTGCTGCAAGGCGGCGTGAGTTACCAGATCGATGTCAGCCAGCCGACCGGCCAGCGCATCAGCCAGTTGAATTACCAAGGCAGCGCGATCACGCCGGAGCGGGATTTCATCGTCGTCACCAACAGCTATCGAGCGAGCGGCGGCGGCACGTTCCCGGGTCTCGACGGCAGCAAGACCATCCTCGCGGCGCCGGATACCAATCGCGATATTCTGATCGCCTACATCCGTGCGCGGCAGCAACTGCGTCGCGCCGATGTTGCCTCGGATCAAAGCTGGCATTTCGCCAAGATCAAGACCGCCGGTCCGGTGACGTTTGTCTCGGCGAGCAACGAGCTGGAAGCCGCGCGCGCGGCAGGTTTGAAAAATATCACGCAGCTCAAGGATGACGGTGATGGCAAGGCGACGTATGCGCTGGACTTGTCGCGCTGATGATCGAAGCTGTTGTTGCGAAGTCTTGTGACGCCGGCTGCGATGGTCGCGACTGGCGTGTTCAGCGTGATTGCGCACGCCACCAGCGAGCAGCAGCCTTTTCGACTTCGCTGCCATCGGGATCGTTGTCACAGGCCCAGGCGACAATGCCATCCGGACGTATCAGTGCGGCACTCAAACTGCATTGTTGTTTCGCGTAGCCGGAAACGTACTTGATTTGGTCGTCAAATCCGTTCGCCAGCGACTTGAGTGCGGCATTGCCACCAAAATCCAGCAGCATTCCGCGGCCATCGTGCATCAGCGCGCCGATCCTCGTGCCGTCCTCGAACTCGAAGTTGGGAACGCTGTGACCCGCGAGAGCATGGCCGCCACCGAGATCGTAGTGGGTGTGAATGCCCCACACCCTTCCTGCAAAATAGGTGGCGCCGTCGCGTGTGCTCATGAGGTCCCGGACGATTGCCTGCAACGCGCGCGCATAGGGGTCCGGTCGCATGATGGCGACTTGGGCACGTGACCAATCCAAAACTTGTGCACCTATCGGGTGTCGTTCGGTCTGATAGCTGTCCAACAAGCCCTCCGGCGCGCTCGATTTGATGGTTGCGGCGAGCTTCCAGCCCAGGTTCATGGCGTCACCCAGGCCGAGATTGAGCCCTTGACCTCCGAGCGGCGCATGAATATGCGCGGCATCACCAGCTAAAAGAATCCGCCCGTTGCGGTAGGTTGTCGCCTGCCGTGCGCGGTCCGTCCACGTAGTCGCGATGTCCAACGCATTGATAATCACATCGGTGTTCGAGATGCGCCGTAGAACTTCCTGCACGTGCTCTCGCGTTATTGGCTTTTCTGCACTGTGATATGCGCCGCCATCAAAATCCTGTATCGCCAGATAGCCCGGCTGCGATTGCAAGTACATGCCTGTTGCTGTCGCGTTTCGGCCCGGCTTGAGCATCGAAGGGTCGGCAATATCCACTTTAGCTGTGTAGCCGGTGAATTCCGGCTCCGTACCGGCGAATTCAAAACCGCCCGCCTTGCGCACAACACTGCGACTTCCATCGCACCCCACCAGCCACTGACCTTCAAAAGTTTCGTCAGCGGCTTGAACAGTGATTCCATCGCTGACTTGATGAAAGTCGCTGACGGCCATTCCACGCTTGATTTCTACACCCAAGGTTTCGGCGCGGCGAGACAGTACGGTTTCGAGTTCTTGCATTTCAGAGAGCAAGCTGGTTGCCGTCGAGCTCGGCAAGCGATGCGTCCACTGCGAGGTATCGATATCACCCTCATGAAAGGGAATGCCGGCAAAATGTCCTACCTGACGACGTGATCCCTGGCCTGCATTCTGGTGCGGGTTCTTAAGACGTTTATGGAGCTCAAGCTCCTGCAGCAAGCCACGACGGTAAAGGGCTTCGATCGTAGGTGCCGAGAGCCCGCGTATACCGAAAGGAACCTGTTTTAATGGCGAGTGCGGATCCTCGGCTTTTTCCAGTATCAGGACGGAACATTTGGCCAAGGCCAGTTCACAGGCAAGCAATAAACCCACAGGGCCTGCGCCGGAAATGATCACGTCGTGATGGGATTTATTCTGTATGGATTTCATGTAGTTGCTCATGAGTGAGGTGCTCATCCACCTCTGAATTTTGTAGAAAGACGGAAACGACACGTCGCAGGCCTAAATGGAACATCATTCCATTATATTGGAACAACGTTCCACTTGTGTCAAGATAAGTCATGATCAAGAAAACACGCAGCCGCCAGCGACGCGAAGAATCACTCTCGCGCGATCGCATCATCGCAGCGTCGATAGAGATTTTGGACAACAGCGGAGAAAGCGGACTGACATTCCGCGCCCTGTCCGAACGGCTCGCCACTGGTGCGGGCGCCATCTATTGGCATATCGAGAACAAGAGCGATCTGCTGACCGCCGCCTGCGACGCCATCGTCGCTCGCACGATGGCGTCATGTGTGATCGGCGCGACACCGCCGGCGACCCTTCGCGCGCTCGCGCTGGGCATGTTCGATGCGATCGACGCGCATCCGTGGGTTGGCTCCGCGCTCACCCATGCAGCCGGACAATTGCCCTTGGTGCGCATTGTCGAATGCATCGGTCAGCAGGTTCGTGCGCTGGGTGTGCCGGATAACGCGCAGTGGGCAGCGGTGTCCACGTTGCTGCACTTCATTCTTGGTGTCGGTGGGCAGAACGCGGCCAACACGCAATTCGCGCTTACGCGGGGCATCGATAGATCCGACTTCCTGGAGGAGATGTCGACGGCGTGGTCGCGGCTGGATGCGCATGACTACCCGTTCGTACGTATCGTAGCCGGACAATTACGCATTCACGACGACCGCGTGGATTTTCTCGCGGGAATCGATCTCATCCTCGGCGGTATTGGATCACCGCAAGTCGCTGACGACGGAAATATAAAACGTGTTCCAAAGCGCTTGCCGCGCACACGAACATGACTGCGGTTTCTCGATGGCAAGGCAAGTTGAACTTTGCCTTGCCACGTGCTTTATGAACCAGCCTTGGCGGTAATTTCTACTTCACATGCACCGTAATCTTCTTCGACATCACCGAAGGATTCAGCGGGATATGCGAGGCATCACCGAGCAACAATTGCAACGTGTGATCGCCTGGCGCGAGGTGGATCGTCGCTTCGGTCTGGCCACCGCCGTAATGCTTGTGCGTATCGTCGTTCGGAATCGGCTGATCCAGCGGCGGCAGTTCCTTGTTGTCGATCAGCAGATGATGATGGCCAGTGTTGTCCTTGATCACGCCGGCAGGGGCGACGCCCATGCCCTTGAGGCCGAAACGCACGGTCATATCCTGGCCCACGGTTTCGCCATCCTTGGGCGAGATGATGTATTCCTCGGCGGCCGCCGGCGAGGCGGTGCGCGGCAGTCCGCCCGGTGCAGCGGGCGGTGCAGTCTGGGCCGCAGCAGCGGCGGTCAACAGCGTGAGTGCAAGAACGAGCGTAGTCTTCATGGGATCACTCCAGCAAGATGGAAACCGATCATAACGCGGCGTGCCATTAAGCGGACGTGGTGATCTTGAATGTCCGCACAAAAGCCAGTCTGATCGTTTTCGTCTCAATCCCTCAGCGCATTTGCAGTTCAACAAACCGCCCCCATTTGAAACGCAGCCAATACGAATCCCACGATGACGCCTCCCCTTCCCGCCACCAATGAATCCCCGCGCAGCGCACGTGATGCGTTCCGGCAATTGCTGCCTACGTTGTGGCAATTCCGCTGGCGTGTCGGCCTGTCGCTGGCCTGCCTGGTCATCGCCAAGCTCGCCAACATCGGCGTGCCGCTGCTACTGCGAAACATTATCGACGCACTCGACAGCAAAACCGCGTTGATCGCGGTGCCGGGTTTGCTGCTCGCGGGTTACGGCGTGTTGCGATTGTCCTCGGTAATGTTCGGCCAGTTGCGCGATATTTTCTTCGAGCGTGTGAGCCAGCGCGCGATGCGTTCGGCCGGCATTTCGACGTTCCGCCACCTGCATGGATTGAGTCTGCGTTTTCATCTACAGCGCCACACCGGCGGTGTCTCGCGCGATATCGAACGCGGCACACGCGGCATCTACAACATCCTCGGTTACGCGATTTTCAACATCATCCCGACCTTGCTCGAAATCACGCTGGTGACGATCTTGTTGCTGCGTCAGTTCGACTGGCGGTTTGCGACGATCACGCTCGCGACGATGGTGGTCTACATCGCGTTCACCGTGATCATCACCAACTGGCGCACGCGCATCGTGCGGCAGATGAACGAAACCGACGCCGCAGCAAATGCGCGTGCGATCGACAGTCTGCTGAACTACGAAACCGTCAAATACTTCGGCAACGAGGAATTCGAAGCGCAACGCTACGATGCAAATCTGCGCCGTTACGAAGATGCCTCGGTGCAATCCGAATCCTCACTGGGCCTGCTCAACGGCGCGCAAAGTCTGGTGATCGCAGGTGGCCTGACGGTGTTGATGTGGATGGCCGCGCAAGGTGTGGTCGGCGGCAAACTCTCGCTCGGCGATCTGGTCATGGTCAACACACTGCTGCTGCAATTGTCGATCCCGCTGAATTTTCTCGGCGTCACGTATCGGCAGATCAAAAGCGGTCTGGTCGACATGGAACGCATGTTCCGCCTGCTCAACGAACAGAGTGAAATTGCCGACAAACCCGGTGCGCCCGATCTTGCCACACGCGGTGCCGAAGTACGTTTCGAGGCGGTGCAATTTTCCTACGAAGCCGAACGCACGATTCTGCATCATGTCGATTTCACGATCGCACCGGGACAGACTGTGGCCGTCGTTGGCACTACCGGCGCCGGTAAATCCACGCTCGCACGTTTGCTGTTTCGTTTCTACGATGTCAGCGGCGGGCGCATCTTGATCGATGGCCAGGATATTCGCGAGGTGACGCAGCAATCCCTTCGCCGCGCGATCGGCATCGTGCCGCAAGATACCGTGCTGTTCAACGACAGCATCTACTACAACATCGCGTATGGCCGCCCCGATGCGACGCGCGAAGAGGTTCACGCCGCGGCGCGCGCCGCGCATATCCACGACTTCATTCTCAGCCTGCCGGAAGGTTACGAAAGCACCGTCGGCGAACGTGGTCTGAAACTTTCCGGTGGTGAAAAACAAAGAGTCGCGATCGCCCGCACGGTGCTGAAAAATCCGGCCATCCTGATCTTCGATGAAGCCACCAGCGCACTCGATACACGCACCGAAAAAATCATCCAGGCCGAACTCGCCGAAGTCGCACGCGAACGCACCACCCTGATCATCGCGCACCGTCTGTCAACGATCGTCGACGCCGATCAGATTCTCGTCATGGAACACGGCCGCATCGTCGAGCGCGGCCATCATCGCGATCTGCTCGCACAATCTGGCGTGTATGCCGCATTGTGGAAAATGCAGCAAACCGAGAAAAAGACCGAAGCGCTTTACGACGTTTCGGTGTGATGCCGAGAATCACCACAGCCGGCACAGCGCCCTCAGCGCAAACGCGCTGCACACTTTGGCCACGACTGGCGCACGCAGAGACGGCTGCGCGCACCGCCAAAGCTTACGGTGCGCTTGCCTTGTCCAGTCGTTCAAGCTCGTGCCTGGCCTCGAAATACTCGCTGTAAAAGCGCACGCCGGTATCGATCGCCTTGCTGAAATAAATACGAGCGTTAACCACATCGTGCTTGCTCAGAAAATATTCGCCGATATAGAAATACGCTTCGCAGCTATTGAGCTTGCGCTCGGCAGGATTGGCGCCAGCCAGCAGTTTTTCGATGTCGCGCTCGGTGCGATCACCGGTGAACAAGCCGTACAAAGGACGCGGCCATTCGCCGCCCAGCTCTCTCCGGCTCGCTTCGACGATGCCGGGTTTGGCGCCGCCCGCAAACCGCTCGGCAGCAATCAGGTACCAGAGCATCGCGTACGGTGAATGCGACACGCCGTTGGCACCGTGCGCGAAGTCATCCAGTGCTGCAGTGTTGTCAGCGGAAAAATACTCCGCGATGCCACGATGGGTCTGCACGCCGTCGCTATCCTCGACGCCGAGCGCCAGCGCGCGCGAGAAGCTATCGATGGCTTCCTTGAAGCGCCCTTTGGTCAGCAGTGAATTGCCGCGCTCGTAATACGCGTTGGCATTTTTCGGTGCGAGCTTGATCGCCGCATCAAAATCCACGAGCGCCTTGTCCGACTCGCCGAGGTCGTCGTAAATGATGCCTCGTTCTATCAGCGCGGCGGCGCGATCGCGATCCGCCAGTGTGTTGCCGTCGAGCGATGCGGAAATGTGTTTCAGCGATTCGCGCTGTTCGGTTTCGCGTTGCGCCACTGGATCTGGCGCAGCGTTGTCCGCCTGCTTTTCTTTGCCATTCTTGCCAAGCAAATTCGCCATGAATCCGCCGGATTTTTTACCGCCAGCGCCGGCACCCGATGGCAGGAAGACCACGGCGCGCAGTTCCTCCGTCTTTTTGATTTCGTGGGAATAGTCCTCCAGATCCTTCATCGCAACGATGCCATCGGGAATGATCATGTCGAAGATTTCAGATGCCACATTGCCGCGAAAGCGCGACTGCTGCTGCAACGTAAAATAAGATTTGCCGATGGTTTTGGTTTGCGGATCGCGCGCCTCGGCCACCGACGTCGGCGCGGTGAGCTGAAATTCGTAGCGATAATGTTGCGGTAGCGACGATATCCGCATCGCAACCTTGCGATCCGCTTCGGGGATGGGCAAATGACCGAAGATCGGTGTCGGTCGGAATTTCACGAAACGCAATCCGTTTTTGTCGCTGATCGCTTTTGCGGGAAGCTGGTACGTGGCGGAGACGATGATCACATTTTTTTCCGAATCGTCCTGAACATTCTGACTACCGACCACAACTGCGCCTTCATAACGCTTGGTTATTTGCGCCAGGGATTCGCGCGTGCGTTCCTCTGTCGTGCTTTGCTTCAGGCTTTGCCGAACAAGGTCTGCAAATTGGCCGCGCGCGATGGCATCGATACTGAGCGTGATCGGCTGATCGAACGCAGCGATATTCATTTTTTCGACCATTTCGAATTGCGCCGCATCCACTTTGCGCGTCGGCAGATGCGTCGGCTGGCGCGTATCCGCGGCAACGATCAAGACATCAACACCTTCGTGCCACGAGTAGATCGCATCGAGCCGACCACGCTGTTCGGGTACGGTGGGATCGAGAAAGTATTCGTGCCCGGCGACCACGGCACGCACGATGACATGATCGAAATGCTCCGGCGAAGGCAGCTTTTGGCCCAGGCTTTGCCCCGGTTGTGAGGGCACGAGTACCGGCTGTGCATCAATGCCCAATTCCTTGAGCAGCGCGATCAGCAGGGCTGCCTTGTCCTTGCAGTCGCCGTAACGACGCTGCAGCGTCACCGCGGGTGCGCTGGGTCGGTGCGAACTCTCGCCGAGCGAAATCGAGAAATAACGAATCTCCCGCTGTACGTACTGCAGCGCCGCCAACGCGCGGGCTTCTGCGCCAGCTTGGCTTTTCAGAGTATTCGCGAGCTCAACCACACTGGCATCCGGAATCGTAGTTTTAAACAGCCCGGCGGCCCAGG
Organism: Pseudolysobacter antarcticus; assembly: GCF_004168365.1. GTDB lineage: Bacteria > Pseudomonadota > Gammaproteobacteria > Xanthomonadales > Rhodanobacteraceae > Pseudolysobacter > Pseudolysobacter antarcticus. The sequence goes on from NZ_CP035704.1 coordinate 2,873,753, forward strand.
CAGCAGCCTCGTTCCAGTCGCGATATTCGGAAAACTCTATCCAGCGCAATGGCGAATACTCTGCCGGGTAATAACCTGAAGGGTGCGCTGCGACCAGATCGCGCCCCTCGAACACCAACACATCAAGGCTCCCGTCCTTGCGCCGCTGCGGTTTCGGTTCCGGCAGCGATTCAGGGCCGAAGAGGCGCATCTGGATCTTGTGCGATTGCGGTGACTTGAGAACAACGCGGCGCAACCGTGTGGGCGTCGGCAAATCCCATGACGCGGCATCGGCGAAGCGATCGGGGAAAACCGGGTTGCGACCCAGCTTGGTGAATTCGATATCGAGCGCATCGCCAACACGCACGTCGTCGATGAGCAGCGACGCGGTCACCTGCCCGGTGTACATGCCATGTTCCAGCCCGAGTTCGCGCTCCAGAAAGCGGATCTGCGTCGACGCCTGCTTGTCGATGCTTTTGCCGTCGCGAAGAATATGGATCGCGTGCAAACGCAGCTGCTGCCAGGCAGGTACAAGATCAATCTCGAACTGACCCAGTTGCGACAATGCACTCGTTTCATTCGCAACCAATAACTGATGCACATACAAAGCCGGCGCCGCATCGACAAGAAACTGGGTATCGCGCAACGCGTAATAAAGCGGGTCAGCACGCTTTAGCAGATCGGCGTCGGGTACCACTGCCGGTGCCGGCTCAACCCATGCCGGCCGGCTTTCCCAGCGAAACGCATTTTCATCGATTTTTATCTCGTGCGACGGCGGCGCCTTGGGCAGCTCCTGGGCAATGCCAAAAATCGGTGCCGGCATCACAACAGCAACAAACATCCAAAGTACGATGCCAGAAAATCCGTTACGTTTTGACTTGTGCACGAGTCCCTCCGTCCCATGCATGCACGACTGCGCGGGTGTGAAATGTTGATGAATCTGGATTGATTGCGCGACTGCGATGCGATCGGTAAAAGTGTAGCGCAATTCTTGTGTCACGAGACTGATAAAAATTGATACATCAGCGATGCTTAAATGACGTTGTATGTGCATTAAGCACGCGATTTATGTCTCTCCTGTCGATGCGAGAAATGCAGCCGCAGCGGCTTCACGAATAGCTCCGCCCTGGCGATTGTGCGGCGAGATCAATTCAAGTTTGAATGCGATGGATCAACGGTTCGGCCGGTGGCGCTGGCTTGGCCGGTTTCGCAGTTTTCGCTGGAACAACGACCGTAGTTTTGACGTAACTGTCGATTGCTTGCGCGAGCGTTTGTTTGCCCTTGTGCACGGCTTCCGCCTGGGCTTCGCCGGCATCGATCTCGCGATCAGAGAGTTGCAACATGCTCGAGCGGCGATTGTCCGTGGCCGTCTGGATCGTCGCGCTCGCACCCGGATTCGATTTCAGGGCGAGCGAAAACAGCATGAATCCGAGCGCGCGGTTTCGCGTTACGCCGATGCCCTGATCGTAGATCGAACCAAGGTTGTTGAGCGCTTCGGCATCGCCTTGTTCAGCCGCACGGCGATACCAGCTCGTCGCCGTCTTGAGATCTTTCGAAGTACCCAGCCCGAGCCGATACAGGTCGCCGAGTTTTTGTTGCGCAGCGGCCGGACCCTGCTGCGCTGCCTTGCCGTACCACAACAGCGCCGCCTTGAAATCCTGCGGCACACCGATGCCGCGTGCGTAGTCTGCGGCCAGCAGCAATTGCGCATTGATGTCGCCCTGCGCGGCCGCCTTGGCGAACCAGAACACGGCTTGGTTATCATCGTGATCCACACCATTGCCGCGCGTGTACATCTGGCCGAGATTGGTCTGCGCCAGACTGTGGCCCTGCTCCGCCGCGGCGCGATACAAGGCCGCGGCCTGGACAAAATCCCGGTCGATCCCGATACCGTTTTCGTACAGCGAACCGAGATTGTTCTGCGCATTGGCATTGCCTTGATTGGCCGCGCGCCGATACCACTGTGCCGCCTGTGCGACATCCTGATTTACACCAAGGCCTTGATCGTAGGCCACGCCGAGATTGTATTGCGCATCGGCAAAACCCTGGTCCGCCGCCTTCGCGTACCAGACCGTCGCCTGCGCCGGATCGGCATTCACACCGAGGCCGCGCTGGTACAACACGCCAAGATTGAACTGCGCGGCAACGTAGCCTTGCTCGGCCGATCTACCATACCAAACAGCGGCATCGGGATAATTCTGCGCAACGCCTTCGCCACGTTCGAGCATCAGCCCGATGTTGTATTGTGCCGCGGCATCACCGGTGTCCGCCGCGGCAGCGAACTCCTTCAACGCGAGCGCAAAGTTGTGTGCTTTGTACGCGACAAGGCCTTCGCTGACACCCGCGTTGACCGACACACTGATGATCAGCATCGCGAAAACTGCGAAGCCCTGGCAGATAAAAAGTCGCGTGGAAAAATTTTTGCGGCGTGCTGGCATTCGCTAATCACAGGCGTGGATAGAATGGGCGATGATAGACCGCACGCCAACGGCTATTGTTCAAACACGCCGAGGAAAATCCGATCGAACCCGCTGCAGTCCGCCGGTTTAACGCTGCTCTAGTCTTGGATGGCTGCGGCTCCTGCCTGCGTACAGGCACGAAACGCTAACACGGGTTACATGAGCGCCCCGTTAAAACCCAAGCTAGATCACGGTGCCAAACAACTTGCCGATGCCCGCGGTGATCGCCATCGCCAGCGCGCCCCAGAACGTCACTCGCCACGCTGCTGTCAAAATACTGGACCCGCCGACTCGCGCCGCCACCACACCGAGCAAGGCGAGAAAAATGAGCGAAGTTGTCGACACCCAGAGGATCAAACCCTGTGCGGATGACAATGCAATGACCACGAGCGGCAACGCCGCGCCGAGCGCAAAACTTGCGGCGGATGCCAGCGCCGCCTGAATCGGACGTGCGCGCAGGGCCGGTGATATGCCGAGCTCGTCGCGAGCGTGCGCACCCAGCGCGTCGTGCGCTGATAATTGCTCGGCGACTTGTTTTGCCAGGCTCGGCTCGAGTCCACGCGCGACATAAATCCCGGTGAGTTCGCGTTGTTCCGCGATCGGATCGGCAGCGAGCTCAGCGCGTTCGCGCGCGAGATCTGCCTCCTCCGAATCAGCCTGCGAATGCACCGAAACATATTCGCCCGCCGCCATCGACATCGCGCCAGCCACGAGCCCAGCGACACCGGTCAGCAGAATATTGCCGTGACTCGCACTCGCTGCGGCGACGCCGATGACCAGGCTCGCGGTGGAAACGATGCCGTCGTTCGCACCGAGCACGGCGGCGCGCAACCAGCCGATACGCTGGGTGTGATGGATTTCACGGTGAGTATGGCGAGCCATCGATTTCCTCGAATTATTGGTCGATCTGCGGATCAGAAATATCGCATCACGCGCGCATGCCAAGTTCGCGCCAGTGCCTGCACACGCCGACAGCGTAGCCCAGCCCCAGGCCGAGACAAAGCAGCGAAGTGACAACGATGAAAATGTTGATGCTGCGACAATCACCGCAGATATTCGCGAGCGCATCGGCGCGCCACAGAATCAACGGAATGAATGCCAGCCCGCGCAGGATCAGGATGCCGGCAATACCAAGCAGCATGCCGCGCAACAGCGGCAAACGACGCAGCAAGCCTGCGCCGGAAAAAGCATAGGCCGCGAAAAAAATCAGCAGGGTCGCGATCAACACACAACTGATCGGCGCATGCAGATCGCCATTGCGCGCCATTTGCACCAAACCACGCGGAGCGCCGAAAAAGGCGTACCACTGCGGGCCGCCGAGCGGAATCAGCAGATGCAGCAACGCGCCGCACGATGCGATGACACCCGACCAAAACAGATACGGATTTTTTGCGCCAAACATCGTTGACTCCCTGCATGTTGCGAGGGGAGAGCTTAGCGGAAAACGCAGGATTTATTTTCAGACGTCCCGCTCGCGCGAGCCGCGTGACAATTTCACTGCGCGGTCGACGATAGCCCATCCTCGCGTGCAATACGCGTGTGTCGCACATCCTTGCCGCGCACGATGTAGATCACGTGTTCGCACAGATTCTTGCAACGGTCGCCGATACGTTCGAGCGAACGCGCCGACCACAGTAGGTTCAACGCTGGCGGAATATGCGCCGGATCGGAAGTCATGAGTGCGACCAGGGCGCGCATCAGATCGTCGTATTTGATATCGACTTTTCGATCACGCCGGATCACTTCGATCGCCAGTGTTTCATCGGCACGCGCAAACGCATCGAGCGCGCCGCGCAACATCTCGCGCACCATCTGGCCGATCTGTTCGAGCTTGAGCAGCAGGCCGTCGTCGAGATGTTCGTCCACGGCTTTTTCGCCCATGCGCGCGATACGCTGGGCTTCATCACCGATGCGCTCGATGTCGGCGACCATCTTCATCACCGCCATCACCAGGCGCAGATCCGACGCCGCGGGTTGACGTCGCGCGAGGATGAACATGCACTCTTCATCGAGCTGCAACTCGGCGGCATTGACGCGATCCTCGCGCTCGTACACACCCGCAGCATTGCGTGCATCGCGCTCGGCGAAGATACGCAAGGACGCCGACAATTGTTCCTCCACCAGACCGCCCATCGCGAGCAACTTGCGACTGAGGTCTTCGAGCTCGGAATTGAACTGGCGCGAGATGTGCTGGGTGAGATGCAGGGGATCCATGATGTCCTGTGGCGGTGTGGTTTTTATGATTTTAGGTGATAAGAAAATTTTGCGTGGCTACGAAATCTATCAAACATAAAAGTAGCCGTCGTTCCAGCGAAGGCTGGAATCCATTTTGACTTTAGCGCTTGCGGGGTGAAAGTGTCGCGAGGCATGGCAAGATCAAAATGGATCCCAACCTTCGCTGGGATGACGAGCAAATAAAAAAAACAACACGATGGAATCGAGCTTCGCGCTTCGCGCTTCCTGATTTTGCCACGACTCAGTTTTCAAAATAATGTCGGCACACAATTATTTTGCGTCAGCGAAATTTCCCGGTGATGTAATCCTCAGTCTCGCGACGCTGCGGATTGGTGAATACGCTGTCGGTATCGCCGAACTCGAGCACGCGACCCTGATACATGAACGCGGTGTAGTCGGCGACACGCGCGGCCTGCTGCATATTGTGCGTCACCACGAGCACGGTGTAGCGCTGCGCGAGTTGATGCACGAGCTCCTCGAAACGCAAGGTGGAAATCGGATCGAGCATCGATGCGGGTTCATCCATCAGCAGAATTTCCGGCTCCACCGCGAGTGCGCGCGCAATCACCAGACGTTGCTGCTGGCCGCTGGAAAGTATCAGCGCATCTTCGTGCAATCGCGTCGCCACTTCGTCCCACAGTCCGACGACTTTCAATACCGATTCGATACGTTCATCGAGTTCACGCCGCCGCCGCAAACCGGCCAGGCGCAATCCATACGCAACATTGTCGTATACCGTCAGCGGAAATGGATTCGGTTTCTGGAACACCATGCCGACCCTACGGCGCAACTCCGGCACCGGCAAATCGCCGCCGTGAATATCGCTGCCGGCAAGTTTCACGCTGCCGCTGACACGACACCCGTCAACCTCGTCGTTGAGCCGGTTGCAGCAACGCAGGAACGTGGATTTTCCGCAGCCGCTCGGCCCGACCAACGCGGTGACATGCCGCGCCGGCACGGACAAATTCAGCGCATGCAAAATCTGTCGATCGCCGTAAAACAGATTCAATGCCTGCGCCTGCAATGCCAGGGTTTTTCCGGCAAGCAAATCCGTGCGCATGACCGGCAATACGCTGGCATTCAATGGCTGGGAAAAATCATTCGGCATCGTTACTGCTGACTCTCGATTCAATAACTCAGGCTGCGATAACGCGCACGCAGGCGATTGCGCAACAGGATCGCGCACAGGTTCAACGCGACTACGGCGAGTAACAAAACCAGGGCGCACGCATACGCCCGCGGCTCGGCGCGCCACGCATCGGCGCCCTGCAACGCGGTATCGTAAACCTGATAACCGAGGTGCATGAATTCGCGAGTGGGATGCAGATACGGAAACTGCGCATCGACCACACCGGCCGGCGCGAGCTTGACCACGCCGACCAGCATCAGCGGCGCAACCTCACCCGCCGCGCGCGCGATCGCCAGCACGAGGCCGGTCAATAACGCCGGACGCGCCAGCGGCAGCAACAGATGCCACAAGGTTTCCGCGCGTGTCGCACCAAGCGCGAGCGAACCATCACGCAGACTTTGCGGCACGCGCGCCAAGCCTTCTTCGGCGGTCACGATCACGACGGGCAAGGTCAGCAATGCCAACGTCAACGCAGCCCACAACAGGCCGCCACTACCGAAGGTCGGCGTCGGCAAACGTTCGCTGTAAAATAGCTGATCGATCGATCCGCCGATCTGATGCACGAACAACGCCAGCCCGATCAAGCCGTAGATGATCGACGGCACACCCGCGAGATTATTCACCGCGCTGCGCAAGATCCGCGCGCGCCGGCTGCTCGCCGCCTGCTCATGCAGATACACCGCGGCAAGCACACCGAGCGGCATTACCAGCACGCTCATGAGCAACACCAACATCACCGTGCCGACAAGCGCCGGCAGGATGCCACCGCCCGGATTCGCCGACGTCGGACCGGTGCTCAGAAAGCGCCAGAGCTGGCTCGCGAATTCGCCGAATCGTTGCCAGTATCCATCTGCATTTGCGACTCGCAGACGATAGATTTCGTTCGCATCAAGGGTGATGCCATGCGACGGATCATCCTGCGACAACAGCAATGATGCGTGTGCTGCGATGGCGTTTTGCAGCAGTGCGATATCGATGCGGGTGAATAGCAATCGGCCATCGTTCAATTCGATTTCGACGACATCGGCAGGTTGGCTGCGCGCGACGATCTGCGCCAGACGCACGCGCTGATAACTTTCGCCGATACGTACCGGTTCGGAGCTGCGCAAGATCAGCACATCGCCATCCTGATCGAGCACCTGCGCGAGCACATCATGCCGTTGCCCGTCGGCTTCGATACGCAAACTTTCCACCGGTTTCGGCCAGAATGCGGTCAGGCCGTTCACTGCGAGGATGCCGATCAGGCCGAGCATCGCGAGCACACACACGCTGACGCATGCAGCGCTGAGCCACACCCCGGCCTCGGGAATAAATACGCGCATGCGACTCATGCTGTAGCGCTGCCCGAGCGCAGGCGATTGCGCAACAACGCGGCGAGAGAATGCAACACAAACGTCGCCGCAAACAGGATCAGCGCCGACAGCAACAGCAACCGAAACTGCGCGCTATGTGGCGCCGCCTGCGGCGCTTCGATCGCGATATTCGCGGTGACTGCGCGCAATCCATCCAGCGCATGCCACGACAACAACGGCGTATTGCCGCTGGCCATCAGCACGATCATGCTTTCGCCGAGCGCGCGACCGATGCCGAGCAAAACTGCGGCGAGCAAACCCGAGCCTGCCGCCGGAAGAATCAACGTGGTCAGCGCCTGCCAGCGATTTGCACCGAGCGCATACGCGCCATGTGCGAGCGCGCGCGGCACACTGAGCAATGCATCCTCGGCCAGAGCAAACACCGTCGGCACCATCGCCAGACCGAGGGTCATGCCGATCAGCAAACCATTCCATGGCGAGGCCGGATCGAACAACAACCGCGTCCAGGTTTCGGTCGAGTCGGTAGAAAAAAATACCAGCACGCAAACCAGCACCACCAGCGGCAACATCAGCAACGGTTGCCAACCTTCGACGACACGCACCCAGCGCGATGGAATCAAACGCTGCCACAAACACATGCCGAGCAACATCACGCCGGGCAATAACAACAAGCAGGCGAACAGCGCCGACAACCCGGCGTACAACCGCGGCGCCAGCCACAACACCGCGATCAGGCCGAGCAAGACCGTCGGCACGGCGTTGAGAATTTCAAGTGACGGGCGAATCCACGCACGCAATCGGGCGCTACTGAATTGCGCGCAATAAATCGCTGCACCGAGGCCGAGCGGCACGCCAAACAACATCGCATAAACCGTGGCCTTGAGACTGCCGAACAACAGCGGCCACAGCGTTTCCGATCCGGCGCTCGCACTCAGCGGCCAGAGTTGCCACAGCAGATACAGCGGAATCGCGGCGATCGCGAGCAACACGACGGCGGCGCCTAATCCGGCACCACGCCGCAACCAGCGCTCGCGACGCAGGCGCAACGGCAGCCGCGCGTTAGCACGCGCCGCTACAACACCGACGGAATTTGGGTTCGTAATTACAGGCATAACACACGTTAAAAACTGTTTGTGACGTTCATGTTACAACGCGGCCGCACTGTCATCGCTTGTTCATGCGATTGTCACCGCGCCTTCAACTGCGTGACCTAGTGTGCATCAAGCGCCCGGAGGCCACGAACATGCGCATCGCGATCGTTACCGAGACTTATCCGCCCGAAGTAAATGGTGTCGCCTTGACCGTCGCCGGGCTGGCGCATGGTCTGGCCGGCGCCGGACATCAGGTGCAACTGGTGCGTCCGCGACAGATCGAAAATACCTCCAAAAATATTTTGGCGACGGAATCGAACATCGCAAAAGCGAAACCCGGCCAATCTCAGATCGATGAAGTGCTCGTGCGCGGCGCCGGTCTGCCACGATATCCGGGATTGCGTTTCGGCCTGCCTGCCGCAAGAAAACTCAAAGCGCTATGGCGCGCGCAACGCCCGGATGCGATCTATGTCGCTACCGAAGGCCCGTTGGGCTATTCGGCACTGCGCGCGGCAAGTGCTCTCGGCATTCCGGCCAGCACCGGATTTCATACGCGCTTCGATGATTTTGCGCGTCATTACGGACTCGGATTTCTCACGCCGCTGGTGTTCGCTTATCTGCGTCGTTTTCACGAGCGCGGTCACGCCACATTGGTGCCGACTACCGAACTTGCGCAGTTCCTCACGTCGAACGGTTTCAGCAACGTGCAACTGCTGCGCCGCGCCGTGGATACCCAATTGTTCAGTCCGCTGCGTCGCGATGAAACATTGCGCGCGCAGTGGGGATTAAACCCGCAGGATCTCGCGGTGCTGTATGTCGGGCGAATCGCGCCGGAGAAAAATCTGGCGGTGTGTGTCGCGGCATTTCGCGAAATCCAGCGGCAGCAACCGAATACGCGTTACATCTGGATCGGCGATGGTCCAGCGCGTGCGCAACTCGCGGCGGAGAATCCGGATTTCATTTTCACCGGCATCCAGCGCGGCGAAACCCTTGCACGTTTTTATGCGAGCTGCGATCTGTTCCTGTTTCCGAGCATCACCGAAACTTTCGGCAACGTCACGCTCGAAGCGATGGCCAGCGGCCTGCCGACGGTGGCGTTCGACTACGGCGCCGCACGCGAACACCTGCTCGATCATTGTGGCCGACGGGTGCCGTTCGCCGATGCGGCCGCGTTCATCGCGGCTAGCGTGCACCTCGCCGCCGCGCACGATATACGACGCGACATGCGCAACGCCGCACGCGCCGCCGTGGCCGAACTGAATCCACACGCCGTCACCGCGAGTTTTTCCGATCTGCTCGCCAACCTCGCTACGCGGAGAGCCGCATGAGCACACTCGAACTCTGGCAAAACCTCGAAGCCCGCAGCGGCGAATGGCGACTCTGCCTGGCCTGCAATCGCTGGGGTACACGCCGCGCCATCATCCGCTTTTTCAGCGCGATCAGCCGCCTCGGCGACGGTGTGTTCTGGTATACCTTGATGGCCACGATCGCTATCTTCGGCGGCGCCCGCGCGCATATCGCCGCATTGCATATGGCACTGATCGGCATCACCGCCGCGCTGCTATATCGCACCCTGAAACGCTGGACACGTCGGCCGCGCCCGTTCCGCACGCACAGCCAGATCATCGCCCACATCGCGCCGCTCGACGAGTTCAGTTTTCCGTCTGGCCACACCTTGCACGCGGTGTGCTTCAGCAGCGTCGCGATCACCTACTTTCCGCTGCTGGCGTTCGTGCTCGTGCCGTTTACTTTGCTCGTGGCGGTATCGCGCGTGGTGCTTGGCCTGCATTATCCGAGTGATGTGCTGGCGGCGACGTTGATCGGGTTTGGTTTGACGGCAGTATCGTTTGGTCTGGCGCCGAGCCTGATCGCGCTGATTTAGCCCAATCATATCTGCAACGTTGCGAAGCGTATCGCATCGCGATACGCTAGATCATGATTCGCGGATTTCGCCACAAGGGACTGGAAGCCTTTTTCCGCTTGGGTACATCGCGCGGAATTCAAGCTGCGCACGCACCAAAAATCGGCCGCATTCTGTCGCTACTCGACGCCGCATCAGCACCGCACGATCTTGATCTTCCTGGCTATCGTCTGCATGAACTCAAAGGACGCGACAAAGGCACGTGGTCGGTTTGGGTGAACGGAAACTGGCGAATCACGTTCAAGTTTTCCGCTGCGGATGCTGAACTTGTCGATTATCTTGACTATCACTGAGATCAAGCCCATGAAAAACCATCCGCACCCCGGCGAGCTGCTACGCGAAGACGTGCTCAAGCCACTCGCACTGCAAGTCACAGAGGCCGCACGCCGCCTCGGTATGTCACGCGTTTCGTTATCGCGAGTGCTGAATGGACGTGCCGCGATCAGCCCCGATCTTGCGGTTCGACTGGAACGTGCAGGCGTAAGCACGGCGCGCGCATGGATCACACTGCAGGCGAATTACGATTTGTGGTTAGCCGAGCAACGCCAGCAACCACGCGTAGAACCGCTGCAGGCGGCGTGATTGTCAGGTGATGCTAATCAAATGGCTCGGCGTAGTACGGAATTCGCCATGTCTGTAATATTAGACATTCAATCGACATAATTATCGTCTTTCGATGCTCAGGGATAGACAATGAAATTTGTAAAAATTTTTCTGATTACATTTTGCACATTATTTGGCATTCCGATCAGTCAGCAGTGCGATGCGGCCACGCTGATCATGATGTTTGATTTGGTCAAGACGAGCAATCAGAACAAACCCAGCGATGTCATCGAGTTTGTCCAAAGATTCAAGTTGAAAAATATCGACACTGGCAGCACTTATAAGAGCAGTGCAACGCGTGCGAATCAAGTAGCTGTATTCGATATTCCGCAAGGCAATTACTGTCTTTATTCCGTCAATCTTTACGTAAATATGGAATTGGAATATTGCAAAAGTCCAAATTTTCGCGTGGAGGAAGGGAAGATCAATAATGCTGGAAAGTGGCGGCTCGGCTATTCCTACGAATCACATACCATGTTGCTTGTATATGCGTTCAAGGATCCAGATGCGGTTGTTTCGCGCGCGCGCGAAACAGACGGCAACCTGTTCGACTAAGCAGGCTTTGTGCACATAGACCGAATATCATTTGTTGTGTAGTCGATGCAGCACTTGGGCCTTGCACAATCGTCTTTGAGTGGCATAGAAATCTCAATGCGTGTCCAGCGCCGCATACACAGTCGTCGAAAATTTGCCGGGATCGACCCACTCGCTATTGGTCATGACGACCACGCCGCGTTTTTCATGCGGGTAGATCACGAGGCGCGTGCGGGTTTTTTCCTGCTCGCCATCGTGCGAGATCTTGAGTTTGCCTGACTTGTCGATCTGCACGACGAAGCCGAGTCCGCGCTCGGTCAACTCGCCGTTCTTCAGCGTTTGCGGCGTCCACATTTCAGTCTCGATCTTGCTTGAAACCAGCCGATGATTGATCAGGCCTGCGGCGAAATTGGCGAAGTCGTCGATGTTGGAAATGAATCCGCCGCCACCAAGTTTCCAGCTGACATCGGTGTCGCTCGAACGCTCGATTTTTTCATCGTGTTTGCGATAGCCGACCGCGCGATTCGGAATATTCAGCCACTGATAATCCGGCCGCAGCGTGACCAAACCCAGCGGTTGTCCGATGCTTTCGCTCACCTGAGTGGCAAACGCCTGTTTGCCCGCGCGTTGTACGACGGCGCTCAGCAAAATAAAGCCGTGCGTGGAATAGGAATATTTCTCACCGGGCGGATTTACCAGCGGCGATTCCTTGAACGTATCCAGCGCAAGAATCACATCAGCGAACGGATGCGGCATCGCATAACTGCGCTGGGTACGAATAACCTTGCCGTTGTCGTAGTGGACGATACCGCTCTGATGATCGAGCAGTTCGCGCGTGGTAATGGTGACGCCCTTGTCCGGAAATTCCGGCACGAGCTTGCGCACGTCGGCATCGATATTCAGCGCATTTTTCTGCACCAGTTGCATCGTGGCGATAGCGGTGAGCATCTTCGAGCACGAGGCCCAGCGGAACATCGTGTCGGTCGTCACCGGAATATTTTTTTCGCGATCCGCGAGGCCGTAGCCCTTGCTGTAGACGACCTTGCCGTTTTCAACGATGCCGACCGCGACACCAACGACATGCTGGTTTTTCATCTCGGCCTCGACTGCTGCATCGACGGCAATAGCGCGGTCTCTCGACAAGCCACCGATGGTCGGCGCGCGGGCCAGCGCGATGTCGCTGCAAACCAGTAAAACCAGCAGCGAAGCAAAAACCGAGCGACGCAAGATCATGGCAAACTCCAAACACGACGAGTGTCCGGATTATGCGTGCGTGCGCGCCGGATATCGAGTGCGCGCACGCATCACTGCCGCAGCAAAATCAACCGCGATTGCCATCCGCCACCACGACCACCGCGGTGCCGTAGCAGAGCACTTCGGTCAGGCCCGCCATGATTTCAGTGGCGTCGTAGCGCATGGCGACGATGGCATTGGCGCCGAGTTTCATCGCGTGCTGGCACATGGTCTGGTAGGTTTCCGCACGTGCCTGTTCACACAGGTTGGTGTAGATCGTGATGTTGCCGCCGAACAGGGTTTGCAGCCCGCCGATAAAACTGCCGACCACCGAGCGCGACCGCACGGTGATGCCACGTACCACACCCAGGCTGCGCGTGATGGTGTAGCCCGGCAAATCCATCGTTGTTGTCACCATCGCATTTTGCATTTCGACTCTCCGTTATCGAACTCGTTGTTGTCGATGCGCGACTCGCCACGCTTGCACATGACGAGTCGCTTGCATCGGAATCCGCGTTTTATTTCTGCGTCGCGATCCAGTCATCGATCACACGCTGCAGCAGCTCCAGCGGCAGCGCGCCGTGGATCAGCACCTGATCGTGGAATTGCTTGATATCGAATTTCGACCCGAGTTGCTGTTTGGCTTTTTCGCGCAACTCGAGAATTTTCAGCATGCCGACTTTGTACGCCAGCGCCTGCCCCGGATCGACGATGTAGCGTTCGATCTCAGCGGTGACATCGCTCTCGGCCATGCCGGTGTTTTCCATCATGTAGCTGATTGCTTGTTCACGCGTCCAGTGTTTGTAGTGAATGCCGCTGTCGACCACGAGGCGCACCGCACGCATCATTTCGTCGCGCAGGCGACCGAGATTATCCAGCGGATTTTTCTCGAAACCGAGTTCCCACGCCAGACGTTCCGAATACAGCGCCCAGCCTTCGACGTACGCGGTGAACGGCAGTACGCGACGGAAGAACGGCACGCCGGTCAATTCCTGCGCGACCGAAATCTGGAAATGATGACCCGGAATTCCCTCGTGATATGCCAGCGAGCGCATCGCGAATTTCGGTGTTTCGTTGGTGTCGCGCATATTGGCGTAGAACACGCCGGGGCGCGTGCCATCGAACGATCCACCTTCGTAATACGCACCCGGCGCGGTGGCCTGCGCGAATTCGGGCACAGCCTGCACTTCGACGCCGAGTTTCGGGCGCACATCGAAAGTGTTGCCGAGGCCGGCATTCACTTCATCCAGAATCGCCTGATACTGCTTGAGCATCGCGGCCTTGCCTTCCGCCGTGTTCGGAAACAGTTGCGCCGGATCTTTCGCCAACTGCTGCACGCGCGGGCCGATCGGGCCATCGCTCAGACCTTGGCCTTTGAGGATTTCATCCATCTCGGTGGTGATGCGCGCGACTTCGCTCAGGCCGAGTTGATGCACCTGCTCCGGCGTCATGTCGGTGGTGGTTTCCTCGCGCACGCGATAGGCGTAATACGCATCGCCGTTCGGCAGACGCCAGGCGCCGTCGTTGCTTTGCGCTTTCGGCTGCAGTTGCGTGAAATAGTCGATGAGTTTCTTGTACGCCGGGTACACACTTTGCTGGATCGCCTGATCGACGCCAGCGAGCAGCGAGTCGCGTTTGGCCTGATCGAGTTTATCCGCCGGAATCTTGTCGAGCTTGGTCTTGAAACTTACGTATAGCGGATTTTCCTTGGACGGTTTGGCCGTAAAGCCGTCCATTTGCTTGAGCACTTCCTCAACCGTGAATTTCGGCGGGATGATGTTCTTGCTTTCGCGCAGACGCAGACCTTCGATCACCTGATCGAACTTGAGCGGAAACTTGTTGAGGCGCGCGATATAGTTTTTCGCATCGCCTTCCGATTTCACCTGGTGCGTGCCGGTCATGAAATTGGTCAGCGAGGTCTGGATGCCGAACATCTGGTTGACCGGGAAATCGTAATCGCGGAACTGATCGCCTTCGACCTGGATGCGCAGGAAATATTCGAGCACATCGTAGGAAAGCTGACCCTCGCGATCGAGCTTGCTGCGATCGTATTGCAGCAACATGGCGTGATCATCCTTGACCAATTGCACCTGTTTCGCTTCGTGCGCGACCGAGGCGTCATCGAACTTGTCGCTGTAGAAATCCAGCGACGGCGGCAGGATGCGCATGCTGCTGAGCATTTCCGGGCTGTCCAGCGCGAACTGCGCGAATACACGATCGTAGAACCAGTCGACCTTGTACGGTTTGAAATAAATCACATGAATCAGAAACCCACCCACCAAAACCACGACCAGCAAGATCAGCCGCAGCAGCCATTTGAAAAAGGTTTTCATTACCATCTCCCCGGAAAAGTGCGGCTACTGTAACAACTGCGACGCGCTTTTGATAAGCCGAAAGTCATGCCGCCCCGCGCCTCAGTGCGTAATCTTTGCGCAACCCAGCGCGCCAGGCCGTCGTTATACTTGGCGCACCTGCACTCTTTCGCTCGCCACGCATGAATTACCGTCACGCCTTCCACGCCGGAAACTTCGCCGATGTCCTCAAGCACACCGTGCTGCTGGGTCTGCTCGATGCGCTGAAGGCCAAGTCCACGCCATTCTGCTACATCGACACGCATGCCGGCGCAGGCTGCTACGACCTGCGCGACGAAGAAGCCAACAAAACCGGCGAACATCTGGCTGGTGTACAACGTTTACTCGCGGTAAAAAATCCACCGGCATTGTTGCAGCGCTATCTCGATGAACTACTCGCGCTGAATCGCGAGAAGATGAGTGAAGATGAGATGCCAGCCGATGGCGCGATCTCGATTTATCCGGGTTCACCGCTGCTGGCGAGTCGTTGCATGCGCGAAGGCGATCGCGCGCAACTGTGCGAGCTGCAAACCGACGAGGCGCACAAGCTGCGCCAACTTATGCGCAACGATCCGCGCATCGCCGTGCATCAGCGCGATGGTTACGAAGCACTGAAAGCGTTTGTGCCGCCGAAGGAACGTCGCGGCCTCGTACTGATTGATCCGCCGTTTGAGGCCCAGGACGATGAGTTCCGCATCATCGAATCCGCGCTGGCCAACGCCCATGCGCGCTGGCCGACCGGCATGTATGCGGTGTGGTATCCGATCAAATTGCGCCAGCAAATCATGCCGTTCCAGCGCTGGTTCAAGAGCTGCGGAATCCGCAAGGTGCTGGTGACAGAGTTGTTGCTGCAACCCGATACCTCACCGCTGCGCCTGAACGGCTGCGGCATGCTGCTGATCAATCCGCCGTGGCAATTCGATCGGCAGCTCGAACAATTGATGCCGGTCTTGCTGCGTGAGTTGGCTACCGCTGCGGGGAGTAGTTGGTCGCTGGAGTGGCTGGTTGGCGAGTAGCGTTTTGAGCGTTTTGTCGGAAGGCGCTTTGCTTTTCCGACCTACCATCGACGATTTGTTCAGGCCAAACTCGTAGGTCGGATGAGCGGCAAAGCCGCGTTATCCGACATTCGTGCAATGGAATGAAATCGGCAATTGTCGGAAGGCGCTTTGCTTTTCCGACCTACGCATTCCGAACAGTCCGTCTATCCATATATGTCGATTCGTAGGTCGGATGAGCGGCACAGCCGCGTTATCCGACAATAAACTATCTCTCGCCCGCAACAAAAATATTCGACACGCCGGCCCAATTCGGCGGATAGATCCCCACGTCGACATATCGATGAAACGTCGAATACGACCAATCCGCAACCCGTTGCACCAACCCATGCTTGAGCGGGTTGATATGCACGTAATCGACATGCGCGGCATAGTCACGTTCGTCGCGAATCGTGTGTTCCCAGAATCGACGCTGCCAGATACCACGTTCCCCCTTACGCAACCGCACCGCAGACAGTTGTTCGGTTTTCGGCAAGGTTTTGGCAAAGGCGATTTTGATCGCTTTCCAGCGCGCTGAATAATCCGTGTCACCGGGCGGTAGTGTCCAGATGCAATGCGTATGATCGGGCAGCACCGTCCACGCATCGATATGGAAAGGTTTTCGCGCGCGTACCTGTCGCACCGCTTCGCGGAAAGCGTCGATATTTTCAGTCAGCAATCGACTGCTTCGATCAAGCAGATTGACCGTGAAAAAATACGTCCCACCCGGAACCCGATTACGTCGATATTGTGACATGCGCCAATTATGCCGACATTGATCCAACGCCGTAGGTCGGATGAGAGGCACAGCCGCGTTATCCGACAATGACACGATGAATTCGAGTCGGTACGGCGAGCGTGAAGCATCCCAGTCGTTACAGTTGCAGATGGGCCAGATTCGTAGGTCGGATGAGCGGCAGAGCCGCGTTATCCGACATTCGTGCCATGGACTCGAACCGGCAATTGTCGGAAGGCGCTTCGCTTTTCCGACCTACCTCGTTGCTTTATTTATCGGCGCAGCAAAGCCTCGGCATCGAAGCGTTCCATGAATCGATCCGGTGCGGCGAGCGTGGTGAAACCAAACTGCGCATACAGGCCGTGCGCATCGAGCGTCGCCAGCATGAAGCGCCGCAGCCTTTGCAACTGCGGATGGGCGAGTACGAATTGCATGAGCCGTTTGCTGATGCCCTGCCCGCGGCGTTCAGCGATCACAAATACATCAGCGAGATAACCGACACCGACGTAATCCGTCACCACGCGCGCGAACGCGATTTGCGCGCCTTCGCTGTAAACGCCGAAACATAACGAATTGGCGATGCCGGTCGCGACCAGCTCGCGCGCGATGCCCGGCACCCAATACGAGTCCTCACTGAGAAATCGGTGGATCAAATCAATATCCAGCAAGGCCGGATCGGTGGAGAATAGCAACGCCTGATCCCGCCACTCGACTATCGTCATGACACTACTCCGCATATTTTTGAATCGTCATTTTCCCACCCTCGTTTTGACCGCAGCGCTGGCCGGTTGCGCGCAGGCGCCGGTGCTGCAGACCAGCGTGATCGCGGTGAACGATGCGCCGCAAGCCGTCGCCGCCGCGCCGGAACGTTATCACGATGCCGAAATCGTCTGGGGCGGTTCGATCATCGCCGTGCGCAATAGCAACGACAGCAGCGAGATCGAAATCCTCGCTTATCCGCTCAACGAAGGCCAGCGCCCTTTGCTCGACAAACCGACCGAAGGCCGCTTCATCGCGGTGCTGCCGGGTTATGTCGAAAGCCTCGATTATCCGCAAGGCCGATTCGCAACCTTCAGCGGCCATTTGCTCGGTGTGCGTTCAGGCCAGATCGATGAACACGAAGTCGCGTATCCGTTGTTGCAGGTCGCCAATCATCATCTGTGGCGACAGGGATTTCAGAACGAAGGACCCCAGTTTCATTTTGGTGTCGGGATTGGCGTGGGGATTCATTGAATTCGGGCATAAGAATTCGCGGCCCGCGCGGCTCCATACTTACTCGAAATCAAGGTAATGCGCAGATGAAAGAATGGTATTCGGTCAAAGGCCTATTCCGCTGGTATTTCAAATCTAATGGCAAAACAGATCGCATTGAAGAACGCGTGTTGTTGTTCAAAGCCAGCGATTTTGATGACGCGCTGAATCTCGCCGAGCGCGAAGCAACGAAGTATTGCGCCTTGGATCGAAAGGCCAATTTTTCCATCGAGCCAGTAGGCTGGTGGCACGCATATTGGATTGGCGACGAACCAGCATCGGGCGCCGAAGTATTCTCTCGCGGATGTGAAACGAATCTCGAAGCACAAGCGTTCGTGCGCCGCTACTATCCGAAGTCACATCACGGATCGGCCAACAAGCCAAAGCGTTCAGTGAGTTAATCCGAAACATCCGGCTCGAAAAACGACCAGCGGATTTCCGGGAACTGCGTTTTCATCGCCGCCTCAACACGATTGATATCGAGCACCAGTCCGCGGCCATCGGTGCCGCCGCGCATCTCGGCTTTCACAGCCACCATCACGTCGGGGCCGAGCTGCAAGGTGATGACATTGAATACTTTCTGCACTTCGGGCTGGGCCGAGACAAATTCTTCGATCGCCATTTTCAGCTTGGGCTCCGCGCTCTGACCGATCAGCAAGGCCTGCACTTCGTAACCGACGAAGATCGCGACGATAAACAGCAGCGCACCGATCAGCATGCTGCCGCAGGCGTCGTAGATCGGGTTGCCGGTGACCCAAGTGAGCAGCACCGCGATCAGCGCCACGATCAGGCATGTGAGCGCGGCGAGGTCTTCGCCGAAGATCACGATCAGCTCGCTCTGCCGGCTCTCACGGAACCAGCGCCACAGGCTCATTTCGCCGCGCGCCTTGTTGACCTCGTGCATGCAGCCCCACATCGAAAAACCTTCGGCAACGATGCTGAAACCGAGCACGCCGATCGCCAGCAGCGGCCAGCGCATCGGTTCCGGTGCGGTGAATTTGTGGATGCCTTCGTAAACCGAAAAAATGCCGCCGAAACTGAAAAGAAACAGCGCGACCAGAAACGACCAGAAGTACACGGCCTTGCCATAACCGAGCGGGAAATCCGGCGACGCCGGGCGTTTCGCCACGCGCATGCCGAACAGCAACATGATCTGGTTGCCGCAATCCGCGAGCGAATGCACAGCCTCGGCCAGCATTGAACCAGAGCCGGTGATGAAAGCAGCAACCAGCTTGCTGACGAAGATCAGGAAATTCGCGCCGAGCGCGTAGAACACGGTTTTGACTGAATCCGCTTTGGCCGACATGCACCGATTGCCCTGCAGTTTTGATCGTCAAAGTGTAGCATTGCGATGTTGTCGCCTTGCGCCTGGCGCCTCATCGTCGATACTGCCGATGGCGCATGTCGCGCAGGTATCGCAACCAATACGATCAACCGTTTTCAACCCGCCAATTTGTGCGCGGGATTTCACCATTCTTCGACTAAGGAAAAATCCGATGGGTACGATCACGAATCGACAAGTGCTGTTGGCTGCGCGCCCGAGTGGCCTGCCGAAAGCCAGCGACTGGCAGATGCAAAGTGTTGCGGTGGGCTCGCCCGGTGCCGGCCAGGTATTGGTGCGCGTGGTGTACCTGTCGCTCGATCCGGCGATGCGCGGCTGGATGAACGATGCACGCTCCTACATCGCGCCGGTCGGCATTGGCGAGGTCATGCGCGCCGGCGGTATCGGTCGTGTGGTTGAATCGAACGATGAAAAATTCGCGGCCGGCGATTGGGTCGGCGGCGGATTCGGCGTGCAGGAATATGCCGTGCTCAACGCCAAACATCTGGAAAAAATCGACGTCAGCAAACTCGCGCCGACCGTGCATCTGAATGTACTCGGCATGCCCGGCATGACCGCCTATTTCGGCTTGTTCGATGTCGGCCAACCGAAGGCCGGTGAAGTGGTGCTGGTATCCGGTGCATCCGGCGCGGTTGGCGCGACGGTTGGACAATTGGCCAAGCTGCACGGCTGCCGTGTGATCGGCATTGCTGGCGGCCCACAAAAATGCGCGTACGTGAAAGACGAACTCGGCTTCGATGACGTGATCGACTACAAATCCGAGGAACTGCATGTCGGCTTGAAGCGCACGTGCCCGCAAGGCATCGATGTGTATTTCGACAACGTCGGCGGCGACACGCTGGAAGCTGCGCTCGCGCGTATCCGCCTGAACGCACGCATCGTGATTTGCGGCGCGATCTCGCAATACAACGCGACCAGCGCGGTCAAGGGCCCGGCCAATTATTTGTCGTTGCTGGTCAATCGTGCGCGCATGCAGGGCATGGTCGTGTTCGATTATGCGGCGCGTTACCACGAGGGCCGCGCGGCGATGTTGCCGTTGTTGCTCGAAGGCAAACTGAAATCGCGCGAGGATGTGGTCACGGGCATCGAGAACTTCAACGATTCTTTGTTGATGCTGTTCAGCGGCGCCAACAACGGCAAGCTGGTGTTGCAGATTGCGGATGAGTGATTGCGATTGAGTGCATTTCTATCCACATAAATCGCGTTAGGCCCAATCACATGAAACCGATCGCTGTGACATTCATCCTCGTTGCTCTTGGCGCGTGCAGCTCTGTTAACCCGCCTTTGCAGTCGATCAAAGCCCCGTTGCCGCAAATCGCTGCAGCGGAGTACGCGTTGGATAGAGAAACATTCCTAGAAATGCTTCGTAGCATCGGGGGCTCGAATGCATTGGACTGCGGAGTCTTTCGTCCTTCTGTAGGAAACAATTCGCAAGGCATTCCGTGTATTCGCAAAGCGTGGGAAGAGCATCGCGCTTTCACCATCGCAAACGAATATCGCGAAGGGTATTGCCCAAACCTTGTCGGATATGCCGGGGATGCGAAAGGGCGTGTGTATCTAGTTCAGTCATGCCCGGATCGCGACCACGTAAACGGCAAAGCGCTGTCTCCATCCATCTTTCAATGTCCGCAATACCTTCCTCCATCGACACAATTCGGTGATGGGCAATGCAGCGTATTGGACAGTGTCTAACTGTGCTGAAAGTGACTTCACGTCAACGCCAACCAACCCCACCACGCGGGGTTTTTCGTAACACCACAGGAATGCCACGATGTCTTTGCTGTTATCGCGTCGCGATCTGGATTTTTTATTGTACGAGTGGCTGCATGTCGAAACGCTGACCAAGCGCACGCGTTTTGCCGATCACGCGCGCGAAACCTTTGATGCGGCGCTGGATGCCGCGGAGAAAATCGCTCGCGAACAATTCGCACCGCACAATAAAAAAGCCGATCAGCAGGAACCGTGGTTCGACGGTGAACACGTGCATCTGATTCCCGAGCAGAAGGTTGCGCTGGATGCGTTTTGTGCGGCGGGATTCATGGCCGCTGCGCAGGATGCCGAACTCGGCGGCATGCAGTTGCCGCATGTGCTGGAACAAGCCTGCCACGCCTACTTTTTTGCGGCCAACGTCGCCACCAGCGCCTACGTTCTGCTGACTATCGGCAATGCCAGCGCAGTGCTCACACATGGCACGCCGGAACAAATCGGAGCCTTCGCCAAACCCGCCTTCGACGGACGTTTTTTCGGCACGATGTGTTTATCGGAACCGCAGGCCGGATCGTCGCTGGCCGACATCCGCACGCGCGCCGAAACCGACGGCGATTCCGCATTCGGTCCGCGTTATCGACTGTTCGGCAACAAGATGTGGATCTCCGCGGGCGAGCATGAGCATGCGGAAAACATCGTGCATCTGGTGCTGGCGAAAATCCCCGGCGAGGATGGCAAACCGATTCCCGGTGTGAAAGGTATTTCGCTGTTCATCGTGCCGAAAAAACTCATCCATGCCGATGGCACGGTCGGCGAGCGCAACGACATCACGCTGGCTGGGCTCAATCACAAGATGGGTTATCGCGGCACCACCAATTGCCTGCTGAATTTCGGCGAAGGCAGTTTCACGCCCGAAGGCAAAGCCGGCGCGATCGGTTACCGCATCGGCAACGCACATCAGGGCCTCGCCTACATGTTCCACATGATGAACGGCGCGCGCATCGGCGTCGGCCTCGGCGCGACCATGCTCGGCTACACCGGTTATCTGCACGCACTTGAGTACGCGCGCGGACGTCCGCAGGGCCGCGCCGCCACGGCCAAGGATCCGGCCAGCGCGCAGATCAATATCATTGAACACACCGATGTGCGGCGCATGTTGCTCGCGCAGAAATCCTACGTTGAAGGCGCCCTCGCGCTGAATCTATATTGCGCGCGTTTACTCGACGAGGAGAAAACCGGCGACGACGAAATCGCGCGC
This sequence comes from Pseudolysobacter antarcticus, assembly GCF_004168365.1. Classification (GTDB taxonomy): domain Bacteria; phylum Pseudomonadota; class Gammaproteobacteria; order Xanthomonadales; family Rhodanobacteraceae; genus Pseudolysobacter; species Pseudolysobacter antarcticus. Next base: position 2,895,929 of record NZ_CP035704.1, read on the forward strand.
AAGCACGCAACTCTGCTGCTGGATATTCTCACGCCGATCGCGAAAAGCTGGCCGTCGCAATGGTGTCTCGCGGCGAACGATCTGGCGATCCAGGTGCACGGTGGCTACGGCTACACACGCGACTACAACGTCGAGCAGTTCTATCGCGACAACCGCCTCAATCCGATCCACGAAGGCACGCACGGCATCCAGGCGCTCGACCTGCTCGGGCGCAAAGTGGTGATGCAGAATGGCGCAGCGCTGCATGCGCTCGGCGACATCATCCAACACAGTATTCGCAACGCCGCGACAATCGCGCACGTCGAAGTCAACGCGTTTGCGCATGAACTCAGCACGCGCTTGCACACGCTGTTCGATGTCACAAAACAACTGCACGGCAGCGGCGACGTCGCGCGCACCTTGGCGAATGCGACGGTGTACCTCGAAGCCTTCGGCCACATCGTGATGGCGTGGATCTGGCTCGAACAGGCGACGATTGCGGCGCAAGCAATGGCTTCGGCTACAACGGAAGATGCCGCGTTTTATCACGGCAAACTGCAGGCGGCGCGCTATTTCCAGCGCTGGGAATTACCAAAAGTCGATGCACAACTTGCACTGCTGGCGGCGCTCGACACAACCACGCTGGATATGCAGAACAACTGGTTCTGAAGCTCGGTCGACCGCATATCTTCCGGCACAAAAAAGCCCCGCAATGCGGGGCTTTTCGATCTTGCAGAACGATCAATCAGGCTTAGTCGCCCATCTGTTTCTGGCGATGTTCCCAGCGCTCCTGCGCATCCAGGCACAAGGTCGCGATCGGACGTGCATCAAGACGATCGACACCAATATCCTCATCGGTCTCTTCGCAGTAACCGTAACGACCGTCTTCGATACGCTTGAACGCCTTGTCGATCTTGGCGATCAGCTTGCGATAACGATCGCGCGTGCGCAGCTCCAGCGAGTTCTCGGTTTCGCGCGTGGCGCGCTCCGCCTCGTCGCCGACATCACGTACTTCTTCGCGCAGGTTGTCGATGGTCTGCTTCGATTCCTCGACCAGATCATCGCGCCACTTCTGCAGCTTGTTGCGAAAATACGCAAGCTGCAATGGACTCATGTACTCCTCATCCGCGGACGGCTTGTAGCCGACCGGCAATTCGATGACTGTGTTGACGGACAAAAGGTAACGTCCGCCTTCCTTCTTGATGCCGTTATCCGAAGCCGACACTGCTGGTTTTTTGATTGCTGCTGATTTCACTGCGTTTATATTCGTCGTAATCTTGGAGGGAATGGGTTTTGCTGTCGGCACAGGGGCTACCGCTTTCGCGATAACCGGCTTGGCCGGCACAGGTTTTGTTGGCACAGGTTTTACAGGCGCGGACTTCACCGCCGCAGGCTTGCTCTTGATCATGCTCGGCGCTGGTTTCGCCAGCGTGACAGGCTTTTTCGCTACCGCTTTTTTTGCCACCTTGCTGACTGTCGGCTTTTTCGCCTTCGGTGCTGGCTTGGCGGCGGGTTTCACGGATTTCTTCGCTGGCACTTTCTTCACTACGAGCGCCTTCTTCGCCAGCAGCGGTTTTTTTGCTGCCGCCACCGGTCTTTTTACTACCGGTTTCGACTTGCTTAGCTTGACTGCCTTGATCGGCTTTTTGGCTGGTGCCGGTTTGATCGATTTCTTGGCGGAAGCCGGCTTGCTCGACTTCTTGGCTACCTTGGCAGGCGGTTTTTTCACCGCTTTCGCCGGTGATTTTTTCGCCGCTTGCGCAACGAGCTTCTTGACCGGTTTCACGGCCTTGCTCTTCGCTGCGGTTCTGGATTGCAGCGCCGCCGCTTTTGGCTTGACGACCTTCGCCGTAGACTTGGCCTTCAGCGCGGGCTTCTTCGCAGGTTTACTCGTGGTTTTCGCCATATCCATCACACCATTGTAGCCGGGCGGCGGCGTGTTATAGCCTAAGTCGCTTGCAGCGGCAACCTTTAAGATGTCGATGTGTTCAGATTGCCGGCGCCGATTCCACTTTCCGCTTCGCACTCGACGCCGAGATATCGCCAACAAGCCCTTGCACGCAAACGAATTGATACCATTTCAAATGTTCGATCAGCGCCGCAAAAATCCCATCGCAAGACTTCAACAAATATCGTGACTCGCCCCCTGCTCTACCTGCTTGCGCTGTACAAACGCTGGGTAAGCCCGCTGCTCGGGCGACGTTGTCGCTTCGAGCCGAGCTGCTCGGATTACGCACGAATCGCGATCGCGCGTTTCGGCGCCACGCGCGGCAGCCTGCTGGCGGCGTGGCGGCTCGCGCGCTGCCAGCCGTTCGCGCGGGCGGGCGACGATCCGGTGCCCGAACAGTTCCCGAGCCTGTGGCGCCGTGTAGCAACACGATCATCCTGCGCTTGCAACTCGGTCGCTGCAACGGCACATTGCGAGGCTGAAGCGACTGCGAAACCCCCTGCCGAATCCGAGGAAAAACATCATGACTGACTGGCTGATCACCAACGCCGACATCATCAACGAAGGCCGACGTTTCCACGGCGATCTACGCATCAAGAACGGCCGCATCGAAGCGATCGGCAGCGGCCTCACTGCGCGCGCTGGCGAACAGGTATTCGACGCCGCCGGGCGCCTGCTGATGCCGGGTATGATCGACGACCAGGTGCATTTCCGCGAACCCGGCCTCGAACACAAGGGCGACCTCGCGACCGAATCGCACGCCGCGGTCGCTGGCGGCATCACCAGTTTCATGGAGATGCCGAACACCAAACCGCCGGCGATCACGCTCGATGCGCTGGAAGCCAAGTTTCGCCTCGCGTCCACCCGCGCCGTCGCCAATCATTCGTTTTACCTCGGCGCGACCAACGACAATCTCGACGTGCTGCGCAGTCTTGATCCGCGCGCGGCGGCCGGCATCAAGGTGTTCATGGGCGCCTCGACCGGCAATATGCTGGTCGATAATCCCGACACGCTCGATGCCATTTTCCGCGACGCACCGACGATTCTGCTGACGCATTGCGAAGACACCCCGATGATCGAGGCCAATCTCGCGATCGAGCGCGCGCGTTATGGCGATGCGATTCCGGTCGAGCGCCATCCGTACATCCGCAGCCGCGAGGCCTGCCTGAAATCCTCCCGGCTTGCGATCGAACTCGCGCGTCGCCACGGCTCGCGCCTGCACGTGCTGCACATTTCGACCGCGGAAGAACTTTTGCAGTTCGCGCCCGGCCCGATCGCCGAAAAACGCATCACCGCGGAAACCTGCGTGCATTACATGCAATTCGACGAAGCCGATTACGCCACGCGCGGCAATTTCATCAAGTGCAATCCGGCGATCAAGTCGGCGAGCGATCGAGTCGCGATTATTCAGGCAGTGCGCGAAGGCCGCATCGACGTGCTCGCCACCGATCACGCGCCGCATACGCTCGCCGAAAAATCGCAACCCTACGAAACCGCGCCGGGCGGTTTGCCGTTGGTGCAGTTCGCGTTGCAATGCGCGCTGGAACGTTGGTTCGATGGCCAGTTGCCGCTGGAATTGATCGTCGAAAAAACCACGCACGCGCCAGCCACGTTGTTCAACGTACGCGACCGCGGATTCTTGCGCGAAGGTTATTTCGCCGATCTCGTGCTGGTCGATTTGCAGACGCCACAAACGGTCACACGCGAATCGGTATTGTCGAAATGCGGCTGGTCGCCGTTCGAAGGCATGACCTTCCGTTCCAGCATCGCCGCGACGTGGGTCAACGGCCGTCTGGCCTGTCGCTATGGAAAATTCGATAGCAATATCCAGCCCGGCCAGCGTCTGGAATTCAATCGATGAGGTCGTGCGCGGCGCGTTCGATCGCGACCGGATTGATGTTGACGATTCCACTGCTGGCGAACAGCGCGGCGCATCGGCTGGATTTGCCGGCCAGCGTGCAGCAGGGCGCACTCGTGATCGGCCATGCCGAGGCCAATGCCAGCGTGCAGTTTGATGGGCGCGCCTTGCATGTCGGCAAGGACGGTACGTTTGTATTCGGTGTGGGTCGCGATGCGCCGCCGAAGGCGCAGATCAGCGTCGAGTATTCCGATCACAGCAAACGCAGCGTGAGCCTCGGCGTGATCAAACGCGAATACCATATCGAGAGAGTCGACGGCCTGCCGCAACACACAGTGACGCCCGATCCCGAACTGTCCGCGCGCATCGAGCGCGAGCAGGCCGCGGTGGCCGAAACACGCAAACGCGACGACGAGCGCGAGGATTTCCTCGGCGGTTTCGAGCTGCCGATTCACGGTCGCATCAGTGGCGTCTACGGCAGTCAGCGTATCGACAACGGCACACCGAAATCCGCGCATATGGGTCTGGATGTCGCCGCGATCGAAGGCACGCCAATCCACGCACCAGCACCCGGTATCGTGATCTTCGCCGCCACCGATCTGGTGCTAACCGGCGGCACGGTGCTGATCGATCACGGCTTCGGTTTGAGTTCGTCGTTCCTGCACATGAGCAAGCTCGATATCAAAGTAGGCGATCATATCGAGCGCGGCCAAGTCATCGGCAACGTCGGCAAAACCGGACGCGCGAGCGGCCCGCACATGCACTGGGGTTTCAACTGGTTCGAACAGCGGCTCGATCCGGCGTTGTTGCCAGGCGTGCAATTGAAATAATCGACTGGCCTGGATTATCGCGCTCAGGTACATCGCAGATTTTCCTTTCTGCGATTCCACGCTATCCTGCCGCGATGAATGACGACCCGAACCTCGACAGAAAGACCGCATTCGAGCGCATCTACAGTGCAAACGAATGGGGTTCCAACGAATCGCGATCCGGCCTCGGATCAAACCTCGACCTCACGCATCAGGTACGGCGCGCATTGCCGCCGTTGCTACGCGCGTTCGCGGTCAAATCGATGCTCGATGCGCCCTGCGGCGATTACAACTGGATGCCGCATGTCGATCTTGGCAGCACGCACTACATCGGCTGCGACATCGTGCCCGAACTGATCGCGGCGAATCGCGAGCGCCATCCCGGCATTGAGTTTCTCAACGTCGATCTTGCCGAAGGCAGCCTGCCGCAGGTCGACCTGATTTTTTCGCGCGACTGCCTGCAACATCTGCCGGAAACCGACATCTGGAAAGTGCTGCGCAACTTCAAGCGCAGTGGCGCGCGCTGGCTGCTGACGTCATCGCACACCACGCACGAGCAAAGCATGTCGTTTTATGCGGGCGGTTTCGGTTATCTAAATCTGCAGCTGGCACCATTCAATTTCCCGCGACCGTTGCTGATCGTGCCCGAAGAACACTACGCCTCGAAGGCGATGGCGCTGTGGCCGATGTCCGAGGTACGAGGATGACCGACCGCATCACGATTGCCATTCTCGCCAAGGACAAGGCGCATACGCTGCCGCTATACCTGTGGTGCATCGAGCAGTTCGACTGGCCGAAGGATCGCCTGCTGATCTACATCCGCACCAACAACAACAACGATGCGACCGCTTCGATTCTCAAGACGTGGATAGCGCGTGTTGGCGCGCAATATGCAGCCGTGTACTTCGATGATAGCGATGTCGCAACACCAGTGCAGCAATACGGTCAACATGAGTGGAACAGCGAACGATTTCGCGTGCTCGCCGAAATTCGCCAGGCGTCGATGACCTGGGCACATGCGAACAACTCGCACTACTTCGTGGCCGATTGCGACAACTTCATCCGCAGCGAAACATTGCGCGCGATCGAACGCACCGGCTTGCCGATCGTCGCACCGCTGCTGCACTCGCAGACCGCGTACTCCAATTATCACGCCGCGATCGATGCCAACGGTTATCTGGCCGAGTGCGAACTTTACTACCAGCTATTGCGTCAGGAGATTCGTGGCTTGGTAGAGCTGCCCGTGGTGCATTGCACCTATCTTGTGCGCCACGAGGCCATTCCCGCGTTGAGTTATGCGGATGGCAGCAACCGCTACGAATACGTGATATTCAGCGACTCCGCGCGCCGCGCTGGCGTGCCGCAATACTTGGATACGCGTCGTTCCTACGGACGAATCACGTTCGCCGAACGCGAAGACCAACTCGCAGCCGAACCGTGGCGGCATGAACTTCCGCCGATGTGAATTTGATCACGCGCTGGCTATCGGAAATCGCCCGCGTGATTTTTCGCCGAGCATGAAATCAGCGCAACCAAGGCCGTAATACTCGACGCACGGCGGAGCTTGTTGTTGCCTGCAACTCTGGGTCGATCAGGCCACGGCGCTTGAGGTGTCTTAGCGCTTCCTGCACGGTGGATTTCGACAGGCCGGTTTTGATAGCGATGGTTTGCAGACTCGCCTCAACCGTATCGCGTTTGCCGCGCGTGGCGGCCGCAAGCAGAAACAGGTACACGACAAATGCCGCCGGTCGCTTGTCGTGTCCGACCAAGTCCGGCATCAGCACGTCAAGCACATATGGATCAAAAGTGATCGTTCTCATACCGATAAATGATATAGCATTTATCGGTACGTAAAAATCCGAATCCGCAGGATAATCCGGCCACGTGTGCGGCGCTCGCCGCACAGCCAACGCTACGGAGCGCAGCATGATCACTCACATCAAATTTGTCGGCATTCCGGTCAGCGACCAGGATCGCGCGCTGAAATTTTATACCGAACAACTCGGATTCGAGATCGCTACCGACCAGCCAATGGGCCCCGGGCAGCGCTGGATCGAACTGCGCGTGGCGCACTCAACCACACGAATGGTGCTGTTCACGCCTGATGGTCAGCAGGATCGCATCGGCACATTCTTCAATGGCGCACTCGCTTGCGACAACGTCGAAGCGACGCATCGACAGCTAACGCAACGCGGTGTCGAATTCGTCGAGCCACCGACCAAACAACCGTGGGGTACGTTTGCAAAATTCCGTGATCCGGATGGAAATATTTTTGTCTTGTCATCTACCTAGCCAAGCTCGCGACGCACTAAGCTACGCTGCATGAAACACAAACCACTCCTGATCGGCATCCTCGGCTACGACGGTATCAACGCACTCGACCTGACCGGGCCGGCCGAGGCATTTGTCAGTGCGGAGCAGATCGACGCACGCGGAAATGCGCAGCGCTGTTACGAGTTGTTGATCATCGGCATGACCGACCAGCCTTTTACCGCGGAGTCGGGCATCGTGTTTCACCCGGCGACCGACCTGGCGCACGCACCCGAGGTCGATACCATCATCGTGCCGGGCGGAATTGGTCTGCGTATCGGGCCTTACGGCACAGCACTGGATCGCTGGCTGCGCGAACGCGCAACGCGCACGCGCCGCGTTGCCTCAGTGTGCACGGGCGCCTATGCGCTCGCACGGACCGGCCTGCTCGACGGACGCCGCGTGACCACGCACTGGCGCCATGCGGCGGATCTGCGTGCGCAGTTTCCGGCGCTGCTGGTCGATGCCGATGCGTTGTTCATCAAGGATGGAAATTTTTATACGGCGGCGGGTGTGAGCGCGGGGATCGACCTTGCACTGGCCCTGATCGAAGAGGATTTCGGTGGCCAGGTCGCCTTGTCGGCAGCACGCGAGATGGTGGTCTACGTCAAACGCTCCGGCGGGCAGGATCAATACTCGGAACCGCTGCAATTTCAGACGCGTGCGATCGATACTTTCAGCGAGCTCGTGACGTGGATCATGGCGCATCTGGATCAGGATCTTTCGGTCGATGTGCTGGCCGAGCGGGCGCATCTCGGCACACGCCATTTCAGCCGGCGCTTCAAGGAAGTGTTCGATACCACGCCCGCGGATTTTGTATTGTCGTTGCGTTTGACCGAAGCACGTCGGCGCCTGACCATGCCACGTAGCAATCTCGATCGCATCGCCACGTCGATCGGATTCCAGAGCGCGCAATCCTTCCGTCGCGCCTTCGAAAAACACTACGGCCTGTCACCCAAGGCTTATCGCGAGCGGTTCGGCGCCGAATAGTCCAGGACCATGACTTCCGGGCCAGCCCCGCGTCCGAGATTGCCTCGCATTCGTCCGACACGCACGCGTAAGCACATCGATACTGCTCGCCGACGATCACGTCAAATCGGTGAGGAGTTTTATCATGCACATTTTTTTGAATCGCCTGGGTGCTGCGTTTTTTCTTTTTTTGCCGATGCTGGGTTTTTCCAGTGAGCCGCCAGCGGCGACAGAAAGCCTGACTGTTTCCACGGCGTGGCTGGCCGAGCATTTGCGCGACGCAAATCTGGTTTTGCTGCATGTCGGCGACAAGGGCGATTACGACGCCAAACATATTCCCGGCGCGCGTTATGTTTCGCTCGACGACATCTCGGTATCGGATCACACCGGCAAGGGCCTGATGCTGGAAATGCCGACGGCGGACGATCTGCATAAACGCCTCGCCGCGCTTGGCATCAATGACGAATCCCGCATCGTCGTCTACTTCGCCAAAGATTGGGTATCGCCAGCCACAAGAGCGATTTTCACGCTCGATACGGCAGGTCTCGGCCCGCGCAGCGCATTGCTCGACGGCGGCCTCACTGCATGGCTGCACGAAAAACGCGAGACCACAAAAGCACCGCCGGCAGCAGCAACAGGCGGAACTCTCGCGGCACTGCAAATGCAGCCGCGTATTGTCGATGCAACGTTTGTTCAAGCGCATTTGCACACGCCGGACTACGTCGTAATCGACGGTCGCGCGGCCGCCTATTACGACGGTATCGATACTGGCATGGGCCATCGCGGTCCGCACAAGACCGGGCATGTCGCCGGTGCGCAGAACCTGCCTTTCTCAACGGTGACCACAACCGACCTCAAGCTGAAATCGCCGGACGAATTGCGCGCGATGTTCGACAAGATCGGCGTCAAGCAGGACGACACTGTGATCGGCTATTGCCACATCGGCCAGCAAGCAACCGAGATGTTGTTCGCGGCGCGTTCGCTCGGCCACAAAGTGCTGCTGTACGATGGATCGTTCGAGGATTGGTCGAACCGCGATCTGCCCGTGGAAAATCCCGCCAAAAAAGCGGCAGCAAAATGAGAACGCCGCTGCCTTACGCCAATCCGTATGTCGCGGGTGTAGGCCTCGGCCTCGTGCTGCTCGCGTCGTTCGTGCTGACCGGGCGCGGACTCGGTGCCAGTGGCGCGTTCGCCAGCGCATCGGCAAGTCTGGTGTCGACCATCGCACCTCAAGGCGCCGACACCAGCGCATATTTTCGCGGTTATCTGGAAGACGGCGGTTTCGCGTCCGACTGGTTGGTGTTCGAGGTGCTCGGTCTATTGACCGGTGCCGCACTGTCTGCCGTTATTGCTGGTCGTTGGCGCGCGCAGATCGAACGTGGCCCGCGGCTAGCTGCGCGTCCGCGATTGTTCTACGCCGTCGCGGGAGGCGCGGCGATGGGCGTCGGCGCAATGCTCGCGCGCGGCTGCACCAGCGGCCAGGCTTTGAGCGGCGGCGCCTTGCTCAGTGTCGGCAGTTCGTTGTTCATGGCCAGTGTGTTCGCCAGTGCGTATCTGGTCGCCGTGTTCGCGCGCAGGTTGTGGTCATGAACACTTCTCTCGGATTGGCTGTGCTCATCGGCACCGCTTTCGGCGCGGCACTCGAACAAGCCGGACTCGGCAATGCGCGCAAGCTGGTCGGCCAATTTTATCTCACGGACTTCACCGTTTTTAAGGTGATGTTCAGCGCGATCCTCACTGCCATGCTCGGCATCTTCTGGCTGGCACGTTTGAGCTTCATCGATCTTTCTGCGTTGTATGTTCCAGAGACATTTGTCGTGCCGCAACTTGCCGGCGGTTTACTGTTCGGACTCGGCTTCGTGCTCAGCGGTTTGTGCCCGGGCACATCATGTGTGGCGGCGGCCAGCGGTCGCGGCGATGGACTGGCGACGATGTTCGGTTTGTTCATCGGCGTGACTGCATGCGGACTGGCATTTGCTTATCTGGAGCCGTTCTACAAAAGCACAGCGTATGGCGCGCTGACGTTGCCGCAGCTGCTGGGTCTGCCGTACGGCGTGATCGTGTTTGCGATCGTCGCAATTGCACTCGTCATATTTCGGCTGCTCGAAAAACTGGAGCCGTCGACATGAGCGCCGCCAGAACTTTAGGAATTGCAGCGCTCGCGCTCGGCGTTGCGGCGCCCTTCGCGGGCAACCCGTACCGAACGGCGCCGGGTCGGATCGATGTCGCCGAACTCGCCGGCATCGTCGCGCGTGAGGAAGATCATGTCGACGCAGTGCAACTAGCGAATTGGATTCGCGAGCGCAAATCCGGACTGCGTGTAATCGATGTGCGCAGTCCTGCCGAATATCAGACTTACGCCATTCCCGGTGCAGAAAACCATCCGATTGCGACGATCGATCAGAACATATTCTCCGATCGCGACGTGCTGGTGTTGTATTCCGAAGGCGGCGCACACGCGGCGCAAGCGTGGGTTTTCCTGCGCGCGCTGGGTTTGCGTCACGTGTATTTTTTGCGCGGCGGTATGCAGGATTGGCTCGACGATGTGATCAATCCGGTGCTGGCCGCAGATGCCACGCCGCAGGCGCGCCAGGCTTTTGAAGACAGCGCAGAACTGAGCCGCTATTTCGGCGGCGTACCGCGTATCGATGACGAAAATTCTGCGCCAACCGACGCATCGAAAACACCAACCAGCAGCGTTGCCGCGACCGTCGCGCGGACAAGGAGACGAGGATGTTGAGCGCCGCCGTGCCAGCCAACGATCACTACTTCGACGCACTCCGGCGACGCGAATTCGCACGCCTCGATGCACATGATCATGCTTATCTCGACTACACCGGCAGCGCGCTCTACGGCGCCTCGCAGGTCGAAGCACAAACGCGTCTGCTCGCCGACGGCATCTTCGGCAATCCGCACTCCGAACACACACCATCGCGCGGCAGTTCGGCCCTCATCGAAACCGCGCGTCGCGCAGTGCTGGCCTACTTCGATGTGGATGAAAGCACACACGCGGTATGTTTTATCGCCAACGCGAGTGCCGCGATCAAACTCGTGGCCGAGAGCTATCCGTTCTCGCCAAAGCGCGGCTTGATGCTGTCTGCCGATAACCACAACTCGGTAAACGGCATACGCGAATACGCGCACCGTGCCGGGGCACCGGTGCAAGTATTGCCACTCGACACAACGTTGCGCCTGGACGAGCCGGAGGCTCGGCTGGCACAAGCCACACGCTGCGGCGCAGGTCTGCTGGCCTTTCCCATGCAGTCGAATTTTTCGGGCGTGAAGCACCCGCAAGCGCTGGTCGCGAACGCGCAAGAACTGGGCTGGGATGTGCTGCTGGACGCGGCAGCGTTTGTCGCCTCCAATCCCTTGAGCCTGCATCGCTGTCCAGCGCAATTCACCGCGATATCGTTCTACAAAATGTTTGGACTGCCGACCGGGCTCGGCGCACTCATTGCGCGGCGCGACGCACTTGCGATACTGCAACGTCCGTGGTTCGCTGGGGGCACTGTGGAATACGCGTCGGTGCAGCACGGACGACACCAACTGCGCGCAGGCGAGGAAGGATTCGAGGACGGCACGCCGAATTTCCTCGGCATGGGTTCGGTGATTGCCGGCCTGAATTTTCTGACCGAAATCGGCGGCGCGCGCATCGCCCTGCGCACACGCGAGCTGACGCGCATATTCCTGCACGGGCTGCGCGCGCAAACGCATGCGAACGGTGCGCCACTCGCGCGCATCTACGGCCCGGGCGGCAGCGACGATGCCGGCGCCACCCTCACCTTCAACGTGCTGCGCGCTGATGGCCGCGTCGTGCCGTACGCTGAGTTTGAACAACGTGCGCGCACCGCTGGTGTGGCGCTGCGTGGCGGTTGTTTCTGCAACCCCGGCGCGGCCGAAGCCGCATTCGGATTCGATGCTGCGGCAACGGCGCGTTGCTTCGACGCAGCCGCCAGCGATTTCAGCATTCCGCGCTTTTCCGCCTGTCTCGGCAGCGACACCGCCGTCGGTGCGCTGCGCGCCTCGTTCGGCATTCCGACCAACAACCGCGACATCGCCCGCGCGCTCGAAGTGGTTGCGTCGTTTGCGCATAGCAAGGCTCAGTCACGAGTACAGTTCACGCCACACGCCGATCAACGCTTTCGCTAACGCCAAGCTGCCGATCACGCACGCTTTCAAGACCGACCTCGCCGCCAAGGATCGAGATTGGAAGCTCAGTCCAATCACAAGCAATGGGCGGCGCAACATCGCATCGAACTATTGCATATCCAACCTGGCAAGCCCACGCGAAACGCCTACATCGAACACTTCAACAGAACGTTTCGCACCGAAGTGCTCGATCGCTACGTCTTCACCTCGCTCGATGAAGTGCGTCGCATGAGCGAGGACTGGCGGCACCGCTACAACCATGACCGACCCCACCGATCACTCAGCGGCCTTTCTCCGATCAATTGCGCCGTGGCATCATTAACCAATACCTCTATTTTCAAATGACTCGAAAATTCGAGGACACTACGCTGAAATCGACCAACTTTTCGCCAAGGTGCTTTTTCTACAACCTCGTTAGCTGACGTTCTCGTCTTGTCGTACCCTCGATTGGAAAGCCTACCTAGACTGGGATCTCGCATGATCACCTCGAATGTTCTATGCCGCATGCTATTTATCCGTGCTGAGCAGAACGGCGATCCGCAATACGGCACGGCGTTCACTATAGATATCGACGGCAAGCGATATCTTGTGACTGCTAAGCATTTGTTGGGGGATCCAATCCAGGTTGACAACCTCGAATACATGCATGACGAGCGTTGGCTTTCGCTTCCTGTGCGGCTAGTTGGAACGACACGGGGGGAGACTGATATCGCTGTTCTCGCTGCGGATATTCCCCTTTCGGACTCGCTTCCGCTTGAGCCAACGCTGAAGGGGATCATCTACAGCCAGGACGTTTACTTTGTAGGCTACCCCTACAAAATGTTCATGAAAGCCGATGCGCTTGCCGGACGCCCGGCTCCGTTCGTAAAAAAGGGCATTTTGTCGAGCGCTGTCGATATCACCTCCGGCATGTTTTTTGTCGATGCGCTGAATAACGAGGGTTTCTCTGGCGGCCCGGTGGTTTTTTTGCCCCTCGAAGAGCCAGAACCTAGGCAATTACGAGTAGGTGGGGTTGTCTCGAAATTCAAAGTAGAGTCCGAGCATGTCCTTGATCAGCAGTTGGAAAGAAATGGCATGTCCGTGACCTACAACACCGGATTCATGGTGGCTTACGACATAGCCTATGCCGTTCGACTCATCAGGGCCAATCCGGTTGGTTTCCCCATTTCGGCTTGATCTTCGCTAATCACTCTACACTTCTGCCGCGCTATGGTCTTTGAAGAGCCGTTCCCCTCAATTCTGACTGCGCAAATCAAGTGCCGCGAGTTTGCAAACTATGTGGTGCCCTACATCCATCAGCGCATACTTTAGCAAGGTCAGTATGCCCCCCGAAATTCGTGTTTTCTCGGCGGAATGGAACCCACGTTTACATCCGCTCTTTTCACCGACTAAGGTTAGCGACATGTTTAAATTCCTTCTAAAATTTAAACAATCCGGAAAACGTTCAACCCCAGCACCGGCGTTCGATAAGTTAGCTGGCGCCGAAAATCTTAGCGATGAAGGTTTAACTAGGTTTCTCCGCGAGGCAATCGCCTCGCAAAACAGCACTTTTGGCGCGCTATTTCTGGTTGCGGTTGCAAACTGGCGATACGACTACATCATCATGAAGCAGGTCGTTCAATTTGGCCTTGGCTTCACAGATTCGCTGGAAGGCTACGCCCAGTTCCAAACCTACCTTCTCGAGAAGCACCGATCAAACACGCTGGAGGATGAAATTGCCCGCCGCGCGATTATTTACCGCTACCTCGCGGCCCTCACACACATGTTGACGTTCCGAGCGCGGAAGCGCCCCGAACTGTGGGATGACGTGGCTGATTTTTGGGTCGCAGTCCTTCCTGGAGCACGAGCGATTCGCCGAACGATTGAGGAAACGGCGCTCTGGCGAGCCGATGACACGAAAGAATTTTCCGAAGTAACGACGGAAGTAGATGGGGAAAACTACTGTCTGCGACACTTGTTGCCTCAGGAAATTCGATCGCACGCTAAGATCAATGAGTGGAGAGAGAAAGACTGGTCACATGAGCAACGCGCCGAAATGGAGCAATTGGATGCTGAAATTGGTCGCATGATCAATGGCCCTCGCTAGCGCAGTCGTCTGATTGTTGGAATCGCAGCTAAGGTTGCCCGCTTGCGCCTGCCGATTGGAGTTATCGAGCGCTTCTTGTTGTGATCGCCGCAGTCGATCTGCTTCCATTTGCCGTGACCAATCTTCCAGTGCCCCGCTTCCGTAAGATTGTCCGCCCACGTCAGTAGTTGCACATCCACTCCGCGCGCCGGGAGCATTCTAGGTCATGGATAGCCTCGATCAAAAAATCCGAATGAAGAGTTTCTCAAAAGCATGCTAAGCACCAAGTAATTTACAGCTTCCTCGACAGGGTGCGAAGAGCTCACAACGCGCAATCGCCTCCCGGCTCTTCCATGAGACGATGCATTGCATCTGGAGCCAAATCAATCCCCCCCGGGCCAGCTGACTGCACCCAAGTCGACGCGCAAGTCAGCAAAAATGGTCGGATCTCGCAGAGCTGCGAAAACACCCGCATCGGCCGAATGGATCATGGAAATGTGGCGGCGCGTGGCCTTGCCAGAACATCTGGATGAGGATGCTGTAAATCGGGCAAATAGAATGCGCTGCATCTTCATTTCGCGAACGCCAGTGGCTGGTTTATGCAAAGCCGTGTTCTCGTACAATTTGTGCATCAGGTGAACGCCATGAACAATCCGATCACCGCAAGCAAAGCCCGGGCAGATTTTTGTCGACTCATCGACCACGTTGCCAAGTCGCATCAGCCTATCTTGATATCCGGTAGACGCGCGAGAGCGGTGCTCATTTCAGCTGACGATTGGCGGGCGATACAGGAAACGCTTTACCTGCTGTCGGTGCCGGGCATGCGTGGTTCCATCAAGAAAGGCATGTCCGAATCGCTCGCGAAAAGTGCGAAAGCACTTGTCTGGTGAAATGGATCGTTGTTTGGGATTTCTCGGCAACTGCTGAATCTTGTTCTCGCAAACAAAAACGGCGCAGAAATCTGCGCCGTTTTGCGTGAAATGAAACCGCGATCAACCGTGGCCGAGGTGCCCGAAACTCTCGCTGCCGGCCTGGAATCCGTTGAGCACGCCTTTGGTCGCGATCGCGACGGCGTTGTGCGGGTGCAGGCTTTCGTAGTGCGAGGCGCGCACCCAGAAATCGGTGATGCGTTCGTCGTGATTGAGCGTTGATTGAATGCGGCGTGCGGCGTCTTCGCAGAACATCAGGTTGGCGCCGTTGAGTTTGGCGAAAGCCTGCTCGTCGACTCGCTTGACGGCGGTCTGCACTGGCGTCTGCAACGCGTCTTCCACGGCGTCGATAATCTCGATGATCGGGAAACCGAAACTCGGTACGAGCTTCACGCGTACTTCGGCCGAACTGCGCTGGCTGTGCGGCGTGGCGCAGATGCCTTCTTCGCTGCCGAGCCACGACATCATTTTTTCATAATCGACCGGTTTGCCCGCGGCGAAATCCAGCGCAAAACGCTCCTGGATCAATTGCCGCGCGAGCGCCGCCGAACACGGGCACGTGCTCGAATACACCACCTCGGTGGCGATTTCCATGCAGAACTGGCCCTTGTCCATCACGCCGGTGATCGCGATCGGATACGATTTCCAGCCGCTGTTGTCGCTCATCAACGCCGGGCGACGCACGAGATGATTGAACTGGATGCGCACCATCGCTCGATCCGACAAATCGGCGTGCGATTCGAGAAATTCGCGCAACAGGCGGCGCAGCGAACACGGCGTCAGCGGCTCGTTGGTCAGCACGCTATCCACATGCAGATACAGCCGCGACATATGGATGCCGCGCACTTCCGGCTTGTTGAGGTTCACATACGCGGTGACGCGCGCGCCGGATTGCACGGTACGACCGGCCTGATCGGCGAGGCTGATCGGCACTTCGATCTCGCCCATGCCGACCCATTCCAGCGTGCCGGCGACAAAGGGTTTTACCTCTTTGGCGATATCCGGCAAGGTGCGCAGTGCGTTTTCCACGGGGGGCATAACCGTATCCTTTTTCAAGCTGGCATCAAGTTCGAATCGAACAATCCGCGAGCCAATCAGCGCGAATGTCGTGAGTTTGCCTCGTCAGGGTAACGAATTCTGCGCTCGGCTGCGTAAATAACGGGTGAGCGGACATGCTCAGGTGTTTCGAGTTATGGAGTCCGCCGGCGCGATTCTCAAGCCTGCCGCAAAGCCCGAATGACATCACCATTTCGCGCAGACAGCGAATTTACAGCCTGCGTTGGCCACTGGCGAGCGCCCGCGCCGCAGACCAGCCGAACCACAGGCTGCGCCACGGCGACGCGCCGGGGTCGTTGCTGAGCGCCTGCAGCGGATCGGCTTGGCGCAACGCGCGCTGGATCAAGCTAAGGTCGAGCCGCGCACGCACGCGGCGACTGATGCTTAACGTTGAGCCCAGCGCCAGCGCGGCGCGAATTTCTGTTGCCAGCGTGTTGAGATAATCGCGCACCGATGCAGTTCGTTGCGCCGATGCAATCAGCAGATTTTCGCGATTGAGCTGATGCCGCGCGAGCAAGCTGAGTGGCAGCGGCAAGCGGCCTTGTTGCAGTTCTTGCGGCAACATCGCGAGCTGACGCAGCAATTGCGCGCACGCCGCGAGCGATGCGGCAGCAGTCGAACCCGAACCGCTGGCGCCGCCATCGGCATAAAATAGCTGCTGCTCGATAGAAGCCAGCGGTTGGCTGAAGCGCTGCGCCTGCGCGATCTGGGTCGCAAAATCTGCACTGCTCTCGATACCCAATTGCGCCGCTGCCCCACGAACCAGTGCCTGCCACAGCTCGGGCGAGATGGCGCATGCGCGTGGATCGGCGATCAGCGTTTGCGTGATCGGATGACGCGCTTGCAAAGCGCTGGCGCGCGCGAGTTCTTCGCTCCACCAGTTCAATTTGGTCGCCGCGATCTGCGCTTCGGCGATATACAACGCGGTCTGCTCAAGCTCGAATATCAGGCAAGCGAAAGCGGCATTGAGCACTCGATCCGCTGGCGACAGGAACACCCGCAATACGTTGTTTTCAGGAAACGCCGAGAGCCATTTCTGCTCAAACGCCGCGAACGCGGTGCCACCCTCGCTCATCGCAAATTCAACGCCGGCAAAACTGGCTCGGCGAGTCCAAGCGCAAGCTGTAATTCCAGTGCCGTATCGACCACGACATCAGCGCCCCAATCGTGCGGATTTTCACCGTTGAGATAACCCCAGCTCACCGCGATCGTACGCAAACCGGCAGAGCGGCCCGCCTGCACATCGCGCACATCGTCACCGACATAAACGCTGCGTTGCGGGTCGACGCCAGCAAGCTGACAAGCATGCAGAATCGGCGCTGGATCGGGCTTGCGCACGGCCAGCGTATCGCCGGCAACGAGCACGGCGCAGCGCTGGCTGAGTTTCAACGCGTCGAGCACGCCTTGCGCGAGCCAGCCGACCTTGTTGCTGACCACGCCCCAGCGCAGCTTGCCGTTTTCGATTCGCTGCAAGACCTCATCCATGCCCGCAAACAGTCGTGAATGCACGGCGATATTGGCGGCGTAAATATCCAGAAAGCGCAGCAACAGAATTTCGATGCGATCATCGTCGGCATCGGCAAAACCCAGTCGCAAAATTGCGCGTGCGCCTTTCGATACCATCGGACGCAAGGCATCGAAATCTGCAGGCGCCCGCCCTTCTTCGTGCAACAAAATATTGAGCGCGCCGATCAAGTCCGGTGCCGAATCCACCAGCGTGCCATCGAGATCGAACAGCACGCATTGCAGCGCTAGCTCGGTCATGCCGGCTTGCGCGCGCAAGCGAGATAGTTCACCGAGGTATTGCTGATGAGTCGCGCGCGCCGCGAGAACGGGTTGTAGGCCAGGCCGCGTAAATCTTCGAGCTCGAAACCGCTCGCGCGCAGGCAACGTGCGAGTTCCGACGGGCGAATGAATTGGGCGTAATGATGCGTGCCGCGCGGCAACAGTTTTAACGCGTATTCGGCGCCAGCAATCGCCAGCGCGAACGCGGCGGGCGTGCGATTCAGCGTGGACAGAAACAGTCCGCCGCCGGGTTTCAGCAGGCTCGCGCACGCCGCGATGATGCTGGCCGGATCCGGCACATGTTCGAGCATTTCCATGCAGGTGATGGCATCGAACGAACCCGGCGATTCTTCAGCCAGCGCCTCGACGCTGATCTCGCGATAATCCACCGTATGACCGGATTCCAGCAAATGCAGGCGCGCGACTTCGAGCACACGCGGCGCCAGATCGATGCCCGTGACATGAGCGCCAGCAGCGGCCAGCGCCTCGCTCAGAATACCGCCACCACAACCGACATCAAGCACCTGCGCGCCGCGCAAATTCGCGCGTTCGGCGACATATGCCAGCCGCACGGGATTCAGATCGTGCAGCGGCCGCGACTCGCCCGCGTCATCCCACCAGCGACTGGCGAGACGATCGAACTTGGCGGTTTCGGCGGGATTGACGTTTTGGTTGATCATTGATGCTGTGTTCGTTGGTGAAAGTGCAGTTCGCGCTTGCCCGAAAATACCAATCAAAGATCTTCGATACTTAGTGCGTATCAGCGCAGTTCGTTAACTTGCGGGCGAGCCTATCCACTGATGAGTATCAAGGATCGAATCGATCTGTTGTCCCAATCGATCAATACGCTGAGTCTCGTCTTTCACAGAACCCCACGTGCAACCGTTAGAAAACGTAACTTCTTTTGCTTTTGAATCCGCCGCAACCTTGATCGTCATCAGCGACGAATCAGTGATTGTCATTTCGCCGCAGCCGTCTTTTTGAGTGATGTACTGATTTTTCAGTTGCTCGATATGCGCATCGCGTACGACTTTTACAATTTCCCGATATTTTTCCAGACTAATCGAAGATTTGCTGTCACCCAAAACGCGAACCTGCTTGTAGCCCTGAAACAATACGTTGCCATCCGGCGAGACAGTCACGGTGTAGCCCCATCGCGACAACGTAACGGTAAAATCATTTGAATCCACCCAGGATTTCGGTTTAACCAGTGTGCAAGAACTTACGCACAGAAAGAACAAAATCAGGCTGAAACTTTTCACTGTGATGACTCAAGCCGAACTGGCAATACGCGTCTGCCACATCTGTGCCTTGGTCATCAGCTCGCGAATATCCATTCCGACCAATACACGATTTTCCAGCTTGCGCACGCCAGCGATCCAGACATCGCTAACCTGATGCCGCCCCGCGGCATAGACGAGCTGCGAGATCACGTTGTACATCGGCGACGTTTCGATATCATCAAGACGCACGGCGATCAGATCGGCTTGTTTGCCGGCTTCGATCGAACCGATGCGATCGCCCCAGCCCAATGCTTTTGCGCCGTTCAAGGTCGCGGCACGCAAGGTGCTGGCTGCATCCCACGCACTCGCATCACCGGCGACGCCCTTGGCGAGAAATGCGGCGCTGCGCATTTCGCCGAACATATCGAGGTCGTTGTTGCTGGCGCAGCCGTCGGTGCCGAGTGCGATGTTCACACCAGCGCGACGCAGTTGTTCGGCCGGACAAAATCCGCTGGCGAGTTTGAGGTTCGATTCCGGGCAATGCACGATCGAGACGCCGGCTTCGTGGATCTGCGCGATCTCACTGTCGAGCAACTGGGTCATGTGCACGGCGATCAAATGGTCGTTGATGATGCCCAGCGACTGCATGCGCGCGAATGGCCGTACGGCATGATCGCGACGCGAATCTTCAACTTCCTGCGCGGTTTCGTGCAAGTGCAGATGCACCGGAATATCGAGCTGATCCGACAGCATGCGCAGGCGCTCGAAACTCGCATTGCTCACGGTATACGGCGCATGCGGCGCGAAGCTCGTGCCGATCAGCGCCTCGCCCTTGAACTCGTCGTGCACGGCGAGCGCCTTGTCGAAATATTCCTCGGTCGATTTCGCCCACGCGGTGGGGAATTCGATCACCGGCAAACCGACCATCGCACGGAAACCGTGGCGTCGATACGTTGCCGCGATCACGTCCGGGAAAAAATAATTCTCGTTGCAGCATGTGGTGCCGCCGCGCAGCATTTCGGCAATCGCCAGCTCGACGCCATCACGCGCGTATTCCGGCCCCATCACTTTTGCCTCGGCTGGCCAGATGTGCTGTTGCAGCCACGTCATCAGCGGCAAATCATCGGCCAGACCGCGCATCAAGGTCATCGGATTATGCGTGTGCGCATTGATCAGACCGGGCAGCAATACATGCTGCGCCAGCTCGACGCGTTTCGCATTCGGCGAACGCTCGCGCGCGAGTTCGATCGGCGCAATGCCGACGATACGATCACCGGCCAGCGCGACGCTGTGATGTTCCAGCACCACGCCGTGCGGTTCGACCGGAACCACCCAGCGCGCTTCGAGCAGGGTATCGACGGCGTGCGGAGGATGCGACGAATTCACGGACGACATCCGCTTATTTCACGCGGCCGACGTATTCCTTGGTACGCGTATCGACCTTGACCACTTCGCCCTGGCCGACAAACAGCGGCACACGCACGGTCGCGCCGGTTTCCAGACGCGCCGGTTTGCCGCCGCCGCCGGAAGTATCGCCGCGTACGCCCGGATCGGTTTCAACGATGGTCAGCTCGACAAAATTCGGCGGCGTGATCATGAGCGGCGCGCCGTTGAACAACGTGACGATGCACATTTCCTCGCCCTTGATCCACAGCGCCGCATCGGCGACCGCGGTCTTGTCGGCGGTGTGCTGCTCGAACGTGTCCTGCTGCATGAAATGCCAGAACTCACCATCGTTGTAGAGGTACTGCATGTCGGCGTCCATCACGTCCGCCGCTTCCACGGTATCGGTGGATTTCATGGTCAGCTCGACCACACGACCAGTCTTGAGGTTGCGATACTTGACGCGCGTGAACGCCTGGCCCTTGCCGGGCTTGATGTAATCGGTATCGACGATCGTGCACGGATATCCATCGACCAGAATCTTCTGTCCGTTCTTGACGTCGTTCATGCCATAGCTGGCCATAGCGCTTGCTCCGAAGTGCAATCGAGCCGCAGCGGAAAGCGGCTACAATTGAGAATGTTGTGACATGGCGCCGGCAGTGCCGGCAGTTGGAAACGTAATGATAACCGCAAGCCCCCACTTCGCGCAGCCTGCACGCTGGCAACAACTCTGGCGCGAGGCGATCAGCGACCCGCATGAACTACTGAAAATGCTCGGACTGAGCCACCTGCAGCAGACCTTGCTGTCGACACCGACCAACCAGTTTCCGCTGCGCGTGCCGCGAGGATTTGTCGCGCGCATGCGTTATGGCGATGCAACCGATCCATTGCTGCTGCAGGTTTTGCCGCAAGCCGCCGAGTTGCTGGAGCTGCCCGGATTCACGCGCGATGCGGTCGGCGATCTGGCCAGCCGCAGTGCGCATGGTCTGCTGCACAAATACCAGGGCCGCGCGTTGTTGATCGCGACCGGCTCGTGTGCGATCCATTGTCGTTATTGTTTCCGCCAGCATTTTCCGTACGCCGAGGAAACCGCCGCCGCAAACCGCTGGCATGAGGCGGTAGAGCATTTGCGCGCGGACGATTCGATCAGCGAAGTATTGCTGTCGGGCGGCGATCCGCTGTCACTGGCGACGCCGAAGTTGGCGGAGTCGACTGCGGCGCTGGCGACGATTCCGCATATCCGGCGCTTGCGCATCCATACGCGCCTGCCGATCGTATTACCTGAGCGGGTCGATGCCGAACTGCTGAGCTGGCTGACGCGTTTGCACGTGCAGTGCGTGATCGTGCTGCACGCCAATCATGCCAACGAGATCGACGAGTCGGTCGCCGCAGCATGCGCACGTTTGCGCGATGCTGGCGTGACTTTGCTCAATCAGAGTGTGCTGTTGCGCGGTATCAACGACAGTGCCGATGCGCTGGCCGCATTGTCCGAACGGCTGATCGAGTGCGGCGTGCTGCCGTATTATCTGCATCAGCTCGATCGAGTATTTGGCACCGCGCATTTCGAAGTCGACGATGTACGTGCGCTCGCGATCATCGATGAACTGCGCGTGCGGCTGTCGGGTTATCTGGTACCGAAGCTGGTGCGCGAGGTGGCCAGCGCGCCGTACAAATTGCCTTTGCACGACTCGCGAATTTGACGCGGCGTCGGCAAAACGCGCCAGCACATATGGAATTGCGCGGGCGAATCCGGTAAAACACAAGTCTCCAAAATTTATCTGCACGCCATGACCAAATCCGACAATGTCATCAAGTTGCTGTTGATCGAGGACTCGGAAGACAAGGCCGAGCAAATTGCCAGCGATCTGCGCAACGGCGGCATCGCTGTGCAATTGGCCCGTGTCACCAGCGAGCCAGAATTGATCGAACATCTGCGTACTCGCGCACCGGATCTGATCCTCGCCAACATGGATGCGGCTAACGTCACTCTGGCGCAGGCCAGCGCGGTGCTGAAACGCAGCACCAAGGACAGCAGCTTGATCGCGATGTCAAAGACCCTCGACACCCAGCGCATGTTGCTGGCGGTGCAATCGGGTGCGTGGGCGCACCTGCAGCTGGGTCAGCCGGAATTGTTGCAGCACCTCGTGCGCCGTGAGGCGAATAGTCTTTCGACACGTCGTGCGGTGAGCCAGCTCGAAGCGGGATTGCACGAATCCGAGCGCCGCTGCGATGCGTTGCTGGATTCGTCGCGCGATCCGATCGCGTATGTGCACGAAGGCATGCACGTACGCGCGAATCAGGCGTACCTGGAAATGTTCGGTTTTGCCGAGGATGAAATCGAAGGAATGTCGATCCTCGATCTGATCGCGCCGGCCGATGCGGAAAGTTTCAAGACCGCGCTCAAGCGCATGGACAAAAGCGTCAAACCGACGCAAACGCTGGATCTAAAGGCGGTGCGCACCGATGGCGCCAACTTCGATGCACAGATCGAATTGTCCAACGCCAACTACGAAGGCGAGCCTTGCCAGCAGATTATTTTCCGGCGCCAGGCCGCTAGCGAAGAAGTCGCAAAACAGCTCGAAGCGCTGCGCTCGCGCGACACCGTCACCGGCCTGTACAACCGCCAGCATTGCGTTGCCGCACTCGAGCGCATCAGCACTAATAGCGGCGCGGAGCGTGGTGATCACGCCTTGTTGCTGATCGAATCGGACAACTTCAAGCAACTCACCGATACGCTTGGACTGGACGCCGCCGACCTGCTGCTGAGCGAGCTCGCGCAACTTATGCAACGCCATCTCGGCGCAGACGATATCGCCGGGCGCTTCGGCAATCAGACCCTCGGCATGATTTCATCGGCCGGTTCGCTGGAAAAGGTCAACGAGCTCAGTGAAACCCTGCGCAAAGGTTGCGAAGAACGTATCTTCGAGCTCGGTGCGAAATCCGTCTCGCTGACCATCAGCGTGGGTGTGAGCCTGATTACCAGCAAGGGCACCAGCGCAACCAACGTGCTCGCGCGCGCCAACGATGCATTGCGCCTCGCGCAGAGCGAAGGCGGCAACCGCGTGCATGTGATCGATCCCGCCGCGCAGGAGAAAGCCGACGCTGCGGAATCGCTGCAATGGCGCGACAAGATCAAGAGCGCGCTGAGCAACAACGATTTCCAGCTGCATTACCAATCGGTGGTCAGCCTGCAGGATGCGCCAGGCGAATACCGCGAAATGCTGTTGCGCATGCGTGGCCCCGAGGGCGAGATCAAACCGGCGCAGTTCATGCCAGCGGCGCAACGTCACGGCCTGTTGCCGACGATCGATCGCTGGGTGATCACACGCTCTTTGATGCTGCTCGGCGAACGCGCGTTCAACAGTCAGGAACATACGTTTTTCATCAAACTTTCGTTGGCGACCCTCGAAGACGAAAGCCTCGTGCCATGGCTGACCACACAGCTCGAAGCGAAAAAAATCCGCGCCGGCGCACTGGTTTTCGAACTGCCCGAACAAGGTGCGGTGACCGTGCTGAAAAACGTACTGAGTTTCGTGCGTGGCATCAAGAAACTCGGCTGCAAGTTCGCGCTCGAAGGTTTTGCCGGCAGCCAGACCGGTTTGCAACTGCTCAAGCACACCGACGCGGACTATTTGAAACTCGATCGTGCCCTCATGCAGGATCTGCCGCGTAACAAGGACAACGAAAGCAAGATTCGCAGCATCTGTGCGCAGTTACGCGACGCGCACAAACTGACCATCGCCGAGTTCGTCGAAGATGCTGCGAGCATGTCGATCCTGTTCTCGTGCGGCGTGGATTTCGTGCAAGGCAATTTCCTGCAGGAACCCGAACTCGTGATGTCGGAAGTGATGGGCGCCTGATTTAGACGGGCGCCTGATTTATTTGCGCAGCGCATGGCTGCGAATTGATTTACCGCGTCACAGCGCAACCTGGCGCAACGCCGCGATGCGCTCGGCAAGCGGCGGATGGCTCATGAACAGACGCGCGACCTTGCCATCGCCGGAAATGCCGAACGCCTGAACTTCCTTCGGCAAAGAATTCTCGGTCTGATTGCCCGACAAGCGCTGCAGCGCGGCGATCATCGAGTCGCGGCCAGCCAGCCGCGCGCCGCCCGCATCGGCGCGAAATTCACGCCAGCGCGAAAACCACATCACGATGATCGAGGCGAATACGCCGAGCACCATCTGCAACACCATCACGATGATGAAATAGACGAATCCACCACCGCCTTCGTTGCTGTCACGATTGCCACGCAAGGCCGAGTCGATAACGTTGGCAAGAATGCGTGCGAAGAAGATCACGAACGTATTCAGCACACCCTGGATCAAGGTCAACGTGACCATGTCGCCATTCGCGACATGCGTGATTTCGTGGCCGAGCACGGCGTCGATCTCGGTGCGGCTCATGCCCTGCAGCAAGCCGCTGCTGACCGCGACCAGCGCATGATTCTTGCTCATGCCGGTCGCAAATGCATTCATGTCAGGTGCGCCGTAGATCGCGACTTCGGGCATGCCGATACCGGCCTTTTCGGCGTGTTGTTGCACCGTCGTTAGCAGCCAGCGTTCGACTTCGTTCTGCGGCTGCGTGATGACGCGCGCGCCGGTGCTGCGTTTGGCCATCCATTTGGAAATGGCGAGCGAAATGAACGATCCGCCCATGCCCATCACCGCCGACAGGATCAGCAGGCCGCCGAAATTCATGCCGTGGCGCGCCGTCCATGCATCGATGCCGGTGATCTTTACCACGATGCTCAACAACAACATGATCGCCAGATTGGTGGCGATGAACAGCATGACTCGCAACATCGAATTGCTCCGCGGTGGATGGGTATTTATTGCACGTCGACAGTTTGCAAACTCTGCGTTAATCCCTCTCGACGCAAATTAAAGTTTGGGTAAACTGAGCCGATTTCAAGCTGTGCCGGATTTCTTGCCAGTGAACTATCGCGGTCGTTTTGCGCCCTCACCTACCGGAGCCTTGCACTTGGGCTCGCTGCTCGTCGCGGTGGGCAGCTGGTTGCGCGCACGTTCGCAACGCGGTGTTTGGATCGTGCGTATGGAAGACCTCGATCCCGCACGAGAGGTTCCCGGCGCGGCGCGCGTTATCCTCGATACGCTGGCGGGATTCGGCCTGTCGTCCGACGAACCGGTTTGGTACCAGAGCCAGCGCGCCGAGATTTATTCAGCCGCATTGATACGTCTGCAAAACTGCGGTGTGGCATTTTCCTGCGGCTGCAGTCGCAGCGATCTGCAGAAAAATCACGGATTGCATCTGCACAGCTGCGAGGCGCCTGCAAACCCGATTTACCAACCCGCATGGCGAGTGCGAGCGCCCGATCAAGTCATGCGATTTGACGATCTGCTGCAAGGCCCGCAACAGCAAAATCTGCGCGCAGAAGTCGGCGATTTTATTGTGCATCGAGCCGAAGGTCACGCCGCTTACCAACTTGCTGTGGTGGTCGACGATGCCGCGCAAGGCATTACCGAGGTGATGCGTGGCGCCGACCTGATCGATTCGACCGCTCGGCAGATTTTTCTACAGCGCACGCTGGATTTTGCTGTGCCGGATTATCTGCATCTGCCGCTGCTGCTCGATGCGCACGGACAAAAACTGTCGAAACAAAACAGTTCGCTGGCGGTGGATGCGCGTGATCCGCTGCCCGCATTGCGCGCGGTGCTCGACTTGCTCGGAATTGCGGCCGCGCGGTTGCCGCGCGTGGCCTCAGTGGACTCCCTGTTGCATGCGGCCATCACGCTGTTCGATGCGGGCCGATTACCACGTCGCGGCACGCTCGATGAACCAATGCTGCACCCGCCCAATGCCAATGAATAATGCTTGTGTACAATCGCTGGCAGTTCGACTGCGCTCGAAAAATTGAAGCGTGGCGACGCGCAGAATTCATCACATCAGTTTCGGAGGGAATCATGACAACACGCGTAGCATTGGTCACGGGCGGCACCGGCGGTATCGGTTCGGCGATCTGCAAACGACTCGCCAAACTCGGCCACAAGGTCGCCACCAACTATCGTGACGAAGCCAAGGCAAAAAGCTGGCAGGCGGCGCTCAAGGCCGAAGGTATCGACGTCGCCATCGTGCCCGGCGATGTTTCCGATCCGGCCTCGGCCGAGGCACTGGTCAAGGCGGTCGAAAGCCAGCTTGGGCCGATCGATATTCTGGTCAACAACGCCGGCATCACTCGTGACACCACGTTCCATCGCATGAGCGCATTGCAGTGGCAGGAAGTGATCAACACCAATCTCAACTCGTGCTTCAACGTCACGCGCGCGGTGATCGACGGCATGCGCGGCCGCAAGTGGGGCCGCATTGTGCAGATCGCCTCGATCAACGGGCAGAAGGGACAGTACGGCCAGGCCAATTACGCCGCATCGAAAGCCGGCATGCACGGCTTCACGATTTCGCTGGCGCAGGAAAACGCCAAGCTCGGCATCACCGTCAACACGGTTTCGCCAGGCTATATCGGCACCGAAATGGTGATGGCCGTGCCGGAAGACGTGCGCGCCAAGATCGTCGCGCAGATCCCGGTCGGACGCCTCGGCGAACCCGATGAAATCGCATATGCCGTGACATTTTTGACTGCCGACGAAGCCGCTTGGATTACCGGCACCAATCTGTCGGTGAACGGCGGTCACTACATGGGTTGGTAGTTTCGGACTAAGCGTCGAGGAAACGGAGCGGCGATGCCGTCTTCCCGTTTCCTCGACGCCGTCGCCTATAATGTGGCTCCGACTCCAGCCGCAGACGCAATGAACGATATTTCCGAAAACGAAGACTTGAGCCATTGGTGGTTCGCCTCGATCGGCGACACGCTGGTATGGGCGCGCATGACGGTGCTGGAATCCGGCGACGTCGAAGTGTTCGATTGCGATGGCAACACGCTGGCCTATCCCGATGAAGACGCCGCGCGTGCAGCCTTGCTCGACGCGGAGTTCCGCGATTTCGACGGCATCGACGAAGACGACGCCAACATGTTCGGTTTTTCGCTCGAAGAACTCGAACCGCCGCGCGGCGACAGCGACGAAGAACTCGTCGCGCAGATGACCCATCGGCTCAACGCCAAAAACTGATCACGTTCGCCGGACTATCCGAACGTATCATCGGCTCGATCGTCCGCATCACGGGAAACGACATGAATCTCGACCTCACCGGCAAACACGCCTTGGTCTGCGGCGGCTCGCAAGGCATTGGCCACGCGACCGGACATGAACTCGCGCTACTCGGTGCCGACGTCACCTTGCTCGCACGCTCACGCGATACTCTCGAAACCGCCGTTGCCGCGTTGCCGCGCACACACGCCGCGCAGCAGCATGCGTTTGTCGCGGTCGACATGAGCGATCAGACCGCGCTGCGCGCGAAAGTCGAAGCGCTGAGCAATCTGCGCACGGTGCAGATTCTGATCAACAACACCGGCGGCCCGCCCGGCGGTGCCGCACACAGCGCCGATGCAAGCGCGTATCTCGCGGCGTTCCAGTTGCATCTGCTGGCGAATCAGACCCTGGTGCAAACCCTACTGCCGGGCATGCAGCGCAGCGGTTATGGCCGGATCGTGAATGTCATTTCGACCTCGGTGAAAGAACCGATCCGCAACCTCGGTGTTTCCAATACCATCCGCGGCGCGGTCGCGAGCTGGGCCAAGACCCTCGCTGGCGAACTCGGCGCGTTCGGCATCACGGTCAACAATGTGTTGCCGGGCTACACGCGCACACAGCGACTCGAACAAATTCTGCACGACCGCGTGCAGGCCACCGGCAAAACCGAAGAAGCCGTAGCGCTAGCAATGCTCGCGACCGTGCCGCTGGGTCGTTTCGCCGAGGCAGCGGAAATCGCCAACGCGATTGTTTTCCTGACCACACCGGCCGCCGCCTATATCAACGGCATCAATGTGCCGGTCGATGGCGGTCGCACGCAGTCGCTTTAACTAGCGATGCCGCGCAACGCTGTAACGAAAAAACATGTCCGAAGAAGCGCATGACTTGCTGCCCTGCCCGCCGACGCACGCAACGGTTAAGCTAGGCCGATGAGCGCAATGATTATTACTCTCGGCAATTTCATCGATGGTCGCACGTGTGCGGCGCAGTCCGGCAGTTATCTCGATGTCGTTGAACCGGCTAGCGCTGCGGTGTACGCACGTTGCCCGAGCTCCGCGGCAGCAGATGTGGCGAGCGCCGTTGCCGCCGCACGTTGCGCCGCGCCGGCGTGGGCGGCGACGCCGAGCGCCGAACGCGCACGCGTGTTGAATCGCCTCGCCGATCTGATCGAAACGGATATCGAAACATTCGCCGCGGCAGAATCGCGCGACAGCGGCAAACCATTGAGTCTGGCGCGCAGCGTGGATATTCCGCGCGCGATCGCCAACCTGCGTTTTTTCGCCGCGGCGGCAACCCAGTTTGCATCTGAAGCGCACCCGATGGCGGATGGCACGATCAACTACACCGTGCGCGCGCCGCTTGGTGTGGTCGGCTGCATTTCGCCGTGGAATCTGCCGCTGTATCTATTCACGTGGAAGATTGCGCCGGCGCTTGCGGCGGGCAATGCGGTGATCGCAAAACCTTCCGAGGTCACGCCATTCACCGCGTTTTTGCTCGGCGAATTGTGCAACCGCGCCGGATTGCCACCGGGCGTATTGAACATCGTGCACGGACTCGGCACGGACGTCGGCCACGCGCTGGTCGAACATGCCGAAGTCAAGGCGATTTCGTTCACCGGTAGCACACGCGTCGGCGCGTCGATCGCCACCATTGCCGCGCCGAAATTCAAGAAACTGAGTCTCGAACTCGGCGGCAAAAACGCCACGCTGATTTTCGCCGATGCGCCACGCGCAGGATTGATCGACACGATCCTGCGCTCGGCATTTTCCAATCAGGGCCAGATCTGTTTGTGCGGTTCGCGCATCTTGATCGAACGCAGTTATTACGCGGAGTTCCGCGACGAATTTGTCGCACGCGCGAAAGCATTGCGCGTCGGCGATCCGAACGACGCCGACAGCGATCTCGGCGCGATCGTCTCGCAAGCGCATTACGAAAAGGTGCTCGGTTGCATCGCGCTCGCGCGTGCGGAAGGCGGCAACGTGCTGTGCGGCGGTGAAGCGGTAAAACTCACCGGGCGTTGCGCAGACGGCTGGTTTATCGCACCGACCGTCATTGAAAATCTCGCGCCACAATGCCGCAGCAATCGCGAGGAAATTTTCGGCCCGGTAGTGACGTTGCAAGCGTTCGACAGCGATGCCGATGCAATCGCCAACGCCAATGCAACGGAATACGGCCTAGCCGCGTCGGTATGGACAACGGATTTGCAACGCGCGCATCACATCGCCGCGAAACTCGAAACCGGCATCGTCTGGATCAACTGCTGGATGCTGCGCGATTTGCGCACACCGTTCGGCGGGGTAAAACATTCTGGCGTCGGTCGTGAAGGCGGCTGGGAAGCGATGCGGTTTTTTACCGAACCGAAAAATGTCTGCGTATTTCTCGGCGAGTAAAAATGCTGTGCTACGCGGATTTACCGTGTCGTCATCCATTCAAAAAATTTGCTTCGGCAATAGAACTTTTGCACGATATCCTTGACGCCAACCACAACGCATTACCTGTAATCTACGGACCTGCGCCGCAGTCGGGTAACGTCGTGAAACCGGAACAGACCTGATGAATTCATTGACCGACCTGCTCGAACGCAATCGCCTCTGGGCAGCGTCGGTACGCGCCGAAGATCCGGGTTTTTTCAAGCGCCTGTCGACCCAACAGGCACCGAAATATCTCTGGATCGGTTGTTCCGATTCGCGCGTACCAGCCAACCAGATTACCGGCATGCAGCCGGGCGAAGTATTCGTCCATCGCAACGTCGCCAACATCGTTGTGCACACCGATCTGAATTGCCTCAGTGCGATCCAGTTCGCAGTCGATCTGCTCAAGGTCGAGCACATCATGGTGGTGGGACATTACGGCTGCAGTGGTGTGCACGCGAGCCTGACCGGCATGCGCATCGGCCTTGCCGACAACTGGCTGCGCCATCTGGTCGACGTCGAGAAAAAACACACGGCAATGCTTGATGCAATCGAACTCGACTCGCTCAAACACGCACGCCTGTGCGAGCTCAACGTGATCGAACAGGTGGTCAATGTGTGCCAGACCACAATCGTCGAAGATGCGTGGAGTCGCGCTCAGCCGCTCACCGTGCACGGCTGGATCTACGGCCTGCACGACGGCCGTGTGCGCGATCTCGGCATCAGTGTGGACGCCCCAAACGTACTCGACGACAGCTACAAGAATGCGCTCGACAAATTGCGTAGCAGCACTGAAAAATGAGCATCGGTCATCTACAAATCGTGATGCCGAAATCCATGCAAAACTCTTATGCGTCTCTGGCTTCTCCTTTTTTCAACGCCTGGCGGAGTAACTCATGACTTCTCGTACGACTTCTCGAATGCTCGGTCTTGTGCTCGCCCTGCCGATTGCGACAACGACGCTCAGCGCGCAAACCGCCGCGGATAACGACAGCCGTGCCGCCCCGACTGCCACTCAGCCGACCAATCCGGCGCAGTGGAAAGCGCAACAGCGTGAGGCGTTTGCGAAATCGGAGCGCATCTATAAAGAGGCGCTGAAACAGAACGGATTGCTCGCCCAATATCGATTCATGCACAAGGCCGCCAGCGAAGATCGCACACCGGCATTTCGCTCGATCTTCAGTCAGTACGTGAGTTGGTATCAAACCTATCTGGGGGATTATGCCGCCGCTCGCGACACGCATTCGCTGCAGCAAGTTAGCGAGTCCGATGACAATACCTCGCCGCTCGCCGGGCGTTTTCAAGCCAAGCCGGCAGTGGATGCGTTGCTCGCGCTGAGCAAAGATCGCCAAGTCGTTTTTTTTAACGAGGCGCATACGTTTGCGCACACGCGAATCGTGACCATCGAAATGCTCGCGCCGCTGCGCGCACAAGGCTTCGACACGTTTGCCGTGGAAACCCTGTACGACAGCGACAAGGAGCTGCAAAAGCGCGGTTATCCCAATATCCACAGCGGTTTTTACACCCAGGATCCGCTGTATTCCGAGATGGTGCGTACCGCGCTGAAACTCGGTTTCACGGTGATTGCCTACGAGGCCGAAAAAGCCGATGGCGACGCGCGCGAACGTGAGCAAGCGGCAACGTTGGTCAGCCGCGTGTTGAAGAAAAATCCGCAAGCACGTCTCGTCGTGAATGCCGGATTTGCGCATATCCAGAAGTCCGGCAAATATCTCGACGGCAAATCGATGGCCGAACATTTCAAACAGCTTAGCGGCATCGATCCGCTATGCATCGAGCAGACCATGATGGTCGATCACGACACCCCTGGTCACGACCATCCGTTCTACCGCGCGGCGATCGAATCGCTGCATCCTGTCAAGCCGATTGTCTTCATTGATACGGCCGGCAAACCATGGTCGTTGAAGCCGGCAGCGTATGATGTCAGCGTGATTTTCCCACCGCAGGTTTTGCGCCGTGGGCGACCGACTTGGCTGGAGATCGACGGCGCACGCAAACCGATTCTGGTGCATCAGGCTGAGCTGTGCCAGAAACAATCGCCATGCCTGGTCGAAGCGCGTTATGCCGATGAAGGCGAAGACGCCATTCCTGCCGATCGGTTGAGCTTTCAGAATATCGATATTCTCGGTGCCGAAGCGGTCGCCGAGCTGTATTTGCGTCCAGGCAATTATCGTCTGGTCGCCATCGATATCGACAATCGGGTGCTGAACCGCCAGACCTTGAACGTGGCGGCAGATGCTGCGGAGAAAAAATCACCGTGAGTATCGTTCATGCCCACAC
Organism: Pseudolysobacter antarcticus; assembly: GCF_004168365.1. Lineage (GTDB taxonomy): Bacteria > Pseudomonadota > Gammaproteobacteria > Xanthomonadales > Rhodanobacteraceae > Pseudolysobacter > Pseudolysobacter antarcticus. The sequence continues at coordinate 2,928,207 of NZ_CP035704.1, forward strand.
TGCGCCGAAGCCAGTCGGTGCGTATCCGCACGCACGCCGGGTCGGCAACTTGCTGTTTTTATCCGGCGTCGGGCCGCGCTCGGCGGCCGATAACTCCATTCCGGGAAATATCTACGACACGAATGGTGCACTGAGCGGTTATGACATCGCGGCGCAATGCCACGCCGTGTTCGCGAACGTTCGCGCCGTACTCGAAGCCAGCGGCGCGCGTTGGGAAGATCTCGTCGATGTAACGGTTTTTCTCACCGATATGGCCAAGGATTTTGCGATCTACAATCGCATTTATGCCGAGTATTTCAACATCGCGCAGCCGTGTCGCACGACGCTCGGCATCAGCGCTTTGCCGACGCCGATCGCGATCGAATTGAAATGCATTGCGGCGTTGACCGACTAAAGAATCGCCATCCCGGCGACGGCTGGGATTACCGTGGAAAGATTCCGGCTCAACCCTGCTTGGCGATCAATACTGCCTGCCCTGCGCTCAAGCGTTCCGCCCCGCGCACGACGAGGCGATCACCCGCCGCCAGCAAGCCGCGCACTTCGACCAGATCGCCGTTGCTCGCGCCGGTGGTCACGGCGATTTGCTCGGCGATATTTTTCTCGCTGATGCGCATCACGTAAGTTGCATTCGCGCGCTGCACCAGCGCGTCGCGGGGCACGGCCAGGCTTTCGTTGCCATCGCTTTCGGGTAACGCCACTTCGACCGCGCTGCCGACCAGCGCGAAGCTGCCATCCAGCACCACGCGCAATTCGAACTGACGCGAATGTTCGTCGCCGACCGGCACCGTCGCGCGCACATTGGCGGCCTGCTCGACGCCGGCGGACTTGACCGTGACGCTGGTACCGGAATGGATTTTTCCGGCCAGCGCGAGCGGTGCCTGCACGCGCGCTTCGACGTGTTCGCTATCCACCAGATGTACGATGCTCGCGCCGACCTGCAGGTATTCACCGCGCTGCGCAAAGCGCTCGGTCACCACACCGGAAAACGGCGCGTGCACATCGGTTTGCTCGATATCGTGTTCGATCTGGCGTTGCTGCGCACGCGCGTGAGCGAGGTTCTGCACATTGGTTTCCAGCTGCGCACGCGATTCGTCGAGCTGGGTGGCGGCGACGCTGGTGCCCGACGCGAGTTTGGTCAGACGTTCGAGTTGGGTCGCGGAAAGCTGACGCTGCGCTTCGGCACGACGCACGTCGGAGAGAATTTCCTCGTGGTGCAGGCGTAATGCCTGATCATCGAGTTTGGCAATGCGTTCACCAGATTTCACGCGCGTGCCGACTTCGGCAACGAAGTCGAGCCGGCCGGCTTCGGCGCTGGCGATTTTTGCGTCATCGCGACTGACCACACTGCCCGGCACCCAACGTTGCGGCGCGAGACGCGTGGTTTTGGCGATACCGATTTCGACATTCGCCGCCGGTGTCGCCGGTGTTTCGGCAGTGGCATCAATAAATGGAATTAATATACAAATCAGCAATGTGGAAATATTCATAAAGTTCCTTTTTTGGGTTGTGCGCGCGGCGAAGCCGTATCGCCCATGATGAGCATGTGGTGGGCTATGGCGTTTTGCCTAGCCCGCCCTGCGAGTCGTTTCATCGAAATTTTCCATCACGCCGCCTCGGCTTCGACAATCCGCGGCCGCTCGCCGCGCGGTGGCGCCAATGCCTTGCGCTGCTTGCGCACAAATACCAGGCGCATCAGGCTCGGCAACAACAGCAATGAAAAAATCAGGCTGACCACAACACCGCCGACGTTGACCGCGGCGAGTCCACGGTAGATCACACTGCCCGGTCCGGGATTGATCGCCATCGGCAACGCGCCGAGCGCGCCGGTCAGGGTGCTCGCAAGAATCGCGCGCAGACGCTGGTTCAGCGACATGCGGATCGCGTCGTCCAGATCGTGTCCTTCCTCTTGCGCGGTGCGGGTCAGATCGACCAACAGGATGGCGTGATTCACGACCACGCCAACCATCATGATGAAGCCGATCATCGATAGCAGATCGAGCGGCTGGAACGCGAACAGGCCCAGCACGCGCAGGCCGAGCATGCCGCCGATCAAGGCCAGCGGCACGGTCAATACGACGATGATGGCGTGGCGCAACGACTTGAACATCGCCGCCATCAGCAGGAACAAAACGAACAGCGCGAGCAGGAAATTCGTGCCGATGGTCGCGACCGTCTGGTCGAGGCGATCAGCGCTGCCGGCCAGGCGAATCGTGCCGTCCGGCAATTGTTTGCGCAACGCCGGCACGACATCTTTATCGATCGTCTTGAGCGCATCTTCGAGCGCGAGATTGGCTGGCGGATCGACGGTCAAAGTCACCGTACGGCGATGATCGAGACGGCGGATCTGGGTCGGCCCGAGCACGGTTTCGAGCTTGACCAGATCGCCGAGCGGCACGATCCGTCCGTTCGGCGTGACCAGCGGCGTCTGCGCGATTTCCTCGGGGGTCTGACCGCTGCTGGCGCGCAGGATCACCGGTACACGTTGCTCACCGTTGAAATATTCGCCGAGCCATGAACCGTCGCCGAGCGTGCGCACGATATCGCCGAGCGCGGCGCGATCCCAGCCCGCCTCGGCAATACGCCGGTCGTCCGGCACCGCGTGCAGTTCGAGTTGCGCCGAATCGGTATTCGGAAACGCCTGCACATTTGCGCCGGGAAATTTCGCTTCGAGCAACTTGCGCCCGGCCTCGGCGACCTGGTTGAGCTTGGCCGAATCTTCGCCTTGCAGATGGATCGCGACCGAACGTGCCGAGCCGCCGAAACCGCCGAACAGATTGCCTTCCTCGACGAAAACGCGCGTGTCGGGAAAACCGACCACAATCTCGTCGCGGATGATGCGTTCCAGATCTCCGATGCGCTTTTCATCGACCACACGCGCGCCGATCGTGCCGCCGCCGGGCCACAATAATACGTACCAGTTTTTCAATTGCGGCTGTTTTTTGCCGTCCATGTACGGTTTCATGCGTTCGAGAATACCGGGCACGATTTCGCGATTCACGACATCCGGCGCCATGCCCGGCGGAAAGTTGAAATACGCATCGATCGCGGCGCGTTTCACCGGCGGCAGGTAGTCGAGCTGCGGTTTGAATGCGAACGTCAGACACAACGGCAGCACCAGCAATCCGGCGATCCAGCCGAGCTGTTTCGGTCGCGTGTCGGTCAGGCTCATGATGCGTTCGGTCAACCACGGCCAGCCATCGCCGTAGCCGGATTTCAGACGCTTCGCCTTGAGCCAGCCGGACGCCGCCGGCAACACGGTGATCGCGACGATGACCGAGATCGCCACCGCAATCGAAATCGTCAGCGCGAGGTCGGAAAAAATCTGGCCTTCGACATCGCGCAGGAAAACCACGGGCAGGAATACCGCAATCGTGGTGATGGTGGAGGCAATCAACGCGCCGACCACTTGGTGCGTGCCTTTGAACGCGGCCTCCATCGGCGTCATGCCGGTTTCTTTCAGGCGCAGGATATTGCCCGATACCACGATCGCGCCCTCCACCACCATGCCGACCGCGAACGCGAGGCCCGCCAGCGAAATGATGTTGAGGCTGTGTCCGGTCAGATGCAGCGCGGTGAACGTAGCGAGCAGGCAGATCGGAATCGAACTCGCGATCAGCACGGTGGCGCGCCAATCACGCATGAACCACCACACGCACAGCAGCGCGAGCAGCGCACCGACGATCAGGTTTTCGCTGAGCAGGCTGACGGCACGATTGATGAACAGCGACGAATCGAACGACTGCTCGATGCCGAGTCCTTGCGCCTTGAGCGTTCCCTCGCGCAACTCGGCCACCACGCGTTTCACTTCGTTGAGCGTCTTCAGCACGTTCGCGCCGCTGGCGCGGTGCACGTCGAGGCCGATCGCCGGATTGCCATTCTGGTAGGCGAAATTCTGCCGCTCGGGCGGCCGGGTTTCCACTGTCGCCACATCGCTGAGCTTGATCGGTTTGCCATCGCGCCATGCCAATACCAATTCACCGAGTTGCTCGGGTTGATAACGGCCGGTGAAACGCAGCACATATTGCTGCCGTCCGACCTCGATCTGGCCGCCAGAAACATCGCTGGAACTCGCCGCACGCGTGGAAATATCCGCTACCGAAATGCCCATGCTCGCGGCCTTGGCCATGTCCACGGTGATGCGCACTTCGTCGGTCGGCCCGGCGTTGACGAGCACTTGCGACACGCCCGGCACGGCTTCGATGCGGGGTTTCACCGTGTTCTCGATAAAATGCCGGTACTGATCGACCGGCCCTTTTGTACCTGGCAGTAGCTGCACAAAAAACCAGCTCAGCGATTCGTTCGCGTTGCCACCACCACCGAGTTGCACCACCGGACGATCGGCATCGCGCGGCAATGCGCGCACGCGATTCAATCGACCGATCACTTCGACCAGCGCGTTTTTCATGTCGGTGCCGATCGCAAACGTCAGGTTGATATTGCTGCCGCCCGCGCCCGCGTTGCCATCGAGTTCTTCGACGCCCGGCAAACCCTGCAGCACCTGCTCCTGCGGTTCGAGCAATTCGGATTCGACTTCTTCCGGCGACGCCGCGCGCCAGTTGGTCTGGATCGAAATCTGCGGCTTGTCGATCTCGGGAAACAACTGCAGCGGCAACTGCAACAGACTGAGTACGCCAAACACCGCGACCAGCAGCACGACCATGCCGACCGCGATCGGATTTTTGAGCGAAGTTTCTATCAGTTTCATCACACCACTCCTGCAACTGCAACCACATCGCGATTTTCGCGCGGGTCGATAGCCAATAGGATGTGGCGCAAGTCATAAAGGTTGCATGCGCTGCGATGAAACGTGCGCGAGTTGCGCCGGAACGTGCAACCGCGCGCGCTTCGACCGTGTCGAAAGTCATGGTTTGCGGCGAGAGGCCCGAACGAATCGGGCAATTCAGTGTGCCGCGATTTTTTGTTTATCTTCGAGCCAAACCAAAACACATGTGACGAAACTTACTGCATGCCGCTCGCGAAAATCAGATCGTTGGTGCCGACAAAGGTGGTAACGCCGTTCGGAAGGATCGCACTGAACTGATTGGCGCTGACCGCGATCGATGCCTGCGCCGCAAGATCGAGCGCGGCTGATGTAGCCCACGGCACGAGCGAGCTCACGCGCGCATCGGCGATGTTTGCGACGAAGCTCTGGTTGCTGGCCGAATCGTTGATCACGACGATCGCGAATTTTCCGAGCGGGCCTTGGTACGCACTGACAAAGAGGTTGGGATTCGATTGTCCGCTGACCTCAATGCGCACCCAGCCGGGCCTGACGAATTTTGAAAAATTGCCGAGCGTATAAAAACGCTTGGTGCTGGCGTTGCGATTTTCCGGATAGCCGATCAAGCCTTCGTTGGTCTCGTTGTATGGGTTGTACAACCACCAGTAATGCCAGACGCTGACGTTGCCATCGACGATCGCGGCATGGATCCACTTGGCGACGGTCACGCCGTTGGCGATGCTTGGATCGAACGCCTCGAAGCTCGACATTTCGCTCTGCCACAAAGGCCGCGGATGGCTGCCCTGATACGTCGATGTGCGCGCGTATTGATGCGTCGCATATATGCCGGTGTAGGCCAGCGCGTTCGGATTCGCCTCGATCGCGGCGGTCATGCCCCACAGGTTGGCCCAGTCGGCATATTCACCGGCAATCAGCACGGGTTTCGGATTCAGAGCAGCGAGTTTCGGCCCGAGCGCGTTGATGAAATTCACGAACTCGTTATTGCTTACGAGCATCGAAACATAGGTCGCGACATAGTCCGGCTCGTTCTGGATCGAGATTCCGTACAGCGGCACACCAGCGTTCTGCTGCAGCAATCCGGCGAACGCAGCGAGACGGATCGCCCAGTCGTCATAATGGCTCGCGCCACAGGTGTGCCCTTGGCCGTCGGTCTGGCCAGCGGCGGCACACAGATGGCCGCCGGCGAGCTCGCTGTTGTTGTCTTTCCAAGCGGCGGGTGCGCTCCACGGCGCGGCCCAGATTTGTGCGCCACGCGCTGCTGCCTTGGTCGCGTCCGACCACGCGCCACCGTTCAAACCGCCGTTCGAGGCAATGCCCAAACGCAGCCAGCTCAGGCCGATGCCGCTGGTAGTGGTGAAATACAGATCGGCCTGCGCATCAGTCAGCGGCTGATCGAGAAACGCATCGGATGCGCCAAATCCCTGCATCGTCTGATGCGTGATCGAAAAATCGATGATCGGAATCGCCGTGACGACGGCAGGATCGGTTACGGAATTATCATGGCTGGATGCGCCCGCAATTCCAGCGAGCAGCAATAGCAAACTCGCGAGGACAGTCCACGCAGGCTTGCGCAAAAAGCGAACCCAGGCTGCCAGTTTTCCATCGAGATTATTTCCGCTGCGCATGGCCGCTTTCCAATTGTTCACCGAATGTGGTGGCTTGCTGGAGAAAGCGTAAAACAGTGTTGGCAAGTCTCATCATGCCGCAAGCATATTTTCGGTTGCGACTTCAGCTCCGCAACATCACGTCAGATCAGCAGCTGCACCTTGTCCTTGTAGCTGCGCGAGAGTTTGAGTTCGTGGCCGGAATCGAGCCTGAGAAAATACTCGCCGTTCAGATGCGGGCGCAGTTCCTTGACGCGAGCCAGATTGACGATGGTCGAGCGATGAATGCGCTGGAATACACGTGCATCCAGACGTTGCTCAAGCTCGCGCATGGTGCCGCGCAGGATATGCGTATCGTCGTTGGCGTGTATGCACATGTAGTCGCCGGCGGCATCGATCCACTGTATTGCCGCGAGGTCGACACGCACGATGCGTTGGCCATCCTTGATCGCGAGTTTGCCGCTCGGTGCCGGCGTTATCTCCTCGTCCAGCGCTTCGGCCAGGCTCAGTTCGCTATTGCCGGAAAGCCGGCTCAGGGTCGCGAGCAGACGTTCGCAGTGGCGGCTCGAATCGCGCGCACTGAGCGCGGTGCGCGCGCGTTCGAGCGCCTGATCGAGACGCGTGTCTTCGACCGGTTTGAGCAGATAGTCGATCGCATTCGCGGCAAACGCATCGATCGCATAATGGTTATACGCGGTGACGAAAATCGTCAGCGGCAACTGCGTCAGCGGCACCGCGCGCAACAACGCAAAACCGTCCACACCGGGCATCTGTACATCGAGCAACATCAGGTCCGGCTTGAGCACGGAGATCAGCCCGAACGCTTCGCGGCCGTTGCCCGCCTGACCGACGATGTCGATATCGGCATGTCGCGCGAGACGCAATTCCAGGCCGCGGCGCGCCAGCGGTTCGTCATCAACAATCAGCGTGCGGATCGTCATCTCAGTTGCCTGCTGGCGCCGCTTCGAACGGCAACCGCAAATGCACTTCGACACCGTGCGGCTGGCGATTGGCGATGCTGAAACTCTGCCGTTCGCCGTACAACACCCGCAAACGCTCACGCGTATTCGCCAGACCCACGCCACGACACGGCAACTGTTTGTCCGGAAAATCGTCGCTGCCCGGACCATCGTCGCGCAGACGCAAATCGAGGTCGTCGCCGTCGCGTCGCGCCAGCAATTCGACCGAGCCGCCCTGTTCGCGTTTGGCGATCGCATACTTCACTGCGTTCTCGATCAGCGGCTGCAGGATCAGGCTCGGCACCAGTGCGTTGCGCGCCTCGGGGGCGATGTCCATGATGACCTGCAGACGTTCGCCGAAGCGCAATTGTTCGATGCCGAGATATAGATTTAATGCCTCGATTTCCTGAGCGAGACTCACGCGCTGCACCGGATCGGAATCCAGCGAATAACGCAGGAAAGCGCTGAGGCTGCTGACCATGCGATTGGCCGTATCCTGTTTGGCATCGAGGATCAAGGTCGAAATCGCATTCAGCGTATTGAACAAAAAATGTGGGTTGAGCTGATAACGCAGCATCTTCAATTGCGCCTCGTGCGCCATCGCCAACGCCTGCAGCGCAGCCAGTTTCTGCTGCTGCAGTTGTCGGTTGAACTTGATGCCGAAATACAGCCCGCTCCACGACAACAACACATACAACATCGACCCGAAATAACCGATGTAACCAAGCACACTATCGGGCCGGCAATCATCGCAATAGCGGAACGTGATCGTGGCATAACATGTGGCGAAAACGATCGCGGCAACGACCAGCATGCACGCCGCGCGCCAGCTCATGCGCCGCATCGGCAAATGCCACAACGCACGGTAGCCGAGGCGCAGAACGCACGTGATCAGGAAACCGATACTCGCGCACGCGAGCGACACGAACACATAGTCCCACGATTTGCCGTAACCGATCGCGCTGAGAAAATTCAACGTGAAATATCCCACCCAGCCACATACCTGCAACGGCCAGAAAGTGATGCGCGAACTTGCCAAGACGGATTTCAGTCGGAACATTTTTTGCGGCGGCGATTGGATTGCCCGCTATGCTAGATCGTTTCGCAGCCGATCGCATTCGCTTCGGCGCGAATCAGTAACGCTTGGTCGTATTGCCGCGGTTGAACGCAATACAGCCATCTGAGCGCACACTTTGCAAAGCACCACGCCGGCCATTATTGTGAGCCGACTTTTTCCGGATCGATCCCATGCGCCTGTCACCGCCCATCAATCTGCAACACTGGATCACTGAGAACCGCCACCTGCTTAAACCGCCGGTCGGCAACAAGCTGATCTGGCAGGATCAGGATTTTTTCTGCATGGCGGTCGGCGGTCCGAACCAGCGCACCGATTATCACTGGGACGAAGGCCCGGAATTTTTTCACCAGCTCGAAGGCGAGATGGTGCTCAAGGTGATGGAAGACGGCAAACCACGCGATATTCCGATTCGCGCTGGCGAAATTTTCCTGCTGCCACCGCGCGTGCCGCACTCGCCGCAGCGCATGCCGGATTCGGTCGGACTGGTGATCGAGCGCAAACGCCTCGCGCAGGAAAAAGATGGCCTGATGTGGTTTTGCGAAAATTGTCACCACAAGTTGTATGAAGAATTTTTCGCGTTGACCAATATCGAGACGCAGTTCCAAGCGGTGTTCGAGCGTTTTTATCGCTCGATCGAGGATCGTACCTGCAGCGAGTGCGGACAGGTGCATCCAGTGCCGGAAAAATACCTCGCGCCACAAATATAAAAAGCCCGCTGCGTACCATTCACGGCGCGGAGCGGTTAGACTTGTGCGCATGTTTTTTCGTACACCCCGCTTGAGTGGAATCGCCTTGCGCAGCCGTGACGCGCCGGCCCGTTCGTGGCTAGTCGTTTTGCTCGCGCTGATCTGCGTATTGCCCGCTTATGCCGCGGAGTTGCGCAATTTTCGCCCGCGCGGCACGAGCCTCGATATCACGGTGCCGGTGGAGTGGATTCCGGTCGATGCCGGCACCGATCCGGACCGCATCCAGCTCGCGTTTCAAGTACGCAATCCGGCCAGCGCCGACAACGCACAAGCGGCCAATGTCGGCGTGGTGATCTTTGTTGGCGCGGCGATGGCCACGTTCCGCAAAACGCGCGGCGAGGCGACCCTCGACAACACGCATTTTCCAGGTTACGTCGAACTCGAACATAGCGCCAACGACAGCGAAGAAGCGATCCGCTATCAGATTCGCAAGGGCGATCAGACCACCGTGATTCGCGAAAACTTCCTGTGGAACGCCGACACCGGCATCGTTATCGTAGCGAGTGCGCCCGATCTCGATGCGGCGAGTGCCGAATGGAAACAGGAATACGCGCGTGGCATCGATATCCTGCTCGGCTCGTTGCGCCGTAGCATCGCACCGAAACCATGAGTGTGATGCAGCGAATGATGCGACTTTATCGCGCACGGAATTGCTGAACTCCGTGTCGACTCCCGCGCCGCGTTTCCACTCGTATCTGCTGCAGGAAATGTTGCGGCTGAAGCCGCGCGAGGTGCCGTACAGCGTGGCACTGCGCAACACCTTCGGATTTCTCTTGCCGCTGGTGGTGGGCGCGCTGAGTGGCCACATCGAGGCCGGCGCGGGTGTTGCCGCCGGCACCTTGAACGTGATGTTTTCGGATCGTCCCGGGCCGTATCGCCTGCGCCTGCAACGCATGTTGTCGGCGGCGTTGATGGCGGGCTTGTCGGCCTTTGTCGGATTTTCACTCGGCGGCCACGACATCCTGATTGTGATCGCGACCGCATTGTGCGGATTCGGCGGGGCGATGCTTGTGGCGCTCGGGCCGGAAGCCGCGCGCGTCGGCTTGACCAGCATGATCCTGCTGATCGTGTGCGGCGCCGAGGCGCGCGCGCCGGAGCCTGCGTTGGTCGCCTCCGCGCTGATTTTTACTGGCGGTTTGCTGCAGACCCTGCTCGCGATCGCGGCGTGGCCACTGCAACGTTATCGGCCCGAGCGTTATGCGCTGGCGGCGGTGTATGCGGAGCTCGCGACCAATACGCGCCAGCGCCACGAAAGCCATCAGGCGCCACCACTCACCGAAGCGATCAATAATCTGCAGGTGCTGCTGCACGGCGCGCATCGCGCTCGTGGTCTCGCGATGGATGCGTTTCGCGTGCTCGCCGGCGTGGCCGAACGCCTGCGCATTGAGCTGCTCGCGCTGGCCGATCTGCGCGAACAATTCACGGTCGCGGCGAACCAGCATCGCCTCGGGCAGCTGCTCGCGCGCAGTGGCGACGTGCTGGACGCAATCGCCGATGCGTTGCGCAATGGCGCGGCACCGCTGCATGCGGAAAACCTGATCGCGAGTTACGAAATCGTGCTCGCGGAAATGATCGCTGCGCGTGACAGTGGTCGCGATGTGCGCAACGCCCCACTCACGCATATCGCCTGCGCGCGTGCGGTCGGCCTCGGCGGTCAATTGCGCGCCGCGGTGCGCAATGCCAGTCACGCCGGTAGTCGTGGCGAACTGCAAGCGCAGGAAATCGAACTGCGCTTGCCGCAGGCATTGCGCCCGGGCAATCCGCTCGCTACCTTGCGCGCCAATCTTTCGTTGTCTTCGATCGCATGCCGACATGCGATTCGCTGCGCCGTTTGTCTGGCCCTCGCGGTGACCGTCGAACGCTTGTCCGGCCTCGCACATGGCTACTGGATTCCGATGACATTGGCGATCGTGCTGAAGCCGGATTTCGGCGGCACATTCACGTTCGCGTTGTTGCGCGTGATCGGCACGCTGGTTGGATTGGTGTTGGCGACAGCGATCGTGCACTTCGCGCTCGGCGGCATCTGGGAGCGCATCATCCTGCTCGGTCTTTTGTGCTTTGCGTTTCGCGAACTTGCAGCGATGCACTACGGCATTGCGATCGCGATGCTGACCGGCCTGATCGTGGTTTTGTTGTCATTACTCGGGGAAGCGGCTGGCGACACGATGCTCGCGCGCGGTGTCGGCACGATCGGCGGCAGCACACTCGCACTGCTCGCGTATGCATTGTGGCCGACGTGGGAACGTTCGCGCGTGCGACCGGCACTCGCCACGCTGGTTGAGGCGTATCGCAATTATTTTTCGACCTTGTTCGATGCCGACGAGCGCGCGCGAACCGATGCCCGCAGCGCCGCACGCGCGGCGCGCACCAACGTGCAGGCATCTTTGGAACGGCTGCGCGCCGAGCCGCGGGCCGATGTCGAACTGAGCCGTCTCGCCGAAGGCATCGTCGCCAATACCAATCGATTTGCGCGCGCCGCGATGAGCCTCGAAGCCGAGCTGCAATCCACCAGCATTCTACCGCAGCGCGAAAGTACACTCGCATTTTCCGCGCGCATCGGCGCCACGCTAGGCGACGTGGCGACTGCGCTGCGCTCGCAGCAGCCGATCGCCGTGACCGCCGAGCTGCGCGCGCATCAGCAGGCCTTTGCGCAAGCGCTGGAACCCGCGCTCGATCTACCCGAGCAACGCGATCTCGCCTTGGCGCTGATCCACACCAGCGACCGCATCACCGACAGCGTCGACACACTCGCGCATCTGCTCGAAACGAATAATCCCGCCGAGGCCGCGGATCTTCCCGCCGCGCTCGATACGAATTCCAGGAATGCGAAACTCGACGCTGCCAAGCGCACGCGCAACGGGTAAACTTGGCGCATGCTGAAAATCGATACCCACGCCCATATCCTGCCGCGCGACTGGCCGAATCTCGCCGAGAAATACGCCGATCCGCGTTTCCCGGTGATCCACCATACCGACGACGGCAGCCATCGCATCTACAAGGACGGCCATTTCTTCCGCGAGATCTGGCCGAACACCTGGGATGCGCAATTGCGCATCGACGAATACGCGCAACATGGCGTGCAGACGCAGGTGATATCGACCGTGCCGGTGATGTTTTCGTACTGGGCCAAACCGAGTCAGGCGCTGGAGTTGCACCAGCATCTGAACGATCACATGGCCGGACTGTGTCGCGCTTATCCGCAGCATTACGCCGGTATCGCGACCGTACCGCTGCAGTCGCCGACGCTGGCTATACAGGAGCTCGAACGCAGTATCGAGCAGCTCGGGCTGCAAGGCGTGCAGATCGGTTCGCATATCAACGACTGGAATCTCGACGCCGAAGAATTGTTCCCGTTTTTTGAAGCTGCCGCCGATCTCGGCGCGGCGATCCTCGTGCATCCGTGGGACATGATGGGCCGCGAGTCGATGCCGAAATACTGGCTGCCGTGGCTGGTCGGCATGCCAGCCGAACAATCGCGTGCGGCGTGTTGCCTGATCTTTGGCGGTGTGCTCGAACGGTTGCCTAATTTGCGCGTATGCCTGGCGCATGGTGGGGGTTCATTTCCTTACACGATCGGGCGCATCGAGCACGGTTTTCGCATGCGTCCGGATCTGGTCGCGACCGACAACGCACGCAATCCGCGCGAATATTTCGAGCGGCTTTTTTTCGACTCGTGTGTGCACGATGAACAAGCGTTGCGTTATCTGATCGAGGTCGCCGGTGCCGAACACGTGATGCTTGGCACCGACTATCCGTTCCCGCTCGGTGAACAGAAACCCGGCAGCGGCATCGCCAAACTCGATCTGCCGCTGCCACAACAAGCGCAGCTTTATCATGCCAGCGCGCTGCAATGGCTCGGTCTGCCCACCAGCCGTTTTCAACGCGCCGAATAATTTCTATCGACTTGGAGACTTCGATGAATTTTCTCTCCCGTTTTGCCCTGTTGTTTTGTCTGGTCGGCGCGGCACATGCGCAGACCGCCACCGATTATTCGCTGAACGATGGCGCGATCCGTTTCAAGGTGCCCTCGGACTGGTCGATGATCCTGCAAAAAACCGAAGGTAGCCCGCAGGCGATCGCGTTTCAGGTCAAGGATCCGGCTGATCAGGGCACCGATACTGCGACGCGCGTGACCGTCGATACGCGGCATTTTGCCGATGCCAATGAATTCTCAAGTTTCGTCGCTTCCGGCATGGCCAAGGCCAAGCAGATCAACTCCTACACTGAAGAAGTCGGTAGCAACGATGCCACCCACCTGCGCTACACCGGCATGGATGCGGGCAAGCGCTACCAGTATCGCGACATGTATCTGTTCCGCGAAAGCCTGGGTATCCACGTGCGTTGTGTGCGTCCGTTATTGCCGGCAACTACCACCGCATGGACCAAGGCGTACGAGCAAGGTTGTGATTTACTGATGAGCAGCGTGCAGCAGTGAGTTCATCTTTCGAGGCAAGCTCCAGTTGGGCGCAAGCGCAGGATGCGGCCGATCCGCTGCGTATATTCCGCGATGAATTCCTGATTCCAAATCACAACGATGGCGAGCAGATTTATCTGTGCGGCAATTCGCTCGGCCTGCAACCGCGCGGTGTGCGCGATGCGGTCAATGCGGAAATGGATTATTGGGGCAGCCTTGCTGTCGAAGGCCATTTCCGCGGGCGTTTGCCGTGGATGGATTACCACGAATTCGTGCGTGATCATCTCGCCGAAGTGGTCGGCGCACTGCCGTCCGAAGTCGTGACGATGAACACGCTGAGCGTGAATCTGCACTTGATGATGGTGAGTTTTTATCGCCCAACAACAGAGCGTCCAGCCATCCTGATCGAGAAGCGCGCGTTTCCTTCCGATCGTTATGCGGTCGAATCGCAGGTGCGTTTTCATGGCTTCGATCCGGCCACGGATCTCATCGAAATCGAAGCCGATGCAGCGGATGGCACGTTGTCAATCGATGCGATCCAACGAGTGCTCGACGAGCATGGCGCGCGCATCGCATTGGTGCTGTTGCCCGGCGTGCAATATCTGACCGGCCAGGTTTTTGATCTGCGTGCGATCACCGAGATCGCGCATCGCAAGGGTTGTGTCGTGGGCTTCGACCTCGCCCATGCGGTCGGCAATATTCCACTGCAGCTGCACGATACGCACTGCGATTTTGCAGTCTGGTGCAGCTACAAATATCTCAACAGCGGCCCGGGTGCAGTCGGTGGTTGTTTTGTGCACGAGCGTCACGCGCAAACACCCCGCCCTCGTTTCGCCGGCTGGTGGGGCCACGAAAAATCGACGCGTTTCCAGATGGGTTCGGAGTTCGTACCGACCGTTGGCGCCGATGGCTGGCAGTTATCGAATCCGCCGATTCTCTCGCTCGCACCGTTGCGCGTATCGTTGGAAATTTTCCACCGTGCCGGCATGCAGAACCTGCGCGCAAAATCGCAGCACTTGACCGCATACCTGATCTGGTTGATCGAGCGCGAACTCGATGGCGTATTGAGCGTGGTCACACCGACCGCGCCCGACCAGCGCGGCGCACAACTCAGCCTGCGCGTGCATGGTCCGCGCGATAGCGGCCGTGCATTGTTCGACCACCTCGGCACGCAACACATCATCGGTGACTGGCGCGAACCGGACGTGATCCGCATCGCGCCCACGCCGCTGTATAACCGTTACGCCGACTGCCGCTATTTTGTCGATGCCGCAAAACAATGGGCGGCAACTCGTTGATGCCATCTTGAACACGAATACGATGTCCTCTCGCGCCCCCATTACCATCATCGGCGCCGGTCTGGTCGGCGCGCTACTCGGCACCTTGCTGGCGCAGCGCGGGTTTGCCGTCGAGTTGTTCGAGCGTCGCGCCGATCCGCGGAAAATCGGTTATCTCGGTGGCCGCTCGATCAATCTCGCGCTGGCCGAACGCGGCATGCACGGCTTGCGTCTGGCCGGGCTCACTGCATCGGTAATGGACAAGGCCGTGATGATGCGCGGGCGCATGGTGCATGCGCTCGATGGTCACAGCGAGCTGCTGCGCTATGGGCGCGACGATAGCGAAGTAATCTGGTCGATCAATCGTGGTCAGCTCAATACACTGCTGATCGAAGCAGCCGAAGCTGCGGGTGCAAAAATCCATTTCGGGCAACGGCTCGAGTCGGTGGATTTCGACAGATCAACTCTGCGCATGTTCGATGAAACCAGCGCAGAAATTCGCGAGCACGAGGCCGTCGTCATGCTCGGCACCGATGGCGCGGGTTCGGCCCTGCGCGCCGCGATCAATGCAGTCACGCCGCTGGGCGAGCGTTTCGAGCCGCTGGGTCATGGTTACAAGGAACTCGAAATTCCGGCGCTCGGCGATTTTCCACCGAGCGCACTTTCGCCGGAGCTCACAGACAAACGCGACGCGGGCGAACGTTTTGCGATCGAACGCAACGCGTTGCACATCTGGCCGCGCGGGCATTACATGTGCATCGCGTTACCGAATGCCGAAGGCAGTTTCACCGTGACCTTGTTTCTGCCGAACAGCGGCGATCCGAGTTTCGCGACGATCGTCAGCCCGGCACAGGTCGCCGATTTTTTTGCGCGCGATTTCGCCGATGCAGTGCCGCTGATGCCGAGCTTGATCGAAGACTTCACCCAGAACCCGGTCGGTGTACTCGGCACCTTGCATCTGGATCGCTGGCATCTGGACGGTCGCGCATTGCTGCTCGGCGATGCGGCGCATGCGATCGTGCCGTTCCACGGCCAAGGCATGAATTGCGGTTTCGAGGATGCGGTAGAGCTTGCCGACCTGCTCGAAACCGGCAGCCACGATATGGCCGGTGTATTCGCCGAATTCGAAAGCCGTCGCCGACCCAACGCCGAGGCGATCGCGGCGATGGCGCTGGAAAACTATATCGAGATGCGCGACTCGGTCGCCGCGCCCGATTTCCTGTTGCGGCGTTCGCTGGAACGCATTCTCGCCGAGCGCCATTCGGGCCTTTTTGTGCCACGTTACGCGATGGTCACGTTTACTCGCCTGCCCTACGCCACGGCATTCGCGCGTGGCAAAATCCAGAGTAACTTGCTGGCCGAGTTGTGCGCCGGAAAAACCAAACTGGATCAGATCGATCTGCAGCTCGCTGATACTCGCGTGCAGCAGGTGCTGAGCGATATCCCCGCGTAAGTCGCAGCATTGTGCGGCAAATCTGTCCTGCATCCATCCCACACAAACTTGCGTAATCGAGTTGATTCCTGACAGGCGCGCTAGCGACCTGACAGCAGCGTTAGCATATTTCCTCGTGTAAATATCGTTCTATTTCGCATAAATGCGTGATAGGGTTCACAAAATCATAAATAAAACTGTAAATGCTGCGGATTAGTTTCGCGGCACAGATGAATTTATGAGTTTTTTGGCGTACGCAACAGTGCTGCGCTGGACTACTAGCTAGACGGTTTTTTGTATTCAGCTACAGGGGCTTTCATGCGAAAAAAACCAGGTTGGATGCGTTCGAGCATCCGTTCATCATTACGGTTACGCGCAGCGCTTTTGCTCACGGCGGCATTGTTCGCTGCGAGTAGCAGCGTGATCGCGCAATCAACGCAGCAGACAGCGACGTCCGTCGGCACTGCTGCACCGCAGGTCGATCCGACCTTCAGCATCGATTGGCACGTGATCACGGGCGTCGGTCAATTACACGCGCACAACAGCTGCTTTGACCTGTCGGGCACGATCGGGCAACCGGTGCCGGGCTATTCCAGCGGCGGTACGTATTCGGTTATTTCCGGGTTCTGGACGGTGGCTGCGATCAGCGGACGCGACGAAATATTCTTTAACGGATTCGAGGTGTGTGGATCATGAAACGCAATCAACTTTGCATGTACGTTGCCAGCGCGCTGATGTCGATGGGCGCCTTTGATGTGGTGCAGGCCGCACAAACGCAGACCACGGCGTTTACCTATCAAGGCCAGCTCAGCGCAGGTGGCTCATTGCCTGCTTCGGCGAGCTACACTTTCACCTTCAAGTTGTATGACGCTGCTACTGGCGGCAGTCAGGTTGGCTTGGCTATACCGCCGCAGAACATCACCGTGGTCAACGGCCTGTTCACCACCGATCTAGATTTCGGCCAAGTGTTCAACACACAACAATACTGGCTCGAAATTGCCGTCAACGGCCAGATCCTGTCGGCACGTCAACCGGTGGGTACGGTTCCCGTTGCGCAATACGCATTGAATTCTCCCGCTGGCGTTGCTGGCCCGACCGGCGTTAGCGGCCCCACAGGCGCTGCTGGCCCGACCGGTATTACCGGCGCAACCGGATTTGGTGCGACCGGCGCCACCGGCACGGCAGGTGCAACGGGCGCTACCGGACTCACCGGCAGCAATGGCCTGGCAGGCGCAACTGGTGCAACGGGCAGCGGAGCTAATGGCGCAACTGGCGCCACCGGCTCGGCCGGTGCTACCGGCACGACCGGCGTGCAAGGATCAACCGGTAATACCGGCGCTACAGGAGCCAGCGTCACAGGCGCTGCCGGACAGACTGGTTCGCAAGGTGTCACTGGCCCAACGGGTGCCACCGGCGCGGGCGTGGCCGGCGCAACCGGAATGACCGGAACAGCTGGGGCAAAAGGTGCGACCGGCACGACTGGTGCGTCTGGAGCTACTGGCGTAACAGGTGCTGGTGTAACAGGCGCTACGGGTATCCAGGGCGCAACTGGAAGTGCGGGCGCCACAGGCTCGGTAGGTAATACCGGAGCTACCGGAGCCGGTGTCACTGGCGCTGCCGGACAAACTGGTTCACAAGGCGTTACTGGTAGTACCGGAGCTACCGGAGCAGGCGTCACTGGCGCTGCCGGTCAGACTGGTTCGCAAGGCATTACTGGCCCGACAGGTGCAACCGGCGCAGGCGTGGCCGGCGCAACCGGAATGACCGGTACGGCTGGGGTCAAGGGTGCAACTGGCGCAACCGGTGTAACAGGTGCTACGGGAGCAGGTGTCACCGGTGCGACTGGCGTAGCGGGTGCGACAGGTGCACAGGGTCAGACCGGTGTCACCGGTGCGGTCGGCGCCACAGGTGCCGGTGCAACAGGCGTACAGGGGCCGCAAGGCGTGACGGGTACGACCGGGCCAGCAGGATCAACCGGCTCTACCGGTGCAACGCCGATGCTCAGCCAGACTTTAACCACGGTGACGCCGACCACGACCACAGACTGCGCATCCGGGACCACCTGTACCATCACTGTGCTTTGTCCGGGTACACAACGCGTGGTCAGCGGCGGCATGTCGATCGTCGCGGGTACGAAGTATTTTACGGTCCTCAACGAAAGCTTCCCGAACGCCACCAATAACGGGTGGACCGTCACCGGCTCAAACTTCGGTAGCGGCGGTGGTGGCCCAATAACTTTCAAGGCATTCGCGATCTGTACACCATAGGTGCAAAACGCAGTGGACGCTTAGCGCATCGGTAATTGTCGCGCATCAGCACCGCTTGAAACATCGATCCCCCGACGTGCAAACGCCGGGGGATTTTTTTCGCTAACGCGCAAGTCGAATGGATGCATAGCTTGCAAATAACGCCACGCATACATGCCAGCTCCGTACAATGCACGTTTGAGTAATGCTGAGTGCAAATGACTCCGAACCTTGCAATGTTTGTGCTATTTCCGGAGCTCGCATGAATGACAGTGTGACCGAACTGCTGGCCGCGGCCGATCGCGGCGACGATCTGGCACGCGATCAGTTATACGACGTACTCTACGAAGAGCTGCGCCGTTGCGCGCATCGGCAGTTGCGTCGCGGTTACAACGAAACCCTTTCGACCACCGCACTAGTCAACGAAACCTTTATCAAGCTCGCGGCTCCGCAAGCCTTGCCGCCGGGCAGTCGCATGCATTTCATGGCATTGGCGGCGCGCGCGATGCGTCAGGTACTAGTCGATCACGCGCGGCGTAATCAGGCCGACAAACGCGGCGGCGGCGCGCTGCATGTGACGCTTGATGAAGCACTGCCCGATGCTGCCGACGATGCGTTTGCGGTGCTCGCACTGGATCAGGCATTGACCACGCTGGAGCAGATCGATGAGCGTGCGGCACGTGTTGTGCAATTGCATTTTTTCGGTGGCATGGCGTTTTCGGCGATTGCCGAAATCGAAGGACTGACCCTGCGCACGGTGATGCGCGACTGGCAGGCGGCACGCGCGCTTTTGTCCAGCGAGATGAGCAGTCAGGGCGCACATGAATCTCGACCTTAAACGCCGCGCATTTGTTGTGCTGCGCGAGATACTCGATCAGCCACTCGAATCACAAACCGAGTGGCTTGAGCAACGTTGTGGCTACGAGCCGGAACTGCATGCGGAAGTGCTGAAGTTGCTCGCAACCCAACATGGCGCGCCAATACTCGATCGGCCAGCCCTCGCGCTTGCTGCGACGCTAACGCCATCCGATGACGATAGCCTCGACGAGCTGCCGGTCGATACCGCAATCGGTGCGTGGCGCGTGCAACGCACGCTCGGACGCGGCGGCATGGGCGCGGTGTTTCTGGTCGAACGCAGCGGCACAGATTTCGTCCAACACGGCGCACTGAAACTGATTCGACGCGGCATGGACAGCAGCGACATCCTGCAGCGTTTTCGCCGCGAGCGACAGATCCTCGCGCGTCTGCAGCATGCGAATATCGCGCGCCTGCTCGATGGCGGCCTGAGCGCCAACGGTCAGCCGTATCTGGTGATGGAATATGTCGAGGGCCAGCCACTGATGGCGTGGGCCGAGCAGACGCAGGCCGATCTCACGCAACGTCTGGATCTGCTGCGCAAGCTGTGTGATGCGATCGCGTACGCGCATCGCCAGCTGATCGTGCATCGCGATATCAAACCCGGCAACGTGCTGGTCGATGCGAGTGGTGAACCGAAGCTGCTCGACTTCGGCGTGGCCAAGGTGCTCGAAGACACCGAGCAGGATGAACAGACCACCGCAGCCTCGCGTTTTCTCACGCGCGCTTATGCCGCGCCGGAGCAGATTCGCGGCGAGGCAATAAGTACCGCGACCGATATCCATGCCCTCGGCGTGCTGTTGTTCGAGTTGCTCAGCGGCGCGCGTTTCCACGGCAATACGCACGCGACTGCCGGCCGACCGGTATTGCGATTGATGCAGGCGCGTTTGCAGGTCGGTGCGAACGGCCCGGAAAGCATTACGCCGAAATCCTTGCGTGGCGATCTTGGCATCATCGTGGCGCGTGCGTGCGATGACGAACCTGCGCGCCGCTACGCCACGGTCGAGGCATTTGCCGACGATATCCGGCGCTGGCAAGGCAATCATCCGATCGAAGCGCGCGCAGATAGCAGCAGCTATCGACTCAGCCGTTTTGTGCGACGTCATGCGATCGCCAGTTTTGCTGGTGTGCTGGCGTTGAGCGCGATCATTGCCGGCGGCAGCATCGCGCTGTGGCAAGCGCATCGTGCCGAAAGCGAAGCCGCGCTAGCGTTGGCATCGCAGCGATTCCTGACCAGCGTGTTCGATGCGTCGGCGCCGGATCGCGCTGCTGGTGCGCGTATCACCGCGCGTGATTTGCTCGATCAAGGCGCCGCGCGCGCGCAAACCGAACTCGCCGATCAACCACGGCTGCAAGCCAGCATGTTGCAGACGCTCGGAATTCTTTATCGGCAACTCGGACAGTTCGAGCATGCCGCCACGCTGTTGACGCAAGCGCGCGCACTGGCGGCAAGTTCGGGGCAAAGCGATGCGGCGGAACGCGCGCGTGGTGCGCTCGAACTCGCGATCGTGCAACGCGAAACTGGCAAGTACGACGAAGCTCAAACCCTGCTCGACGAATCGCAAAAACTCAGCCGCGACGATGCGCAAAAAAGTGCCGTGTATGCCGAACGAGCATTGCTGGACGAAAAACAGGGCAAGCTCAAGCAAGCGCTCGAAGATACCCGCATCGCCGCTACACTGGATGCGGCGCGCGGTGCCCAAGGCGCAGCCGACAGCGCGCGCGATCAGCACCTGCAGGCTTTGATGCTGAGCCGCCTCGGTGATTATAACGGCGCCAGCGCGGCGTTCATCGACGCGATCGCGCGCGCCACCGCCGCACTTGGCCCCGAGCACAGTTCGGTGGCGCAGATGCACAACGATTACGCCACACAACTGATGACACAAATGCGCAGCAAGGAGGCCGAAGTCGAAGTGCGTCTGGCGCTCGACGCGCGACAAAAACGTCTCGGCGAAAATCATCCGGCGATCGCCGAAACGCTGCAATTGCTCGGCGGCACCTTGCGGCAGCAAGGGCGGCTCGACGAAGCCGAAACGGCGCTGAATCACGCCCTGGAAATTCAGCGCCAGGCGCTTGGTGCGCAACATCCCGATACCGCAAATACGCTCAATTCGCTGGGCTTGCTGGCGATGTCGCAACAACATTTTGTGATCGCCGAAGCACGGCTCGGCGAGTCGTTCGCGATCTTCCGTACCAACCACCTTGAAACCACGCCGCCGGCCATCACGATCAGCAATAATTGGGGGGTGGTGCTGATGCGACTCGGCCGCTACGATCAAGCCGAACCGTTGATGCGCAATGCACTCGACAAACACCGCGCCCAAGTCGGCGACGAGCATCCACTGGTGATGAGCGATCTGAACGCGTTGAGTCAGCTCGCGCGCCGGCGCGGCAATACGCTTGAAGCGGTGGAACATGCGCGCAAGGCGATGGCGATTGCCGAGGCCAAACTCGGCAAAAGTCGCGACGTTGAATCGATCCGCAATACGCTGGCCAGCGCGCTGCTCGCGAACGGCCAAACGCAGGCCGCGCAAGAAACTTACCAGCAGGCGCTCGATGCATTGCATGCGCTGAATGCGGATAACGATCCACGTTATGCGCAAGCCTTGTTCGGTCTGGCGAAGACCAATCTCGCACTCGGCAAAACTGATCAAGCGCAACTGCTCGCGCAACAGGTTTTACAACTGCGCTGTGAGCATTTCGCCAGCGACAACGGCGGACTCGCGGCAACACAAGCGCTGCTCGCACGCATCGCTTATGCACAAGGCAATCGTATCGACGCGCAAGCTGCACATAGCGAGGCGCAAGTCTTGCTCGCGGCATGGCAGGAACCCGACCCGGAAGTCGCGCAAGAAATCAAAGCCGCGCTGCGTTAGTTCTATCCAAGCGCGTGCGATCTGCGGCGTCAGCAGCTCACTTACCGAGACTGGCGCAATCGATCACGAAGCGATAACGCACGTCGCCCTTGATCATGCGTTCGTACGCCTCGTTGATCTGGTCGATCGCGATGACTTCGACATCCGATGCGACACCGTGCTCGGCGCAGAAATCCAGCATCTCCTGCGTTTCACGAATGCCGCCAATCAACGAACCGGCGATGCGGCGACGACGCATGATCAGCGAACCCGCCGCGAGCGGAATCGGATCGGGCATGCCGACCAGCACCATCGTGCCGTCGAGCTTGAGCAAACCCAGATAGGCGTTGTAGTCATGCTGCGCGGAAATGGTGTTGAGGATGAAATCGAAACTGCCCGCGAATTTCTTGAAATTGCTCTTGTCGTGGGTCGCGGCGAATGCATCCGCGCCAAGCCGCAGCGCATCGTCATGCTTGCTATCGGAATGACTCAGTACCGTGACATGCGCGCCCATCGCCTTCGCCAGTTTCACCGCCATGTGACCGAGACCGCCGAGGCCGACTACGGCCACCTTGTCGCCTGCCTTGACGCCGAAATGCCGCAGCGGCGAATAGGTGGTGATGCCCGCGCACAACAGTGGCGCGGCGCGTTCCAGCGGAATACTTTCGGGCACGCGCAACACGTATTTTTCATCCACCGTGATACGCGTCGAATAACCGCCGTAAGTGGGCTGTTTGCTATCGCGCTCGACACTGTTGTAAGTGCCGGTCATGCCCTTGTCGCAGTATTGTTCTTCGCCGGCCTTGCACGGCGCGCACTCGCGGCAGGAATCGACAAAACAACCGACGCCAACGGTATCGCCAACCTTCCACTTTTTGACCGCGCTGCCTACTTTGGCAACTTTGCCGACGATCTCGTGACCCGGCACCATCGGGAAAATTCCCTTGCCCCATTCCTCGCGCGCTTGGTGCACATCCGAATGGCACACGCCGCAAAACAGAATATCGATCAGCACCTCGTGCGCGGCAGGTTCGCGGCGTTCGATGGAATGCGGCGTCAGCGGCGCCTTGGCGGTGATAGCGGCGTACGCGGGGGTTTTGTACATGCGATTCTCCAAGCGTGATTGAAAATATGACGAGGCATTGTCGATGCGCCATTGTAAACGGCAAAATGTGGCGGGCATGTATTGAGCAACTTGCAACGCGGCGCTGCCAGCCAGCAGCGATATGTATGCGCGCCACTTCGTGCGTGACTTGCTTGAAACCACGATGCAAAATCGGTACTGAAAATGCACTGTGCGATCCGCCGCATCAACCGCGCGCCCGTTCACGAATCGAGGTCACTGAAGTAACATGACGACTCCGCGATCCACAACAAAAAACGACACCGAAGAATCAGGCTTGAAGCTGGCTGTGCTGATCGATGCCGACAACGCCCAAGCGGCGGTGATCGAAGGTCTGCTGGCCGAAATCGCGCGTTTTGGTGAAGCCACGGTCAAGCGCATTTACGGCGATTTCACCGCACCGACCAGCGCCTCGTGGAAAAAAGTATTGCAGCGTTATGCGATCAAACCGGTGCAGCAGTTTGCGTATTCGACCGGCAAGAATGCGACCGACAGCACGCTGATTATCGACGCGATGGATTTACTCTACACGCGAAAATTCGATGGCTTCTGCCTGGTTACGAGCGACAGCGATTTCACCGGCCTGGCGATGCGCGTGCGCGAGGAAGGTCTGACCGTGCTGGGCTTCGGCGAACAGAAAACGCCCGCGGCGTTTCGCAATGCGTGTCACAAGTTCATCTTCACCGAAGTGTTGCGGCCTACGCCGCGCGATGAGGTGGAAACGCCGGTGGAAAAACCCGCACGCGCACGCAAGATCAGCAACACCACGCCATCACCGCAACCGGCGAAACTGGCAACGCCAAGTTTCCCGAAAAAATTCGTGCTGGCCGCGCTGGAACAATCCCATGACGACGCGGGCTGGGCGAACATCGCGATGTTCGGCAGTTATCTGACCAAGCTGCAGCCGGATTTCGATTCACGCCTGTACGGTTTCAAGAAACTCTCCGATCTGGTCAAGGCCAAGACCGATCTTTTTGTCACCGAAGAACGTCCGATGGCTGGCTCGAATCAAAAGGTGCTGTATCTGCGTGCCCGATAAATTCGCCTGCGCACACTGATAGTACAACGCACTTTCTTGTCCGCTGACTGTTCACCTGCAGGAACCCTCCATGCCGCTCGTCACCTCGCCAAAAAACATCGCTGCCGCGCTAACCGAATTTTGGTCGCCGCGGGTCGTCGCCGAGCTCGACGACAACTACGTCAAGGTTGCCAAGTTACACGGCATTTTCGGCTGGCATGCACATGCCGACGAAGACGAACTATTTATGGTGTTGCAAGGTCATTTGCGCATCGAAATGGAAGCCGAGTCGGTCGAACTCGATATCGGCGAAATCTTCGTCGTACCGAAAGGTGTGCGCCATAATCCGATCGCGAACGATGAATGTCTAGTGATGCTGATCGAGCGAAAATCGACCTTGCACTCCGGCGACAGCGTGACCGAAAAAACCCGCTCGCTCGATGAGCAACTTCGTCCGGTGTGAGTTTCGTTGCGGTTACGACCGCAAATGAAAACATCTGCAAACCCGAAGGCATTTCGGCGATTTCACATACGTTAACGTTAGTGTTCTTTACGTTTGTGAAGTAGCATCAAGGCTCTCTCACACCGACATCACAATGTCTGTGATGTGCGCCACATTCCTGCTGCAGGGGTAAAATAATGCGTAATTCTTTCTGGCGCGGTTTCTGCCTCGCCGCGGTCGTTTTCACGGCCGCATTTTCGCTGGCAGCACACGCGCAATCGCTGACCAAGTCGGCAATCCTCGTGGATGCGGGCAATACCAAACAGGCCGGCCAGGCGTTTGCTTATCGCCTCACCTACAACTGCAGCAGCACTGCAGGGCCTTGCCTGAATGCGCAGGCGGTCGATCTGCTTCCCGCCGAAGTGCAGTTCATTTCCAGCGTGCCCGCCAGCCCGACCGGGGATGTCGCAGCGATCAACGTTACGCCGAATTTCGGCGGCAGCGGTCGCACGCGCGTTCAGTTCGTGATGATCTCGCCGCTGCCCGCCGGCAACAGCGGCGATCTGCAAGTCAATGTGCGTTTCCCGAATGGCACCACGCCGGATGGCACGACTGCGACCAACACTGCCGATGGCATCAATCTTGGTGCATCACCCGGCACGATCACCACACCGCCAGTCGTCGTGACGGCGAAGGCGAGCGTCCAAGTCACTCTGGCGAAATCGCTGCTGACCTCGCCGGCCAATCTCGATCTGCCCGAGTCGTATCGTTTGCGTATTTCGGTGACGAGCAACAGCAACGGCTCGTTGAACCTGACCGCACTCGGCCCGGTGGTCGATACATTGCCGACCGGCACAGTATTCAACGGCGCGACGCCGGCCGCCGATTGCCAGCCCGGCTGCGTCGGTACCACGCCCGCCACCGTGACGTGGACCAGCCCGTGCAGCTTGCCGCTGACACCGGGCACCAATTGCGATATCCAGGTCAACGTCACCTTCCCAAGTGCAACCTTCACTAGCGGCACCAACGTCACCAATAGTTTCACCGCCGATGGCACGCCACTCGGCCAGCCGCCGCAGAACTTCGGCATCGGCACGGTCACCCATCCGGTCACGACGTTCGTGCCAAGCCCCGGCGCGGGATTCTCGAAAGGCATCAACGGCAACTCACCGAATCCGCCGACCTTGAACCAGACTTTCAGCTACGAGCTCAATGCCACGAATAGCGGCAACGTGCCGCTCGATAGCACGGTGTTCATCGATACGCTGCCACTGCAATTCCAGCTCGCCAGCGTGACCACGGGTTCATACAACAGCCTCGCCGATTTTGCGGCGGGTGTGGGCGTACGCGTGAGCTACGAAAAAAATACCGCCCCGGCTGTTTTCACGCTGTGGGGCAGCTCGCCCAACGCGACTACCAGCACGACGCTGACATCGCCACCGCCGGGTCTCGGCGCAGGTGAATACGTCACGCGCATCAAGTGGGAACTGGGCCAGTCGCAACCAGGCATGAGCACCAATGCGCGTCCGCAAATTACCGGCAAGATCATCAATCCCGGCAATAACGGCGCGCCAGTCGCGATCGGCAATACGATCCAGAACTGTGCCGATTTTTCAGCCGTTTATACGGCCGGACCAACCAACGTGCCACACAACTCCTGCAACAGTTTCACCTTGAGCGGGCCGTTCGTGCAGCTCAATCCGGCCAAGGATAATTTGTCCGGCGCCGGCCCGTTCAACCCGGGCCAGACGGTCAGCTGGCGCCTGCGTGTGCGCAGCGATGCGCGCTCCAGCGATGCTGCGCCGCTGGAAGGATTGATCGCGAGCGACTTGTTGCCAGTCGACCTGAACTTCGCTAGCTGGACCTTCGATGACCAAGGCACCGGTCTGCCCGCGCCGCAGGTGTTCCAGCAGATTCCCAACTTCGCCGGCAGCGGCCGCACCTTGCTGCGCTGGAAGTGGAATCCCGGCAGCGGCAATCTCGGTGTCAATCAGCAAGTGTGGATCAACATCTCCACCACGATTCGTATCGGCGCGGCGTTCGGCGCGTTGTCGAATACCTTCGATCTCGGCAACCATTCGCCCGGACTGGCACAGCGCTGCTCCGGCAGCTCGGCTGTCGACACGCAGGATCTCGACGGCGATGGCAGCACCACCAATACGCAGTGCACGGCCACGACATCCGTCAATGTGGCAGCAATCGCGCAGCTGATTTCCAGCAAGACTATTCAAGGCACGTGCGATGGGGGTTCGGTCTCCACCTCGGCCGGTTCGCTGATCGGCGGCGCGCTCAAGTACAAACTGCATGTGCAGAATCCCGGCACCGAGCCGATGCAGAATTTCGTCATGATCGATATTCTGCCGGTGGTCGGCGATACCGGCGTGCGCGATACCACGCCGCGCGGTTCGTTGTGGACGCCGCTGCTGACCGCGCCGATTTCACCGCCACCGGGCACGATCATTTCCTACTCGACATCGAGCAATCCTTGTCGCGGTGAAGTCGGCGGCCCCACCACATCGTGCGATGCGCCGAACTGGTCGACCACGGCGCCCGATCCGATCACCAGCGTGCGTTCGTTCAAAGTCGAGTTCGGCGCGCGTGTGGTGCAGCCATCGGACACGATCGACTTCTTTTTCTCGATGGTCACGCCGGGGAATGTGCCGGCCGGCGCGAATGCCTACAACTCGTTTGCGTATCAGGCCGATCGCGCCGATGGCCTCGGCTCGCTCGCGGCCGAACCACAGAAAGTCGGTATCGCACTCGGCAACTGCGACAGCGCCGCGCTCGGCGATTTCGTCTGGGTCGATGTCAACAAGGACGGTATCCAGAACGACGGCCCGACCGGTTTGAACGGCGTCTACGTGCGCTTGTTCACGCCCGGTGCCGACGGCATTCCGCGCACGATCGACGATGTGCCGGTGTCCTCCACGATCACCGCCAACGGCCCAACCGGTGCGCCTGGCTGGTATCGTTTCCCGGGCCTCGCCGCGGGCAACTATTACGTTTGCGTCACGCCGCCGCCGACCTTCGTATTCACCACGCCGCATATCGGCAGCAGCGCGCTCGATTCGGATATCGATCCGAACACGCAATGCACCGCGCCTATCGCGCTCGTGGCCAATCAGGACTTCCCCGATCTCGATGCCGGGCTCGTGGCGACGCAACTCGCGGCACTCGGTGACTACGTCTGGTTCGATCGCAATGGCGACGGCATCCAGAACGAATCGCCTTCCGACGGCGCCAACGGCGTCACCGTGAAACTGTTCGCCGACAACGGCAACGGCAACTCCGAACCCGCCAGCGACGCACTGGTTGCCACCACCGTGACCGCCGACGATGTCTACGGTCGACCGGGTTATTACCACTTCGATGGCCTCGTGCCGGGGCTGCATTATTTCGTGCAGTTCCTCAAGCCGGCATCCGCCACTGCATTCACCACACCAAGCGCGGGCGGCGATACCACGCTGGATTCGAATGCGCGTTTGGCTGATGGCGCAACGGTCGAAGTCGTGCTCGCACCCGGCGAATACAACCATAGCATCGATGCCGGATTGATCACGGCCAGCGGCGGTTTGTCGCTCGGTGATCAGGTCTGGGCCGACAGCAACAACAACGGCATCTACGAACCGCAGAGCGGCGAAGCCGGTATCGATGGCGTGCGCCTGAATTTGTATCTCGATGCCAACAACAACGGCAAACCCGATACCAGCGAATATATCGCCACCACCAGCACCGCCACAGTCAACGGATTTGCCGGTCGTTATCGCTTCAGCAAACTCGCCGCGGGTAACTACATCGTCGTGGTCGATCCATCCAACTTCATCAATGGCGGTGCATTGTTCGGCCTCGCCACTTCGACCGGCAACGATCCCGCGCCGGACCCCGATGACGATGTCAACGGCGACGATAACGGCACCACGGTCGGCGCCCTGGTCATGAGTTTGCCGATCACCCTCACCGCGAACGGCGAGCCCACCAGCGAAGACGGTGATGCCAATACCAACCTCACGCTGGACTTCGGTTTCATCAGCACTTCGCCCGCTGTCACCGCGTATTACGACTACGGCGACGCGCCGGATTTCGGCACCGTCGGCCCGGGCAGCTACAACACCACCGCTTTGAACAACGGCCCGTCGCACAAGCTCGGCGTGGCCAATGCGCCATGGCTCGGTGCGTGCGTGGATGCGGACAACGGACTGCAGAACAACGTTGCCGCGACTGCCGATGACGCACTCGCCAATGTGTTCACTTCAGGTACCTGCGCGCAACCGGGACACGATGAAGACGGCGTTACTTTCAGCGATCCGCTGGTGCAAGGCAGCAGCGCGGCGTTCTCGGTCACCGCCGGTGGGCCGGTCGCCTGTGTGTTGAATGCGTGGGTCGATTGGAACGGCGACGGCATCTTCGGCAATAGTCCGGGCGAGCAGATCGCAACCAACCTTTCCGTGCCAACCGGCGCACCGACCATCCTGTCACCGGCCGTACCGGCGAACGCGCTGGCCGGCTTCACCTACGCGCGTTTCCGCTGCTCCACCGCCATCGGACTCGGCCCGACCGGCCCCGCGCCCGATGGCGAAGTGGAGGATTATCGTGTGCGTGTGCAAGGTTTCGATTTCGGCGATGCGCCGGATACTTATGGCACCTTGCTCGCTTCGAATGGCGCGCGCCATCTGGTCGATTTGAGCAACAACCCACTGCGCTTGGGCCAGTGCATCGATATCGAAAGCGATGGCCATCCGAGCGTGAATGCCGACGGCGACAACAGCGCCATCGGCCAGGGTTTCGGGCTGTGTTTCGACGACGAAGACGGCATCCAGTTCACGGTGCCGCCGGTCGCGTGCAATCAGGCCAGTCTCGAAGTCACGGCAAGTGCTGCGGGCAAACTCGACGCGTGGCTCGACTTTGATCACAACGGTACGTTCGATGCGACCGACAAGATCTTCAGCAATGTCGCCGTGGTCGCCGGCGTGCAAACGCTGAACTTCAACGTGCCGTGTTCGGCCGCGCAAGGCAAAACCTACGCGCGTTTCCGCCTGAGTTCCGCCGGTGGCTTGAACGCCACCGGCTTGGCGCAGGACGGCGAAGTCGAAGACTACGCGGTGAATGTCGGCGTCAACGATTTCGGCGATGCGCCGGATACTTACGGCACCCTGCTCGCTTCGAACGGAGCGCATCATGTTGTGCTACCGGGTTTCAGCCTCGGTGCAACGGTCGATGGCGAACCCGACGGCCAGCCCAGCGTGAACGCCGACGGCGACGGTGCCGATGAAGACGGTGTAACTTTCAGTGGCCCGTTCAATGCGTGTTCGTCGAACTCGCTGTCGATCAGCCTGACCAATACTGCCGGCATCGCCACGCCGACACTGGATGCGTGGATCGACTTCGATCACGATGGTCATTTCGACAATCCGCGTGATCGCGTCGCCACGGGGCTGGCGCTCGTCTCGGGTGCAAACACGCTCACGCTGAATGTGCCGTGCGACGTAAAACCCGGTGTGAGTTATGCGCGTTTTCGCCTGAGTTCTGCCGGTATCGCCACGCCGACCGGCCTCGCGTTGGATGGTGAAGTCGAGGACTACAAAGTGCAGTTGCAGTCGCTCGACTTCGGCGATGCGCCGGATTCATTCGGCACGTTGCTGGCCACGGATGGTGCGCGGCATCTGGTCGATCCGACCACCTCACTGTATCTCGGCAAATGTGTCGATACCGAAGCCGACGGCGCGCCAAGTACGGGCGCCACCGGCGATAACACCAGCGCTGGCACCGGCGGCGCCGGAACCTGCACGCAGGCCGGTCATGATGAGGATGGCGTGGTATTCAACGGATCGATGCAGGCCTGTGGCACCGGCGCCGTGACGGTCACCGCGAATGCCGCCGGCAAGCTTGATGCGTGGATCGATTTCAACGGCAACGGCCAGTTCGACGCGGCGGAAAATATCTTCGCCAGCACCACGCTGGTCGCCGGCAGCAATTCGCTGAGCTACGCCGTGCCATGCTCGGCCGTCGCCGGCACACGTTACGCACGCTTCCGCTTGAGCAGCGCTGGCGGCCTCGGCCCGCACGGTTTGGCGCCGGATGGCGAAGTCGAGGATTACGCCGTGGCCATCACCGCGTTATTGCCGCAACTCGGCCTGGCCAAGTCGCTCGCCAGCAGCACGCAAGATGCGGTCAACCACAGCAAGTTCCATCTGAGTTTCGTGCTGGCCGCGAGCAATTCCGGCAATGCGGATTTGAGCAATGTGCAGATCGTCGACAACCTCGCAACTGCGTTTGCAGGCGCAACCTCATTCCAAGTCGTCAGCGTGTCGGCCACTAATACCTTGCTCGCAAATGCGGCGTACGACGGCAATGCCGATAGCAACCTGCTCGCTGCAGGCAGCACGCTGGCGATTGGCGCGTCGAGCACGGTCACGGTAAATGTCGATATCGTGGTCGATACGCTGCGTACGTTTGCCAACACCGCCACCATCACGGGCACCGCACCGGGCAATACGCCGGTGAGTGATACCTCGCAGAATGGCGCGGATCCTGATCCGGATCACGATGGCAATCCGGGCAACAACGGCGATCCGACCCCCGTCGTATTGCCGCCGTTGCAGGCGCAGATCGGCATCGCCAAACACCTCATCGGCATCGGTCAGACGGATCCCAATAGCAACACGTATTTGCTGAACTTCGGGTTCAATGTGACCAACCCGGGCAATGTCGATCTGAGCAATGTGCAGGTGCTGGATGATCTGTCGGTCGCGCTGGCTGGAGCAACGGCGTTCCACGTCACAGCCGTCACGGCAAGTGGCAGCCTTGTCGCGAATGCCAATTACAACGGCACCTCGGATACCAATCTGCTGGCGGCTAGCAGTACGCTGCCGGCCTACAGCGCGGCGACGATCACGCTGCAGGTGCAAATCACCGTGGGCACGGTACGCACGTTCAGCAATACATCCACGGCGATCGGCACGCCACCGAGCGGGCCGCCGATTTCGGATACGTCGCAGGATGGCAGCGATCCCGATCCCGATCACGATGGCAATCCGGGTAATAACGGTACGCCAACGCCAGTCCTGATCCCGCTGACGCCAGCGGCAATCCCGGCGCTCGGCAACTCGGCCACACTGTTGTTGATCTTGCTCATGATGGCATTTGCGAGCATCACGATCGCTCGTCGCTTCCGCGCGTAAAACCGCGATGTAATCAATCAAGCGGAGTCCATTCGGGCTCCGCTTTTTTTTGCACTTTTTTTTGTGGCGCGAAATCCGCACCTTACGCGCAGGGTGAGCAGTACCCAATAATCTGTGACTTTTTCCGCGCTGCCGCGAATCATGGCAGCAACACCAACGGATAAAATTGTCACAGCCATGAAACTGCAGGATTTACCACTGACGATGGACACGGCCACGCTGCAACACCGATTTCAGACGCTGCTCGAACAGCATCGCAAGATCGTGTTCAAGGTCGCCAATACCTACTGTCGGCATGGCGAAGATCGCCGCGATGTATCGCAGGAAATCTGCGCACAACTGTGGAAAGCCTTTCCCGATTACGACGAGCAACGTGCATTTTCGACCTGGATGTATCGCATCGCATTGAACGTCGCGATCTCGTTCGTGCGCAGCAACATCCAACGCGAGCGACATGCGATCGAGCTCGACGAAAGCATCGATATCGCGATCGACGACAGCACACGCGTACATGAAACCGACGAAAACGTGCGCGCGCTGCAAGCCTTTATCGAGCAGCAGGATCCACTGCATCGCGCGCTGTTGCTGCTGTATCTGGAGGAGCGCAGCTATCGCAATATTGCCGAGATTCTCGGCATCAGCGAAACCAATGTCGCGACCAAGATCAATCGACTGAAACAACGCATCCGCGAGCACATCGCGTGAATCATCCCACCATTACTGGAGCAGATTTCATGGAACTTGACGATATGAAAACCGCGTGGCTTACGCTAGACCGCCGCCTCGAAACGCAGGCTGCGCTGAGCCTGCAAATGTACACGAAAAACAAACTCGACAAGGCGCGTCATCGCCTGCGTCCGCTGGTCTGGGGACAGGCATTGCAGATGATCGTCGGTGCGTTGATCGCGCTTTGGGCTGCGGGGTTTTGGAGTCAGCATCGTGATGTACCGCACCTGCTGATTGCAGGACTGATCGTGCATATCTACGGTATCGCGATGATTCTGTTCGGCGCCGCGATGCAAGCAATGATTGCTCGCATCGACTACGCCGCACCGGTGCTGCTGATCCAACGCCAACTCGCCCAGTTGCGCAAGGTCTATGTGCGTGGCGGCTTGTTGATCGGCCTGCCGTGGTGGCTGATCTGGATGCCGTTCATAGAAATATTCTTCAAGTCGAAATTCGACACCGACCTGTTTCTCAACGCGCCGGAACTACTGACGATCGGCACCGGTATCGGCATCGTCGGACTGCTGCTGACTTATGGCGGGTACCGCTGGATCGCGACGCGCCCCACCATTGCGAAGCGCGTCGAACACGGCGCCGCGGGAGTCAGCCTCAACAAGGCGCAGAGTTATCTCGATCAGATTACGCAGTTTGAGCAAGAATGATTGTGGCAAACCAAC
The DNA here is from genome assembly GCF_004168365.1 of Pseudolysobacter antarcticus. Lineage (GTDB taxonomy): Bacteria > Pseudomonadota > Gammaproteobacteria > Xanthomonadales > Rhodanobacteraceae > Pseudolysobacter > Pseudolysobacter antarcticus. The sequence goes on from NZ_CP035704.1 coordinate 2,961,578, forward strand.
GTTGCCACAATCACTTGGGCAGCAGGAGCGACAACACACTCCTGCTGCGGCTGCAGGCTAAGCTTGACGGCGTTTGTTTACCGCAGTGAGCGCCACCGCGCCGCCGACTGCCAGCAGCAACGCCATCAGACTCATTCCCCATGTGCTAATCGAGGGCAACTGGCTGACCGTACCGCAAGAGGCAGTCAAGGTGACGGTGCCTGATCCGGAATCAAAATAATAACCAGCGCCAAGCGCTCCACTGGGCGGAACCGGATTAGTCACGGTGTAGGTCAGGGTTCCAGGAACGCTGGCCGGACCTGCATAAGTCACGACACCGGCGCCATCGCCAACGATGCGAAAGCTACCCGTACCCGGCCCGCTGACACTGATCGTGTAGGAGTCATTCAATTGCGGCAAACCTATTATTCCATTGGTAGCGCCAGGCGCAGCGGTGAAGGTAGCCGACAAGCTGCTGAATGCCGCGCAGGTACTCTGAGGGGAGCCGCCATTGGGTGTCGGCGAAGCGTTAGTCCATCCCACTGCAGGCTGCGAGGCAGCAAGCGCGCCGCCGGCGACCAGCGCTGAAGTAAAAAGACCCGATAGCAGATAGCGTTTTATCATTTGATTTCCCCAAATTGACGAATGAATCCCCTTGAGTTTGCAGTATCACAGCCTGGCTTTTTGCGGTCAATCTGGCTTGCAAGGATCTGCCTCGCGAAGCGTAAAATACTATGACGAAAGCAAAAATCCCGGAAGCCGAGGTCGCCTGCGCTTGTCATTGACCAGCTTCGTTGTTGAAAAGCGCCTCAGCGCAGGCAGAAATGACGGCTTTCGCGTGACATTACAGTAAATTATTTGTGGTGGAACAACGCGTCTGTCGGTAGCATGTCGGCGCTTATGCCACACATCGATCCGCCTCTGTCCCCGCCCCTGCTTGAAGCACGCGCCTTGCGTTTTCTACGCAACGACGAGCCGATTTTCGGCCCGCTGGATTTTGTCATGCATGCCGGCGAAATCGTGCTGATCGAAGGCGATAACGGCGCGGGAAAAACGACGCTACTGAAAGTTTTGTCCGGCCTGCTGCCGCCGAGCGATGGCGAGATTCGTCTGCATGGCGATCCGCTGACTCTCGCAAAACTATCGCATCAGGTGGCGCTGCTAGGGCATTTGCTCGGCCTCAAACTCGAACTCTCGGCGCTGGAAAATCTGGCGTTTGCGATCGGCCTCGGCGGTTTGCGTCCGCGCCTGTCGCCGACCACCGCACTCGCAGGTGTCGGCCTGCAAGGTTTCGAAGAAGTTCCGGTGCGCTTGCTCTCGGCCGGACAACGCAAACGCGTCGCCCTCGCCCGCCTGCTACTCGTCCCGGCCTCATTGTGGTTGCTCGATGAACCTTACGCCAACCTCGATCGCGACGGCATCGAGCTGGTCAATCGCCTGCTCGACCGGCATGCACGCGAAGGCGGCGCCGCACTGCTGACGAGTCACGGCGCGTATGCCTACACGTCCGGCACGCCGCGCCGCATAAAGTTGCGGCATTGATGCGCCCGGGCTCGACTTCCGCCGCTTGTGCCGCGCTCATAAAACGCGATCTGCTGCTGGTATGGCGGCGACGCGGTGACGCGCTCAATCCGGTGCTGTTTGCGATCATGGTGGCAAGTCTGTTTCCGTTCGCGCTCGGCCCGGAGCCAGAGCAACTCGCGCGTATCGCCTCGGGCGTAATTCTGGTCGCGCTGCTGTTGTCCGGATTGCTCACGCTTGATGCGTTGTTTCGCAGCGATCTCGAAGACGGCTCGCTGGAACAACTGGTGCTCGCGCCACAGCCGTTGTCTCTGCTGCTCGGCTGCAAGATTCTGGTGCATTGGCTGACCACCGCACTGCCGCTGATCGTGGTCACACCGTTGCTGGCGCAACTGCTGCATTTGCCGGAAAATGTGCTGCCGGTTTTGCTCATGACTTTATTGCTCTCGACGCCATTGCTGAGCCTGATCGGCGCGATGTGCGTGGCGCTGACGGTCGGCATGCGTCGCTCTGGTATGCTTTTGTCATTGCTGGTGTTGCCGCTGTATGTGCCGGTGCTGATATTCGCCGCCGGTGCGTGCAGCGCGGTACAAGCCGGATTGCCGCACACGGCGCCATTATTGTGGCTAGGCGCGGGCTTGAGCTTGAGCCTGGTGCTGGCACCGCTGGCGAGCGCTGCGGCGCTGAAAATCTCGCTATCCTGATCATCCAGAGTTTGCCATGATACGTATTGCTAAAATAATTTCCGGCATATTCTGCATCTGTTTTTTTAGCGTTATAACGCAGGCCAAATGCATTCAGGGCGACGGTGTCGATTTCGCCAAGGCATTTTATGAAAAACATCAGGATTTTTATTACGCCGATTCTGCCGCAATAAAAGATCTGCTCGCACCGCGTTTGCTCGCAACCCTCGAAAAAGATCACAAATGTAGCGATGGCGAGATTTGCGCGATCGAGTCCAATCCGTGGACCAGCGCGCAGGATGGCGAGATCGGCAAACCAATCGATTTCAAACTTTCCAGCAGCAGTGCCAACGCAGCATCAGTGCGCATGAGTTACATGCTTGAACTCGGCAAGACCAAAAAATTGCCACAATCGGCCGAACTGAAACTCGAACGCAATGCGCCGAGTTCATGCTGGACGGTGGCTGACCTGATCACACCGCGCGACGGTTCGTTGCGCGACTACATTGAAAAATGGCACAAAGAATATAGCGATGCACAGAAGTAGACTGCATCGCGCCGCCGCGTCGCCAACCCGCTCAGCGCTCATGTCGCGATCAATACGCCAATGAATTTTCTTGCCCTCTGGTTCCACAAAATGGGTTCGCCGCCCACGTTCTACCGCATCGCCGGGCGCGTGTTGCCGTGGCTATATGTGGTCACGCTCGTACTCGCGGCGTGGGGCATGTACGACGGCCTGTTTCTGGCGCCGGCGGATTACCAGCAAGGCGATTCATATCGCATCATGTTCGTGCATGTGCCGTGCGCGTGGATGAGCCTGTTCGCGTATGGATTCATGGCGCTGAACGGTTTTATCGCACTGGTCTGGCGCATCAAGCTCAGCGAAGTTCTGGCGATGGCGAGCGCGCCGGTCGGCGCCGCATTCACCTTCATCACGCTGCTCACCGGATCACTCTGGGGCAAGCCGATGTGGGGCACGTGGTGGACTTGGGATGCACGCCTCACTTCCGAACTCGTACTGCTGTTTTTGTACCTCGGCGTGCTCGGTTTGTACAACGCGATCGAGGATAAACGACAGGCCGCACGCGCAGCGGCGTTTCTCGCGTTGATCGGTGTGGTCAATGTACCTATCGTGCATTTTTCGGTGCAATGGTGGAATACGCTGCATCAAGGTTCGACCGTGCGTTTGTTCGGTCCGTCGCATATCGATGCGAGCATGCTCGCGCCGTTGCTACTGATGGCCGCAGCGACCCATTTGTATTTTTTCGCGAGTCTGCTGGCACGTTCGCGCGTGGCATTGATTGAACTCGAATCGGGCAAGGATTGGGTGCGTCAACTGGTGCAGCCGGCCGCATCGAACGCCGGCGAAATTTCCGAGGAGCGTGGCAATGTCTGATGTGCTCGCGATGGGCGGTTATGGCAACTACGTCTGGATTTCGTATGCGCTGTTCGTCTTCGTATTGCTGCTCGATGCGCTCGTACCGCTGCTGTATCGACGCCAATTGTTGATCCGTTTGCGCGGCCAGTTCCGACGCCAACAAGCGCGCAGAAATACACCATGACGCCGACCCGCAAACGTCGATTGATCGTTATCAGCCTCGTCCTCGGCGCGGTCTGTGTTGCCACAGGTTTGACCGTGATGGCGCTGCAGGAAAACATGACGTATCTGTATTCGCCAAGCGAAATCCGCGCCCAGCATTTGCCGAACGGCGCGAACTTCCGCCTCGGCGGTGTGGTGCTGGAAAATTCGCTGCAGCGCGATACGTCATCGCTGAAAATCGACTTCGTCGTGACTGATCGCTTCAACACCCAAGCGGTCGAATACACCGGCATCCTGCCCGACCTGTTCCGCGAAGGCCAAAGCATCATCGCGCAAGGCAAGATCGATACAAACGGAAAATTCGTCGCAACCCAAGTGCTCGCCAAACACGACGAAACCTATATGCCTAAAGAAGTCGCCGATGCCATCGCCAAAGCCAAGACCGCGAATGCCGCAGCTGGAAAACCGAGTGGCGCGCAATGATTCCTGAGCTCGGTCAATTTGCGCTGATCCTCGCGCTGCTGCTAGCGATTGCGCAATGCGTGCTGCCGATTATCGGCGCGGCATTGCAGAATCGCGCACTGATGGCGGTGGCGCGTCCTGCCGTTGCCGGGCAAGCGATATTTATCGTGCTCGCGTTTGCGATTTTGACTTACGCATTTCTCACGCAGGATTTTTCTGTCGCCTACGTCGCGCAAAATTCGAACTCATTGTTGCCGTGGTACTACCGTTTTTCTGCCGTGTGGGGCGCGCACGAAGGTTCGCTATTGTTGTGGCTGCTGATCCTGAATATCTGGACTGTGGCGGTGGCCGCGTTCAGCCGCAAGTTGCCGCAGGATTTCATTTCGCGCGTGCTCGGCGTAATGGGATTCATCAGCCTCGGCTTTCTGCTGTTCACGCTGCTCACCTCGAATCCGTTCGCGCGCGCGCTGCCGATTCCGCTCGATGGCAACGACCTGAATCCGGTGCTGCAGGATCCCGGCCTGATCATGCATCCGCCAATGCTCTACACCGGTTATGTCGGATTTTCGGTCGCGTTTGCGTTTGCGATCGCGGCCTTGCTCGGCGGCGAGCTCGATACACGCTGGGTGCGCTGGGCACGGCCGTGGACGAATATCGCGTGGGCATTTCTCACGCTCGGTATCGCGCTCGGCAGCTGGTGGGCCTATTACGTGCTCGGCTGGGGCGGCTGGTGGTTCTGGGATCCCGTCGAGAATGCCTCATTCATGCCGTGGCTGGTCGGCACCGCGCTAATCCATTCGCAGGCCGTGACGGAAAAACGCGGCTCGTTCCGCGCGTGGACTTTGCTGCTCGCGATCTTCGCGTTCTCGCTGTCGTTGCTCGGTACTTTCCTCGTGCGCTCGGGTGTGCTCACCTCGGTGCATGCGTTTGCGAGCGATCCGAAACGCGGCCTGTTCATCCTGGTCTTTCTCGGCACCGTGGTCGGCGGATCGCTGCTGATCTACGCGATCCGCGCGCCGAAAGTCGCCGGCGGAAAAATGTTCGCGGCGGCTTCGCGCGAAACACTCGTGCTGATCAACAACCTATTGTTTGTGGTCGCCGCGGCGATGGTGCTGATCGGCACTTTGTATCCATTGATCGGCGATGCGCTCGATGTTGGCCGCATTTCGGTCGGCCCGCCGTACTTCGGTTTCATGTTCACGCTGCTGATGTTGCCGGTGGTTTTGCTGGTGCCGTTCGGACCGTTTTTCCGCTGGGGCAAAGCTGATCTTGCTGCCAGTTTGCGCAGCTTGCGACCGGCGCTAATCCTGGCCGTAATCGCGTCGATTGCGGCCGCGGTGATTGGTAGCGGTATGCCGCTCAAAGCTATCGCTGGCATTGCGGCAGCATTGTGGATTTGCGGCGGCACGTTGTTGTATGCCGCACAACGCTGGCGTCAACAACCGGCCGGACGACGCTACACGCCGGAAATGCTCGGCATGATTTTCGCGCATTTCGGCATAGGCCTGTTTCTCGCTGGCGTGCTTGTTACCGAATCGACCAGCATCGAAAAAGACCTGCGCATGGCGCCGCACGAAGCTGTGACGATCGGCGCGATGACGTTCCGCTTCGATGGCGTCACACATACCACCGGCCCGAACTACAGCGCCGATGAAGGCACGATCAGCATCCTGCGCGATGACAAGATTGTCGGCACCTTGAAACCGCAAAAACGCAAGTACGCGCGCGGCTCGCAGATCCAGACGCAATCGGCGATTGATCCTGGCCTGACCCGCGATATCTATGTCGCACTCGGCGAATCAGTCGGTGGCGATGGCGCGTGGGCGGTGCGTGTCTACATCAAGCCGTTCGTGCGCTGGATCTGGCTCGGCGCGTTATTCATGATGCTCGGCGGATTTGTCGCGGCGACCGATCGACGTTTCCGCACGCTGCCGGAACCGCCACTGGCCGAGGTCACAAAACCAGCCTCGCCGATCATTATCGTCGAGGCAAACGCCTGATGGGCCGCCTGCTGCCGTTGTTCGGTTTTCTTGCGCTGTTCGCCCTGCTCGGCTTCGGCATCTGGTGGAATCAATATCACGAAACCAACGAAATTCCGTCGCCGCTGATCGGCAAACACGCGCCCGAGTTCACACTTCCACTTCTGGACAATGCGCAAAAATCCATAAGTGAACAATCACTGCGTGGCGAGCCGTATCTGCTCAATGTATTCGCCAGCTGGTGTGTCGCCTGCGAGGAGGAACATCCGGTGTTGACGCAATACGCACCGCAACTCGGCGTGAAACTGATCGGCTACAACTACAAGGATCAGCCCGACGATGCGAAACGCTGGCTGGCGCGATTCGGCAATCCCTATGCGCTGACGATTGCCGATTTGCCGGGTAGCGTCGCAATCGATTTCGGCGTGTACGCAGCGCCGGAGAGTTTTCTGGTCGATGCGAGCGGCGTGATTCGCTACAAGCGCATCGGCCCGTTCACAGCGCAGATCATCGAGCAAGAACTCAAGCCGATGATCGCAAAATTATCGTCGAGCGCCACACCATGAAACCGTACCTGACGCTGTTATTGCTCGCGCTGGTTTTGTGCTGCAGTTCGGCGCAGGCGATCGATCCGCTGCCGTTCAAGGATCGCGCCGAAGAGCTGAGATTTCAGTTGCTCACCAAACAGTTGCGCTGCCCGCTGTGCCAGAACGAAAGCCTCGCCGATTCGCAAGCCGGCGTGGCCAAAGACCTGCGCCAGAAAGTGTTTGCGATGATGCAAGCCGGGCAATCGGATGAGCAGATCAAGACCTTTCTGACCGATCGCTACAGCAATTTTGTGCTGTACGATCCCCCGCTCAAAGGCGGCACCTTGCTGCTCTGGTTCGGCCCGCTCGCCGCGTTGATAACCGGCGGTTTTGCCTTGCTGCTGATCGTGCGCCGCCGTGCGCGCCAGGCCGTCGTCGTCAGCACCACCACCGCGTCCGAGGAAGATTGGTAGTGACTTTATTTGTCGTAATCGCCGCGCTGATGCTGATATTCGCGCTGGCCTGCGTGCTCATTCCGCTGGTGCGCAGCGGGCAGGCGAATGTGGATCCCGCCACGTTGGCGCGACGTCGCTTGAAAGTGCTCGACGACGCGCGCGCCAACGAGATCATCAGCGCGCAGGAATATACGAGCAAACGCGAAGTGCTCGCGCAGGAATTGCTGAGCGCGCTCGAACCGAAATCCGTGCCGCGTTCGCGCGCCGCGCAGATTGCCATTCTCGTGGTCGCGCTGCTGTTGCCGGCCAGTGCGATCGTGCTGTATCGCATCCTCGGCCAACCGCTCGCACTCGATGCGCAAGCGGTCGCGGCACTAAGCAAGCCCGCCACCGATTCGCCCGAAGCGCAAGCTGCGGACATGCAGCAAGCCATCGCTGGGCTGGCCGCAAAACTGCAACTGAAACCCGACGATGCCGAAGGCTGGACCTTGCTCGGTCGCGCCTACAAAAGTACCGAGCGGTTTGCCGAGGCGCGCGACGCGCTCAAGCACGCGAGCGATCTGCAGCCGGAGCAGCCCGATACGATGATCGAATACGCCGAGGCGCTGGCACTTGCGAGCGAATCGCGGCATATCGGTGGCGAGCCGCGTGTATTGCTCGAACGCGCGCTCAAGCTTGATCCGCAGAATCAGCGTGGCCTCTGGCTGCTCGGTATCGGCGATTATCAGCAAGGGAAATTTGCCAGCGCGATTGCGACCTGGAACGGCCTGCTGGTTTTGCTGCCGAAGGATTCCGAAGTCGCAAATTCGGTAAAGCAACAGATCGCCGAAGCGCAGTCGCAGTTGTCCGGCACTGCGATACCAGCGCCCGCAGCAATAGGCGAGCCGGCAAAAAATTCCACGGCGACTAAGCCATCCGCTACAGAAAACACGACGGCAAATGCGGTCGCGCCAAAACTCACGGTGCATGTCGTGCTCGATGCAAAACTCAAGGATCAACTGGCGCCCGGCGCCACCTTGTTTATCTACGCCAAGGCCGTCAGCGGGCCGCCGATGCCGCTCGCGATCCAGCGCCTGCGTGCCGATCAATTGCCGATCACGATCACGCTCGATGACAGCATGGCGATGATGCCAAGCATGAAACTCTCGCTGTTTCCGCAAGTCGTGGTTGGCGCGCGCATCTCGAAATCCGGCAATGCCATCGCGCAAAGTGGCGATCTGCAGACGCTATCGAAACCGCTGCCGATCACGCAGAAAGAGGGGATTGAATTGAGCATCGATCAGGTCGTACCCTGATAAAAGCTTAGCGCTCCCGCGACGGCGATGACGCCATACTTCTGAAACTTTTTTAAACCTCAGCACACAAGGCATGTCATGGAACTGAATCCGCTCGAAGGCATTGAAGGCCATCATCACGCCGAGGCCGCCAGTCGCTTGCAGGCGTTCGTCGCTATCAGCGTGGCATTGCTCGCCACGTTCATGGCGCTGTGCCACGTCAAGGACGATAACGTGCTGCAAGGCATGCAGCAGGCGCGCGCGCAGAAGATCGACGACTGGGGATTTTATCAGGCGCGCAATCTGCGCCATGAAGTCGCGCTCGCCACGCAGACCCAGCTCAGCCTCGATGTACTTGGCGCTGCTGCCGAAAACAAACAGGCATACAGCGACGCCATCGCCAAATACAAAGCGCTCGCCGAAGAACAAGACAGCAAAAAAGAAGAAGTCAAAAAACAGGCTGAAGCCGATGACGTGAAATACGAAGCGCTGGAAGTTTTCCATCATCGTTTCGATCTCGCAGAAGCCTTCGCCTCGATCGGCATCGCGTTGCTCGCGTTGTCGGCGCTCACACATAAACGCTGGCTATTTGCGATCGCGCTGTTTCCGTCAGTGATCAGCGTGGGGTTTGGTTTGTGGGGATTGATTACGGCGATGGCTGCGGGATAAGCCGTGCTAGGCATCTGAGAATCGAAACATGCGCCGCCAGATCTCACCTGATGAGCTAGATTCCCTCTACTGCAGCATTGGCAAGTGCGTTTGGCATCTGCAGTACGTGGAAGATGCTCTTCAAACTCTACTAACGTTGAAGGTCGACATCAAAGCTCCGGGAGGCGTAACTGAGGCCGAGGCAAAAGAGCTGCTTGCGAAACATCGACGCGCGACGCTTGGCACATCTTTACGTACCGCAGAGAAGCACAACGCATTGCCTATGGAAGTCATGTCTCGCTTATCCCAGTTCAAGGAAGAGCGCGATTGGCTCGTTCACAAGTCGGTCAATAAAGACGGGGAAGGTTTGTATACTAGCGAAGGTCGGTCGGCAATATTTGGACGACTAAATGCATTTGTAGATGAAGCTATGTCGCTTCAACGAGCTCTCGGGCTTGAGGTGGCCACCTTCATCGAGTCACACGGCTTGAGCGTTGCGAAAGTCGATGAACTGGGAAGGCAGAAGATCGCGCGCCTCAAAGGCAATGTCTAGCCATTCCTTTAAGAGAACCATCGCAATCGTATTCATTCTCAATGCATCAGGCGGTAGCTTCTGAAATCAATCCGAGGCCATGCGATCTTGCATGACGCATTCGGCGCAAATCAGCGATTCGGAATCAAAGCACGGCATCGCCAAAGCGTATGCGCCGACGCCTGATATTTATGCTCGAATGGCGTCAATGCCATCTCGGGAATAAATTCTTCGACGCTCGCTACGATGCCCGCGCAATCGAGCGCCTGCGCAAATTCGTCGGCGTAAATTCGCCAGTTGCAACGCAGCTCCAATGTACCACCGAGCGCGAGCAAACTCGGGAATACCGGGTGCGCATGCCAGCGTCGTTTCAGATGTTCCGGCTTGGGCCACGGATTCGGGTAAAGCAAATATTGATGTCGCACGCGCCAACCGGCCTGCGCCGCAAGCCGCCAGAAGTCGCCGAGATCGCAGCGCAGCAGCGAGGCGTTTTTCGGTGCGCCGGGCTGCTGCAATAATCGTTGTCCCTGCGCCAGTCGCAACTCGGATTTATCGATACCGATCACGTGGCAATCCGCATGCTGCCGTGCCAAAGCCAGTGTGCTGACGCCAGTGCCGCAACCGGTATCGAGTATCAGTGGCTTCGGATCGGGCAAAGCCGAAAGTTTTGCAGCAAGCCCAGCGAACGCGCTCAGGCTCACTTGCGAAGGCGGACGCAGAAACTCGGTATGCAAATGCTTTTGCACGACCTCGCGCAGCCTCGCATGCGGCCCTTGCTGCGAGCTCTGGATGGGTTGGGAATTGGCAAACATCAATGCAGACTTATCGCGAAAAACAGTCAGTATCGTCTCATGGTGAATCGCGCAATGACTCGCGCGGCACGACCGCCTGTAGCCGATCGTTGAAGGTTTTCAGTTGTCGCGCATCGAGCAGGCCAACCAGTTTTTCCATCTTTGCGGCGAGGCCGGCCAACGCCTCGGCATACGCATGCTCGTTGTCGGCGAGATCCTGCACGAACACCAGCGGTAGCTGCGCCGCGCCACTGCTGGTGGACGTGAATCGCCGGGCGCGCGCTTTTTCGATTTCGTCGCAGTCGCGCATGGCGTATTGCATAGCCGACCACGCATCGATCTGCTCGGGCTTGAGCAGCAGATCGAGTTTGAGTTGCTGCAATTGACCGAAGATCGTATCGATCGGCTGCGCCGCCTGCTCCGGCGTCAGCGTGCGTTGTTGCGGTGTATTGCCGTGGTTGCCGCCGCCATGCCCGCCACCGCCTTTGCCGCCGCCAAAACCCTGCGCGCACACCGACGATGTGGATAGGCATATCGCCGCAAACCAGAGAAAGCCGACGATCAATATTTGCTGCGTTGATGTCATCGTCGTACGTACCATTTCATCCGCCTTGTCGTTATTCATGAGGGAAATGCAAACTCTTTCGCGAACACCACGCGCAGGAATGCGGCTTGTACAACGCACGTCTGGGAAAATCGTGGACACGCGTCAAATATTTCTGGCATTCCGCAGCGTTTCACACAAGGCTCATGAGTTTTCCAGCGCATGGTAGCGTGACCTTCAGCGCGTGCAAAAGACGAGATACTTCGCGCGAAAATCCCCAACATCCTGCGCGACGAAAGCCGCATATGTTCTAGGCATATCAGGAAAGATCATAGCGCTTGGCGCGATAGTCCTGCACAGTATAAAGTTGAATCTTCGTGCAGCTCGCACAACTCCCTCCCAAAACGAAAACGACTCATGGCTGACGCCAGGCTTTATTACGATTTGCCTTCGCCCTTTGCGATGAAACGCGGCGGCGCCTTGCACGGCGCGCAGCTTGCTTACGAAACCTGGGGTACGTTGAATCCGACGCGCGACAATGGCGTGTTTATCCTCACCGGATTGTCACCGAGCGCGCATGCGACATCGAATGAGGTCGATGCCAGCGATGGCTGGTGGGAAGGCATTATCGGCCCCGGCAAGGCAATCGATACCGATAAATATTTCGTGATCTGCGCGAATACACTCGGCAGTTGCCGCGGTTCAAGCGGACCGGCCTCGATCAATCCTGCCACTGGCAAATTGTATCGACTGGAATTTCCCGAACTCGCGCTCGAAGACGTCGCCAACGCCAGTCATGCGCTCGTGACAAGTCTAGGCATCGAGCAACTCGCCTGCCTGGTTGGCTGCTCGATGGGCGGCATGAGTTCGCTCGCTTACATGCTGCTGCATCCTGGCAGCGTCGCGGCGCATATCAGCATCTCTACCGCGCCGCAGGCGCAGCCGTTTGCGATCGCGATCCGCTCGTTGCAGCGCGAGGCGATCCGCAGCGATCCGGCGTGGAACGACGGCAGTTACGACGATGCCCACTACCCGCTCAATGGCATGCGCATCGCGCGCAAACTCGGCGTGGTGATGTATCGCTCGGCGATGGAATGGAGCGGACGTTTCGGTCGCATCCGGCTTGAGTCCGACCAGCGCCACGATGAAGCGTTCTCCAGCGAATTCCAGATCGAATCGTATCTCGAAGGCCACGCGCAACGCTTCGCGCGCAGCTTCGATCCAAACAGTTATCTGTATCTGTCGCGCGCCAGCGACTGGTTCGACATCGCCGAATACGGCGGCGGAAAAGTCAGCGACGGCATGCTGAAAATCGGCATCGAGCGCGCACTGGTGATCGGCGTCGAGACCGACATTCTGTTCCCGTTATCGCAACAGCAGGAAATCGCCGATGGCTTGCGTGCGGCCGGGGCCAACGTCGATTTTGTGCCACTGGATTGTCCGCAGGGACACGATGCCTTTTTGGTCGAGATCGACGTGTTTGGCGCGGCTATCGCGCAATTCCTGGCCAGCTTGTAAAATACGCCGCAACAACCTTCGCGACTATCGCCATGCTTGCTCTTGAGTTTCCCGGTTGTACCCATTTGATCGAAGCGCTCGACGCCGCCGTGCGTCAGGATTCCACCCACGCGATTACCGATACGCTGCGCCACACCCTGTGCACGTTGATTCGCGATGACTCGGTGCGCCTGCCGGAATGTGTGCTCGAAGCCTATACCGATCACTACGCGCGCCGCGAAATCTACACCAGCCGCGAGCTCGGCTACAGCGTCATCGCGATGACTTGGGGGCCGGGTCAAGGCACCAGCATCCACGATCACGCCGGCATGTGGTGTGTCGAAGGCGTGTGGCTCGGCGCGCTCGAAATCACCCAGTACGAACTCATCGAAAACGAAGCCGAACGTTTTCGTTTCGAATCACGCGGCTCGATCCAGGCTGGCACCGGTTCCGCCGGCAGCCTGATCCCGCCGCACGAGTATCACACCATCCGCAATCCCAGCACCGATGCCGTCACCGTATCGCTGCACATCTATCGCGGCAGCATGACCGAGTGCTCGGTATTCCAGCCGGTCGGCGACGGCTGGTATCAGCGCGATCGGCGCAAGCTCAGCCTCGACCTCACGCATTGAGAATCGGCCGCTGCGCAAAAAAATCGGCGCCGAGTGGTTACAAGCGCCACCGCATCGAATATACTTCGCGTCCTCTCCGTGCCGGAGTGGCGGAATTGGTAGACGCGGCGGACTCAAAATCCGTTATTGGTGACAATGTGTGGGTTCGAGTCCCTCCCCCGGCACCATGATCTTTCGGATCATCGATACATTTTGCAATATCAGCAACTTACGCGCTTAGCCTCTCCGAACTAGAGAGGCCAAATGTAGCACGATATGTAGCAATGAATGTAGCAACCTAAAGCCTGTGGTTATCGAGTGTGAACTCGCATCGCGAACAAGCATTTGGCGTTTGTGTGCAACAGCTGCTGAGAGGCCTCACAAGCGTTGTGCGATTCAGCATTCCATCTCAAGCGGGCTTCATGGTGAGGGCGGTAGTCCGATCACCTCATATTTTGGCGCACCAAAGTTTTGCATTGATTCGATAACGACGACTTGCGTTCCGCTTGCTACTTGCATTCCCGATGGAACAACTACTTGCACGAGTCGTCTATCGTTGAGTCTCACTGCCGCCACGCCGAAAATATGACCCATGCCGCTTTGAGCTGGCCCCACCGACTCTACGACCCCGGCTAGTTCGGCGGTTTGACCCGTGCGATGTCTTAGTGAGGGAATGACCGCCAGACCGCACAGCAGTAGTCCCGCTACAATCGCTGCTAGGGTGTTGCCTTTCGGACTGCGACTGCTAGGTTTCACGTCTTCATTTCAAGCTGTACTCGAACGAAAGTTTACCAGTTGCATAAGGCTATCGTGACGAACGGATCGAACTGCCTGTGCGGATGTTTTACTAGAACAGGCCGATCAAGCCGCTGGCTTTGCTGCATCGGTCTCAGCGACCACACGCTGCACCACAGAGACCCGCAGCCTAGCTACCTCGCGACTACCTTTACGATACGCCTCAGCTTCCCGATAGCCCATCGCTGACGGTAAGGCAGAAATCTTCCACGTAACACGCGAACCCCGCCGCCACCGCTCAAAATACACTCTTGTACGTAGGCGATCTGGCTACTATACTTTGCGGCCAGCTTAAGCCGACGTAGCTCAGTTGGTAGAGCAACTGATTCGTAATCAGTAGGTCGGAGGTTCGACTCCTCTCGTCGGCACCATCGCAAATGCAGTTCCGACGTTGCCACTTCAACGTCCTGCGATTGCTGTAAGTTTTGATCATAGTGGGCGATTAGCTCAGCGGTAGAGCACTGCCTTCACACGGCAGGGGTCACAAGTTCGATCCTTGTATCGCCCACCACTTCATCAATAGATTCATATGGTTATAAGTGCGTTTTTATACTCTGCGTACTTTTATACTTTTGGTGCCCAAACGCTGCCCAAACGGTGCCCAACGTTTCTGGCGACGCTCTGATGGCCGCCGTTTTCGCTGGTCAATAACTGATCAAAGTCGACCCCTGCTTATATTTGCCAAGTCGGTACGGGCAAAATGCGCGAACACTTTATTTCCGCGCCTTAGTTTTGGAAGGAAAAAAGTTCCTGATTAGCGCCGAACCTCAGTCTGCGTCGCATGATTTGCAGCCGGCAGGATATTCAGCGAGTCGCGCATCACTGGGAGCAGCCCGCCGTCGGGTCCGAATTGACTGTCGAAATGGACGTCGCTCCGCTGTTAGCGACGATCGTGCATCGCATCGCTGTGCTTTCACGGAGATGCACTCAAACGCCAACCGAATCCCTGCGAACAGCCAGGTGTTCGGCACCTGCTCAGTCGCGCGCGCCGCGCGGCGGTGAAACGCGGGGAAAAGCGACGGAAAAAGACCGCCGCGACCCGGGCCGAATTGGAGGCCATGCTGGCAATGTGCGACGACTCGCTGGTTGGTATTCGCGATCGTGCCCTGCTGCTGTTCGTCCTTGCCAGCGGCGGGCGCCGCCGCAGCGAAATCGCTGTTGTCGAGATGGCCTCGTTGCAGCGTGTCGGTGCGCAGCAAGTTGGCGACATGACAGTACCAGAGGCGAAGCGCCTGCGTGAGCTGGAGACGGAGAATAGCCAACAGCCAATAGCCCGGGCATGCGCAGTGGCGCCAGCATCGCTCATGCGTCAATGTGAACAGATCCGGAGATCGTGACGCCACTTTGAACTTCGTCAGTCCGATACAGTTCGAGAGACTGGCATGCTGATCCACTCAGGCAAGCCCGCTCATGGCTAGGCGCTTGGGGTACGAAATTCAGGGCAAGGTCAAGTTGGGCTTTGCCGCTTCAAGTGATGCCATTTGACCCCTCGGACTGGGAGGGATGTCATACGAAACTATTCTCCGACCAATGGTCTTCGTGCTTCAACGCACTTCACCGCGAAATACATGTCACTTGAAAGCCTTGGTCAGCGCCTCGAACTGCGTTTGTAGTGATTTGTCGTGCGGCGTGATTACCGGGATTTCACGCGTGATGCCCAGTAACTCGTATACCGCCATTTGTGCCGCGCGCACCGAATATTCAACAGTGAATACCACGTCATCCGCAATCTCGACGAATTGGCTAATGAAGGCAAAATTCTTCGTGCCGAGGGGAACCGGTAGCGGGCGATCGCTACGCATACGCGGCATGAACATGCTGGTGATGTAAGGCATGCGGCACGGAATGCAGTTCGCCGACTCGACCGTGTCGAGGTCAAAACGCAGGTGACCGCAGAGCTCCTGGAGGATTTCCGCACCGCTGCAATCGGCCATCGGTTTCGCCACGAAATTTCCGATCCGGTCCGGCAGCAGGCTGTATCCCCAGAACACCTGCACGTCCGCCGGTTGATTCGCGAAGTGCGGTTGATGCGCCAGCACGATCGACATCAACCAGTTCGAATCCTTGAACGTTACCAGTCCACCGGTCCCCGCCTCGTTGCCACTGAATTGGCTCATCAAATCGAAGAATGCCGGGTCCTTCAATGTAACTGTGAACGACTCCCAACACGACTGCGCGATACAACTATTGAACGCCGCAGGATTGCCGAATTGCGGCCTGCCCTGCACCAGTTTTTCCCATAGCCCCCAGCCCTCGCTATCGGCTTTGCTGAGTTTGGACGGCGCGGTGGTCATCGATCCCAGACTGGATGCATCCGTCATCGAGGCGTTTTGCACAAACACCAGATCATCGGCATTGACGGTGATCACTTCGCTCACTGCACCACGCCGGCAATGGATTGCGTTGACCTTGAACTTGCCATCCTCGGTGGCGTGATCGAGCTCGGTCACCTTGCAGCCTGTGATCAGCCGCACGCCTTGCGCATCGAGCCATTTCTGCAGCGGCAGAACCAGTGAATCGTATTGGTTGTAGATCGTTCGCTTGACACCCGCAAGGGTGTCGATGCGTGAGAATTCAAGCATGAACCGATGTAGGTAACGCTTGAATTCAATGGCGCTATGCCAAGGCTGAAACGCAAATGTGGTAACCCACATGTACCAGAATTCGGTCTCGAAAAACGGAGGCGAAAGCCAGTCGGTAATGCGACTTGCTGCCAAGGTATCTTCATCGGCATTGCTGAGTTTGAGTAATTCGAGGCGATCCTGCATCGAGAATCCCATCGATGTCACCTTGACCTTTGCACGACGACGATCAACCAGCCGCGCCATCGAATGCGCGAGGTGTTTTTCGTTGAAGTCCACGGTCTCCTCAAACACCGTTTTGCCCTTGGTGATCAGGGAGGGAATCGACTTGAACAGATCCCAAGTGCACTCGTAATTGTCAGTAGTCAACATGCGACCGCCGCGCAATGAATATCCGGCCACCGGATCGCCGCTGCCGTCGAGACTTCCACCGAGCAACGGCATCGCTTCGAGTATCGAAATATTGCTACCGCGCATTCCGCCATCCCGAATCATGAAAGCCGCTGCGGCCAATGATCCTATTCCGCCACCCACGAGATAGGCTTTCGATGTCATGTTCATATTGTTATGGCCAGCTGAGAATTATTTTCTGATCATGGATGCTCGCGGCGCTTTTGTATGTTCGTCATCCCACACACGCGCGTCCGATTCCGAAAAAAGAACGACAATCAGCGCAAGGTGTTACGGACAAATTACAAGCGTGTGTTCGGCGGCGCACAGAGTCGCAGTCCATTTCCGCGTAGCCTGAATTTCAAATCACCGCAGACATTCCGAGAAATTGGCATGGCTGCATCGCTGGATTTCAACAGCTCACGAGGTTAAGGAGATAGCGCATGCACAGCACCGCTCGCAATATAGTTCTGGTCGCAAGTATTACACTGGGTCTGGCTGGCTTAGGCAGCGCGTTTGCGGCGGAGCCAAAATCTGCAGATACAAAGATCGAACAAATCGCCGATGTGCGTCGCGAGGCTCAGATCATGACCACCTACGGCATGAATCGGCATCTGCGCGACTTCAATCTTTCGGTGACAGTGGACGGCAACAAAGCCGTGCTTGATGGCACTCTCCAAGACGGCGTTGCCAAGGATCTTGCCGAACAGATTGCGATGGGCGTGGATGGTATCCGGCATGTGGATAACCGCATTGTCGTCGACGCCAACTACGTGCTGCCTCAGCGCGTGAGCAGTGAGCGCAGTTTTGGCGAGAAAGTGGAAGACGCCACCATTACGGCCACGATTAAGTCCAAGCTGCTGTGGAATTCGAACACCGATGGTCTGGACATCCATATCGATACAAACAATGGCAAAGTCACGCTGAGCGGCAGTGTCAGCAGCGATGTTGAAAAGAGTTTGGCGGGGCGCATCGCGAAAGAGAGCGACGGCGTTGTCGGTGTGAAGAACGAGCTTGCGCTCGTCAATAAATCCGATACGGTCATGAAGCCCCAGCCGGCGGCAGCCAATCAACAGCCAACCATGTCAGATGCGTGGGTCACCGCAAAAGTAAAATCCTCGCTGATGCTCACTCGTGGCGTCGATAGTCTGGACATTAAAGTCACGACCCGCGATGGCGTGGTGTCATTACAGGGTGTCGTTGATTCCACGGCGGAGCGCGAGCTCGCGATACGGGTCGCCCAAGACATCCGCGGCGTGAAGAAAGTTGACGCCAGCAGTCTCAAAACCAGCTGATACGAATACATTTGGCCGTATAGATTTCCAAACTTGAAGGCACCGATATGCGTACAAACACCACACGCGGCAAATGGTCGCAACTGCGAAGTCAGCAACGATCGTTATCAAGCGACTGGTTTTCCGCGCCCTACCCACCTGAGGAACATCGCGGCCATCACGCGAGCAACACAGAAAATCGCAGCGCCACTGACGAGCAAAGTTCACAGGCCAAAGTTAGCGAGTTCAAACGCTTGCTGCACTAGCTGCAGCTCTGCGTTGCGGGGCGGCGCGCGAACCGCGACGCCCGCCCTACTTGGTTACACCCAGTACAAATCCCTCCCCCACTCAACTGAGAGAAATCCATGAATACCAAAGAATTGAAGGCACAAATCCACAAGGGTACAGAGCGCATGGAACACGATGTCGCAGCCGTCGCAGCGAGTATTCACAATGGAACCGAAGCACTCGGAAAACAGCGCGACGATATCGAACACACGTTGCACGATGTCGGACACCGCCTTGCGCACCGGGGCAGGACGCTAGCCGCGGAAGCCAGCACGCCAGCAAATTTGCGGACATTGGCTTTGCTTGCCACGACGCTGGTCGCTGGCTTTTTCGTACTTCGCTCGCTACGTCATTAAGTGCAAACACGATCGCGCAAGTAATCGCCGACAGATGTATTGGACGGTGTCATCGTGTCATGGCACCGTTTCCTATTCGCCGAAAAATGGCGGTGAAGGCGATTTGTTATCCCATATCACGCGATATTCGCTAATGATGATTGCTGGGCGACCGGCAATTTCTAGCAGCATCTGTTCCGGTGTACTTCTTGATCCCGTGGCTCGATTCGAGGGATTTGTCGAGCACCAGGAATGGAAATGAGCGACCTATCACCCCTCTTAAAACATCCTTGGAAACTCCAGTTCGCTGGGTTATCGATGGTTGTGGCCATAGCGCTGGCCGTGCGCTGGTGGATCGGCCCGTCAGCCGCAATGGAAACTGTGGTCAGACGCGAATTTGTGCAATCGGTCGTCGCCAGCGGCCATGTCGAATCGCCGAATCGTGCGGATTTCGGTGCGCAGATTACCGGCACTGTTCTACGCGTACCCGTGGTCGAGGGCTAGGTAGTTGGCGCTGGTGATCTGCTGGTCGAACTCGAGTCGACCGAACTTACCGCCGCAAGCCATCAGGCCGACATCGCCATTGCGCAAGCCCAGGCGCGTCTGCGCCAGCTTAGCGAAGTTCAGGCGCCGATGGCCGAGCAAACGTTGCGCGAAGCGCAAGCCAATCTCGACAACGCACAGGCGACGCAGCGACGCAGCGACGCAATCAGGAGCATTTCCAAAAAGGATTTGTTGGACAAGCGCTCCTCGACGATGCGCGCAAAACCGTACAACTTGCCGATGCACAAGTCCGATCGACACGCATGAAGCTCGATACCACTCGCCCCGCGGGCAGCGATCGCGCCCTTGCGCTTGCCGATGTGGCCAGCGCCCAAGCGCGCGCTTGCATCGTCGCAGTGGAAGCGCTGCGTCATAGCCATGCGCACGCTCGACATCATGCATTAGCCCACAGCGACCATCACCACGAGAAGTAATGCCAATGTCCAATGCAAGGCGATCGAGGTTCGGCGATAGCGCAGATGGCTGCGAGTATCGAGAATCGAATTTAGAGCGCTACCATATCGGTAATCCCATAGTATGCGGACTGTCTCTCGCTCGTTGGTTTCGCTGCCACCCTCACCTCAAATTCGGTTTTGACCGGTCACATTGAGATTTTCCGCACAGTACGCAAACGCAAGGCGTTAGTGATCACCGAAACAGAAGAAAGGCTCATCGCAAGAGCCGCAATCATCGGGCTCAATAACCAGCCGAAAAACGGATACAACACACCCGCTGCGATGGGTATTCCCAGTGCGTTGTACAGAAATGCAAACGCCAGGTTCTGATGAATATTGCGAACCGTCGCTTTAGATAGACGGAGTGCGCGCAAGATGCCGGCGAGTTCACCTTTGATCAGCGTGATCTGTGCGCTCTGCTTGGCGATATCCGAACCGTTGCCCATCGCGATACCTACATCCGCGACGGTCAGGGCTGGTGCGTCGTTGACGCCGTCGCCGGCCATCGCCACACAGGCGCCCGCCGTTTTCGTACCCACTATCCACTCGGACTTTTTTGCTGGCGTTTGGCTGGCGTGGTATTCGTCTATACCGAGTTGCGAAGCAACCGCATGTGCCGTTGCTTCGCTATCACCTGTGAGCATGACGATGCGTAGTTTTTCGTCGCGCAACGCGATGAGAATCGCACGCGCACCCGGCTTGATCGGATCTTGCACCGCGACCAATCCTGCGAGTTGCCGGCCACGCGCCAAAAACATTACTGTCTTGGCATCCCGGCGCAGCTCATCCGCACGCTGTGCCAGCGATGCTGGATCGACACCGACGGACTGCATTAACTCGGCATTTCCGAGAGCTACGTTGACGGCGCCGATATCTCCGAGTACGCCTTGGCCGGTGACGGACGAGAAGTTGCTGACCTCGGAGTGGGCAACATTTCTACTTTTCGCAGCGTCGAGAATCGCTTGTGCCAACGGGTGCTCGCTCGCGGCCTCAAGCGAGGCGGCGATCATGAGCACGTCGGATTCGGCGAAACCGACGGTGGCGACCACATCTGTCAGTGCTGGTCTGCCTTCGGTCAACGTACCGGTTTTATCAAGCACCAGCACATTGATATGCGCCAAGCCCTCGATCGCAGCAGCATCGCGAAACAAAACGCCAGCCGCAGCGCCACGTCCACTCGCGACAGTGATGGAAATCGGCGTAGCGAGTCCGAGTGCACACGGACACGCGATAATAAGTACCGCAACCGCATTGACGATGGCGTAAGCCAAGCGTGGTTCAGGACCGACGAAGAGCCATACGACGAAAGTAAGCAATGCGATTGCGACGACTGTCGGGACGAAGAATGAAGCGATGCGATCCGCGAGTCTTTGCAGCGGCGCTTTCGACTGCTGCGCCTTGCCGACCAGCTCGACGATTTGCGCCAGTACGGTATCGTGCCCGATGCGATCGGCGCGCATTTTAAAGCTGCCGGTGCCGTTGACCGTACCACCGGTAACGCGGTCATCAGCGTGCTTCTCCACGGGTAAGGGTTCGCCAGTAAGGAGCGATTCGTCAACGCTGCTCGTCCCTCGAAGACGAAACCATCCACGGGCACTTTTTCGCCAGGTCGAACACGCAGCAAATCGCCAACCTTCAGCTGCTCGAGCGCGACATCTTCTTCATTGCTATCGGGCAGAATACGTCGTGCGGTCTTGGGCGCTAGATCAAGCAAATGGCGGATCGCCTGCGATGTTTTTCCGCGAGATCGCAATTCGAGCCACTCGCCGAACAACACCAGTGCGATGATGACACCGGCAGATTCGAAATAGACACCGACCATGCCGTATTGATCATGCATCGCCGGTGGAAACCACGATGGCAAAAATGTAGCCACAAGACTGAAACCGAATGCCACCACCACACCAAGACTGATCAAGCTATACATATTCGGCGACGCAATGACAAAACCTGTCCAGCCACGCCGGTAGTAAGACATGCCGGCCCAAAGCACCAGCGGCGCGGACAGCATGAGTTCGAGCCAGCGCGACAGATGAGCAGTGCTTTCTCTCATATGCATGCCGAAAAGATGCGGACCCATCGCGATCAGCAGGAGCGGAATCGCGAGCGCTGCCGCGACGAGCAACTTGCGGAGAACCTTGTCGAGTTCGATGTCACCCTGCCCGTCCTTCGTGACGACCGGCTCCAGTACCATGCCGCATTTTGGACAGCTGCCCGGGCCATGACGCTGAATTTCGGGATGCATCGGACATGTGTAAATCACGTCCACGGTGGGCATCTGAACAATCGACTCAGTGCTCACTTCAAATAGCGATCTTGGGTAACATTTGCGCGACACCGGCTTGAGCGACAGCGACGCACGAGATCGTCGTCTGCCGCTAACGTGTCGCATCCAAAGGCTCGAACTCCAAGCTCGGAAAAATGCAAAGAGATCGGTTCGAATGGGCTCGGGCTCAATTCGTCTGCTCGGCTTTTTTCCATCCGTCCGAGGGATTGAACGCCGTAATTGCAGCGGCAACAGTTTGCGAATCCTGCCCCAGATTCTTCTCGTATATCACACCTCCCTGATCGACCAGAAAGCTGGTAACTCCGGATGTGCCGTAACCGGCAGGATATTGCGGCCACCACCACGTTCCGTAGGCGACGGTCGGATCGTAATAAGGCACATAGACTTCGTTCGGGTTTGCTGGCGCGACATCAATGCTCTCGTTCGATTGAGTCGCGGCAATTTGCGCGTTTGAATTCAAATTGCCTGCGGCTTTTGCCTTTTGCCGCAGCATCTGCACCGTATCCATTACTTGTGCTTGTTGTGCGATAAACGCATCACCAAGGCGTTCGGTCCAGTCGATTTTTTGATCCAACGTTTGCAATACCTGTGGGAATGCAAGCAACGATTTGACGCTTGGGTCCCAATCTTGGTTATCGACTGCCTCGACTGCTGCCGTGCCATTGATCGTGGAGTTGTCGCTCGACCAACGGGCGGCCTGCACCACTTCCAGCGGATAGGTTGCCGCCATCAGAACTTGCGAAAGCAACGAGTCTGGGTACAGCGCGATCGGCGCTAGCATCTGATCGAGTTCTTGCTGAGTGAATGCCGGATTGCCGTCGGCTGTCGGCGTGGTCTTGGCAAACGCGCTCATCAGGACCAGCAGCAACGAAACAACGAAATAGCCTGCATACCTTTTCATAAATCACCTTAAGTCCGCAACACGACTCGGCGAGCCGCCGTCGAGTTAGTGGCCTGTCGGCAACTCGATCATTTCTTGTACGTGTACATGCTCCTCCAGTTCGGAGATGGATCGATAGCGCTGTTGCCAGATGTCTTTCTCATCAAGCACTGCATCTGGCAATCCCTGCGCTCGGAGTATTTCTGGATGCACGCGGACAACCAAAACTTCCTCGTAGTACGAACGATTGAAGATGCCGATCCGGCCGCGCTCGGGTAGCCGGCAGGTCGTGCGCCAAAGGAAGTCGTGCTTGAGTTCCTCGGTGCTGGGCTGTTTGAAACTGAAGACTTCGCAGCCCTGCGGATTGATCCCCGACATGACATGGCGAATCGCTCCGTCCTTGCCCGCGCTGTCCATGCCCTGAAAGATCAGCAGCATGGCGTAGCGACCGGACGCGTAGTGCAGCCGTTGCAGCGCGCTCAGCGATTCGACGTGTTCCTTCAGCAGCTTCTTGTAGTGCTTCTTCGACTTGCAGACGGGTTTTACTGCGGTCGGCCGCGCGGTGAGCTCGGCCTTTTCACCCTCTTTGACCCGGAACTCGCTGGCATCAATCTTCATGGTCATTTTCCTGTTACTCAGATGTTGGCGCTGTCGTTAAACGTTGGCAGTTTTTGACAGTGCTTCGTATCCCGCGATCACGTCGAAGAGTTCTTCGTCTATCGCATCCTGGCGCAATCGACGGAAGGTACTTTGCAGCGTCACCATGAGTTCGTCGATATTGCGATCGGCGCGCTGCATCGCTGCGAGGCGGCTCGCGTTTTCGCTGGCCAGCGATTCGGCGCACGCACGGAATAACGAGATGAAAAGATATTCGCGGATAAGCGCGCGCAGCGTCGCGATGCTGCCGCTGATTACCTCGGGCAGGCTTTTGGTCGGCCACGGAACGTTTGTCAGGCCAAGCTGCCATTGCGCATCAAGCGGCAGCAAGCGCTGACTGACCGGCTCGTAGAGTCCGCCCGGCTTCGGCCGATTATGGAACACGTATACCTGCGTGTACTCATGCTCGGCGCGGCGCGCCTCGCTTGCGATTTGAATCTGCCCGACCAACGGTGCGATTGCCTGCACAGAATTGGGCACAGGGAAAAGTCCGATCATCTGCAGGTCTGAATTCGCCAAGCGCGCGCGGACGCGCTCGCCTACGGCTAGGACTTCGGTTTTGCCGGGAAGCGTCGATAGCGTCTTGATTGCGTACTCTGCAATGACGTCGTTGAACTGACCGACCAAGCCTTGATCGGAGCCAAAGACGATGGCGCCAATCACGCCGGGATTCGATCGTTCATTGTGCGGTGCTATCACTGCCACCGGCGCGCTTTCGCGAAAGCACGCGCCGAGTCCGAGCTCGACGGTGCGGTAGTAGTCGGCCAAGGCGAGTACTGATCGTTCGTATTGTCCAATGCTCGACGCGGCCATGGCTTTCATCGTTCGCACGACCGATTGAAGATCTCCGGCGCTACTGATCTTGCGGCGCAAGCTGGCGGCGGAATCGCTCACGTTTTTTCCTTGACTGCGGCCTTGGATTGATCCTGTGTGGAAAGTTCGGGCTTGGGTTTGTCCGCAGGCTTGGGCTTGATGTCATGCTTGGATGCGGGCTTGTCTGCAGAGTTTGATTTGTCGTTGCTACCAGCTTTTGCGTCGGCCGCCGGTTTGGGCCCGAACGGTAACAGCGCCTCACGCGCGATTTCGACGATGGCCTTGCGGTCATCGTCACTGAGTTTTTCCGTACCGCCGAAACGCGCGCGCACGTCCGCTGGAATGTTCGATGCGGCTTGGCGCACGGCATTGCCGGCATCGGTCATTTTATCCAGCGGCACGTCGTCGAACAGCCGCGCAGTCAAAGCCAGCAAGATGGCGATTTGCGCGGGCACGGATACCGGAGCGAACTCCGGCTGCTTCAGGCAGGCGCGGATGCGGCGTCCATGTTCGATCGTCCTGCGCGTGTCATCGTCCAGACGCGCGCCGAAACGGGAGAATTTTTCAAGTTCGCTGAATTGCGCGTAGGCAAGCTTGAGATCACCGGCCACGGCGCGATAAGTCGCGCGTTGCGCCTTGCCACCGACACGCGAAACGGATTTGCCGACATCGATGGCCGGCAGTACACCCAACTCGAATAGCGATGGCGAGAGATAGATTTGCCCATCGGTGATGGAAATAAGATTGGTCGGAATATAGGCCGAGATATCCTCCGCCTCGGTTTCGATGATAGGCAGAGCCGTGAGCGAGCCGCCACCGAGATCCTTACGCAAATGCGTCGAACGTTCGAGCATGCGCGAATGGATGTAGAAAATATCGCCCGGAAACGCCTCGCGCCCGGGAGGACGGCGCAGCAACAACGAAATCTCTCGATACGCCCGCGCGTGCTGAGTGAGATCGTCATACACGATCAGCACATCGCGACCTGCTGCCATGAAATATTCCGCGATGCTGGTCGCCGCATAAGGTGTGATGTAAACAAGGCCCGGCGCATCGTTGCCTTCGGCCACAACGACAACGGTGTAGTCCATCGCCCCCTTCTCGCGCAGACCTGCTACCGCTTTCGCCACGGCGGAAGCGCGTTGGCCGATGGCGCAATAGATGCACACGACATTTTCCTCGCGCTGATTGACGATGGTATCGAGCGCGATGGCAGTCTTGCCGGTCTGCCGGTCACCCAAAATTAATTCGCGCTGGCCGCGCCCGATTGGAATCAGTGCATCAATCACGGTCAGACCGGTCTGCAACGGTACCGTGACCAGAGCGCGATCCATGATCGCCGGCGCGGGACGCTCGATCGGCAGACGTTCGCTGCTCACCACGACACCTTTACCATCGAGCGCTTTACCCAATGGATCGATCACGCGACCGAGCAAGCCCTCACCCACCGCCACATCCATGACGCGATGAGTGCGTTGCACTTCATCACCGGCGTGCAGGTTTGCGTAGTCGCCAAGCAGCACGACGCCGACCTCGTCTTCGTCCACATTAAAAGCGATACCGAGCACGCCGCCGGGAAAACTCACCAACTCGTCGTAACCCACGCCAGGCAAGCCCGATACTTTGGCGACGCCGGTGGCAACGTGCGTGATCGTGCCGACCTCGCGCGGCAGCAATTGCGGTTTGAAGTTTTCCAGGCCCTGACTTATCGCGGAAAATGTTGCGTCGATCACCTGCTGAAAGCTTTGCGCTGGCATGTCTATGCGCTCTTTATTTCCAGCTTGGCCGCAGCCACTGCTGTTTCGACTTTTGCTGGCGATTTCAACAATGCGCCGATACTGGTTTGCATCGAGCTCAGATAATCGGCAATGCTCCAGCCAAGTTTTTGTCCGTTGCTGCTCAGTTCAATTCCGCTGACAAGGGCCGGTTTCGTTTCAAAACGCAGAGGAATATCGGCTGCAAAAGTTTCGTTGATTGACTTCTGGATTGCCGCCTGTTGCTCAGGTGGCAGATCGAATGCGCAGCGCACTAGTGCAGGTTCGGAAGCGCTTTTCAACGCAGCGTCGAGACTGGCCTTCGCTTGCGCATCCATGCTTTGCAGTCGGCGGATAAATACTTCGCTCATGCGCTCTTGCAAACTCGCCGTCGCCAGATCACCAAGCGTCTTGCGCGTGATCGCGAACACGGCCGCTTCAGTGCGTTTAGCGATGGCATCGCTGAGTTGTTGAGCATCGTTCAACATCGCTTGCTCACGCTTGGCACTCAAGTCGTCAGCTGCCTTGCGCGCTTCATCGAGCAGGCGCTGGCGCTCGGTATTTGCCTCGTCGGTCGCCTTCTTCAACAGTGCAGCGCGTTGCTGATCGAACTCCGCATTCTTCTTCTCGAATTCGGTTTGATCCTTGGCTGCGTCGGCCTGCTTCGCGCTGGCGTCGGCCAACTTGCCCGCGATCAATTTTTCACGCGCGTCGATGGCGTTGAGGATTGGCCGATACAAAAAGCGCTTCATCAACCACACCAGAACGACAAAATTGAGCGCCTGTGCGCCGACGGTGAACCAGTCGATGAGCATGGTTTATTTTCCAGCAGCTTGGATGACGTGATTCCAGAATGGGTTGGCGAAGATGAGAATCATCGAAACCACGAAGGAATAGATCGCCAGCGATTCGATCATCGCCAAGCCGACGAACAACGTGCGGGTGATGGTGGCAGATGCATCGGGTTGCTGGGCCAGCGCCGTCAACGCTGTCGCGACCGCACGTCCTTCGCCGAGCGCGGGAGCAATGCCGCCGATACCAATGGTTAGGCCGGCGGTGATGATTGAAGCAATCGCAATGAGGGTTGTGGGATCCATAAATAATTCCTTTATGTTTTGCTGCCGGGAACGGGCTTTGCAACGGACTTGCGCGTACGCGTTGCAGCGGCGATGTAGACCGCCGCCAGAATGCTGAAGATGTAAGCCTGCACCATGCCAGTGAGCAGGCCCAAGGTCGTCATCACGATCGGAAAAACGAACGGCGTGATCGTTAACAGGATGGCGACGATCATCGCTCCACTCATCATGTTGCCGAACAGACGCACGGCGAGCGCAAGCGTGCGCGAAAGCTCGCTGATGATATTGAACGGCAGCATGATGACGGTCGGCTCGATGTAGGATTTCAGATAGCCGCCGATGCCCTGCTCGCTGATGCCAAACGCCGGGACAGCTACAAACACACACAGCGCCAGCGCCACGGTGGTCGAGAGTGAACCGGTCGGCGGCTCGAAGCCGGGGATGATCGTGCACAAGGTGGCACTGGCCACGAACAAAAAAAGTGTGCCGAGAAAACCGAGATATTTTTCTGCTGGCCGCAACCCCACATCGCCGATCTGGCTATTGATCGCGGTGACGATGATTTCCAGAACGTTCTGCCAGCGCGAACGCTGCAAATCCACGGAAAGTTTGCGCGTGATGAGTTTTGAGCCAACCACAAGCAGCACCATCAGCGCCCAAGTAAAGACGATCGTGGCGTTGAGTTTGACGAAACCGTAATGCCAGAAAATCAGCTGGTCGGGGCTAAGCTGCATGGTCGTTCTCCGCAGTCGTGCGCGGAAGATTTCGCATTGAGTACCGCGTGAGCCAAGTTAGGCCTTCGCGCGCCATGACAAAACCGAGCAGACACAATAGCAATCGTGGCCACTGGCCATCTGCGACGACATAAAACCCGCCGAGCACCAGACTCGTGCGCAGCATCACGCTGACAAGGAACCACACCGCGGGGTGTTCCGACAAAACACCGCGACGCACCGTCCACCACAGGCCGCCGAAAAATATCGCACCAAGTGCTACGCCTGCGGACCAAACCAGCGCCCATGTCAGCAGGTCAGACATCGTCTTGCTCCCGATCATCACGCACCTGATCGTCATGCATGGCTTGATCTTCCTTGGCAACCCAGTGCCAGGCATTGAAGCAGCCGATGGTGAGTCCGAGTACGAGCAGCGCCAGGGTCCAGGAATGTTGTCCCGGATAGTGCGAGTCCAGCCAAATGCCGAGTGCCGCGCCAAGCAAAGTCGGCACGGCCACCGACCAGCCGACGAGCCCCATCATTCCCAGACCGAACCAAACGTCAGCGTTGGGGTTGCCCCGCTTCCTGAGCTTGCGCGTAGCCTTGGCGCCGACTTGCTCGGCGAAGGTCGGCATGGTTTCCGCAAGCGGCGAAACTTTATCCGGTCCGGGCACGTTGTCATCCATGTTGAAAGGCCGCGAAGCGACTCAGAAAGTTGGTTTCCAATTTCGCTGTGGCGAGGCGCGCGCTGCGCTCCTGATCGTCGAGGGTTGAGAACTCCTTTTCCACGACATCGCGCAGCCGGCCAAGATCCGTTCCGCTTACTGCACGCCGCACGGAGATGAGCACATCCGCACCGGTTTTCACCAGCACGCCGTCATCCACTGCGACAAAAACTTCGCCCTCGCCCGCGCTTTGGTAAATGAGAATTCCCGGCACGAGCGCTGCAACGCAATCGAGCCGATGCTCCAATAACCCGAACGATCCTTCAAGCGTTTCCACGACAATCCGCTGCACCTGCGTTTTCTCGACGAATATCTGGAACGGCAAAAGAACTTTAAGGTGCATGAGTGCTCTGCGCAGTTGCGATTTTTTCTGGCGGCTTTGCTGCGGGCGGAACGGGTTTGCCGTCTTTCTTCGCCTCGTCGATCGCGCCGATCATGTAGAGCGCACTCTCCGGATAATCTTTGAACTCATCGCGCAGGATTCGCTCGCAACCGTCCAGCGCATCCTTGAGCGAGACCGATTTTCCTGCGAGACCTGTAAATTGTTCGGTGGTAAAAAAAGGCTGGGTCAAAAAACGCTCTAGCCGCCGGGCGCGCGCGACCACGTTGCGGTCTTCCGGCGCAAGCTGCTCAAGGCCGAGCATGGCGATGATGTCCTTGAGATCGGCATATTGCGCGAGGGTCTTGCGGATTTCCTGCGCCAACTCGTAATGACGGGAACCGACGATGCCGGGAGTGGCCATCTTGGAATGGGATTGCAGTGGATCGATCGCGGGAAAAAGGCCTTCGCTCGCGCGTTTGCGCGACAGTACGATCGATGCCGAAAGATGCGAGAACGTATGCACCGCCGCCGGATCGGTGAAGTCATCCGCCGGCACATAAACCGCCTGGATCGAGGTGATCGCTCCGCTATCGGTATTGGCGATGCGTTCTTCCAAACCGGACAGTTCGGTGCCCATCGTCGGCTGATAACCCAATCGCGATGGCATCTGCCCCATTAAGCCCGAGACTTCCATGCCGGCCTGGATAAAACGAAAGATATTGTCGATGAGCAGCAACACATCGCGATGCTCGTCGTCGCGAAAATATTCGGCCATCGTCAGCGCCACATGCCCAACGCGGAAACGTGCGCCCGGCGGCTCATTCATCTGGCCGAACACCATCACCATGTTCTGCAGCACGCCGGCTTTTTTCATCTCGTCGTAGAGCTCCTCGCCTTCGCGACAACGCTCACCGATACCACAAAACAGACTCACGCCTTTCTGGTGTTCCATCATGTTGTGAATCATTTCGGTCAATAACACCGTCTTGCCGACACCCGCGCCGCCGAACAGTCCGGCTTTGCCGCCGCGTTCTAGCGGGACAAGCACATCGATGATCTTGATGCCGGTTTCGAAGATTTCCGATTTCGTCGAGCGCTGCGTGAGCGACGGCGGAGCGCGGTGTACCGAACGCCACTGCATATTTTCAGGCGCCGCTTGGCGATCAATCACCTCACCGAATACGTTGAACATTCTTGAAAGCAGGCCGTGGCCAACCGGCGCGTTGAGCGGGCCGCCGGTGTCTTCTACCACTGTCCCGCGCGCCAAGCCTTGGGTCGAGGTCAAGGCGATACCGCGCACATGATTTGCATCGCGTTGCGCCAGCACTTCGATGACGATTTCTTTTTTGGTTCCCGTGTGCAGCAGTGAATAGATCGGCGGCAAATGCGTATCGAACCGAACCTCGACAACACTGCCGCGCACCGCGACGACGACGCCGCAATTTTTCGCACTGGCTGGGCTTTTCGCCGGAGCCGTGTCGGAACCCGCAGTAGTTGCAGTCGACTGATCGATCATTCGCCGTTGCCCCACTTCCAATTTCGGATCTCGGGCATGTCTTCGCCATGCTGATCAATGTAGTGCTTGTGTTCGATCAACTTGTCGCGCATCTGCTGCTTGAGGTACGCGCCCGGCGAGCCCAAGTGCGGGAGCCGATCAATCACGTCGATGACCAGATGAAAACGATCGAGATCGTTTTGTACGCGCATGTCGAAAGCCGTGGTGATCGTGCCTTCTTCCTTGTAACCGCGGACGTGCAGGTTGCGATTGGTTCGGCGATAAGTCAGCCGATGAATGAGCCAGGGATACCCGTGAAACGCGAAGATGATGTGTTTGGCGGTGGTGAATAGCGAGTCGTAGTCTTGCTCGCTGAGTCCATGCGGGTGCTCCGAACACGACTGCAATTTCATCAGATCAACGACATTGACGACGCGAATCTTCAGCTCGGGCAAATGTGCGCGCAGGATCGAAGTCGCGGCCAGAACTTCCAGTGTCGGCGTGTCACCGCAACAGGCCATCACGACGTCCGGCTCGGACTCCTGATCGTTGCTCGCCCATTGCCAAATACCGATGCCTTGCGTGCAATGCAAGACAGCGGCGTCCATCGACAACCACTGCGGCAACGCATGCTTGCCAGCGACAACGACATTGACGTAGTTGCGGCTGCGCAGACAATGATCGATCACTGACAACAAGCAGTTGGCATCCGGCGGCAAATACGCGCGCACGATGTCGGCTTTCTTGTTGATGACGTGATCGAGGAAGCCCGGATCCTGATGCGTGAATCCGTTGTGATCCTGCTGCCAAACATGCGAGGCGAGCAGATAATTCAGCGACGCGATCGGTCGGCGCCACGGCAATTCCTTGGTGACTTTTAGCCATTTCGCGTGCTGGCTAAACATCGAGTCGATGATGCGGATGAAAGCTTCATAGCTATTGAACAATCCGTGTCTGCCGGTCAGCAGATAACCTTCAAGCCAGCCTTCGCACTGATGCTCGCTGAGCATTGAATCAAGTACGCGACCGGCCGGCGCGAGAAATTCATCGTTACCTTGTTCGATCGCATCCCATTGCCGGTTGGTGACTTCAAATACCGCACCGAGCAAATTCGACAACGTCTCATCAGGACCGAAAACGCGGAAGTTGCGCTGATCCTGATTGGACACCACGACATCGCGCAGGAACTTACCCAGCACCCGTGTGTCTTGCGCATCGACGGCACCGGGCGATACGACGTTCACCGCATGCACGCGGAAATCCGGCATGTGCAGATCGCGCAGCAGCAGGCCACCGTTGGTATGGAGATTGGCGCCCATGCGTCGATCACCTTTTGGCGCCAGCTCCGCCAATTCCGACATCAGCGTGCCGTTTTTGTCGAATAGTTCCTCGGGCTTGTAACTCTTCATCCAAGCTTCGAGCAATGCGACATGCTTGGGATGCGCTGCGTCGACCAGCAAAGGAACTTGATGCGATCGGAACGTACCCTCGATCTGCAGACCGTCAACAACTTTCGGTCCGGTCCAACCTTTGGGTGAGCGCAGCACGATCATCGGCCAGCGCGCGAGCGCGCCAGTGTCGGATTCGCGCGCAGCCTGCTGGATTCCGTGAATTTGTTCGATCGCCTTGTCTAATGCGCAAGCCATCAGTTCATGCATTTTTTCCGGCTCATCGCCTTCCACGAAAATCGGCGCCCAGCCGAGGCCGCGAAAGAATTGTTCCAGTTCATCGTGATCAATGCGCGCCAATACGGTCGGGTTGCTGATCTTGTATCCGTTGAGATGCAGGATCGGCAGCACCGCTCCATCGGTAAGTGGATCAAGCAATTTGTTGGATTGCCACGCGGTTGCGAGCGGTCCCGTTTCCGCCTCGCCATCGCCGACGACACAGGCGACAATCAACCCCGGATTATCGAACACAGCTCCGAAGGCGTGGCTGAGCGAATAACCCAACTCTCCACCTTCATGAATCGAGCCGGGTGTGGTCGGTGCGACGTGGCTGGATATGCCGCCAGGAAACGAGAATTGCTTGAACAGTTTTTTTAGTCCAGCTTCGTCCTCGGTGATATCGGGATAAACCTCGCTCCATGTGCCTTCGAGATAGACGTTACCGACAATGGCCGGCCCGCCGTGACCGGGACCAGCGACGTAGAACATGTCGAGGTTGTACTTCTTTATCACACGGTTCAAATGCACGTAGATGAAGTTCTGTCCGGGTGTCGTGCCCCAGTGACTGACCACCAGCGGTTTCACGTGTGCCAGCTGCAATGGTTCCTTCAACAACGGATTGTCGTAGAGATAAATCTGGCCGACTGAGACATAGTTGGCGGCGCGCCAATAGGCGTCGATCTTGTGAAGCAATTCGGGGGTCAGCGCGTGCGTTTTCATAATGAGCGATTTCCGTGTTGGTCGATCCCGAGGATGCGAATGACGGACTTCGCGATCATGATTTGTTCGTCGGTGCGAATGACGCGGACTGCAACTGTGCTTGCCGCGATCGAAATTACATTCTCATTCGTTGTGTTTTGATTCTCGTCCAGCGCGATACCGAGAAACTCCAAGCCTGCGCAGATGCGAGTTCTAATAATCGGAGAGTTCTCGCCGATGCCGCCGGCGAATACCAGCGTGTCGATTCCGCCCAACGTCGCGGCGAACGCGCCGATCCATTTCTTAACCTGATAGCAAAACAGCGCCACGGCCTCGGCCGCCCGCACATCGTGCGTCTCATGCGCCAGCAGATCGCGCATGTCGGAACTGGTTTCCGACATGCCAAGCAATCCCGACTGCATGGTGACCATTTCGTTGAACTGTTGCGGGCTCATGTTTTCGGTGCGTGCGAAATATCCGATCAATCCAGGATCAAGATCGCCAGAACGCGTGCTCATCGGTATGCCGGAAGTCGGTGTGAAACCCATGCTGGTATCGATGGACTTGCCATCGCGTACCGCTGCGAGGCTCGCACCGCTACCGAGGTGGACGAGAATCACGCGACCCGCAGTTGCCGCCGCATCGCCGAGGCGCGCAAGTTCTTCCATCAGAAACGCATACGACAATCCGTGAAAGCCGTAGCGGCGCACGCCCATGGCTTCGTAGCGTCGTGGTATCGGCAGCAGCTTCGCAACGCGCGGTAGATCACGATGAAACTCGGTATCAAAGCACGCAATTTGTGGCAGCTGCGGGAAACGATGGCGAAACGCCTCAATCAGCAGAATCTCTTCCGGCAAATGCTCGGGATCGAACGCCGTCAGTCGTTGCAACTCGGCAAGCATTTCTGGCGTGATTAGCTGCGGCGCGAAATACTTGGGGCCGCCGTGCACAACGCGATGACCAACCGCTGTCAGCACACCGCAGGGCGCGTCTTGCTCGATCCAGTCCATCAGCATGTCAACCGCTGCGGTGTGATCGCGCGCGGTCACGCCGCGGCAAAAGCTGTCGGCCGGATTTGCGTGTTTGACGCGAAAGGTGGCGTCGGATAGTCCGATCCGTTCGATCGCGCCAGACAAGATTTGCCGCGGCGCGCTTTCCGCATCGAACAACGCAAACTTGATGCTCGACGAACCACCATTGATCGTCAGGATGCGCTGACTACTGCGCGTCATGGACATCTCCGCAAGTGTCGCGTTTCATGTCTCAGCCATCTCGGCCTTGACGCGTCTGCACGCGTCCATCTGGATCTGTCAACACGCATGGCGTTTGTTGGGCATATCGAGCAGCTTCGTCACAATCAGGACGACATCTGGTTGCTATACAGCGGGTTGCTATGGATGGCGTGCGCGGTCGCCTTCGACGCTGGCAACGTGGTCGAGGCTACCGCCGAAATTTCGGCGATATCACTCGGTGGTGTTATGAGATCACTGCCCTGCCTCGGGGAAGTGATGTTCCTCAGTCGCTTGAAGAACCGCGCGAACGAGCCCGTTGGAATAGGCGCCTCAACCGGCTGTGCCGATCGATCACGATCCAAGCTGCGCCAGGATCCTACACGCCCTCTGCCGTAGCCAGCCCAACGCGAGTGGAAGAAGTCGTCGCCGAAGGTGCCAGAGATCGACTGCTCGCGTTCTTCGAGCTTGAACTCGATCGGCTCGCCGACATAGAGCAGTAAGCCTGAACTGTAAATCGATTGATCCTGCATGATCTTACTCTCAACAAATGTATCCACATTCCTCCTCGCAAGCTGGCCGCACGTTTGCGGCCCATCGCGAGATCCGTTCGAGGCCCCATCCATACGGCACAACTGCAAGATTCTTCAACTATATGCTGAGCGCCGCGCATGAATCCGTCTGTCTGCTACCGAACGTTCGGGACAAATAACTTTCGATCAATCGGCACTGATTTCGAATTTCCTACACCGTCGGCGCGTTCAGATCCAGGGTATGCAACACCTGTCGCGCATCGTTTGGATCCCTTGTGCGCACGAAGCCGAGATGTTCGGCAAGATCGCGCATCCCCTGATTGTCCGGTGCATCCACCGAGTACATGCGCGAGATACCGTGTTGGCGCGCGACGTCGATCAGGTGGTTCATGAGCAGTGTCGCGAGCCCCTGGTTGTGCCATTCGTCGCTGACGGCAATGGCGCATTCGCAGGTCACGCCATCGCCAAGGACGCTATAGCGACTCACGCCAATTTCGCGTTCGGCAGTGCCAACCGCAATCAGCGCGACGAACGCCACTTCTTTCACCTGGTCCACATGCGTGAATTGCCGCAGCAGTTGGGGATCCGGACTCTTGATTTCACCGAGGAAGCGGAACCGACGCGACTGCGGCGACAACTGTTCGATGAAACGCCGCTCAAGTTCCGCATCTTCGTCGCGTATCGCGCGGATCAGCACCGTCGTGCCATCGCGCAATTTTTCGCTCCATCGCGCGTCGTCATGAATCGGGCTGATCGATCCCTTGGGAGCCGGTGCAACGTTACCGCCAATCGCTGAAGCACTCTCGTTTCCATTGGTCATGATTATTCCTCTCTTCACCGACGATAAGGTCTTGCAAAGGGTGTACTTGTTTCAACGCGCTGTCCGTTCGGTAGCGCACAACACCGCAGCCATACTGATGGTCGCGGCGATGCACCACGAATTCGGGGGAAATGTAATCAGGGCGGAACCATCATCGCATTCACGCGGCAGCTCATTGGCGCTCCGGCGCTGCTAACTCGCAGCGCAAAAGCGCAATTCGGAAAAAATCGTGGCCGTGTAGCCAAGCGTGCCAAGACTGTAACGAGGCGCACTGAATGGCTGTGCTCTGGACCGTTTTGACGAATGCGATGTCTTCGTACAGAGGCCCACTTGAATAGTCGTCGCGCGACCGTGTATGCCCCCTTCGCTGATCGTGACCTCCGGGGTGAGCAACGGCAGCACGATGGCCGTTCTGCAGCGATTTGTGAAAGATGTTCGCAAACAGGCGGGTTGCGAGCCGGCCTAGCGGTCATGCGCAGCTGGTCCACGCGCACGACCGAACGGCTGTCGGCCAAAGTGCTGGCAAGCACTGCGGCAGGGAATTTTTCGTCACGCGCCGAACAACACGCGGCGTGATGGTAGACGGTAACGTCAACTGACTTTTTAGCCTCTCGCTCAGACGTGATTAGAGTTGCCCAGCGACGGCAGGCTGTACGCTCGTCGCTTGATGTCGTCAGAGGGATGTGTTGCGAGCAGGACTGTTCTTGCCGGAAAAATAATTGCTCGCCAAGAGGTTCGTCTCGCTTATTTCTGCGACGATTTGTGTGGGCATTGGCATACGAAAAGTGAAGCAGGTTTGCATCGCTATTGATGAGACCGTCAGTGTTGCGCCGTGTGACTTGGTAATTTCAGCGGCGATATACAGTCCCAACCCAAGCCCCGGATCTTGAGTGTTGTCCACCCCGTGAGAAAAAGGCTCGAATAACCTCGCTAACCTATCAGCCGGGATGGTGGGGCCGCCGTTGGTAACGGACATCTCAAACGTCTTGTCGCAACTATGTATCCCTACCTTCACTTGCTGATCCGCAGCGCCGTGGGTAACTGCATTCGTCAGCAAATTGGCGAGCAGCTGAGCCAATCGTCGGCGGTCGCACGTCACCGGGAAAACGATTCCAATATCGCTTGAGATGTCACGCTCAGCGTAGACCAACTGAACCTCCGCGATGACATGCCGTAGTTCATCGGCCAATCCATCCTCTTGCCGGAGGGAGAGCGGAATGCCATCGCCGAGTCGACCGCGTGCAAAATCCAGAATATTCTGAACAAGCTCGGTCATTCGACCGCAGCTGCGTTCAATTCGCGCTATCGCGTCAGTTGATGGCGCATCGGCTACCGTTTGCCTGAGCTGGTAGGTACCGAAGCCGATGGATTGCAATGAGTTTCGCAAGTCATGCCCCAGCACCGCAATGAATCGCTCGCGCAAGTTCGCGCGTTCGCCAGCGTCGAGGAGCGCTTGATCACTTTGCTTGAGCAAATCTTCCGTATCGCGTTGGGTTGCCGCCAATGCTACGAGTGCCCCCCGAATTTCCGAGAAACTGGGTAGCTCGATTGGCACCAACGGTGCAACGTAAAGTGCTGGGAACAACTTGCCGCCCAGTCGTCCAACCGGGTGGGAAAAAATGGATTGCTCTAACATGACAAATCCCGTTTTACGGATGGGCGTCGGACAAAAGCCGAGTTCATTCTTGCAGGGGCGTTGCAGAGATTACCGATCCCGAAAGGTGAGCCTACCTTCGACGTCATTGTTCGATCTGTACGCTAACGCACATAAGTGAAATCTACGTGAGTGGTGTCATGCCATGTATGTTTCACGCGCAAGGCCGCGCTGGTAACTCGATAAATCCGCCTGGTAACAAACACACGCCACGGACGTGAGTGCATCGCGATCAAGAATGTCCATTTGGCCGCGCGTGTACTGAATCAGATCGCGAGCCTGAAGAGCGCCGGCTGCTCTCGTCACACCGGCTCGCTGAACACCGAGCATGAACGAAAGGAACTCCTGCGTTACCACGAATGAGTCTGTATGCGCTCGATCTCCTGTCATTAACAGCCATCGCGCAAGCCGCTGTTCGACAGTATGAAACCGAGTACAGGCAGCGGTCTGCGCAAGCTGGCGGAAAAGAATGCCCACGTAGCGATTCATCGTTTGACGAACCGCCGCTGAGTTTTCCAAATGTCGCTGAAACGCGGCGAACTCCATCCGCCATGCGTGACCCGCGCCTTGCACCAATGCGCGCAAGGGCGCCTGCGCGGAGCCCCAAATCGCCTCATGCCCACACATCCCTTCGCTACCGATCATGCCCACCTCCAATACTGAATGTTCATCGACATTCACGAGCATCGAAATAAAACTATTTGTCGGAAAATAGTAGGTGCTGTAGTCGATGTTCTTGCTCGTGCAGCACGTTGCCTCGCACGAGATCGACTTCGCTGCAATCCGCCGTAAAGCGCTCTGCAGAGTAAGATAGGTGTCGCACACAAGGGAGCGTAGAAAGCCGTCCGTGGCGCCATGTATTGAGAACTGGAATGACGTTGGTATATGTACGGTAACGCACATACCGCGATTGCCCGATGCGGCTAGAATGAGCTCCTGCGCCATGAGCGCTAGGTCAACATGGCCATCAACTTATGCCTGACGCGCGTATCAACCCGCGACGCAACCATCTGCTCGCAGCTATCCCCGAAGCAGAATGGGATCGATTTGCACCGGACCTGACTCCGATCGCGATGAAGCTCGGTCAGGTGATCTACGAAGCAGGCGTCGAGCAAACCTTTGTCTACTTTCCCACCGACTCGATCGTGTCCCTGCTCTATGTCATGGAGGACGGCGCTTCGGCGGAGATCGCCATCGTGGGTAATGAGGGCCTGGTGGGGATTTCGCTGTTCATGGGCGGAAGCGCCACGCCGAGCCGTGCTGTGGTTCAGAGCGAGGGCTATGCGTTCCGCATGAAAGCTCACTTCATCCGCGATGAGTTTCTTTTGGCAGGACCGGTTCAACAGCTGTTCTTGCGTTACACACAAGCGCTTATCACGCAAATGGCGCAGACGGCGGTGTGCAACCGGCACCACAGTGTTGACCAGCAGTTGTGCCGTTGGATTCTCATGAGCTTGGATCGGTTGGCATCAAACGAACTGCGCATGACGCAAGAACTGATTGCCAACATGTTGGGTGTGCGGCGGGAAGGCGTGACGGAGGCAGCGGGTAACCTTCAACGAATCGGCATCATCGAATACCAACGCGGCAAAATCCGCGTGCTGGATCGCAAACGCTTGGAGGCGAGGAGTTGTGAGTGCTATGAGGTGGTACGCAAGGAATTTGCGCGCTTGCTTCCTTGGGACTAGGAAGTAAACCTAGATGTTTGTACTGGTCTAATTCTAACGGACACCTCGATAACCGTTCGAACTTGCTGCCACGATCGGCGTGCCCGGTAATTCGAACGAATGCAGTAGCGAGGGTGCTCCACTCACATCCGGCGTGCCACGTGTCGGCGGTGCGGATAGCTGGTTCCACGGCGCATGGCTACTTCCCGGAGGCTGCGCCTGACCCAGCGAAACCACTAGCGTCAGCCCCGCCATCCCCGCCATGAGTACACCCGCGGGATGCAGACGCGTCAACAAACCACCCACCGCAACATTACCTACCGCAACAGCATTCGTGTGCATACGCTCGCGCCCCAGAAAATCGTGAAGAAAGGCTCTTCTCCCTCTGTACGACATTCCTTCCAAAAGGGGACTTCAATCGCTGCAGGAGCACTTGCTGTTCGAACGTCATGAGCGTCGACGCCAACCAGCCGATGAGTTCCGCTCCGCTAACCACTAGCAGTTTGCGAAAAGGCGTATTGCTAACCGCCGAGCTCTTTCTTACGCGTTGCTAGCTGACCTCCGAGCGCTAGCAGATCAAGTCCGGATTTGCGTGCGGCGGGAACGCGCCTGCCGCGAAGTTCGCTTGAGGTAACACTGGGGTCGAACTTTGCACGCCCTCCGCGACCGGGCTAAATCAACGGGCTGGCGACGGTGGTCAGTTTGGCCTTCGGCCATGACCGGTTTCGCTGGCGAAGCTGGTCACCTACCCCGCTTGGCCTTCGCAATCAGATGCTCGTGCCGCACGAGAATACTCATGTCGTAAGTGAAGCTCGTTCTTCGTTTTACGCGTATATCCAACATAAGGTATTCGCGCGCCATGAAATGCAATCAGACCTCCTCGGCGTTCGCGCGCCACTCCACTGTGCGGATACTCCAAGTATTTGCCCTCGGCTTGTTCGGTTTCTTGCTAGTTGCGCCAGGAGAGGCAGAACCCACCGACGATGCAATTTTCGCGAATGGTTTCGAATTGAATGTTGGCTCTCTCCTAGTTGGTACGCCCGACACGTTGGCATTGAACGCCGTCGTTGACATGCAGCCGGTTGCCGCGCCGAACGCGGACATCGATGGCGACCTGATCATGACGCGCATGGATATCGTGTTCAGCCGCAACGCATCGGTGGCTCAAATCAACGCGGCATTAACGACCATCGGCGCTGGCATCGTGACGATGACGCCGCAGCGAGCCGAGATGACGATCGCCTTTCCCCGTCCAACTGATCGGATGCAATTGAGCCAACTTCGGGAGACGCTGGAAGCTGCCTCCGGCGTCCTGTCCGCCGATCTGGCCTTGCTGCCTCAGATCGAGTTCTTGCCATCGGACGTGCCGCACTCTTCGATTAGCTATCTCGCGGCCACCCGGTTTCCAGCAGCGTGGAATGCGCAGCGCCTAGCGACCGCGAACTGCCAGTCGCGCAAAATTGAGATGCGTTTTGTCGACATCTGGGGCACCAATCCGGCGGCCGCCTACGACATATTCAGCAAGCAAGTA
Organism: Pseudolysobacter antarcticus; assembly: GCF_004168365.1. Classification (GTDB taxonomy): domain Bacteria; phylum Pseudomonadota; class Gammaproteobacteria; order Xanthomonadales; family Rhodanobacteraceae; genus Pseudolysobacter; species Pseudolysobacter antarcticus. The sequence goes on from NZ_CP035704.1 coordinate 3,001,805, forward strand.
CCGGGATTCAATGGCTGGATCGGGGATCGCACCAGCCTAACGGAAACACACGGCTACGAGACGGTCGCCACGACTGCGGCGATCCTTGATACGACCAAGCCGAATGGTGCGAATCCATTTTCGCAGTGCGTCAACATCGTCGGGCTGGACGCGAACGGCCTGAGCGTATCGCAGGAGCAGAAAATTCTCGCCGAAAGCCTTCCAACAGGAAAAGTCGTCGTCAACCGTTCTATGGGCTATCACGGGCCGTTGTGCGCGCACTGCCAGCCGGCGGATATCGCGCCGGAATACCGCACTTTGCCCGCCAACCTTGCGCACAACGCCATTCAGTGGCGCTCGCTGATGCAAGAGCGCGACGCAGATATGCTCGTGTCCGTTGCCGCGGGCAATGAATATGACTCAGACGCGGGACGCGCATATCCGTTCTTTGCGCAAACTCCGTACGTCAGTCCCGAGGCGCTAGCCGCGTCCGGTGTGATTTTCGGCTCGTCCGGTAGCCTGAATTTTCTACAGGATCACGCCCTGCTCGATCCGGATGCCCAACACAGCAACCTACCCTCGTTGTATCAAAGTGACAGCGTCGTCGCGAGGATCCAGACTTATCAGACGGAAACGCTGGGCCCAACACAACCAGAATCGGCGGACAACATCCTGAGTGTGGGCAGCACTACTAACCAGCCCAACTTCGATGGCGTACAGGCCTCGCTGTTCTCACGGCGCAACGCACCGGTCAGCGCGGTAGGGGAGCATATCGAAAGCTTCGATGCGCAATCCATTCGCGGCACGAGCTTCGCTGCGCCGCAGGTCACGGCGCTGGCGTCTTACCTATGGCTGCTATCGGACGATCTTCGGAGCCGCCCCGCTTCCGAAACGGTGGATGCAATCATCGACAACAAGCGTAAGGTCGGCGACGTGAATTTGATCGACGCGTATGCAACCGTGCTCTCACTGGACGACGCGTCCGACACCATTATTCCCTCGCCTGCCACCATGCCGATTCGTCTTGCCGTGCTCGACGTCGATGACAATGGTGTATTCGACGAAGCAGATCTGCAGCAATTAAAAACCGAACTGGTCGAAAATATCGTCGCCAACGGCGAGCCGCATGATCAGGCGTGGGGACGCGCGGATCTCAACGGCGACGGTTACGTTGGTGGCTCACGCACGACCGCGTTCGATCTCGATCGGCGTGGCTCGACGCGCTATGGCGCCACGGAATACGGCACGGTGCACTTCACAGCCGAAGGTCACCCGTTGACGCTGGACGAGCACACCATCACAGATCTCAATATTCTTTGCTATTACGCGTATTCGCCGCTCTACACTGGCTCAGCCGGCGCGCGCACCAGTCTGCTCGGCGCGCCGTGCGCATCGGTGACTCCGCCAACGAACGCCGATCCCGGCCAAAACTGGACCGAAGTGTCGAATACCGGATCGCTAGCTTTCCTCGGCAGTGCAAAGGGCAAGCTCAGCGACCTCCTGCAGGGAATACGCAATGGCGCTTGGGTAGCGACATTCGACCTGCAGACCGAGCAGATGGGCGAACGTTTGCAACTTGCGCCGCTCATTCAAAACGGACCGGATGCCGGAAAACCGGATGTTTTCGAAGGATCGTTAACCGTCAGCGCATCGACGATGGGCGATGCGATGGCTCTGTGGTCGGACACGACTTTCCACGTCTGGTTTAGTCGATTCGACGCACTCTCAGGGCACTGGGGCGCCGCTGAACAGCCGTTCGCCGAAGGCACGGTTGGATTCGCGACAGTCGTGCTCGACGGCCTTGGCAATGCGATCGCGATATCTCCCCAATACACCGGCCAGAAGCCAAATCCGTATACCTACCGCTACTCCTACTACGACAAGGTCACGGGGCAATGGTCGGTGCAGACGATTATCAACATTCCGGATACTTCCAAAGTCGTTCCCGGTTTCCCACAAAGCAGTCGTCTAGACTTCGGTCGTATCCTCGTGGCAAATCAGAGCGACACAATTTATTTCGGATTCGACACCACCCAAATTTTTCGCTTTGATCGAATATCGCGAACCTGGGTCGGTCCTGAAACAATCAGTGAACCGCCAATGCGTGTCAACCTTGCGCTGGACAGCGCATCCAATTTACTCGCGACCTGGACTGAGATTGGACCCAACAACTCAGAAAAATTGCATTCGCGACGCCGCAACGTCGCCACTGGGCAATGGTCTCCGGCGCTCACGATCGACAATGCAAGCGCCGGCGGCTTGGTGGCAGATGACGCAGGCAACGCCCTGACCGCCTGGTTTGTCAACGTGCCGCGGCCCGGCGGCGGTAGCTCCGCCCAGATGATGGCCAGTTACTATCGTGCGGCGATCGATGCGTGGGATTCGCCGACTGTTCTGAGTACCAGCCCGTACGGCGTTACCTTCGGTGACGGCAGCATCGGCATGCCCACGTCGTCGGGGCGCTCACGTATCGCCTTTCATCAACTTCTGGATTACAACCCAGTTCCACAGTTGGGTCCCATCGTCTCGCGCGCATTCGACCCAGTCGCCGGATGGGGGCCAATGGAGATGGTTCAAAACGATCCGGAGTTCTACTCTAATGGGTCAACTATCACCACCTCGGCAACCGGGACCAGCCTCATAATATATGCCCGCTACATTTATGCAGGCCTTAACGAATATCTGTGGGAAACGATGCACTGAAAAGTACGAACGACGGGTCCGAGAGAAAACGATGCCCCGGATATTGGAATTTAGGTTGGGTCAGACTGCTAGACCGGCTTGAGTCAGACCGCTGTACCGAACTGATCAGAATCCGCGGCTCGGATACGTAGCGTGCACAGCCCTGTCACAAATGGGTCTTGAGCTAATCGAGTACAGCTCCGAAATCCCAGCGCTCGTGATTGAGCGCCTCCAGTTGCGCGGCGGCGTCTCTGAAAAACGTTTCGTTAATACAAGTCATTGCAGCGTACGAGTTCGCAATGAATCGGGTCTTGCTTTCACTGTAGTTAGTTTCTGGCGAGCTGAACATTTCAGGCATGCGGCACCACTTCGCGTTTCGCCCGGGCGTTTGAACTAAGTGTGCTCACGACACACATCCATTTCCCCGAAAAAAGCTTGTGCACCAAATAAATTTTCATGGCATTGAAGATATGCGCTTCCGTGCAGAAACTGCGCGCTCGGCGATACGACCCAATAGAGCTTTAAAATCGATAATGGAATTACAAAATTTAGGGAGATTTGGTCGAATTAAAAATAGAGTATTAAATTTTTGCTTTTGGCTTGGAACTGAGAACTGACACGTTTCCGAAAGGCAGTCGTGGCGTATCAATCGGGTTGCCTTTCGGTGTCCGTCATACATATTCCTCACGTACCGACAACGCGTCCAGATCAATCGAAGTTTGATTCGATATCATTGCGGGCACTATGTGAGCTGATGCTTGAAGAGATATGGCGCACCGCGTTTTTCTGGTTGTCGCTAATTCCAGCTAAAGCGATGACATGTGCATCGTGACGACAAACTCGCGATCACGTAGAAGGCCCCCTGAGCCCGTCATAGAAAAGGTGGCGCAGCGAGGTAGCGGTCTCGCTGCGCCGAGTTTCACTAGTCCGAACTGTCCGGTTGGAGTCGAACAATTCTTTCGCCCTGGAGGGGCAAGCCATTTTTATCGAAGCTGCAATGGATCTGGTAAACAATATGCATATTTTTTGTAGCGAAAATTCACGCGATCACTAAAGGACACTATTAGCTCCAGATTGCGGCATTTTCTTTTACTCACAAATAATTTACATCGGATAAATTTCCTTGTCCGGAAGGTCCGGCACCTATAATTATTTTGGAGAGTTAAAACATGACCACACAGTTGCTTTCGCAGTCGATCCGGGGCGCTTTGCGCCAGGGACGTAATTACGGAGCCCTATTTGCTATACCTGCGGCGTTGTGCGCCACGTCAATCACGGCATTCGCCCAAGACGCAGCCAAGGATTCGGGCCAGAAGCTGGAAACCATTGAGGTTACCGGTTCACGCATTCGCCGCGTCGACGTTGAAACTGCCAGCCCCGTGCTGACGGTGGATCGCGCCGCAATCGAAAAGAGCGGCAAGCTCACCGTCGGTGACCTGGTGCAGGAACTGCCGAACATTTCCGGCAACGCCAACAACCCGTCCGTTAACAACGGTGGCGGTAGCGGCGGTACGTTTATCTCGCTGCGCGGTTTGGGTACCCAACGCACCCTGGTGCTGATCAATGGTCGCCGCATCCTCAACAACGACGTCAATACCATCCCGAGCAACCTCGTGGAACGTATCGAAGTGCTGACCGACGGCGCCTCTGCCGTATACGGTTCGGACGCGATCGGTGGTGTAGTCAACTTCATCATGCGCACCAATTACCAGGGCGCCGAGCTGAGCACCAGCTACGGTATCTCGGACAAAGACGACGGCGAGCGCAAAGCGTTCAACCTGACCTTTGGCCAGACCTCGGACAAGGGCAGCATCGTCGGTGGTATCGACTATAACAAGTTCGATGGCATCCTTTCGGGAAACCGCGATTACGGAAAGTTTGCGTTGACCCTCGGCAAGAAACAGCAGGCCGATGGTGGTTTCCCGGTGACGAAGGGCGGCTCGTTCGCTTCGCCGTCGGGCTACATTTCGGCACCGCAGTTTGCCGGTTGCGGTAGCGGCGGTGGTACGTTCGACGCCACCGCACCTGCTGCCGGCGGTATTCCGGCAAAGTTTCGCTGCTTCCAGAGCGGTACGGCTAACAGCACGGGCGACACCTTCAACTTTCAGGCAATCAACCTGATCTTTACGCCGCAAGAACGCACCAACGCATACGTGCTGGGCAACTACAAGCTCACCGATAGCGTTGAAGCATACATGAGCGTTTTCCACAACAAGACCACGGCGAATTCGCAGCTCGCACCGTTGCCACTCGATTTGGCTTCGGCGCACATCACGCTGGAAGCCGGCAATCCGTACAACCCGTTCGGCACCAATGTCGGTTACCTCGGCAATGATGGCCTGCCAAGTGATGGCTCCGTGGATCTTGCGATTCGTCTGTCGGCACTCGGTCCGCGTAGTGGGAAGAACACCATTACTACCGATCAGATTGTTACCGGTTTGAAGGGTGCGATCGCCGATACGTCGTGGCAGTGGGATGCCAGCTTGAACTATGGCCACCTGAGCGCGCTGAACCAATTCTTCGGTTCGCTGGCGTCGGGTGACCTGCAAGCCAGTGGCTCGTTCGCCGCCAACTGCATCCCGAACAGCACGGCCAAGGGCGGCTGCGTCAATATTTTCAACCAGAACGATCCGAACACCGCAGCCATTCTGCAGCAGTATTCGGCCGCACCGTTCAAAAACACCCTGCAGACCGAGCGTCAGGCCGAGTTCAATATCAACGGCAACCTGTTTGACCTGCCGGCCGGCACGGTCAGCCTCGCGGCCGGTGGTTCATACCGCAAGGAATACACCCACAGCACGGTGGATTACATCGCTCGCGCCAACTTGAGCAACGGCAATTGCGCTGTGCAGATTTCGGCTTGCGGCACGCCGTTCCAGGGTGGTTTCAGCGTCAAGGAAGTCTATGCCGAAGTCCTGATCCCGCTGCTCAAGGATCTGCCGTTCGTGCATAGCCTGAACCTCGATCTTGGTGATCGTTATTCGGACTACAACACCTTCGGTTCGACCAACAACTGGAAAGCCGCGCTCGAATATCGTCCGCTGGAAGACCTGCTGTTGCGTGGTACGGTGTCGCAGGTATTCCGCGCACCGAACAACACCGAGTTGTTCGCTGGTTTGGCCGCATCGTTTGATACTTACACCCAGCCGGTCAATGGTCTGCCATCAAAAAATGCGAGCCAGGTTCAGACTTTCTTCTCTGGCGCAGCAGTGGCTGGCAAGCCCCTCAAGCCAGAAGTTGGCAAATCCTTCGACTTCGGCGTGGTCTACGATCCGCATTGGCTCGATGGCCTGTCGCTGAGCGCCGATCTGTGGCGCGTCTACCTGCAGGACGATATCGTGCGCCTGACCGGCCAGACCATCGCCAACCTCTGCGCCAAGAACCCAGCCAGCGTGTATTGCTCCAGCATCGTTGTTACCGGTGGCAAGATCTCGCAGATCAACACCGCCTACACCAACTTCGGTCGTCTCGACGTGCGTGGTGTGGACTTCGGTGCGAAATATCGTCTGCCGGAAACGTCGTTCGGCAAGTTCACCGTGGGTCTGGACACCACGTACAACGCGCAGTACGACAACACCACGGTTGATGGTCCCAACACCACCGTCGTGCATTCGGCCGGTACGTACAACTCGCAGTTCGGCAACATCGCGCGCTGGCGTGGTCTGGGCACCCTTAACTGGAGCCTGGGTTCGTTCTCGGCAGGTTGGACCGCACGTTATATCGGTGGTGAGAAAGTTCCGCTCGTGGGCCACGTTGGCGCATGGACGCAGAACAATCTGACTGCGGGCTATAACATCGCTCCGATCAATACCCGCGTTGATATCGGTATCGACAATATTGCCGACAAGCAGCCGACGTTCTTCTACTCGAACAACGTGACCAACGCCAACGTCGACGTAAATACGTATGACACGATCGGTCGTTTTTACTGGGCTCGCCTGAGCGTCAAGTTCTAAGAACCATCAGAAAAGCAGTTCCGGTGGCGCTGCTGCGCCGCCGGAACTACCCCTGTCTTTGGTCACGGCATTCGATTGGCGAGTTCGCTCAACTTGGCATAAGGGATCATCGAATAAGCCGAGTAACGTCGTCGAGTTCACCGATAGCATCTATCGCACTCGTTCGCATCAACACTGGCATGCGCTGATTGTCCGCCAACATCTTGTTCAGCCGCACTATTACCGGCGCCGACAGACTCAGCTCGGCCATACGCACATCGCGCGCATCCATCGACAACGCCATCAGCGCGATTTCTGCGATACGCGCTTGCGCCGGCAGCCCCATGAAGTAATCGCTGAATGAATAGCTGCCGCCCCCTTGGGGTTCTACCCCGTTATGGCGGACACTTCCAACAAGGCCGATGATCGGCAAAAAGGAGTGTCATGTCCAAGCGAAGAACATTTAGTGATGAGTTCAAACGGGAGGCAGTGGGTCTGACTCATCAGGCCGGTGCCAATGTTAGCCAGATAGCTCGCGATATCGGTGTGGGTGAAGGGGTGCTGAGCCGTTGGCGGCGGGAATTGGCCAGCGGTAAACGCCACGCTTTCCCGGGCTCTGGCGTACCGCGGGATGAAGAGATGGCCGCACTCAAGCGTGAGCTGGCGCGGGTCAAGAAGGAACGCGATTTTTTGCGCGATGCGGCAGCGTTCTTCGCGAAGGAATCGCGTTGAAGTTTCAGACGATCCAGCGCTGCCGCACGGTCTATCCCGTGCAACTGATGTGTCGATGCCTGAAGGTATCGAGCAGCGGTTTTCATGCGTGGTGCAAACGCCCCTTGAGTGCGCGAGCGAAGGACAACCAGCGATTACTGGTGCAGATAAAAGCGCTTCATAGCATCAGCGATGGGGTACTGGGCATGCCACGCATGCATGAGGAGCTGAGCTATGCCGGTGAAACGGCGAGTCCCAATCGGGTGGCACGCCTGATGGCCAGCAACGGATTATTCGGGATTCCACAGCGGCGAGCCTGGCGCAGCAAGCGTAGCGGCGTGCGACCGCTGCACGTGCGCAATCATCTGCAACGTGACTTCTCGGCGCTGGAACCCAATACAAAATGGGTCACCGACATCACCTACATCCACACCGGCGAAGGCTGGCTCTACCTCTGCACGGTGCTCGACCTGTTCAGCCACACGATCATTGGTTGGTCCATGTCGGGTATCCAGGATCGTCACCTGGTTCTCAAGGCGGTGCAGATGGCCTGCTGGCAGCGAACGGACACCACGCCCGTGGTGCTGCATTCAGATCGAGGAACCCAGTTCACCAGCGGCGAATATCAACGCTTCCTCGCCGATCACCACCTCATCAGCAGCATGAGTGATGTGGGCCACTGTGGCGACAATGCTGCCGCCGAGGGATTCTTCGGTATGCTCAAGCGCGAGCGCATTTATCGCCGTCGTTACCTGTCACTGGCCGACGCACGCTCGGATGTTTTTGACTATATCGAGCGCTTCCACAACCCACGTATGCAACGACGACTTGATAAGCTAGACCAAAGATTTATAACCTTAACTCAACCGTCCGCCAAAACGGGGTAGAGCCCCCTAGCGCAAAAAAACTCGGAACTTCTTTTTAGTCCTTGATGCACTCAACTTCGCGGGAGGCCGCGCGGAACGCCGACGCAGTTTCTCCGGCGCGCTTCTTGAACGACCGTGCAAAGCTGGCCCGATTTTCAAAACCTACCATGCGCCAAACTTCACTGAGATTCATGTCGGTTTGACGAATCAGCTGCGACGCGTTTTCGATGCGTGTCTGCAGCAGAAACGAATACGGACTTTCGCCGAACACCTGTGTAAACAACCGGATCAGGCGTCCGCGCGAATAGTTCGACAAAGCAGCCAGCGCGGAGACATGGATGTCGCGCGCAAAGCCGACCTGCAAAAGATGACGCACACGTTGGAGGCGCATGAAAATCTGACTGCGACGCGTCACTGAGGACCCGGGACAGCGGTGGAACAATGCCACCATCGGACTCTGCACACGTGCCATGAGCTCACCCCAATCGCGCCAGCTGTGCATCTCGTCCACATTTGCAGTCTCGAGCATGGCGCACCTGACCAAGCGCAGGAAGGCCAATCGCAGCGGACATCCTGCGCTTTGGACCGCCGGGAAAACCGGCGGGAGAATGCGCCGGCTTGCCGGTGACAGCGCCATCATTTTTTGCCAAGTTGTTGCACGCGCGAGTACGGCAATGACCGCTCCCCGCGAAGGAACAGTGACCTCATGAGCAAAGTCAACGTCCGAAACATAGAGCTCGCCACGCCCAACGAACGAGCGTGAGCCCATCGTCTCGACCCACATTCCGTTAGTCAGCGGACACCAAAGACCGATCATGCCCATTGGCACCACCACACGGGCAAGGCGCTCGCACAACAGGACATGCACTGCGTCCTCTTGCTCCGTCGGTAATTGGTTCGGAGCAAGATTCAAGGTTCGACCAAGTGTCAGCCTTAGCGGCTCAAGTTGCATGATGGCAACGTCGTGTTATGCCATTAGCTGAAAACCGCACGTGAGCCGAATGCGGCGTACATTGCGCTCGCCACATTGAGGTGAACTCATGGCTATTTTGGCGGGGACTTTTACTGATCATGATCTGAAGTGCATGTCGAAGTCTGCGTTACGGCTTGCGCTTGGGGCTCGCTTAAACCGAAGAACGAACAAATGCACGCTCATACGACACACAGCCACGGGCTTAATACCTGATCAATACAGCGCTGCGGCCGAGCCGATCGATCAAACACCGAGCGGATCTCCACGCCGTCTGAACTCGTTGAGTAAGCGCTGGAAATAGGTCCCCGCCCGGAATTGGAGTCACTTAGTTGCTGGCGCGGACGCTAATTCGGGCGGCTGGCACCGGGACTTGCTTCGGCCTGTTTCTGCACTGACGCGCTCGATCGATGTTAGGCACAACCGAACCCACCAGGACCATCGATTCCCACGCATTCAAAACGTGTGCGTCGTGCGCACCGATTGCAATACTTTTGTAGATGGATGTCGTCTTTGTCGTTCAATGTTCGGTCTGCGTTTATCGATGACGGCAAACACGAGCGCGCTGTTTTTGAGATTGTGGTTATGTCATGCGCCGCGACGACTTACGGTACCTCGCTACGCGAACTTGGCATCGCATCGTTTGCCCACGCTACTGCGCGACGCGTCAACGAATGCTCGCGACCGAGAGCGCGCGCGAGTCGTTCGGGGGTCGGGGCCAGCAACGTTTGCGCTTCCGCCTGACGGCCCAGAAGCACGAGCGAACGTCCACGCAGAGTTTGCAGCCAGGCGCGCTGCCAATCATCGGGTTCGAGTACGCTCGCCGCGATAGGTTCGATCTCGTTCAATATACCAAGCGCCTTGACAGCATCTGATCGCGCCAACGCCAGCTCGGCGCCGAAGATTTGCGCGCGCACGAACGCTCGTCGCCCCGAGCCGTTATCCGCGCCATAGTGTTCAACCGCACGTGCTAGTTGAGTTTCGGCCGCCGCGTAGTCGCCGCGAGAAAACGCAGCGCGTGCACGCTGCTCGGACGTGTATCCACGCCAGAAATGTTGTGGGGGATAGCCTGCATCGATTGCCTTGTCCGCATCAACGAACGCGCGCTCGGCGGCCACGTAATCGCCACGCAATGACAACGCCTTGCCGCGCTCGAGACTGGCCTGTGCACGTGCACGCGGAGCATTTGCTGACAGGGCCGAATACATTGCCTCCGCGCGGTCTAGCAGCGCGAGCGCGTCAGCGGGTTGTTCGAGTACCACCTTCGTCGCTGCCGCGTTGATGAGCCGCTGAGCGAAGCCGGTCGAGCGACCGTATTGCTCGCTCAAAGCGATCACTTGCTCAAAGCGCGCGTCGGCCGCGAGCGGTTGACCAGCGCTTAGATGCGCCATCGCGAGATTGCCGAGTGTCGCAATGGCTTGATTGCTACCTGTTCGCTTGATCCGCTCGTAAATTGCCAGCGCTGATTCACCGTGGGCAATCGCTTCCGCGATGCGGCCGGTATAGAAAAGACCGACCGCATAGGCATGTTCGATTGCCGCGCGCTGATTGAGTACGCCGGGGTCGTTGCTGTCGAGCGGCGCTTCGGAGATCGCCAAGCGCAGCATCTCCAGCGCCGCAGCGTCCTGGTTTAGATCCGCAAGCACGGTGCCGACGACGCTGCGACATTCCAACAGCGTTGCCCGCGCCGAGCCGGTCAGATCGCGCGCAAGGACGATGCCCTCTTCGGCTAGCGCCTTGGCGCGCTCCAGCTTGCCGTCGGCCTCCTCGGCCTGCGCGAGTGTGCAACGCAGCCGTGCAGCGAGATTGGCCGGCAGGCCGGCGGGGTTTTCTTCAACGAGCGGCTGCAGTAACGCCCGCGCGCCGGTCGGGTCCTCGCGTAGAATCTGCAGCTCACCAAGCACTGTGAAAACCAGCGCGCGCGAACCGACATCGTCCGGCGCATGCGCATTGATCCAGGTGACGCCACGAGCGAGAAACTCGCGCGGATTGAGTTTTTCTTCGTCGCGCACGCCATCGCGGAATAAGCCGACAAGAAACTCATATAGCGCCCCGTTGAAGCGTGATTCGAGTTGGGCTGCGTCGCGCTCGGCACGCGCCATGTCGCGCTCGTGAGCGGCGATCTGCGCCTGCCACGTGACACCGCCTGCGCCCAGAAGCATGGCCAACGCAAACGTGGCGCCTATCGCAATGCCGACGCGATGACGTCTGACAAATTTTTCCAATCTGTATCGTCGCGACTGCGGATGCGCACGCACCGGCTTGCCGGCGAGATACCGTTCGACATCGTCGGCGAACGCGCTGGCGCTTCGATAGCGCAACAATGGCTCATCGGCAAGCGCAGTACTTATAATTGCGTCTAGATCGCCATTTAGTTGGCGAGCCAACTGGTCGCGCGCACGCATCCCTCGTGGCAACGGTATACCTGTTGAAGTTTTTGCGCGCACACAACTACTTGCACGCTTGATTCCACTTAGACGTTCGCCTGTTAACAACTCTCCAAGCACCACACCCAGTGCGTACACATCTACCGCAGTGGTGAGTGGGGTCGAACCGAACTGCTCCGGCGCGGCGTACTCTGGCGTGAACGCAAATGATTGGGTACGCGTGCTGAGAGCGTCATCCTCGGATTCGATGAGTTTGGCGATACCGAAATCCAGCACTTTCAACTCTCCCTCGCGCGTGACGAAGAGATTGGATGGCTTCAGATCGCGATGAATGACCAGTGCGGAATGTGCTGCTTCAACGGCCCTGCATAAACGAGAAAACCAGATCAAACGTTGTTCGAGGGACAAGCCGCGGGAATCAGCCGCTTGGGTAATCGGCTCGCCGTCGACTAACTCCATCGCAATGTAGGGAATGCCCAGCGAACTAACACCTCCCTCAATCAAAGCGGCAATATTGGGGTGGGTAAGTTGCGCCAGGATCGATTGCTCACGGCGAAATCGTCGCTGGGCATCTGCCGAGTACAGGCCGGTGCGCAAAAGTTTAAGTGCAACGGTCTGCGTTCCATCCCCCGCCGTGCGATCGGCGCGAAATACCGCGGACGAGCCACCTTGCGCTATCAATGCGACCAACCGGAACGAACCAATATTCGTGCCGAGCAACGACTGCGCCAAAGCGTCATCGTCGTCTTTGAAGCGATCCAACGCATCGACTGCACATTGTTGCAGAAGCGCTGGTATGCCGTTGGTCGCACTCAGTACCGCAGGCAGCTTCGTGCTACCGCCTTCAGAAAACTCCAGTGAATCAACGCTTCGAGTGCGATCGTACGGAGCATCCCATGTCCGCTCGTCGAACGCGACCATCGCTCGAAGTTGCAATCTGGTTTCTTCTGGCAAATCCAATGTATTGATTTTCGTTACGCGCTCTTCGGATGCGAGTTCGATAATCAGGTCGAATAGCTCTCGCAAGGAAAGCTGAGCGCTAGAAGTTTTAGAAGTCATATCGACGGAGAACGACGATTGCCGGCCTAATGCGACAAGGCAGATTTACTCCACTACGTACGCAGCCAGGAACGCTCGCGCGTAGCGCCAGTCGCGGTCTACCGTACGCCGAACTACTCCAAGAATATCGGCTACTTGTTGCAGATCCAGCCCCGCGAAATAGTGCAATTCAATCACTTGGGCCGCACGTTTATCCTCCTTCTCAAGAGCGTCAAGCGCTGAATCCAAATCCAGCGCCAATCTCGGATCGATTTGCACCGAGTCCACCATCGGATCGCCCATCATCAAGCGCACCTGATCGCCGCCACGTTTGGGCTGAATCCTGCGCCGCGCAGCATCCGTCAGGATATGACGCATCGCGCGCGCAGCGTAAGCAAAAAATTGCACGGGTTGTTCGAAACGATTATCCAATTCCCCCATCCGCATGTACGCTTCATGCACGAGTTCGGTAGTGCAAAGCGTATCCGGCGAGCCGCCACGCAAACGCTGCCGACTAGCCATCGCCTTGAGTCGGTTGTAGACATCTATAAAAAGTGGATCCGTTTCGACGGAAGCACTTGTCATCGTCCAATCCGCTACGCTCATCTCGCATCTCCGTTCAGTCAACAACTATTTGGGCTAACAGACCAAATCACTATGCCCTAAGTATTACACCACGCCTAACATAATCTCGCGTGCTGAACAATTTGGCACAACTCACTACGGAGATAAAAAACAGCCGGTTCAAACGGTTAGTACCGAACACACGGAAAAAAGTTGTGTTCAGCCTGCTTTAACTTCAAGGCAAAAATTGGTACCCATTGAAGCGTGAGCCTCTGTTCGACGAGCGAGATCAGATCCTGCCAAGCAACAAGCTTCTAGTGCCACGGTGTTGCGTTTGAGTTTGCTGGAACCCGATCGTTTTACGACCAAACTATTCGCGACCTCGAGAGTCGGAATTGCAACAGCAAAAAACCTAAGTTTGGAGATATGTCGCACATCGCCTTAACAGTTCGTTCTCCGTAACATTGATGCCGCTCGCAAGTCATAAGACTTATGGTTGATGCAAAAAGGTTTAAGTCTGTAAATGTCCAATCGACTAGTAAAGCGCAAACACACCGGACCCGGCTTGGGCCATGATCGTTGCTCAAGAGCACGAATCGTTACGGCCGCGCTTTTTTCGCAGTTCTTTTGATGTGTAAACGCTTTACCGTCGTCGTGCATCTATGAGCTCCGTCACGTCCTCACGTTCGGAGCAAAATATGCGATACCCCTATGCCGGCAACACCCTTCTTCTATTTTTAGTAGCCGTGTGCTCAGCGTCGTTCGGCGCAGTAAAAACGCCGGAGGCATCTGTTGAAGAATTTCGCAATGGTACGAACTTGGCGTTACAAGGCGACATGCGAGCCGCGCTTCAACATCTGGATACAGTATCGCCCGACGCGCTGAATGACGAACAGCGAAAGACTTGGGCGTGCATGCGCAAACGCTTTCGCGCTAATACGCAAACCGTGTCAGTCGACTGGACACAATCTGTATTTGCGGCATACCGCAGTTATTGGTCGCACGTCATGCTAGGCAAGGTGTCGGCGCAATCCGCTGAACATGAGCTAGCAAAAAAACTGGCGAAACTCGTGTACGAGTATGGCAAAAAGTCGGTTGTGGTCAATATGGATACGATCGAGCCGTTGCTCTCAACCAAGCTTGAAACACTCGGCTATCACGCATTGTTCGGCGTCACGACACCGATGCGAGAATTCATGCTGTGGCACAAGCAAACTGATCAGTCGTATGATGTTGATCTGCCTGCAGGGCGCCAAGTCGTGCATGTAGTGATGCTCGATGACTTTGTCAGCCTCGGTTGGGCGGGATATGCAACATGTGACTACTACCACACTGCTGGCTGGGCTAAACCTGATCGTCTATATGCGGTGCGTGCTGCATACGATTTGCACTCCGAAGCCTTTCAAGTGAGCTACCTCGCCCACGAGGGACAACACTTCTCGGACTACCAACACTTCCCTGGAATGGAACAGCCGGAACTCGAATACCGCGCAAAACTTGCGGAGATCTCCAAGGCGAGATCCACGATACTGGATTTGCTCAACGACTTTGCCGCAAACGAATCAGATAGCCCCGAGCAGCCTCATCCATGGGCAAACCGCAAGGTTGTAACCGAACTTGCCGAGGTGCTTCTGCATGACCAGTTACCTTCGGACATCGCATGGAAATCCATTGCTGCGGCTGATATCAACGCCACTGCGGAACGCCTTCTGAAACAGGACACGGAACGACGAATGACGCGGCCCCTACAGACGAGATAGATTCTCTAGCAAGTCATCGCAAGTTTGCCCTGAACAGAGCCGCTTTCCAATAGCAAGTGCGCCTGCCGGACCACTTCGGGAGACAGGTTTCCGATAATACGCACATGCGGCGGTGAAACCACCCGACCTTCAAAATGTCGCGAGAGGCTATCAAGTATTTCTCGATACCTTAGCCACGCGACTCGATCATTTTTCAGCGAGTAGGCATTAGCACCCACAGAATGAAACGACGCGTTCTTCTGAAACAGGGTTTCAAAGTCACTCTCTTTCGGAGCTTCGGTGACCGATGCGAGATTCCCATCGACGGCGAGCAGTCCACAACACGCGGATAGCATCTTGCCTCCGACAAGATCCAAGGCGATATCGAACCAACCACGATTTCGCGCCATTGCCTGTCGCATGAAATCTGCATCGTTATAGTCGACGATTTGATCATCGTTCAAGCCGTATTGGTTGATCAGATACGCGCGACTCTTGGCGTTCCCCGCCGTAGTGACAAGCTTCTTCACGCCAAGCTGTCGCGCAAGCATGATGGCGAATCCTCCAACGCCTCCTGCGCCACCCGCAATGAACACGGATTTTGTTTTCTCAGCTTGAGCGCGACTTAGGGCAAGGCTGGCCGTGATACCCGCAACCGGCACCGCGGCGGCCTGCGTGTGGGTCAAAGTTTCGGGTTTTCGAGCAACCAGTTCCGCCGGCACACAAACGTATTCTGCATAAGTGCCGTTGCTTGCAAGATCGGAGACATAACTGAAAACCTCATCGCCTATGCTGAACTCTTTGACATCATCATGTATCGCATCAATGCTGCCCGATAGATCTCGCCCAAGGATCATTGATCGCAGTCGACCACCTTCTGATTGCCCCTTGCGAATCTGATAGTCCACGGGA
The DNA here is from genome assembly GCF_004168365.1 of Pseudolysobacter antarcticus. Lineage (GTDB taxonomy): Bacteria > Pseudomonadota > Gammaproteobacteria > Xanthomonadales > Rhodanobacteraceae > Pseudolysobacter > Pseudolysobacter antarcticus. Next base: position 3,017,588 of record NZ_CP035704.1, read on the forward strand.
TTGAAGGCCGCGGCTTGAACCCTGATCCTGACTTCACCCGAGCGGATTTCCGGTATCGGTAAATGTGCAAGGGCGAAATTGTCGGCACTTCCGAACGAATTGAGCATGATAGCTTTCATATCAATGATCGATCTTCAATGAATTTGCACACCGGTAGTCGCTGCATTTTCGGTTTGAAAAGTCAGCAACCCATTCGCGTCAGATGTCGCCTGAATCGTGCTGCCAGCACCGCCAAGTATGGTGATTTGATACCCTGTGGATGCCATGAGGTCTGTTATCACGTGCGTGCACGGGCATGACTGTGGAACGCTATATACGAGTGCGCTCGTGTTGAGCACGGGAGGCGTTACGGTGGCCGCCATCACGATCCAGCGTCGAGTTCCCAAATCAACCTCCGCCCCTTGCTCGCGTCCATCAGCAGAAGCAACGTAGGTGGACTTCGCCATTGTTGCTTGCCCCGAATCCGTGAGTTGGAAAAGGTGTAGGAACGTGCCCGATGTCTGGCCCGAAGTCGTGAGCTGGTAGTTGGAAACATTGCTGTGGCCATCGTTGTAATCCAGATGCGTAATTGTCGGCACAGGATTGGCGGGCACGAGGGCGCGCATGAAGACTTTGCTATTGCCGTGCGCGGCTGAAAACACGTCACCTGACTGTACCAACGACGGGGCATTAAAGTTGAGGTTGAAGATCTTCTTAATGGCCGCCTTTGCCACTTGCATTTGATCGTGGACAAAAACCACGTTCGGGCGGATGTAAACAAGCGTTCGCGCTGCTCGCGTTACCGAATTTGTCACGCCATCGTTGTTGACATAGGCGTTGCCAATATCGGCGAGACCGTAAACAAAAGTTCCTTGATCGATGTACTTCGTGATCTTGGCGTTGTCTCCCCAATATCCCTGCCCCGGCGGATAAACGATGTGATCGCCGGCACCACGATCATCGAAGCCCAAAGTGTTGTGCGACGGCAACGTCTCAGTGATCCCATAGCCGCCTGAGTTAATTACGAGATAGTCTGCACCGCGCTGTAAAGTGATATGTCCGGCATCGCGATGTTGGTGGTCCTCCAGCACGAGCCCGTCCGCCATGCTGACCCAGACTGCGACCGTTCCCCAATCAGACCGCGCATACATCGGGCCAGTGAACTTGGCAAGATAGGAAAGCGGAAAGCTGCTGGCACCGGTCTTGTAGTCGGCCTTCGCCCCCGCAACGGGCGACCCCACATCCGCGAGATACTGTCGCGCATAAGGGGCCATCGAATGGTTGGGTTGATACTTCAGAAAAGCCTGCATCGATTCCACCAGCGGCTTGGCCGGCAGACCGTCCCAGTCGCCGCCATCGTAAAATGTGACCCGATCCGGTTTGGTTCCGTGGATTGTGGCAGGCACAAGATTAGCGTTCCATGTCGAGATCGAGGCCAAATCCTCGGCGACACCTTCGCTCGGGGACAGTCGTTTCCATGCGTCGAAGAGCTGAAGCATGTCCTCGTTGGTGCCTTCGGAATATTGGCCCTGCGGGCCATAAGCGTCCGGAAGTACAGCCTGCATCCTGTTGAATGTCTGCATCAGGAGACTGTGAGCGAGAGGCTTAAGATCTCCGCCGCTCATCGCCCTCGGATTGTCTGTGTCGGTGGCATAGGCGGTGAAAAATGTGCCCATCAAATATCCGCGAATGTAGTAATTACCGATGGGGTTACTATAGACGTGTGGTCCCTCATATCCCGCCTGGGTATACCAGTCCACCTGCTGATTCAACACCGTGTAAAACTCTTTACGAAGGCCAGCAGTAAGGTCTGGGGAGTGACGCACGGCATCGTAGCCATAAGCCAGGCCCACGTTCATGGCGCGCATGTCGTAGCCCGGCCCGTCAGGCTTGACCGATTCGACACCACCCATCAAGTTACTGGTTTGGGTGTAATCCGACCCGACGTATTGCACAAACAACGATTGTGTTGCAATCGGTGCCGTGTTGAATAACAGTGTCGTACCACTGATCGAAAATTTGCCTGCGGAAATTTCTGTATTGTTCTCGTTCAAATTTGTTGCTACGTAATACGTTGGCGAAGGGTGATTTGTGCCGATCCAATGCAGGACATTGAAATAGGAAGTTCCGGCCGCGATATCGTCATCCCGCATGGAAATATGGAAGTCCACTTCCTGCACATATTCCGCAGGGCTGTTCGAGATGGCACCGTCCTGGCTGGCGCTGATTCGCAGTACGGGATAGAGCGCGCGTTTATCGAACTGCTGCGTGATGTCCTGCTGCGGCGTGCTCGTATAGGTGAATTGGGTGACCGCAGCGGTATTCTCGAACACGCGCACCACAGCGCCAGCAAGCGGCGGCATCGGTAGCGTGAAGGATTTTTTCAGGCCGTCACCGAATCCGAGAAATTGATGATTTTGATTGACAGCAATCACTGGAAAGCTGCGCGAGAGCGTCTTGAGAATGGCAACTGCCTTCTTTGAATATAGCGGTGCACGCGCGTCTCCCTTCATCAATGCCACGTTGTAACAGATGCCGTAGTCCTGAGCAGCTTGACGCCAGTCGAATCCGGCGTAGATATCTTCAATAACGGTTGCGAGATCCCGCTCGCAGCGAGCCTTGAGAGGCGTCCACACTGACGCATCGGAAAACGCTATTGCAATATCCGGCTGGGCCAGCTTGGTGGTGAACTCAAAGGAATCGGCAAATATATGATCGGCGCTTTGTGCATGCGCAAAAATTGTTGTTGCCGTCCAAGCGACAATGCCGAAAAAAACTTGTCGCCATGGTGGGCGCATGATGTTGCTCCGCCGAACAAACGACGCGTTGTTTTCTTGGGCGGGCCCGGAACTGGAAATCGGGCAGGCTTGCTCGATCGAAAAAACGGCAGCAAAACGAAGAGCAGACATTACTTACCCCCTGTCCAATCACATTCAACATATTGTGGAATGTGGGATGGAATCTCGTTGTAGAAAAACACGATGCAAATTTGCAAGTTCAACGTGACGTGTTGCTATTCGAATTTGCTTTGGAATATGAGATCAGCGAAAGGTCCGAATTTTCCGAATCGATCCTGATCGTGGCCGTTCACGTCAATCGCGCCAATATCGGTGCGTCGTCCATGCCCATCATTGTCCTGCGGGTCGCCGTGATCATTCACCGGGCTGCTAGCTGTTGGCGTGTAGCGCGCTCTGAATGCTGCAAGAATCGTCGAGAGCTTTTGGCTCCTCTGCCATACCGCGCCTTCATCGACAACCGATTCGTATGGATAAATGCGTTGCCCTGAAAACGGCGTCGCAGCGAGTTGTCCATCTTTGCTGCCGATGGTTCCGCTGCCGCTGACATCGTGCGTGGCGAAGCCAGGCGTACTGCCTTCGCTCATTCCGGTCACCGCATAATTGTCATGGGTGACATTGTCGGGCGAGTAGAATGCGTTGTAATCAGCCGATATCACGGTGCCGACATCACCGACGATGCGCGGCGAGCCAGGATTGCCGTTGTCCTGATTGCGCGAAAATGTGATCAGATTATTACGTAGGCTGCTGACACTCGAGGCGCCGTTAATTTGAATGGTTGGCCCGGCAAAATCGCCGATCGCGTTGCCACCGCCATCAAAAGTATTATTGTATATTTGTATACCCGTCTCGCCCCCGTAAAACCAGACCCCCTGATCCAGTGTGCCACCGCCTTTTTCGGGCACGAACAGGTTGTGGTGTATTGAGGCGCCGTTGTCCGCGCTGCGCAGCCAAGTGTGGCCGTAGCCGTATACGAGGTTGTAGCGAAACTCGCCCGTCAGGTCCTGCACTGGCCAAGAGCTGCCTCGGAAGAGATTATGTTCGATCAGAATGTTGCTGCCGCTGGCACCACTACATAGCCTGCAGCTGAATGACAGGTTGAGACCCTGGCTCCAACCGCCACGGTAGCTGTGATGATCATAGTTGCCCCGTACGGTGATATTGGATGTGCCTTCAACCAGGTACAAAGTACTGCGCGGCCCTATCAGGATGTTGCTTTGATCGTCCCCATCACCGCCGATCAACCAATTGCGAGTATTGGAAAACACGACGCGGCCCGCGCCTGCACGATTGCCTTGGAACAGTTTCATGGGCGCGCTATTGCCATGCAGCGTAATGATCGGCGTAGCGTCGGGATCGGATGCCTCGAAGGTAAGAAGATTGTTTGCGCGGAATTCGTTGTTGTTGATAGTGGCGCCGCCGCTGACGGTCAGGTCGATCGCACCCGTCGCCTCGAACACTGAGTTCTCGATATCGACCGCGGTCGCCGTACCACTTATGCCGGATGTGGTGAGCGAGCCCAGCCCTATCACCAGTGTGTTCTTGATGGTCACGGCACCGCTGGAACTGACGGTGTGGCCATTACCAATGATAATTTGATTGTTCCAATTGATCGGCCCACTGAGATTGGCGCTGAGATCGAGCGTTGTTCTGTCGCTTGGCAGTGCGTCCACCACGATACTGATCGGCGCACTATCCAGCGTGGCGCCATCGGAATCTGGCGGCGGCGTGAATTGACCCCGCAGCTTCACCAGATGCGTTCCCACCGCGAGGCCGGTTACGCCGAAACGATTGAAATCGATCGGGTCGGGATTCATGTTGTCGTCGAAATCCGTCGTGCCGAGAATCGTGGTGCCATGCGTGACACTATCGGTCTGCACAATATCGTCCACCAGCACCTGAAACTGCGGCCAACCCGAGGGTGTGCCGCCACCGGAACAGCTGGCGGGACCCGGTACACCATGCATTTTATTGATTGTCTGCCCGGGCGGGCAGGCGATGATGCCGTGCTCGTTATTGCTGTCAAACAGATCGGCAAAAACGATGATCGGCTGTCCTTGGGTGAAATGCATGCCCGCACCAGGACTCTTGAATTCGACCTGGTGCGCGAGCGCTGACAGAGGCACCAGCAACACACCAAGAAAACCCCACGCGAGAGCAATCCGCGAGCTGACGCAAATTTTTTTTGTTCGGCGCATCGTCGTATCCCCCCAGTTTAAGCGCGCCGGGAAAAACGCTCGGCGTCCAGACGAGAAACGAAGTTGTTTCAGCAAATGCGACATGTGATCGTAAATACGATTGCAACCTTGTGACGGTGTTCCGCGATCAAGTCATGCTGTGTGTCGCCAGACATCGCCAGACCGCTTCACTCAGTTTGGTCGCGCCGCTATGACTTCGATTTCTACCAGCCATCCCGAGTTGACCAATCCGGCAACCTTGACCGTGGAACGAGCTGGCAGATTCGACTGCGCGGTGGTGCCGAAAAACCGACGGTAGCTTTCTGTCATGCCGGCGAAGTCGATCTTGCCGTTGAGCGCCGGATCGCCGGCTAGAAATACCTGCATCTTCACGACGTCTTTCATGCTGATCCCCATAGTCTTCAGTGCGGCTTCGATCTTCCCGAGTACGCTCAACGTTTGTGTCTTCGTATCACCATAGGCCGCAAGGCTATCCTTCGGCGCAGAAGCGTCGGCGACGTCGGGGCCCAAGCCACTCAGAAACACCAGATTCTGACCGGCGGGGATCTCCACCGCTTGGGCGTTGGGAGAATCCGAGTTCGGCCTTTTGTAATGGATAACATCACTCGCAGTCGCAACTTGTACGAATACAGTCAGCAGGAATGCGACAGATACGACCGTCTTCAGCGAGATCCTCCCGCTGACAGCAGCGATGCACGCAGTTGGGCCACATCGTCGGACATCAGTTTGTCGGCATAGTCATTGCCGAAGTGACTGCGGAGATAGTTCACGACTGCGGCAACCTGTTGGTCGGACAAACTGTCGTGGAACTGCGGCATTCCGCGACGCCCAGCCAACACCGTGATGGCCGGATACATTACGCTGGCGAGCTTTGGATTCGCCGCGAGTGCCGGGTACATGCCAGCGCCGTGCGCGCCGCTTGCATCGGGCATGTGGCAGCCTTGGCAGATCGCGCGATACAGCGCTTCGCCGTCCTGCTGCTTAAAATGTCCACGCTCAGCCAATGTGCCCGGCGCGGAGAATGGCGACGACTCCTCGCCAAAACAGCATGCCGACGACAACGCAAGCACAACAAAGATGATGAAAAGTTGAATCCACGCGCGTAGCGGAATATGCGCAGCAACATGCATTTATGTTTTCTCCACAGCAGTTGCGACGGCGCGTCGGTGCAGACGTCCGATCGCGTCGATCGCCGATAGCACAGCGCCTTCCATCCATGCGGGCATGCGTGAGGCGTGTTCGCCGGCAAGAACGATGCGCCCATCGATCTGGCACAGATTCTCGTAATGCTTCTCGCGCGAATCATCCGACCACTTGCCGAAACAGCCGTTCGAGAATGGCGAGCGATGCCAGGCGACGGCCATCCCATTCTCGAATTCGGCCGGATACTGCGGGTGGATTTGCGCACCAAACTCCACCGCCGCGCGTACACGCTGCTCCGGTGTCATCGCAGTAAGCTCATAGGCGTTGGTGCCCCACATGTAGGCTCCCAGCAGCACACCTTTGCCCGATATGTTCTGGCCAGCCATCGGATAGCCAATCTGCCCTATCGGCAGATCGGTATAGCTGATGCCGCCGTAGATGCGGTCGTCCTCTTCCCAGAAGCGGCGTTTGAACTGCAGGCCGATCTTGACGGAAGACTCGTACGGAACCGCCTGGATTGCGTCTGTCATCGCGGCGCCGACTTTGATCTCGATCTGGCTCAGAATCGACAGCGGAATCGTGCAGACGCACCATTGCGCCCTGACCTGCTGGGTCGTGCCTCCACGCTGCGTGTCGACATACGAAACCTCGACGCCGCGTTCGTCCTGATCGATTCGCACGACCTTGGCGCCAAATTGCACCAGAGGCTCAACTTCGCGGTGAATCGCCATCGCAATGCGATCCATACCGCCTACCGGCTGAAACATCGTGGGTGCGGTTTCGTAGCGAGACATTGTTCGCAGCGATCGCCATAGTCCGGACTGCAAAAGATCGTGTCGCGCAATCGGTTCGGAAAACACCGGACGCGAAGCAAGGCCGCCGCCGGGATCCTGATCGAAGCCACGAATACCGCTAGAGTTATCCGATTTCCGGTAGCGCAAGTCCTTGTCGAGATAGCCGTACGAGCGCAGGGCCTCAAGCAGTTTCTCTTTATCCTCCGTACCGACTTCGTCGTCGAGCTGTCCGCGGTCGACCGCTTTGCCGAGCAGCTCGGCCACATGGCCTTGGAAGTCGGCGTGCACATGACGGAAGCGCTGCGGCTTGCCACCGAACGCGCTGCGCGAATGCACGTAGGCATTGAAATTTATCTGCGTGAACGGTTCGAGCGGTACTTTCAGCCGCTTTGCATAGTCGAGCATGGCGTGATGGTGATACGGGATTCGCCATGGTCCCGGGTTCATGTAGTGGCCGGCATCGAATTCGCAGCGCTGGCGAAAGCCGCCGAGTTCGGTGTACTCATCGCCACCGCGCAATGTCCACGCGCGTCCGCCGGCGCGCTGGTTGTATTCGAGCACCTTGACTTGATATCCGGCGCGATGCAATTCGTAGGCGGCAACAAGTCCCGCCAATCCGGCGCCTAGTACCAGCACGGTCGCACCACGAGGCGCGCCTGCAAGATTGATGGGGCCGGTATAACTCGACTCCTGTGCAAAGCCGAGCGTGGACATCGCCTGGTACATCACGGCGGCGCCGGCCGATTGGCCAATTCGGCGCAGTATTTCGCGACGGCTGATCGAAATTTCTGAAGTGTTCAACATCATATTACTGGCGTGTTTGCTCGATGCGGAAAGAAATAGCTGTGGAAATTTCGGGGCGTCTGCGAGTGAGACGCGCAGCGACGGATAGCGATTTGCTGCCGACACGTTTCCCGTCAAAAAAACGAATTCGCTTTGCCGACTCAGCCAGCTACGTCGCTTTTATCTGCAGCCGCAGCATTCAACTGCTTCCGTCTTGGCAGCGGGAGGACCATTGGCACGCGTGTACGATAATTCCGATAAACATCGCCGAGCTTCTGCACCAGATCGTGCTCTTCGAGTCGAACGCCGATGAAGATGTATGCGCTCATCAGCAGCGCGAAAAGCAGACGCCCCTGAGTCATCACTGGTGCCGCCCAGCACACCAGCAGAAATCCCAGCATGATGGGATGCCGCACGAATCGGTAGAAGAACACTTCGATGAAAGCAGAGTCGGGTGCGGGCACATCGCGTGCTCGACGCCATGCTTGGGTGAGTCCGAAGAGTTCGAAGTGGCTGATCATGAAGCTCGACAGGAGAACAACCAGCCATCCCAGCGCATACATTACAAGCAAGACTTGAGCAGCCAGCGTGCCATGCAGATCCCAGACAGCTGTTGGCAATGGCTGCCATGCGACAAAAACGAGGAAGAAGAACAGACTCGAAAACAGGACGTAGGTGCTTCGTTCGATCGCGGTTGGCACGACGCTTGTCCACAACTGCTTAAAGGCCGGGCGCGCCATCACACTATGCTGGATGGCGAATGCAACGAGTACTGCGGTATCGACGATCAACGCAGTCCAGCCGCCAACACCCGCCGGGGCGCTGATCGATTTCGGTACGAACAAGTCGCCCACGAATCCTACTGCGTAGAGAAACCAGGCCAGGAAAAGCCCATAGCTTAGCAAGGCATACAGTCTGTAGAACAGATTCATAGATCCTCTCCAATATTGCTGCGTAGAAGTTTTATTTGAGCCAAGTGGCAGGTATCAGGGACGCTTTAAAACGCGCGTCAGTACATGGTCCGTTGACGGATAGAACGCTATTCTCTGGCGCTATCGGCATTGAACTGCGCAATACAAAAACTCATCTGCTTGCCCGCACGCGCAAGCCAGCTGCGGCTAACAGGGCGCCGAGCAAACCCAGCATCCATGTTGATAGAGCAGGTGTCGCCACAGGCACTGCGTTGACAACCAGACCGACAGTGACGCTCGATGGTGCATTAAGCGCATCGCCTGGGAACACCGCCGTAATCGAAACCATTCCAGGTAGCGGATAGGCGAGCGCGCAAGCGCCACTGCCGTTGACCACAGTCGCCACGCAGCTTTGGCCGCCGCCAGCAATGTTAACCGTGCCTTCGATGACTCGGTCCGGATTCAAGATCGACCCGCTAGTCAGCGTTACTGTAGCCTTGATTGCCTGATCCACCGTCGCCGGGCTCGGCACGAGATTCAGTTCCACAAATGTGGAGGTGCGGAAACTCGCAACCACCGTGCAGTCGGCGTTGACTGGATTGGTGGTGAACGTCGTGTCCACCAGCGTGCCGCCGCAAGTGCCGCCCACGCTCGCCACGAAGCCTCCATCCGGGATGACCGCAAACGTCACCGTTCCGCCCGCGGCGACGGTCTGCGGATTCTCCGAATTGATGATTCCATGCGCACCGCCAATCGGCGTGACGGTGAAGCTCGGCACCAAAGCGGTTGATTCGAAAGCACCGATATCGATGACGCCGTTGCGGCGAGGATTCTCTCCTGCATCGAGGGTGAGTCCCGGGGACAACGCAGAGTCGAGCCCGGCGTTGATCGCCGGCGAGCCGATGCCGAGACGATAGTCGAGGGGGCGAGCGAGGAAACGCGGATCGGCCTTGATCGTTCCAGGCGGGGACTCGTTAACCGAGTCGTTGCCGAAGCTGAGGTTGTTCGAGATCGTCACGGGCAAGGTCGGATCAATGACGAAACCGGCGTCGGTGTTGAAGGCAGTAATATTGTTACTGACAGTCAATTCCGCAACGCCGTTTCGTTCGGGGCTACCCTGGGTGACGATCCCACGGCGGCCATCGGCGACTGTGTTATTGACAATCCGCACATCGAGCGTTGAGTTACCCTGTGAGACGACGACGATGCCGCCGGCCTCGTCGCTGTTCCCAGTCTGGCCCGAAATAAGATTGTTCGTCACGAGCGCGCCAAGTCCAGCGGGCTGCCCGCCAATATCGGTGCTGCGTTCTGATCGCAGCAGAATGCCTGCGTTGAAATTCGAGCCGGTAATGCGGTTGCGATCCAGAAGAACGCTGATGTCCTTGAGACCACCACCGTCGGAAAGTATGCTTATGCCGGAATTGTTACTGGCAGAAAGGAAACGGATATCGTTGTCGACAATGTCAACGCGCACCGGTGAGCCGGATGACGTAATGTTGATCGCGTCGTCAGGTGAGTCGCCGTTCATCGAGAATCGGTTGTTGTCAATGGTCATCGTCCGCGTGCACGGATCCCCCCCCGATTCTGGCGCTTGGAAGCCCCTATTACCGAACCCGATATCATTGCCAATCACTTGCAAACCCAGGTCTGCGTGCACGCAGAAGGCTGTCAACTGACCGATAGACAGACCCCTCACGCTGAAGACGACTGGAGCGGTGTCGGCAATGACGCGCAACGACGTGAGCGCCGGCGATTGCCCGTCCGCCGCCTCCATGGTCAAACTCTTGTCGATGACATTAACCAAGGGTTCTGTGTTAAGTGTATTGAAGGCCAATGCGATGGTATCGCCCGACGCGCTCGCATCGATGCAAGCCTGCAATGTTGTGTCGCAGGGTGCAGCGCCCGGAAAGACGAACGTCGTAGCGGCATGACTCGTCGCTGAAAGCCCGAGTGCGATGCACGTCAGCAGCATTCTCGCCTGCAGACCAGCGACGCGCGATATGTTCAATTTTAGAAATTCGAGCAGCGTGAATAATTCGGAAAAGACCGGGCGCAACGAGGCACTACGGATCAGATAATTTCCGAAACCGCGCTCGACGTTGACCGACATCGACTTCCGGCAGCGAATTCCGACAAAATCGTACGAACGCGCTTCGGAAAGTCTTTGCGTTTCTGACTCGCGTACGGATCTTTGCAGCGTTTTACTTCGCATGTGGTGCACCTTCGAGCATGTCGGATTCGTCTTAACAGCGAAAAACGAAGTTCCATGCCGAATTACGACAATTGAATGTAATGCTGTCGCGTTGAACTACGGCCTACCAACAATTGATTGCGAAATCCTAATACCCACGACTGTTGTCGCTCAGGAAGTCACGACGGTTGCCCTATCCCACAAAATTTAGGCGTACATGAACGATCAAAAAGTGGCCTGCAGGAAATGCAACGCGCGCGCTTCGGTTGTTTTGCACATCAGGTGAATGTGACTTTGCTGATGACGCGCAAAACGAGGCTCAGCAGACGACTACGATGACGCGCAGCGTTTCCATACCGCCATCGCAATCATGCAAAAAGGGATTGTCTGCGACCTCAACCTTTCACATGAGCGCGCGAAATTGCCGGAATTCGCTGTTGCGACGCCCGCTGCTTGGAAGGGTTAGCCGCGATGGCAGCGCCTGCGAGAGCTTACTAGAAGCTCTGGGGAACGTCGCGCAGGAATACAGGCAAATCGGTTGCCGCTGGCGTTACCCCCGCCTGGTACATCATGTCTCCGACAAACCCGCGGTGGTAGGTGCCATGGTTGACGACATGCATAATCATCTCACTGCGTGTCATGACACCGTTGCCACCGCCGATAAATTCGAATTGAATTGGCTGGTCGAGATCGTCATTAGACAGCCTGTCGACAAACTCGATATACCACTGGTCCAATGCCTGGACAGCGCGCCAGAGGTCCGCGAGCGGAGGATGATCTGGCGTGTTGCGCGATATGTAGCCGTGCTCGCGAGCTTGCAGATGGGCTTGAAAGACGGAGTCTATGACGTAGACATGGTTGAGCGTGTGAACCATGTTGCCGAAGCGAGTCCGACGCTGTCGCACGGCCTCTTCGTAAGGAAGATCACTCACCATCGAGAAGATCAGTTCATTTGCCCAGGCTTTGTAGCGGACCAACATCCGAACGGTTCTGACAGACAAGATGACTCTCCTTGCGTTATGACGCGAATGGTTTCAGCTAGATGGCTGCAGGTCGCCCCGAAAAGCGATGTGGACTTTGTTTCCGTCAGGATCACGGAGGTACGCGCCATAGTAGCCGATACCGTATTGTGGGCGAGTTCCTGGAATGCCTTCGTCTGTTCCTCCAGCCAAAAGCCCTGCGGCATAGGCTCGATTTACCGCATCTAAAGATGGTGCTGTGAACGCGAGCATGCTGCCATTCCCGACTGTAGCGGGCTTTCGGTCGAATGGCAGATAAACGTAAAACCGCGGAAGTGGCGCAATTGTAGAGACCCAGCACGAGGCTGCGGGACCGCCGTCAGGAGTGACGGCACGCCTTTGAAGGCCAATAGGGATGAGCACGGAATCATAGAAGGCGGACGCCCTCTCAAGATCGCTGCATCCGACGGTGATGTGACTGAACATAGGGACGCTCTCTCGGATGGAGACGGTTGCTTGCTGCCTAGCGAAAAAGTTAAGCAGCCCGACGCAGTCGAGCCCACTTAAACGCCGGTTAGGTTGGCTGGTGAAGGCATAAAGTATTCACCGGGTCACCCGGGCTCTACTTTGCGGAAGAGAACGAATTGGTGAAGTGAATTCATGTCGAGTTTCTTCCAAATATCGATCGGGAGAGTTATAGACTTCTCATGAAAGAGCAAATTTAACTATTGAGTCGACATGAATTCTGGTCGTGTCAAATACAGGAATGTCAAAATCACGCTGGCTTATCAAGAGTGGAATCTCTGTACATCCCAATATAAGTCCTTCCGCCCCGCGCTCTACTAGCTCATTGACAATTGAAATATAGCGTCGTTTAGTGTCGTCCCTGATCAGGCCCCTGCCGAGCTCTTCTTTTACTGTTTCCTGAACATAGTCCCTAATTTTTTTATCTTCAGGGATCAGGACTTCGAGGCCGAATTCTTCCAAGCCTTTTCGATAGAATTCCATCTCCATAGTAAATATTGTTCCCAACAGTCCTATACGTGCAACTTTTTTTTCTACAACAGACTTCGCAGTCTCCGTGACAATATTTATTATTGGAAGACCCACTTGTGATTGAAGACGGCTAGCAAACATATGCGCAGTATTGGCACAAAGTGCAATAGCCTCGCTGCCACTCCGTTTCAGGCTTTCACAGGCTTCTAGTAGAAGTTCATAGGAATTGTTCCAACTCCTATCTTGGACATCTGCAAAGTTCAGAGAATAGATCATGCATTCTGCAAAATTCAATCCCCCAAGCCTCGCATTTATTTCTTCATTAAAGAATCTATAGTAATCCAAAGTTGAAACCCAGCTAATTCCGCCGACTAGTCCTACTTTCTTCATCTCGACTCCTCCGCACTGTTCCCGTAAAAAGCTCAATCAAATTAGAATAAGAGTTAGAGATGCAGTGTGCTATCCGCGATCGATGAGCATAAAAAATGCTCATCTTCAAACAGCGTTGGTCAACCTGAATTTTACTCTCCACCTTATACTCCGATTTGGAAATATCCGGTGCGATCGGTCATCCATACCAGCGGTGACTCTAGGCAAAGGGATTCGTTGCTGTAATGAAAAATAACTCCTAGCACTCAAGTCCGCGGTATCCACGCATGCGTCCGCGGACAATACGAACACTCCGTACTTGCGACGCGCCATTCGCTACGCGGACGGCATCAGGATGCTTGCTCAAAATCTGAACCAAAGAGGCAACGTTTTCGCTGAAGCGAAATCGCGTCTCGTTCAAGTGATTCGCCGAAAGTGAAGTTCATAACTTTTTTCACTCGGGCATGACTTCGCCGGACCCACCCAGTTCAGCCGGAAAATCCTTCAGCTTGAGCAGCCCGTCTTTCATCGGATGCACGGTTTGGGCGTAGTTCACATGTATTCCAGGCGCGAACGCGAAATCCGGAATGGTCGCGGCATACACGTCGATCAAGCCGAACGTCGGATGGTCAGTCATGAGATGGCCGCCGCATTGCGCGCAAAATTGCCGATCACTCATTTTGGTCTTGCTAAAATGACTGATCAGTTCTGCACCTTTTGTGATTTTCACTTTCTCAGGCTTCCACAGCGTGAATGCATTCACCGGCCCAGCCGACCACGAACGGCAAGAATCGCAGTGGCAATAACCCATTGCCTCGGGCTTACCAGTTACTTCAATTTCCACTGCACCGCAGAAACAGGTGCCAGTATGTTTGTGGGTCATGTTTTCTCTCCGCCTCGGGATGATGCAACGCTCGCCGTTCCACTTGTTCTGAATAGCCGGTCGATACCGTATAACGATCTTCTCTGTGCGTTCACGACATCACGAGAAGAAAATGGAATGAAACGACTGTCTCGCTTGGAAATTAGTGCCAGCGCTTCTGCCATTCTGTATCAGGGAAGCACTGATCGAAATTTAGCCGCTACACGATGAGCGGTAGTTGCCTACAGTAACGTTGCCTCAAGGGAATGAAGGGTTAATTGCGCAGACGGTGAGGCCTAGGGCGGCGGATTCTCGATCAAGGCTGCAATGCTGACGAACTCCACGCTTGGGGCCACGCCATAGAGACCTGCCACGCGCTCGGTAAGCTCTGCGGTAAAGAATGCTCGTGCCGCATCCTCCGTTTCCCAGACGTAGAAGTTGAGCGCCTCCCTTCGCTGCGGATCCACAGTGAAAGCCTTGGAGCGCAAGCCTGGCAGATTTACAAACTTGCCCCGCGCTGCGTCGGCGACTTGTCGCACACGCGCTTCACTGAAGTCATTTCCGTAGCGGAAACGCACCAAAACTCCGATCATGCTGCATCTCCTAAAAATAACGTCTTCTTGACCTGCGAATATCGGGGCCGGTTGCATGTGACCGCAGGCATAATTGGTGGGCTGCTTGTTATCGGTTTCGTCTAGCAAAAAAAAGTACCCGGCAGTCGCGATCGGCCCGAGTCAAGAGCGATTACACCTGGAGGAGAGGAACTACCCTTCAGTTATATATAAACGAGTTTTTCTATCGGGATGCGACAAGTGCGTAGGCATGTCTCTCAGTCGACAATAAAAAGCTTGGCGCCTACGGCTGTGTAGGAGCGATGAGGTTCTGCGTTGTCTGCGACTTGGTAGCTCATGCCGGGCTTTAGCGTGAACTTTCTTCCGTCTGCCAATTCCGTGTGCAGCTCGCCTTCCATGCACAAAAGGATGTGCCCCTTTACGCACCAGTGGTCGGCGATGTAGCCGGCCGTGTATTCGACCTTTCGAACACGGATAGATCCAAAGTTCATGGTGCGCCAATGAGCGACGCCGCTTTCGCCATTGCGTTCAGTTCGCTCGATTTGGGACCAATCGGTGATGCCGAAAGGGATGTCTGAGATTTGCAACTTTCACTCCTGATGAGCTCGGCTGACGTACTTTGTTGCGAGTCGCAACGGCGGTGATTTACCTAAAAGGTTTTCTACAGCCTCAAGGTTTGAATTAACGTGGCGCCCGCGGCAGCGGAAAGTGCACGCCAGAATCGGCTCGATCATATTGTTGCCTCGCGCGACCTTCTCACTTGAGGCCGTTGATCGGCGCTTGCACGGATGGCCATACGACCGCTTGAGCCACTATGACATTATGGCCATTGAACGTTGCCGCGGGTGAGCCGTACAGCAGATAACCCAAGGCCAAGGCGTCGCTGACCTTTTGACAAAACGCAGCATTGTCAGCGCCGGTGAGCACGCGGTAAACGGGCAAACCAATGGGTGAGAGCGGTGATTTCTCGGTAGACATTGTATGGGTGAAATCAAGGTTGGAAGAGCGATGCGACGCGCCAGCGTGACGACACTTAATCGCTGTCGCGTAATGGCGGAGCCCTCGCTGTCGGCTTCTCGAAAAAAAGCACGGGCCGATTGCAAACGGCCCGTGCAAAGAGCGTTTCCACCCCGGGGAGGGAAGAAACGCACGGGCCGATTTTGGCAGCCCATGCAAAGAGCGATTCCACCTGGAGGAGGGAACTGCCTTCAGTTATATAAACGAGTTTTTGTATCGGGATGCGACACGTACCTCAGGCGGAGCGCTTGAACGCATCGCGGTTGAAGTTGCTTCAGCGACTGACGAAACATGCATGAGCTTCGATAGTCGGCGCATCTTGCGCGTGCGGAATGGCATTGTCTGCAAATGTCGTAAAAGGTCCTTCAAATTCGTTCTACGGTGCTATTCACCCACCAAAGGACGCATCACGACGATGAAGAACAAGATTGATCTTTCGGGCATGCTTATGACCGTTGCGAAATTCTCGGCCTGCTTGCTGCCCCTTGCACCACTACATGTCGTAGCGCAGGTTGTTGATACATCGTTTCACAACTCGAATTTACGTGATGGCACATTGCTGCGTGATCCCGGCAGTGACGCTCCGCTCTCGTTTCTAGTGGACGAATCATTCGATCAAGTCGCGCCGCCGGTACTCCCCCAAGGCTGGAGATCCACCGCCACCAACTGGCAGACCGTCGAGGATTTAATTGCGATCAGTGCACCGAACGCGGCGCACGTTTTTGAGCCACCGTTCATCTCCGACAATTTTCTCTTTGCACCGGCATTCATCAGTGTGGCCCATATGCAACTCAGGTTTAAGCAACGGATGGACATAGAATACAGTAAGGCAGCGCCTGATTTCGCGTACGACGGCGTTGTCCTCGAGATCGCGGGTTCACGCAACGGCCCTTTCTTTGACATCGAAAATAAGGGAGGAACCTTTGCAAGCGGCGGTTACACGCATCTTATTTCGATCAGCAACAATCCGCTCGCGGGGCGAAATGTCTGGAGCGGTCTCGTTCCCGACTACAAGGACGTTGTCGTCAATTTACCGCCGTCGTTAATCGGATGTCTGTTGTTCGTGCGTTGGAGAATGGGCACCGATGGAGACCTCGTCGGCGCCGATGGCTACTATCTCGACAACGTCCAGTTCGGCGTACCCAATGAATATATCTTTGCAGATACATTTGAAAAAACGCCGCAAGCCTGTTTGTAATACGAAGACCGGCGACATTCTGTGTTGACCCTAGCTTGCGAGCGAAGAAAGCTTATGGGCTTCCCCAAGCGGTTTAAGTGAAATTGTGCGGTGCATATGGGAACGCCGATGCTCGACTGAACGAAATTAACTGTTCGCATTGGTAAGTCGTTACATGCCATTCGCGGTTAATGGGGGCTTGAACACATCGCAGTTGAAGTTGCTCCGGCGACTGACGAAACGTGCATGAGCTTCGATACTCGGCGCCTCCTGCGCATGCAATGACATCGCCTGTAAATGTCGTAAACCGCCTTTCAAATTCGTTCTACGGTGCTATCCACCCACCAAAGGACGCATCACGACGATGAAGAACAAGATTGATCTTTCGGGCATGCTTATGACCGTTGCGAAATTCTCGGCCTGCTTGCTGCCCCTTGCACCACTACATGTCGTAGCGCAGGTTGTTGATACATCGTTTCACAACTCGAATTTACGTGATGGCACATTGCTGCGTGATCCCGGCAGTGACGCTCCGCTCTCGTTTCTAGTGGACGAATCATTCGACCAAGTCGCGCCGCCGGTGCTCCCTCAAGGCTGGAGGTCCAACGCCACCAACTGGCAGACCGTCGAGGATTTAGGTGCCAGCAGTGCACCGAACGCGGCGCACGTTTTTGAGCCACCGTTCATCTCGGACAATTTTCTCTTTGCACCGGCATTCATCAGTGTGGCCCATATGCAACTCAGGTTTAAACAACGAATGGACATAGAATACAGTAAGGCAGCGCCTGATTTCGCCTACGACGGCGTTGTCCTCGAGATCGCGGGTTCACGCAACGGCCCTTTCTTTGACATCGAAAATAAGGGAGGAACCTTTGCAAGCGGCGGTTACACGCATCTTATTTCGATCAGCAACAATCCGCTCGCGGGGCGAAATGTCTGGAGCGGTCTCGTTCCCGACTACCAGGATGTTGTCGTCAATTTACCGCCGTCGCTGATCGGATGTCCGTTGTTCGTGCGTTGGAGAATGGGCACCGATGGAGACCTCGTCGGCGCCGATGGCTACTATCTCGACAACGTCCAGTTCGGCGTACCCAATGAATACATCTTTGCGGACAAATTCGAAGTCACTCCGCAAGCTTGTCTATAGTGCGAATAGCTGGCGAAACTCTGGCTTTGGCCCGGTTCAACCCGAATGCTTCGTCGTGTACTGGGGCAACGCGATGCAGAGAGGTACTAGGCGTGGCCCGACGGTGAATTCATTCGATCTCGATCGACCTGCTTGCCGCTCCGCCGCATAGCTCGGCAGAAGGTCGCCAGCTCGCTGGGTTAGTGATTGTTTTGAGTTCCTGGGAATTTGATTGGTGGCGCCCCACGCTCGTCATAATCAACTGAACCAGCCGCAGGAGATCAATTGAAATTTTCCATTTGCCAACTTCCAAATGGGCTCTCGCCGAATCACCCGGCGTGGTTCGATCTCCTCTCGCGGATTGAGCAGCAGCGGCCCGATGTCGCTGTCTTGAACGAAATGCCTTTCGGTGGCTGGCTCGCAAAAAAAAACAAACTGGAGTCCGATCTTGCATCAGCCAGTGTGTACGCGCATGAATGTGCGTTGTCGGCGCTGCATGAATTGCCAAGCGCTGTGATTGGTTCCCGCCCGATATGCGGACCGCAGAAGCTATCCAACGAGGCTTTTCTATTGGCCGACGGAATCTACACGCCTGTTCACCACAAGCATTATTTCCCGCAGGAACCGGGCTTTTACGAAGACACTTGGTTCGCGCCGCAACGGCCAGGTTTTGATGTAGTCGATTTCCGTGGCCTGAAAATTGGTGTTCTGCTGTGCACGGAATTGATGTTCACTGAATGGGCGCGCCATTACCGGAGACAAGGTGCTCACGTGCTTGTGGCGCCTCGGGCGAGTGGTACGTCGATGCATTTTTGGGATACGGCCGCCGCGATGGCAGCCATCGTTTCCGGTTGCTACGTACTCAGCTCCAACCGCGTATCGGTAACGGGCGACGTTGACCCGTGTTTCGGAGGGCGTGGTTTTGCCTACTCTCCCACGGGGCAGTTAATCGCCGAAACCTCATCCTCGATTCCGCTTGTGTGTATAGACATCGATCTTGCCCGTGTGACGGATGCACAACAAAACTATCCTTGCTATGTGCGCGAATTGAAATCAAATTCCGCCATCGTTTCGTAACTGGCTGTACTAAATACGAGCCAGCTCTGTATGGACAATACTTGTCCTATCTCGGTGAGAAACACGTTGCGCGCAAATACGCCGGACATCTTGTTGTTATGCCAGTGGAGACGGTGGCTGATTTAGGCCGAAACTTGAATTGGGTTCACTTTTGTTTGCTGTGTTTATCCCAATGACGATATCGCCAACATATGTTGGCGATCGCTTAAAACTGACCAGATGAGCTAGCTAATTTACGCTCAAATTTGACCAAGGTGTTCAACCTATTCTGCTGAGTTTCGCAGCAGGAATGACTCGGTGATCACCATTAGTATGTACGCCAAGATTCGCCGGATGCATTTCCGGGAGAAGCTGTCGATCAGCGAGATCGCAAGACGGACCAGCCTATCGCGCAACACCATCAAGAAGTGGCTCAAGCAGCCAGAACGCGATCAACTCATTTATACAGTTGGGCAATAGCAGAGCTGAATGTCGACGCGATGCTATAGCAGCCAGCGGCACAATCTGGCCCCGCAAATTCTCGCCCACCTTGCCGCCGTCATTTCCGAGATGTCGCAATCCGCATCAACAACTCGTTGTACGTTGGTATCGATGAGCTTGCCTCAGACGAGCCCTTGGATACCGGTTGGTATTCGACTAGTGAATTGACTGGAGTCACTGAATGACCAGAACACCTTGCTTCCTTCGTTTTCTCTGCCTTGCTGTCCCGCTAATGTTGGTGGCCGAATCAGCATTCGCCTGGGTAGGCGTGGGCCCTGATTCCTCATGCGAGGTGCGCACAATCCAAGCCGCGATCGATCGCATCATCTCGCGACAGGTTCATGGTGACTTTGTCGATCCTCACATCGTCGTGGCGGGAGGCTCATTCAATGAGGCACTGCAAATCAATGCCGCTGGCATAAGTGGCGGGCGCGCCATCCTGACATTGACCGGCGGTTACGACTCCGGATGCCACGGTCCGCAGATCGGTAGCGCTACTACCATCAACGCGACGAATCGTTCGCGCCAGGTAGTGGCGGTGAACGGCACCATCGCGCTATCTCTCGATTCGTTGCAGCTCACCGGCGCGAGTTCGACAGGCAACGGTGGCGGGATCGGCTTTGGTGGTAATGGAACATTGGATGTGACTAATGTTTCTATCTTCGGCAATCACGCGGCGTACGGCGGAGGCATTTTTGCCAACGGGCAGTCCACCCTTTCTGTCACCCTGCATTCACCGACGTTGATTTACGGCAATTCAGCAGATCATGCTGGTGGTGGCATACGAATCCAGGGACAAACGCAATTGAGCATGCTGGATGGCAGTCATATCTACAGCAATGCGGTGAATACCACCGATTCCGACGGAACGGGTGGAGGCCTGCAGGTAGTCTCGCCGGCGTTCGCCAACATCCAATCCGGGACCATCACAAACAACACTGCCAGGTACGGTGGCGGCGTCGCGGTTAACGGCAGCCTCGCCGACGTAATTTTTGGTACGGAAGCAGGCGGCCATCCCAGCGAAATCTCTTTCAACACGGCAGCCAATACGGGTGGCGGAGTGTTTGTCAGCAAAGGGTCGCTACTGTGTGGGCAATGCCAGATCAACAGCAACGCTGCGCAGGAAGGTGCGGCAACTTATGTAGATGTAGGCGGCGGAGGCCTTGCGATCAACCGCGGCAGCGTCAATGACAACATCGCCCGCGCTCAAAGTGGCGTCGCCACGAACGGTTCAGCCATGCTGACACAGACAAATTCAGGATTCGGGATTTATAAAACCGAAGTGCGTGGCAATACCGGTGGGCATGTCTATCACGGATTCGCCACCGGTGACGGCTCGGCGAAATTCGCGGATGTGCTGATCGCGGAAAATCAGGTTTCCGGCAACTTGTTTGTGATGGATGAAAAGGGCGAGGCCGATGTTCGGCGTGTGACCGTCGCCAACAACAATATTGGCGGCGCCAGTGTTTTTTCCGTTCCTGGCAATTTCACGTTGATCGATTCGATCGTGTGGCAATTCGTGAAGACTACACTCGATGGCCATGTCTCCGGTGACACACATGGACTGAATATCGAAAATTTGATCACTTCGGAGACCGCTTCCTTGACTGGCTTTCCCGGCATCCTCAATGAGGATCCCCGATTCGCGGCACCGGCCAGCGGCGACTATCATCTGACGCGCTTTTCGCCGGCGGTCGATTACTCAGCGTCGCAGCCTGACGTTGACCTAGATGGCTTCTCTCGCACCGTTGATCTGGCGTACGTGCCCAATCGTTACGGCCCGCTTGATCTTGGTGCCTACGAGTTGCAGGCCGTGTTTCCGCCCGACGAAACATTCGACGAAGTGACGCTGCCCGCGTTGCCGACCGGCTGGATCAATACGACAGCTCCGAACAACATCGTTGGTTGGCACACCGTCGCGACAGACGCTACAGGCTTAGGCAAGGCTGCGTTCACGGAAGATACCTATAACTCCACCGACAAATCGTTGCAGACACCCATATTCCAGGTGGGATCGAATGGACGAGTTACGTTTCATCATAAGGTCATTCTGGAACTGAGGAATGATGGAAACGCTGCCGACGGTGTCGTACTCGAAATCTCCATTTCCGGGGGCGCATTTACAGACATCATTGCGGCTGGAGGTAGTTTCGTCAGCGGTGGTTATGACCACACAAAAACCGGTTGCAACTTCTGCGCCTTGGACGGCCGCGCAGTCTGGGGTGGCACGAACTCGGGTTATCAAAGCGTCGTCGTTAATCTGCCATCAGCGGCGAACGGGCAGCACGTGAGCTTGCGCTGGCGCATGGGCACCGACTTCCTTGGCGGGATAGTCGGGGGCGGATACTGGCTGGACGATGTCCATGTCGACTTGAACAATTAACCTTCCAACACTCCGATCTTCTCAGACGACATTGAGTGATCGGCTTGGTAGTGAAGTTGGTAGTGATGCAAGTTTCGTGGCCACACTGGTTCTGAATTGTCGGCCCGCAACGTAGAACGATCGTCTGAATGCGTTCGATACATCAGTAAAGAAAATGGAGAGGGCTGGCCGCGCGCTTGGAAATTCGTACCAGTGCGCGGCCAGCGTTGAAAGAAACGAGAATACTCAGTAGAGATTCACTTCGAGCTTACCGCCGCCACTCGCTTGGCATTTACAGGAAATCGCTTAAGGGATAGCTAGATCACTGATTGGCGTCAAGAAAGCAATGCATGTGTAGTTGTTGGGTGCAACTCATGACACTTGGCCGCGTCGGTTTGATTCGATCCTTCGTTTAAATGAGAGGCGCAGTTATGCAATCAACTAAGTCACTATTCCGGCGTGCATGCAATCTTTGGATTGCAGGGTTCATATCTTGTCTAGCAGCGCGCGAAATCTATGCTAACGCTGGTGCGGATAGCTATCACGCTGTGACCAAAGTCACGCCGATGGTATCGGCCACGTTCACGATACCAACTCTCGGCGCACACTCTTTGCTCGGGCAGGAAAATCAAGTCGGCGTGAGCCCGGCCGTGACATCGCCGATGACGACGCAGACCAGCGGTAGCTCGTTCGTGGTGTTCTCGGCGGGTTATATCTCGAACTCCAATGCGCCCACCGACAACAAGGCAAATCTTTGGATGTTGCTTGGCAGCCCGGTTGTCTACCACGGCAACAACAATGCTTTTGACGTAAAGGCCTATCTGTCGTTGGCGGGCAACGGCGGCAACGGTCACTCGGTATCCATCGTCAAGAATGGCTATGCGCAAGGCGAGATCACCCTGCCATTCATCGAGATCCGGAACGCAGATATTCTGCACGATGTCGCGCAGAACTATCCATCCGGCGCGCAGCTGACCAGTGGCAGCGTGACGACGACAGGCCCCGCGATATTGCTGGCGTTCTGGTGGGGTGACGGCGATGGGCTCACGCATACCGCGGTGCCCAACAACGGCTTCAGCGTGATCGAGAGTTTCCTGAATCTGCCGCCACTCAGTGCGGTTCAATGTGTGGTGACCTACAAGCAGGTAAAAGCTGCGGGTACCTACAACGTCACCTGGACGCAATCACCCGATCCCGGCGCGCCGCTTTGGCTGTTCGCGTTTCAGTCTAGCGAGACAATTTTTGCGTATAGCTTTGATTGAATCAAAGCCGAGTCCGACCGATCGAAAATCCATGGCGCTTGATGTTGCTCCATAACATGCGGCCAGAGAAAATCTTGACTCGGCGTTTTGCGTCGGTGATGACAAGACGCCGCACTTCGAGGATACAAATTTCGACTTTTTGCTGTCCACTTGTGACGTGATGCTTGCTCGCGATCAAGTTCGCTCCACGCCGCAAATATCGACTCCGGCGCACCTACCACAGTGTATGAAAAGGCTACGAGCGAGTGCCGAGGCAAAAACAGTCGCGCAATGCATTAGTGTCGCATGGATGCGCCGATTCTCGTTTTACGCAGACAGGTATCGGCGTACCGATGTTATCGCTTCTACCTTTCTACCTTCCTTCGCTTTCATTTGGAGATTCATATGCGTATTCGAAACGGCCGATTGAGTTTGGCTATATTGCTCTTGACTACCCTCCCCGCCTGGGGTGCAAATAATTTCGTCGTGATCGTCGGCCAGAACATCTCCGGCAATCCCGCACTGGCGTTCAACCCGCCTTCTTTACCCGTAGCGCCGGGCGACACAATTACCTTCAAGAATGTCGGCGGCGGAATGCACAACGCGCACTCGGTAGACTCATCGTTCGCTTTTCAGTGTGGTGCGGGCGACTGCACTTCTGGCGCGGCGGTTTCCGGCCCATGGATTTCGCCGGCAATAACAGTTCCCGGAAATGCATCAGGCAAGACCATTGCCTACTTGTGTGATTTACACGGCGTAGCGATGAGTGGCCAGATCGTCGTGAGCGGCTCCACTCCCGTGACACTGCAATCCTTCGAGGTCGAATAATTGCGTAAGACGAACCCCGTTCATGGGTGATCGCGTTCTGCTGTTGTCGCAGTGCACAGCAGAATCGCGTCCTTCCTTGCCGAGGCGACAAGCAATCGATTCTTTGAGCGACAAATCGCGCTTTGAAAAGATCGATTGAGATTTACCCGGATCGGTGTGATGCGGTACTTGGCTCGGAAATGAACACGAGCATACTTGGACGATATATTTGCCCTTGCCGTGTTACCGGCTGCACCCACATTGTCGCCGCCACGCAAGCATGGCGGCGACGCTAGCTGACTGGCTGCGCCTAAAGTTGTGGGCGGAGGCTTTTCGTGGCACGAATTCAAAGCAGAACCGTCACGCGCATGAAAGTTGCGGGAATTGATGTGCCTCCATTGTTGCCCTTGTTCTGCGCATTCGCCAATTCCACCAATTGTTGGTGAAGATCTTCGACTTTTTCACTTTTTCCCGCTGCATCGAATGCATTCATGGTCGGGCCATAGAATCGCCGGAACAATTCTATGAGATGGGCTGGGGTTTTATCGGGTGACACGAAGTAAAACGTGTCCTTCACCATGGATATTTTCTCTTCTGGCACTCCAGCCTGAGCAAAGCGTTCAACAATGTGCGATTCCACGCCCCAAGTCATCGGACTGACAAAACCCTCCGGCGGTGGCGGCATGAACGATGAACTGATTTTCAACAGCTGCGACACGAACGAAGTGGGGTCATTTGGGATCCAGTTACCCATGACGATACGGCCACCGGGTTTTGTGACTCGAACCATCTCCTTTGCGACATCATGAGGTTTCGGCGCGAACATGGCACCGAAAATCGAGAGTGTCAGATCAAAGGAATGATCACTGACTCCTTCCAATTTGCACGCATCGCCTTCTTGAAATTTCAGCCGAGTAAGACCCGTCGCCGCCGCACGTTGGTTGCCGGCGTCCACGAGATTTTGGGCGATATCGATTCCGACCACTTCGGCACCCGTCTGTGCAAGCGGAACGGCGGTAGTGCCATCGCCACAACCGAGATCCAACACCCGCATCGCTGGCGTAGCTCCAAGCGACTTCACGAGAGATTCTCCCGATTGCCGCATCAGCGCGGCAATCTTGGTGAAATCGCCCTTTTCCCACAGTGCTTTATTCGCATCCATTCTGATTTTCCTTTAGGTCGGTAAAATTCATTGGATATCCCAATATTGTTCGCAAGCTATCCGAAGCCTGCTCTGAGTGAACCCTGTCATGGCAAAAACCGCGGTGATATCCGCCGATGCAGATGGATCAAGGCGGTGCAAGCAAGCACTGCACCGAGAAGATCCAGCAGCCATTCTGATAACGTCGGGATCTGCGCAACATTGCCTTGTACTGGAGCGTTGACGGTCTCGTTTATCGTGATGCTTGATGCCGCGAAATTCGCGTCACCGCCGTAGGTTGCAGTCACCGCATGCACACCTGGCGTGGCAAAGCGCAACACGCAGCTACCACTTGGTGGCGCAGTGCAGGTCACCGCGCCGTCGCTGATCTGAACCGTCCCGCCTGGCATCGCCGAGATTGCAGGATTGAATGTGCTCGCCAGAGATGCAATCGTCAGCACGTTGACACTTGCAGTAACATCCGCGTTCACGCCGACCGGATTCGGATTCAAGCTCAGCGTAGTCGTCGTTCCTGTTAGCACTGCAGCGTTCGCGGCACAACTCGCGGTGGTGCCGCCGCTACTGCCTGCGCAAGTCCACGTCCAAGGCCCGCTACCGAGCACGGCACTTGGTGTGCCGGCGCTGCAGAGCCGCACCGGCTGCGCAGATAAAATTTGGCCGTTGTCTGTACCACACGCACCGTTTACCGGCCCGGCGCTGAAACTGGCCGTTACTGTGCAATCGGCATTCACCGGGGCAGTTGTATACACATTTGCTTGGCTCAAACCGCCGCCGCAACCAGCAACCGCAGAGATCATGTGACCCGCGTCCGGTCTAACAGTAAAACTTACCGGCGTACCCGCAGCAACGGCTTGCGAGCCTGATGGCGTAATTGTGCCGGACGGCCCAGCCTGTGCGTTAACCGTGAAACTGGTGGCGCTGCAGTTCACTTTGATCGTTGAGACATCGTCCCCAGCAACGTTGCCGCTGCCATTGGCGACGGTGCAAATTTGCACTGGTGCAATCGGTTGCGTTACCACACTGACCGCATAGCTGGAGCCGTCGGTCAGCTCGGCCGGGAAGACAAAGCCTCCATTGGCGGGGATCGCAAGCGTCTGCGCGCCGGCATTGAGACTGAGCACCAAGCCGGTGCCAGCGAGGCCGCTGACAGCGCCGCCGATTGTGTGATCATTGATTGATGCAAGCACTATCACCTCCGCGCTGCCGCTACCATGGGAGAGTGAGGCGGAACCCGAATATCCGGCGGTCAGTGTATGGGTACCGTTCTTGACTAGGATCAATCCGCAGGCACCTCGACCGTCTTTCAGTGTGACCGTGCAACTCACGTCCAAATCCAGACTATCGGCGATGGTTACCGTGCCGTCTGGCGCGCCGGTACCACCTGGCACGGGGTCGACCGTGACCGTAATCGCCACCGCGCTGTTTGACTTGACCGGATTCGGGGTGGCGCTAAGGGTGACCAAGGCCGCACTCAAGTTGCAGTCTTTCGACCACGGATTTTTTCCAGTGATCGCATTCCAGGCAATGTCGATCGCGCTGGGCGGCTCGGCGGATGGCGGCAACGGGTTGGGACATAAACTTGCCTGGAGACCAATCGACGGTGGCGGCGCAACTAGCGTTCCGGTCAGGCCGTTTCCGCCGACGTTTAACTTGAGCAGGCTGACTTGATCGGTTAATGCAGGAATGGAACCGGTCAGGCTGTTGTTGAACAAAACCAGTGCTTTGAGATTTCTTATGCCAGTCAGATCAGGTATCGAGCCGGTCAACTGATTCTGGGAGACATCGAAAGTCTCAAGGCTATTCAGGCCGACTAGAGGCGGTATCGAGCCCCGTAGTTGATTGCCCGAGAAGTCGAAGAGTTGCAAGCTCGCCAGCGCGCTAAGCGACGGCAAACTGCCAAACAGATTGTTATTAAACAATTGAATGCTCACGACGTGCGTGCCATCTACATCGCAGATAACCGCATACCGCTTGCACGATTCGCCATAGGGCCAGTTCGTCTTATCGGTCCAATTGGGCCCGTCGGTTTGCAGAAACAGCGCGTCGAGCACGGCACGCTCGCTATCCGGCAGCGCTTCAACTATTTGCTGCGTGCTCGTCTGATTCAGCGCAAAGAGGTTGTCGCCTTCGTAATCAGTGACAACTTGGTGAATGCCATTGCTGGCGAACTTCAGCGTGCAGCTGGTACTGCCTGCAATCAGCGGCGAAGTACAGAAGTCTTGAGGTGCAAGAGCGTCGGCTATCTTCACGCTACCTGTAGGCGTGCCTGTACCAATGCGTGGAGCAACAATAATGCTGAACGTCACGATATCGCCAATATGGGCGGGGTTTGGGTTCGCATTGGCGCTGATCTTGACTTCGCGCTGGACGCAGTCTTTCGACCAAGGCGTAGTTCCGGTTGCCGCATTCCAGATATTGTCGAAATTGCTCGGAGGGGTTATGGCGGGAGTGAAGGCATTCGGGCAGAGTTTTGAGGCGCCATTGACGAGCGAGCCATTCATCGGCGGAATTGGTGTGGAGATGAAGCCATTGTGATCGGCAAGCACGAACTGCAAGTTGTTCGTGAAATTCAGATTGGGGAAAACACCGCGCAACTGATTGGTGCTGATATTTAATGTACGCAGACTTCTCAAACCTTCAATAGCTAATGCACCGCCCGTTAGAGCGTTCGATGTGCCGCCGGACAGCCGGTTGTTATGCAAATCGAGGCCAATTACATGGGTTCTGTCCACACTGCAGGTTATGCCAAACCATGGTGTGGCGGCGGCGCAAGGGTCGCCGCTATTATTCCAATTGTCGTTGCGCGTCCAATGTTCGCCGTCGGTATCGGCAAACAATTTGACGAGCGCAGCAAGCTCCAAATCCGCCAGCACCGGATTGATCACGACGGCAATATTGCTGTTGGGCGCGAAGGTGAAATCGCCGGGATAACCTGCCGTCAGCGTGTGTTTGCCGATACTGGTGAAGTTCACAGTGCACTCGCCCAGGCTTTCGTTCTGCGTAATCGGACTCAATGCAGCGATGCAGATCGCGGTGGAATCAAGATCGTCAACAACGGTGACATTTCCTGAAGGCAGGCCGATGCCGTCATTCGCAGAAACGGTGATACTGACTTTCACCGGAACGCCAGCCGCGGCTGATGTATTATCGGCAATTACGCTGACCAATGTGGTGCGTTTAGTGCAGTCCTTCGACCATGGACTCTGCCCCGTAGCCGCGTTCCACGCAGTGTCGATGGTGCTAGGCGGATTCGTGGCCGGCACTAGCGGATTGCTGCAAAGAAAAGATAGCCCATTCGTCAGAGACGGTGGCACTGCGGGCAACTGGCCGGTGAGGCCGTTGCCACCAATATTGAACCGGCGCAGGTTCGTCAATTCAGTGAGATCCGGGACTTTACCCGTCAGCACGTTGCCGCTCAGATTCACGACAATCAAACCGCTGGCGCGCTGCACATTGACCATAGAACCGGTTAGCTGGTTGTTGCCAAGATTCAAGTTCTGCAGATTGACAAGACCGTTCAATGCCGGAATGGGCCCGGTCAGTTGGTTGGAAAAGGCATCGAAAGTCCGCAGGTTTGTCAGTGCAGTCAGTGTGGGAATGGAGCCACTAAACTGATTGCTGCTTATATTAAAATCTTGCAGGCTGGCGAGGTCATTGAGTGCAGGAATCGGGCCGGTGAGCACGTTTTGGCTGAAGTCGAAACTCGATAGGGCCGCAAGGTCAGTCAGCGCAGGCAAGCGGCCAACGAGATGATTGTTGTGCAAATCGAGACCTACAATCGTATCGAAATTGTCGCAAATTACCCCGAACCAGAATCCACATACTCTGGGGCCATTCCAGTTGGTATTGTTGGTCCAATTTGGCCCGCCGGTTTGGTCGAACAGTCGAACAAGCGCGGCCCTTTCTACCTGCGTGGTGGCCGTAGCGGTTTGAGTCAAACCCAGACCAGCGGCGAGACCGATAAGCAAAGCAAACGTGGGTAGCGGGAATTTCATCGAACGATTCCTTGATTAAGCTAAATTCGGTAAATTTAAATAAGCGTGCCGCGCCGAAGACGGTGACGGCTATCGCAACGTGTCCACAGCCAAGGCCCAAGCGCTCGTAGCACCAATGCGTGGCAACTTTTGCGCAACAATGGCATCCAGATTTGGCGCAGACAAAACGGACACACACGACGACAGCGCGACGCACGTCAGAGTTATCACGCAAGATTACGCATCAAGTCGCCGCCAGCCCGGGGCGAATGCCGAGATTTCTGCAGGATTTGCACCCGCAACAATCTGAAACAGAATCTGCGAATGTCGAAAAAAAATTTACCAACTCGTATCGCGATGTCTTCACGTTTCTGATCTATGCACGGGTATTTTCAACATTTCATTTTGCATCGATGGAGTACCTTCAGGCATATCCGCTTCGTCTCAATATCGAAAAACGAAATTGTGTCCCGAATTGCGACAATTCAATTTGCAGCGGCACGTCCTATTAGAACGTGACTTAGATGTAGCTGCCGTTGAAAAATGCGGCGCGGAGAAGCAGCAAGTAACGGCGGCACGATCCCGTATTTGTGCTGATTTAGGCGGGCGACGGTCCGCTACCGAGGCGTCATCAAGCTGTTACTAGACGATGTTGCCCTGCATGAGAAAGTAACGACCGATATCGTCGGCTATACGCCGTTTTTGAAAAGAGTCTGACGAGCAATCATCGACCGCTGCGAAGAAAACAATCGTCAGAAAAAATCTACTGCTAAACCAAACAAGTCAATCGCCAAGAAGAAGCCAGTACAACTAGCCCTGACGAAGTACAGACCTCGCAACTGACTTAAATCGCTAAGCGAGGTCAGATATTTCGCAATCAAGAACCTCCATGTCGCGAGATTCTGCGAGATAGGGTTCGCGTGAGGCCGTAACATCCAAAGCGACTCGTTTTTTCAGACCGCTCGATGGCTCTCCATAAGTTCCTCGCTTCGCGCCTTTTGATCTAAGCCATCTGCGTAAATCGAAGTACCTAAAGACACACCACGCTGATACTTATGCTTAAAAAGTACATGGCCGGCGTTGGGGCCGGCCATGTGATTAAGCGACTCTTTGGGAAGGGGCGCTTGCTTCGCGCCGATAGCTGGCGCTCTTGTTTTATTACGCGGTGCTCACGCACGGCTGTATCGTTGGCACTTATTGAGGCTTCTAGGGATACCTCACTATCGAAGAACGAATTTTCTGTATGGAATGCGACAGGTGACTCAATCAGTTGGCAGGAGACCTTGGTGGTCTCGCGAGTGCGCAGTCAGCTCGCATAGATCAAGCCTCAGTTACCATGGTTCTTTTGCACGGATCTCTCATACCCGGCACGAGTTGGCGAGGTGTATAGGGTGTCCTGACGAAGGATGGCTCCCGTGTTCGGATCGTGCGGGAGTCGCTGACAGGATTGGATGAGGACGTCGCCGCTACCAAGCGCGTCTTAGACCTACAGAACGGCCCCGTCGTCCTTGTCGGCCACAGCTACGGCGGCTCGTCCGGCGTACGTGTGTCGTGACCAGGGTTTGGCTTTACACTCACTCTCGCAACCCCCTTTCAGTCCAGGAAGAAAATCACACCATGGCAACGACCAAGAAGATCGCCGCAAAAGTACCCGCGCGCAAACCGATTACCGATGTGTTGACCAAGACGGCGCTCATCGCGCATCTCGCGACCGACAGCGGCATGGAAGCCAAGGGCGTTCGTGCCGTGCTGACGTCGCTGGAGCATGCCATCACCGGTTCGCTGCACAAGAAAGGCGTGGGCCATTTCACCCTGCCCGGCCTGCTCAAGATCACGACCCATGCCGTGCCAGCCAAACCCAAGCGCAAGGGCGTGGATCCGTTCACCAAGGAAGAGCGCTGGTTTGCGGCAAAGCCCGCCAGCCTGAAAATGAAGGTGCGCACGCTGAAGAAACTCAAGGACGCCGTCGGCTGATCCGGACGCGGTGGCTCGGGTGTTGCCTAGGGATCGCACCGATCGCCAGGCAACACCTCACTTCGGTGCAGGCAAATGGTCGAGTGACCGCAAGGTCGGATCATCGCGCCGATACGCCAGATAGAGGGTTTCCAGCATGCGCGTACGGAATTGGTGCATGAATTCATTAAATTCCCATTTCACAGACAGCAAGCCCAAATTCGATATTCTGTCCACCCGCCACCGTCAGTCCTACGTCGAGGAACCACCGATGTGTTACTCAACCCAAATCCGATAGGAATATGCGGCATATGTGCGAGAGTTTGGCGCGCATATCAGCATCGGGGAGTATCAAGATATCTATTGGGAGCGGCAGGAAACGAACTCCAAAATGAAGCTCCCGCGTGCCATGGATATGGCGTTTCTGCGCGATACTTCCAACGAACCGGATGTTCTGAAAATTCAGTCGATGATCCGTCGTTACGATGCGGAACAAGCGACCAAGCTGCAGCAAGAAATCTTCGCGCAGCGCACGCGTCTGGCAGACGCAGAGCGCAAACTGCAAACTGCAAACCAAAATCAGCAAAGCGGCAACCGAGAGCAAACGCATCGCCACCGACAAAGTCGATCGCGCGATGGCACGACTCGCCGATATGCAAAGGCATGAGTCCAAACCGCGTGACTCACGCATCTTCCCCGGCTGGTATGCGCCGGTGAAGATTTGGGAAAACGGACGCCGCGTCGTGAAGCCGATGCGATATCAGTGCCGACCAGCCGGCAAGCCCGCGTTTTCGATTCGCGATTTCCAGGCACGTATAACGCGCGACGCGATAACTTGGGAGGATTCTGGAAGGATCTGTTCGGCTATTCGCACGGCATCGCGATTGTCAGCGCGTTTTTTGAAAACGTTAGCCAACACACGATGGAACATCGCGAACTGGGTGCCGGCGAGCAACAGCCCGATCCACGCCTTCCCATGCATTAAGCACAGTGGCTTCGTGTGGATCGATAGCTCGCCTACCGTTGCGGGGGCAGCTCCGGAATTGGCTGTGCGTGGATCGCACAGGCCGCACCGGATTCCCGTTTCAACCGCCGAACTCGCCGACGGTCACCTCAGGGCGGCGGCAGCTTAACCGTTCGAGCGCGCTGGCGTCAAAGTCGCCACATGCTAAATTCGTCGCCAGCTGTGACTACCGGTCGTGGCCTCGTCACAGACTCTCAAGCGCGCCCGCTAGCTAGCAGGCTGTTGAGACGTACCGCTTTCCCCCCACGCGCGGTAGCCTGTATCTATCGTTTCGGGCATGAAGATAAAGCCAGCCCGAGTGATATCTACTCAGGACGAAGATCGGCCCAGGCGCTGACGGCACTGCAGAGCAACAGCACTCCTAGCAACATAGGCATGGCGGACTGCATGCAGACTCCTCGGACGGGCCAATGGATGGGCGCGCAGCGTCGCGGATGATCGTCCCATCCGCGCAGGCAGGGCCTTTAGTGAATTGACCTGCGGCGCCATCTGATTGACCAGCGGCGCTACCAACCTAACTAGCGCCTCCAGCCAGGGTCGACGAACAAGTACCGGGCTCAGTTGCCGAAGTTGTCCGCAAAAATCTTGTCTGGCGGCACGAAGAAAAAATCATCGTAGTTTGTCGCGCCGCCATTTCTGCCGCCCCCGGTCATGCAATTCGCCGATTGCGCGCTCGCGCCGGTCGTGAGGTCGCCGGTATACAACTGCGACTCCCATTCCGACTCGGCGACAACAAGGTCGGCAGGGTTCCCGAAATTCTCGAAAGACGAGCAGCCCGTGTCGGTATAGGAGTTACAGCTCATATTGAACTCGTCGCCGGCCGGCCCGATGCTTGTCTTTGCTTTGAACCCATAGGTGTAATGGGTGGACGCAGAGACGCGAAAGCAACCACTGGTGGCGCCAGCTTGGTTCGCGTGGTCGAACGCCAGCGAGCCGGTGCCGTCGTTTGTTGCATTGACCGGCGACCAGTAGCACGTGCCGCTGCAGGTCCAGCCGGTGATGGACGATGCGAAGTCGAAGTTCGGGATCAGGTTGACCGGGTTCGCGACCACAGACTGGTACGCAGCGAAGCTCACAATGAAATAAAAAATGCGGTTCTTCATGATGTCCTTGATGACGATGTCGGCGTGTGCTCGCAGCGCGGATGCGCGCGCCCCGAAGGACGTCGCAGACGGTGATGGTATCCCAGCGGAGCTAGCGCTCGTCAACGTCACCGAAATCCTATCAGACTTGCACTCCCGCAATCCGGGAGTTCGCCAAGGCTACCAAGCGCCGGCAGCACAACCGCTTGAGACTTGAAATCGTCCGTGCAGCGACGACGAATGATCTTCTGCATCGAAACCTCCAATTGGCGATAAGAACACCGCTTATTGGGTTCGTTCTGACGGGGCAGCTTCAATCCTTTGCCGCGCTCATCCGGCGCCCGCCCTGTGCACTGGCGGTCACCGTTCGCCATCATGACGAAATATTAAATTCACATGTGAATCAGTCCGTTGCACATAGCGCATATGGATAGTTGACGGATTGCGAGTGCAGCGCGCGGCGCGCGGGGCTATCTGGTGGGGTGACAGCAGGCCCGTCTGGGCCGGTGTTTTGCCCGTATCCGCTCCAATCCGTCCAACCCCGGGGGTTCCATGCGCAATACCTTTTTGTCCGCTGCCATCGCGATGGCTGTTTGTGGCGTAGTCCATGCCGATGTCGTCACGTTCACACCTTTCGACATCGCCGCGATCTCGCCCGCTTATATTTACCGGATGTCGCCAAACGGCGCCTTTCTATCAGGCACAGACAGCAGCGGCGCTACCGGCTTTCGTTATAACGTGACGACCGGACAGGCCGACCTTCTGTCGATGTACCCGAACAACGTCACCAACACCGGCACACTTGTCGGTTGGTTGCCCGTCAACGGCGGCACGCCCAACGGCGGAACCGATCTCGGCGCTTATGTACCACTCGGCAGCGACCCGATCGCGATCACCAACCCGATGCTGGAAGATTCCGATGCCTATGGCATGTCCGACGGCGGTACCGTGGTGGGTTTGTCCACGACCAAGGGCGGTACACCGGGTATCGGTAGCGCCTATACCTGGACCGCCGCCGCAGGCATGAAGATGCTGCCGGTGAATCGGCCAGTTAGGGCCGCGCGCGCGAACGGCATCAGTCAGGACGGCCACATCATCTATGGCTGGAACGACGACCTCACTGGTTTTCGCACGGGCACGATCTGGGTGGATGGCGCGCCACTGGACATCGGTTACACGCCGAGCATGCCCAACGCCGGTGAAGCAGACGGCATCAGCGCGAACGACCAGTTCGTGGTGGGCAGCAATGCCTATAACTCCAGTTTCGTCAAAGGTGGCTGGCGCTGGAACAGGGCGGATAATTCTGTCATCTACATCCCAGACATGGCTTTTGTGTTCGCCGTTTCCAATGATGGCAAGACCATTATCGGCAATGCGGATTACGCCGGCGGGCCGCTAAGAGTTGCTGGGGGCAGCGATGCCGAATTTGGCAAGGCTATCTCTAGCGATGCTGAATTCAGCACGGTGGGTGGCGGCACCAACGCAAGCTACAATGAGCGCGCCGCGCTGATCTGGCATGAAGGCATCGGCACGATGCGACTGGTCGACTGGATCACCGCCAACGGCGGCACAGTGCCAGCCGGCTTTAATGCGGATCTCGCTGGCAGTGCATTGAACATGACCGGCGATGGCACGTTCATGAACGGCTGGGCCACGAATTCGATGCCAGGATCGTACACAGTCAATGTCACGCCGGACAAGCTGTTCGCGGATCGCTTCGACGGCACCTCGCTCGGCGTTTTCGCAACGCTGTCGCCAAGCACGATCCTCGCGCAGAGCGCACAAGGCGCACCCGCAAGGTTGACCATCGATCTCGACAATCCCGGCAAATCTGACGCGACACTGAGCAGCGACTTCATCGACCAGCTTCCGTTCGGATTGATCATTGCTGCCACGCCGAACACATCCAATTCCTGCAGCTCTGACCCGCTGGTCGCCTACGCGGGCTATGACACCATCACCTTGCATGCCGGCGCTGTAATTCCTGCCGGTGCCCATTGCGTAATCTCCCTGGCGGTGACTGCGAACTTGAGCGGCACCTACCAGAACGTGATACCGGCGGGTTCGTTGCTAGCCGACGCGGGCCAGAACCGGACGGATTCCAACTCGTCGCTAACGGTGGTGGCGGGCGGCAACGGTGTTGTGCATTCGGCCACTCTCAATCACGTGATGGTTGATAGCGCCACGGGTTCGACGGTCAACTGGGTCTTGGGCACTTTCAGCGACACCGGTCCGACATCGGGCTCGTGGGATCTCAACTTGCGTGATACCAGCGGCTTGACCTTCAGAACGGTCAAGACGTACATGGATGGCCTCGCCGTCGACACCAGCAACAACGTGATCGTCATGCATGCCGGCGACGTGGTCGGACCTTCAACCTACTTTACTTACGCTGCCACGGCGACTGCTTTCCTCACCCCGTCGACGTGGCTGGCCGGTACGGATGGCTATGTCGGCTTTCGCTTCCTGTGCGACAAGCCTCGCCAAGCCAATAAGGTCGCGGGCGGGTTCTGCTACGGCTACATGCACCTGACCACCACCGCCGGTGCCACTGGTTATCCGGTGACGCTGGTCAGCTACGCCTTCGATGGCGATGGCAAGGCGATCACGGTCGGGCAGTAAAGAGAAAAAGCGTGAGCGGCGGCGATCCGAGGATCGCCGCCGCCATTCAAACCCTCAGCGCCGTATTGAATCTTTGGACGGCGATGTTTTGTTCGGCAGTGAAACCGATCGCACAAATGCCAGAAACTGAAGCTCTTCCTTCGCATATTTACGGCGCAAGTTCGCGCCAACGCCGTCTATTCGTGTGCGACTTTCACCAGCGGTGCGGAGGGCAATGCCGGAACTACCCGTTCCCCAGCCAGACTCCGCGCGCGCGCCATCGCGGTCTCGGCGCTCCCATGCTGCCCGAGTGCGTTGTACAGCCTGGCCTGCAGCAGCGCGCAGTCGAAATCGTGATCAGCCCAACGTGCGACACGCCCGATAACCTCGCTGGCTTGGTCAAGCTTGCCGTCGGCAATGAGCGCGTTGCCGTAGGACACGACGACCGCAGCAAGATCCGCCGGCACGCCCCAGCGTGCGGCATCGTCGAGCGCCGCCGCGTACTCCTGATAAGCCTCGTCGGCACGATGCAGGTCGCGCGCATGCTCGGCGCGGGCAAGTGCGGCGTACAGCGTCGGCGCAGGTTGCGCCGTCTTCCGCGCCCACTGCGAAAATTCATCGAGCTGCGTAGCTGCCTCATTGGCCTGGGTGCCGGCCTGCCGTGCCAGAACCAGCGTACGCCATGCGCGCGCGCGCTCGTATTGCTCATCGACCGTCGGCAACGCCGCCACCGCCGCGCTGGCCTCGCGTGCGGCCGCGCTGTTGTCGCCGGCGCCTAGCGACAATCGCGAGCGCGCGGAGGCGATGTCGCCGGGCAGGCCCGAATGTTCGTCATGCGAAATCTCGACCGCGAGCTGATCGAGCAAGTGCGTGGCCTCGCCGATGCGCCCATTCGCGACGAGCGCCCATGCGCGTTGCACGCCAAGCGTGCCGCGAATGTGCGCGCTGTCATGTTGGTCGAGCTGCGGTTCGATCGCGTCGCTTGCCGCCAGTGCTGCCGTCGAATCGAGCAAGGCCAGATGTGCTTTCACCTCGGCTGCAGTGGTCAGGAACCGTCCGCTCAGCCAACCGAAAAGACGGAAGCAGTCTTTCGCGCGTTGCAGCAGCGGCAGTGCTTCGGCGGGACGCCCGCGTGCGATGTCAAGCGAACCCTCATTCGCATCGACGATCGCCAGCGCGAGCGTATCGCCGGCGAGGCCAAGTTGGACGCGCGCACGCGCCAACGCGTCACCCGCCTCCTCGTAACGACCAAGATTGATGAGCGCACCAGCGAACGCGGTGTAGGTCTCACCAAGTTCAGCCGGCAGGTTCTCGCGCGACCGCAATTTCAGTGCTTCGGTCAGCAGAGGTACGGCATCTGCACTGCGGTCCTCGCGTATCTCGACCGCGCCCAGCGTGTACAGCAAGCGTGCGCGTAACGCCGGATCGCGCTCGGCGGAAACTTCCCCTAGCAGTGCGCGAAGGCGTTCGCTGGCCGTGTCCAGCGCGCCGGCGTGCCAATCGATCCGCGCGAGCATGAAACGCGCGGCGGGCTGGTTGCGCAGCGCCGGTGGCGCGGTTTCGATCACACGCCGAGCGCCGTCGAAATCCGAACCTAGCAGCACGGCATCCGTGCGCTGCAGAAGCTGGTTGATCGTGAACGTCTCCGAGTCTTGTTCACTCGGCGGCGTTTTGCCCAGCGCGATCAGCAGACTATCAGTGGCCGCATTGGCGGCAGCGACCACGTCGTCGGATTGTGCCTCGACCACCCGCTTCGAACGGTCGCCTTCGTGCAAATCCAGTTGCACACGCCAGCCGTTCGCCGTACGCGTGGCGTGCGGCAGCACAACGTAGCGTGCGCCGGTCGCGGCCCATACCTTCGCATAGGGAATCGTTTCAGCTTGTGGAGAAGCGCGAGTGAGCGCGACGATATTGCTACTCGGCACCACGGCCTGGCCAGCGAGATGCAGGCGGCGTCCGATCTGATCCATCAGGCCGAGCTGCAGCCAGAACCAGTCGTCGCCAGCCGTATTGGCGACAGGCATCACCGCGACCGTGCCGTCCGCATCGCGACTGTCGACGCTGCCTTCGGCAACTGCTGTATGCGAGGGTGCCAGCGCCTGCGTCGCCGCAGCGGGATGGTTCTGCGTATCGTGCTGCTGCCATCCGCGGAGCAGCGCGACGAGCAGCGCGACCACAGCCGCGACTGCCAGCACGCCGCTGATCAGGCGACTGCGCGTGCGACGCGATGGACTCGGTGGCATTTCCGGCACTCGCTCATCAGCGCGTGACGCATCCTCCATCGTGGCGATTTTCGCCGGCGCGGTATCAGGCACGTGCGCGGATTCGGTCGTGGCTGCGACCGTGGACTTGGTCGACGTCTCGGCGATCCAGCGGTAACCGAAGCGTGGAACGGTGCGGATCGCAGTCTGCTCGTGACCGGTGTCGCCGATCGCGCGTCGGGCTTTCAGCATCGTCTGCCCGAGCAGGGCGTCACTGACGTCGGCGCGACCCCAGACCGCGGCGATCAGCTCGTCACGACCGACCGCGCGATCACGATGCTCGATCAGGTAGATCAGGCAGTCGAAAACTTTGGGCGATGACGTGACCAACCTGCCATCACGGCGAAGTTCGCGCGTGGCAGCGTCGGCGACGCAGCCGTAGAAGTGGTAGGACTCGTGTCTCATCCGCACAGGGTAACGTGCGCGTACGATGCGCGCCATGCACCGACGCTCGCATTCGCATACATAAGCTGGATACGGTGCTTGTCGCTGCTAATCTGGCGAGCCATGCTCCCGCATCGAACGCGCATGTGCGGCATGAATGCGAAATACAAACCGACGGAAGTTTTGCGGCTACAAACGAGAGTTGACCAAACCATCTAGCGGGGTTCGCAGGAAATAATCTCCGCAGAAAACCGTACTCAACCATCGAAGCCATCCGACAACAACGTGTCGCCCGCCGGATCGTAAATTTCTGCACTGTTGAGATAACCGTCACTGCCCACGCCGGTGGCGATCAACACCTTGCCGTTCGGCAGCAGAGTCGCGGTGGAAAGCCAGCGCGCGGTCTTCAGGTTTCCGTTACTAGCGAACTTGCCAGTAGCTGGATCGTAGCGCTCGGCACCACTGATATAACCAGCACCACTGCCACCTCCCACGATCAGCACTTGGCCGCCGGACAATGTGGCGGTTGCGTTTTGACGCGCCGTGATCATGTCATTACTGGCAACGAATGCGCCGCTTGCCGGATCAAAAAGTTCGGTGCTGGCGAGCGGAATATTGTCGTTACCAAATCCGCCGGCGATCAGTACTTTGCCATTTGGCAACAGACTGGCGACAGTCTGCCGGCGCCCCGCAGTCATGGTGCCGGTGGCGGTGAAAGTGTTGCTGATCGAGTTATAGCGCTGCGCTTGGACAAGATTGACGCCGCTCAGAGAACCTCCGGCGATCAACACTTCACCATTGGCTAGCAAGGTAGCGCTGGCGTATGCGGTGGCCGTCGGCATGTTCCCGGTCGGCGCGAAGTTGCTGGTCGATGGGTCATAGATCTCGCCGGTCGCGAGCGTCGTACCAAACTTGCCGAAACCACCCGCGAGCAGCACGCGGCCGTTGTTGAGCATGGTCGCGGTGGCAAAGGCTCGCCCGGAAATCAGGCTGCCGATGCTGCTGAATATGCCGCTCGCCGGACTATAAAGTTCACAGCTGTCCAGCACATGATCGGCACTGTCAAAACCTCCCGCGACAAGTACCTGGCCGTTGGGAAGTAGTGTTGCAGTGGCGGCATAACGAGCCACCAGCAGATCGCCGGTTGGCGCGAAGGTGCCGTTAGCAGGGTTATAGAGTTCTGCGCCGGAGATGACGCCGTTGTTATTGCGTCCGCCCGCGATCAAGACTTGTCCGTTGGATAAAAGTGTGGCGGCGGTATACACATGCGCCGTGGCCATGCTGCCAGTCGGAGTAAACGTGCTGCCCGCGACGGCTGTCTGCGTGAAAACGGAGGTGGCGCAGATCAATACCAGTGCCGCCGCGGTACGAGACAGCAACAAGTGAATGGACCGGAGCAAGCACGCGATCGAATAGTCTTTTTTGCACATGACGAGAATCTCAAACCTTGTCTTTGGGCGGCCGCCCTTTCAATGTATTACGCGAGTTTTTGAAAAAGGGGACATTGCGATCGGCGCTTGAGAAAATCGGCTGACGGACCTTTTCGCGATGCACGAAAATAGTGCTACGCTCCGCCGGAAATCCGGCCCGCGCCATGCTGCTGACCCAACCGCGATCCCTCTATGCTGCGTTCGACCGGTTCCCGACGTGCAAGGGAGCATCGAACCATATCGCGCGTTTTGCGCCATGCCTGTTCGACTATGCGGGCAGCGGTTTGTTGTACGTGCTTGGCGATACCACGCTGCCGGTGCAGCAGCGCGAAGGCAATGTCGAAATCCTGCGGTTTTCGGTGCCGTTCGATAATTTCCTCGAGCGCGCCACCGCGTATGGCACCTACCTCGAACGAGTGCTCGATCACGCCGCAAGCGGGCTCGCCATCGCGCACTTTCGCGATCCGTGGAGCGGTGTGCCGCTGTTGTCGCGCACGCACGATTACGCCACGGTATACGAGGTCAACGCCCTGCCCTCGATCGAATTGCTGCATGCATATCCGGGCATTGCGCCGCGCACCCTGGAGAAAATTCGTGCCACCGAATTGTATTGTCTCGATCGCTGCGATGCGATCGTCACACCATCGAACACGACGCGCAGCCTGCTCGAATCGCTCGGTGTAAACAGCGCCAAAATCACGGTCGTGCCGAACGGCGCGGAGCTCATCGAGCCATCACCGCGCCCAACCGATGCGCCGCAAAAATACCTGATTTATTTTGGTGCGCTGCAAACCTGGCAAGGCATCGATACCTTGCTGCGCGCGTTTTCGTTGTTGGCCGATATGGATGATCTGCACTTGGTGATTTGCGGGTCGCTGCAATCGCGCGATGCGCGGCGCAGCGAACGTTTCGCGATCAAGCTCGGCATCAATGATCGCATCGTCTGGCGCTGGGAACTTTCGGCGGCAGCGCTGGCGCCTTGGATCGTCAACGCGGAAATCTCGCTCGCGCCGTTGCGTGAGTGCGCACGCAATGTCATACAGGGTTGCGCGCCATTGAAGATTCTCGAATCGATGGCCGCAGGCGTCGTGGTGATTGCATCGGATCTGCCACCGGTACGTGAACTGATTCGCGATGGCATCGAAGGACGTTTGGTGGCGCCGGATCGTCCGGCCGAATTGGCGCGCGCGATTCGTGTATTGATGGCGTATCCCGAGCGTCGCCGCATGATGGGCGAGCGCGGGCGCGAACGTATCGCCAATGAATTCACCTGGCCGCACTCGTTGCAGCGGCTGCGTGATGTTTATCGACGTATCGATCCAGCGCATGCTATTGAACTTGCACCACGCGCCGATGCCGCCTTCACCACGACATCGGCCTGAATCCAAGCCGCTTGAATTTACTCAGGGAGTCCAGGATGTTCTCTTCACTCAATGCGTTCAACAGTCTCTCGCCCGCGTTGCGCACGGCGATCGACAAGAAACAAATCACCGGCGACTTCACCGCACAGGCTCTGCTCGAACAGATGCGCGCACTGGCCGAGTTCGATCGGAAAAATGTGCTCACGCGTAGCCAACTGCGCAAATGGAAGTGGCTCGCGATTGTGCTCGGCATCGTCGTGTTGTTCATTTCGCCATTGCCATTCGTTTTGCGAGTTTGCATTTTCGTGGCGGCGATTGCGGCGGTGATTTATCTTTCGATGATCATACGTCGCCTGTCGCAATTCGCGATTTCCGAAAATTTCAGCCAGGTAGCGTTGCCGTTCATCGCGATCCTCAAACAGGATATGCAAGCGGCGCAAACGCTGTCGATTCGTCTCGATCTCACGCCGGCGATCGTCAGCAAAAAATGTACCGGCACGTCCAAACCCTACGAGCGTGGCGCCTACAAGAAAATTGTCGACACCACGTATCGCGATCCGTGGTTCGATGGTTCAGCGCGGCTGGCGGATGACGCAATCTTGCGTTGGCGCCTGCTCGATACAATTTGCGAAAGCAAACGCAGCAAGCGCAGCAGCAGCGGCAAGACGAAAACAAAGCTGCGGCATTACAAACGCAGCCTAGTCGCGATCGGACTGTCGCTGCCGAACAAATTCTACGGCGTGAATGCTGCGGCAGATCGCTCTTCGCAAAAAGCCACATCGAAAATCACAGTGCATCAAGGCGACAAGCGCAGCGATGTCAAACTCGTGCGCAAGTTCAAGGCGAAGTCGCTGCAACCGCTCGATCCACGCGCCTTGATCGATATGATTTCCGAAGCCTACAAACGTGCCACCCCACCGACGAGGAGCGCCGCATGAGCGGATGTCAATGCAAGAGCGGATTTTTCTCGTTGCGCGATTGTGGCGAACCATCACTCGGACAATGCACCACATGCCAGCGCGCGATGTGCTATGAGCACTCCGCCGTGGCCAGCAAATTTTCGCAATGCCGCGATTGCTGGGCGCGCAGCGAGCAGCAAACCGCGACGACAAATCCACGTACGAACAATGCCAATAATACTTACGATGACGACTGGGCGTATTCGTAC
The DNA here is from genome assembly GCF_004168365.1 of Pseudolysobacter antarcticus. GTDB lineage: Bacteria > Pseudomonadota > Gammaproteobacteria > Xanthomonadales > Rhodanobacteraceae > Pseudolysobacter > Pseudolysobacter antarcticus. The sequence goes on from NZ_CP035704.1 coordinate 3,059,827, forward strand.
CGGCATCAGTATTACGGCAGCGGCTACGCGCCGATCTACCTCGGCTCGCATCACAGCACGTATTACGATCAGTACGACACGCGCTCGTTCAATCAGCGCGAAGGCGAAATCGATGACGGCAGCGACAATACGCGCGCCGGCTTCAACGACAGTTGAAACGATGCGACCGCTGCTGATCACCGAAAACTTTCCGCCCGATCGCGGCGGCATGGCGCAATCCTGCGATCGCATCGTGCGCGGTCTGCGCTCGCGCGGTATCGACCTCGATGTGGTACATCTGAGCTCACGCCATGCTGCGCTGCGTATCGAACAGCACGAGCGCGGGCGGCTGATCAGCTGTCCCGTCGCGGATGACCCGGCGCATGCGCTCAACCTGTTGTGGAATACGCTTGGGCATGATCCGATTCGTCCTTCGCATCTGCTTGCGTTCGGTGGTTTGTTGCCGATGTTGTGCGCACCGAGTTTCGCCGCGTGGATGCACGTTCCACTCATCACCTTGTTGCGTGGCAACGATTTTGATACCGGCATTTTTTCCTTGAGTCGCGGCTGGATGTTGCGCGACGCGCTCGCACGCTCCGCCGCAGTGTGCGCGGTCAGCACCGACCATCGCGACAAGGTGTCGAGTTTGTTTCCTGATATCCGCAGCGAATGGATTGCCAATGGCATCGATGCGAACGATTGGGCCGTGCTCGATATTGATCGCAATCAGGCGAGCGCATGGCGCGCCGCACAGGTGCGCGACGGCCAAACGGTGATCGGCTTGTTCGGTCATCTGAAGCGAAAAAAAGGCGGCCTGTTTTTTCTCGATGCGCTCGAAAGCTGCGAAAACGCAGCGCAGGCGCACCTGCTGATCGTCGGTGAAATCGAAGCCGAAATGCTCATACGTCTGCAAGCCTTGCCACCGCATATTTCGTGGACGCACGTGCCGTTTCTCGATCGGCTCGAACTGCTGCGCTGGTATGCAGCGTGTGATTTTGTGGCGATTCCGTCGCTGTACGATGGCATGCCGAATGTCGCGCTCGAAGCCGGCGCGCTGGGCCTACCTGTGCTCGGCGCGATGGTCGGCGGTCTTGCCGATCTGCTGGTCGACGGCGACAACGCGCTGACTTTTGCGCCGGGCGATAGTCACGCGTGTCGACGCGCGCTGGATGCCGCCATCGAAATGCCGGAGTCAATGCGACAAACGTTTGGCCGCAACCTGCAAACCACGGTGTTGCGCGAATTCGACCAGCGCATCGAAGCACGCCGTTATCACGAATTGCTGATAGAAACCGCATCGAGCGCAGCTCGCGATATGCGCACATTGATCACGCCAATCCATCTCAAGGAATACCAGACATGACCGCGCGCATCCTGCTTGTTTTGAGCCTGTCTGGATTTTTCTTCGCGAGTAACGCAGCGCATTGCGCAACGGCGACGCTCACAGTAGATACCGCCGCAAGCGCGGTGATCGCCGCGGCAAAGGGCACGGAAAAAATCACGATCACGATCAATGCCGGTCATGTCGAAATCATCACGACCAGCGTGAAACTGATCGGTGACAAAATCGGCGACAAACGTTATTACCATCGTGGCCCGGGCGGCCCGGCGTTGGTCGAAGTCAAATCCGAATCCGCTGGTTTCAAGCTGCGCGCACCGGACAGCAAGCTGTTATGGAAAATCAAAATCGGCGACGACAAGATCAAGGTTAGTGACAACGAACAAAATGCCAACGCATGGGCGATCAAGACCGATCACGCCGACAAGGCGAAGATCGTCGATCCGGCCGAGCGTCCTATCGGCGAGGTCAAATTCAGCAAGGAGACCGGCAAGACCAAGCTCAAGGATGGCGACGATGTCGAGCAGTTCGTGATCGAGGCCGGCAAGTTTTCCGCGGCTTATGGTGTGCTGCTCATGAGCGGCATTCCGCGCGAGTCGGCACTCGTGATCGTTGCCGAGTTGATGGCGCGCGGACACTGAGCAACGCGCTCGCGCAAACATCGTATTTTTGCCGCGCGCAAATCGAAATCATGCGCCTGATCTATTACGCGATCGGCGGTGGCCTCGGCCATCTCGTGCGCGCCAAGGCGTTTCTGCAGATGACCGGGCTCACCGCGCAAACCACGGTGCTGACCAACTCGGAGTTTGCCGACGATCCGCGTATTGTGGATGGTTTGAATATTCTTGCGGTACCGAATTCGTTGCAGGAAAATGCCGCCGATTTTCGCGCGTGGTTGATCGGGCAAATCGAAAAACTCAATGCCGAATGCATTTGTATCGACGTATTTCCCGCCGGAATTCTGGGCGAATTATGCGATCTGCCAGACAGTCTTGGCGTTGAGTTCTGGCATATCGCGCGCCTGCTGCGCTGGGATCAATATGCGCCGCTGATTTGCGGCTCAGCGCCGCGCTACACGAGAGTCTGGCGTCTTGAACCACTGCATCCAACACATCAGCAATTTCTCGAAGCGCACTGCGATCACATCGAAGATATTGAACTGATCGATGCGCCGATGCCAGAACCCATCGAATGCGCCGATCCGTTCTGGCTGATCGTGCATAGCGGACCGACATCGGAAGTGGCAGAAATCATTGCTTACGCTGCCGAGATTCGCAGCATCGAAAACCGCGAGATCGAGCTGTGCGTCGCAAGCAAACAACCGCCCGGCAAGCTGCCCGCCGCAACTCGAATTCTGGATGTATTTCCCGCACAGATTTATTTCGCCGCTGCCGAGCGCATCTTCAGCGCAGCCGGATTTAATATGATGCGGCAAATGCGAGCGTACCGGCAAAAACATGTCGTGCTGCCGATGCCACGTCGTTACGATGATCAGTTCGAACGCGCGCGTCGTTGCCATATCGCGCAATGACTGCACGCTGCGATCGTCGGGTGAGACGACGTGGCATAGTTAGCGACCTGAAATTTTTACCAAAGCAACCAGACGCAATCATGGCCGACAAATTGATCTCGCCGCAAACCGCCAAAACCCGCGCTCAATCACTGCAACAGCGACGGGCCTTGAAGATGGCTGCATCCGCGCATGCCTATGTTCGCGGCAACACGGTGCAGTTCTATGAATGGCTAAACGAGCACGCCGGAAAAGCGATACCTAGCGGGCCGGACATCTGGATTTGCGGCGATTGCCACATCGGCAATCTGGGCCCGGTTTCGGATGCGAGCGGTAATGTTGACGTACAAATTCGCGACCTCGATCAAACCGTCATCGGCAATCCGGCACACGATATTATTCGCCTCGGCCTCTCGCTGGCGATGGCCGCGCGCAGTTCGGATTTGCCGGGCGTGACCACCGCCAGAATGCTGGAAGCAGCAATGAGCGGATATCGTCTCGCCCTGCGACAAAAGCCCGGCGCAAGCGTAGTGCCAAAGGTGATCGCATCAACCTACAAAAACGCACTGCAACGCAAATGGCGACATCTCGCGCGTGAACGTCTGGATGGCACCGCGCCGAGCATTCCGCTTGGCAAAAATTTCTGGCCGCTCATGAAACCCGAGAAAACCGCGCTGGACGAATTGTTTCAACAGGAATCATTGTGCGCGCTATTGACGAGTCTGGAGCAACGCGATTCGGACAGCGATGTGCAGCTGCTCGACGCCGCTTATTGGGTCAAGGGTTGCAGCTCACTCGGTGGTTTGCGATTTGTCGCACTCGCCGCTATCGGCGAGGACACGAAGAATATCGCGCCACGCAATTTATCCCTCGTCGATATCAAACAAGCCAGCGCTGCAGCGGCACCGCGATCAGCCACGGCGAGCATGCCGCGCGATAACGCCGAGCGTGTAGTGACTGGAGCGCGCCATCTTTCGCCGCATTTGGGAAATCGCATGCCGGCTGCGCGTGTGCTCGGCAAACCCGTGTTTGTGCGTGAGCTCTTGCCACAAGACATCAAATTCGACATGCACCGGCTCAACATCGATGAGGCGATCGGTGCGGCACAATATCTTGCGCAGGTTTTGGGTCGCGCGCATTGGCGACAAATGGATGCAGCGACCCGAACAAGCTGGGCCAGTGACCTCAAACGTGCGCATACTCGCACGATGGATGCGCCATCGTGGTTATGGTCGAGCGTGGTCGATCTCATCGCCAAACATGAAGTGGCGTATCTCGCACATTGCCGAAAATATGCGCGGGGCTTGCGCCGGTAAAATTCGTGCGCAATCTTTTCCGGATGGATTTTTTCGATCAGCGCACAGGCGCCTGACTCTGCGGCAACGCGAAGAAAAAACGCAGCATTTCTGCTGATGCATTCGGGCCGGTCGAGTCCGTATACGATCCGCTGCGGTCGCCTCCCGACCACGCATGTCCTGCGCCATCGATACTCCAGCACTCGATCATGGTATGTCCCGCTTGATCGCGATAAACGGTGCGATCAAAGCCACGTCCGCCGGCTTCTCCGCGACTTTGTACTTTGGACAGAGACGTTGCGCTGCCATCTGTAGCGAGAACGTGCTGCACAATGATGCCGGCATTTTTTTCTGCCACCGTGGTATCGCGATTGCCGTGAAATATGATTGTCGGCATCAGCGTCGTGTGCCGATGATTGCGCGAGGATTCAACCGTGGCATCGTGCAAACCTTGCATGGCGCGAAACGCAGAAGGTGCGTCGTGTGCGGCGGCGTATGCCAGCCCGGAATGAATGCCTATGCCGGCATAAATGTCCGGGTAGGTTTCGCCAAGAATTACAGCCATCGCCGCGCCCGCCGAAAGCCCCGCAGCAAAAATGCGACGATCGTCGATCCGAAAATTTCGTGCGACTTCCTGCGTCATTCCAGCGATAAGCGATGGTTCGCCGCAATCGCGAAGTTGATCTTCGGTACGAAACCAGTTCCAGCATTTCGAGCCGTTGCCATTCGCTGACTGCGCCGGATACAACACGAGAAATCCATGTTTTTCGGCCAAGTTATTCATCTGCGTCCCCGCCGCAAAATCATCGGGCGACTGCGTGCAGCCATGCAGCATGACGATCAGCGCAAACGTGCGCTTGGCGGTCGCATCATAACTATGCGGTACGTACAACTTGTAGCTGCGACTGCCTGCGGAATTGCTGAAAGAGTGCGTAGTGAAACGCTCTGATCTATCGTTCTCATGAGCTGCATTTCCAGACGTGCCAGCCCTGTCGTTTATTCCCATCGTGCTCGATGCCGCAACGGCGGATACATGCGGACTCAACCCGGCGACATTCAGCGCTTGCAAAATCGTCGCCGAAATATTCGAGTGCGATTGCTGACTCTCGCCACTGCGTCGTTGAATTCCGTTGAGCATGGAATCCATCAATCCTGTGATCTTTTTGCCTTCAACTGGCTTTACTGCCGCGCCCGCCAATTTGGTAGCACTCAGACCATTACGCCAACCTCGGAAAATTTTCAAACGACCTCCAGCCAAGATTCAGCGAATACGCGCGGCGAGCGCGGTGCGCACCGCCGCGGGCGCGTGCAACGCACCGAGAACCTCGATCGATGCAATCGTTGCCAGCGCCAATTTCGCCGATACATCATCGGCAATTCGCACCAGGCCGACGACTTGGATATCCAGCATCTGTCGTTGCGCCTGCATGCGTTCAAGTTCACTGCGACGAACATCGTGCAGGCCGAGAACCAACGTCCGGCGCGCTACGGTTCTTTTGATTTCTTCGCCATGCACCGTAAGTTGATTACGAATGGCGGTGCGGATCAGATCGGTGCGATTGGAATAAAATCCTTCCTGCACCAGAAGGTCAATCTGACCGAGATCGACGACGCCCAAATTGATCGTGAGTTTTTCGGTATCGGGCGCGACGCGCCTTGGTTCTGCAGTAGTGATCGTTTTCATGACATCCACATACCATCCATATGGATGGTATGAAAACATCGATCACGAAAAATAGCAATCGGCAGAACACCGATACTCGACCATGAATCGCATGAATCCGGGTAGGGGAACCTCGGGCTGCTTGGCTAAGCCTTGTGCCAGAAGCTGATCGCGAGCGCGCTCCAGCCGACCATCAAGGCCAAGCCACCGATCGGGGCGACGGCGCCGAAAATTTGCAAACCGGCGAGCGCGATCAGGTACAGGCTGCCGCTGAAAAATACGATGCCGACGACGAAAGCCCAGCCGGCGATACGCAGCGGAAAATGCTCACGCTGCGCACTCAGTGCGGCGATACCGAGCAAGGCCAGCGCATGGTAGAACTGGTATTGCACGCCGGTCTGGAAGATTGCAAACGATGTGTCTGGAATCACACCACGCAAAGCATGCGTGCCGAACGCGCCAAGCATCACGGCAGTCAGGCCGAAAAAGCTGGCGATGATTCCGAAGCAACGTTGCATGAGGTTTTCGCTGCCTGATCTTGCTCAAGATGGAATGGATACGGTGACGATTTTGCCGTCACCGTATCGCGAATTTCCGAGGTCCGAGCAAAGCCCGGACGTCGCTATTATAATTTTCCGTTCGGCATCGTCGCACCCGGGCCGACCAGCGTGTTCGGTTTTTTGCCGAGATTTTTCGGATCGAGTTTGCTCTTGCCATCATCGAGTGGCTTGAGCATTTCATCCATGCTCTTGTTGATATTGGCGAACTTGTAAACCGGCAATACAAATGACCAGCCGTCAAAGAGCTTGTTCAGATCAGCAACTTCCTTGTTGATCGCCGCCAGACGTTCGTTATGATCCTTGGCCGGATCGCTGATCGCGAGCGGCGGCGTGAGATCGGGCGCCGACTTCGCCGCTTCGGGCTTGCCATCAGCGGGCGCCTTGTCGCCAGCATCAGGCTTGGTTTGTTTGGCGTCGAACTGCTTGGCCTCGAACTGAGTCTTGGCAACGGCTTGATCGGTCTTGATCTGTATCTCTGCCGCGGTCGCATCCAGCGATGCCTTGAATCGCGCGTAGTCCTTGCCGTCTTTTTCCCAAGCCTGCACATCGACGATCAAACCGTCGTAAGCGACATAGTGCGCTTTGTATACTTTGTCGCCTGGTTCCGCATCTTTGGCCGGAAGCACGTCGTCGAAACGCAAACCCGCCAGTGTCGAAACCAGTCCGTTGGCGGCGAAATCCGAACTCGGTTCGCGACCTTTCGGCACATCGGCGAGCTTGTAATTGACGTCGCCCGGCGCGGCCTTGGCTGCCTTCAGTACCTTGCCATCGGGCGCGGTCAGTACGACCTCGCGAAAACGCGCTGCCTGCACGTCGGTGAGTTCGTGCCGCAGCCAGTTCGGCGCGGATTTTTCTACCGTGATATTGCCCTTGGCCAGCCAGCTTTGCGCTTCGCTCGGCAAACGCACAAACGTGCCGCCACCGCCGCCGCCGTTGTAGTTGCCGACGATCAGCTTGACTGGCTGCGCCAGCCCGGCCAACTCCACCAGCACGCCCTTGGCATCTTTACCGGCAACATCCTCGACACCGAGTTCAGCGTAGCGATCCTTGTTCGAAGTTTTCTGCTCGATCAGCGTCGCGTCGGCGAGCTTGAGCAGGAATTCGCGCACCTTGATCAGGTCGGCGGGATAGCCGGATTTCTCCGCCACCGTCCAACCGGCATCACCGCGCTTGAGCGTCGCCACGGGTTTGTTGTCGGCGCCGGTCAGGGTGATCTGGCTGACCTCGTTGACATGTTCGCGCAAGCCCGGCAGCAAGAAACGCGTCTGCTCGGTGGTTTCGTTCAGCGGCTTGTTCGAGTGATTCAACCGCACCGCCACCAGCAACGCGACCAGCGCCGCGGCAGCCAAGCCCAACAGGGTTTTGTTATTCATGTCCGTGCCCCCTCAGTTCGCCGCACGCTGCTGGCGTTTCCACCACGCAAAACCCAGCGCCAGCAGGATCACCAGCAACGGCATCAGGAAGATGTTGATCATCTTCAGGCGCGTGCCGAGCGACTCGATATCCGCATCCATCTGGCGCCGCACACCGCGCAACTCCTTGCGGATTTCGAGCTTGCGATTCTGGAACTTGAGCAACTCACCCTGCTGTTCGGGCGAGAGGATCATCGCCTGATCCTTGCTCTTGCCCGACTGCAACTCGGTGAGCTTGCGTTCGGTCTCGTTGAGCTCCTGCTGCAACTGTGTTTCCTTGGTGCGGAAACGCTCATCCGCCGTGCGCTTGATGCGCTCGACCGTGGTGAACGGACGCTGCGAAGTCGCGCGACCGCGAATACTGATGAGCTCGCTCGATCCGGTCAGATTGTCCACCGTGTTGATGAAAAAATCACCGTTGTTGGCGAACGCATTCGTGAGTTTCTGGCCGAAAAAATTCTGGATCTGCACCCACAACCGGTCGGTCAGCATGTCGGTGTCGGCGACCAGCACGATCTGGCCATCATCCTTCGATTCGGCCAGATGGTCCTTGCCGGTTTTCTCCGGGAACGCGCTCTTGAACTTGCCCTGCAGGCGACCGGCGACGATGTACAACTGGCCGGTCGGCTCGTAGCCGTTCAGCAACTGCTTCGGATCGGATAGCATCTTGAATCGCTCTGTCGCGACCGTCGTTGCATCCTTGCTGGTCTGGATCAGCGGCACCAGTTTCAGCGGGCTGTCCTTGTCGAGCTGGAAAAATCCGGCGCTCGACGTATTGATGGTCTGCAGCTTGGCCGTGGTCACGTCATCGGGATTGAGCGAGGCGCCGGTGAAGCCGAGAATGCCGACATGGCGGATCGGCGGCGCGCCCTGCGCGGTCGAAATTTGCAACGCATACGTGCGATCGAGCACGACCTTGTTCGGATCGTACAAAACGCCCCACGCCTTGAACAATTTCGGCAGGTCGGACGACTTGTTCGCCATCGCCGCAGCGGCCGGATTGCTCGGATCGGACTGCACCTGCTCGCTCTCCGCAATCGGATCGACGAACACCGCGAGATGACCGCCACGCAACACGAATTGATCGATCGCGTACAACGCATCGTCGGTCAGATCCTTCGGGTGAACCAGCACTAGCACGCTGATGTCCGGGTCGATCGTCTTCAGCGACGGCGCGCTGAGCTGACGCACATCGAACAACTGATCAAGCTGCTGCTGCACCGCCCACGGATCGCGCATCTGGCGTGTGCTCGGATCGAAGCCGGCGCTGATCGGCAGACTGCTGACGATGCCGACCACAGGTTTCTTGCTGATCGCCAGACCGTGGATGAGTTTGGCCACGTCATATTCGAGAAACTCCTCCTTGGCCGGATCGAGAATCGGAATCGCCGCCTTGCCGTTGGTCGAGTTGGTACCGGCCAGACCGAAGAAAAGGTTCTCGCCACCCTGCCCGACCGGAATCGCCTGCAGGCCGAGTGTGGTCGCGCGATCTTCGTCTTCCGAATACGGCAGCGGATCGATCACATCGAGCTTGAGTTTGCCGCCGGCGCGCGCGGCCATCTCGTCGAGCATTTCACGCACGCGCGTAGCGTATGTGCGCAAGCCCTGATTGTTCTGCGTGCCCTTGTCAGAGAAAAAATAATACAGATGCACCGGCTCGTCGATTTCGCCGAGAATTTTCTTGGTGCCTTCCGAGAGTGTATACAGATGGTTGGTAGTGAGGTCCAGACGCGCGCCACGAAAAATCGCGTTGCTCAGCAGCACCACGGCCACGAACAGCACAGCGAGAATGGCGAGTGCGCTGCCGGTAAGAAGTCGTCGATTATTCATTTGTGTGTGTTCCTCAATCAGCTTTCTTGAGGTCGATGACCACGGCGTTGGCATATAGCCAGACGCCGATCGTCGCCAGGAAATAAATCATGTCACGCAGATCGATCACGCCTTTGCTGATCGAGGTGAAATGGCTCAGGAAACTCAAGCCCGCGATCGCATCGATCACACCCTGCGGAAAGAATGCGCGGAAAAAATCCAGTACCAGCGGCGTACCCGCAAGCAGGAACAGAAAACACACTGCCGCCGTCAAGATAAAGGCCACGACCTGATTGCGTGTCGCCGCAGAAATGCACGAACCGACGGCGAGAAATGCGCCGGCCATGAGGAAGCTGCCGAGATAACTCGCGAAGATCACGCCGTTATCGGGCGAGCCGAGATAATCCACGGTGATCCAAACCGGAAACGTCAGCAACAAGGCGATGCCGATGAACGCCCACGCTGCGAGAAATTTCGCGAACACCGCCTGCCACATCGTCACGGGCAAGGTCAACAGCAATTCGATCGTGCCACTCTTGCGTTCCTCCGCCCACATGCGCATCGAAACCGCCGGCACAAGGAACAGATAAAGCCATGGATGGAAATTGAAAAACGGCTGCAGATCGGCCTGGCCGCGCTCGTAAAAACCGCCAAGATAAAACGTGAATGCACCGGCCAGCGCGAGAAAGATCACGATAAAAACATACGCGACCGGCGTCGCGAAATAACTGCCGAGTTCACGTTTGAAAAGGGTCAGGATCGTATTCATGCCGCTGCCTCCTGCTGCTCACCTTGGGTGATGGTGCGGAACACTTCATCGAGTCGGCCGCTTTCGAGCTGCAGTTCGCTGACCGGAATTCCCTGCGCTTTGACCAGCTCGCTGACCGCGGCAAAAATCTGCCGGCCGGGTTTGGGGAAAGCCGTGATGCGATGATCCTGCGGATCGACTTCGACCGCCTCGACATCGGCAATGCGGCTCAGCGCTTCCCGAGTCGCCGTGACATTGCTCGTCGTCAGCGATACCGCCTGGTGGTAGCGCGAGCGCGCTTCGAGTTCGCTCGGCGTGGCATCGGCCAGCACCTTGCCATGCGCGATGATGATGGCGCGATTGCAGACCTCGTGCACCTCTTCGAGGATGTGCGTGGAAATGATGATGATCTTGTCGCGCGCCATCGCGTTGATCAGCGCGCGCACTTCGTGTTTCTGGTTCGGATCGAGACCGTCGGTGGGCTCGTCCAGCACCAGCGCCTGCGGATCGTGCAGGATCGCTTGCGCTAGGCCGACGCGACGTTTGAAACCTTTCGACAAGGTTTCGATCGACTGATCGAGTACTGCGTTCAGATGCAGGCGTTCGATCACGTCATCGAGGCGTTGCTCGCGATGTTTGCCTTTCAGCCCGCGCACATCGGCAATGAAACTCAGAAATTTCCGCGGCGTCATTTCGCCGTAGCTCGGTGCACCTTCGGGCAGATATCCGAGCGCCTGCTTGGTCTGGATCGATTGCTTCTGCACATCGAAGCCACACACGCTGATGCCACCACTGGTCGGCGCGAGAAACCCCGCGATCATCTTCATCGTGGTGGACTTGCCGGCGCCATTCGGACCGAGGAAACCGAGCACCTGGCCGGGTTCCACCTTGAAACTGATGTTGTCCACGGCGGTGAACGCGCCGTAACGTTTGCTGAGTTGTCGGGTTTCTATCATCGTCGTATCGCCATGGGTTGTTTCGTCGAGATAACAGCGGCTTCTGGCACGGCGCGCGGACCATACAAAGCGTGCCGGCCGGAGAATTTACAACATATTTTGCAAAAAGTTCCCGCGCCTGAAAAATCTTTCGCCGCAAAAACAAAGGCGGCCCGAAAGCCGCCCTGCTTGAATCAATGCAACAACATTTATTGCGTCTGGATCGGCAGATAAACGTTGAACGATTGCTGATCGTCGGCCGCGGCCGGATCGCTGGTCGTGAGTTCATCGAAGAACCGGCCCGTGCCGGTTTCGGTGGTGTCGTCGAACTTGTAACCGTGGGTCAACGCATACGCCTTGAGCATCAGGCGTACCAGCGGCAACTGTGCCGGCGAACCGGTGAACGTATTCTTGAGCGCCTTACCGGCGAAGCTGTTCGCGACCTTGACCGGATTTTCCTCAGGCAAGTTGATGTCGTTGCGATCCACCGGCACGAGCACGTCGAAGCTGTAGGTATCGTCGCCCCAATTGGTGGTGACGGTGGTGCGCGGGCCATTTGCCGCGAGCTTGTTTTTCTTGATCACGTCGTTGATCAGGCCGGTGGCCTTGTCGGTGGCGTCGGCCACTTCATCGAGCGAACGTTTGGCGCTGGTCGAAACCATCAGCACCGGCTTGGCCACGACATCGACGATCTCGATGACCGTATCCTTGTAATCCACCAGCGGCACGGTCGCCAGCGTGTTGGACAACTTGCCGAGGTTCAACTGAATCTGCGCAGCCGGATCGCCTTCGAGATACAAACCCGAATAACGTGCAAGCAGATCCCAGCCGTAATCGACATCGTAAGCCCAGGTGATCTTGACGGTCTTGCCGTTCTGCGTCGGCGCGAGATCGATCGTGTAGGCCTTGTTCAAGCCCTTCCAGTCGTTTTCGAGCAGCATCTTGACTTGCGTATCCTGCTGATCCGAATCGATCGTCAGGCTGCCGTTACCGATCTGCGGGCTGGTGCTGGCCCAATCGACTTTGGCGCCCTTGCCGCTCACGGGACCGGACGGCGTGAACTTCACGGCGGCATCGTAGCTGCTCAATGCGCTCCAGTTCGGATAGGTACTGAACCCATCAATGGAGTCATACACCTGACGTGCCGGGTTGCTGATTTCGAGCGTGCGCTCGATATGACCGTGATTCGGCAAAGCAACGCCGAACAGCACAGCCAATATGAATACGATCACGATCGCAACGAAAAATTCTAACAGACGGATCATTCAACGTTCTCCAGGTGTTATCCAGCCCCGGCACAGTCTCCGCACGATTGCCGCCAAGGCGATCGCGGGGCGTGCCCGGCATGATTCGGCAGCCGCGACCTGACTCAAAGCAGGCACGCGCGACAGCCGAATCGCTGATGTTACTGACTCTCGCGCTGGATGGCTATCTGCTGGCGACAATCCGATGGAATATTTGACAGAATCGTCCGCCGCAGTAGTGGCGTATTTGCGCCAAGGGCCGTTTCCGCCAGCTTTTAGGGCTATGCAGATGCGACGGCACTCGTGCGTGATCCGAGGCCAGATCGCATCAGCACACGCGCCAGAATGCCGCAGCCTGCAAGCGTCCACACGATCATCGCGCCGCTCGGCAAATCCAGCACCGCAGACAGCACCAGGCCCGAAACATAACCGCACGCACCAATCGCGTATGCCAGCGCCAGCCGGCGTGATGTTTTTGCGATGCCGACCGTCGCCAGCGCCGGCACGATCAGGCTGGCGAATACCAGATAAACGCCGACCAGTTGCACCGATGCGGTAATCGCCAGCGCAAACAAACCGTAGAACAGCAGGCCAGACAAACGTCCGCGCCAGAACCACATCGCGGTGAGCAATATCGCCGACAGCACCGCAACCGGAATCAGCTGACCGATGCTGACCCATAAAATCTGACCAACCAGCAAATCCTTCAGATGCTCGCCACCGTGCGGATTGTTCGCGAGCAGCAACAAGCTGCCGGTGGCCGCGAGCACAAACAGCGTACCGATCAGCGGCTCCTGATAATCCGGCCACTTGCGATCAGTCCAGGTCAGCAAGGTGGCGCCGATCAAGGCGGCAATCGCCGCGGCGATTTCGACGCCGTAACCCTGCTCGTCCATGCCGAGATATTGCGCGAGGATCACCCCGAGCGCAGCAACCTGCGCAATCGCCAGATCAATGAAGATGATGCCACGCGCCAGCACTTGCTGGCCGAGCGGCACATGCGTCGACAACACCAACAGGCCCGCAAGACACGCAGGCCCAAGAATGCTGAGTTCGAGTCCGTCCCAGTTCATTTCACCACCGCGAGCAGTTTGTCGATGGTCGAGTCGAACAGACCGAACAGATCCTTGGCCTTGTCATCACCACCGACCGTGAACGGCAAGGTGATCGCCGGCACACCGGTATGTTCGGACAACCAATCGCCCGGCTTGGGATCCTGATACGCCGCACGCAGGATCGCCAGCGTGTTGGCGCTTTTGGTGATATCGATCAGGCTGGCCAGATGCGCGCTGGTCGGCGGCACGCCGGGCTTGGGTTCAAGCGCACCGATTTCGGTCATGCCCAACCATTGCAGCAGGTAGATCCAGCTGCCGTGATGTACGACGACCTTGCGCCCCTTCAACGGCGCAGCCTTGGTTTCCCAGACCTTGATCGCCGCCTGCCAGCGTGTGCTGAAATCGGCCAGACGCTGCTGATAGACCGCAGCCTTGCCCGGATCGAGTTCGATCAGACGCGCATCCACAGCCTTGGCGATCGCAAGCACGCGATACGGATCGAGCTGAAAATGCGGATTACCCTGCGGATGCACGTCGCCTTCCGAGCGATCGAGCTTGGACGGTTTTTCCAGCGTGACAATCTGCTCCGCGGCCATGAAATAGCCCGGACCCGACGCAACCTTCGAATTGCCAGCTTGGCGAATCAACTGCGGCAACCAGCCGATTTCCAGATCGGCACCGGAGCAAATCACGAGATCGGCACGGCGCACCTTCGCGATCAGACTCGGCTTGGCTTCGATCACATGCACATCCTGCAGCGCGGTCGTGCCGACATCCACCGTCACCGCATCGCCAGCGAGTTCGTGCACGAGCGCGCCCCACTCGGGCTCGCACGCAAATACGTTAAGCGCATGCGCATTCGGCGTGATGAATGTAAAAAGCAACAATGTGAAAAATGCGAACTTGTTCATTTGTACTCTCGTGGTAGTTCGTATGCAGCGGACTAAAACTTATGCGCGCCGTGTGCGCCGAGGCTGACATCGTACTGCAGATAAATCGCGTTGTCGGTAGTGCTGCGAGTCGGATCGTCATGACTGTATTGCAGGCGGAAAAAACTGAACTCGCTATTGCGCCAGGTCAGCTCCAGACTGTGTCGCACCGGATCGAAATCGTTGGCGAACGGGCCACTGCTCGGCGCCCAGAGTTTGTCGAAGCGATAACCGAGATCCCATACGCGATTCAGGCGATACACCGCCTCGACATAACCGCCACGGCGATCGCCAACCCAAGGTTGATTCAACAACGGATTGGTCAGATCCAGCTTGGCATCCGCCGGCAAGGCGTACGTGCCGTCGCGCCGGTCGAGGAAATATTCACCACGCACGGTCACACCACCGTCCTTGGTATTGCCGTTCGGCGCCCATTTCCAGGTCGCATCGGCGACGTACAAGGTGTTGTCGCCGCTGAATCCATCATCCGCCAGCGATGTTTTTGCTTTCAGCACGGACACGCCGGCGAGCCACGAATTATCGGTGCCGACATCGCCACCCGCGTGCGCGAACAAGGTGTGGGTGCCGACACCGCCTTGATTGGCGCCGGCGGTCGGGAAACTCTCGCCGCGAAAAATTTCGCCGCCGAGCTCGAGGAAAAAATCCAGCGGCGCGACCCAGCGTACTTGTGCGCCGTCGTCGCCGTATTGGTTGGCGAGAAACGCCTGATAAGCGAGCGGCCGATCAACGAAATTGTCGGTGTGGGTGTGATGGCTGTTGAGGTAGCCGATGTTCGAATAAAAGCGCCCGGCACGCACATTAAAACCATCGGGCAAGGTCAGCGTGTCGATGTAGGCTTCTTCGATACTGGTACCGATCTTGCCGTTGTCATCGTCGTAACTCAGCGTGAGCTGACCGTAAAATTTGTCGTCGATATTCGCTGCGAACGAAACCTCGCTCTCGCCGAGCGACAGGCCTTGTTTGCCCGGACCGGTGCCGTCGACCAGCGGAAAACCGGCCCGCACATAATGATCGGGATTCAGCGAATGATGTCCGTACAAGCCGTTCATGATCACGGCAATCGCCGGATTGAACGCGTTGCCATTGGCGCCGCCCGCGGAAGGCCCAGACGATTCTATGGGTGCTGAAACATTCGCCATCGCGGCACTTTGTTGCGTCGAAACCTGCTCCGACTGCTGTGCAGCTTTCATTTTTTCGAGTTCGGCACGCGCCGCGTCAGCCGCCGCCAAAGCTGAGGCTGTTTGCTCGCGCAACTTCTGGCCTTCGACTTCGAGCGCGCGAATACGTGTATCGAGCGCCTGTAACTGCGCGGCGGTCGTTGCATCCGCAGCCATAACCGGCGCGGACAATACACACGCGATCGGTGCGGTAGCCACGCACCATGCGAACAGCGATTTTTTCATCGAGAATTCCGGTAGTTGTCAGCACGCCAGAAGTGGCGCTAGTCGTCAGCACAGACGAGACGTTATAACGTACCGGGCGAAGCTTAACTCAAGTCGCGATCGTGAACGACCCCAACTCATGGCATGGATGAGCTACGTGATCGCCTTCGTGAAAACCTTAAACAATCCCAAGCTCGAACGCCTTCAAAACAGCTCGCGTACGATCGCGCACGCCGAGCTTGGACAGAATATTCGAGACGTGGTTTTTCACCGTGCCTTCGGCCACGTTCAGCGAATTGGCGATTTCCTTGTTGCTGTAGCCACTCGCCATCAGGCGCAGGATTTCGGTTTCGCGTTCGGTCAGCGGATCGGGCCGATCAAGACTCGTGAAATCGTTCTGCATGCGCTCCAATCCTGAGAGCAGACGCTGGCTCAGAATCGGCGCAACCAGCGAGCCGCCTTCGGCTACGGTTTTGACGGCGGTCACGAGTTGATCGAGCGAAACATCCTTGAGCAGATAACCGCGCGCACCGGCTTTTAATCCGGCCAGCACGATCTGGTCGTCGTCGAACGTGGTCAGGATAATTGTCGGCGGCAATTGCTGTTTTGCGGCGAGCGCGTTCAGCACGTCGAGGCCGGATAGTCCGGGCATGCGCATGTCGAGCAATACGACATCGGGCTTGACCTGCGGAATAATCTCGACCGCCTGTGCGCCATCTACCGCTTCGGCGATCACGCGAATCGAGTCGGACAGTTCAAGCAAGCTGCGAATGCCCTGGCGCACCAGGGTCTGGTCATCGACCAGGCATACGGAAATCATAAATCGGTTGTCTCCAGTGGCAGCCAGGCTTCGAGCGTGAAGCCCTGCCCTTTGGCGGTAATGATGTTCAAGCGGCCACCGAGCTGCGCGAGTCGCTCGCGCATGCCGACCAGCCCGTTGCCTTGTTTCAGCATATCGGCGCCGAGCCCGTCGTCGCGGGCATGGATCGCCAATTCTTTTTCCGCGGTGTGTTCAAAACGCAGCCACAGATTTCTGGCATCGGCATGCCGTACCGCGTTGGTGATGATTTCCTGCGCACAGCGCAACAGTACCTGCGCACGACGTGGATCGTCCACCGCAAAGCGCGGCGGCAGTTCGAGATGAATGGCCAGCGCCGGCACGCCTTCGACGATCGTGCGCAGCGCTTCGGTCAAGTCGATCGCGTCGCCGTCGCGCAACTGACTCACCACTTCACGCACATCCGACAACAATAATTTTGCGACCGATTGCGCCTGGCGTACATGCTCCTGCGCACCGCCGCTGACCAGATGACTGGCCACTTCGAGATTCAGACTCAGCGCGGTCAGATGATGTCCGACCAGATCGTGCAGCTCGCGCGAGATGCGCATGCGTTCGGCGATGCGGCTGGACTCCGCGAGCAGTTTTCGTGTCGCGCGCAGCTCCGAATTCAGGCGACGAAATTCCTCGCGCGAATCCGCCTGCTGGCGCGCCACCAGCGAGGTGATGAAGGCAAATCCGGTGTAACCCAGATACACGCCGCTCTGGATCAGCGCATCGAGCCAGCCGTAATCCGGCTGGCTTTTCATGATCGGAATCAGCGCTAGATTCTGCACGATCAGCCAGACCACGCTCGGCCAGAACGGCAACAGCCATGGCAATACGCCGGCGATCACCAGCATCAGCACGCTGCCGAGGCCGGAATGGCTGAAATAACTCAGCGCCATCGTCATCGAGGTCATGATCACCAGCAACGGCACCTTTAACTGCCACGGCTGGCGCTTGCCCAGATCGCGCGTAATCGCCCAGTACGCCACGCCAAATGTGAGGTAGGACACCACCCATGCCAAGTGCACGGCGGTCGTGCCTTCATCCTCCGGAATATTCCACAACCACGGAATACACACCCAGACATAGGTGTACAGGCCCGCGTAACGCAGCAGTTGGATATGGTTGATCGACTGGAAATTCATGCCTGCATCATAAGCGCAGCAGCGCCGAGCGCAATCTGTCCTAAGTAAGGGGTAGAGGCGGATTGCTTGGGAATATTTGCGAGTTCTTAACAGCATCGCGCCGTTTCGGCGTGGCGACTGCGCGGAGCGCATGCCATAATTGCGTCATTCTGGAGCGGCTTGCCGCACCTATCCCGTCCGATGGAGTAAACCCGAATGGCCGTAGCCATCCGCGACGTGCGCGAGCATGAACTCGATTCCGTGCTCGCGCTGAACAACGCTGCCGGTGTCACCATCCTGCCTTTGAACGCGGCACGCCTGCGCCAGTTTTTCGAGATCGCCGATTATTTTCGTGTCGCCGTGGTCGATGGCAGCATCGTCGGATTTTTGATCGCAATGCGTGCTGGCGCGCAATACGACAGCCCCAACTATCGCTGGTTCGGCGAGCGCTACGACGAGTTTGTCTACATCGATCGCATCGTGCTCGGGCAGGCGTATCGCGGCCTCGGCTTGGGTCGCGTGTTTTATTGCGACGTCACCAGTTATGCCGAAGTGCGCGTGCCGGTGCTGAGTTGCGAAGTGCTGCTCGAACCGCGTGACGATGTCTCGGTGTTGTTCCACGGCATGTTCGGCTTTCATGAAGTCGGCCAGCAGGTGATGGCCGGATTCAACGTGCCGGTATCGTTGCTGGTGAAATCGCTGCCGAGTTTTCCGTTCGTGCGCGACACCTATCTGAACGGCCCGGATCACGGTTTGCCGAATCTGCCGTGGCTGCTCGAACGCGAACCGCACGCAACGCGACGCGCCCGCGCCGCCGGCGAAAACTAGGCCGACGCATACGATGCCGCAACGCCATCCCGTGATCAGCGAACAAGCCGGCGAACTCAAGTTCGGCCAGGTCGGTGTGGCTAATCTGCGCATCCGCGAACTCGATATCGAAATGCTCGTGCAGGAAATGCGACAGCGCGTTGAAACCGCGCCGCAGATGTTTCTGCACGCGCCGGTGATCGTCGATTTCAGCCATTTGCTGCACACGCCGGATGTCGAAACGGTGCGGCAGTTGATCGCCGCGTTGCGCGAGACCGGCGTGTTGCCGGTCGGACTTTCTTACGGCACAACCGAGAACGAAGCGCTCGCGCGTGCGCTGGATCTGCCGTTGTTTGCAAAATTCCGTGCGTCTTACGAGCGCAGCGGTGGCAACGCGCAGGAACCGATCCAGGAACCTGCGCGTGTCGCGGTCGTCGAAGCAGCACCCGTCGCAACGCGCGCACAGCACCCCGCGCCGCCCGCGAGTGCAACTGCAGCGGCGACCATCGGCATGCTGCATACCAAACCGGTACGCTCGGGCCAGCAGGTGTACGCGCGCGGTCGTGACTTGATTCTCACCGCCGCGGTCGGCAACGGTGCGGAAGCGATTGCCGACGGTTCGATCCACATTTATGGCCGTTTAAGCGGCCGCGCGCTGGCCGGTGCGCAAGGCGATATTTCCGCGCGCATCTTCTGTCACGAATTCCATGCCGAGCTGGTGTCCATCGCCGGTCAATATCGTGTATTCGAAACCATCCCCGATGACCTGCGCGGCAAGCCGGTACAGGTCTGGCTCGATGGTGAAAAACTGTTGCTGGCAAAACTCGGCTGATGCATCTCACGATGCGATTGCCATATCAAGAATCCGGCTTTTCAAACCGTCGGCAAGTCAAACAAGAATGGAGAAAATAGTGACTGAAATTATCGTTGTCACATCCGGCAAGGGTGGCGTCGGCAAGACCACCAGCAGCGCGAGCATCGCTGTCGGTCTGGCCAAGCACGGCAAGAAAGTCGCGGTCATCGATTTCGACGTCGGCCTGCGCAACCTCGATCTGATCATGGGCTGCGAACGCCGCGTGGTCTACGACTTCGTCAACGTCATCCACGGCGAATGCACACTGAAACAGGCGCTGATCAAGGACAAACGTTACGAAACCCTGTTCGTGCTCGCAGCCTCGCAAACGCGCGACAAGGATGCGCTGACCAAGGAAGGCGTCGAACGCGTGCTCGAAGAATTCAAGACCGAAGAATTCGATTTTGTCGTCTGCGATTCGCCTGCCGGCATCGAGAAAGGCGCGTTCCTCGCGATGTATTTTGCTGATCGCGCGATCGTCGTGGTGAATCCGGAAGTCTCCTCGGTACGCGACTCGGATCGCATCCTCGGCCTGCTTTCGAGCAAGACCCGTCGCGCCGAACTCGGCGAGGGCAAAGTGCAGGAGCATCTGCTGCTGACCCGTTACAACCCGGCCCGCGTGCAGAACGGCGACATGATGAGCTTGGCCGACGTGCAGGAAATTCTCGGCATCAACGTGCTTGGCGTGATCCCGGAATCCGAAGGCGTACTCGCCGCTTCCAATTCCGGCGTGCCGGTGATTCTGGATGAAGGTTCGAACGCCGGCCTCGCCTACGAAGATGCCGTTGCGCGCTTGCTCGGTCAGGATCGACCGATGCGTTTTATGGATGCGCCCAAGAAGGGCCTCATGTCGCGACTGTTCGGAGGCTGAGCATGGGTATTTTCGATTTTCTGCGAGCACGTCCAAAGAACACCGCATCGGTGGCGAAAGAGCGCCTGCGCATCATCGTCGCGCAAGAACGCGGTGCGCGTGGTGCGCCGGATTACCTGCCGCTGCTGCGTCGCGAAATTCTTGAAGTGATCAAGAAATACGTCAACGTCGATCCCGATGCAGTGCTGATCAATGTCGAGCGCGATGGCGATCACGAGGTGCTGGAACTATCGGTCGCGCTGCCGGAAAAAGGCCACGAGATCACACCGCCGCCAGCGACCAATAACTGAGCCGCATTTTCACGCGCGGCGATAAAGATCGGTTCATGTCGATAGTTCAACGCAAAAACACGGCAGCCGTAATGCGTGACTCATCGCCGCGCGCAGCTGCCGAAACAACGCATTCAGCACCAGCGGAAAACTCGGTGTTGCTGCTGCGCGATTTTCCGCTGGACGCGCTGAGATCACTGTTGCATCGCTACGATCTCGCGCTCGAAATCGTCGCCGACGCCAGCCCGATTCCCGGCAGTTATTGGGGCGATCCCGAGGCCGGCGTCATTGGCTCAACCGTGTATGCACGCGGCGATACACCAATCCATTCGCTGTTGCACGAAGCCTGTCATCTGATCGTGCTGCCTCCAGAACGGCGTGCCCGCGTGCACACCGACGCCAGCGATTCGCAGGCCGAGGAAGACGCCACGTGTTATCTGCAAATCCTGCTCGCCGAGTGTGTGCCGCACGTTGGTAGCGCGCGCCTGATGACCGACATGGATACGTGGGGTTACACCTTCCGCCTCGGTTCGACACGTGCGTGGTTCGAGTACGATGCGGATGACGCGCGCGTTTGGCTGCGGCAGCGCGAACTCTTGCCGCAATCTGCCGGCTGAGAATCGCTAACTTAAGGCCGCACTGATTTGCTCAGCGCGGTTGAGAAGAAATCGTACGACCCGGCAGCAATAGCACGTCGTTCCTACTAGCACCGAGTTCGCGCGGCGCGCGATCGCTAAAAACAAAGCGTGATCAGCGCGGCGATATACAACAAAGTCGAAAGCACGATGCCGCGAAACGGAATCGAAAACCAGTAACACCATGCGAGCGTCATATAACCTGTGAGCAGCAGCATTCCAAGCACCAACAAAAATGGCGATCGCAGCAGCAAGTCGGCATGCGCCAGCGCGAGAAATCCGTAGATCAAACCAAACGAAATTGCACCAAAACTGTGGCTCGCGTTGAAGCCGATCCATGCGCGCCAGATCGTGGTTTGCCGCGTCAGGGTTAGCGTCACCGCCTGCATCTGCACGATCAGGTTTGCATCGCGTGGATGCAAGCGCGTACCGAAAAACGTGTAGGCAAGATGCACAATACCGAGCAGCAGGATGATCGCGGCACTCGCGGCGATCAGCAATGAAGCAAGCAGTTGATTCGACATGTCGGGCTCCGGTTGAAACATCGCTCAGGCAACACCGTCCACGATACTGCGTTCGGCGTCGAGCCAGTGCTGCACCGCAGAGGGTAATGGCGCGGGGATAAATTCCAGACCCATCTGCGCATGTGATTCGACATTCGTGATCAGCCCGCTGCGACCGACCACCGCACCCTTGGTCAGGCCCGCGGCACACAAGCTGCCGTCGTCGCGCAAAAACTCGAACCGCATGTAATTCCAGTGCTCGTCGGCTGCGACAATGGCGAAGCGCAATCGATAACGCTGGAACGGTTGCAGGCCGCGGCGATAGGTAATCACCGAGCCGCCGAGCATCGGTCGCCAGCGCAGCCGCAACATCGTGCGCGCGAATCCGCTGCGCACGAAATATTCCATCAGCAACAAATCGACCAAGGTCAGATAACGACCGTTGTTCATGTGCAGGTTGATGTCCAGATCGTTGGGCAAAACGCGCAGGCGGCGCTCGATCCAGTCGCCGATCTGTAGCTTCGGCAGACGCGAGGCACGCCACATGGTCCAGAGTAATCGTAGGTACAAGTTCATTGGTATAAGATTGGTTCGCTTCTGAACAATATAGTTCGTTTCCGAACCAATGACAAGATGACCAAGACTGCCGACGAAAACTCCCGTGCCGCGATTCGGTCCTGGCTCGCCGTGGTGCGCGCGTATCACCTGTGCGATGCGGTGATGACGCAGAATCTAGCCATGATCGGCATGCGCACGCCGGATCACGAGATCATCGCCAACTTGCTGCGTGATCCGGGTATCAGCCAGCAGGTTCTTGCGCAGCGATGTTTCACGGCGAAAAGTCATATCAGCAGCTTGGTCGGCCAGCTTGAAAAACGCGGCTGGGTGAAACGCGAACCTGATCCGTCCGATGCGCGTGCGCGGCGCTTGCGCCTCACTGCAAAAGGCGAGGCAATAGCGAAAAAAACCGCCGTCGTGCAGGCCGACGTGGTGCGTGCGATGGCCGAGGCCGTGAGCACAAAGGAGCTCGCCGCGATCGAAGATACGATGCTGCGCCTCGCTGCAAAACTGGAAACGTTGCATATCGCTGGCGCGTGAGTTGAACCCTGCGCGTCAGCGCAAAACACATACAGCGTAGATATTGCGAGACGTGAATTGGCGAGCTGATCTTCAGCGCTGCAAACTACCGCTTGAAATGCTGCGCTGTGTTTGCGCACGCCGATCACGGCGATTAGCCTGCATCCCTCATCTCGGAGGGGAATCTCGTGAAAATCGCGTCCATTTCAATCGCCATCTTGTTCGCGCTCGGCTTTGCGCCCAGCGCTTTTGCCGCGGATAACGCCGATCCGAAAACCGATACCGCGCCGCCACTTAGCGCCGCTGGCGCAGACGCGTTTGTCGCTGCGCTCAACAAGCAATACAAGGCCGATTATCCCGAGGCCACCGCGGCGCAATGGATCGCCGAAACCTATATCAATGGCGATACGCAATTGCTGGTGTCGCGCAGCAATGAGCGCAGCCTGAGCAAGCTGTCGGCGGATGTCGAAAAATCCAAGGTATATGCCAACGTGCCCGGCATCAGCGCAGCGAGCAAACGCAGCATCGAGTTGTTGAAACTGTCGACCGCAATGCCCGCGCCGAAAGATCCTGCCAAACTCAAGGAACTCACCGAAATCGCCTCCAGGCTCGATGGCGAATACGGCGCCGGGAAATTCTGCAGCGACGAAAAAGATCCGGCGACCTGTCGCAATCTCGATGATCTGTCGAAGGTGCTCGCGAATAATCGCGACTGGGATGCCGACCTTGCAGCGTGGGCCGGCTGGCACCACACCAGCCGCGTCATGCGCAAGGATTATGTGCGTTTCGCCGAGCTGCTCAACGATGGCGCGCACGATCTGGGCTACAACAATGTCGGCGAACTCTGGCGCGCCGGTTACGATATGCCGACCGCCGAATTCAAACCCGAGACCGATCGGTTATGGGGTCAGGTGCGTCCGTTGTACGAGCAATTGCAGTGCTACGCGCGCGGCAAACTCAAAACCCAATACGGCGACAAGATGCCGAAAGATGGCACCATTCCAGCGCATGTCACGGGCAATATGTGGGCGCAGAATTGGGCGGCGTTGTATCCGCTGCTGCAGCCGTACAAGGATGCCGGCAGTCTCGATGTCGATGGCACGCTGGTCGCGCAAAACTACGACGCGCCGAAGATCGTGCATCGCGCCGAGGATTTTTATCACTCGATCGGTTTCCCTGCGCTGCCCGCGTCGTTCTACGAAAAATCGCAGTTCACACGTCCGCGCGATCGTGACGTGGTGTGTCACGCCAGCGCGTGGGATCTCGATCAGGCCGGCGATGTGCGCATCAAGATGTGCATCGATCCAACCGAGGAAAATTTCCGCACGGTCTATCACGAGATGGGCCACATCTATTATTTCCTCGCCTACAACGGCCAGCCCGAACTATTCCAGAACGGCGCCAACGACGGCTTTCACGAGGCGATCGGCGACACCATCCAGCTCTCGCTCACACCGGCGTATCTGCATACCATCGGCCTGACCGGCGCGGTCACGCAGGATAAAAAAGCGCTGCTCAACGCACAGATGAAACTCGCGCTGGAGAAGGTCGTGTTCCTGCCGTTCGGCAAGATGATCGACGAATGGCGTTGGGGTGTGTTCGATGGCTCGATCAAACCGGGCGACTACAACGCGGCGTGGTGGAAACTCAAACAGAAATACCAAGGCGTGTCGTCGAGCATTCCACGCAGCGAGGAAGATTTCGATCCGGGCGCAAAATACCACGTCGCCAGCAACACGCCGTATATGCGTTATTTCATGGCCAATATCCTGCAGTTCCAGTTCCAGCGCGCGTTGTGCCAAACCGCAGGACAAAAAGGCGCGCTAGCCGAATGTTCGATCTACGGCAGCAAGGCCGCCGGCGACAAATATTGGGCGATGCTGCAAAAAGGCGCGAGCCAGCCGTGGCAGAAAACCCTGAAGGAACTCACCGGCACCGAGCAGATGGATGCGAGTGCGATCATCGATTATTTCGCGCCGCTGTATGCTTGGTTGAAGCAGCAGAATAAGGGGGTAAGTTGCGGGTGGGACGGTGAAGGGTGAGGTTCTCGCGCACGATGGAAAGTCTTTCGAAACGCCCAATCCTTGGCGCCATAACGCTCGGCGCCTTCACCGCTATCGCAACATTGGCCCTTGGCCTTTTTTTGCAGTATTTCCTACATCGTCTGTTGCCGGAAAGATTGTGGGGAACATTGGCTGCGCGGGAGGATCTTAACCAACCGGCGGTATTGGTGTTTTTTACCGCCGTGATTTTTGCGCCACTTTTCGAAACCATCCTGGGGCAAGTGATTCCGATCGAAATCGCCCGCCGTTTCGGTATCAATCGCTGGGTGTGCGTTTTAATCAGCGCGGCTGTGTTCGGTGGCGGCCACTATCTGAATGGTGGGCTGTTGCATGGACTGGTCACGTTTTTCACCGGCATCATGCTCGCCGCCTTATACCTGATGCTACGTCGCAACAGCCCGGCATCAAGCTATGTCGGCGTGGTCACTGCGCATGCTGTGCACAATGCCATTCTGCTATATGTGCTCGCTGCGATCTTCCCTTCGATGGCTTGAGACCTGCACCGGAGTTTGCCATGTGCCGCAACATCAAGACGCTTTTCAACTTCGCCCCGCCAGTGACCGACGACGAGATCCACGCCTCCGCGCTGCAGTTCGTACGCAAGCTCAGCGGCTTTAATACGCCGTCGAAAATCAACGAGGCCGCGTTTGCACTGGCGGTCACGCAAGTGAGTGACGCGGCACGCAATCTGCTGCAATCACTCGTGACTCTAGCGCCGCCGAAAGACCGCGATGAGGAACGCGCGCGTTTGCAGTTGCAGTCGGCGAAGCGTTTCAATCGCGCATAACGACTTGATTTTTTATCGCGACCACGTCGAACCCTTGAAATAATTGATCGCCGCCGATGCCAGCCGAAGAAATCTCCGTCGATAACTCCGCGCCGAAACTCAAAGAAATTTTCGATGCGGCATGTTTCCGCCGCATCGCGAAAGAAGTCGCGGTGCTGCATCCAAGATTCGATGCCAAGCATTTTCTCGCGCTGGCGCTGGACGATCTGGATGCATTGAGCCTGATGCAACGCATGCGCCGCATGTCGCAAAGCCTGCATGCCACACTGCCGCAAAATTATCCACGCGCGATCGCGATTCTGCGCAAACTCGCGCCGCGTATCCATTCCGGTTTCGTGACGCTGGTATTGTCGGATTTTGTCGGAGTATTCGGCCACGACGATTTTGATCTATCGATGCAAGCGCTAGCGTTTTTCACGACGTTCGGTTCGGCGGAATTTGCGATCCGCGAATTCCTGCGCCGCGATCCGCTGCGCACGCTAGCTGTAATGGAAATCTGGTCGCGTGATGCGGATGAACATCTGCGCCGCCTCGCCAGCGAAGGCAGTCGGCCGCGCCTGCCGTGGTCGTTTCGTCTCGATGCGCTGATTGCCGATCCGAATTTGGCCGCACCTATTCTCGAAAACCTCAAGACCGATACCAGCCTGTACGTACGCAAGTCGGTGGCGAACCATCTCAACGACATTGCCAAGGATCATCCCGACTGGGTGCTGGATCGTATCGAATCGTGGTCGCTGGAAAATCGGCACACGGCATGGATCGCCAAACACGCGTTGCGCACGCTCATAAAAAAAGGCGATCGTCGCGCGCTCAGTGTGATCGGCGCCGGTGCGAAAGCGCAGGTGTTAGTCAAGGAGTTTTCGCTGCATCCACGCAAGATTGCGCTTGGAGAAAAACTCGCGCTGACGCTGACACTGGAATCAACCGCAAGCAAAAGCCAGCGCCT
Source organism: Pseudolysobacter antarcticus (assembly GCF_004168365.1). Taxonomy (GTDB): domain Bacteria; phylum Pseudomonadota; class Gammaproteobacteria; order Xanthomonadales; family Rhodanobacteraceae; genus Pseudolysobacter; species Pseudolysobacter antarcticus. The sequence continues at coordinate 3,086,469 of NZ_CP035704.1, forward strand.
CGTGGTGGATTACGCGGTGCATTACGTCAAGAAATCTGGCAGCGCATCAGCCAAGATTTTCAAGTGGAAGGAGCTCACGCTCGATGCGCACGAATCGCTTCAACTAACACGCTCGCAGACGGTTCGCGACTTCACCACGCGCGTGCATTATGCCGGCCGACACGAGGTAGAAATCCTGATCAACGGCGAAAAACTCGCGAAGGATTTTTTCGATCTGTCGCGCTGAACCGAGTGACCAATGCCGCGCCGATGCGCGATGCAAAAGCGGACGACAAGACGCATCGACAAGTGTTGTGCGATCAGCATGTCAGTAAATGGCACCAGACGACGTAACCCCGGATGAGCCCATCATTCCGAGGAGTCGTGTCATGTCATTGCAACAGGTCGCAAGCCACGCCAACGCCAGACAATTACGGCGCCGAAATCCGGGCAGATCATCGCCGCTCGTCTTGATCGCGCTCGCCCTCGGCCTTGCGTGCGCACCGATAGCATACGCGGGCAATCCGACCTGCCCTACACCACCGTGCCGACCGCCAAACGCGCATCCGCCTGCGCAACAGCAGCAGCAGCAGCAGCAAAAGACGATGCATTCGATCGACACAGCACATGCGCCGAACATGTCGAAAACCGATCCCGTGCATCCGCTGGTCATGGAAAAAAGATCCACAATCGGCCCGGCATCACCCGGCCCGACCCACAGCATTTCGGGCGCATCCGGCGCGAGTAGCAAACAAGGCATTATTTTTGTCGGCGGCAAAAATACGCTGAATACCCAGCCGATTCCGCCAGGACATTCTGCACAAGCGTCCGTCATTACGCCCAACGCAAAACCCAAGCCCGTCGCACCAAAACCAGTGCCAAAACCCGGCACGGGTGCGCATTAAATTTTGGCGCATTGATCGTGATCCCTGTTCCCGCACTGATGGAGAACCGCATGATTTTTCCTCGCCTGATTTCACTTCTGCTTGCCAGTACGATTTGCATGCTCGGCGCGTGCTCGAAAACTGCATCGAATACGGGTGCAGGATCGCCCGCAAACATCAGCGCAGCGCAGGCCGCCAAGGCGCCGGTAAGCAGCGTCTGCGATCAGAAACTGCTGGTGGCGCAAGATATGGACGGCATTCTGAGCGAGCCGATCACCGCCACAAAAAACCTGAACGGCGATGCACAGACCTGTTATTTCATCACCGCGACGAATAATCATGGCGGCCCCGAGATCAAGGTCACGCTGCGCCCGGGCTTGGGCAAGGTGACGCTCGGCACGTTCAGCTCCGGCCAGATGAAAGAGTACGCAACGTCCGAACCGCTCAGCGGCGTCGGCGAGGAAGCGGTATGGCTGACAGATCTGCGTGAAATAAACGCGCGCAAAGGCGATTTGTTATGCGATATCAGAGCGCAAGGTTTGAGTAACGAGCTGGCCAAAGCGCCGGTAGCGGCATTGCAGAAAAAACTCGGCGCCTTGTGCAACAAGATTTTTGCGATGCACTGATTCGCGGCGAATCGAACGGTCATCGGGGCGTGACCACGATGCTTGCTGCCACGCATGTCAGTAATCCATGCCGCATGACGTAACCCCTGTTGCCATCGCTGCGAATGGTGCTACGACGAGGTGGGTTATGCGCTCTGCAAAATGCTTGTCGATATGCGTGTGTGTAGCGCTGGTCGGTGCGACCGCGCTCGCCGGTGAGCCGGTCGATTCCGGCGCGCTCGATCCCGCCTTCGGCGCTGGCGGCAAAGTTCAGATTTCGGCGACCAGCGAAGCGCACGGCGCATCGAACCTCACGGCAACGGATACCGCGATCCAGTCCAGCGGCAAGATCGTTGTTACGGGCAGTGACGATCAAGGTGATTGTTTCGCACTACGCCTCAACATCGATGGCAGTCTCGATACCGGCTTTGGCGGAATCGGCGGTTTCCCACCAGGATTCACCGGGTACGCCGGGTGCGTATCGGATGCCATCGTGCTACGGCCGGATGATCGCATCGTCATGGTCATGCACAACCCGGTCGGGGGTGCGATATTTGCGGTGCAGTTCAGTGCCAGCGGAGTACCGGACGCCGCGTTCACCAATTTTGGCTATCCCGGCGTCGTGCAAATACAGCCAGCTAGCGGCGATTCCATGTACTCCTCGCGTGCGGTGATCGACAGCGATGGCACCATCGATATCGCCGGCTTCTATCATCAGCAAAGCAGCAACAATAACCAGTTCCTGTTCGTGCGCATCAGCGCCGATGGCAAGGCAGTCGAACCGTTATTCCAGTACGCATTCGGCTCCGGCAACAATCAGGACGACCATGCCCTCGACCTCGCCATCGACAGTCAGGGACGCTACGTGGTCGGTGGTTACCATCGCGGCGCGGGCGGCAACTACGACTGCGCCGTGATCCGCATCACGCACGATCTTTACGACGTCGATCATGCCTTCGGCAACGGCGGCCAGACCATCGTGCCGTTCGATCTCGGTGGCGACAACGGCGATTTCTGCAATGCACTCACGGTAGTCAAGCCAGACAACTACATCGTGCTCGGCGGCCACGCCAGCGCCAGCGTTGGCAGTGGCTCGTATCAAGCCGCCGTGCTGGCGCTGCTCGACAACAGCGGCAATGTTGCACAACACGATTGCGCCGCCGTATGCCAGGACGACAAGTTTGCTTTCGCCTATGACAACAATCCTTCGGTGGGCGCGAGCAACGGCATCAGCAAATTGATCGTCGATAATTACGACACCAAATTTCCGCAGATACTGGCAGTGGGTAGCGGCAATCAACCCGGCGTACCGTATGGCCTCATGTTCGGTATCGCACGTTTGAATTTGCCGGTGAATACGAACTTCGTTCTCGACTCCACCTTCAACGGCGGTAGTTCACGCGGAGTTTTTTTTGCCGCACACAACGATGGCATCGGCCTGCAAACGACCACCAATTACGGACTCTCCGCCGCATTCGCCAAAGGCAGTTTGGTGGCCGCCGGTTATACCGCTGGGGCGGGCGGCAACGCCATCGCCGTAACCCGTCTGGCCGCGTTCGACGGCATCTTCAAGAACAGTTTCGAGCTGCCGTATTACTAGCGTCTGATCGCGCCGGCCATTGCACTTTTCATCGTGTCGAATCGAAGCAAACGCGCCGTTGAGACATAACGCGATTAGCGTGCGTGCAGCAACTTGACGGTGGCGGGATAAAGATCAATCTCGATCGCCGGCAGCGCACGCAGTTGTTTCCGTGCGGCATTCTCCAGTGCAGCACCGTCTTGATTCGCATGATCCGCGGCGCGGCAGCGGCCAAGCAGAAGCTGCGCCTCGGCACCCCAGATCGGCCCCGCTGTCACGCTTGGCTTGTTAATTTGCATTAGGGCGTTTTCGAGCAACGGTTGCGCTTCTGCGCAGCGATTCGCGCCCACCAGAAAATCCGCCAGTGGTATCTGCAATAGATACGTCGCCATCGTGCGCCCGCTCGGTAGCTGCGCGGCACGACTCAGCGCAGTACGAAAATCCTGCTCCGCATTTTTCGCATCGCCTTGCAGCTCTTCGGCCAGCGCGAGCAGACGCAGCGCGATAATGGCATTGGTAGAATTTTCGCCCTCGGTTTTTGTCAGCAGCTGCAGCGCTTGTCGCGAATAAAGCAAGGCTTCGTCGAACTTGCCTTGCTGCTCCAGTACGCTCGCCAAATTTTCGCAATCGACCGCGATCGTGCCTTGACCGTTGTCGTCATGCATGCGCTCCAGCACGCCGCGTGCGAGTCGTTCGGCCGCACTTGATTGGCCCGTGTGTCGCAGCACGAACGAAAGATTGTTTTCCGCCGTAAGCGTATTGGGATGATCCGCACCCAGCGTGCGCCGGAAGCGCTCGACTACTTCGCGCGCCAGAGGCTCGGCACCGAAAAAATCCCGACGTAGGGAATGCAGAATAGCGAGCACATTCAGCGTCTCGGTGATCTTGGGATGATCCGGCGCCAGCGTGTGACGGAAAATTCTGAGTGCTTCGGTCGTACTCTTTTCGGAGTTATCCAGTTGCTCCAGACCTTGATAAACACCGGCCAGTGCCAGATCGGTAAATCCCACTAACGGATGTTCGGGGCCAAATACTTTCAGGCGAATCGCCAAGGCGCGTTCAAGCGGTTTTTGTGCTGCGATATCGTCGCCGCTCTCATCAAAAAGCGTACCGATATTGTGCAGCGATGTGGCGACCTCGGCATCATCGGCACCGAGCTTTTTCTCGCGGATCTCCAGCGCGCGGCGGTAAGCCGCGAGTGCCTCGGTTTTTTTGCCGAGGTTGTCGAGATTGGTGGCTTCGTCATCGAGTCGCCGCGCTGTTTCCACGGCATCGTTGCCATAGCGACGTTGCGCTGCGTTCAGTGCCGCCAGAAACATTTCATCGGCGGACTGGAAATCGCCGCGACTCTGCAACAACGATCCGAGATTACCAAAGCTGTCAATCGTGGCTGGATCATCATCACCGAGTTGCGTGCGACGCAAATCCAGCGCTTGGCGCAGCAAGGGTTCCGCGCGCGCATAGTCAGCTTTCTGCGTGTAGATTTGTCCGAGTTCATCGAGGCTGTCGGCAAGCTCTGGATCGTTGCCTGGGAGATTTTGCCGACGCAATACGAGCGCCTGTTCGGCCAGCGGCAAGGCACGATCGTACAAACCCAATGCGGTGTAGGTCGTCGCCACGGTATTCAGCAAACGCGCACGCAACATCGGCGCGTTTTCCAACTTTCCTTGCAGGCGTTTCGCACCTTGATCGAGCAGATCCTGCGCGCTGATCGCAGCACCGCCGGAGTGTGTCGGATCGGAGCCCGCGAACAGGCCGACCAGGAATGCCGTGACCTCCTGCGATGCCTGTGCCTCTCGCGTTTTTGCACGTGCCTGCCATACCGCCATACCAAGCGCCGCGATCAAGGCAAGCATGCCGAACACACTCGCGGCGACACCGGCACGATGTCGCGCGACAAACTTGCTTATGCGATACGTGCTGCTGTCGCGGCGCGCGGCAATCGGCCGGCCAACGAGATAACGGCGCAGGTCTGCGGCAAACGCCTCGACCGTGGAATAACGTCGTTGCGGGTCGCGCTTCATCGCCGCCTGCACGATCATGTCGAGATCGCCGCGCAATGAATTTGCCGCCACCGGTGAGTCCGCCTTCGCACGCGCACTGGGCAGCGCAGGGGCAGTCGCCGCGAGCACGCGCTGTACGTCGTCCAGGGTTGGGGTATCGCCCAAATCGAAGGCACGGCATCCGGTCAGCAATTCGTAAAGTACACCGCCCAGCGCATACACATCGGTGGTGATGCCGACCGATTCACCTCGCAATTGTTCGGGCGCGGCGTAAGCCAGGGTCAGCGGATGTTGTGCGGCATCGACGGTCGCATTTATTTGTGCGCCGAGCGAATCATCGAGCAGTTTGGCGATGCCGAAATCCAGCAGCTTGGCACTGCCGCTGGCGGTCACCAGAATATTCGACGGCTTGATATCGCGATGCACCACCAACTGGCCGTGCGCGAACTGCACCGCTGAGCAAATATCCATAAATATACTTATGCGCATTTGCAACGACAGATTGTGCTGCGCGCAATACGCCAGCAGCGGCGAACCATCGACATATTCCATCGCAAAATACGGTCGACCGTCCGTCGCGATGCCGCCATCGAGCAGACGCGCGATATGCGGATGTTCCAGTCGCGCCAGAATCTGCCGCTCACGCAAAAAACGCGTTTGCACCGCGTCACTGTCCATGCCGCGCTTGATCAGTTTGATCGCCGCTTGTTGTTCGTACTGACCATCGGCGCGTTCGGCCAGCAATACCACGCCCATGCCGCCGCGACCGAGTTCGCGCAATACACGCCACGGGCCGATGCGCTCGCCGCTTGCCAGGGATTCGACATTTTTGGAATCAGCCCAATCGCTCGCCGCCGCGATGCGAGCGGAATCCACGCCGCTGTCGAAGGCATCAGCGCGCGCATCCGCTACGAGCAGTGCTTCCACCTCATGACGTAACTCAACATCAGCGCCACACAAATGATCGAGCAGCGCGGCACGCGATGCCAACGGCGCTTCCGCGGCCTCGTCGAAAATCGCACTCACACGTTGCCAACGTTCGGTATCCATACTCAGACCGATGTGGTTTCTTCGAGTCCGAGTTGCTGCACGAGAAACGCGCGAGCACGGCGCCAGTCGCGAAATACGGTGCGCTCGGTGAGGTTTTGCAGTTGCGCGATTTCCGCCATTTCGAGGCCGCCGAACACACGCCACTCGACGAGTTGCCCAGCGCGCACATCGAGTGCGGTCAGGCGCGTCAGCGCGTCGTCGAGCGCGACCAGATCGATCATGTCGGTTGTCACACTCATGTCTTCGCGCAAGCCGGTGATGCTCCACGGACCGCCGCGTTTCAGGCGCGAACGACTGCGCGCGTGATCAACCAGAATCTGCCGCATCGCACGTGCAGCAAGCGACAGAAAATGCATACGATCGATCGGTTTTGCTTCGGGCGCAGCATGCAACTTGAGATACACCTCGTGCACCAGCGCGGTGGTATCGAGCGTCATCGGACTGCCGGCATTACGGCGCTGACTGCGCGCGATCCGCCGCAGTTCCTGATACACCAGCGCGAACAGTGCTTCCTGCGGCGCATGCGCTGCCGGGGAATCATCTTGCGCGGGATCAGATGCCGTCATGCTGCCGTTCGCATCAATGCAGTGCGATCAGCTTAGCGCGTTCGTCGCAAACCGTGATAGCGCGCGCCGCCTAGCTGCGAACGGCGAACGCAAACCGCACTGTCACCAGACCAAGCGTGAACCAGAACGATTGCCAGAAATGATTGCGCGGCACGATCGCCGCGTTCGATTTTTTGCGTCGCCGTGCCAGTGCCTGCGATAAAAATGCCGACGCGATCGGTGCTAGCGCGAGATTGGCAATTCGCAATGCGGGAATAGCGAGGAACGTGTGCGTGAGCAGCAGCACCGACAACCACGCCAGCACGCAGCCTCCAGCAAACCAGAGCAGGCTCGCGAGCCATAAAGTGCGTGGTTCGGGAAAATCGCGCCAATCGAAAAACCAGTCCAGCGGCGCGTAGGCCAGCACGTCGATCGCGAACTCAAGCACGAACAGGATGCTGCTGAAAAGAACTTGAAACAGCAAAACCATCAGCTCTTCCACACGGGTGACTCCATGGCTGAAGCAGGATTAATTTTGTTGCGCATGATACGACGAATACCTTGCCCTGACGCCGCGAAAGGTTCGTGTATCATCGCTTCAGCAATGCTTTCAGGAGCGTGTCTTGAGCGACACCACACAGCAAGGGCGCACGCAAGCGGCGGCTGACACGGCGTTGCCGGAGCACCTGGATGCGCGTGTGTATTCCGAACTGATGAAGCTCGCACGCGCGCAACTCGCGCGCGCCGGCACGATGTCGTTGGATGCGCCCTCGCTGGTGCACGAAGCCTATTTGCGGCTGCAACGTCAGGGCGCGATCAACGCGGCGCAACGAAATATTTTCTTCGCATATTCAGCCCAAGTGATGCGCAGTGTAATTATCGATTACGTGCGTGAGCGGCGCGCGCAGAAACGCGGCGGTGGCGAGCGTTTGCTGACTTTGACGACCGGCATTCCGGGTATTGATATCGGCGAAGACAGTATCGAGCATCTGCACGAATCGATGCAGGCGTTGCGCCAGATCGACGAGCGTTCGCACCAAGTGGTTGAGCTGCGTTATTTCGGCGGACTGACCGAAGCCGAAATTGCCGACGTGCTCGGCGTCTCGGTGCCGACGGTGAAACGCGACTGGCGCAAGGCGCGCGCTTTCCTGTTCGATGCGATGGGCACGACTGGCTGATGTCCAGCCCCAAAGATAATTCCGCAGGCGCATTTGCATTGTTCGCGCAGTGGCTGGATGCGGATGCCGATGCACGGATAACTCTGCTCGAAAATATCGCGCGACAGGATGCTTCGCTGCATCAGCGTTTGCTGGCGTTGATCCGAGCCGATCATGATGCTGACCGCGCTGCGTTTCTCATCGACAATGCCATGCTCGATGTCGCCACCACGCATGCGCCGCTAGCCGAAGCCGATGTCAGCGGACAACGATTCGGCGCATGGATTCTCGAACGCACGATCGGCACCGGCGGCATGGGCCAGGTCTGGCTGGCGCACCGCGCCGACGGTCAGCATGCGGGCGTGGCGGCGATAAAAATGTTGCGTATGGCGATTGCTGACACACGCGCGAATCAGCGGTTCGCACAGGAGGGCCGCATCCTCGCGCAGCTCAGCCATCCGCATATCGCGATGCTGCTCGACGCCGGATTCAGCAGCGATGGTCAGCGTTATCTGGTGCTGGAATACGTCGATGGCCAGCGTATCGATCAGTGGTGCGATGCGCGCCGCCTCGATCTGCACGCGCGCATCCAATTGTTCTTGCAGGTGTGTGCGGCCGTCGCGCATGCGCACGCGCATCTGATCGTGCATCGCGATCTGAAGCCGTCGAATATTCTTGTGCTCGATGATGGCAATGCCAAGCTGCTCGATTTTGGTATCGCCAAGCTGCTTGAAGTGGATAACGAAACTGCGGCGGGATTGACCGGAGAAACCTTCGCCGCGTTGACTCCAGGTTATGCCGCACCGGAACAGATCACCGGCGCGGCGATCACCATCGCCACTGATGTGTATGCGCTTGGCGTCATTCTTTTTGTATTGCTCGGCGGGCGCAATCCGCACGGCTCGACGCGTGCCACGCCGGTGCAATTCGCGCGAGCGGTAGTGGATGGCGAACCGAAGCGACTTTCCGATTTCGATGGCGTGACCGATCTTGCCGCTGTCGCCACGGCACGCGCGATCAGCGTCGATCGGCTGCGATCTGCGTTGCGTGGTGATCTCGAAATCATCGTCGCCAACGCGATGAAAAAACTGCCGGCGCAACGCTACGCAAACGTGCAGGCGTTTGCCGACGACTTGCGCCGGCATCTGGAAAATCGACCGATTGCAGCGCGCGCCGATAGCAGCTGGTATCGACTGCGCAAGTTTGCGCGACGCAACTGGTTGCCGCTGGTCGCCAGCGCAGCGTTGATGATGGTGGTGATCGGCAGTGCGGTGATCATCGCAGCCCAAGCGCGTCAAACCGCACGCGAGGCGCAATCGACGCTCGCGGTGAAGGACTTTCTGTTCGGCTTGTTTATTGCGGTCGATCCCACAATCGCCAAGGGCCGCGATATCAGCGCGCGCGAATTGCTTGATCGCGGCCGTGAACATCTCGACGCCGATGCCCACGGCGATCCGGCATTGAAAGCTGAATTGCAATCGGTGCTTGGTCGGATCTACTCGCAGCTCGGGCATTACAGTGAGGCTGCCGACTTGCAAAAACATGCACTCGATAGCGTGATCGCCAGCGACGATACTTCATTACGCCGGGTAATTGCCGAACTCGACTACGGCGCCACGTTGCGCAGCAACGGTGATTTCGCCGCCGCCAAATCTTTAGTGGAGGCTGCGCATACGCATTTGCAGGCGCTCTCAAAAGTGCCGGCCGAAGTGCAGGTTCGGGTAATGACCAGTGTGGCCGAAGTGCACCTGTCGCAGCGCGATTTTGCCACATCCAAGAAATACGCCGACGCTGCCGTCGCGATCACCGAGCACTCGGCAGTGAGCAACTATATGCTGGGGCAAGCGCACTGGACCCGCGCCAACGCGGAATGGGGATTGCACTCATCCGTCGCCGCAGAGGCAGATTATCGCGAGGCACTGCGTCTCATGACGATGAGCGACGGCGCGGACAGCCCGTTGGTGGGGCGCCTGCACGGCAATATCGCGATGGCACTGCGCGGCCAATCGCGTTATGCGCAGGCGCTGGAGGAAAGCGAAAAGGGTTTGGCGATCGAAACGAAATCGCTCGCGCCGGATCATCCCAGTCTGCTCGTCAACCGTGGTTATCTGGCGCTGACGCATTTCCTGCTCGGTCATTATCGGCAAGCGCGCGAGATCTTCGAGGAGGTCGATGCGCTGCAACGCAAAGTCGGCGGCGACGACGCGCCGGCGCGCGCAGGAACGCTGGCCAATCTCGGCTCGGATCTGATCGAGATCCCCGACCTTGCAGCGGCGGAAAAGACCTTTGCCGAATCGATGCGCGTCTTCGAAAAAAAATACGGGCGCGCATTTGACGGCACGCAAACGGCGCTGAAAGGTCTGGCGAGTGCGCATGTTTTGCAAGGCAGGCTGGATATCGCCAAAGCCGAACTCATCGAGGTTCAGCAGAATATCGACAAGCAACCCAGCAACGGCGAAGTCGCTAACTATTACTGGCGTGGCGAGGTGGCTCGCGCCCAGCATGACTTTGAAGCGGCCGTGGCACTGGATCGTCAAGCGCTGCAGATCGCGCTGAAAAATTATGGCGAAATCGGGCGTTATCCCGCGCTCGCCCATCACTATCTCGGTCTTGCCCTGCGCGATGCCGGCAAGATCGATGAGGCCGAGCTGGAATTGCGCGCCGCACTTTCCGCGTTCGGCTACATCGAGCACGCGTTTCATCCGTGGGCGGCAACCACGCGCATCGAACTCGCCCAGCTGCTGGCGACACGCAAGGAGGGCCTTGTCGAGAGTCAACGCCTGATCACCGAGGCGGTCACAATCCGCGAACAATTTTTCGGTGCCGATGATGCCCGCAGCCGCGCCGCGCGCAGCTTGCTGTTGCGAACACCTGACCAACACTGATCGCGCAAAAGACGTCAGATCACGACGCTTGCCGTAAAGACGAGATCGCCTTTCTCTGCGCTAGCGCTGCCCGCGCCAAGCGACTGATTCCGCTCCGCAACCAAACTTCGACATGCGTCGCATCGATGGCGATGATCCTTTTGGACGCGCAATTGCGTCTGTAGATGCACACCGAAACGGAGTGCTTGTACCCGTCTCTTCTCCGGTTTCGAATTGCAACGCAACTTCTTTTTTTATTCAAGATTCACTCACTGGAGAAACGTATGCGCTCGTTGCGAAATGTTGTGGCTACAACCGCGATGTTGCTGGCGATTTCGACGCTGGCAACCGCTGCGGACAAAGCCAGCGGTTCGGTAACTCTCAAAACCACGGTCGGCATGGTTAAGTACGCCGTTCTGGTACGTGGACCAGACGAGATGAACTCGGGCAAAACCCTGTTGCGGATTTACCTGTCGAGTGCCGACATTGGCGCGAAGATCAAGGCATGCAAAACCCTGCACTGCGCGGACGCAACACTCGAGGATGGCGCGATGGTCGATTATAGCGAAGCGCGTCACCTCGATTATTCAGTCAAGTTGAATGGTCAACGCATGCAATATTCCGGCGCAACTGATGCCAGCGCGTTCGCGCTCGCAAGCGGCTCGCCGAATCATCTGGTCGGCAAATTGCATGTCGATGATAGTGCTGCAGGCGGCGCAAAAATCGATGCAGATTTTGACCTGACTCTGGTTAGCACCTTCACGACGGTACGCTGACGCAGACAGTGATGTGGAGAGTCGCATGAACTCGATGAATCCACAAAAGTCGTTGCGCTCAAACAGTCCGCAGCGGCGCAAAAGGATGTTCGCGACGCGGCCGAAAAAACTCCCACACAACTCGCAGCTCACCGACTCGTGGTGGCTGCGCTTGGATCGTGGCGTGAGCTTTGCGATACGCGCGGCACTCGCTTTCCTCGGGATGCTGCTGATCGTTTGCGCGGATATGCGCAGCGCCAACGCGACGGTGTTCTGTGGCAATTCCGCCGCCAGCATTCAAGTCTCGCTGAGCGCGACGCAAAGCAATAATGAGGACGATGAAGTCCGCATCGCCGCCGGCCAATATCTGCTGAGCACGCCGCTGATCTATCAGTCGACGCAAGCGCATTCGATAACGATCAGCGGCGGCTGGAATGCCAACTGCACGAGTTTCAACGGCGCGGCAACCGTGCTCAACGGCCAGAGCACAGTGCGGCCACTATTCATTCTCGCTAGCGGTGGTGGCGGCGTGAACGTGTCGTGGCTGACCTTCAGTTACGGCGTGGAAACCAACAACGGCGGTGGTGGTTTGTACGTGAGCACCGATTCCGGTGCGATCACGATCGACCTGAATCGCTTCTCGTTCAATCACGCCACCAACCTCGGCGGTGGCTTGAACGCGTACTCGTTGTCGGGCGAGCTGCGCGTGCGTGGCAATGTCGCCTTCGGCAACAGCGCAGCATCCGGCGGCGGGTTCGAGCTGACCAGTTATGCCGCCAACAGTTACGTGATCGGCAACACCATCGTCGGCAACAGCAGCGCTGACAGCACAGGCGGTGGCGGCTTGTATCTCGCCGGCGTGTATTTCTGGCTCAGCAACAATATCGTCTGGAACAACAACGCCAACAGCGCCGTCGATATGCGCGCTGCAGCACCCCATGCGCGCATCGACAACGATATCGGCAGCTCCAGTAGCAACGCCGCCGATCCGCTGCACAACGTCGGCAATATCAACGTAAATCCGGGTTTTGCGTCATGCGCCTTGTTGTGCCAGGACTTCGAACTGCTGCCGACCTCGGCGCTGGTCAACGCCGGTGAAAACGCGCCGGTCGGTGGCGCGCTTGATTCAGATCTGAATCTTGGCGGTCGTGCAATCGGCACTCATGCCGACATCGGTGCGTTCGAGTCCGACGTGCTGCTGCGCAACGGCTTCGATTGATCGAGTGAGCTTGCGCGTGATCCCTCGATGCGCCGATTTACGTCTGTAGGTTTTGCGGTGTATGCGACCCTCGATGGCGTCGCAAAAACCGGTACGGACAAAATCAACATGCCACGCCCAACCCTGTTCACCACGCACATAGCGGAGATCTCGATGCAAATACATAATCGTTTGTTGCCGATCCTGATTTCTTTTGTCGCAATGTTTTTTTGTGCGAACGTGCGTGCCGCCTTGTTTTGCGTCAACAGCGTGGCCGGACTGAATTTTGCGCTCACCACATCGCAGGATAATGGCCAGAACGACCAGATCGATATTGTTGCGGGAAGCTACGCACTGAATGCCGGTGGTTTGCAATTTTTTTCCAGCGAAGCCAACAGCATCACAATCTTCGGCGGCTATAACGCCGATTGCTCGCAACTCACCACCGCAGTGACGTCGTTGAACGGCGAAAACATCTATCAGGTATTGCGGGTCATCCAGTCTTCGACCTCGGCGGCGGCGAGCATACATATCGAACGCATCACCTTCATCGCCGGCAAGACCGGCGCCGATGGCGGCGGTGGATTGTTTGCGACCGCGCAAAACGGCGACGTGCGCATCGAAAGCAATCGCTTCCTGCTCAACCATGCCGAAAACTATGCCGGCGCGATCTACATCAATATCGGTGGCCTGATCACGTTGCGCAACAATCTGTTTTATCTCAACAGCGCGCTGCAGATGGGAGTTGGCGAGCTGCAGACCTCGAACAGCGTCGCCTACATCACCGGTAATACGATGATCAACAACAGTGCCGCGACCGTGACCAATGGCATCGGCGGCTTGTATGTCGAGAGCAATTCCGGCACGAATTTCTGGCTCAGCAACAATATCCTGTGGAACAACAATGCCAACGGCGGCGTCGATCTTTACGCCGGCGCCAGCGTAATCCTGCGCAACAACGATATCGGCACATCAGCCTTCGTTTTGCCGAATGCGCTGAGCCAGAACAATCAAAGTGTCGATCCGGATTTCGCGCCTTGTGTTGGACTGCTGTGCAGCAGCTTTGAACTCAAGCGCGGCTCGCCGCTGGTTGACGCCGGCATCGACAATCCGCCGACCGGCCTGGGAAGTTATGATCTTGCAGGCAAGCTGCGCACGATCGGGCCACACGTCGATATCGGTGCGTTCGAGGAGGATGTGATCTTTGCCAGCGGGTATGAGGGCGGCCCGTTTTGATTCGATGTTTTTGATGCAAATCGCTGCGATGAAATATCGACGGATCGACGTGGACGTGGACTTAATCAGGACAACGCTGGGGTCAAATCTGCGGCTCGGCTTCTTCTTCCATCGCCACGGCATCCGCGCTCGCGCAACTGTGCGCGTCGAGTTCGCGTTTGCCGACGCGCAGGAACCATAACCACGTGACAAAACCGAGCACGGTCTGCGTGGCCGCACCAATCGCCAGCCATAATGCGCTGCCGGAAATCAGTGGTGAAATCACGCCGGCCAGCAACGTGCAATACAACAAGCTGACCACAGCCTGCATCGACGATGCGGCACCGCGATAACGCGGGAAACGATCGAGGATCAGCAACGTGATCGTAGGTGAACAAAGCGAGATGCCGATCGCACCGAAGCCGATCAGCAGCACCGACCACGGCAACATTGGCAGCGGCGAAAACAACGCAAGTGCGATGCTCAGCGCGGCGGCGACCAGCATCAGCTGATAACCGATCCGCACGGTGCGCTCGGCACTCACTCGCCCAGCCATGCGACCCGACAGCACCGCACCGAACAGCATGCCGCCGATCGCCGGTACAAACAGCCAGCCGAAACTGTGTTCATCGAGATGCAGCAGTCCGAACACATAGGCTGGTGCCGAGGAGATATAAAGAAACAGCGCACCGAAATTGAACGCGCCGGACAACGCCAGCGGCTGGAACGACGGATCGCGCAGGATTTCGCCGTAAGTGCGTACCAGGCCGCGCGGCGAGATGCCGACGCGATGTTCGTGCGCATGGGTTTCCGGCAGCAGCGCAAAACTCGCAAGCAGGATCACGCTTGCAAACAACGTGAGAAACCAGAAGATCGCATGCCAGCCGGCAAGCCCGAGCACCCAGCCGCCAATGATCGGCGCAAGCGCCGGCGCGATGCTGAACATCATCGTGATATTCGACATCAGCCGCTGCGCATCGGCACCGGCGTAACAATCGCGCACGATCGCGCGCCCGACAATCATGCCGACGCCGGCCGAGGCGCCCTGCAATACACGAAATGCGAGCAGCACCGGCAAGGTAGGTGCGAGTGCACAGCCGATCGATGCCAGTAGAAAAATCATGAGGCCCGCGATGATCACACGACGCCGGCCCAGCGTGTCGGACAGCGGTCCGTGCACGAGTGACATCAATGCATACGCGCCAAGATACGCGCTCAAGGTTTGCTGCACGGCCAGCGAATTGGCGCCGAATTGCGCACCGATCTGTGGAAAGGCGGGGAACATCGTATCGATGGAGAACGGGCCAAGCATGGCGAGACCGGCCAGCAAGGGCGCGAGTCGCGCATGACCCGCTACACGCGGAGAGTTCATGATATGGGCACTGTTACACGACGCTGCACGCGTGATGCGCGCGGGTTCATAGCATAGCATTCGCGATATCATGCTTCGCATCGGCTGATTGGTCTGGCGCACTGAATCGGAGCGGAAGTTGACGCGTGAATGCAGTCTCGATTTTTGAGATGCCGCCGAGGTTCAATATCGCGATTGAGATGAGCATGCCGCCGTTGCGTGACTTCTGGCATACAAAAAGATCAATCCGCGCAATATGATGCAAACAAAATAATCTTTTTTGCTGCTGGCACTTGTGCATCGCGAAGCCGTCCCCAGTTCCTGTACTCATCAGTATTTTTTTGCTCCGAATTTCGCATCACATTGGGGAAACTGTCTGGCGCGTATCGTCAAACAGGTTATGAACTGATAACCAAAACGAGGCTTTCGATGTTGTTGCAATCTCGCCTTCCGGCACCGCCGTGCCATGCTCGAAAATCTGTGTCACCGATCCTTTCCGCGCTGGTTTTCAGTGCAGTGCTGCTGAGCGGCTGCGCCGCAGTCGGCCCTGATTTTCAGCATCCGGCATCGCCCGATGCAGCGCGCTACACCGAAACGCCGCTGGCAAAACAGACGGTGAGCAGCGCCGGTGCGGGCGGCAAGGCCCAGCGATTTATAGAAGGCCAGGATATTCCGTCGCAGTGGTGGCAGGTATTTCATTCCGATGCGCTGAATGATTTGATCAAGCGCGGGCTGGCACACAATCCCACCCTGGAAGCTTCGCAGGCATCATTGCGCCAGGCGCAGGAAAATCTGCGGGCCGAAGTAGGTTCTGCCTATTATCCGGCAGTGACCGGTTCACTCGGCGCGCAGCGCGAAAAGGCGTCGGCAGCGCAGCTCGGTGGCGCAGCAGGTGGCAGTAGTGAGTTCAGCCTGTACAACGCATCGGTGAATATTTCCTACACGCTGGATGTGTTCGGCGGCGCGCGGCGCGAAGTCGAGGCCTTGCGCGCGCTGGTGGATTATCAGCAATACCAGTTGCAGGCGAGCACGCTCACCTTGACCGCGAACATCGTAACTAGCGCGATCAACGAAGCGTCGTTGCGCACGCAGATTGCTGCCACGCACGAGCTGATCGATTCGCAGCAGAACGAGCTCAAGGTGATCCAGACACAGTTCGATCTCGGCGCAGTATCGCGTGCCGAAGTATTGCTGCAACAGACCCAGCTCGCACAAACACGCGCCACCTTGCCACCGCTGGAAAAAGGTCTGTCGCAAACTCGTAATGCGCTGGCGATTCTGGTCGGCAGCCTGCCCGCCGATGCAGAGTTGCCCTCGTTCGATCTCGACAAATTGCAGCTGCCTGCGGAATTGCCGATCAGCCTGCCCGCCGAACTCGTGCGCCAGCGCCCCGACGTACGCGCTGCCGAAGCACTGCTGCATCAGGCCAATGCGCAGATCGGTGTGGCCACGGCGAATCAATTGCCGCAGTTCACCTTGAGTGGCAGCATCGGTTCCAGTGCAACACGCACCGGCGATCTGTTTTCATCCGGTAGCAGCGTGTGGAATATCGGCGCCAATCTGCTTGCACCGATTTTCAATGCGGGTTCGCTTTCGGCGAAACGCCGTGCTGCCGTGGCGGCTTACGATGTCTCCGCCGCGCAGTACCGTTTGAGCGTGCTGACCGCATTCCAGAACGTCGCCGATACCTTGCGCGCGCTCGAAACTGATGCGCAGGCGTTGCAGGCGCAGACCGATGCCGAATCCGCCGCGGCTGAAGCGCTGACGATGAATCGCACGCAATACCAACTCGGCGCCATCAGCTACCTGCAGCTGCTGCTGGCCGAACGCCAATATCAGCAATCGCATATCAGCCGAATCCAGGCGCAGGCCGCACGTTATGCCGATACCGCAGCGCTGTTTCAGGCACTTGGCGGCGACTGGGGCAATGCTAACGCCGATACTGCATTGATCACCGCGCCGTAAAAATCCGCTTTTATTCGACTCACGACTTATTCGATTTTTTTGGGAGATTCATCCAATGACCAAGCGCATGATAATCATGCTGATCATTGTCGGCCTGTTGTTCGGCGGCATTTTTGGCTTTCAGGCCTTCAAGGGTTCCATGATCAAGAAGTACATGGCGTCCGCCGGCAACCCGCCGCAAACGGTGTCGTCGATCAAGGCGACCGTGGAAGATTGGCAACCACAGATCGAAGCCGTGGGTTCGTTGCGCGCTTTCCGCGGCGCGGATCTGAGCAGTGAAGTGGCGGGCATCGTCGAGGAGATCAAGTTCGAGTCCGGCGCAGAAGTCAAGGCCGACAGCGTGCTGGTGCAACTGCGTGCCGAGGACGATATCGCCAAGCTCGAATCGCTCAAGGCCGCCGCCGGTCTGGCCGGCATCACCTACAAGCGCGATCAGGCTCAGTTCGCCGCAAAAGCTATCGCGCAGGCCGTGGTCGATACCGATGCCGCGAACCTGAAGTCCGCCAATGCGCAAGTGGCACAGCAAGCGGCGCTGGTTGCGAAAAAAACCATCCGCGCACCGTTCGCAGGTCGGCTTGGCATTCGTGCCGTGGACATCGGCCAATATCTGCAACCCGGCACCAAGGTCGTGACTCTGCAATCGTTGGATCCGATCTTTGTCGATTTTTCATTGCCACAACAATCGCTGAGCCAGATCAAGGTCGGGCAAACGCTGGTCGCACTCAGCGATGCTTATCCGAATGAAAAATTCAGCGGGGAAATCGCTGCGATCAATCCGGTAGTCGATGCCGCCACGCGCAACGTGCAGGTGCGCGCCACCCTGAAGAATGATCAGCTCAAGTTGCTGCCAGGCATGTTCGCCACAGTCGATATCGCGTCTGGCGCTGCCAACCACAACATCACGCTGCCGCAAACGGCGATCACCTACAACCCATACGGCAACACCGTGTATCTGGTGAACCACGACGGCAAGGATGACAAGGGCAAGGACAAGTTCGTCGCCAAGCAGGTGTTCGTGAATACCGGTGGCACGCGCGGCGATCAGGTGACAGTGCTGGATGGCGTGAAGGAAGGCGACGAAGTCGTGACCTCCGGCCAGGTGAAGTTGCGCAACGGCTCAACCATCCTGATCAACAACAGCATCACGCCGAGCAACAATCCGAACGCCCAACCCAAGGACAACTGAGTTACCGCGCTGCGCGTTTGCGCGAGCGCGTTGCACATCGAACGCAGTCGTATTTGCTCAGAGGTTGAACATGAAATTCACCGACATTTTTATCCGGCGCCCAGTGCTGGCTACCGTGGTCAGTTTGCTGATCCTGGTGCTTGGCTTGCGCTCCGTCACCACCCTGCCCGTGCTGCAATATCCGTACACCGAAAACGCCGTGGTCACGGTCAGCACGACATATTTCGGCGCGGATCCTGATCTGGTTGCAGGCTTTATCACCACGCCGCTGGAAAACGCCATCGCGCAAGCCAACGGCATCGATTTTCTCACGTCCAGCAGTTTCAGCAGCACCAGCTCCATCACCGCCAACCTGCGTCTGAATTACGACTCGGACAAGGCGCTGACCGAGATCAATACCAAGGTCAACTCGGTATTGAACCAATTGCCGACCGGCTCGCAACAGCCTGTGCTGAACGTCAAGATCGGCCAGACCATCGACTCGATGTACATCGGTTTCGCCAGCGACGTATTGCCGCCGAACAAGATCACCGACTACCTGATCCGCGTGGTGCAGCCGAAACTGCAGGCCATCGAAGGTATTCAGACTGCCGAATTGCTTGGCAGCAAACTGTTCGCGCTGCGAGTGTGGCTCGATCCGCAAAAACTCGCCGCGTATGGACTGACCGCGACCGACATCAATACCGCGCTTGCCAACAACGATTATCTTTCCGGCCTCGGTAGCACCAAGGGCGAGATGATCCAGGTTAATCTGACCGCATCGACCAGCCTGCATTCGCTGGAAGAGTTCCGCAACCTGGCGATCAAGCAGGCGAACGGTGCCATCGTGCGGTTGCAGGATGTGGCCAACGTCACGCTCGGCTCCGAAGATTACGAATCGGCAGTCGGCTTCGACGGCAAGAAAGCCGTATACATCGGCATCCAGGTAGCGCCCGCTGCCAATCTGCTGAGCGTGATCAAGAACGTGCGCGCGGCGTTCCCCGAAATCCAAGCGCAATTGCCACAAGGCTTGACCGGCGAAATCGTTTACGACGCCACCAAGTTCGTCAACAGCTCGATCAGCGAAGTGATTAGCACCCTGCTCGAAGCGTTGCTGATCGTGGCGTTTGTGGTGTTCGCTTTCCTCGGCTCGCCACGCTCGGTACTGATTCCGCTGATCGCAATTCCGCTATCTCTGGTGGGCACATTCACGGTGATGCTCGCCGCCGGATTCTCGATCAACTTGCTCACGTTGCTGGCTCTGGTGCTAGCCATCGGCCTGGTGGTGGACGACGCCATCATCGTCGTCGAAAACGTCAACCGGCATATCGAGGACGGCATGAAACCGTTCCAGGCTTCACTGCTCGCGGCACGTGAACTGCTCGGCCCGATTATCGCCATGACCATCGTGCTGGTGGCAGTGTATGTGCCGATCGGTTTCCAGGGCGGCCTGACTGGCGCGCTGTTCAGCGAATTCGCCTTCACCCTGGTCGGCGCCGTGACGATCTCCGCGATCGTCGCGTTGACCTTGTCGCCGATGTTGTGCGCGCGTCTGCTGAAAACGCACCAGAGCGATCGTAGCGGCTGGGAAGAACGCCTGACCGATTTCATTGACCGGCGCTTCGACGAAATCCGCCGCCCATATCAGCGCATGCTGCACGACAGTCTGAATTTTCTGCCGGTCACTGTGGTGTTCGCGCTGATAATTCTCGGCAGCATTTATTTCCTCTACGGCGGCGCGAAAAGCGAACTGGCACCGCAGGAAGACCAAGGCATCGTCATCGCATTTTCGAGCTCCGCGCCGAACGCGACGCTGCAACAGCGCCAGCTCTATTCACGCGCGGTGTACGACACGTTCAAGAAATACGACGAGATGGATCACGTTTTCCAGATCGATGCGCCCGGTCAATCCATCGCCGGCATGGTGCTCAAGCCTTGGGATGCGCGCAAAGCCACAGCCAGCGAACTCCAGCCGAAAATCCAGACCGATCTTTCGGGAATTGCCGGATCGCGCATTTCGGTATTTCAGCCGCCACCGTTGCCGGGCAGTAACGGCTTGCCGGTGCAGTTCGTGATCGGCACCACCGAATCGTTTGCCAATCTCAATGGTGTGGCCTCGCAGTTGTTGCAGGAGGCGCAGAAGAGTGGTCGTTTCATGTTCATCGACAGCGATCTGAAAATCGATCAGCCGCAATCGCAGGTCGAAATTGATCGTGATAAAACCACGCAACTGGGCTTGTCGATGCGCGATGTCGGTAATGCACTGGCCTCGATGCTGGGCGGCGGTTATGTCAATTATTTCAGCATGTCCGGGCGTTCGTACAAGGTCATTCCGCAGGTGCAGCAGCAGTATCGACTCAACACCGATCAGCTGACCAATTATTATTTGCGCGCCGGTGATGGCAGTGCGATTCCGTTCTCGACCATTGCCCACGTCACTACCAAGACCGTGCCGCAATCGCTGAACCATTTCCAGCAATTGAATGCCGCCACCTTGTCGGGCGTGCCATTTCCGGGCGTATCTTCCGGTGAAGCACTGGACTATCTGAAAGACTTGGCAGCGCGCACTTTGCCGCAGGGTTATTCGGTGGATTACGCCGGACCGTCGCGCCAGTTCCAGCAGGAATCCAGCGGCTTCGTCACCACGTTCATTTTTGCGTTGATCATCATCTTCCTCGCGCTCGCGGCGCAGTTCGAAAGCTTCCGCGATCCGATCATCATCCTGATCTCGGTACCGATGTCGATTGCCGGCGCGTTGATTTTCATCAGCCTCGGCATCGGTGGCGCCAGCCTGAATATCTATACGCAGGTGGGCCTGGTGACGTTGATGGGATTGATCAGCAAACACGGCATTTTGATCGTGGAGTTTGCCAACGGCTTGCAGGCTGAAGGCAAATCGAAACGCGAGGCGATCGAGGAAGCCACCGGCATTCGTCTGCGTCCGATCCTCATGACCACCGCGGCGATGGTGCTAGGCGTGATGCCGCTGATCATCGCCAGCGGCGCGGGCGCGGTGTCGCGTTTCAACATGGGCCTGGTCATCGCCAGTGGCCTGACCATCGGCACGTTGTTCACCCTGTTTGTGGTGCCGGCAATGTATTTGTTGCTCGCGGCTGATCATCACAAGCATGCCGAGGAAGACGACGACAAACTGGACTCGGCTCACACCCCGGCGCTACCGGCCGCGCACTGATCGAACGCCGGGCAACGATAGTCGTCGTTGCTCCGCGCATTGCACTCAAGTGAGTTTTCAAAAAAAAGCGGGATGTCGAACACCGACATCCCGCTTTTTTTATTCAGGCCTTGTGCGCAACGGCGATGAAACCGGCGATGGGAACATCGCCGCCGTCGAATCTCAGGTCAATCATCTCGAAGCTGCAGCTGCTGAAGCCGGCATCACGACATAAAATCTCGATTGACTCGCGTGAATGGGCGTAGCGTTTGCTGGAACGCAATACCAAGGCGCCTTCTGCTGAATCCGCTGTTTCGCAAGAAAAAATCATCGCACCGCCGTGACGCAAAACGTGAAACGCTGCGGGGATAATTTCAGACAAGTCACCAACGTAGATGAACACATCGTTGGCGGCAATGTATTCGAACGACTCGGGCGATATGCGGCGCAGCTCGTCAAGCAAATCCGCCTGCCGCAACTCGGTATACACTCCGTGCGGAACCGCCTTTTCAAGCATCTTCGCCGAAACATCCACACCGACAAACGCGCCAGAAATTGGGCCAAGATATACACCGAGCAGGCCGGTACCGCAGCCCAGATCAAGTACGCTTGTATGGAGTCCAGAGGAGCCATCGCGAATCATCTCAGCGACACGTTTTGGCACACGATATTTGAGCTCGCCGACCAGATGCTTGTCGAATCGATTGGCATACCCATCGAACAAGTCCTGGGTCATTTCCCGCGGCTGGGTGAGTGGCGTCTCTCCACGCGCCACCGCCAGATAGAATGTCAGCGTCGGATTGCCAGGCGACAATGCAATCGCACGCTGCAGCACTTCAACTGCCTCCTCTTTCCGATCGAGTCCGATCAGGCAAGCACCGAGCCAGCCGAGCACAAACCAGTCGTCCGGATCCTGCACCAGTGCATTACGCCAATGCGCTTCGGCATCACGATAATCACCTAGTGCAATCAGGCATATGCCCAGCGCCTTGGTAATGCGGGTATCGGTTGGCTTCAGCGCAAAGGCGGCTTGCAGATGGCGCCGCCCGGTGAGCGTATCGCCTGCCGCATGCGCCACCGCGACTGCGACCTCCAGCACCGTTAAATCTTTCGGCACAAGCTCGA
Source organism: Pseudolysobacter antarcticus (assembly GCF_004168365.1). Classification (GTDB taxonomy): domain Bacteria; phylum Pseudomonadota; class Gammaproteobacteria; order Xanthomonadales; family Rhodanobacteraceae; genus Pseudolysobacter; species Pseudolysobacter antarcticus. Next base: position 3,109,081 of record NZ_CP035704.1, read on the forward strand.
CTGCACGGTTTGCGGTGGCCACTGCATCGTCGTGCCGTGCGAGACGCGAATACACCTTTGCCAATTCGAGGTGGCCCGGTGGCCAGCTCGGGGATATGGCGACCGCGTGTTGCAGTGATGCTATTTCCTGCTTCGGATTATTTGCTGCGCGTGCGAGCATTGCTGCGGCCAAATAGATGCGCGGATCCGCCGGCGTAGCCGCATTCAGCGCGTTGAGCGAGGTGGCGGCCTGTTGAAGTTTTCCTGCAGCAATATCCGCCTCGATGGCATGCAGCTTGGCGAGATTCGGGTCGAACGTTTTTGCTTGACTCATGAGACTCCAAATCGCACGCGAATATTTAAATGAGAGGTTTGAAGAAGCGCTACTTATTGCTTGTGCGCAACAGCAATGAAACCGGCTACCGGAATGGTTCCCTCGTCCAGTCGTAAATCAATCGGTTCGATCACACAACGACTGAACCCTGCATCGCGACATAACGCTTCAATCGATCGGCGCGAGTGTGCATAACGTTTACTCGGTCGCAGCACCAGCGCGCCTTCGTCATCGCTTGCCGTTTCGCATGAAAAAATCATCGTGCCACCGCTGCGCAGCGCCACGAAAGATGCCGGGATAATTTCGCAGAGATCGCCGACGTAGATAAATACGTCGTTGGCGGTAATGTAATCGAATGAACCAGGCGAAGTTCGCTGCAATTCTTCGAGCAGATCGGCCTGCCGCAAATCGGTGTAGACGTCGTAACGAACCGCTTGCTCGATCATCTTGACCGACACATCCACGCCGACAAATGCGCCCTTGATTCGCCCCAGATACGCGCCGAGCAGACCGGTGCCGCAACCGAGGTCGAGCACGCTGATATCGCGATCCTGGCGCGCCTTGAGAATGATCTCGGCAACTTTTATCGGCACGCGATATTTGAGCTTTCCGACCAGATGCTGATCGAACTGGCTGGCGTAACCATCGAAGAATTCGCGCATCAATTCTTTCGGCTGCGTGCGCGGAGTTTCGCCACGCGCAATGGCGAGATAAAAACGCAGGCTTTCGTTCTCCGGCACGAGCGCCGCGCCGTGCGCCAGAAAGGTCGCGGCTTCGTCTTTTCTGCCCAGCCCGATCAGGCACGTGCCGAGCCAACCCAGCGCAAACGGATCATCCGGATTTTTGTCCAGCACGCGACGCAAATGGATTTCGGCTTGCTCAAAATAACTTTGTTTGGCCAAGCTCACAGCGAGCGCCGATGTGATTTGCGTATCATCGGGCCGGAGCTCGAGGGCAGTCTGCAAATATCCCTGCGCAGCCACAAAATCTCCGGCCGCATTCGCGATCGCGACCGCAGCTTCGAGCACGTTGATTTCTCTCGGTTCAAGCACAGCCGCCTGATGGATGACAGCGATCGCTTGCGCATGCTGCCCTTCTCGCGACAATACCCGCGCAAGTTCGATCTGTGCCGGCAACCAGCGCGGCGCCGCCGCAATTGCGTGCTGCAAGGAAAGAATTTCCTGGCGCGGATTTTTCGCGGCTCGCGCGAGTATCGCCGCGGTCAGATAGATACGCGCATCCGTTGGCGAAGCGATACTGAGCGCATTCAATGCTGCGGCAGCTTCGCTAAATTTTCCCGTGGCAATGTCGGCTTCGATCGAGCGCAATTTAACGAGATTCGTATCTGGCGTATCTGCTTCTGTCATTCCTGTTCCAGCTGGCCGCGGTCACTCGACCGTTGTTGATTCAGCATGTTTCCAGATACTGTTTGGTTTGGCGCTTCGCGCATGCATCCTCAGCGGGCATCTAACGAGCATATGGCGAGGCTGCGTGGCAAAGTTTAACTCAGTAGCGATCTACGTCCGCTGCGGATCGCTTGTGGCAAGTTCCAGCGCAAAATCGGGGCTGATGCCCGGAATCTTTTTCCAGTCGATACGATCGATCTTGTCTGGATCGAGATATCGCAGCGCGTAATCGAGGTATACCCGCTCGCGCAGGAAGACATCGAACAGGTCCGGATCGATATGTCCGTCGCGTTTCATTTCGCCAAGAATAGATAAGGATTCGGACAGCGACTTGGCCGGTTTGTACGGACGATCGCGCGCGGTCAGCGCCTCAAAAATATCGGCGATGCCCATCACGCGTGCGGGGATGCTCATCTGCTCGCGCATGAGTCCTTTTGGATAACCCTTGCCGTCCATGCGCTCATGATGCCCGCCAGCGTATTCGGGTACGCGGCGCAGATGCGGCGGCCAAGGCAAGGCTTCGAGCATCTTGATCGTGACCACGATATGGTGATTGATGATCTCGCGCTCGGCAGACGTCAGCGTGCCGCGACGCACGCAGAGATTTTCGATTTCCTCATCGGACAACAACGGCGCGGTTTTTCCATCATGGGTGCGCCAGGATTTTTTCGCGAGCGCAACGATTGCCTGTATCTGCGTGTCATCCATGAATTCGCCGCCGGTGTTGCAGCGATGCACGAGTTCGCGATCAGCTGCGAGTTGCGCGCAGCGTTGTGCATAAGCGTGGGCATCGAGTTCGCCCTTGAGATGGGCGATTTCGGCATCGCGCAGCAATACTTCGAAGCGCGTGTCGACCAGCGCGATGCGGTCGAACAAGGTTTCGAGTTTGGTGGCCTTGTCGATCACATGTACCGGCGTGGTGATCTTGCCGCAATCGTGCAGCAACCCGGCAATCTTGAGTTCGTAGCGGTCGGTATCGCTCATGCGGAAATCCGCGAGTGGCCCGATCTTGCAACGCTCCGCCGCCGCGGCGAGCAGCATCGTCAAGATCGGCACGCGATCGCAATGGCCGCCGGTGTAAGGCGACTTTTCATCGATCGCGTTGTTGATCAGGCTGATCAGCGACTCGAACAGAACTTCGAGTTGTTCGACCAGCTGACGATTGTTCAACGCAATTGCCGCTTGCGACGCGAGCGATTCGACGAGTTGCTGATCGGCCGATGAAAACGCCCGCACCGCGCCGTCGGCATGCTTGGCGTTGATCAATTGCAGCACGCCGATAACGTTACCGGCATGATCCTTCATCGGCACGGTGAGAAAAGATTGCGAACGATAACCGGTGCCGCGATCGAACGCGTACGTGCCGGAAAAATCGAACCCGTGCGTAGCGTAAGCATCAGCAATATTCACCGTTTTGCCGGATAGTGCGGCGTGTGCAACCACCGTCGTATCGTTGCTGCTGCCGTCCTCGGCGTACAGCGGCAGCGGCGCGAATTTGATCGGCTGACCATGCTTGCCGCCAAGCACCAGTCCTAGCGTATCGTTGCGCACTACTTCAAAAACCAGTTGCCGATCACGCACGCGATACAAGGTTCCGCCATCGGCGTGGGCGAAATCGCGGGCGGCTTCGAGGATGCGTTCGAGCAGACTGTCGATATCGCGCTCGGACGACAACGCCACGCCGATCGAATTCAGCGTTTCCAGGCGCTGCAGGATTTCATCATCGCTATTCATGCTGGCATCCTTATCCGATCGCGTTGCGCTGAGTATTATCCACCCGCGCGCAATATTGAATCCGTCCCGATTACTTCATGACCCTCGCAGCATCAAACCGCTTCCAGCAGAAACCCAACCGCATCGGTGAGGAAGTGCGCGATCATGTTGGATGCGAGGTCGCGCCGCCACAGGTACATGCCGGTCAAAACAAGACCGCCAAATCCGGCGACGAGCAGATGCGCCCAGCCCCAGTAATCCAGGTGCGCATAAGTGAACGCGATGACCGAGATCAAGCCCGCCAGCCAGCGCAGGCCGGTGATTTCGGTGAGGCGTTCGATCGCGAATCCGCGATAGAAAATTTCCTCGAATACGGCGGCACGCACAACGACAACAAAGAGTAATCCGAACGGGAAATTCTCGGCCTCAGCGGTCTGACTTTGGTCCGACCAACCGAACTCGGGAAAAATCACGAGGTAGATGAATGCTATTCCGGCCATCATCACGATCGCGCCCGCGAAGCCGAAGAGCAGGCTTTTCCAATTCGGCCAATACAGCCCGATCGACGACAGGCCGCGACGCTCGAACAGAAGAATGTATCCGACAAGTAACACCGTGCACGCCCAAAAGATTGTTTCGCGTTCGATCTGCGCGGTCACGGTTAATCCCGGCGCCAGCATTCCTGCCAGCGGCAACTGCAGAATGAGCAGCACCAGCAGGGTTGCGAGCAGACGCAGGCGCGATCCATTCGTCTGGCCGGCATTCATCGCGGTGGAAATATTTTCTGTCATGACAAACTCTCGGATAGGCAACAACTCGGAACCAACATTTCGCGCTGTAGTAGAAACTCGGCGTTTCGTATACTTGGTTTTTGCGGCTCGCTGACGTTGCCGCGAAGTGATTTTGTGCATCGATGACTACATCGCAGTGTCGCTGCGGCGCCTGCGCGCTACGACGAAATATGCTTGCGCGCCAAGTCAACAAACAGGTCGATCGCGGCCGTGGTGCGCTTGCGATCACCCGTGCTCATGAACTCGATGAACAGACCATCGAATACCGAGCAGAACAATGTCGCCAACGTGGAATTCCGTTGCGGCTGCGGCAGCGCCGCCTGGATCAATTCAAGCCAGTTCATCGCATTGCCTTTGAGATATCCCGCGTAAACCGCGTTCTCTTGCGTCGCGAGAGTTTGCAATTGATAAAGCAATCGCAGATGACCGTAGTTCTCTTTCGCCAGCGCCCAATCCCAAAACGCCCGCAGCAGCGGAACACGGCGCGCGCCCGGCTTCACCGCCGAAAGCCGGGCAAACGAAATCTGCAAGCGCGCCTGCATTTCGGCCAGCACCTCGGCCACAAGTTTTTCTTTCGAACCGAAGTGGAAGATCAACAGCCGCGCGCTCGTGCCGACCGCTGCCGCCATCGGTCGCAGCGACAAATCCGCTACGCCGTTTTGCAACAGGTAATCGAGCAGGTTTTCGACTAATTCTTGTTTACGGTTCGCCATGAAACGAACGTTACATGTAACGATCGTTTCATGTCAAGCACAAAGCACGACCGCTTAAGCATTCAAGGTCGCGGAGATTTCATCGTGCTTTTTTATGCGAGATGCCTGCGATCTCGACACCGACCACGACGGACTCGATGGATTTCCGCGGCTCAACGCCGCGTTGCAACGCCGTTTACAAATCGCGCGCCAAGCGAATGCCGACGCGAGCACTGCGCGTATTCGCCGCAGCCTGAATGCGATACGCCGAACGCACCTGATCCGGCGCACTGCCCCACGAACCGCCGCGCACGACATGGCTTTCGCAACCTGGATTGACCCACGCGCGACTGTCGCTCGGTGCGCGCGTGTAATTGTCGTGCCAGCAATCCTCGACCCACTCCGAGACGTTGCCGTCGATGTCGTAAAGTCCGAACGGATTGGCAGAAAAACTGCGGATCGGCGCCGGCCCCCAATAACCATCGGTGTAGTGACTGAAGGCATTGCTCCAGCCGCGTTTCGACGGTGAGCGATCGCCATCGCCGGTGACATTCGCCAGCACTTTCAGCGGCGTATCCTCACCCCACCAGTAACGTGATTTTGTACCCGCGCGCAAGGCGTATTCGAATTCGGTTTCGCTCGGCAGCCGATAATGTTTGCCGGTGCGCTCGCTGAGCCACACGGCGTAGGCTTGTGCGTCGTTCCAGGAAACGTGGATCACCGGCAGGCGCTCACTGGCTGGCTCGCCGTGATAATCCTGCTGCCAGCTCACGCCACGGACTTCGATCATGCGTCCGCTGGCTTCATCGTAAACACTCGATCCACCGGATTTTTCGGCATCGCTGACATATGTGGTGGCCTTGACGAATTCGCGAAATTCGCCGACCGATACCTCGGTCGCACTGAGCGCAAAACCGACGCTGATGCGCACCTCACGTTGCGGTTCTTCGCTGGCACGATGACCATTCTCATCGCCCGGCGAACCCATCAGAAAACTTCCGGTCGGGATCACCACGAGTTCCGGCGCGTTGCCGCTGCGATCGAGGTATTTGTCGCGCACCAACTGGCCCGGCGCGAAGCTCGCATACAGCCGCGCGTTGCTGAGTTTCTGATTAAATTCGTCGATGCCCGGCACATCGGGACTCAACGCCAGCGCACGCTTCGACAACTGCTCGGCCATGTCCGGATTGCCCGAATCCAGCGCCGAGCGCGCCTGCTCCAGCACACTGCCCGCGCGTTGCTGGCGCAAGCCTTCGATGCGGCTATGCGTATCGAGCAGCGCCTGCGAACCCGGACGGATCGGCGCCGCATCCGCGAGCACTTTCTCAGCCCCCGCGAAATCATCCTGCGCCGCTGCCGCCAATGCCCGATCGAGATAATCGCGCTCGATCTGCGCCAGACCCTGATCGGCAAGTTTATTGGCGGAATCGTGTTCGAGCACCTTTCGGTAAACGCCAAGCGCGCTTGCATCTTTCGGCTCGATCGCGTGGCCCTGCCGTAATAGATCGGCGGCCTCGGTCAGCATCGGCGTGACGATGCGCAACACCTTCAGGCGCTCGTTCAGCGCGTCCAGTTCCGGCGTGTCGCCGGGCACCGCCTGCAACGCGGAAATCAGCTTTTCGGATTCGCCGATATCGCCATGATCGAGCGCGGCAGCAGCCTGTTCGTTCAGGCCATCGCGCACTTTCTCCAGGCCGGTTTTGGCCGCGGCATTGTTGCTGTCGGCGGCTAACGCCTGCTCGAACAAGGCCAGCGCATTGTTGTCGCGCGGCGCGATCAGATGCCCTGCATCCAGCGCTTGATTGGCCTTTTTCAGCATCGCCGCAATCGCCTTGGTGGTCGGCACTTCGGGCGCGGGCGGGCCCATCGTCAACGCGCCGGTTTCCGTTGGTTGCACAAATTCGCTATCGTCGGACAGCGGTGCGGGTGGGCCGTATTCGGTATCCGCGGCCAACGTTGCTTTGCCCGGATCGGTCGCGGGATTGCGCGCCTTGATCGCCGCCGTGGGCAACCGTGGGGCATGCGTGGCATCGACATCCGCGCGTTGCTGCATCGCCGGGGTGATATGAATCCAGCCCGGGAAAAAACGATACACCAACGCAAATATCAGCAAGGCGATACCCGCAGCGCCGCCGAGTGTGGTTTGTTTGCGTACGACTTCGGTTCCGGGCATAGGTCTTTACAGGGGCGAATTCGGTGGGCGACGACAGCGGAGCGATCAATCCGGATGGCATATAATACGCAGACCAGCGCCAGCCAGAACCTTAGGCCAGGCGCACAGCTACCGCAACCGCTTTGATCCCGCCGCTGTTATCCCGCATGGCATCACGGTTGTTGACCTTGCGCTCCTGTACAGGTTCCGCGCGCTTTCGCCCGGCCAACGGAGCCACGCATTGTTCACCTGGATTACGCAGCAAACCGATCTCGATCGCCACCTCGCGCAGTGGCAACCCGGCAGCAGCGTTGCGCTCGATACCGAGTTCATGCGCATCAATACATTTGCCCCACGTCTCGCGCTCGTGCAAGCCTGCGTTGATGGCGACATCGTCTTGCTCGATGCGCCCGCGCTCGGTGCGATGGCGCCGTTCGCCGCGCATCTGGCCAATGCCGATACCCTCACCGTGATGCACAGCGCGAGCGAGGATCTTGAAGCGCTCGCGCCCTTGCTGCCCAACGGCCCCGCGCTGTTGTTCGATACGCAGATCGCGGCGAGCATGGCCGGTCTCGGCTTCGGCCTGAGTTATCAGAAACTGGTCGCGTTGTTGCTCGGCATTGATGTGCCCAAGGCCGAAACGCGTTCGGACTGGCTCAAGCGTCCGCTCAGCGCGCAGCAACTCGAATACGCCGCGCAAGATGTGGAGCACCTGATGCCGATCCACGCGCAGTTGCAAACCCGACTCGATGAACTCGGACGCAGCGCATGGCTCGCGGAAGATTGCCGCCGCATGATCGAACGTATCTGCCATCGCGAGGGCGATCCGCAGCCGCAACGCTCAGTGCGTTTTGCCGCGCACTGGCCGATCGAACAACAAGCACTACTGCGACGCATTCTGCTGTGGCGCGAAAACACCGTGCGGCTGATCGATTGTCCGCGCACCTGGCTGCTCGACGAAACCCATGCCGCCGATCTCGCGCACAAACCGCCGCAGAATGCCGATGAACTCATGCAGCGCACGCGCGGCCAGCGTGCCTTGCGCAGCGAGCAACGCAACGCCTTGCTGCATGAGTTGCAACGTCCGCTCAGCGCTGAAGAAATCACAGCGACACAACCTGTGCCAGCGGTGCCGAGCAACGCCCAAAAACGCGCGGTGACAGCGATGAAAGAAACCGTAGTCGCCATTGCCGCCGAATTGAATCTGCCCGAAGGTCTGCTGTGCGCTCGCAAGCATCTCGAAGCGCTGGTGCAGGATGGCGTCTGGCCGCAGGCGCTGGAAGGATGGCGCAAAACGCTGCTGCACGATCGTCTGATATCGCTGCTACCGCAGTGAATGGCGTCAAAAAATCGCCAACCCTCTTGACAGCCATGCATCCGCTGTTATCCACTGCAGGCATGTCGCCATCTTTTATCATTCGCACGATTATGACTTCCACCACAACTATTATGTGTGGTGCGGAGCGGCGTGCGTAACTGAAACAACACACCGCCCCGCACCCTGATCAGGATGCGGGCAATCCGCTTCCGATGAGTGTGCGGGGTTTCCAACCGGAGCCCTGAATGAGCGTCAGCGTTATAAAAAATTCCACCAGCGAATCCGTCGATGCGGCCTTGAACAAGCCCGCCGGCAGCGGCTGGATCGCGCACAAGTTCGGCGGATCAAGTCTGGCCAATGCCGAACGCATTCGCACCGTCGCCGATATCATGCGCGGGCGCAACGACGCCGGTCAGGTGATCGTGGTTTCCGCGATGCAGGGTGTGACCGACGCACTGATCGAACTCGCGCATGCCGCCGCGCGCAACGACGGCTACTGGCGCCACGCGTGGAATGCGCTGAAAAAACGTCACGAAGATGCTGCGCGCGCGTTGCTCGGCGCGCAGGCACGCAGCGAACAGGACTGGCTCGCCGAACGTTTTGCCGAACTCGCCGATTTGCTGCACGCGCTGGCCTTGCTCGGCAGCCCGGCCGCCGAAGCACTCGAACTGATCCAGGGCCTCGGCGAGATTTTTTCCTCGCGCATCGTCGCCGCACATTTGAATGCCAACGGCATCGAATATGCGTTGCTCGACGCGCGTGATGTGTTGGTGGTGCGACACGAAGATCTCGGCGTCGCGGTCGACTGGGATCAAAGCGCGACCAAACTCGCCGAATGGCGCGTGCGTCATCCGCAAATGCGCGTGGTCGTCAGCGGCTTTGTCGCGCGCGATGTGCATAACCGCATCACCACGCTCGGACGCAACGGCAGCGATTATTCCGGCGCGATTTTCGGCGCGCTGTTTCATGCCGACGAAATTCATATCTGGACCGATGTCGATGGTGTGCTTTCCGCCGATCCGCGGCTCGTGCCCGAGGCCGTCTTGCTGCCGCAACTGTCGTATCACGAAGCCTGCGAGCTCGCGTATTTCGGCGCCAAAGTAATCCATCCGCAAACAATGGCACCAGCGATCGCGCGCAATATTCCGGTATATATCCGCAACACCTTCCGACCCGAACTCACCGGTACGTGCATCAGCAGCCAGGCCGACATCAACAGCGCGGTGAAAGGCATCAGCACAATTCCGGGCCTCGCCATCGTCAACATCGAAGGCGCTGGCATGATCGGCGTACCGGGCACGGCGCAGCGTGTTTTCGGCGCGTTGCGCGCAGCAAAAGTTTCAGTGGTGATGATCTCGCAAGGATCGTCGGAACATTCGATCTGCTGCGTCGTGCAGGAGAAACAAGTCGACATCGCTGTGACCGCGCTCAACGAGGAGTTCATCCACGAACTCGCGCGCGGCCAATTGCAAAGCATCAATGCGACGCCAAGCATCAGCGTGCTCGCGATTGTCGGCGATGGCATGACCGGCACACCGGGTGTCGCCGCACGTTTGTTCGGCACGCTCGCGCGCAGCGGCGTCAACATTCGCGCGATTGCGCAAGGTGCGTCGGAGCGCAACATTTCTGTCGCGATCGAAAGCGGCGATGCTGCGCGCGCGTTGCGTGCCGCGCACGCCGGATTTTATCTGTCGCCGCAAACCATCTCGATCGGCGTGGTCGGGCCGGGCCAAGTCGGGCGCGCGTTTCTCGCGCAGCTCGCGCAGGTGCGCGAACATTTGTTGCGCACGGCAAATCTGGACCTGCGCCTTCGTGCCGTCGCGAGCAGCGCGAGCATGTTGCTCGACGACGCGAGCATCTTGCCGCAAGACTGGCGCGAGCGGCTTGATGCGCACGGTACAGCTACTGATCTCACGCGCTTCGCCGATCATGTGCTCGCCAATCATCTGCCGCACGCGGCGATCATCGATTGTTCGGCGAGCGGCGATGTCGCCGAACATTACGCGCGCTGGATCGGCGCGGGCATTCATGTGGTGACACCGAACAAACACGCCGGCAGCGGCCCACTCGCACGTTACAAGGCAATCCGCGCGGCATCGTCACACGGCACGCGTTTCCGTTACGAAGCCACGGTCGGCGCCGGCCTGCCGATCGTGCAGACCTTGCGCGACCTGCTCGATACCGGCGATGAAATCATTTCGATCGAAGGCATTTTTTCCGGCACCCTCGCCTATCTGTTCAATCGTTTCGACGGCAGCGTGCCGTTCTCCACACTCGTGCAGGAAGCGCGCGCCGCGGGTTATACCGAGCCCGATCCGCGCGATGATCTGAACGGTCGCGATGTCGCGCGCAAGCTCGTGATTCTCGCGCGTGAAATGGGCTTGCAGATGGAAGTGGCCGATGTCGATGTCGAAAGTCTCGTGCCCGCGGAATTGCGCGAAGTCGATGGCACCGAATTTCTCGAACGGCTGGTCGAGGCCGATGAAATTTTCGCCACGCGTTTCGCCACCGCACATGCCGCCGGTAAAAAACTGCGCTACGTCGCGCGCCTCAACGCCGCCGGGCAAGCGCATGTCGGTCTGGTCGAATTGCCCGACGATCATGCGTTTGCGCACCTGCGCCTGACCGATAACATCGTGCAGTTCACCACGCGTCGTTATCGCGACAATCCGCTCGTCGTGCAAGGTCCCGGCGCGGGGCCAGACGTGACCGCCGCTGGCGTGTTCGCCGATCTTTTGCGTATCGCCGCGACTCTCGGAGCGCGCGTATGAGGATGCAGGCAAGCGCCTTTGCACCAGCGAGCGTGGGCAATATCGGCGTGGGTTTCGACATTCTCGGGCACAGCATCGCCGGACCGGGTGATCGAGTCAGCGTACGACGCATCGAACACCGCGACGTGCGCATCGCGGCGATCCGCAACGCCGCGATCGAGCTGCCGTTCGAGGCAGAAAAAAATACTGCGGGTGCCGCCTTGATTGCACTGCGCGATGCGCTCGTACTCGACTACGGGTTCGAGATCGAGATCGACAAGGGCATCGCATTTGGTTCAGGCATGGGCGGCTCGGCGGCATCGTGTGTCGCCGCACTAGTCGCGGCGAATGCATTGCTCGACAAGCCGCTCGATGCGCACGCGTTGTATCCGTTTGCGCTGGTCGGCGAAGCCGTTGCCAGCGGTGGGCGTCACGGCGACAACGTCGGGCCGATGTTGCTCGGCGGCATGGTGTTGGCAACCGCCGAACGCCTGACGCCAATTCCGGTTCCGAGCGCGTGGCATTGTGTTGTCGTGCACCCTGAATTCGTACTCGAAACCCGCCGCGCACGCGCCGCGCTGACCGGTCATTACGCACTGCCGGAATTCGTCGCGCAGAGCGCCAATCTCGCGCAGTTTCTCGCCGGCTGTTTTCTCGGCGACAACAGCCTGATCAGCGCCGGACTCAAGGATGTTCTTGTCGAACCGCGCCGCGCTGCATTGATCCCGGGTTTCGCTGCGGTCAAGCAAGCCGCGCTCGATCATCATGCGTTTGGCGCAAGTATTTCCGGTGCCGGACCGAGCGTGTTCGCGTGGTTCGAATCCGCCGCTACGGCGCACGCTGCGTCTGTAGACATGCAGGCAGCATTTGCCACGGTCGAGCTGCACAGCGAAGCGTTTGTGTCGCCCGTTGCCGGCCCCGCGGCAGAGGTGCTGGCATGATGCGGTATGTCAGCACACGTGCTTTGGCACACGCCGAGGCAACACCGATTGCGGTCGGCCTGAGTGACGCGCTCAACGCCGGACTCGCGCCCGATGGCGGTTTGTATGTGCCGCAATCGTTGCCGCATTTTGCACCGCAGGATTTTGCCGGCGCGACCACGCTGCCGGCGATCGCAAAAATTCTGCTGCAGCCATTCTTCGCTGGCGACGCGCTCGAATCCGAACTCGCTGCAATCTGCGATCAGGCATTTACCTTCGCCGCGCCACTCAAACGATTGCCGCTCGCACAAACTTACGCGCTCGAACTTTTCCATGGCCCGACCGCCGCGTTCAAGGATTTCGGCGCGCGTTTTCTCGCGGCGTGTTTGCAGCGCATCCAGCGTGACGATGCACGAGTGCTGACGATTCTGGTCGCGACCTCCGGCGATACCGGTAGCGCGGTCGCCGCGGCGTTCCACAACGTACCCGGCATTCGTGTGGTGATCCTGTATCCCGATGGTTTGGTGTCGCCGCGCCAAGCGCATCAACTTGGCTGCTTCGGTGACAACATCAGCGCGCTGCGCGTGGCTGGCACGTTCGACGATTGCCAGCGTATGGTCAAGCAAGCGTTTACCGATACGACGCTGCGCGAATTGCTGCCGCTGAGCTCGGCCAATAGCATCAGCCTCGGGCGATTGTTGCCGCAGATGAGTTATTACGCGTGGGCGGCGCTGAGCCATTGGCGCGAGCACAATAGCCCGCTGAATTTTGTCGTTCCTACCGGCAATCTCGGCAACGCGATGGCCGCGCTGCTCGCGCGCGCGATCGGCCTGCCGCTCGGCGAGATCGTGCTCGCAACCAATGCCAATCGTACCCTGCCCGACTTTTTCGATAACGGCGAATACCGCGCGCGACCGAGCATCGCCACCATCGCCAATGCGATGGACGTCGGCGATCCGAGCAACTACGAACGCCTTCGCTGGTTGTTCCCCGATACCAACTCGCTGCAAAAAACGCTGCGCGCGATTGCCGTCGACGATGCCACGATTCGCACGACGATTGCCGCCGGCGAAAAACGTTACGGCGAAATCTGGTGCCCGCACACCGCAGTCGCGACGCATGTGCTCGAACAATTGCGCGCGGAAAATACGCAGGGAGATTGGGCCATCGTCGCTACCGCGCATCCGGCGAAATTCGATACCGTCGTCGAGCCGTTGATCGGTCATGCGGTGGCCGTGCCGCCCGCACTCGCCGCCTTGCTCGCACGCCCGGCACATGCCGAGCCGATGCACGCCGAGTATGCGCAGTTGCGCGAGTGGCTGTTGCAGCGTCGAGATCCGCACGCGGATGCGCCAACAGATTGACGACAGGTATCGTGTGCAATGCGGGGCTTGGCGTGCCCGACCCCGCGCGCTATGATTCGACGTCACACGTGGGGCGGTAGCTCAGCCGGGAGAGCGCTGCGTTCGCAATGCAGAGGTCGAGGGTTCGATCCCCTTCCGCTCCACCATTTCGTACTCCAACGCAGTCCAAAGAAGGCCGGGAAACCCTGAACTGCCCCGGGAATCGCAAGCACTTCCAGCCTATGATTTGAGCATGGGAGGAGCTCCCATGACTACGCAACGTTTTACCCCCGAATTTAAAGAAGAAGCGGTTCGGCAGATCGTCGAACGTCGTTACTCTGTATCAGAGTTGTCGGCGCGTGTGGGTGTGTCTGCCCATAGTCTTTACAAGTGGGTCAATGCGCTTGCGAGCGGCTGCGTCGAAATCCACCAACTCCTTACTCTCATGAAAAAAAGTCCATTTCGACAAGTGAACTGCCCTGCGCCGACCGTCGGCACTCTCCGCGCGCGCGCGGCGCTTTTTGCATCGCTGACGGTGCTGCTTGCCGCGTGGGGCGGCGGCAGCAATGCCTCCGAGAAATCGCCCGCACCGGCACCCGCACAGTCGATTAATGCAGCCCTTGGCGCTCCGGACCGCCTTCTCGGCGGGCTTGGCGCCGGCAATGCGATCTCCGACATGACCAGCCAGCAGATCAACCCGGACATCATCGACACCTACCTCGTGGGCGTCGGCCCCGGCTCATGGCCCTACTGGAACAGTCCGGACGGTGCCTATGTGACTTACGTCTCGGCCAACGACAAGGCGATCGGCGCCGTGCCGATGTTCACGCTGTATCAGATGGCCACCAATGGCGAAGCCGACATGACCCCGGTCAACGACGTGACGTTCATGACGACCTACTGGTCGCAAGCAAAACTGATGTACCAGAAGATCGGCGCCACCGGCCAGCCCACCTTGGTCAACCTCGAGCCTGACTTCTGGGGCTTCGTGCAGAGCAAGTCTGGCGGCGATCCGACGAAGGTGCCGGCGCGCGTCAGCATGGTCACGGAGTGCGCCGGCCAGCCAGATACGGCCGTAGGTATCGCTGGGTGCCTGCTGACCCTCGGTCGGACGTATGCGCCCAAGGCGAAGCTGGGTTTCCCGCCATCGTTCTGGGGGCAGGATGCCACCAGCGTGGGCAATTTCATGGCGAAGGTCGGCGCCGACAAGGCCGACTTCATCGTGGCACAGACGAGCGACCGTGATGCCGGCTGCTTCGAAATGGCATCGCCGGTGGCCGAGTGCGCGGGGCGCGGCAACGGGCCCTTCTACTGGGACGAGAGCAACGCCACGTCACCGAATTTCAGCGACAGCCTCGCGCAATGGAGCACCACGCGCAGTATCGTCGGCAAGCTGCCCATTCTGTTCTGGCAGACGCCGATGGGCGTGCCCTCGACGACGCCCGGCGGAACTCCGGGTCACTTCCGGGACAACCACGTGCACTACATGCTGACCCACGCCACGCAATACACGGCCATCTGCGTATTCGCCATCGTGTTCAGCGGCGGCGGTAGCACGTCGGCGAACATCACAACGGACGGCGGAGAGTTCGCACGCCTGTTCCAGTCCTACCTGGCCAACCCGGCGCCGTACCAGTGCGATCAATTGTTTTATTCGGGGTTCGAAGGCCCCTGACTGTGACCTGCCACGCCGCTTTGCTGAAATGTGTAGATGTATGCCTTTGGTCGAGCTCTGCGATTTTCAGCTTGGAACTTATCCGTAACGCGAGAACTTCGTCCGCTTTACGATTACTTGATCACCCAAATTCGTTCCACCGATAATTTGGTAATCATGAAGTGTTATGAGGGTTGGTATCGGGACAAAAGAACCATCACTGTCGCTGTTGTCAGTTAGCGTCCGATGCTAATAAATCGACAGGCAAATGGGCACTGGCGGAGGAAGCCATGGCTTTTCGTCAACTAGAACCCAATGCCACTCCTCTTAGAGCCTGTTCAAAGTCTCAATCTATGAGACCGGCGTGCTGATACTGGCGGAATGAGATCAACCTATCCGAGTGACATCAGTCGCGCCCAGTTTGAGCAAATTCATCCTTTGCTGGAAAGCACACGCAAGAAGACCAGCCCGCGTCGGGTGGATCTGTACGAGGTATTTTGCGCGGTCCGCTACCTCCTCAAAAGCGGCTGCCAGTGGCGCATGCTGCCCACGGAGTTTCCGAAATGGCGAACGGTGCATTCGTACTTTTCGATCTGGAGCGAGCCTGACGAGAACGGCATCAGCCTGCTGGAGCGGGCGTTAAAAAATCAGGTGGGCGCGGCGCGTATCAAGCAGGGGCGCAACGCCATGACGAGCTTCTTGATCGTTGATGCACAAAGCGTAAAGAACACCGACACGGCGACGCATAAGGGCTACGATGCCGGCAAGAAGGTCTCGGGGATCAAGCGGCATATTGCCGTGGATACGCAGGGACTGCCTCACGCTATTGCGGTGACTACAGCGGAAGTCACCGATCGCAAGGGCGCCTTGCAGGCGATGGATCGATGTCAGGCAAACCTACATCGGGTACAAAGTGTCCTAGCGGATGGCGGCTACGTCGGCCAGCCCTTTGCCGAAGCGGTCCAAGGCGCCATCGGTGCCACCGTGCAGATCGCCCAACGCAATGAATTGCATACCTTCGCCGTTATCCCGAAGCGGTGGGTGGTCGAGCGCTCCTTCGCCTGGTTGGAGAAATGCCGACGACTCTGGAAGAACTGCGAGCGCAAGCTCAATACCAGCCTCCAGTTCATTCACCTTGCCTTCCTCACGCTACTGCTCAAAAGACTTTGAACAGGTTCTTAGCGTTCGGGCCACCTGTTTGGGCACTGGCGGAGGAAGCCATGGCTTTTCGTCAACTAGAACCCAATGCCACTCCTCTTAGCGTTCGGGCCACCTGTTGCTGCCAGCGGAAGTATTCTTCTTTGCCAATTATTCACGGGTACTGCAGAGTTCTTTCCAAAGCTGCACCGGCCAGCGCGCGTTGCGGTTCAGGGGAACGTGTTTGGTCATATCACCCTTAGCGATTCCGATCTGGCCATCGACGACTAGTCGCGGGCTTTCGGGGGCTCTTTGTCGAACTTGGCAGGACAATTCTCGCAATATATGGCTTTCACGGCATTGTTCGATCGACTTCCGCTACCATTTCATACTCCAATGCAGTCCAAAACAGGCCGGGAAACCCATACAGAATAAGGGGCCGGCCTTTTTTATGTCCGTTGCAATCCAATGCTATGTAGTACGATCCGGTCAAATCCTGTGTGCTTGATTGGAAACTGAGAAGCGACGTTTTAATGCTCAAGGCCGTTACCCTGTGAACCCACAAGTGCGGCATTCTCGGGAGCGGTTATCGTGGCGCGGCTTTGATCAAAACGACTCGTTGGAATATGCATGGACTTTCTGAAGCTACTAAGATCGTTGGAAGAGTTCGTCTATGAAGCGCTACTCTGGCTGATCCTGGTGCCAAAGACGCTGGCGAAAATTTTGTGGCGACCGCGTGCCATGACGGCTTATGCGGCGGCTGAGCTGGCGACGCCGGATGAGCAGCGCTACAACGAGGCCATCAGTCCTCCGCTGCTGCTTGCGCTATGCGTTGTGATCGCCCAAGTCATCGACATCGGCGTGCGCAACCAGGCCCAGATCGATGGGGGATCGTTGGCGAGTGTGCTTCTCGCTTCGGAGCAAAATTTGTTGCTCTATCGAACCATCGCCTTCGGGCTTTGGGCGCTTGCCGGCGCCGTCTATTTTCTGGTTCGATCACGCGTGTCGATCAGCCGCGAAAACTTGCGAATGCCGTTCTATGAACAGTGCTATCTCGTTTCTCCGTTCGCCTTGTTACTATCGATCAGCATCTCCCTCGCCTCGGCCGATAGAACCAGCGCCACTGTCGGTGCAGTTTTGGCGCTATCGGGTACGCTTTGGTTCTGGCTCGTACAGGTCGGCTGGATTCGCCACAAAGCGCACTTGCCGTTATGGCGGGCCATTGCTGCCGCTACGATCATTCTTCTGATCGGTGCGGTGTCGAATGCACTCGTCGGACAGGTTCTCTCGCGTTCTCATGCCTTGCCACCTTCCACTGAGGTGCATGCAGGCAATTAAAACGATGCTGGCGGCCTTGGCACGGAACTGCTGGTTAAGTCAGAAGCACAAGTGTTTTCGGTGCCTGCTCGACGGTCTGCGGCGTTATGATTCCCGTCTTTCGACGCGCCTTGCGGCGGCTCGCACGCTGGGCGCCATCATGTTGCAAGGATCGACGCCAGAATGAACCTATTCCTCCGCCTGCTGATCAGCGTCCTGATCCTGTGCTGGCTCGTGCCGTTGTTCTATGGATCCGCATTTTTTTCGACGCTGCCGTTGCGCGTCATACGCGACGATGCAAATCGCTACGTCATCGCAAAACATCCCGACCTGCCGCTGCCTGACGGCCTGCAGGTTGGCGATCTACTGGATCTGCCGCGCATGAGCATGGCCGATCGCGTCGCCGCAGTGCAGATCGCGAACTCTCCGCCCGGGCTAGCCGTGAATATCGCTGTGCTTCGCGACGGTCAGCCGAGCACAATTACAGTTACGACGACGCCCGACCAAACGCGTGGTGGCACGGCGAATATCGCCTCGGGTTACCCGGCAATCCTGAGCCTCGTCGCACTGGCCCTGATCACACTCTGGCGCGGCCGCGACTGGACCGCCTGGGGCCTGTTGCTGTTCGCCGCACTGACCAGCATCCAGAACCTGGTTTCCAATATTCCACTCGATCCGATCACCGGATTCTGGCTCACGATAGTAGCCACACTGTTGCAGGTAATCGCGATTTCGGGGCTTTACATCACCGGAGAAACGCTGGTCGGTG
This sequence comes from Pseudolysobacter antarcticus, assembly GCF_004168365.1. GTDB lineage: Bacteria > Pseudomonadota > Gammaproteobacteria > Xanthomonadales > Rhodanobacteraceae > Pseudolysobacter > Pseudolysobacter antarcticus. The sequence goes on from NZ_CP035704.1 coordinate 3,127,356, forward strand.
ACGGCATCAGCGCGCGCGTGCGCTGGCGATTTCGCGTATTGCTGATTGCCAGCTGCTCGGTCGCGTTGGTGATGATCGTGGTTCGCCGTTGGGTCATCTTCGTCGATGGCAATGTCGCCGCGGTCGGCTGGCTGGGACTCACCAATCTTCCGCTCGTGATTGCTGTGGGATTATCCGTCACCGTACTCGCAGTCGGCTATCGCGCGAGTGCAGCTGCGCAAAAACTTCGTATCCGCTGGGTACTTTTCAGCACCAGCCTGCTGTTGCTGACGGTGTGTGCGCAAATACTGTTTCCGCAAAACGGCATCGGCGCGGCGATAGTCTACGGATTGCTCACGGCGCTTTGCATGTTCGGATATCTCTACGCCGTACTACGCCATCGGCTGGTGGATGTTTCCTTCATCATTGACCGCACCCTGGTATTCGGCTTCACCACGGCGCTCGTGGTCAGTGTGTTTGCGCTGCTGGAGAAAATCGTCGAGAGCTTTGCGCTCGGCAAGGACGCAAGTATTTCACTTCAGGCGGGTGTCACGCTGGTCATTGCGCTCGTGCTCAACCGCGTCCACCATCGCGTCGAGCACGCCGTTGATCGGTATGTGTTTCGTCGCCAGCATTTCGCGATCGCCGCATTACGCGGCTTCACTCGCGAATGTGCGTTCATCGAAAAATATCCCCGACTGCTGGAGCTAAGCGTGGAGCGCGTGCAGACCGCGATCGGCGGCACGGGCGTAGCGATCTACGACCGTCGCGCTGAATCCCACGATTGCGAGATCAGCTGCGGCAGCACGACTTTTCCGGGCACGATCGAGAACGACGATGCGGCCCTTGTCGCGATGCGCGCGACCCAACATCACATCGAAACACCGTACAAGTCTAGCGTGCTGGATTTCGAAGGCTACGTCTTTCCCATCACGCAACGCGACCGCGTGATCGGCGTGCTGATGTGCGGCGCGCGGCACGGCGAAAAACTTGCACCGGACGAACTCGAAGCGCTCGACTTGCTCGCGCGCGAAATAGGCCGCGCGATCTACGATATCCGGATGCGCGAATACGAACGTTTTTTAACCTCGCTCGCGGCCGATCGTATCGCCAATCCCGGCGAACAGGCGCGGCGCCTGGCGCAGTCCGGCCACGCGAGACTTACCGGTCCGGATGCTGCGTACTTCTGAATCGCATGCCATCGCCCAAATGTGGCCGCAATGCTGCCGGCGCGCGTAGATGCGCGGGCGCGAAACGCAAGTTCCATCGGCATGCCAAGTCAGACGCGACGCAGTCTGCCTATCCCGCAATCGATACTGCAACATTGCTATTTCTGTTGTTTGCTAGCGATCCGCATCGCGATTCATCAGCGTGTTTTTTCGCGAGCTGCATCACGTCTGCCAACAGCGGAAGTTGCAACGTAAAGTTGCAGCCATGACACTGCGCTCACGGGGGCCGCCAATTCGGGTGACCTGATCATGTGCAACGATCTTGATTCGCGATCTGTGCTGATTGAGCAAGGCGCAAAATTTCGGCCATCGATTCGGCGAAAAGTTTTGGCTACGATCGCTGGCATCAGCATCGGCGCTGCAGCGACTGCAGCGTTGCCGCCGGCAGAAGTGCAGGCGCTGATCGATTTGTACAATGCGAGCGGCGGGCCGACCTGGACCAGCATCACCGATTGGGCCACCGCGCGTAATGCCAGCCCGACGCCAGTATGTTCGTCGGCCACCGGCAGCGTCGTCTGCGACGCGACCGGCACACACGTCATCGGCATTAATCTGTACAACAATAATCTGATCGGCACGCTGCCGGCGTCGCTTATCAATCTGAGCCAATTACAGACGTTTCAGGTCGGCTACAACCAGTTGAGCGGGTCGATTCCGGCGGTTGCGGGCTTGGGCAAGCTGGAGAAATTTTTCGCTTATTCGAATCAGCTGAGCGGCTCGATTCCGCCACTCGGCGGCTTGAGCAAATTGGTCGAATTCAACGTCGCGTCCAATGGATTGAGCGGGGTTATTCCACCGCTCACCAATCTGCCGTCACTGCAGGCAATCAATCTCGGCTACAACCAGTTGAGCGGAACCATTCCGACGTTGTCCGGCACGCAATTGCCGCTGCTGAATTACCTCGAAATCGATTACAACCATTTTGCCGGATCGATCCCGGATATGAGCAGCATGACGGCACTGACCGCTTTTTACGCCGGCCATAATCGCCTGAACGGTCATGCACCCACTCCACCGTCGCCGAGCAGTCTGGTCGATAGCGCGGCCACACTGTGTCCGAATTATCTCGCTGCGACATCGAGCAATCTTTGGGATGCGGCGACCCAGAGCACGCCGTGGTATGCGAGTTGTGATAACGATACGATTTTCATCGACGGGCTGGAGTTTTGATCGGCAGCACGACGCGATTGTCAAAACCATGATGGCCGCACGAAAACCCGATCGCGGCCACCAGGATGCAAGCCAGCAGTTCAGCGGTTGTTGGTGGGTTCGATCTGGTCGATATTGCTGATATCGTCGGGCGTATCCCAAGCTGCGGGTTCGAGACCGTGGCTAGTGAGAATGACGTCGATGCGCCCGTGCACGTAGACCGAATCTTCTGCCGATGCCGCATCGGTGATATGTCTGGCCGCAACACCGAATGCAGCCCAGAAATCGCCAGCCTCCGGGATTTTTTCGATCATGTCCGGCATGCCTGCATCGAGTTCATCAAGCAAACGCACAAGCTCGGATTTCGAACGGATCATGGTGACTCCTTTTGGTCCAGCATTTCGGCGGGAATCGGTTTCGGGCGCGGTGGCTCCTGTACCGGTACGGGCGGATGTTGGTGTTTTGGATCGGGGATTTCTTCAGGCATGCTCTGCTCCAGTTTGCGGGCCAATGCTACATGAATCGGATCAGCCGCTGATTGCATGACGCTCAATGCGCAGTAAATTTTTCGCTGTCACGTTCACGGCAAAAGTCACGCTCAAAATCGCTTCAGTACCTGCGCGAGTTGTTTTGCTGCATGTCGAATTCGCTCCGGCGTGAACGCGGCAAAACCAAGTACCAATCCACCGCGCGACATCGGCTCAAGCGCGAATTGCGACAATGAATAGCTTTCGATACCGGCGTCGAGCGCTGCCGCTGCCACCGCGACATCATTCACATGCGGCGGCAACCAGACCACGGCGTTCAAGCCGGTGCGCGCAATCACGAGCTCGCCCGCTTCGCCGAAATATTCTGCCGCGGCATCGGCCAATGCTTTTCTGCGCTGCGCGTAAATCGCATGAATGCTACGGATGTGCCGGTCGAGATGGCCTTCGGCGAGAAACCGCGCGGCCGCATGCTGCAGTAACGTCGGCGTAAATCCGTCGGTGACGCGACGCATGCAGCGAAACGGCTCGACCAGATTTTTGGGCAATACGACATAGGCCAGCCGTGCGGCAGGAAACAGGGTTTTGCTGAAGGTGCCGATGTACATTACGCGGGCGTGTTTGCTCAGACTGTACAGCGCGGCAAGTGAGGGACCTTCAAAGTTGAATTCGCTGTCGTAGTCGTCTTCGACGATCAATGCATCGCTATCCTGCGCCCAGTTTAACAACGACAATCGGCGTTCCAGGCTCATCGTCACCCCGGTCGGCGATTGATGCGATGGCGCGACATAAGCAAGCTTTGCCAACGGTGCGCGTGCAATTCCTTGCGCCACGATCATGCCATCGCGATCCACCGGCACCGGCACGATTTCAGCACCAGCCGCGACCAGCGCGCGACGTGCGCCGTAATACCCAGGATCCTCCAGCCAGACTTTATCGCCCGACTCGATAAACAACCGTGCGATCAGAAAAAATGCCTGCTGCGTACTGCCGACGATTGCAACCTGCTCGCCACTGCAGATGATCGCGCGCGTGCGATACAGCCGCTCGGCGATCAACTCGCGCAGCTTCGGCAAGCCGAGCGGATCGCTCATGTCGAGCGCGTCAGGTTTCGCTTCCAGGCACGCCATGCGCATTGCCCTGCCCCACAATTCCAGCGGCGCCAGATCAAGCGCCGGTGTGCCGAAACGAAACGGCTGCAGCGGCCGCAAGTAATTGACGTTGAGTTGCAGCACTTTCTGCGCGGCTTTCGAAAGGCGTGTCGGCACCTGCTCCGACGTGCTGGGTGTGGACTTGTCGATCAATACCTCGGTAACGCGCGTGCCATCGCCGACACGGCTGGCGAGATAACCTTCTGCGACCAGTCGCTCGAACGCAGACACGACACCGGCACGCGACACACCGAGTTGCGCCGCCAGCTCGCGCGTCGAAGGCAGGCGTGCGCGTGCAGGAATCTGCCCGTTGAGAATTGCCGTGCGCAGAGCGAGATAAATTTGTGTCGCGATCGGCAAGCCCGATTGACGCTTGAACTCAATCGATTGCAGAAGCATGTTTCTTCTCGGCGCCGTGGATAATTTGACACGGAAAAATATCACAAGCGGAAGTTCGAGTCGCGAATTCGTGGATGATCGGGCGACAAATATTTCCTGCGTGCGCGAGTGAATTTTCTTCGTGTGACACGCACGATGTCGAACGGAGTTTTCTGCAGCGCGGACGCGAACGATGTCGCATGAGCAAAACAAGTCGCTAACCGTTCCACAACTTTTGCATAACGAGTCTGCCGCTAAGGTGTGCCCACGACCGAAGGACGTGTGCAGGCTCCCCTCTTGTTCATCCTTGGCGCTCTACCTCCCCTGGAGCGTACCTCTGCAAAAGTGCGTGATGCCATTGCAAGGGCGGTCGACCATTTTTAGCGACACGAACGCATTGCCAGCGACGTGTTTGATGAATACAAAATTACATTGGTAAATAGCCGAAGTTACATTCGTAAATCACGCGAACGACACTCTAAATTCACAAGTTGAAGACGGTAATGTGGTTGAAACTCTCCTTGCCATATTCCCTTGTGGAAAAGGAAAGCGACATGACTGATTTACTGTTGGTTGGTGGCCCCAATGCCGGACGGCATCTGCATGCCACTCATGAAACTCACCCTACCTTGTATACGATGACGGCTGCAGGACCATGCGCTTATCAGCGCGCATCGACAATCTCCCGCGGCGGCGAATTTGTCGAGTTGTATCTCTGCGAAAATGTGCCGAAGGCCGAAGGCGAACGCCTGATGGCTGATGTGACGAAGAGGCTTTGATTTTAGCAAGCAGTGATGGATGGCTGACGGGGAAAGTCAGTCTGCAATAAATATTCCGCGTCGCATGTTCTACGCGCTGTCGTTCTGCTTCAGTAAAATATCGGTTTGGCATTCGCGGCGATATCTAGTATCGGGCTGGCATGGCTCTGTCTGTAGCGACGTCCAACACCACCGCGCCGTAAAGAGCGTAGGTACGAATATAGTCGTAGCTCAGCAGCAAGTAACCATCGGCGCCAGTGTCTTTTCCCCAGCTGTTTCTGCAGATGAAAAAAGGCTTTCGCGCACCGCGATCGTAGCCAACGATGACCACGCAGTGTGCATCGGTCGGTGCCCACGGAATATCTTCGCCGTCGCGCATCACATCGTAGACATGATCGATATCGTGACGTCCGAAGGCGACGCCGACCGTGACGATGATGTCGAAACCCTGACTGACAATGTTTTCGAGAAATACGATGTTGGCAATACTCGGACCATCGAGCCCGACATTGTCGATCAACGAATATTTTTTAATGCCGTAGTGCGCGTGGCGTTGCGCGTTCAAACTCGGACGTTGATCGCAGCGCGTGTGCAACGCAGACAGCGATTCATACCGACACAAGGTTTCTGCGCAAACGCCGATCTCGCTCAAACACACCAGCGCATCTGCAAGTCGCACATCGTCATGGCACCAGTCGCGCGGCGGAATCGCACGGCGCATGAAAATCCAGTTCGCATATTGCGGCGATAGATTGACGACTTGGCCACGTCGAGCAAGGAATAACTCGATCGCGCCAAGCGTCGCAAATGCGATGCAAGTTTGCCGATCGCCTTGATCATGAATCGGAATGCGACGTGAGTGGGCATAGTCCGACGTGACGGGCGCATGCACAACGACAGGACACGATTTTTCGTAGTTCCAGAAAATCGCAGGTACATGAATTTTCGCGCGTTCCACACGCGTGAGTTTGTCATTCGCCAAAGATTGGTCTAGCGGAACTTGCTTGCCATCCAGTTGCAGCGATCGTCCGCCGTTCTGGTTCGCGATATAACGATCCTTGTCGGCAGTGGTGACAGGATTTTTTGTAGAGAGATGGCTGTTCACCAGGGCTTGCGCCAACTCAGATCGATTCGATGTGCATCAACGATGCCCAGTAAAACGGATGGTGAAAACTCCGGCTGCTGCGCAGACGCAACTGCGCCTTGTGCAAGGCCGCGCCCACATCCGGCGCATTTGAGCTCGCCATGTCTGCATAAAATGTCGGCACCCAGAGTGCGGCCGCGGAATCGCTGGTCGGCCATAATGCCGCCACCACATGCTTGGCCCCGGCATGCGCCGTGGCATCGGCAAAACTCATGCTGGGGCGCACGCTATCATTCGTGCGTCGCCCCAATTGGCAGGCATCAAGCACGACCAGATCGCTGCGCGAACCACGACCAAGCACATCCAGTTCGCCGAGAAATCCGGGGGCGGCTCCGGCTGTTTCCGGCTCCAGCCAAACGCCGCTGAAACCGATATGAGCGGAACCCGCGGTGCCGTGGCCGGCGATGTGCACCCAGTCACCCGATTGATTCAACGCGGCGAGCAAAGCGTCGCGACTATTCATGCTCTTGGCCACCACCTTGTGCTGTGAATTGAGCAGCGAAGTAGTGATGAAATCGGGCTCGCTGGATGCCATCGGCAACTGCGGCAATTCTGGTGACGCTGTTGCTGTTGCCTGCTGCGCGCTGACGAACACATGCACACGCGACGTCGGACTCGATGAATCCACGCAACAATTCGCACGCACATGCACCAGATTGATACTGCTGTTTTCGACCAGTTCTTCGTCACCCTCGCGCCAACGCAGGATCGGCCATGGCAACAGGCCGATATCACTGTCGGCATCTACCAACAATTTCGTGGGTGCAGATGTCATCGGCGCAGTGGCGAATAGTTTTGCGGCGATCACATCTCCCGCGAGATGAATTTGTTCCAGCGAATTGCCCGGGCTGGAAACCAGCAACAGCAGTTTCTCGGTTGCATCTCGCAATTGCTTCGACGATGGCGCGGCAAGCAAACGCGCCTGATCGCGCGAAATCCAGAGCATCGCTCCGCGCGGACCCGCATCCAGAAACGAAACAAATACCGCCTCGGCGGCGAGGCCTTGTTGCAAGGTTTGCAGCGGTCGGCTGATCGCGGGATCCTTGGATGCAATGTGCGGGCTACCGTTCGACAAGATCGCGAGCAATTCGCGGCCCATCGCCGTTGCAGAAGCATCGTCACGATGATTCGATGAGGCTAGCAATTCATGCCCGATCAATTCGTCGAGGCGCGTCGACGGATTGCGAGATGAATCATTTGCATCCGCTGGCGCGCGTGGTGCGCTGAGCAAATTGATCCATTGCCATGCCGCTTGCGCCGTGTCGCGATCGACCGCAGCGATATCATCACCGCTCGCTGACTCGCGCTGCTCCAGTAACAACTCGATGGCCAGCGAGCGCAGCGGGGTGATTTGCCGCACCAGCAATTCCGCCATCAACGGATGGCGCATGTCGAACGCAGCAGCGTGAATATTCGTTGCTGCTGTTGTAAGTATCTGCAGCGCTTTGTCGCGATCGCCCGAGCGCGCCGACCAGGTCGCATTGAGCTCGGCAAACTCGATCCGATGCGCCCACGACAGCGGCGCCGGGCGCAATTGATCCAGCAAACGCTGCGCCACGGGCAAATGTGCAGCCGCAATGGCCGTGCGTATCGCAATCAATTGCCATTCATGCGTATTGAGTTTTGTATGCTCGGACGCGGCATCGACCAATTTTTCCGCAGCGGCAACATCGTTGTTTTCGAGCTGCAGACGCGCCAGTAGCGTATGGCAAAGATCCAGCTCGGCCGGCATCTTCAATCGCGCATAGATAGCTTCGGCGGCGCGCACCGATCGCAGCGCATCGTCGTTTTGGCCCGCGCGCAAATCGACTCTGGCCAACGCAATTTTGGCTGCAGCAAATCTCGCAGGTGCATCCTGCTCGGACAAACGTGACAGCGCCGCTTCAACAAAGGCATACGAGTCGTCGAGCACGCCGAACTGCGAATACAACGACGCCACGCGCAACATCGCATTCGCCTCCCAGCGCGACGCATGCACCGAAGAAAATTCGGAGATTGCGCTGTCGAACTGGCGCAATGCGGTAGCAACATCACCGTGCTCCAACGCGAGATCGGCCAACAACAAATACGCGCGACCATGCAAGATTGGTGCGTCCGGTCCTTCCGCCAGAAGTAATCCTTGTTGCGCGTAACCTTGCGCACGATCGTGGCTGCCCTGATAACGCAGCACCTCAGCGAGGTCGAGCAACATGCTCGCATGCTCGGTGCGTTCATCGTTGTTGGTAAACCCCGTGATGCTGGCTTCATAACATGCCACAGCCTGATCGAGCGCCCCGAGATAACGCAGCGCCAGACAACGCGCGGCACGCAGGCGTTCGGAAAAATACTGGTCATCCGGGCCAATCGAAAAATTTATTTTCGACAGATCCTGCGCCGCCTGATATTGCCCCGAGCGTTGCAACTCCTCCACTCGACCGACCCGTGCCGCCAGTGCGCGCGCGTTGTCGCCGATCGCCAACCATGCAGATTCGGCTTGCGCAAATGCCGCAATCGCCGCCGTGGTACGCGCGCCGGCAAACAAGGCTTGCGCGCGCAAGTGTTGCGTGAGCGCAAGTTCATCGGCAGCGACGGCGTCGGCACTTAGTTTGGTTATATCGCCAAGCAAATCGTCAGTCGGAATCCCTCGCGACACCGGCATCAATTGCTGCGAGATCAGCGCCGCGCGACCGAACCAAACAATACGAGCGCGATCGCTCGCGGTCGGCGAACAATGCAATTTTGCGTGCAGCCGCGCGGGCGCGGCCGAGGCCAATATGCGCCTGACCTGCAGCGTATTGTTGCCGTGCATTTCAAGGAAAAAATAACCCAGCCGCGGCGGCACCGTAACTTCGTTGAACGAAGCTCCGGCGACCGCTCCAGTCAACTCGATTTCGGCACCGGATTCCTGCAGGTCCAGCCACGTCGTATCGCTCGCATGCACATCCAGTGAGATACGGTCTGAGCGAGGAATTGCCAGAGTCACTTCGGCGGTGTTGACGCAATCGATCACCGCATTCGCGTTAGGCGTCGCAAATACCAGCCGACCCGCCGAGATCGTCAGTGCGACTAATACAGCGATCGGAAATCGTCTTTGCATGTGCTGATGTCAGCAGCGGGTTCGGGCTATGGCTTGATCGGCGGGGGTTCGCCACCACCACCGCTATTGCCTTGATGGGATCCAACCCGCAGTGGTGCCGGGGCGAGATTGCACGACGGATCGTCCTGGAAAGTATTCGCAGGCGTTTGATCAAGACACAAGCCATCTTCGAAAATTTCCAGCCGATAGTATTTCACCAGATCGCCAGCGCTTGACGTCTTCTTGTCCAAATATACGTAATAGACATACACGTGGGACTGCGTGGTTTCGCGGCCTTCGAGCCAGCCAGTGCCTTGCGCGGTCTTGCCCGGCGTCAGCAACAAATTGGAGGCCTGCAAGCGACCGTCCTGATGGCGCCAGATCGTCAGATGGAAATCATCCTTGCCGAACTGGCTGATTTGTACTTTGTCATCCGCTGCGAGCAATGCAACGGAAGCGCACTTCGGATCGAACACGGGTTTTTCCAAAGTCACCGGACAAACCGTGGCAAAACGCGATGCATTGTTCAGCACACGAGCGGTCACGCTATGGTCTTTTCTGAAATCGACACAACCAGCGCCGATTGCTTGCGGAATTTCGGCAACACTCGTGGCCGTTGTGTTATCGCATACCAACGCCAGTGGCGAGGCAATCGCTGCGGCCCGAGCGGGCGCCGGCGCTTTTGTAATTGCAGTGGGTTTCGCCGCAGGCCGGGTTGGATCCGCCGCAAAACTAGCAGCCTGATGGCTCAGACAGACAAGAAAACCGATCAGCAGAAACCCACGCATTTTCATGATTCGCCCCTTTTGAATTCGGTTAACGACAATGTCCGCTGTTGCGTAATGCCTTTAAGCCGATAGCGCAAAAAAATACTTTGCGCGTGGGTCAATGCATGTTTGTTGATCAGCGCGCTGATGAATCCATCTGGCGATTCGGTGAATGTCTGTTCCGCCGAATTTTCGATATTGAGGATGATTTCTTTGGCTTCGGGTGGTACCGCGATTTCCACGAGCACGTAATTCGAGTTGCTGTCTGCGTGCTCGATGCGTGGCGGTGACGCCTCACCACGCAAGGTATCGTAGATGATGCGCGTCGGGTTCGCGATCAGTGCCTGACTATGATCTGGCGACCAGACACGTTCGCCAATCCAGCCCATGCCAAGGCCCAGCAGCAGCGAGGCGGCAATCGAAACCCATGCCGGTCGTATTCCGTGCGCACTCGTCGACATGGATGGTAGAGGCTGCTGGATATCAGTCACATACGCTCGGGCGTCACTTGCGGCGTGTTGATCCAGCACATCGCCCGGAGTGTTCAGCGCAGCGTCGCTCAGCGCATCGCGCAGATTCGTATCCGCCTCGATCAGCGTCAGCAGCTCAGGCTTGTCCAGGACATACGCCTCGAAAGCCGCCACTTCGTCGTCGGAAAGCTGGCGGTCCAGATAACGAACCAGCCACGCGTTTTCCATCCAGGCGACAATCCGCACAGATGTAGAAATCGGCATCACTTCAAACTCCTTTTAGATGGTTTCGTTTGCCGTACACCCATGAAGGTGTCGCAAGTAAGCCAGTTGTCTCACTTCACACCTCGGCAAATCCGGAGTGATCGAGTAAATGTCGGAATCGTTCACGCGCACGAAAGATCACGCGATGGAAATGCGCATCAGCAATGCCAAGTTCGCGACACACGGCTTCCTTGGCCTCTTCGGCTAGATAAAATCGCACGAGAATCTCTCGGTCGCGCTCCACCGGCATTTCAGCGAGCAGTGTCTTGAGGATATTGGAGCGCTGGCTGGTACTGATGCGCTCGATCGGATTTTCGTCGCTCGGCATATTCTCGATCGCGCTCAATGGTTCGGCGGCGCGACGGCGGCGGTATTCGGCGGTGGCGGTATAAACCACAGTGGTCTGGATATACGCCGGCAATGCGGCCGAATCGCGGATGCCGCCGGAGCGCAAACGCTGCAGCACGCACATCAAGACGTCTTGCGTCAGATCTTCGACAATCGGATCCCCGGGGCGACAACGCCGGCGCAACAGTACACTTATGCCATGGGCATAACGCCGCACAAATTCGAGCTCGGCTTTGCGATCGCCGGCCGCGATGCGCGCCACAAAATCCGGCTCGACATCCGCTGCTACGACCGCTTGCGCGTCACTGATCGACATCCGTTCCCCTTACGTCCGCCTGTGCTTTGCAGGGTATACAAAGCTGCATGCAATTGTAAGGCAATCATTGCGATCAAATTAACCCGACCGCCGGAGTATGGCGGTCAGGGCTTGTTGGCGGACTTTTTCCGGCAGCTTCAAACCAGGCGGATACCCAGCCAACGATTGATCAGCGTATCCAGGCTGACTTTGCCCGGGCCGGCCATGAGCAGCCAGAAGAAAATCAGGATATAGACAAATTCATCGAGCTCGATCAGATCATCGAAACCATGCACGTTCTTGATCACCACGAGCGCAATCGCCACGATCATGTTGACGATCATCGGAATCGCGGTCAGGCGCGTGAACAGCCCGAGCATGATCAGCGCACCACCGATGAACTCCACCCATGCCGATGCCGCAGCGCTGAACGCGGGAAACGGAATTTCCCAGCCGACAAAACGCGCGGTGAAGCCGTCAAGATTGTGCAACTTCGCCCAACCGGTTTCGAGCCAGAAATAGCCAAAGAACAGACGCACGACCAGCGGACCAAGCCAGTCCAGCGAATGTGCGAGACCAAGCAATTTCTCGGAACCAGAGGCGATCAAATCACGCACAAGACACCTTCCTTTAACAATGTGAGAGATACGCTAGACCCACTATCTAACGATTGGCTTACACAATTCGGTCGAATATGTTTTGAATTCGCCGCGCAGTCTGCACTATCCCGTTGATGATACGAAAGACTTGCTCGATTTATTCCGCACCGCACAATAAATTTGAACACATTATGCAAGTTGGCGCTGAGTTCTTTCGGTTCGGCGCAAAATTGAAATGCGTTGCATGGAGGCGTGAAAGATTTTTCCACAACGACCGTTCTCTATGTTCGCTTGACCGGCATCGGATTGTTTTCCGCCGCAACATCTGAATGATCCGATATCGTTATTTTGCTTTTCCTACCCACCTGAGGATAAACACATGAACTCGAAAATTACCGGTATTGCTCTCGCCACCGTCGTCGCTGGTCTGTTCAGCGTTGCCAGCGTCAACAAGGCTTTCGCTGCTGACGATGCAAAAGTAAAATGCGAACATTCGACCTCGTGCAAAGGCCAGAGCGCATGCAAGAATTCCGCAAATTCCTGCAAGGGCCAGAACGCCTGCAAGGGCCAGGGCATGACCGAGCAGAAAGACGCTGCAACTTGCACCGCTGCTGAAGCCGCTGCCAAGAAAAGCTAAGTCGCCATCGATCTGATGCACGGCCCGATCGGTTACGCTGATCGGGCCGTTCCTTTTTGGAATACTGCGTTGACTACTTCACTCACTGCCTCGTATCGTTATCCGCCACTGGGCTTTGGCTTGGGGCTACGCGTCGATCATTATCAGGATTTGCTGGAGGGCGAGCGCAAGGTCGACTGGCTCGAAATCCTGTCGGAAAACTATATGATTCCGGGCGGGCGTCCGCTGCATTTTCTCGAACGTTTTCGCGAACGTTATCCGCTGGTGATGCACGGTGTTTCGTTATCCATTGGTAGTGGCGATCCGCTCAATCGCGACTATCTCAAACGTCTTAAACAACTCGCGGACATGGTTCAGCCCGCGTGGATTTCCGATCATCTGTGCTGGACCGGCGTCGATGGCAAAAATCTGCACGACCTCATGCCGTTGCCATACACCGAAGAGGCTATCAGCCAGGTTGTCGAGCGCGTGCGCGAGGTGCAGGATTTTCTCGGTCGCCGCATTCTGCTCGAAAACGTATCGAGCTACGTGTCATTTGCCAGCGCGCAAATGCACGAGTGGGAATTTCTCAATGCCATCGCCGAACGCGCCGATTGCCTGATCCTGCTCGATATCAACAATATCTATGTCAGCAGCCACAATCACGGTTTTGATCCGCTCGAATATCTCGCAGGCATAACGGCGGATCGTGTGCAGCAATTTCATCTGGCGGGCCATGACAACCAGGGCGCGCTGATCATCGATACCCACGATGCGCCGGTGATCGATGGCGTATGGGATTTGTACCGGCATGCCGTGCGCCGATTCGGCCCGGTATCCACGATGATCGAGCGCGACGACAAGATTCCGCCATTGACCGAGTTGCTCGCCGAATTGCAGCACGCGCGCGAAATCGCCGAACCCATTCTCAAAGCCGCCGCATGAACAATACCCTGCTCGGCCTGCAACGTGATTTCAGTCGTTATGTACTCGACGGCGATATCGCGCCAATGGCTGTGCAGGTTATCGGTAGCGCGGCGGCGAACGCCGAAAAACGTCTCGATGTTTATTCGCAGGCGTATCGCCTGCGTTTGCTCGAAGTGCTCGGCAACGATCTGCCCGGTTTGCGTTTGCTGGCGGGTGATGAAAATTTTGAACAGGTCTGCCTCGCCTATATCGAAGCCACGCCATCAGCGCATTACAACGTGCGTTGGTATGGCGATCAGTTCCCCGAATTCGTAAAAAACTCGGCATGGTCGCAACAGTCGGGACTTAGCGAAATGGCCGGCATCGAATGGTGCCTGACCTTGGCATTCGACACTGCGGACGATCCACTCGTCGATGCCGAACAAATGGCCTCGGTCGCCGGCGAGAATTGGCCGGGCATGCAATTTCGACTGCACGGTTCTTTGCAGCGTTTGACCTTGCAGTGGAACGTCAACGAAATTCGTCGCGCCGTCGACCGCGAAGAAAGACCGCCGGAGCTGGAAAAATTCGATGCGCCACAGCAATGGATCGGCTGGCGCAAGGATCGCAATGTCCGCCACCGCCTGCTCGAACACGACGAAGCCGCGGTATTGAGCGCGGTCGAACACGGATCGAGCTTTGCCGAAGTCTGCGAGCTACTGTGCGAATGGCACGATGTCGATACTGTTGCGATGCGCGCTGCAACCTTGGTGCAACGTTGGGTCGAAGATCAATGGATAAGCCGCTTGCAGATTTCCGGCGAAACCGATCCAGCCGTCTAAACCGCTCAGAGACGAGCTTGTCTCTGGCAGGGCTGGTTCCCACCGAATTTTCAAGCGAAAACCTCGCGTCCCTTAGCGTCCACTCGATGCTATACCCGCCCGCGATCGCGGCCGCCAACCGCTATGCATGCATCGAATGAACAATCTCCTGTTCTATCATGCCGATCGATTCGTGCGTGGCATATTGTCTGCATGAAAGGACGATTTCTCATGCCATGTTGATAGGTTACAGTCAGCAGGTACGATTGAATCAACCCGGATTTCCGCGTGTCGGCGCTGCTACCGCGACGCGCTCCGCCCATCAGCGAGGACAGCATGAAAGCGACGCAAGAACTGCACAATCTCGGCCAAAGCCTGTGGCTGGACAACATCACCCGCGGCCTGCTCACCGACGGCACGCTCGCACGCTACATCAACGAACTCGTGGTCACCGGGCTCACCTCGAATCCGACAATCTTCGATCAGGCCATTCGTACCACGGCGTTTTACGATGACGATATCCGAAAAAAAACCGCTGCCGGAAAATCCACTGAGGATATTTTCTTCGAGCTGGCGATCGACGATCTGACCAAGGCGGCGGAATTATTTCGCCCCGATTACGATGCGACCGGCGGCGTTGATGGTGTCGTCTCGCTGGAAGTCTCGCCGCTGCTTGCCGACGATGCCGACGGCACGATCCACGCCGCGGAAAAACTGCATGCGCAGGCGAATTGTCCGAACCTGCTGATCAAGATTCCGGGCACGGCTGCGGGCGTGCCGGCGATCGAGGAAACCATCTTTGCCGGGGTGCCGGTCAACGTCACGCTGCTGTTCTCGTGCGAGCAGTACCTCGCCGCAGCGGAAGCCTATCTGCGTGGCATCGAGCGGCGCATCAATGCCGGGCTTGATCCGCATATCAACTCGGTCGCGTCGCTGTTTGTCAGCCGCTGGGATCACGCCATCGGTGACAAGGTCCCCGCCGAACTGCGCAATCGACTCGGTATTGCGGTGGCGCAACGCACCTACAAAGCCTATTGCGAACTTTACGACTCGCCGCGCTGGAGCAAGCTCGCTGCGGCCGGCGCGCGACCGCAGCGGCTGTTGTGGGCAAGCACTGGCACCAAGGATCCGAACGCGCCCGATACCTTGTATGTCCAGGCGCTCGCTGCTGCCGATACTATCAATACGATTCCGGAAAAAACCCTGCTCGCGTTTGCCGACCACGGCAAGGTTTCCAGCACATTGCCGGCCGATGGCGGCGATGCCGAAAAAGTACTGGCCGCATTTCGCGCTGCTGGCATCGACGATCAAGCACTCGCTGCGCAACTGCAGCTTGAAGGCGCCGAATCGTTCAATAAGTCGTGGCATGCGCTGATGCAATGCATTGTCGAGAAAGGCCAGAGCAAGAGCACTGGAACACAGGCGGAGCAACTTTGACAATGAGCGTTTCGACTATCGGCAAAACCGCACCATCACTCACCCAGCGCGATAGCTGGAAGGCGCTCGCGGCGCACCACGAGATCATCAAGGATCGGCACCTGCGCGAGCTGTTCGCCGGCGATACAAAACGCGGCGAGCGTTTTGTCGCGGAAGCGGTCGGCTTGTATCTCGACTATTCGAAGAACCGCATCGACGCTGAAACCGTGCGCTTGCTGCTCGCGTTAGCCGAGGATTGTGGCCTGCGCGATCGCATGCAGGCGATGTTCGACGGCGCCAAAATCAATGTCACCGAAAAACGCGCGGTGTTGCATATCGCTTTGCGCGCACCGCGTGATACTCGCATCGAACTCGATGGCGTTGATGTCGTACCCGAGGTGCATGCGGTACTCGATCGCATGTCGGTTTTTGCCGAGCGCGTGCGCAGCGGCGAGTGGCGTGGACACACCGGCAAACGCATTCGCACCGTTATAAATATCGGTATCGGCGGCTCCGACCTCGGGCCGGTGATGGCTTATGAAGCACTACGCCATTACAGCCAGCGTGACTTGCAATGTCGATTTGTATCGAACGTCGACGGCACTGATTTTTTCGAGGCCACGCATGATCTCGATCCAGCCGAAACCTTGTTCATCGTCTGCTCGAAAACCTTCACCACGCTCGAAACGCTGACCAACGCGCGCACCGCACGCGCCTGGGCGCTGGATAAACTTGGCGACGAAAAAGCCGTGGCGAAACATTTTGTCGCGGTATCGACCAACGCCGACGAAGTTGCGAAATTCGGTATCGACACGGCCAACATGTTTGGATTCTGGGATTGGGTCGGCGGACGTTATTCGATGGATTCCGCGGTTGGCCTTTCGACCATGTTCGCGATCGGCACGGAAAATTTCCGCGCGATGCTGGACGGATTTCATGCCATGGACGAGCATTTCCGCTCGGCGCCGTTCGCGCAGAATTTGCCCGTGCTGATGGGCTTGCTCACACTCTGGTACAGCAATTTTTTCGACGCGCAAACTGTTGCCGTGTTGCCGTACGAACAATACCTCAAACGCTTTCCCGCCTATTTGCAGCAGCTCGTGATGGAGAGCAACGGCAAACACGTCACGCTGGATGGTACGACGGTCGACTATCCAACCAGCCCGATTTTCTGGGGCGAGCCCGGCACAAACGGCCAGCACTCGTTTTATCAACTGATCCATCAAGGCACACGTTTGATCCCGTGCGATTTCATCGGCTTCGCGCAAACGCTGAATCCGCTCGGCGAGCATCACGATCTGCTGATGTCGAACCTGTTCGCGCAAAGCGAGGCGCTCGCCTTCGGCAAGACTGATGCCGAGGTTAAAGCCGAGGGCACACCGGACTGGCTGGTGCCACATCGCACATTCGAGGGCAATCGTCCGAGCAATACGATTCTCGCCGAACGCCTCACGCCGCACACGCTCGGTGCACTGGTCGCGCTCTACGAGCACAGCGTTTTCACGCAGAGCGCGATCTGGAATATCGATGCATTCGATCAATGGGGCGTCGAGCTCGGCAAGGCGCTCGCGCAAAGAGTGATACCCGAACTCGAAAGCCCGACGGAACCCGCGCTCGGACACGACAGCTCGACCAATACCTTGATCAAACGTTATCGCTCGCTCAGGAAAAAACACGACGCATGAACATCAGTCCGCTCGCTGGCAAACCGGCACCCGACAGCCTGCTGGTCGATATCGACAAACTACTCACGGCGTATTTTGAGCTGCAGCCGGATCCAAGCGTGGCGACGCAAAGAGTCGCGTTCGGCACCTCGGGACATCGCGGCAGTTCGTTCGAGCGCAGCTTCAACGAGTGGCATATTCTTGCGATCACGCAGGCGATCTGCGCGTATCGCCGGCAGAAGAATATCGATGGCCCATTGTTCATCGGCATCGACACCCATGCGCTGTCGCAACCGGCGTTGAACACCGCGCTTGAAGTGCTCGCCGCGAACGGCGTGGAAACGATGATCGCGGCGGGCCACGAGTTCACGCCGACCCCGGTGATCTCGCACGCGATCCTCACTTACAACCGGGGCCGGCAAGGCGGTTTTGCCGATGGCATCGTAGTCACGCCATCGCACAATCCGCCAAGCGATGGCGGCTTCAAATACAACACGCCGAACGGTGGCCCGGCCGATACCGATGTCACCGGCTGGATTCAGGATTACGCCAACCAGCTGATCGAAAAAGCGCTCGATGGTGTGCGGCGCATGCCCGCAGAAACCGCGCGCCGCGCTGCGACCACGCATGAACACGACTTCCTGCATGCGTATGTCAGCGACCTTGACAATATCATCGACATGGATGCCATTCGCGGCGCGAAGATTCGCATGGGCGTCGATCCGCTCGGCGGCGCGGGCGTGCATTATTGGCCGCGCATCGCCGAACATTATCGACTTGATCTGAGCGTGGTCAGCGATGTCGTCGACGCGACATTTCGTTTCATGAGCGTGGACTGGGACGGCAAGATCCGCATGGATCCGTCATCAAAATATGCGATGCAGCGATTGCTCGACATGCGTGGCAAGTTCGACATTGCCTTTGCTTGCGATACCGACCACGATCGCCACGGCATCGTCAGCAACAGCGCCGGACTACTACCGCCGAATCACTATCTCGCGGTGATGATCGACTATCTGTATTCGCAACGTACGCAATGGAACCAGACCGCGGCGATCGGCAAGACCATCGTCAGTAGCACGATGATTGATCGCGTTGCGAAAAAACTCGGGCGCAATGTTTACGAAGTGCCGGTCGGCTTCAAATGGTTCGTTGGCGGATTGCTTGATGGTTCGCTCGGTTTCGGCGGCGAAGAAAGCGCGGGGGCGTCGTTCTTGCGTCGCGATGGCGGCGTATGGAGCACCGACAAGGACGGCATCGTCTCGGCGCTGCTGTCGGCCGAAATCCTCGCGCGCACGGGACGCGATCCCGGCGAAAATTATCGCGCATTGGAAAACTCACTGGGACCGACATTTGCCAATCGTGTCGATGCCGCCGCCACACCAGCGCAGAAACAAATGCTCGGAAAACTTTCTCCAGAACATCTGCAAATTACCGAGCTCGCTGGCACCAAGGTCATGCAGGTGCTGAACCGTGCGCCCGGCAACGATATCGGCATCGGCGGCATCAAGGTGATTTCCGAAGCTGGCTGGTTTGCGGCGCGACCATCCGGCACGGAAAACATCTACAAGATCTACGGCGAGAGTTTCCGCAGCGACGAACATCTCGTGCAGATTCTGCAAGAGGCACAGAAAGTGGTTGATCAAACCATCGCCAGCGCTTGAAACAGTTTCAAAGCAACGCCTTCGTGATAGGCTTTTGCCCCGGGGACAATGGGGAACTATCAGGATGGTTGGTCGAGTCGTCGCAGGCGTCATCGCTTGCGTATTGCTGGGGCTGTTGCCGGCGTGTCATATCCGTGGCGGTGAACCGAGCTCGCGCGACTTGCGCAGCGCGCTGAATACGCAAATTGATCGCGAGAACGGCGCTGGCGGCTTGGTGCTGGATACCGGCAACGCCGGTTCGTTTACGCGTTTGAAGTTTACCGTTGTGCTTCACGATGTAACCAAACGCTCGTGCGCCACCGCGGGAAGCGATCGGATGTGGCGCTGCGAAGTCACCCTGTCGATAACCACGCCGCCATTGGATGAAGCAGCGAAGGATGTCGACCAGAGCGTGCTGCTGTTCGACGGCCCTGATGGCTGGAAGGTCGTGCAGTGACTTGCCTTGATCGGACTACTCACAATCGCGCGAATTCGTACTGCTTCGCCGCGTTATTGGTGCTGATGACCAGCACGGCATTTGCCGCTGACAGCTTGCCCGTGCCGTTGAGCAGCAAAAATCCGGATCAGCCACTCACGATAATTCAAGATCACACCGCCACCGGCAAACAATTGAATCGGCCTCTCTACATCGACGAATTTTTTGTCGCCGCCAACCAGGGAGCGCCAACACTGATCATCGATTACGCCGCGACCCGAGCGACCGATGAACGCGGCGAGAGCAGCGTTGACATCAATCTCGAATGCAGTCCCGCGTGCAAGATTCCACTGAACAAATCGGTGATGACAATTCGCACTGAATTCATGGGCGAAGATGCCTTGCGCGTGGACGGCGTGGCGCAACATCTTTGGCTGACGCGAGGCATTTACGCCTTTCCGCTCAATGCCGGCACACAGGTATGGGGATCCTTAACGACGGGCGAGGCTACGCATATGCAGACGCAGGCAATTCGCATGCGTTGGGTGTATGGCACGCCCGATGAGTTGCGTTTCCCCGGACAAAAAACCCGCAGCGATTTATTCCTGAAAATTTCCGGCAGCGTGCTTTTTTTGCTGGCGCTCGGATGGTGGTTGCTGCGACGAAACTGATCCGCTCCAACCATCCACGCTAGTCGTGATCAACAGCAAATCCATCTCATTCTTTAACCGACACAGGCATATGTCAGCACAACCTACCCCGCCGCCGCTCGCCATCATTCCGTTCTGGAATCGCCTGCGCGAAATCACGCTGTATCCGGCGCATATGGGATCGATGATCACGATTGTCATTCTCTCGATTTGTCAGCTCGTAGTTTTTCTCCCTGGAATACTGCTGCCGTTGATACTTGCCTTGCTGGTAACGGTGGCGATCTACAAATATGCGTTCGAGTGCCTGCGCGCTACCGCCAACGGCAATATGGAACCACCGGAAATCGGCATGTCGGCCGGCGCCAGCCTCGGCTGGAAACAGATCTGGCTGATGTTGATCCTGATCTTCGTCGCGGCGCTTGGTGTGAGGCTGCTGCATCCGGTGCTGTCGATCGCGCTGATCGTTTTTATCGGATTTTCATTGCCTGGCGCGACCATGACCCTGGCGATGGATGAAAGCCTCGGCAGCGCACTGAATCCGGCCAAATGGATTTCAATCTGCACGCGGATCGGCTGGTCATATCTGGCGTTGGTATTTCTCTGCTTGGTGATTTTTCTGAGCGAGGCCTACGCTGCCACGATAGTGCAGAAATTCCTGCCGCGCTTCGTTGCAACAGTCGGCGTGGCATTCGTGTCCAACTATGCGGTGGTGGCGATGTACCACCTCATGGGATACATGATCTATCAATATCACGATGCGGTCGGCTTCGAACCCGCCGCGCCGCAACTTGCGCGCCTGAAGGCAAGACCCGATCCGGACCAGGAGCTGCTCGATCAGGTCGGCGCACTCGTGCGCGAAGGCAAGCTTGAGGCTGCAACGGAAATGTTGCGCGTGCATCTGCGTAGTCGCGGCGGCACCGACTCGGTGCATACGCAATATCGCAAACTATTGCGCCTGACCGACGACAAAACCGAATCGCTGCGCCACGGCCAGGAGTATCTCAACATCCTGCTGGCCCAAGACAAGGATCGTGTTGCTCTCGATCTTTTGCGCGATTGCCAGACGCTTGATCCCACCTTTGCGCCGAGCGATGCGGAGCAGATTACGCGACTCGCACACAAGGCAGCGCAATTGGGTCAGCCGCAGGTAGCGCTACGACTGCTTTCGGGTTTCCACAAACGTTTTGCCAGGAGCAGCGACACCCCGCGCAACTATCTGCTCGTGGCGAACCTGCTGCACGAACGCATGAGCGAGGATGCCAAAGCCTGTGGGGTTTTGCAGTACCTGAAAACGACTTATCCCGGGCATGCGCTCATGCCCGAGATCGATGCTCAGCTCGCGGTGATCCAGCGCATCATGGCTGCCGCCGGGGCTGCCAAGGTAGCAACTCAACCGGTGAAAACTTCAGCGCCATGAGCTGAGCATTAACCTTGCTGCAACAGAAATTCAGCCTTCGGCGCAAACGTACTTTGCGCGTGATGCTGCACCACATGTTGCAGTCGTGCACGGCGCTGCGCTGAACCTTCGGGCGCACGCAGCGCCAACGCGAACCATGCCGCGGGTAAGGTCGGCAGCGTCGGTGTTTGTGCGGCGACCGTTCGCAGCAATGTTTCGGCAGCGGCTTCTTCACCGATGCGCAACCACGGTGTTACGAGTCGCATCAGGGTGTCTGGAGCGAGTCGCGAAGCACCGGCGCGGAATTTCAAATAGTCGTCACAAACGATTTTGAGTTCGCGGATATCAGCATCGCTTTTCGTTTGAAAGCCAAGCACGCGAGTCGCTGCGCCATCGAGTCGATCCGGCGAATTATCGTAACGCGCGCAACGATACAAGGCGATTAACACACGTAGCTGGCCGGGTTCGTCGCGATCGATGCGTTCGAGTATTTCGCGCGCCTTGCCGAGTTCGAGCCGGCCCAGCAATTGCAGCGCCTGGTCGAACGCAATAACGTTATCTGCGTGTCGCTCGACGCGCCCGTCTTCCTCGACGAAATCGTCACGCACGCGACCATAACGGCGCAATAAAAACGCCAGTGCGGCGCCGCTCAGAATTCCACCGGCATGCGCATCGAACGCGACGTTTGCGCCGCGCTCCAACCACATGCTCAACAGTTGCCAGCCGAACCAGATCGGCAGCAACGTCAGCGCCGGCACACGCACATAATCGAACACGATAAAAAACCAGTAGAACACGCGCACCTTGCGTTGACCCCAGAGCACGCAATACGCGCCCATCAGCGCCGCGATCGCGCCCGATGCACCAAGCAAGGCGCCGTGATCACCCCAATGCCAGGCAAGGCTGGCGAACGCTGCGCCGATGCCACCGGCCAGATACAACGCCAGAAACCAGCCGCCACCGAGCGCGCCTTCCACTAGCAACCCGAGCATCGCGAGAAAAATCATGTTGCCAATGAGATGGCCAAAACCGCCGTGCATGAACATCGACGAGAAGATGCGCCCAGGTTCAAACTTCGAATAACGCAATACATGCCGAGTCGTGAAAGCGCTATCGCGAATACGCTCGAATTCGATACGCTTGTCATGCCAATCCGCATAATCCTTGCGCGTCGGCAAGATGACGCGATCTTCGTCCAGCGCAGTGACAAATGCTTCGTCCGACTCGATCAGATGCACGCGCGCGGCAGCGGGCAGCGATCGCGCCAGTTGCATTTTTTTCGCGTCATCGCCGTGATCGCGCAACCATTCGAGATAGGCCGGAAACTCGACATCAGCCAGATGCGCCTGCGCGTAATACTCCAGCGCACGCGCCGAAACCCGTGCATCGCCAGATTGTAAAAACAGAAACACAAAACAATTCGCCAGAATCAGCAACACCGTCATCAGCGGAAAATTCGCGCGGCTCAGACTGCGATGCAATGGCACGATCAACAAAACGTTTCTCCCCAGAGGATGCGTACGCGCATGAATTGTAAGCGCGGCGCAGCGCATTCGCGATAAGTTTGGAAAAGCTCGCATTCACCCACCGTAAACTGCGAGGCAGCAGCCATGCTGGCTTGGCCGATTTCGGCGCCGCTGGCGTTAGCCCTGCTTACCATCGGTGCGCGGAATCCGCGGTGAGTGCCTCGCTCGATCTATTGGCGCACAATGCCTCTCACGCCGCGCCTTCAACAAGCACCGGCACGTGCGCAATATTCTGTTGCCGTCAGGCCTCAATCCCGAGGTGGTTCGAATCAGGAGAGGTCATGAACATCATGCGTGTCATTCACCGTGTATGCCAAGTTGGCACAACGCTCGTCGGATTGATCCTCGCCGTTTCCGTCGCGCAGGCGGCCACCAACACATGGAGCGCGACGGGGAGCCTCACTACCGCTCGGCAAGGACATACGGCCATACTGTTGCCTTCGGGCAAGGTGCTGATAGCGGGCGGAGCCAATGGCGCTACCTTTCCCGTGAACGCCGAGCTGTATGACCCGGTTTCCGGCACATGGAGCGCAGCGGGCAATTTGGCAACCGGTCGCACAAGCCACACCGCCACGCTGCTGCCATCCGGCAAGGTACTGATCGCGGGTGGCGTCAACTCGGGCTATCTCGACAGCACCGAACTGTATGACCCGGCCAGCAATACCTGGGCGACTCCCGCCAGCATGAGTATCAGCCGCTATGCCCACACTGCCACACTGATGCCATCCGGCAAGGTGCTGGTCGCTGGTGGGACCGGCAGCGGCGGCACCCGGGCCAGCGCCGAGCAGTATGATCCGGCCACGAACACCTGGAGCGCCGCTGGCAATCTCGCTACCGCTCGCGCCATCCATACCGCTACGCTACTGCCCTCCGGCCAGGTGCTGGTCGCGGGAGGCTTCGATAGTGGTACTTTTTTTGCCAGTGCCGAGCGCTATCTGGCCGCCAGCAATACCTGGAGTGCCGCAGCCAGTCTCACCAATAGCCGCTATTACCATACCGCTACGCTGCTGCACTCCGGCAAGGTGCTGGTAGCGGCGGGCCACAACGGTACCACTCTGGTTAGCGCCGGGCGGTATGATCCGGCCGCGGATACTTGGGATATTACCGGCAACCTCGCTATTGCGCGCTATGACCATACCGCCACACTACTGCCCTCCGGGCAGGTGCTGGTCGCGGGTGGCGGCCAAGGGAATTCGGGCATTCCAATCTCCAGTGCCGAGCTGTATGACCCGAGCAGCAACGCCTGGAGTGGCGCCGCCAGCATGAGTCTGGCGCGCAGCGGCCACACGGCAACGATGCTGCCATCCGGTCGGGTTTTGGTTGCAGGTGGCCAAGGCAGTAGCGGCGCACTCGCTACTACCGAGCTGTATTCGCCCGAAGTGATCTTCCGCGACGGATTAGAGTTGCAGTAGGGCGACGGCACACAAGACCTGCCCTGCAGCCGCGACGTGGCGATCGTGAAACCGTACTTTTCTGATCAGCAACACTGCTGCAAACGCATCGGTGTTGCTGATCGAAACTACTGGTTTTGCATCACGCGCTCGGCAGCGCGTGACCCAATCGTCCAACCCAGCGATACAGCGCATACACCACCGCCGCGAATGCGATGCCGCCGATCCATAGCGCCGGGCCTTCGGCGAAAGAATCGCTGACGATCTGCAGCGGATAATCCTTGCCGGAAAACGCAACGAAGGCGGCGATTGCCACACCGAGCAAGCCTTCGCCGACGATCATGCCGGAAGCTAACAGCACACCGAGCTGTTTGGTGCCTTCGGGATTTTTCGCGCTGCGATCGGCGCGGCGGTCGAACCACCAGCCGGCGACCGCGCCAACCACGACCATCAAAGTGCTCTGCGTCGGCAGATAAATTCCGAGCCCCACGGCGAGTGGCGACAGATGCGCCGAGGCGGTCGTGCGGCGCAGCGTTTCGTCGAGCGCGATCATGACGACACCGATTACCGCGCCGATCTGGATCAGGCTCCAGTCGATATTGTTCTGGATCACGCCTTGCGCGAGCGCCGAGATCAAGCCGGCCTGCGGTGCGGGCAACGGATGATCATGGTGCGGGCCCGGCGCGCCGGCAAAACCATAAGCGTGGTTGAGCAGATCGAGAATCGGCGGAATGATCGCCGCGCCGGCAATCACACCGACCACGAGCGCCCATTGCTGTTTCGACGGCGTGGCGTCGACCAGCTGACCGGTTTTTAGATCCTGCAGATTGTTGTTGGCGATCGCCGCCGCCGCGAACACGATCGAGGTAACGAATAGCGCAAACGCAACGAGCGCGTTTTCACTGCCGGGCGGCAACACCGCACGCACGCCGAACACCAGCAGCAGCGCCGCGCCGATCACGACCAGAATACCGATACCCGACAACGGGCTGTTCGACGATCCGATCAGGCCGGCCATATAGCCGCACACCGCCGACACAAAGAAGCTCATGAGCACGATGTAGATCAGTCCGCCGCTGACCAGCAACCACATGTGTTCGGCCATCCCGCCGCCAGCCGTCGATGCAAAATCGGCCAGCAGCCAGCCGATCGGCACTAAACAAAACAACGTGATCAGGCCGACCATGCCGATCGGAATATCCTGCTCGGTACGCGGCAACAAACCCGCATTGCCGGCATTGCGTGCGCGCGATGCCGCCATTGCGGAACTCAGTCCGCTGATTACCGGCTTCACGAGTTTCAGGAGCGTCCAAACGGCGGCGACAGCAATCGTTCCGGCACCGACAAAACGCACCTTGTGGCTCCACGTTGTGAGTGCGAAATCCGCGAGTGGGCCGGTGTCGGTCACTAGCGCCGAAAAATGCGGCACGCCCCAGCCCCAGCCGATGATCGCGCCGACCAGCATCGCCACGCCGACCCACAATCCGACCAGATGACCAACGCCGAACAACGCGAACGACAGAAAAAAATCGAAACCGGTCACGCCACCGCCAGTACCATTGGCACTGCCACCGAGGCGAAAATATTGCACCACATCGCTGGCGAACAAACGTGTCGCGACGACCACTGCAAACACCGCGGAGACGATCGAACCCCACATGACCGCGAGCAATCCTGCGCGATTCGAGGCCACGCCAGCGGCGGCGTCTTCACCCTCGCCTGCGCCGACCTTGAGCACTTCGGCGCAAGCCACACCTTCGGGATACGGCAGGTCGGAATTCGTGACCAGCGCACGTCGTAGCGGAATCGAATACATCACGCCGAGAATGCCGCCGAGCGCACAGATGCAGAAGGAAACCCAGTACGGAAATCCGGTCCACCAGCCGATCATGATCAGCCCGGGCAAGACAAAAATAATCGAGGACAACGTGCCCGCCGCCGAAGCAACGGTCTGCACGATATTGTTTTCCTGCAGCGTGACGCCCTTGAAGCCGCGCAGGATCGCCATCGAGATCACAGCGGCCGGAATCGAGGTGGCGAATGTAAGGCCAGCCTTGAGGCCGAAATAGACGTTGGCCGCAGTGAATACCACGGTGATGATGACGCCCAGAATGAGGCTGCGTGCGGTAAGTTCGTTGCGCGGTTCGGCGCTGGATTGAGCGTTTGTGGTCACGTTGTATTTCCCCGCTGCTGGATGAGTGCGAGTTCTTATGGTGATGAACTCGTATCGGATGCAGCCGTCTGGCCACAGTTGCCGATTGTGGCACTTTTGCGCGCCTTGCCGAAAGCGGCACGCGATACCAGCGCGGAGAAATATTCGAATGAATGAGTGCGGCTTGCGCTCAATCGGTGAGCTTGTGGCTGTAACTTAAAACGCGCGCCATCTTCCAGGCGTCGCCGTCTTTTTTCCAGACATGATGACCGCGCGAGTTTTTGCGAGACTGGAAAATCGCGCTGCCGAAAAACATCAGTCCAGCCGTCGTGCAATCAGGAAAAACGCGAGGTTGCCGATACCGGTCGCAGCAGCCAGCACGGCGATGACACCCGGGGTGATATCGTGCCAGTCGAACAGCTGGATCAAACCGAAACCCGCCGCAAGGCAGATCAGGATCGTGCTCCAGCGCAACGATGCCTGGCGTCGCCGCAACTCCTCGCCCTGCAGGATCGAGCGCAGCATTTCTTCCGAGCCGCCGGTGCGCAGCAACACAGATCGCATGCGCGCATCGATCACGGCCTTGAAGACGTAAGCAATGCTCAGGAACATGGTGACAGGGACGATAATTTGTACAGCTTCGTGACTCATGATGCTCTCCGCGACGGGGGCAATAACCCGGACAGGGGCATAGATACGCGACGCACCACAACGGTTGCAGCGGCGCTACTTGCAACCGAACTTGCAACCGAGCTGTGACTCGGCGTATCTCATGCGCAATGAATGATAACCGCCAATGAATCCCGACCGCCTCCTCGTCGATGCCGTGCTGGGCAAAACCGCGGGCGCGTTCGAACGCCTTGTGCGCGAGTATCAGGGATTGTGCTGGCACATCATTTTTCGCATGGTGCGCCACCCGGAAGACGCGCGCGATTTATGCCAGGAAACCTTCCTGCGCGTACATCAGAACCTGCATCAGTACCGTTACGAAAGCGCGCTGAAATCATGGATCGGCCGCGTCGCATATTCGATCGCGTTGCGCCATCTCGAACGTCAGCGTATTCCGCTGCTGGCTGTTTCCGACGATGAAGAAGAACTCTCGCTGCTCGAAAACATCGGCGACGAATTCGATCTCGAAGCCGCCTGCGCCGATGCGGAAACGGCGACCAACCTGCACATCGCGATCGAAGCGCTGCCGCCGCTGCAGCGCACTGTGCTGACGCTTTATCATCTCGACGAAGTATCGATTCCGGAGATCGCGCAAATCACCGGACTGGCCAGCGGCACGATCAAGAGTCATCTGTTTCGCACGCGTGTACGATTGCGCGAAATGCTCGAATCCGAATCAGGAATCACGCCATGAACAGCGATCCAAACCCAGCGAACAACAACGTCAGCGAACATGAGTGGCAACTGCAGGAACTTGCACTGCACGAAGAACGCACGGGTATCGCGTCCGGTGATAAAAATGCGCGCTTGCAACGTTATCGTTTGCTCGCACGCGTATTGCGCGAACCGTTGCCACAAACCTTGCCGGCGGATTTCGCCGCGCGGCTGGCGCGCTTGGCTGAAGCGGAAATTCAGCGCAGCAAACTGCTCGACCTGCGTTTTGAAAAAGCCCTACTGCTGACGTTTTTGCTGATCTTCGGACTGGCCGTTGCCTTCGTGATCACGCTATATGGCGACGAGTGGCTGCGGTCGATTCCCAGCGTGCATTCATCCGCGATGCAGTGGCTGCTGGCATTGGCGGCATGTATCGGAATTTCGCGAGCGATGCAGCCGTGGCGCAGCAACGTGGCTTGATCGTTGTGCGGTCAATTCACGTTTTTTTGGTGAGTAAGCCTGCGGTTAGCGGCGACATCGTCAGACCGATGTCGCCGCTTTTTCCGATCAGTGCTGGCAGCGACGTGTATTGATCAGCGCAGCCATTGAAAGCAGGCCCAGCATCAACAGCAGTGCGCCCCATATCGACAAGCTCGGCACCGGTTTCGCCGGCTCGGCCACCGCCGCGACGTTGAATACGGTCGCGTTGTTTGGACCGGGCAGCGTCGGATCGTCGCTGACTCCGGTGGTTTCATTCGAGCCGTTCAAGTCGGCATCGTAGGCGAAAATCGCCTGATTGCTCAGCTGATGCCCAGCCGCTGCCGAGGTGATGGTCGCGGTTATGCTGATGGTCACCGTGCCGCCGGCCGCGACGCCGCCATTCCACGTCACCGTGCGCGTGGCAATGGTGGCCAGCGCGACGCCTGAGGTTGCAGTCGCGCTGACCAGCGTCAGGCCCACCGGCAAGATATCCGTGAGCTCGTCGCCGATGTTATCTGTCGATGCCGATGGGCCGGTGTTGGCGAGGACAATGCTGTAGTTCACAGTGCCGCCAACCACGAAACTTCCGCTGACCGTCTTGGTGGCGGAAATCAGCGCGCCACCAACGGCAAACGTGGTCGGATCGGCCGCGCCCGCAACAGCGGGATCATCGGTCAGGCCATTGCTTTCGTTGGTGCCGTTGAGATCGGCATCGTAACTGAAGCTGCCTTGGTTGCTGATCGTGGTACCGAGCGTGCCGCTGTTGATCGTTGCGGTGATTGTGATGGTGACACTACCGGCGGCGGGAATGCTGCCGTTCCATGTCACCGTCTCAGTGCCGGTGTTGGCGACCGCCGTGCCCGCGGTGGCCGTGGCGCTGACCAGAGTCAAACCGGCTGGCAACACATCGCTGAATTCATTGCCGGGATTGTCGCTAGTCGCGGCATTGCCGGCATTCGACAGCACCACGCTGTAGGTCACGGTACCGCCAACCACAAAACTGCCGCTCACGGTCTTGGTTGCCGATACCGCGGCACCGGATACCACGAACGTCGTCGGATTGTTGTTGCCGGCCACGGTCGGATCGTCAGTGACGATCGAGGTTTCGTTGCTTCCGTTCACGTCCGAGTCGTAACTCACACCCGCCTGATTGCTGATGCTCGTGCCGGATGCAACGCCGCTGTTGACTGTGGCGGTGATCGTGATCAATACGCTGCCACCTTGGGCGACGCTGCCATTCCAGGTCACAGTATTGGTGCCGACAGTTGCCACTGCGGTGCCGCTGGTCGCGCTGGCACTGACCAGGGTCAATGTCGCCGGCAGAATATCGCTGAACTCGTTGCCGGCATTGTCGAGCGATGCGACCGAGCCGTTGTTCGAAAGCACAACGGTGTAGGTCACCGTGCCGCCAGCGCTGAAGGTTCCTGCAACGGTCTTGGTCGCGAGGATATTGACGTTGTCGACAATAAATACGGTCGGATCGGTGGCGCCGACGACGCCAGGATCATCGGTCAGCACCGTTGCATCGTTGCTGCCGTCGTTATTTGAATCGTAGTTCACCGTGCCCTGGTTGCTGATCAAGGCACCCTGCGCGCCGGCATTCACGGTCGCGTTGATCGTGATCGTGGTGCTGCCGCCAAGCGGCGCGAGCGTGCCATCCCAGTTGAGCGTGTTGCCAGTTGTGCTGGCAGTTCCTGTCGTTGCGGTGGCGCTAACCAAGGTGAGGCCAGCGGGCAGCACATCGACAAATTCGTGACCGGCATTGTCGCCCTGATTCGCGGTGCCGTTGTTGGTAAGGGTGACGGTGTAGGTAACGCTGCCGCCAACCTTGAAGGTTCCGCTGACGGTTTTGGTTGCGCTAATGCTGACGGTTGGTGCAAATGCGCTGCACGCAAAATGTACCGGCGTCACCAGCATCGACCAGCCACCGAACGTACCATTGCCATCAGTACCGCCGGCGGCCGCATTGAACACGTCGGCCACTAGCGCAGTCCAGGTTCCCTTGCTGCTCTTGCCGTCGTGCCGCGAGAGATTGCCGACCGTATCGGCTGGCAGGCTCGCTGCCACGATCGCGGCCCATGGCGAGTTGTATACCGGCAGCCACGATTTGGTATACGGCGCATTGGGGGTACTGGCCTGCACCATGTCATTCGAAGCAGTGACAGCCACATCGTCGTCGATCACCATATTCGTGATGGTGGTGCCGCCAACATCGTTGAGTCCATCGATCAGCGCGACCAGATCGCTGCCGGTGCCATCAGGCGAACGCAGCATGGCAGTAATGTCGCCCACGCCTGGATGAGTGATCGAATCGATGCGGAAATTGATATCGGCGATTTCGAAATCGTCGGTCACGTTGATCTGATGAAACACGCCGCGCTTGGCGTTGTTGACGATCGTCAACGGCGTGCCGGGCGTACCGGTGTAGGTGACGACCGGATCGGTGCCGGACGCGCCGCCGACACGCACACGAAAGTTGGTGCTGGTGGTGCCGAGATTCGACACCGTGGTGACAGTGAAATCAATCGCGCTGCCGCACAAAACAGTGGAATCGACAGTAAGCATGAAACTGTCGCCGGTGGCGCTGCCTTGCGCCGCGATTGCGCCATAAGTCGATTGATTGTCGTAGATCGTCACGCCCGGCGTGGTCGTGCTCAAGGTTGCAGTCGCGCTGGTAACAGCCTTACTCGCGGCGCGCCACGGATTGCTTAGCTTCACCGTAATCTTGACTGCTTCGCCCGGATCGATCGAGCCGTTGTTGTTGGACAGACTGTCGTCGATAGTGACGTCGGTCGCCGGCGTCAGCACATCGAGAAACGGCACACTGAACGATTCGTGGATGGCTTCGTGACTGCTCAGATATCGGCCCATCACAGCGTAGGGCGCGCGGGCGCCATAACCGAGTCCGCGGTCGGCGAATCCACTCCAGATCGATGCTTCATTCGCACACGCGTTGGTCGCGCAATCGGCCTGCAACACGGCATCACGAGCATCGATGAAAGTCGGATTGATCGGCGTCATCTTCATCGCATCGGTGGCGAGCTGCAGCATCGTATGGCTGCCGGTTGGAACGTCGCCATTCGCACCAGCCGGATCGGCGATCACACGTGCGCGAACTTCCCACAAGGTCAATGCCCATACCTCGCCGATGTTGTGGACTTCCATGCCACCGTTGTTGTTGAAGCCGATCGGATCTGGCGCGATGCCGCCGCTGAGGTTGTTGGTAACGTCATCGACGTCGGCCCAGGTCAGCGGATTCACCGTGTTGTCGGTGGAATATGGAAAACGCCGGATGCCGTAAGTGTAGTTGTCCAGATATGTTGCGGTGAGTTTGTAGGTCGCGTACGCGCCCGAGGCATAACGACCGTTCGGGTTGTTCGCATTCGAGCTGTTCAACAGCGACAACGCATAGAAATCACTCCAGCCCTCGCCCATGCCGCGCGCTGGATCCCAGTTCAAGCCGGCGCCATTGCCGATCAGGCGATTGCTGGTGCCGTGGGTCATTTCATGCATTGACACTTCGGCATCCAGCGCGCCATCACGATCGATCGTCGGGCCAGTGAAGCGATACATCTGCATACGTCCCGAGGTGCCATCTGGCGGCGTCGAGAAATTCGCGTTGTTGGTGCCGGAACCATCGTCTGCATCGCCGTTGACGCGATCGCCGCCCAGCCCCTGAGCGCTGAAGTTGGTCTGCTGGAAATTGCCCGAAGCTTCATCGAAACCGAGTTTGTAGAGTTGGTCGTGATACCAGTTTGTGACGTAAAAAAGGTGCGTCATCATGCCGCGACGGAATTGATCGACCGGCGCGGTACCGCTGGTGCCGTTGCCGGTGGCGGTTTGTCCCGACTCCGGATTTCCGGCCTGTGGCGGTGGCAGATAGTTGGTCTGGAAATCACGCGGCGATGTGCCGAGGAAATCACGATTACGACCGTTCGCATCGGGATTGCCGGTGGCACGACCGCTACCATCAATCACGGTGGCTGCTGCCGTATCACAGATGTTGGCATCGCCGCCCTGAGCTTGATCCATGCAAACGAGCACGTTGTTACCCAGCGTCTGCGTTTCGTTAGCGGTGCAACCACCCGCCGGACAATCGTTGATCCAGCCATTCGGACTCGCCACCGCGTCATATGCTGTGTGCATGCTGACGATGGTCGGGGCGATACCGGGCAGCTGCACACCCGCTGCCGGTGCGGTGGTAGTTTTCGGTGAATTCGGCGCCGGACTGTCCGCCGGCGTGACGCCATCGGCCTGCACGTAAACACGGAAACGCGCGTCGTGCGCCGAAGCGTAATCACGCATGTTCTTCCGCCACAAAACATCACCGGTCTGCGCATCGATCACTGCATACCAGTCAGCTTCACCGGTGGTGAAAACCACGAGCGACCACGCCGGCACCAGCATGCCGGGCGAAAGTGGAAACAAAACCTGGCGTGCGCTGATTTCACCGGCGACATAATCATCGGTTTCGGCCAGCTTGATGCGACCGTCGGTCTCGCTACTGACCGTGAACGATGCGGTGCTTGCAGTGCGGCCTTCGAAGGCCAGCAACTTCACAATCGCCTGCGCCGGAGTCAGCAAGCTGGATGCATCGACTACTGGCGCGAGTGAGCGCGCGTGCGGCATCAGTTGTCCGACGTATTTGGCGAGACGGCCATCGCGAGCGAGCAAAAAGCGCGACTCGCTCTGAAACACCGGACGTCCGTCGATCTGCTGTTCGATGCGCAACATGCGCAGGCCGCTGTCGCCGCCGGCACTGTCGCCGATCGCGACTAGGTCATCCAGATCGGCGCTGGAAAGTCCGAACAAAGCGCCGTTGCCGCGCAGATAATCACGCACGATCGCTTCGCTGCTGCGGCCCGGCGCGGCATCGGTGAGCCAGCCACCATCATTGCTCAGCGCGACCGGCACTCCCGTGAGCGCAGAAAATTTTGTGTTGAGCGCGGGCTTGTTGCGCGACAACGATTTTAATGTGACCGCGCCCGAGGCGACGATATTCTTGGCCGCGACCAGTCCAGCTTCGGCCTTGCCCGGTCGCGCGGCGGTCGCGCTCGCGTAGGAATTTTTCAGATTGACGCGCGCATCCAGCATGCCGGCCTGCGCTTCACTTTTTGTGATTAGCGGTGGCGCTACCAAGGCGTAAGCAGATGAAAACGATACCGTGATTGCGAGTGCGAGCGCAGCGCAAACGCCGCGGCTCAGTGAGAACAAGGCCATTGATTTTCCCCAGCAACGAATTTCGAGAGTGCGACGCAAAACTTAAAGCGAATTTAAGCGCGGAGCTTAACCAATCGTCATACTCGTTGTCACTAGCGGAACGATGTAAATGTCACACTCTTTGACGTTCGCAGCAGAGCGGTCGCATTCGCAAAAAAACAACGAACCGCTAAGGCGCGATACGCAAGCGATCTTCAGCAAAAGTCACGGGACCCGCGTAATTGCGGTGGATCGAGGCCAACACATCGTCATGCGCCTGATCGATGGCGGGATTGAGATGTGTCAGCAATAACGCGCCGACATGCGCGCTGGCGGCCACTTCCCCGATCGATTTCGGCGGCGTGTGCAAGGTGTACAGCGCTTCGGCTGATTGCGGCCGATCAAGCACCACAGTGTTGAACACCAACAAGTTGCAGTGATCGGCGATGCTGCGCAAATTATCCAGCCCTGCCGCATCAATATCGCCGGAAAAAACCACGCTGCGATTCTTGTAATCGATCCGATAAATAATCGACGGCGCATCGTCGTGGTGCCCGGCAATAGCGGTGATTTTCAAACCATCTTTTGCCAACAAAGTTTGCAGCTTGCGCGTGCGAGATAACGTTGCACCGATATCGGTCGTAACGATCGTGATCGGTGCAGAAAAATCCGCAAGGTAGGCGAACGCGCCGTGCTTGCCGAATAGCAGATCAACGAAACGTTTGGTCGATGGAAATTTGCCCGCGCCGCTCGGCCCGAAGACATGAAAATTGATGGCACCGCGACTCGCTACAGCCCGAGCCTTGAAGATGCCAGGCAGCTCGGCGCTATGATCGATATGCAAATGCGTGAGCAGAATCCGATCGAGTCGATCCAGCGAAAGTTTCGTTTCGCCCAGGCGCGCGAATGCGCCAGAACCGGCATCGATGAGAATTCTCGGTATGCCGTCCAGTAAGACGACAAAACTCGACGATGCCCGCCCTACCGCGCCCGGCCCGCCGGAACCCAGCACGACCAATTCGAGTACTGGTGGCGGCGGCATCGGTGCATCCGCTTTGGGCGCACCGGTTTGCGCGAACGCATGCGGCGCCAAATAAAACAGCAAGAACAAAATCGATTTCAAGACCGTCCGCAATCGTGCCGTTGCGCTCGCCCTTGTAGGAGTTGACATGCAGACTTCCTTTTTTGATAAACCGTGAGAAATACAGGCATCGCCCTCGCACTCGCGAAGCTGGACGACACAACAGCATCAGGCTTTCAACAATAATCGTTTGGCGTGCAAAGCGCGTGTTCTGTCCAGCGCATCTAACTCCCGGAAATTTGCCAACGTTGTACTTTCTGCGCGGCGCATGATTAGATGCGTGCGAATTCGGGGGGATTATGAAATTACTCAAACTTGTCTTGCGGATGCTCTTCGGCGCTCTGCTGTTTTCGTCTGCGCCGCTGCTGGCGCAAGTCGTTGTGCCGGCCTCGGCCAGCTTCAGTCTCAACGGTGGATCGATCGATCTGGCCGGCTCAAATCTGCAGGTTGCGGGCACGTTCGATGTCGCTGCTGGCGCGATCCAGAATGCCGCAAATATCGGTATCCTCGCGGGCGGCGCGATCAACGGCGGCAGCGGCACGATCACGCTGTTCGGCGACTTCTCAAACGTCGGCAGTTTCACTGCCGGTAGCAGCCATGTGAACTTTGTCGACGGCGCGCTCGCCCAGTCGAACATCACCGGCAATACCACGTTCGCCAACCTGAGTTTTGTCAGCCTCACCGGCAAATCCTATGTGTTCGGCGTCGGCAGCACGCAGAGTATTCAGAGCCAGTTGCAGATTCTCGGCACAGCCGGCTTCGGCATCCAGATCAAGAGTTCGACGGCGGGCCAGGTCGCTTTCATCAACTTGCTCGCAGGCGGTACGCAGGACATCAACTATGTCGGCGTATCGAACGTGCACGCCATCGGCATTCATCTCGCGCCGAGCTTGACCAACGATGGCGGCACGGGCGATTCCTTCGGCTGGTTTGCGGCAGTCGCACCCACAGTGGCTACCCCGATCCCGACCTTG
Organism: Pseudolysobacter antarcticus; assembly: GCF_004168365.1. GTDB lineage: Bacteria > Pseudomonadota > Gammaproteobacteria > Xanthomonadales > Rhodanobacteraceae > Pseudolysobacter > Pseudolysobacter antarcticus. The sequence goes on from NZ_CP035704.1 coordinate 3,163,101, forward strand.
TCGTTCGGCATGCTGTTGCTGCTGGCCTTGGCTTTCTCAGGCATGGCGTTTGCCGCGCTGCGCCGTTCGTTCAAATAACTTCAAACAGATTCCGGAGATCGTCATGTCGCCACTATCCCTGCGCCACTCACTGCTCTCATTTGCCATCGCCAACGCGCTGACGGTATCGGTCGCCGCGGCGCAGAACATCACGGTCACGCCGCCAAGCGGTGGTGACTTCGTGATCTCCAGCGGCAATCTCGTTATCAGCGGATTGCCGAGCGCAACCACGCAAACCGATCCGCTGTGTTTCAACATGACCAACGGAGCTGTAGGCGCATGCGCGGCAGGTTCGTTGATCGGCCCCACGGGTGCAACAGGTGCGGTTGGGCCGACCGGTGATATTGGCGCTACTGGACTGACCGGACCGATCGGCAATACCGGCGCGAGCGGGCCGACCGGCGCCACAGGCCTGATCGGCGCGGCCGGCAATACCGGCGTAACGGGCGCTACCGGCAATCTCGGCGTAACCGGAGCGACCGGTGCCGCCAGCACCGTTGTCGGCCCAACCGGTGCGACTGGCATCGCAGGTGCCACCGGCAGTATCGGAGCGACCGGCTCGACGGGCGCCATCGGTAATACCGGTGCGGCAAGCACCATCGCCGGTCCGACGGGGATCACGGGAGCAATCGGAATTACCGGGCCCACCGGTTCCATCGGCAGTACCGGCGCAACCGGCGCCACGAGCACAGTTGCTGGCCCAACGGGAAATACCGGCGCCATCGGATTCACCGGGCCGACCGGGGCAACCGGCAGCACGGGCGCAACCGGCGCGACCAGCACGATCGCCGGCCCGACAGGCGTGACCGGTGCAACGGGTGCGACTGGATCGACGGGCGCGACGGGCGCGACGGGCGCTGCAAGTTCGATACCCGGTCCCGCCGGCGCCACGGGTGCGACCGGTTCCAACGGCAATACCGGGCAAACGGGCGCCACCGGAGCAAACAGCTCCGTGCCAGGCCCCGCTGGTGCGACGGGTGCCGCAGGTGCGACCGGTGCTGCGGGCAGCTCCGCGAGCGGCGCGGCCCCCGCCGGAATTCCATTCGGCACATTCGGCCACACGATCAGTAGCGGTGGCTGGATATTCTCGGCGGTATCGAATACGGGTGCGGGTGGTTTCGCTAACACAACCATGACGATGTCGCCGACTGCCTGCACCGGCAGCTTCACTATTTATTCCTACCTACCGATTACGAACGTGACCTACTACCTGTTTCCGCTGACTCCAGTGGTGAACAGCAATGCCGCGACACCCGGAACTGCACTGGCGAATTGCACCATCGCTGCCGCATGGAGCAGCGGCCCGCCGCAGACGTGTTCCGTAGCGAGTTTCGCTCTCCCGGCAAATACGCCCATCGCATTTGGCGTTACCACGGACAACACCGGCGCAGCAAAAAATACCAGCCTCACTGCAAGCTTCAACGAGGTGATTTCATCCTTCTCGTGTAAATAAAGCACTCGAAAATGTGCGGGGAATTTTTCAAGCCACAACACACTGCCCTCGTTCATGACGGGTTAGTCGGCTGAAAGTTGCACGCGCGGCATTCGGAGCAATGCCGCGTTTTTTTGAAATGCCGAATTGTTGATCCCCGGATGGATCCCGTATTCGCACGGTTTTTGCGATTAGCTCCATCTTCCGTCCAATTATGCAGATCACTGGGGATATCGATATGAATCGAACTTTCTTGCGCCAATCGCTGCTGACGTTTGCCATCGCCAATGCGTTGACTGTATCGGCGGCAGTGGCGCAGAACATCACGGTGACACCACCGAGCGGCGGTGACTTCGCAATCTCCAGCGGCAATCTCGTCATCAGCGCATTGCCGAGCGCAACGACGCAAACCGATCCGCTGTGTTTCAACATGACCACTGGCGTCGTCGGTGCGTGCGCGGCGGGCTCGTTGATCGGCCCCACCGGCGCAACAGGCGTTACCGGTGCGACCGGTGATATCGGCGCCACCGGATCAATCGGCAACATCGGCGCGATCGGTCCAACCGGCGCCATCGGTGTGACCGGTGCGAGCGGCAATACGGGTGTGACGGGCGCCACAGGAAACACAGGTGCCATCGGCAATACCGGATCTACTGGACCGACAGGCGCAACGGGTGCAACGGGCGCGGCAAGCACTGTGGCGGGTCCTACCGGTGCCGCTGGCGCGACCGGTATTGTCGGGCCAACCGGTTCACCCGGCAGCATCGGCGCTACGGGCGCAACAAGCACGGTCGCCGGCCCCACTGGAGTTACTGGCGCGCCGGGATTGGTCGGGGCGACCGGCGCCCTCGGCAGCACCGGCGCAACCGGCGCCACCAGCACGGTCGCTGGCCCCATCGGCGCAACGGGTGCAGCCGGATTAACCGGTGCGACCGGTGCAGCAAGCACGGTCGCCGGCCCGGCGGGCGCCACCGGTGTCGCGGGTCCGGCTGGCCCAACCGGCGCGGCGGGAACCGCCAATCTGTACGGCGATGGTTCCGACGGCGCCGGCAATTTCGCCACAGCAGACTGGACTAGCGCGCCGCCGAACAACACGCTGCAGTTCACCACGCTCACCATCACCGGCACGGTGACAGTGCCCAGCGGTCTGGTTATTCGGGCCACTGGCAATGTATCGATTTCCGGGCAGATCAAGGTTGCCGGCAACACCAATGCGGGCAGTGGAATCGGCTCGAGTGCCGGGAAAAAGGCTGCCAACAGTGTTGTGACAGGCGGTGGCGCCATCAATACGCAATTCGCCCGACTGTTTGTTCTGCCGGGTCAGGCGGGCGGCGGGGTTGGGCCTTATATCAACGCCACCATCGAAGCGGATACCGCTGGCGGTGGCACGATCGTGATCGTGTCCGCTGGGTCCATTACGATCAACAGCGGTGCCTCCATTCATGCCGACGGGGCCGCCGGCACGCCATCTGTTCTGGCGTCGCCGGGCCCACCCGTTAACGGCGGAAGTGTAGGTGGTGGCGGCGGTGGCGGTGGGGTTATCGTGCTTGCCGCGAAAAGCAGCATTATCAACAACGGCACGATTTCCGCAGTCGGTGGACCCGGCGCAAATGCCCTGACCGATCCTACACTCGGCACCGGCGCATCCGGTGGCGGCGGCGGCGGCTTGGTCAATCTGCTTGCACCAACCTTCACTGGCTCAGGCACAACCACCGTGGCTGGTGGCGCAGCAGGTAGCGGTACCAACTCCGGCGGCAACGGATATGGTGGTAGCGGAGGTGGTTCGGGTGGTTCGGGTGGAAGCTCGGGAAGCAGCGTAGCCGCGACTGCCGGCACAACGGGCCAAAGCTATAGCAAGGTTACAACCGACCCTTCAACCTTGTTCGTGGCGCCTGTGCACATCCAGTAGCGTCCACATGTCGATCAAAAAAAGCCCGGCCGCAAGCCGGGCTTTTTTTATGTCTTCAGCGCAAGCTCAATGGGTCGGACGAAACGCCGTACTCACTGCGTCGAGCAAAACATTCTGTTGACCGACCGATGCGGTCGATACGTAACCCTGCCCTATCGTCCAGATGATCGTGCCACCAAGTCCATTGCGATTGGCATAAGCGCCCTTGGCGGCGACCGAGGTCGGATCTTCGTAGGACAAAAAGTTGCAAGCGTTCGGCCCGATACCGGCCGTCAATCCGAGCCACGGCATTTCGGCCGTGGTGTCGTAGTGGTAATTCGCCGCATTAGCCGGCGTGGCGTACTGGGTGACGATAGTGCTGTAGCTGAACGTGTTGTCGCTGCCGAAGATCGTGCCCGCGCCGATCACCTGACGCGGGCCGGTCACGCCATGCCAGCACACGCCGTAAAACCCGATGCCGATACCGAGCTTGCTGCGCGGCACACCAGAGGCGAGATAAAAATCCACGCTGCTGTCGATCGAACTCGGCGTGGTGGCGGACTCGCCGTGTAGCGCCGAGGTGAACCAGCTTTTCCAGCCATCCGCGCCCCACTCCATGTCGTAGGACATGATATTGATCTGGTCGAACAGCGGCGCGATCGTGCCGAAGAAAGAGTCCGAAAACTGGTAGTTCGGATTGGTCCAAGCTACTGGCACGGTGAGGATCATGTTCGGTCGTGCGCTGCGCAGCGTGGTGGCGAGCGCGGTGAAACTGGCGTAGTCGCCCGAGTTCAGCGGCTCCCAATCAAGGTCCAGACCATCTGCACCGACGCTATCCATCGTACTGAGCAGATGCGTGACGAAAGCCGCGCGATTCGTTGTATTCGCAGCCCCTTGCCAGCCGGCGAGAGAGCCGGCGCCGCCGACCATCAGCGTCGCCTTGCGACCCGCCGTGTGCGCCGCCGATGCAACGCCATTGGCCCACAATGGCCCATTGCTCACATCAATATCGTAAGTCGTATTCAGCGTGCCATTGCTGTTCGGCACGACCGGGCCGATGACGATGTGGCTCATCGCCGCGTAATCGATATTGGCGGTCGGATACATCGTCTTCTGATAACCGACGTGATAACCCGTCACCCAGACCGGGTCGAATCCGGCAGCGAAAACGGTATCGTTGGCGAATACAGGTGCCGTAACGACCAGCAGCAGCAAAAGCAAAATCGTGCGAAGCGACATGCGCGGTCTCTCTGAATTTTTCATGCAGCAAACTCGCTCGCACGCTGCTTGCGCATACGTCAAACGATTGCCGCCTATTGCCCCTGTGCCAACAGTATCGCAGTTTTTGAGTCGTGAAAATTTTGCCGCCGCTCACGTCGCTGGAGAGCGCCCGATCAGGTCAGCGCGATCAGACCAGCGTCGAAGGCAAGCCGAAAGTGCCGTCGACAATTTCGACGAAACTGCGTTCTTCGCGCAAGATGAATTTTTTGCTCCGCGACAGCGCAAAATTCGCGCGCGATTCCGCATCAGTTTTCAAGCGCGCGCGATACTCCTCATAAGCCGCGAGGCTCGCAAATGCGATCAATCCCCACGCGATGTCGTTAGTGCCTTCGTGCGGCAGAAAATAGCCGACCAAATGACCTCCGCAACGCGGAATGATGCGCCCCCAGTTTTCGGCGTATTGCCTGAAATCGTCGCGCTGGAACGGATCGATTTGATAGCGGATAAAGCAGGTGATGGTCATGGAGTTTTTCCTGATGGAAGGCTCGATCGACGTATCGCAACCGGCCAGCAACATCGCGCCGAGCGTAAGAGTGGCCTGAATGCTGCGGCGGCGACTTGCCTGCGCTGGCGAGAGTTTTTCCGGTGGCATGACGCGCAGTTTGCGGTTGCCGATGCAGCAACGATTCGTCTACGATGAAACTATGAATGCTGATGTCCATATCGACACGTCGGTGTCACGCATCGCCGCGGCGATCGGTGAACCCGCGCGCGCGCGAATGCTGTACAGCTTGCTCGATGGCCGCGCCCGCACCAGCACGGAACTGGCGATCGTGGCCGAAGTCAGTCCGTCGACGGCGAGCGTGCATCTGGCGCAATTGAAGGAATTGCAACTCGTCGATGTACTCGCGCAAGGCAAGCATCGCTACTACAGTCTGCACGGCGCCCATGTCGCCGCCGCACTCGAAGCATTGGTCGTGGTTGCCGGTGCGAGCCGCCACAGGTTTGTGCCAAGCACACCGAGTCGATTGCGCAATGCGCGCACTTGCTACGATCACATGGCCGGCGCCGTGGCCGTTGCGTTGCATGATCGTTTTATCGAGCTAGGCTGGTTATCGACCGATGCGATCGACATCACCGCGTATGATCTCGGCAGCGACGGTGTGATCGCGCTGGGCAAGCTGGGCATCGATATCGCCGCCACGCGCAATCTTCGTCGCCGTTTTGCGTGCGCGTGTGTTGATTGGAGCGAAAGGCGCCCCCACATCGGCGGTGCAATCGGCGCCGCGTTGCTTTATGTCGCACGCAAACGGCGCTGGGTCATCCCGGATCTGGACAGTCGCGCGCTGCGTGTGACGCCCGTGGGAAAACGCGAAATGCAGCAACGATTCGGCTTGCCGGACTGATCCGCCAACATGCTATACGCGACTCGCCGGATCGTGGTGAAACGCATATCATTCGATATTCGATGAGACTGGAAACCCATGTCATCAACACTGAGCTCGACCACCAGCCATAACGCAAACGCCGAACCGATCGTGTCGGTATCCGGCCTCGGCAAAACTTATTCCAGTGGTTTCCAAGCGCTGAAAAAAATCGATCTGACGATTCGCCGCGGCGAGATTTTTGCGCTGCTCGGGCCGAACGGCGCGGGCAAGACCACGCTGATCAATATCATCTGCGGCATCGTCAATCCGAGCGAGGGCACGGTGCTCGCCGACGGTCACGACATCGTGCGCGATTATCGCGCCGCGCGCACCAAGATTGGCCTCGTACCACAGGAATTGCACACCGATGCATTCGAGAGTGTGTGGGCCACGGTGAACTTCAGTCGCGGCCTTTTTGGCAAGCCACCGAATCCGGTCTATCTGGAAAAGGTACTGCGCGACTTGTCGTTGTGGGACAAGAAAGACAGCAAGATCATGACGCTTTCCGGCGGTATGAAACGACGCGTGCTGATCGCCAAGGCGCTATCGCACGAGCCGCGAATTTTGTTTCTCGACGAACCTACCGCCGGCGTGGATGTCGAGCTGCGCCGCGACATGTGGCAGATGGTACGTGCGCTGCGCGAGAGCGGCGTGACCATCATTCTGACCACGCATTACATCGAGGAAGCCGAAGAAATGGCCGACCGCATCGGCGTGATCAGCAAGGGGGAAATCATCCTCGTCGAAGACAAGGCCGTGCTGATGCGCAAGCTCGGCAAGAAACAGCTGATCCTGCAATTGCAGAGTCCGCTCGAACGCGTCCCCGAAAGTCTCGCGAGCTACGCGCTGGAGCTGTCAGCCGATGGCAACACGCTCACTTACACTTTCGATGTGCAGAGTGAACAGACCGGCATCGCGACGTTGCTGCGCCAGCTTGGCGAGCACGGTATCGACTTCAAGGATCTGCATTCGAGCGAGAGTTCGCTCGAGGATATTTTCGTGAGTCTGGTGCGATCGAATGGCAATGGAGCACGCGCATGAACCTGCACGCAATCCGCGCGATCTACCGCTTCGAAATGGCGCGCACATTTCGCACCTTGATGCAGAGCATCGCCTCGCCAGTGCTTTCGACATCGTTGTATTTTGTCGTGTTCGGTGCGGCGATCGGATCGCGCATGGGCGTGGTCGATGGCATCAGCTACGGCGCGTTCATCATCCCCGGCCTGATCATGTTGTCGCTGCTCAACGAGAGTATTTCCAACGCGTCGTTCGGCATCTACATGCCGAAATGGTCGGGCACGATTTACGAGTTGTTGTCGGCGCCGGTTTCCTACGTTGAAGTCGTGCTCGGTTATGTTGGTGCGGCCGCGACCAAGTCGGTAATGCTCGGCATCCTCATCCTGATCACGGCGCGCTTGTTCGTGCCATACGAGATCGCGCATCCGTTCTGGATGGCGTGTTTCCTCGTGCTCACCGCGGTGACCTTCAGTCTGTTCGGATTCATCATCGGCCTGTGGGCGGACGATTTCCAGAAACTGCAAATCGTGCCATTGCTGGTGGTCACGCCGTTGACCTTTCTCGGCGGCGCGTTCTACTCGATCAACATGCTGCCGCCGATCTGGCAGAAGATCACCTTGTTCAATCCGGTGGTGTATCTGATCAGCGGATTCCGTTGGAGTTTCTACGGCGTGGCCGATGTCAACGTCGTGGTCAGCGCAGCCATGACACTGGGCTTCCTTGCCCTGTGCCTCGCGGCCGTGTGGTGGATATTCAAGACCGGCTACAAACTGCGCACCTGATCGTTCACACCTGCGCGACGGAAAACCTGTTCAAGGCGTTGGTGCGATCGTGTAATCGAACGCATACGAATGTTTGCCGTCGGCGATGATGATCGTCATTGCGCCGCTCAAGCCAGCCAGCTCGCCGGTGCCGGAATCCGGCACCACGATGATGTTCAGCGCGGGCGTTCCGCGCGTCATCGTCGCGTTGTGCTGCAGCACAAAACTGCCGCTGCGGCCGTGCAAGGTTCCGCTGACTTTCTCGATCGCGACATAACCCGCAGAACCCGGCGTGCCGCCCATCGCGCTGAGCATCTCGCCTTTGCTGCTCGCTTCGAGATCGCCATGGAATTGCTTGTCGATCGACATGCGCCCGAGCGTGGCGCCTTCGACTTTATCCTCCACGGCCAGCACCTGCGGGCTGAGTTTTACATCGAACGGTCCTGCTGCGTGCATGGTTGTCATGGCTGTCTCCGGTGCTGATAGGGTTGGAATTAGTGCGCGTTTCGGCGCCTGGGTGGTGCAGCTAGCGAGCAAGATAGCGCTAGCCGCAACGATGATCGCACTGACTGCGAGGAATCGGTTTTTCATGAATGCTCCGTTATGCTGCTGCGGTGTGCAAGGCATTCAAACAGGATTGGCATGTACCGTATTGGAAAAACGCGACCGCGAAAAAAACGATGTGGTGATTTGCGGTTCGGCTGCCGATTCGAGAATCGAAATTCATGAGCTCCAGCGTCGGCAATGCCCGCGGCGTATTGCGCCACGCATCGGCAGCGGGCGCATTCGAGCATGCGCGTATTGCGCCGGATGCCAGCCTGCGCGATTTCATCGAACATTTCTGGATGGTGCGCTGGGATTTGCGCGGCCATACGCCACAGTTGCAGGAAACGCTGCCGCATCCGAACGTGCATATCGTCTTCGAGCGCGAGAAGACACGCATCTTCGGGGTGCACACCGCACGCTTTTCAAAGCTGCTTGAAGGTCAAGGTTGTGCGTTCGGTGTGAAGTTTCGACCCGGCGGTTTTTATCCGTTCCTGCAACGACCGTTGTCGACCATCGCCGATGGCTCGATCTCGCTGCAGGACGTTTTCGGCAGCACCGCCGATACTTTGGAAAACGAGGTGTTCGCGAATACGGATGTCTCCGGCATGATCGCGGTGGCGACGCAATTCCTGCGCGCGCATGCGCCGCCAGCCGATCCGAATGCCGATCGTATTGCGGCTATCGTCGCGCGCATCGTTGACGATCGCAGCCTGACCAGTGTCGATGATCTCGCGAGTCGCAACGGATTGAACAAACGCAGCCTGCAACGCCTGTTCAAGCAATACGTCGGCGTCAGCCCGAAATGGGTGATCAACCGTTATCGATTGCACGACGCAATCGAGCTGTTGGCGTCGGGTGAAACGATCGACGGGCCGCGTCTCGCACTGGAGCTGGGTTATTTCGACCAAGCGCATTTCATTCGCGACTTCAAGAAATTGATCGGTCGCTCGCCCGCAGATTATCGCCGCGTAGCGGGCAGCGCAAAATCTTGACTACGCAATGTGAACAATTATTTTTGCGGCGGCCCGATATCGAGCAGCGTGCGCAGACTGACACTGGAATCGCCGACGATACCAAGCAGCCAGAAACACAGGCCCGAGAACGCGCCCCAGCCAAGTAATTCGAGCGCATTCACGGCGCTGAAAGCCTGCAGATGCGGCGGCGTATCTATCCACCAATACAACAGCAGCGCCGGTACGCTGCAGACAGCACCGGCCAGCGCCAGCGACCACCCATCGAGCCGATGCAGCCGACGCAACAGCAACACGATCGGCAAACCCAACAGCCACGCACTCGGATAGGTCAGCAACAAACCGATCGGCAGCGACCACGGTTCGGCGAAAAACAGCGTCGCATAAAACGGCGGCAGCAACGGCGTGAACAGCAGCGCGAAAAGGATCCGACGCAAGGGCGGCGTAGCGGATTTTTGCGTCACAACCACGCTAGATATCCATGACCAGCATGACGTCGTCGTAATTCTTGCCACCGACATTGAAAACACGCTCGCCGATTTTCCGAAAACCTTGGCGGATATAAAACGCGATCGCGTCGTGATTATTTGCGTAGACGCCTAGCAATAGACGCGGCGCATCGACCAACTTCGCCTGCGAAATCGCTTCTGCCATCAGCCGCTTGCCGACGCCGCTACCATGAAAACGATGCAACAAATAAATCCGTTTGACCTCAAGATCGTCGGCATGCAAATCGGCAAGTGGCAGCGTCGATTTTGCCAACACCAGATAACCGATCGGTGCGTTCCCGACCTCGGTTTCCGCGATCCAGATCGATGTTGTGGCGTCTTGCAACCACGCATCATAAACGCGTGTTGCGTGCTGCGATTCGCAATGCGCAAGAATGCTCGTACCATCGAGAATGCCGGCAAACGTTTCCAGAAATGTCGCTTGACCGAGCAGCGCAAGCGCGCTCGCATCGATCGGATTGCAGCGTCGAATGTTGAAGCGATCGGCCATGTTTTCTGCTGCGGTGAGAGCCGAGATGAAACTGCGGGCAAACTCACGCCCGTTGCAAGATGGTGCCCCCGAGCCGATTCGAACGGCTGACCTTCCCCTTAGGAGGGGGACGCTCTATCCAGCTGAGCTACGGGGGCGTGGATTTTTCGATATTGCTTGCAGTTTTCGCATGCTTCGCCAACACGCTGGCGACAGCGACAGCGCGCTGCATTTTCGCACGAATCGCACGAACTGCCAGTGCGAATCCCGGGAAAATTCGCCCGGAGTTGTGGCAAAGCCAGTCGCATGCAGCCGCTCTGATATAATTCGCCGTCGCTTTTTTGTGAGCCGCAACGGCTTGCCACTATCTCTCTGGAGTTTCCATGTCTGCAAATATTCTCAAGGCGCTCGGCTTGACCGAGACCCATTCCGGCACGTATCTCGGCCACGGCGAGTGGTCCAAAACCACCGACGCGGGCGTACTCGAATCGCATAATCCGGCCACCGGCGAACTGCTCGGCCGCGTTTATGCGAGCTCGGAAGCGGACTACGAAACCATCATCACACGCGCGCAGGAAGCGTTCGCGATCTGGCGCACGACGCCCGCACCACGCCGCGGCGAAGCCGTACGTTTGTGCGGTGAAGCGCTGCGCAAACACAAGGATGCGCTCGGTTCGCTGGTCACGCTGGAAATGGGCAAGATCAAGCCGGAAGGCGACGGCGAAGTGCAGGAAATGATCGACATCGCGGATTTCGCGGTCGGCCAGTCGCGCATGTTGTATGGCAACTCGATGCACTCCGAGCGTCCCGGCCACCGCATGTACGAACAGTGGCATCCGCTCGGTCTGGTCGGCGTCGTCAGCGCGTTCAATTTCCCGGTCGCGGTATGGGCCTGGAACGCGTTTCTCGCGGCGATCTGTGGCGATATCACGATCTGGAAACCGTCGCCAAAAACTCCGCTCACAGCGGTCGCCAGCATGAAGATCTGCAACGACGCTTTGAACGCCGCCGGCTTTCCGGATATTTTCTTCCTGTTCAACGATGCGCGCACCGAGCTCGCACAGAAGTTCACCGACGACAAGCGCATCCCGCTGATCAGCTTCACCGGCTCGACCACGGTCGGGCGCATCGTCGGCGAGCGCGTGGCCAACCGCATGGGTCGTTCGCTGCTCGAACTCGGCGGCAACAACGCGATCATCATCGATGCCACAGCCGATCTGAAACTGGCGATTCCTGCGGTCGTGTTCGGCGCGGTCGGCACGGCCGGTCAGCGCTGCACGAGCACGCGACGTTTGATCGTACATGAGTCAATCATCGACGAGGTCACGCAGACCCTGGTCAAAGCGTACAAGCAGATCGAAACGCGCATCGGCGATCCGCTCAAATCCGAAACCCTGATGGGCCCGCTGATCGATCGTGATGCGGTGAATCGCTACGAACACGCCGTGACGCAAGCGCAGGCAGCCGGCGGCACCGTGCTGACCGGCGGCAAGGCGCTCGAAGGCAAAGGCAACTATGTGCTGCCGACCATCGTCAACGGCATCAAGGGCAGCGATGCGATCGTGCAGACCGAAACGTTCGCGCCGATCCTGTATGTGATTCCGTACAAAACGCTCGATGAAGCGATCGCAATCCAGAACGGCGTGCCGCAGGGTTTGTCGTCGTCGATCTTCACCACTGATTTGCGCGCGGCGGAAAAATTCCTGACCTGCTTCGGTTCGGATTGCGGCATCGCCAACGTCAATATCGGTACCAGCGGCGCGGAAATCGGCGGCGCATTCGGTGGCGAGAAAGACACCGGCGGCGGTCGTGAATCCGGCTCGGATGCATGGAAAATCTACATGCGCCGCCAGACCAATACGATCAACTACTCCGACTCGTTGCCGCTGGCGCAAGGCATCAAGTTCGATTTCTGATTCATGCCGAAACATTCCAGATGCAGCGCTGCGATGTAGTCGCTGCGCTGCATCTGGAACTGGCAAGTTGTTATTCAAACGGGGGAGTTCGACATGACAACGAAGGTTTCTGCACGACAGTTGCTTGCGCTTGCGACGCTACTTTCGTTGGCAATTTTCAACGCCTTCGCCGCGACCGAAGCCGTCACCAAGGATGGACGTCATGTCATTCTCGATGACAACGGCACGTGGAAACTGCAGGTCGACAAAAGCAACGAACTTGTCGATATTTCGCTCGCGTATGCAACGCCGAAATCGGCCACCAGCATCGCCCGCAGCGGCTTCGGCGTGTTTCTGTTTGCGTATGACCCGAACAAATGGTCGGTCGAACAACATCCGCTCAGTGAAACTGTTGAATTCATGTTCCGCCACAAAAACGGTTCGGCGATCGTCAAGGTTGTCACAGAGCGTGTGCAGATGACATTGAGCGGGCTGAAGGAACTCAACATCGGCCTCATGCAAAAAACCGATCCGAAAGCGCACATCGAAAGCGAAACGATGTTGACGGTCAACGGCAACACCGGCTTGGTGTTGGACAATGTCGGCGAAGCATTTGGCGCAAACTGGCACGTGCGACGATTCCTGTGGAGCGGCAAACAAGGCTCGGTGCAAATGATCTGCACCGAAGCCAATAATCTCTACGAAGAAAGCGCCGCCGACATCAATGATTTGATCGCCGGATTCAGCGTCGTCGAACCTGCTAAAAAACTCTGACTTTTTACGCTCTCAATGCGCTTTTCAGGAGTAGACCGATGACCATGATTTCATGCCCCGCGTGTTCGCACCAGGTTTCCGACCAGGCCACGTCATGCCCGAATTGCGGTCATCCGCTGGTACCTGCAGCAACCACGAATGTCGCCACCTACAGCAATACTTCGGGCACGAACACGAGTGTGCCGGCGATTGTGAGTCTGGTATTCGGTCTGTTGTCGTGGTGCATCTTGCCGTTCATCGGCGCGATCGTCGCTGTGATCGCCGGACACATTGCGCGCAGTGAAATCCGCAGCGCACCGGCCGGCACGATCGATGGCGACGGCATGGCGATTGCCGGGCTCATTCTCGGCTGGGCGCATCTGGTGGTGGTCTTGCTCGGATTGCTGTTTATTTTTGCCGTGCTCGGCGGTTTCGCAGCGATGTCGCACTGAGCCGCAACGACGGATTATCGCGTGTACAACCTCGCCCGCTCCTTGCTGTTTTGCCTTGATGCCGAACGCGCGCACGATCTCGGCCTGAAGGCGATCGAAGTCGCGTATCGCACCGGTTTTAATCCGCTGCTCGCGAGCAAACCGAAACCATTACCGCTCGAAGTATTCGGCATCAAATTTCCGAATCCGGTCGGGCTCGCCGCCGGACTCGACAAGAACGGCGACTATTTCGAGGCGCTCGCCTCACTCGGTTTCGGCTTTGTCGAAATCGGCACGATCACCCCAAAAGCGCAGGCCGGCAATCCGAAACCGCGCATGTTCCGCCTGCCACAGGCCGAAGCAGTGATCAATCGACTCGGCTTCAATAACAAGGGCGTGGACTATCTCGTCGCGCGTGTCGAGCGCAGCAATTTCAACGGCGTGCTCGGTATCAACATCGGCAAGAACAAGGACACGCCGAACGAAAACGCGGTCGATGATTATCTGTTCTGTCTCGATCGTGTCTACCCGCTCGCGAGCTACATCACGGTCAATATTTCATCGCCGAACACGCAAGGCTTGCGCGACCTGCAGCAGGAAGACGCGCTGCAACGCTTGATCGCGACCTTGCGCGAACGCCAGCAAAAACTCGCCGTACAACACGGTCGATACAAGCCGATGCTGCTGAAGATTGCGCCCGATCTGAGTGAAACCGAACTCGACAGCATCGCCAATGTATTGCTGGCTAACAGCGTCGATGGCGTTATCTGCAGCAACACCACAATCGATCGCAGCACGATTACCGGCCAGCCACACGCGAGTGAAGCCGGAGGACTGAGCGGACGTCCGCTGTTTGCCAAATCGACCGATGTTTTGAAACAGATGGCTAAACGTTTAAACGGCAAAATCCCGTTGATTGGTGTGGGTGGAATCCTCTGCGGCGATGACGCCGCCGCGAAAATTTCCGCGGGTGCGAGTCTCGTGCAATTTTACAGCGGCATGATTTATCGCGGGCCGACCTTGATCGGCGAAAGCATCGATGCTATCCGCGCGCTGCGTTGATACCGTCGCCGAGCAAACTCATGTCTTCCCTACCCGCCTGCGGCCTGCAATACGATGTTTCGTTGAAAGCGCGGAATACGTTCGGTGTCGATGCACGTGCCGCCGTGCTTGCGCGTGTTGCCGATATCGGCGCTCTGCAAACTCTGCTCGCGCAAAAACAGTTCGCCAATCTGCCGCGATTGATCCTCGGCGGTGGAAGCAACATCTTGTTCACTCGCGACTTCGACGGCCTCGTGCTGTTGCCAGAATTTCGCGGCATGGCGATCACGCATGAAAGTGGCGACCTCGTGCATGTGCGCGCCGGTGCGGGCGAGAGCTGGGATGCACTGGTGCGCTGGTCGCTCGCGCAAGGCTTGTGCGGGCTCGAAAATCTCGCGTTGATTCCGGGCCATGTCGGCGCCGCGCCAATCCAGAACATCGGTGCTTACGGTATCGAGTTTGCCGAGGTTTGTGCGGCGGTGGAAATCCATGATGTCGCGATTGGTACAACGCGTTGGCTTTCGCGCGAACAATGCGGATTCGGTTATCGCCACAGCATTTTCAAAATGCCCGAGGCCGCGAACTGGATTGTCACCGCGGTCGATATTTTGCTCACACGGCAAGCGCAGCTTCGACTCGATTACGCCGGCCTGCGCGAACAACTGCAGGCGCAGAACATCGACACGCCCACCGCCGCCGACGTCGCCGATGCAGTCACCCAGCTGCGTCTGCGCAAACTGCCGAATCCGGCCTTGATCGGTAACGCCGGCAGCTTTTTCAAGAATCCGATCGTGATGAACACGGTCGCAAAACAGCTGCAACTGAAACACCCTACCCTGCCCACTTGGCCGACACCGGACGGCCTGAGCAAACTGTCGGCGGCGTGGCTGATCGAGAGCTGCGGTTTCAAAGGCCTGCGCGATGGCGACGCCGGAGTTTCAAGCCAGCACGCGCTCGTGCTCGTGAATCACGGCGCGGCCAGCGGTGCGCAACTATGGGCGCTGGCGCAGCGCATTCAGGCCAGCGTACGGCAGCATTACGATGTTCTGTTGCTGCCGGAACCGATGGTGATCTGATCCAACAATCATCGCTGGTGATCCCTTGCCGGCTCCAAAAACCTGCTCGATATTTGCCGACGCGACATCACAAAAATCGCCATCGAATCGGGTAGACTCAAGGCGCAAGGGGGCTTGCCGGAGACCGCGTATGCAATCTGCCACCGCCGTAACGACCACGGCTCTCGCGCGTCGGCGCGCACTCAGCGCGATGTTCGCGAGCCTCGGTTTCGATACCGCCGTGCCATCGATGCGGCGTGCCGGCAAGGCAGCGACCGATACCCGGCTCGGCGATCCCACCACCATCGCCAGTGTCAGCCAAACCTTGAGCGGCCCGCCGAGCACCGTGGCGTGGCTGAATCGCGCGACGTTCGGTTGCACGCAAGCCGACCTCACAGCGTTTACTGCGCTCGGCGCGAGCGATGCGGCACGCTGGACGGCATGGGTCTCACAGCAAACCAGCCCGGCGGCGATCAGCGATACCGCTTGCGATAGCCGCATCACCTCGGCCAATTTCAAGGCACTGAATCTGACGCCGGCGCAACTCTGGTCTACCTATCATTCCGACACTGTGAACTACAATCATCGCATGTTGCCGATCGCCGAATCGGAGTGCGCAACATTGATCCGCCAGATCTACAGCAAACGTCAATTGCACGAGAGCATGATCGATTTCTGGCATGATCATTTCAGCGTCAACGGTTGGGATTACGATGGCGGGCCGATGTTTCCGGCGTTCGATGCGCTGTTCCGCGCCACCTCTGCGGGCAATGGTGTGTTCGGCAATTTCAAGAACCTGCTGATCAACGTGGCCGAGTCGGCATCGATGATGTTCATGCTCGATCTGTATTCGAGCACGCGCGCCGGGCCCAACGAAAACTATGCGCGCGAGTTGTGTGAGCTGCATACGCTGGGTGCGATGAATTATGCCGGCGTGCTGAATCCGTTTGATCCATCATTACCCGTCGGCACTGCTGGCGACGGCGATGCGATCCGCCTGAAATATGTCGATGCCGATGTGTACAACATCACGCGTGCGCTGACCGGCTGGACCATGTCGCAAAGCACCTACGACACGCGCAACGATCTAAACCCAGGCACGTTCGAATACGTCGATGGCCTGCACGATCAGTACGACAAGTTTTTCCTGAATCGCTACCTCTACGACTACGAACATCAGCAGGATGGCTTCGATGTATTCGCCGCCCTTGCATGCCATCCCGGTGTGGCGACTTTCATCGCCACAAAGCTGTGTCGACGCCTCGTCAGCGATAGTCCATCACCGACCCTCGTGAGCAATATCGCGAGCGTATTTCTGCAGAACTGGCAGGCACCGAATCAGTTGCAGATCGTCACGCAGGCGATCCTCAACTCGACCGATTTCGCCAATGGCTGGGGCCAGAAAATGAAGCGCCCGGGCGTGGCGATGGTCAGCACCTTGCGCGCACTCGGTGCCAACTTCACACCGCTGCCCGATCTGGATAATCCGAATTTTCAGGCGAATACGTGGTCGACCACCAACGCCGTGCTCTCGGCGCTGCAATCCGCTGGTCATCGCTTGTTCTACTGGCCGGCGCCGAATGGATATCCCGATGTGCAGATCGCGTGGGCCAGCAGCGGTTCGCTCGGCATGACCTTGCGTTTGCTCGCGATGCTGCTCGAAATGACGCAGGATCAAACTGTCAGCGCGTCGCCGTATCTGGCTGATGTGCAAGCACAAACCCTGGCTGCGTTTCCCACCGCGGCCACGCGCACGGCGGCGAATATTGCGGGTTTCTGGTGTACGCAGATTCTCGGTTATCAGCCGGCCGGCGTGTACAACGCGGCGGTGGATTTCCTGCGCCAGAATGTCGCCGCCACAGCGGCACTCACCTTGACTACCGATACCTGGAGCGGCAGCAATCTGAGCACTCACTACACGATGTCACGCTTGCGCTCGATGATCGCGTTGATTTTGTGCAGCCCTGATTTCCTGACCCGCTGAGGCCGACCATGTCGAACATCCAGATTGATCGTCGCGGTTTTCTCAAGGGTTGCAGTGCCGCGGCCTTGCTGACAGCCGGCACAAAAAGTTACGCCGTGCTCAACAACACCAGCGCAGCCTCGCAAGACACCTTGGTTGTGGTGTTTTTGCGCGGCGCGATGGATGCGTTGAGCTTGGTATCGCCGGGTGCCAGCAATTCCAATCGTGCCGCTTACGAGACCGCCCGCGTGGCGACGCGCGTGCCGCTCACCGGCACTGGCGCGGGTTTGTCGATCGCGAGCGGGCAATGGAATCTGCATCCACGCGCCACGGGTTTGAACACCTTGTATGGGCAAGGTCATCTTGCGATCGTGCTTGGTGCCGGACAAAAACAACCGCAGCCGGTAATCCGCAGCCATTTCGAGGCGCAATCGAATCTCGAAGCCGGACTCGGTGGCGGCAGTGGCAGCGGGCTCGGCTGGCTCACACGCCATCTCGGCAGCGCTGGCCTGCCGACAAATGTGCCGGTGCCCTCGATCAGCATGGGCAGCATCACTGCCAGCAGCCTGCTCGGCAGCAACGAAACAATCACGATGAATTCGGGTTCGGATTTCCGTCTCGATCAGGGCAACTGGCCGTGGAATTCCAACGACACCGATACCGTCGTCGGCGTCAACGGACTGGTGCAGGTGTTGCCGTCGTTATGGCAATCGAGCGCGCTGCCGATTGCGGCTGCCGGCATCAGCACGCTGGAGGCATTGGCGCAATTTCGCACGGTGAATTTCTCGACTTATTCGGCCAGTAATACCGGCGGCTACAAACCCTCCGGCAGCGTTGTTTATCCCGGCACAGGGTTCGGCAGTCAGCTGCAGAACATCGCGCAACTGATCAAGAAAAGTGTCGGTTTGCGCATCGTCACGCTCGATCTCGGCGGATGGGATACGCACAACGAGCAGGGCTCGCCGGTTAACAGCTACGATTATTTCGGCAATCAGGTGCAGACCTTGTCCGAAGGTTTGAATGCGTTCTACAGCGATCTCGCCGGCGACAGCAACGGCAATTACATGCAGCACACCAGCGTGGTCACGGTCAGCGAATTCGGCCGCCGCGTTCTGGAAAATGCCTCGGGCGGCACCGATCACGGCTACGGCACGGTGATGCTGGCGATGGGCGCAGCGGTGAACGGCGGCCAGACTTACGGCACGTTTCCGGGGCTCGGCACCAATCCCGACGGATCCAACCAGTTGTTCGAAGGAGCGGATCTCAACGTCAGCACCGACTATCGCCAGGTGCTATCCGAAGCGATCATCCGCCGCCTCGCCAACCCGAACGTGTATTACGTTTTTCCGGGTTACAGCGGTTACACGCCGCTCGGGATTTTCCAGGGCACGGATCTGCCGCCGACGAATTACGATGCGATATTCAAGAGCGGGTTCGAGTCGAGTTAGATTTTTTCATGCGCCGCAGACCACCGCTTGCGCTGCGAGCGGTAGGACTCAAACTTCGCTGCACTGAAAATACAAAACGTGTTCCTGATTCAGCGTGAGCGTCTGCCCGAGACTGATCGTGCCGGTGCGGCGCAGATGAAATTCGTCGCGATGCAGATGCAATTCGTCATCGTCGCCGAGCTTGACATACGTGCCGTTGGTCGAGCGATCCGACAGCATGAAATGGCCGCGCTTGTATTCGATCATGGCGTGGTTGCGCGATATCCAGTCGGCCTCGATCACGAGATCGTTGCTCGCGTCGCGGCCCAGCGTGAAGGGTTCGGATGCTTCGTCGAGTTCGACTACACGACCGCGATAACGCATCAACAAACGGTTGCGCGGCGGCCCGGCATCTTCACTGCCGATCACCCGTTGCACCATCGTCAAATGCGATGTGGTGTTCTGCCACAACACATCGACGATCTCGATCGGCTGCTGCTTGCCGGCGACGCGCGCCTGCCCCAGCGAACGTGTTTGCAACATCGCCACACTGGTCAATGACTTCAGCGTGCTCGCGGTGGTGACGATCTGCTGGCGCTTGGCCAGCGCGGTCATGCGCGCCGCGACATTCACTGCATCGCCGTAGACATCGCCGTCCTCAACCAAGGTATCGCCGTGATGCAGGCCGATACGGATGGCGAGATTGTCACGACGGAATTCGACATCCTCATCGACGCGACGGTGCATGTCGACCGCAGCCAGCAAGCCTTGAATGGCGCCGGGGAAAACCACCATGATCTCGTCACCGATGGTCTTGATAACACGACCGCCGTGAGTCGTAACGACCTCGCTCAATGCGGCCAGCACACTCGCGATAATGCGCCGAGCCGCGACATCGCCGCGCTGCTCGAACAAGCGCGTGCTGCCGCTGACATCGGCGAACAGGATCGTGCTGGCGTGAGTGATGGTCATCGGCAGCAATGATAGGTTACTGGCAAGGCTTTTAGAAACATCTTGCTCGCAGCCAGCACGTCAAAATCAGGCTGAGCTGGCTACAAAATCTTTCACGACCGACCGCGCAAACTCAAACGATCGCGCCCAAGGCGATTTTTCCAACCTTGCCGGGACGCGCGATATGCGTGAGCGCAGCCTGGATTTCGTTCATCGGATATTCGCCTTCGAGTGGCAAATCGAGTTGCTTGTTCGCCACCAGCGTTACCGCCTCGGCGATCAATGCACGTTTGGCATCGGCACTCGATGCATCGAACAACGCGCCGCCCCAGAAACCGCGGATCTGGATATTGGCGAAAATCAGCTTGCCCGAATCGATCTGCATCGGTTGGCCCGACATAGATCCGAACGAGATCAGCTGCGCATCCTTGCCGAGTATGCCGAGCAGTTGCAGCGATGTCGTGCCGCCAACCGAGTCGATCGCACGAATCACCGGGCTGCGACCCGTCACTTCGCGCGCCTTGCGCGCCCAACCTTCGTCGTCGCTGGAAAATACGTGTTCGGCGCCGATGGCTTGAAGCTCCGCGATGCCCTCGGCACGACGCACGAGATTGATCACATTGATGCCTTGCGCGCGCGCGAGCTGGATGATGATGCGGCCCACCGTGCCATTCGCCGCGCTCTGCACGATCCAGTCGCCGGACTGCAAACGCATTTCCTGCATCAGCAGGATTGCGCTCAGCGGCATCGCAAACAGTTGGCACGCGGCATCGTCGGAAACGGCATCGGGCAACGGCACTACCATCGCAGCCGAAGCAGTGAAATATTCGGCCCAGACATTCGACGCAAACGAAACCGCAACGCGCTGACCGTGCTGAAATCCGCTCACGCCTTCGCCGAGTTTCTCGATACGTGCAACACCTTCCGAACCCGGAATCGCCGGCAACGGCGGACGATAACCGTAGGCGCCGCGAATGATCGCGATGTCGTGATAATGAATCGGCGACTTGATCAGTTTCAGCAGCACCTCGCCGGCTTTCGGCTCGGGCACCGGCAACTCGCGCAATGCCAGGACTTCTTTCGGATTGCCGAATTTCTCGTAGACGAGTGCTTGCATGATGATCTCCGGTTGCGCAGTGGATTCAGAATATTCGCCGGGCGCGGCGACTCAGGATTTGAGCAAGGCCAGCGCGCCGTCGATCACGCTTTGATCGGATGGCAATACCAGCGTCGCGGCGCCGGCGAGCGGCGTGTAGGTGTCTTCGCCGACCACGCGCGCAATTGGTTTTTTGCCGAAACCCGCTTCGACGATCGCGGTGATGATGCCCTCGCCGACGCCGGCGCTGCGCCGGCCTTCGTCGACGATCAGGATGCGTTGGCACTCGCCGGCATGCTTGCCGATGAACTCCGCATTCAGCGGTTGCAGCCAACGCAGATCGAGCACGCGTATTTTGATCTTGTGCTGCGTTTCGAGCGCACGCGCGGCGCGCAGGCTCATTGGCACGCCGTTACCGAAGGTGATGATCAGCAAATCCGTGGCGTCTTCGTGATAGACACGACCTTCGCCAAGTGTCATTGCCTGATCGAGCGGCGGATACGCGAACAGCCATTGCCCGTCACCCGCTTCGTACAGATCCTTGGTCATGTACAACGCGATCGGTTCGAGAAAAGCACACACACGGCCATCGACTTTCGCCAGTGCCATCAGGGTGCGCAGCATGCTCGCGGCATCATCGCCGCGCGACGGACAGGCAACGATCAGGCCCGGAATATCGCGCAAGGCGGTGATCGAATTGTCGTTGTGGAAATGTCCGCCGAATCCTTTCTGATAACCGAGCGAGGCCATGCGCAACACTATCGGATTGCGATACTGGCCGTTCGAGAAAAACTGCAGCGAGCACGCCTCGCCACGAATCTGGTCGCAGGCGTTGTGGAAATACGCGAGGTACTGGATCTCCGGAATCGGCAACATGCCCATATTGGCGTAACCCTGCGCCATGCCGAGAATGGTCTGCTCGTCGAGCAAGGTATTGAACACTCGCCCGCTCTTGAATGCCTTGTGCAAACCTTTCGTCACCGTGTATACGCCGCCCTTCGCAGCGACGTCTTCACCGAACAGCAGCGTCTCGGGATATTTGCAGAAGATGTCGAACAGCGCGTTATTGATCTGGATGGCCAAATGTTTAGGTGGCTGTTTCTCGGGCAGCTTTTCTGCGCTGCCGAAAATCTCCAGACGCCTTTCCGCGTAATCTGCGCGTTTCGCTTCGGCCGTTACTTTTTCGGCGTGATACGGCGCCAGCGGCTCGATGATTTCAGCGAGCGAGGTGAGCTTGATGCGTTTGTCGGCGTTCTCCGCGGCGGCCATGCAACGCACGCGCGTCGCCTCGTACAAAGCCAGCAAGGTGGTCTTGTCGAACAGGCCGGATGCGAGTGCAATCTCGGCGGAACGCAGCAGCGGATCCTGGGCTTCGGCGGCAAGCAATTCTTCGAGCGCGCGATATTCGACTTCAAAATCCGTGCCGGCATGACCCATCAAACGGGCCGTGCGCAGATGCAGGAAAGTCGGCTTGCGCGTGGTGCGGCAGTGATGCACGGCGCGCGCAACCTGCTCGTAACCTTCAGCCAGATCGAGGCCGTTAGCGTAGAAATAAGCGAGATCGTTGCGATGGCGGAACGAGTTGCCGATCCAGCCGCTTGGCGTCTTGGTCGAGATGCCGATGCCGTTGTCCTCGCACACAAACAACACCGGTGCTGGCAACTGCTGATAGGCCGCCCACTGTGCCGCGTTGAACGCGCCTTGCGCGGTGGAATGATTGGCCGAGGCATCGCCGAACGAGCACACCACGATGCTGTCGTCGGGAATCGGCAATTTGTGCTGGATGCGTTTGCCCTGCGCGATCGCCAGCGCAGTACCTAGCGCCTTCGGCAGATGCGAGGCGATCGTCGATGTCTGCGGCAACACCCACAACGGTTTTGAACCCCACACTTTGTGCCGGCCGCCCGAGGCCGGATCGTCCTTGCTCGCGGCAAAACTCAAGGCCGAATCCATGATCGGATCCATGCCTGGCAATTTGCGAAAACGCTCGGCCATGAAACCGCCGGATCGGTAATGCAGGAAAGCCGGATCGGTGTGGCGCGTGAGCCGCGCAACCATCGCATTGCCTTCGTGGCCCGAGCTGCCGATGGTATAGAACACCTTGTTCTGAACGCGCAAAACGCGCGCCATCAAATCGAGATGCCGCGAGTTCAACTGCGACTGAAACAGCGCGAGAAAATCCTGCGTCGTGCACAAACTGTCGGGTAGGATCGGATCGACCAGCGCCGGACGCGGCGATACCGGACCTTCGTAATTCCTGACAAATTCGCTGAAATTCTGATCGACAACTTCGGCGCGGTTGACGTTCTTGGCGCGGGCAGAAATCGGTGCGGCGGATACGGACATGATCGGGGTAACCTGGGTTGATCGATGCGGCGGCACAAACTCCGCGCGCACCAAGTGGCAGAAATTATGGCGCGGTGATCGCGCCGTCGGCGCTATAACGGCAGCCCGGGAGAATACGCTCGATATCCTTGAAACTCGGGCTGATGCACTGCCAACTGATGCCCATCGTATTGACGCGTGTGACATCGGCGATCAGTTCGATCCGGCCATTGGCCACACCGGATTTAGCATCGTAGGTCAGCACCAGACGATCACTGAGCAGATCCATGCGCACCAGGCTTTGACCGTGATATTCCGTCGGCGCCGACAAACCGACATCGGCATTGCTGATCGGTGGTTTGCCGTTGCTCAGCATGTATTCGGTGAACGCCACTTTGGCGCTGCCGCTGGCGCGTACAAAATCGTCGCGGATCATCGCGGCGCGCGCCAAACTCTCCGGCGTGTTTTCATTCATCGCCGGACTGCCCGCAACCTGCGCCGTTTTGTAACGATCGAACGCGAATAATCCGAGCAGCACTGCGACCAGCATCAGCACGAACAACCCGACATATTTCATCGCTTGCGGCACGCCATTCTCCGAGCAATACGCGTTACCAAATCTGCGCGGCAAGAATTACCGCGCGATCATTCGCCACAAAATCAGAATGCATTGATACCGGTAATTTCGCGCCCGACCACAAGCTGATGCACGGTTTCAGTGCCTTCGTAAGTGATCACGGATTCGAGATTCAGGCCATGGCGGATCGGACAGAATTCGGTGGTGATGCCGGCGGCACCGAGAATATCGCGTGCCTCGCGGGCGATGTCGATCGCCATGCGACAGTTGTTCCACTTCGCCAGCGATACCTGCGTCGGCTGCATCTTGCCGGCATCTTTCAGACGGCCAAGTTGCAGCACCAGCAATTGCGCGAGCGTGATGCGTCGCGCCATGTCGGCGAGTTTGAGTTGCACCGCTTGCGTGGCACCGATCGGCTTGTTGAACAGGATGCGCGTTTTGGCATATTCCGATGCTTCGGTGAGGCAGGCGATGGCCGCGCCGATCGGCCCCCAGGTGATGCCGTAACGCGCCTGCGTGAGACAGCCGAGCGGGCCTTTCAAACCTTTGACATTGGGCAGGCGGTTGGCGTCTGGCACACGCACGTTGTCGAAGAAAAGTTCGGACGTGACCGATGCACGCAGCGACATTTTGCGATGGATGTCGCGTGTCGCAAAACCCTTCATGCCGCGCTCGACGATGAAGCCTTGAATGCCATCATCGGTACGCGCCCAGACGATCGCGATGTGCGCAAGGCCGCCGTTGGTAATCCACATCTTGGCGCCGTTGATGATCCAGTCATCGCCGTCTTTTTTCGCATGCGTTTTCATGTTCGCCGGATCGGAGCCACCGTGCGGTTCGGTCAGGCCGAAGCAACCGATCACCTTGCCCTGCGCCATCTGCGGCAACCAGCGCACACGCTGTTCTTCCGAGCCGTAAGCAAAAATCGGATACATGCACAACGAGGATTGCACCGAAACAAAGCTGCGGATGCCGGAATCGCCGCGCTCAAGTTCCTGACAAATCAGGCCGTAACTCACCGCGTTCATTTCCGCGCCGCCGTACTGGCTTGGCAACGACGAACCGAGCAGACCGAGTTCGGCAATTTCGGGAATCAGATCGAGCGGGAACACGCCCTTGTCGAAGCAATCGCCGATGATCGGCAACACCCGCTCGTCGGTGAAGCGCGCCACGGTATCCTGCACCATGCGTTCGTCATCGCTGAGCATAGAACGGATATCGTAGAGGTCGACGGGATTGAGATTGAGGCGACCGGAATCGGCCATGGCGGCATGCTCGGATGAGTGAAGGGAAGCGCAATAGTTTAGCCGGGACGCGGCCTTGCGTCACGCCGATAGATTCCTCATCGGTTCATTTTGGCTTGCGTACCCGGGGGTTTTTAGTCGGATATTTCTCGATGCAACGGTGCGTGCTGAATTTGCAAACCGCTGCAATCTGTTTGCGCGTGCTGGCGATTTTTCAATTGATGGCCGCAGCGACGACAGTTTCTCTATAATTGCTATTGTTTTTTCGAACTCGGCCGACCATGCGTGTGCCCGTACTCACCTATCACGGCGTGAATGTTGCCGGTGATGCTTACGTCGGAAACGACCATGTCGCGCTTGCAGTCGACTTGCGTCTGATCAGCGATGCCGGCCTGCGCATCGTGCCGCTGAGCTGGGTCGTGCAGCAACTACTCGGACTTGCCGCACGCGATCTGGATCATTGTGTCGCTCTCACTTGCGACGATGGCAGCGACTACGATTATTTCGATCTCGATTATCCGCCGCACGGTCGGCAGCGCAGCTTCTTCAATACGCTGCTGGATTTCCGTCGCGAGCGCGGTTTCGCCGCGCAACCCGATCTGCATCTGACCAGCTTCGTAATCGCCTCGCCCGCTGCCCGCCGTGAAATGGATCAGCGCTGCCTGTTCGGGCGCGATGCGTTACGCAGCAACTGGTGGCGCTCGGCGCAGACGTCCGGGCTGATGTCGATCGAGAACCACAGCTGGGATCACAATCATCCGGAGCTCAGCGGCAACGGGCCGTATGGCATGCCGCGTGGATCGTTTCTCGACGTGAACAATCATGCCCGCGCCGATGCGGAAATTACCGCGGCGGCTCGCTACATCGATGGCGTGATCGCGCCGCAACGTTGCAGTCTGTTCTGTTATCCGTTCAGTCATGTCAGCGATTATCTGCGCAGCGATTATCTGCCGAATCATCAAGCCGAACACGGCATGCTCGCAGCATTCGGCGACGGCGCCACGCCGATTACTTTCGACAGCGATCGCTGGAATCTGCCGCGCTACATCTGCGGTTACCATTGGAAATCGCCGGACGAACTCAACGACTTGTTGCACGCGGGAACTTGATCATCTGCGGCGAGACGGAAAATTTCCGCGCACTCGCGCAGGCAAATGAATTCGCGATAAGTCGCGCGATCAAAACGGCCCGACGACGTTTGCCTGCGCCAGCAGTTCTGCCCGCCGATCAGGCGCAAGTTCGCGGGTCCAGTAAACCAGCAAATGCTTGTGTTCGGTCTTGCTGAAACCCACCGCCAAATCGACACGCTCGGCCAGGCCATCGCCGCAATAACCGAAAATGGCGTCATAACGCGGTGCAAAATGTTTTACCGCGTAGTCAAGTGTGTGCTGGTACACGCCGCCGACAGTTCGCAATGCATCGCGCTGCGCTGCACTCAAACGCCGCAAGACGCGATCATCCGTACACGCACCACCGCCGAGCAAGATCTCGCCAGCATTGCTGAAATGCGCATAACACAGCGGCACAAAAGCGCCGTCATCGCGACGCCAGAACGCGACGATATGATGCGGAAAATCCGGTGCAGTCTGTTTGTAGCGGCGCTGAAAAATCTGCTCGACAAACGCCGGGCCGTGATCGACCTCGGTGACAATGATGAAATCTTCGACTCGCATATTCATGCTGGCGGACTATGAAGAATTGGCAAATTCATTTCGACGAGTTGTTGCGCACGCCGTGCGGCACATGTCCGGTGGCGACGTGCTGGCGCGCGGATTCGACGTTGGCGTGCGAATCGTCGAAAAAAATATCCGCACCGAACGCCTGCAGGAACGGACCTTTTTCGCGACCGCCGAGAAACAGTGCCTCGTCCAGTCGCACCCCCCATTCACGTAAAGTCAGGATCACACGTTTGTGCGCAGGCGCCGAACGCGCCGTGACCAGCGCCGTGCGGATCGGCGAATCTTCCAGCGGAAACGCCGACTGAATACGATGCATCGCGATCAGGAATTCACGAAACGGCCCGACCGGCAACGGCAATGCGGCATTTTCGTTTTCGTAACGGCTAAACGCTTCGAGACCTTGCTCGAACGAAACACGCTCGGACTCGTCACCAAAAATTACTGCATCACCATCGAACGCGATACGCAATTGATCGGAGTGGGTTTGCGGCGCTTTCGACGGCAGGATGGTCGCTGCAGCAACGCCGGCATGCAGCGCCTGCGCCACGTCCTCGGCATTCGAGGACAGGAAAAGATTCGCGCCAAACGGCTGCGCGTACGGATGGGTCGGTGCACCGTTGGTGAACGCGGCGCGCGTGATTTCCAGACCATAATGTTCGATCGCATTGAAGATGCGCAGGCCGGTATCGCTGGAGTTGCGCGACAACAGAATCACTTCGACGCGCGGCATGGCCGGGGCCAGTTGGTTCAGGCGCAGCAGTTTTTGCACGAGCGGAAACGCAATGCCCGGCGCGAGCAATTCGTCCTCGCGCTGACGCTGATCGCGCGCGTAAGCTTCCAGACCCTCGCGTTCGAACAGTTCATGGCTGGCGCTGAGGTCGAACAACGCGCGCGAGGAAATCGCGACGATCAGCTTCTGACTCAAATCGTCAGACGCCTGATCGCCGGTATTTTCGCTACTCAGCGCAATCGACACGTTATCAGGTTGCATGATCGACCAATACGACATACTGGTTTTTACGCATTGCGCAAGTCATCAAGAACGTATGCGTGGATTCAATTGTTGACATCACTACCGAAGCCGTCATTGAAAATCTTTTCGGCAACCTTGAAAGCCGCATAAACGTCTATACGGCCAGATCCTTGCACCGGATTCGGGAACGTAGTCGCTGCAATACCGCCACAACTTTGCGTTCCAGCATTGATATGCACGGCAGTCGAACGCAGCAGGTTTGCAACCTGATCAGGATGGCCCTTCAACGCCGGATTGGTCGCGATCAGCAACGCAGCGGCCCCAGCAACGTGCGGCGTTGCCATGCTCGTGCCGCTCAATGTCGCATACGTGCTGACCGACGTGCTGTAGGAGGATCGCACGCTGGAACCGGGTGCGGCCGCATCCGGCAAAACACGCGCCGCGCCCGCCACCGGACCGCGACTGGAAAAGCCCGAAATCGCATTTGCCGAAGTTTCTGTCTGGATACTGGAAGCCACCACGAACGCGCTGTCGTAAATCGCTGGAGCATCGAAAATCGTGGCACAACCGCCGCTGCTGGCACTGCCATCGTTGCCGGCCGCCGCGGCAAAAAAGATTCCGGCAGCGACGACATTGTTGACCGCACCGACCAGTTCCTGGCCGGTATTGCAGCCTTCCGAAGCGTCGCATCCCCACGAGTTGCTGATCACATCCGGCGCCAGATCCGGCTGCGGATTTTGCCCGTTCGAATCGGTCGGCGCGATCATCCATTGCATGCATTCGATATAGCGCGCTGGCGTGCCGACGCCGGCATCCATATTGCGGCAGCCGATCCATCGTGCGCCCGGGGCAACACCCGTTTGATTGCCCGCGCCATCGTCGCCGATCATCGTGCCGACGGTGTGCGTGCCGTGACCATTGTCATCGCACGGTGCTGGCGAATCGGCTGCGCAGCTTGCGTTGACGACATGAATGGCATCGTGCCAGTTGTAGTTGTGGTTTGCCGTTGTGCCATCCCAGCCACGATATTTGGCCTTGAGCGCGTTGTGGTCCCAGCGATAACCGGTGTCTTCGCCCGCAATCACCACGCTCTGCCCGGTAATGCCCGCCGCCCATACCGATGGCGCGTTGATCTTGCCGACACCCCACTCAACCGTTTCGACAAAGTCCGGTGACTCGGACGATACGACAGTCTGCTGCTGTTGTGGCAGGCGATTGGCGAACTCGGGATTCGGGTTCAACGCGGCCACATCGGCACGATCGGCCAGCGCTTCTAGCGTGGTTGCGTCGGCGCGTAACCAGATCGTATTGGTAATCCAGAACGCGCGATATTCAATGTGCCGACTGTCCAGCCACGCGCGTAAAGAAGCCTGATTCTCCTGCGCTGTACTTTGTAACATCGCCACCCAGGCACGTCGCCGCGCGAGGTAACTCTGATTCGGATCGAGCAATGCTGCATTCGCCGTCGCAGTAAATTGCACCAGTGTTTCGATGGCTGCGTCGTGACGCAGCATGGCTTGCAAAACCCGTGGATGCACCTTGGCTTGTGCGAGTGGCGAGAGTGCTGCGTGGACATGCGATGCCAGCATGAACATCGTGATCGCCAGCAGGATTTTTCCGCCAGAAAGTTGCTGTGATTTCATCGAAGATTTTTTCGCGTCAGGATTGGAGTGAATGATTTGGCGTCGTCCGTGACGAGGGATCGCGCGATAACTAAAGCTCGAACTGTTCGTTGAGAATGCGATCTTCGAGATTGTGCTCGGGATCAAACAGCAACGTCACGTTTTGATCGACCGCGGCGCGCACGGTGATTTCGACCACGTCGCGCGCTTCGCTCGAATCCGCGGTGGCGCTGACGGGACGCTTGTACGGATCGAGCACTTCGAATTTGACTACGGTTTCGGCGCGCAGAATCGCACCACGCCAGCGTCGTGGGCGGAACGGGCTGATCGGTGTCAGTGCGAGAACGTTGGAATCCAGCGGCAGAATCGGGCCATGCGCAGACAGATTGTAAGCCGTGCTGCCGGCGGGTGTCGAAACCAGAATGCCATCGCAAACCAGCTCGGGCAGCTTGACGATGCCATTCAGCGAAACTCGGATATGCGCCGCCTGTTTGGTCTGGCGCAACAGCGAAACCTCGTTGAACGCCAGCGAACTCATGCTCGTGCCGGCCTCAGTAAGCGTGCGCATCAAGAGTGGCCGCAGAATTGCCGCCTGCGCATTTTCCAAGCGCGCCAGCAAGTTTTCGGGCTGATACTGGTTCATCAAAAAACCGACCGCACCGAGTTTCATGCCGTACACCGGCACGCCGAATTCGAGGTTGCGATGCAATGCGCGCAGCATGAAACCATCGCCGCCGAGGGCAACAATCACGCTTGCCTGCGCCAGCGGCACGTCTTCATAACGTCGCCGCATTTCGAGCAGCGCCGCTTGCGCTTCCTCGGTATTGCTGGCGACAAAAGCGATACGCTGATCGGTCACTCGCAGTCCCATCCGTCGCTTGGAAAAAGGTGCATGCGCGTGCGATTGCAACGCGCAATAGTCGAATGACTATACGCTAGCACGAGCCGTCTCGCGACGGCAGAAAACCTTGCGCGAACATCGTCCGCGCAAGGTTCCAATGTATCGATCAGACCGGGCGTGCGCCGGCCTGCACGAGCTGCGCGAGGCGGCGCACCGCCACCGATACGATCGGGTAATCCGTCACCACTTGCGTGCGCATGTCGGCGAACATGCCGAGCGTGTATTTGAGCGCAGGATCATCGCGGTTGAGCCAGGCGTCGACGATTTCATCGCCATTGCCGTCATCGCCCTGCTCCAGCACCTGCGCGGTCAAGGCGCGATGCTGGGTGTAAAGTTCGTCGCGTAGCGAACCGCGTGCATGCGCGTGCCAACGCGACTCGACCGGCAACTCCTCGATCTTGCCCATGAGCCACGACAAGTGCAGCGCCTCGCCCAACGCAAAGTATACTTCTGCGGCGCGCTCGACTTTGAGGTCATGCTCGGCGGCGACATGGATGATGTCCAGACCCGATCCCGGCGTGCGCAGCACGGCGAAATCGGCAGCCAGCGCATCGGGAAATCCCGACTCGATCCAGCGTTGTTTGTCAGCATCAAAACGGCTGCGCTCACGTGGCGTAATCGACTCGGCCAAATGCAGGCGCAATTCGCGCATACCCGGATGGTAGCGTGTCACCGCCGCGGCGATATCGAGTGTCGCTTCGGAATGATTGAGCAACCAGCGCGTCGAGTTGCGCAGGGCCGCCCAGACCACCAGCAGCGCATCGATCTGCGCATGATCGTTGATCTTGCCATCGAGTGCCTCGATGCCGGCCCACATCTCGCGCGCATCGAATACTTCACGCGCAATATTGAACGCGCGCGCCACTTGCGCTGGCGTCTTGCCGGTGTCTTCGCCCATGCGCAGCACAAACGTCGCACCCATGCGATTGACCATCGAATTGGTCACCGCGGTGGCGATGATCTCGCGCTTCAGGCGATGCCGCTCCATGTGCTCGGCGTACTTTTTCTGCAGTGGCTCCGGGAAATAGCGGCGTAATTCCTTCGACAGATATGCATCTTCCGGCACATCGGAATCCAGCAATTGCTGGAACAGTACAATCTTCGAATACGACAGCAGAATCGCCAGTTCCGGGCGCGTCAAACCGAGTCCACGCGCACGCCGTTCGGCGATTTCGGTATCGCTCGGCAGGAATTCGATTTGCCGATCGAGCAGACCTTCGGCCTCCAACGTGCGTATGAAATGCTGCTTCGCACCGATGCGCGAAACCGACATGCGCTCCATCAGGCTGATCGCCTGGTTCTGGCGATAGTTGTCGAGCAACACCAGGCGTTCGACTTCGTCGGTCATCGCCGCGAGTTGCACGTTGCGCGCCGGCAAAGTCAGCTCACCGCGCGCCACGGCGTCGTTGAGCAGGATCTTGATGTTGACCTCGTGATCCGAGGTATCGACGCCGGCCGAGTTGTCGATGAAGTCGGTGTTGAGCAGTACGCCGGCCTGCAGCGCAGCCTCGATGCGACCGCGTTGAGTCATGCCGAGATTGCCGCCTTCGCCTATGATCTTGCAGCGCAGTTCG
The DNA here is from genome assembly GCF_004168365.1 of Pseudolysobacter antarcticus. GTDB lineage: Bacteria > Pseudomonadota > Gammaproteobacteria > Xanthomonadales > Rhodanobacteraceae > Pseudolysobacter > Pseudolysobacter antarcticus. Next base: position 3,194,888 of record NZ_CP035704.1, read on the forward strand.
CGACCGTTCAAGCGGATCGCATTATTCGCGCGATCACCGGCATCGGCGTTGGTTTCACTCTCGGCCTTGACGTAGGTGCCGATGCCGCCGTTCCACAACAGATCGATCGGCGCCTGCAAAATCGCACGCAACAAATCGTTCGGCGGCAACGCCGACACATCGGCGGCGATGCCCAGTGCTTGCCGCACTTGCGGCGAGAGCGGAATGGTCTTGGCGCTGCGCGGATAAATGCCGCCGCCGTCGGAAATCAGTGACGCATCGTAATCGGCCCAGCTCGATCGCGGCAGCTTGAACATGCGCTCACGCTCGATGAAGGATTTTGCCGCATCGGGAGCCGGATCGAGAAAAATATGGCGGTGATCGAACGCCGCGAGCAGGCGTGTATGTTTCGACAACAGCATGCCGTTGCCGAACACATCGCCGGACATGTCGCCGACCCCGACGCAAGTAAAATCTTCGGTCTGGCAATCGCGACCGAGCGCGCGGAAGTGGCGCTTGACCGATTCCCAGCCGCCTTTCGCGGTGATGCCCATGCCCTTGTGGTCGTAACCGACCGAGCCACCCGAGGCAAACGCATCGCTGAGCCAGTAACCGTGTTCAGCGGAAATCGCGTTGGCGATATCCGAAAACGTCGCGGTGCCCTTGTCAGCGGCGACGACCAGATACGGATCGTCATCGTCGTGGCGTACGACATTCTGCGGATGCACGATCTTGCCTTCGACGATGTTGTCGGTGATGTCGAGCAGGCCGTTGATGAACAGGCGATAGCAGGCGATGCCTTCGGCCAGTTGCGCATCACGATCGCCGCCGACCGGCGGACGTTTGACGAAAAATCCGCCCTTCGATCCGACCGGCACGATGACCGTGTTCTTTACCATCTGCGCCTTGACCAGACCGAGCACTTCGGTGCGGAAATCCTCGCGCCGATCCGACCAGCGCAAGCCGCCGCGCGCGACCGGGCCGAAGCGCAGATGCACACCCTCAACACGCGGCGCATAGACAAAAATTTCGCGATACGGTTTGGGTTTCGGCAAATCCGGCACACGCGCCGGATCGAACTTGTAGCTGATGTATTCCTTCGGCTTGCCGTTCGTCGGCTGATAATAATTGGTGCGCAAGGTGGCGTTGATGACGCCGAGATAACTGCGCAGGATGCGATCTTCATCGAGGCTGGCGACACGATCGAGCAATACCTTGATCGCGGCGACGATGGTTTCGGTCTGCGCCTGACGCGGTTCGCTGCGCAGGTTCAGCAGCGAATCGACAAACGCCGGCGTGGTCTTGGCAACGTCGGGATCGAGCAGCGTCTTGAGCTCGCTGGTTAGGCGCTTTTTCGCATACTCGAGCGCGGTCTTGCTGATGTTTTCGCGCTGCGGGTCGAACTTCGCCTCGAACAACTCCACCAGCAATCCGGCAATCAGCGGATAACTCGACAGCGTTTCTTCCATATAGGTTTGCGAGAACGGCACACCGGTTTGCAGCAGATATTTGCAATAGCTGCGCAACACCGACACCTGACGCCAATCCATTTGCGCATTGAGGATCAGGCGATTGAAACCGTCGTTCTCGGCTTGGCCGCGCCAGATTCTTTCGAACGCATTCTGGAATGCATCGCGCACTTGGTCGAGATCAATCTCCTGACGCAACGCGGTCTGCACTTCGAAATCCTGGATGGTGATGCGCGACTCGCCGACGAGCATTTCGTACGGATGTTCGGAGAGGATTTTCAGGCCCATGTTTTCCATCATCGGCAGCGCATCCGACAATGTGATCGGCGCGCCGCAGCGGAACAACTTGAAGCGCAGCGCATCGCCTTTCTTGCGCGAGCGATACAACGACAGACGAATATCCTCGCTGCCGGAAAGACTCGCGGCGGTCTCGACATCAGCGGCGGCGATATGCGCGGTGACTTCCTCGATGTAACCCGCGGGCAACGCGCGGCCATAACGATTGGCGAGTTTCAGGCCTTTTTCTTCGCCATGTTTTTGCACAAGCTGATCGCGCAGATCGTCGTGCCAATTGCGCACGATTTGCGCGATGCGCGCTTCGAGGTCGGCGGTTTCATATTGCGGCTGATCGCCTGGTTTCGGGCGGATGATCAGGTGCAAGCGTGCGAGTGCGGACTCGCCGATCTGGATCGCCGAATCGATGCGTTCGCCGTGGAAGGTGCGCTTCAGCAGATTTTCGATACGCTCGCGCACATCACTCGAAAAACGGTCACGCGGGATGAATACCAGACACGAGAAAAACCGTCCGTACTTGTCGCGACGCACGAATAATCGCGTGCGTGGTCGCTCGGACAACGCGAGGATTCCCATCGCGGTGTCGAACAATTCTTCTTCGCTGGACTGGAACAGTTCGTCGTGCGGCAAGGTTTCGATGATGTGGCGCAGCGACTTGCCCGAATGCGAATCGCGACGCAGGCCCGAACGCGCCATCACCGCCTCGTATTTGCCACGCATCAATGGCACCTGCCACGGCGCCTGCGCATACGCGCCAGACGTGTAAAGGCCGAGGAAACGCTGCTCGGTCACGGCAATGCCAGCGCCATCAAAACCGAGCACGCCGATGTAGTCCATGTAGCCCGGGCGATGCACGCTGGAACGCGCGTTGGTCTTGGTCAGGATGATCGCGTCCGATGCACCGGATTGCGGCATGTGTCGCGCGGCCATGGTCTTGACCGAACGCGGTGCCACCGAACGTTCGGCGCCGCGCAGAATACCGAGACCGGAACCCGGCACCGCGCATAAAACCTCGTCGTCGCCCTGTTTGGTCACCGCATATTCGCGGTAACCGAGAAAAGTGAAATGATCCTGCGTGAGCCAGCGCAAAAATTCCTGGCCTTCTTCGGGATGCGCCGTTTCGATGCCGGGTTTGCGCTTGCCGAAATCCTCGACGATCGCGAGCATCTTGTCGCGGATCGATTTCCAATCGGTCACACACGCGCGCACATCTTCGAGCGCGGCCAATGCGTTGTTCTTGAGCTTGACCAACGTCTCGGGTTCGGCGCTGCGATCGACCTCGAAATGCATCACCGATTCGAGCTGGCCACGGCCCGTGCCTTCCGCCGACAGCGCGAGCACATGACCGCCCGGATCACGCTCGATCGCAAACAGCGGATGGATCACCCCATGCGTGCTGCGCTCAGCCTGGGTGATCGCCATGCTGACCGAATCGACCAGGAACGGCATGTCGTCGGTGACGATTTCGATCACGGTATGCGGGCAAGTCCAGCCTTGCTCGTCCATGCTCGGATTGAATACACGGATACTCGGCTGGCCGGTCTTGCGCACGCGCAAGAAATCCAGCAGACCCAGCACCAGCGCAGCCCAGTCGTTCGGCGTGCGTGCCGCGACATCTTCCTGCGGGATGCGCTTGAAAAACTGCGTGACAAAAATCTGCGCTTCAGCGAAACGCGGCGCGCTCAGGCGTGTTTTCAGCAGTTCAAGTACCACCTCGACGCGCATCGCGGAGGTCGTGGTATCGATCGATTTTGTGCTCATGATTTCCCAGGCAAGCGGGTAATTTGAAGGGTGCCAAGGATACCGCCAGCGTATGACCGGAATCTACGCCGCGGCCCTGACAAAAACGCTGAATGCAGTCGATTCGTTCGAGCCACATTCAGCGTGAGAAGCGATGCCGCTGTCGATCCGACCAGCGCTAGCGGCATGCATATCGACTTATCTCAACGCAAACCGGTTTCATTGCGCGCGATTACAAGGCGCTGGATTTCGCTGGTGCCTTCGTAGATTTCGGTGATCTTGGCATCGCGGAAATAACGCTCCAGCGGCATTTCCTTGGAATAACCCATGCCGCCATGGATCTGCACCGCCTGATGCGTGATCCACATCGCAGCCTCGGATGAAACCAATTTGGCGCATGCCGCCTCGGTGCCGAAACGACCGCCGTTTTTTTCCGTCTCGCCCTTGGCGAACGCCGCACGGAGTGTCAGCAAGGTCGATGCTTCGAGCTTGCATTTCATGTCGGCGATCTTCGACTGGGTCATCTGGAACGAGCCGATCGGCACACCAAAGGCCTTGCGCTCCTTCACGTAATCCAGGGTCGCCTCGTACGCCGCGCGCGCGATGCCGATTGCTTGCGAAGCGATGCCGATACGGCCTGCATCGAGCACACCCATCGCGATCTTGAACCCCTCGCCTTCGGCGCCCAACACTTCATCAGCGCTGGCGTGGTAATCGGTGAATTCGATTTCGCACGTGGCCGACGCGCGGATGCCGAGCTTGGGCTCGGTCTTGCCGCAGTGAAACCCGGCCTTGGCGGTGTCGACCAAAAATGCGGTGACGCCTTTTGCGCCCTTGGCCGGATCACTCATCGCAAACAGCACGATATATTTCGCGACGGGGCCGGAGGTGATCCAGCTCTTTTTGCCATTGATGATAAAGCTGCCGTCGGCCTGCTTGACCGCACGGCAACGCATCGCCGTGGCATCCGAACCGGACTGCGGTTCGGTCAGCGCAAACGCGCCAATGTCCTTGCCTTCGGCGATCGCGCGCACGTATTTCTGCTTTTGCGCCTCGCTGCCGAACTTCAGGATGCCGTTGCAATACAGCGAATTGTTGACCGACATGATCACCGAATGCGCGCCATCGGCCGCGGCGATCTCGATCATCGCCAGCACATAGGCGATCGGATCCATACCCGCGCCACCGTATTCGGTCGGCACCTCGATCCCCATCAGGCCGAGCTGGCCCATCTCGCGGATATTCTCCAGCGGAAACTCGCCGGATGCGTCGAAATCGGCGGCGACGGGCGCAATGCGTTTCTGCGCAAAATCGCGCGCGACGGACTGGATCGAAAGCTGGTCTTCTGTGTAACGGAAATCCATGAGTGCTCCTGGATGATGCGCCGTTCGCGCTGATGCGCTGCAGCTGCCGACGTTGCTGAAAAGCGCTTATTGTAACGTTTTCACCGATTGTGCGGGCGTAATATGCGGGCGATGCTGCGCGATCAGCCACGGGAACAGACGCTCGTCGGCGTAGACGCGATCCCAGATATTGTGACCATCGTCGTCGTACTCGGTGTAGCCCGGATGCCCGCCCAGATCGAGCAACGCGGTGACCAGCCAGCGCGGACCGAAACGGCCGCCGCCGTCGCCGTAACGTCGATCGGTGGCGTGATCATTGATGCCGTGAAAAATCCACAACGGGATATGCACGATGCGATCAAGTCCTTCAAAGGCGCTGCCGCTGCTGATCGGCACACCGGCGGCAAAAATATCGGGGTACGCCTTTAATGTATCCCACACCGCCGAGCCGCCGGTGGAGAGTCCAGTCAGATAAATGCGATCCGCATCGATGTCGAATTCGGCTCGCACTTTCGCCACGACCTCGATGATTTCGTCCGGATTCCAGCGGTCGGTCCGACTTTGCGGTGCGACCAGAAAAATCGGCTGGCGCGCGAGATGCTCCGGGCTCAGGAAGTTGGCGAACAAGCTGCCGGTGTTTTGCGTGACCTGCGCCTCGTTGTCGCTGCCGATCTGTCCGCTGCCATTGAGGAATACGATCAACGGCAGCGGCTTTGCGCGCTGCTGACTATCGGGCAAAAGCACACGATACGGCGTGCCGTTGCCATCGATGCTGGTATTGCGTCTGAGCATATCCTCAGCCTCGAACGCAGCTGCCGGCCCGACAAAAAACGTCAGCACGGCAATTGCCAACAACAGTATTCGCGATGCCGCGCCATGCAACCACAAGCGGTAGTTCACAATTATTGAATGCATCGAAGAAAACAATTTACAGATTAGTCGAGAGCCAAATCGCGAACGATGTCGCGCCATAAATGCCCCGCCATAATAATGCATATAATCCTGTGGGCGTGCCGCCCTGCGCTCGTGCATGAGCCTCGTGGGACGCCTCATCGGATCGGATGGATTGCACAGCAAATAGAACCTGTTCGTCTCGTTCACCAAGAAACTCCACTTGATGTTCGAGATGTGCATTTACTCTGCTCTCGACCGCAGCCGTGCACACCCAAATTGCACGTTGTCCTAGTAGCGCCGTAAAGAATCCGAGCAGCCATCCACCAATTGCCCAAGCCATCAGTGCATGGCAATGGCGTAGTGATCTTTCTGCCAGGATTTCGTCAAATGCGCGGAAGTGCGCTTGCTCATGTGCGAGCATGTTCGTGAGCGGCAAAACACATGATGGGTATAGCAAGCGAGAAACAAAAATTTGCGCTTTGTAGATGCAGATAGCACCGCGCTCACCGGCGTGGTTAACGCGCAACACATGCTCAACCGATCTAATTTCTGACATTCAAAAAAACGCCTTTCGATGGTGCAAAAAACACATCGTCCAATCTTGCCCAGCTGGCTACGCCGCAGCAACACACACATCATGCATCGATATACACGCTTGAACGCAGGCTCTTCCTTGACGCAGCCACGCGGTGTCTTTATCCTGCCATTTATCTTTCGATCAAGATGAAAGGATAAATATTGGATCTGGCTGCGACATCCGCCTTGTTCCGTCTGCTCTCCGACCCGACGCGCGTGCGTCTGCTGGCGTTGCTGGAGCGCGAGGAACTGACCGTGGCCGAATTATCGTCGGTGCTGCGTCTGGCGCAACCGCGCGTGTCGACGCATCTGGCCAAGCTCAAGGAAGCCGAGCTTGTACGCGACCGTCGCGCCGGTGTGTCCGCTTACTACCGATTGAATGGCGAGCTCGAACCCAAACAAAGTGTCCTGCTCGCGGCACTCAAGGAATCGATCGAAGATGCGTTGCTGCACGATGATCTCGAACGCCTGCCGAGCGTACTTGCACAACGTGCGCGCGAACAGAACTGGGCCGACAGCGTCGCCGGCGACATGGAGCGACATTATTCGCCAGGTCGCACGTGGGAAGCACTCGCGCGCTCGATGTTGATGCTGCTGCAAACCGGCGACGTGCTGGATATTGCCTCCGGTGACGGCGTGCTGGCCGAACTGCTGGCGCCGCGCGCAAAATCGGTGTTGTGTCTGGATGCGAGTGAGCGTGTCGTCAGCGCGGCGCGCGAACGCCTGAAAAAAATCAGCAATGTCGAGGTACAAGTCGGCGACATGCACAAGCTCGCACTCGGCTCACGCAGTTTCGATCTTGTGCTCATGATGCATGCGCTTACGTACAGCGAAAAACCGGCGCAGGCAGTCAGCGAGGCCGCGCACGTGCTCAAACCCGGCGGTCATCTGCTGGTATGCACGCTCGGTGGTCATGCGCACAGGAATGTGGTCGAACCGTTCGATCATCGTAATCTTGGTTTCAAACCGGATGAATTGCGCGGTTTCGCGCGAAAGGCCGGCTTGAAAGTGATCGCCTGCGAACACATCACGCGTGAGCGCCGACCACCGCATTTTGAAGTGTTGACGCTACTGGCGATCAAGCCGTAATAATTCGCTGAACACGTTTAGCCGTAAAAACGTCTACAAGGCACCACAAACCATGAGCCATCAACTTCCGTATCTGCATCCCGAGCGCGTCGCGCTGCTGCTGGACGCCGTCGAGCGCCGCATCCTGATCATCGATGGTGCGATGGGCACGATGCTGCAGAGTTATACGCTGGACGAATCCGGTTATCGCGGCACACGTTTTGCCCAGGGCCTCGATGCACATCACGCGCATGAGCATCACGGCGTCGGCTGCGATCTGAAAGGCAACAACGACCTGCTCACGCTGACCCAGCCCGACATCATCAAGGCTGTGCACAAAGCCTACCTCGATGCCGGCGCCGACATGGTCGAGACCAATACCTTCAACGCCACACGTATCAGCCAAGCCGACTATCATCTCGAACATCTGGTGGTCGAACTGAATCGCGAAGGCGCGCGTATCGCGCGTGAAGTCTGCGATGCAAAAACTCTCGAGACACCCGATCAGCCGCGTTTTGTCATCGGCGTGCTTGGCCCGACCAGCCGCACCGCGTCGATTTCGCCGGACGTCAATAATCCCGGATTCCGCAACGTCACGTTCGACGAGCTTGTCGAAACCTACCGCGAAGCCGGCAACGGATTGATCGACGGCGGCGCTGATGTTTTGATGGTCGAAACCATTTTCGATACCTTGAATGCGAAGGCGGCATTGTTCGCGATCGATACGCTGTTCAACGACCGCGGCGCGCGCCTGCCGGTGATGATTTCGGGCACGATCACGGACATGTCCGGGCGTACTCTTTCGGGCCAGACCGCCGAGGCGTTTTATTATTCGCTGCGCAATAGCAAGCCGCTGTCGATCGGCCTGAACTGCGCGCTCGGGGCCAAGGATTTGCGCGCTTATGTCGAAACGCTGTCGCAGGTTGCGGAGTGTTATGTCAGCGCACATCCGAATGCGGGATTGCCGAATGCGTTCGGTGAATACGACGAGACGCCCGAAGAAATGGCTGCGGTCGTCGGCGAGTTCGGCACCTCGCGTCTCGCGAATTTTCTCGGTGGCTGTTGCGGTTCGACGCCGTCGCATATCGCCGCGATCGCTGCCGCCGTGCGCGGCGTGGTGCCGCGCAGCCTGCCACTGATCGTCGATCACGCAACCGATCAAACCGTGGTCGATCAAGCCGCATGAGTACGAACGTGTCTACGATTGCACGCCATATGCGACTGAGCGGCCTGGAGCCGCTGGTGATCACGCCGGAGCTGAACTTCATCAACATCGGCGAGCGCACCAACGTCACCGGCAGCGCGCAGTTCAAGAAACTCATCAAAGAACAACGCTACGACGAAGCCGTCGTGGTGGCGCGCCAGCAAGTCGAAAACGGCGCGCAGATTATCGACGTCAACATGGACGAAGGCCTGATCGATTCCGAAGCGGCGATGGTGACGTTTCTCAATCTGATCGCGGCCGAACCCGATATCGCGCGCGTGCCGGTGATGGTCGATTCGTCGAAGTGGAGCGTGATCGAAGCCGGCCTGAAATGCCTGCAGGGCAAGGGCGTGGTCAACTCGATTTCGCTCAAGGAAGGCGAGGAAATTTTCTTCGCGCATGCGCGTAAAGTCATGCAATACGGCGCGGCCGTGGTGGTGATGGCGTTCGACGAACAAGGCCAGGCCGATACCTGCGCGCGCAAGGTCGAAATCTGCACACGCGCATACAAATTGCTGACCGAAAAAATCGGCATGGCGCCGGAAGATATCATCTTCGATCCGAATATTTTCGCGATCGCCACCGGCATCGACGAACACAATAATTACGCCGTGGATTTCATCGAAGCCACGCGCATCATTCGCCAAACGCTGCCGCATTGCCATGTTTCTGGCGGCGTATCCAACGTCTCGTTTTCGTTCCGTGGCAACAACCTCGTGCGCGACGCGATCCACTCCGTGTTCCTCTATCACGCGATCAAGGCCGGCATGGATTTCGGCATCGTCAACGCCGGCGGCATGCCGATCTACGACGATTTGCCTGCGGATTTACGCGAACGTGTCGAAGACGTCGTGCTCAATCGCCGACCCGATGGCACCGAGCGCTTGCTCGAAATTGCCGAGCGTTTCAAAGGCAAAAAAGGCGAGGTCGAAGTTGTCAGCGAAGCCTGGCGCGAGTTGCCGGTGAATCAGCGTCTGACCCACGCGCTGGTGCACGGCATCGATCTGTATGCCGAAGTGGATACCGAAGAATCACGACAACTTTCCACGCGTCCGCTCGACGTGATCGAAGGTCCGCTGATGCAAGGCATGAACGTGGTCGGCGACCTGTTCGGCGCGGGCAAGATGTTCCTGCCGCAAGTGGTGAAATCGGCGCGTGTCATGAAAAAAGCCGTGGCGTATCTGCTGCCGTTTATCGAAGCGGAAAAACTGCGCTCGGGCGATGTCACGACATCGAACGGCAAGATCATCATGGCGACAGTTAAAGGCGACGTGCACGACATCGGCAAGAACATCGTCGCGGTGGTGCTCCGCTGCAACAACTTCGAGGTGTTCGATCTCGGCGTGATGGTGCCGGCGCAGAAAATTCTCGACGCCGCGCGCGCCGAGGGTGCGGATGTGATCGGCCTGAGCGGATTGATCACACCGTCACTCGAAGAGATGAGCCACATCGCCAAGGAAATGCAGCGCCAGAATTTCCACCTGCCGCTGATGATAGGCGGCGCCACCACGTCGCGCGCGCACACCGCGCTAAAAATCGAGCCGCATTACAAGGCGCCCACGGTTTGGGTGAAAGATGCTTCGCGTGCGGTCGGCGTGGCGCAGTCGCTGATCAGCAAAGATCTGACCGAAGAATTCATGACACGCATCCGCGTCGAGTACGCCGAGATTCGCGAGCGGCACAAGGATCGCGGCCCGGCGAAACGTCTCGTCAGTCTCGCGCATGCGCGTGGCCAACGCTTCAACGGTCGCTGGGATGAATATGTGCCGCCGCTGCCGAATCAGCCAGGCATTACCGTGCTTGACGATTACCCGCTCGCGACGCTCGTGCCGTATATCGACTGGACGCCGTTTTTCAACACGTGGGAATTGTCAGGACGCTATCCCGATATTCTCGACGACGAAATTGTCGGCGTGCAAGCGCGCGAATTGTTCAAGGATGCGCAGGCCATGCTTGAGAAACTTGTCGCCGAAAAATGGCTGCGGGCAAAAGGTGTATTCGGACTCTGGCGTGCACACGGTGTCGGCGACGATATCGAAGTATTTGCCGATGCCGATGCGAGTAAACCGACCGCAACCCTTCGCTGCTTGCGTCAGCAAGTGGACAAGCCGCCGGGGCGTCCGGATTTTTGCCTCGCCGATTTTGTCGCGCCGAAAGAATCCGGCCTCAGCGATTATGTCGGCGGTTTTGCTGTGACCACCGGCCTCGGTATCGAGCCGCATCTCGCGCGTTTTCAGAAAGACAATGATGACTACAGCGACATCATGCTCAAGGCGCTGGCCGATCGTCTCGCCGAAGCATTTGCCGAACACTTGCACGAGCGTGTGCGGCGCGAATTCTGGGGATATGCGCCGGACGAACATCTCGACAATACCGATCTGGTCGCCGAAAAATATCGCGGCATCCGCCCCGCGCCGGGTTATCCGGCCTGCCCCGACCACACCGAAAAAGGCACGCTATTCGCGCTGCTCGATGCAGAACATCACACCGGCATCAAGCTCACCGAAAACTTCGCGATGTATCCGGCCTCGGCGGTTTCCGGCCTGTATTTCTCGCACCCGGAAAGCCAGTATTACGTGGTCGGAAAAATCAGCCGCGAGCAGATCGAGGATTACGCCAAGCGCAAGAAAATGACGATCGCCGAAGCGGAACGCTGGCTCGCGCCGAATCTGGATTACGATCCGGAGTAGTCAAAGGAGACCGATTCCCACAAGATACAAACATGAGCTAGTATCGTTCCGTCTTCTCTGGAGGAAAGAAAATGTCCTCAATCACGATCAGTAGTAATCCGAAGATTCTGGGCGGAACGCCCTGCTTCGCGGGTACGCGCGTGCCGGTGAAGACCTTGTTCGACTACCTTGAGGCGGGCGACAGCCTCGATGTGTTCCTGGATCAATTCCCCTCGGTCAAGCGCGAGCAGGCGATAGCCGTGCTTGAAGAAAGTCGGCGCGCGCTGCTGGCGGCATGAGGGTTCTGCTGTCGGTCAGGCCATCTCACTCGCCGCCCGCTCAGAAGAACCCTGACTCCGTTATTGGGCAGCAAAGGCAATCCTAGCTTTGCCACCGTCGCCAAGGTGGTCAAGGCATTGGGATTCAAGCTGACGATTTCACAAGGTTGATTTGCTCAGACCTCATCGCGCCGCAAGCCGCGTGTGCGCAGTCTGTAGGTTGGGTTGAGCGAAACGCTCGCTCAATATGCAAATACAAAAATGGTGAGCTTTTCGGTCTGCAAGCATCCTGCCTTTCCGCACTGCGCACCGCGCGCTGCGCGCGTGGATAGATGTGTGCCGCTAGCTGGCACGCGCGCGTTTTCGAACGAGTAATCATTACGCGCCCACATCGCAATGATTGCGCCGAAATTTGTCGGCATAAACCCGTCAGCGAAAAATGTTCAAGCGCTTGCAGGCGTGGAGGAAAACCGCTTGACTCGATAAGCGGTCGGTTGGAGTATCCGACGCAACGCTCCGCATCCGGGATTATCGGTAGTTAGGCTCTCCATGCACCCTGACAGACACAACTTTCGACCCAACTGGCCTGCGCCAGATGACTATCTTCTTGAGCTTGGGCGAATGACAGCACTCTGGGGATCTCTCGATGCGGCCAGCGTTCTTGCATTTGGGAAGTTCGCTGGCTACGCGGAAATTCTCGACATCCGTGCCGTGATCATCACTGCACATCTCAACTTTCAGCAGCGCTTGGATGCAATATCCGCATTGTGCGAGCACTTAGCTCCCAGCTATCCAAAGTTGTCAAACTACGAACTCGTAATCAAACAACTCAAGGCCGCTCAAAAAGCTAGGAATAAGTACGCGCACAATGGCGCTACATTCAACGAAGAAACAGGAAAGGTTGAGTTGTCCTATGCCACTGCAAGAGGTAGCCTAAGGTTGCATTCCGAGACCGTGCATATCAGCGATATCAAGGAAGCCAATGCAAAAATACATGAAGGACTATGCTCGCTTCACTCACTTGTTTCAGGTAAAGAGCTTTTACCAATATGGGAGCGCGCCTAACATCTCCTTCAAAGCAGATGGCTACTCCGCCGCTCAACTCCAGCGTTGAGCTGTAGAAAAACCCCTTTTCACGCACGCGCGATGATCGCCGCGGCGATATGGAAACGCTGCACCTTAGCGATTATCTGCTGACGCGCCCGTGCTGCAGTCACATTCACGTGATGCGTAAAACCATCGAAGCATGAGGGCTTTTCCGTTTCCTTCAGGCAGCTTTTCGATCACTTGCCCACTTCTCAATATTGTGGACGAGGGCTACGCGTCGAATACAGAAATCGCTATTCCGAATCGATGTTTGCAGTTTGCGTGCTGCGCCGGTGACTCAGTTCGAGAAACAAGTTGTAGACCGAAACGAACATCGGGAAAAGATTCGACATCACACCGACCGAGTCGTTTTTGCCGAACGTGAAATACAGCAGCAACAGGATGCTGCCGCTGACCGACAACCACCAGAATTCGATCGGCATATGCACGCGCTTGAGTTTGCGCGAGGCGTACAACTGCACGAACCAGCGGCTCGTAAACAGGAACACACCGAGATAGCCAACCAGCTTCCACGATGTAACGGTGATGTGGTTGAAGTGAAACAGAACTTCATTCATGGGTTTGGAATATCGCTAAAGTAAAACGGAGGTTGCCGCGGCGCGATCATCCGCCTGCTGGCGGCTCAGAGAATGTCATTCGATATTCCCGCACTCGCAGGAATATCGAATGGACGCGCCGCAATTTGCAGCAACGATTATCGTGAGCGCTCAGCTAGCCACGCATGAATCGCTGGTGGCACTTCGCGCTGCGCACGACCGGAAACGTAGATGCCGATGTGGCCGCCTTTAAACGCGAGCTGGGTGTAGTCGCTGCTGCCGACATGATCCTTTAGCACGCGTGATGCCGACGGCGGCACGAGATGATCCTGCTCGGCGAAAATATTCAGCACCGGCATCGTGATGTTTTTCAGCGCGACGGATTTATCGCCGATCATGAGGCCGCCCTTGACCAGCTTGTTGCCCTGGTAGAACTCCTTGATGAATTCGCGGAACGCTTCGCCGGCCTGATCGGGGCTGTCGAAGATCCATTTTTCCATGCGCAGAAAATTCTCGACTTCGGTCTTGTTGTCGAGGATGTCGATCAGGCCGATGTATTTCTGTTGGTTCAGGCGCACCGGCTTGAGCGTGAGGTAACAGAAATTCATGAGCTCGGCCGGCACGTTGCCAAGTGCATCGACGAACAGATCGACATCGAGGCCGCGCGTCCAGTGCGACAGCATGTTTTCCGGCGTGTGGAAATCTACCGGCGTCACCATCGTCACGAGATTGCGCACTTTTTCGGGATAGATCGAGGCGAAACACAACGAGAACGCGCCGCCCTGGCAGATGCCGAGCATATTGATCTTGGCCACGCCGCAACGTTTCGCCACCGCATCGACACAACGCCGAATATAACCGTTGATGTAGTCGTCGAGATTGGTGAAACGATCCGACAGATCTGGATAACCCCAATCGATCAGGTATACATCCTGGCCACTGGCCAGCAATTGTTTGACGATCGAGCGATCTTCCTGCAGGTCGACCATGTACGGCCGATTGACCAGCGCATAGACGATCAGCAGCGGCGTCTTGATGGTCGGCTTGCCCTCACCCTTGAATCGATACAGGACGAGTTTGTCCTCGCGATAGATTTCTTCCTTGTCGGTGACGCCGAAGTGCACGTCGTCGACTTCACGCAGAGTTTTCATGCCGTTCGCGATTTTCTGCTGCAGCTTGATCGCGTCGTCCAGCGCTTTTTGCGGAGTGATATTGATCGGATTCATGCCGGGCCTCAGCGACGCTTAGCGGATGTGGACGAAGCGCGCTTGGCTTTCGTTGCTTCGGTCTTCGCAATCACAGCACGGGTTTTATTCAGCGATGCGGCGAAGGTGTTGGCCGAACGTTTGCTCGCAACGGATTTGCTCGGCGCTTTTGCCGCAGCCGCGGCAAGCTTGGTCGCAGGCACCTTTGCTGCCGGTGTTTTTGGAGCCGCTACCTTTGCCACTGGCGCCTTGGCTACCGGTTTGATTTTGCTAGGTACCGGCGCCGATTTTTTCTGCACAGGCACGTTCGCAGGTTTATCTGCAGCGCGAGCGGGTTTATCGGCGGCGGCAGTGCGCAGCGCATCCACTTCTGCGCGCAAGTTGGCCAACTCCTGCGCCATCGCACTCTCGCCGGCTTCAGCACTGCGACGCAGCTCACGACGCAATTCGTGCAGGCGTTTTTCCACGCTGTTGATTTCCGTGCGCGTCGGCATGCCGAGTTCGCGCGTGTTGTGTTCGATCTCTTGCTGCACGAGACCACGCACGCGCATTTGCGCGTTGATGTAATTGCCGTAGACCTTGCGGAAATCTTCGGCCATCGCGATTTCGGCGTAAGCCTCTTCGGCGGAATCGACCCAGAGATCGTAAAAACCGCGCATCGAATCGATCTGGCGGCCAGGTTCGGAACGCTCGGCGAGTTTGTCTTCGAGAATCTCGAAACTGCGCTGGCTCGACTTGGCGAGTTCAGCGTTGTAGTTCTTGTTAGCCTCTTCGTATTCCGTCCACGCCGCGAGCAGTTTCTGCAAGCGCTCGGTCTTTTCGCGCGACGAGCCGAACGCCGGCAGCTTCAACATCGCACTGCTTTCGCGTTTGGCGGCTTCGATAAACGGTGCCATCTGTGCGCCAAGTTGCTCGAAACTTTTGGCGCCTTGCCCTGCGATATCCCGCAGTCCTCGCGACATCGGATTATTGCTCAGGGAGGCATCAAAACCGGGCACACTGAAACCACCGGGCATCGCAAACGCATTGCGCAAACTATCCATCCACGCACCGGTGTTGGCACTGCCGTCGAAGCCGGAAGCAGGATTCGCAAACGCGCCGCCCAAGGTCGATTGCATCGTCGCGAGGTATGTCTTGGCGCTAGCGAGCATGCGCTCCACCACGTCGCTCTGATGGTTTGGCTGATTGCCGAACAGTCGCGACCATTGCTCGATGCCTTCTTGCCACGGTGCCGCAGCAGCGCCGCCGCGCGCCTGATCGGTCGCGGCATTGTGCGTGAGATCGTTAAAGGCGTTCCAATATTTGGCCTGCATCTTGGCCCAATCCATTTCGTCAGTCATAAATCCTCCGCAAGATAAAACGATGCTAGCAGCCGTCACGTCAGGTCACAACGACACGAGCGCATGCGCATAGCAGTCAACATTGGCAAGCTTGGCGTAACCAATGATCGGAGCGCCTAAAACTGGCAAAGAAAAAGCGGGCACACGGCCCGCTTTTTCATCAACGAATTACGCGCGTTATCAGCCTGCGGCTGCGGCGGCTTCGTCTTCGAGCACAGCCTTCATCGACAAACGAATACGGCCCTGCTTGTCAACTTCGAGCACCTTCACGCGCACGATGTCGCCTTCCTTGAGCTTGTCGGAAACTTTCTCGACGCGCTCGTTGGAGATTTGCGAAACGTGAACCAGACCATCCTTGCCCGGCAGGATCGTGACAAATGCACCGAAGTCCATGAGCTTGGCGACTTTGCCTTCGTAGATCTTGCCCGGCTCGACATCAGACGTGATCTGTTCGATGCGCGCTTTCGCGGCTTCGGCAGCTTCACGGTTGACCGAGGCGATGATGATCGTGCCGTCGTCCTGGATGTCGATCTGCGTGCCGGTTTCTTCGGTGATGGAACGGATCGTTGCGCCGCCCTTGCCGATGACTTCGCGGATCTTGTCCGGGTGCACGCGCATGGTCAGCAGACGCGGTGCGAACTCGCTCATTTCCGAGCGGGCGCTGCTGATGACCTTGGCCATTTCGCCGAGGATATGCAGACGACCCTGCTTGGCCTGGCTCAGCGCCACGCGCATGATTTCTTCGGTGATGCCGTCGATCTTGATATCCATCTGCAATGCAGAAATACCATCCGCACTTCCGGCTACCTTGAAATCCATGTCGCCGAGATGATCTTCGTCACCGAGGATATCGGACAGCACAACGAAGTCGTTGCCTTCCTTGACCAAGCCCATTGCGATACCGGCGACCGGCGATTTCAGCGGCACACCAGCGTCCATCATGGCGAGCGAAGAACCGCACACCGATGCCATCGACGAGGAGCCGTTCGACTCGGTGATTTCGCTGACTACGCGCACCACGTACGGGAATTCTTCGATGCTCGGCTTGACGGCCTGCACACCGCGCTTGGCGAGACGGCCGTGGCCGATTTCGCGACGCTTCGGACCGAGCATGCGACCAGCTTCGCCGACCGAGAACGGAGGAAAGTTGTAATGGAACAGGAACGGGTCTTTCGACTCGCCTTCCGGCGCATCAATGATCTGCGCATCGCGCGTGGTACCGAGGGTAACGATGACCAGCGCCTGGGTTTCGCCACGCGTGAACAAAGCCGAACCATGCGTGCGCGGCAATACGCCGGTGCGCACGGTGATCGGACGCACAGTGGTCAGATCGCGACCGTCGATACGAGTTTTGGTGGCAAGCACCGACGCGCGCAAAGTCTGGTATTCGAGTTCGCCGAATTCCTTGGCGATTTCGGCATTGCTCCAGCCATGCGCTTCAGCTTCCGACTTGAGCGAAGAAATCGTTTCTTTCTTCAATGCGGAGATCGCATCGCGACGCTCGATCTTGTCGCGAACGGCGTAAGCGGCGATCAGACTATCGCCGACCGCACCCTTGACCTGTGTGATCAGCGCTTCGTTCTTCGACGGAGCCGACCACGTCCACGACTTGACGCCCACTTCGACACACAATTCGTTGATCGCGCGGATCACGACCTGCATCTGCTGGTGACCAAACATCACCGCGCCGAGCATGATTTCCTCAGACAGCAGTTTGGCTTCGGATTCGACCATCAGCACCGCGTTTGAGGTACCGGCGACGACGAGATCGAGATCGGAGGTCTTGAGTTCGGTCGCGGTCGGGTTAAGCAGGTATTTGCCATTCGCATAACCGACGCGGGCAGCAGCAATCGGGCCGCCGAACGGCATGCCGGAAAGTGCGAGTGCGGCGGATGCGCCGATCAAGGCCGGAATGTCGCCGTCGATTTCCGGATTCATCGACAGCACGGTCGCAATGACCTGCACTTCGTTGCGGAATTCTTCGGGGAACAGCGGACGAATCGGACGATCGATCAGGCGTGAGGTCAGTGTTTCTTTTTCGGTCGGACGACCTTCGCGCTTGAAGAAGCCACCCGGGATGCGACCGCCGGCATAAAACTTTTCCTGATAGTCCACGGTGAGCGGGAAGAAATCCTGCCCTTCGCGTGCCGACTTGTTGCCGACTGCCGTGACCAGAATGACGGTGTCGCCCATCTTGACGACGACCGCGCTGGCCTGGCGGGCGATTTCGCCCGTCTCCAGCGTGATTTCGTGATTACCGTACTGGAAGGACTTGGTTACTTTCGCCACGAGAATTTTCCTGTTGCTTTTGCATTATCGGTGAGCCGCCTTGTTATCAAGGTGGCGACAAAACCCGATGCACGAGGTTTTGTCAGGATCCCAGCAGGAGGTCGGGCCGGGCGATTTGACGCACCGGCACGACCATCCCGATGTGTATTGATTTTAGCGACGGATTCCGAGGCGACCGATCAGCGTCTTGTAACGCTCGGTATCCTTGGTCTTGAGATAATTCAGCAAGCGACGACGCTGGTTCACCATCTTCAGCAGACCGCGACGCGAATGATGATCCTTGTCGTGTTCGGCAAAATGCTTGGTGAGATGTTCGATGCGTGCGGACAGCAGCGCAACCTGAACTTCGGTGGAGCCGGTATCGGCCGGGCCACGCGCGTGATCGGCGATGATCTTGGAGGTTTGTTCGACGTTGAGAGACATGATGAACCTTGGATTTGCGAAGCGAGGCTTGCGTAGCGCCACATCGGTCAGACCGACGAAAACCGGCACTCCAGCGGAGATGGTGCTGCGTAAGCCCCGCAGTGGATGGATGAGCTAGCGGAGTTAGCTCGGCATTTTAGCGTACTTTTGGCTTGCAGCGTCAACTTGTTATATGTGAAAGAGAAATACGCGGGTCGATGGATTGCAGCATCGACGCCGGGATTTTCTGCGTCGCAGCGCGAGAATCTGCGCGTGGTTTCTTCAGCTCGAATCGCGAGGGTCGCGTCCTGGCGCGATTGGTACGGATCAGCCACTTGCCATCGTGTCGAGAAATCTGATCTATCTCGCTGTTTTTATACGGCAACAACTTCTTCCGACAGCGTGAGGGCAGGCTCGACCGGCCCCGGCGGATTGAACCCGCGTAACGGCCACAAGCAACCATCGGCGCGACATTCAGCCAACGAAACCAGACGATCGTTTTGGTCACGTGCTTGGTAAAGCTGGCCCACCAGCAATTCCGGAGCTGCGGTCAAACGCTGGCCGAGGCGCAAACGCTGCGCTTCCAGCAAATCCAGCGGCGCCACGGGCAGATTCTGCAACCCGCTTTCGAGCGGCAACAAACTCGTTGGCAAGGCGCCGGCATCGGCCAGCGTCTGCAGTTGCTCCAGCGTGACCATTTGCGCCTCGCGGAACGGTTCGACCCAAAGCCGTCGCAGCGCGATGACATGCGCGCCGCACCCCAGACGTTCGCCGAGATCACGTACCAGACTGCGTACGTACGTGCCGGAACCGCACTCCACGTGCAGGCGCAAACTGTCCGCACCCAGCTCCAGCAGATCGAACCGTTGCACATTCACCTGACGCGGCGGCGCCTGCACCGCTTCGCCCATACGCTTGCGTTTGTACAACGCTAGACCAGCCTGTTTGATTGCAGAATATATCGGCGGAACCTGCGTGATATCACCGCGCAATCCGGCCATCGCGGCCTCGACTTGCGCAGCGGAAAAAGCCGGCACGGCACGTTCGCTGAGAACATTGCCATCGGCATCGTCGGTATCGGTGGTGATGCCGAGGCGGCATTCGGCCGCATACGCCTTGCCCGCGCCGAGCAGATGGCCCGCGATCTTGGTCGCCTCACCGAAACACAGCGGCAACATGCCGGTGGCGAGTGGATCGAGGCTGCCGGTGTGGCCGGTCTTGCACTCGCCGAACAGATGCATGACCGACTGCATCGCCTTGTTCGAGCTCATGCCCGTGGGTTTGTCGAGCAGCAGAATGCCGTGGACTTCACCGATCGCCGGTCCCAGCTTGGGACGGTACGGTGGACGCAGGCGGATATGTTTTTTCACGCGAAACTCAACGCTATTCGCCGCGCGTTTTGCCTTCGCGCAACAACGCCTCGATGCGTTCGCCGCGATCGACCGAATCGTCGTAACGGAAACGCAGTTCGGGCACACGGCGGATGTGCAGCAGTCGCGACAACTGCATGCGGAATTCCTTCGCCATCACGTTCAGCTCCTTGACCGCGGGCAAGCCTTGATCGGTCAACAGCGCGGTGACGTAGATGATCGCCGAATCGAAATCCTTGCTGACTTCAACATCGGACACGCTCACCGACGGCAACGCATGTTCGCGCACGGCGGCATGCACCATGATCGAAATCTCGCGGCGCAATTGCGCGGAAAGTCGATCGGAGCGGGTGAATTCCTTGGCCATAATGATTGCGATTACCTAATACTTTTGCTCGTCATCCCAGCGCAGGCTGGGATCCACTTTTCAACATTGAAACAAGAACTGGATCCCGGCCTTCGCCGGGATGACGGCCCGGAATCGTCAAAGCGTACGCTGGATTTCAACGCGCTCGTAGCATTCGATCTGATCGCCCGGCTTGACGTCGTTGTACTGCTTGACGCCGATGCCGCACTCCATGCCGTTGCGCACTTCGTCGACGTTTTCCTTGAAACGACGCAGCGATTCGAGTTCGCCCTGATAGATCACGGTGTTCTCGCGCAGCACGCGAATCGGCTTGTTGCGCTTGACCGTACCCTCGATGATCATGCAGCCCGCGATCGCGCCAAACTTCGATGAACGGAACACGTCGCGCACCTGTGCGGTGCCAATGATGTCCTCGCGAATCTCGGTGCCGAGCAAACCGGTGACGGCTTGTTTGACCTGATCGATGACGTCGTAAATGATCGAGAAATAACGAATGTCGAGATCGGATTCGTTGATCACCTTGCGCGCCGATGCATCCGCACGCACGTTGAAGCCGATCACGATCGCCTTCGATGCGGCAGCCAAAGTTGCATCGGATTCGGTGATGCCACCGACGCCGGACGCAATCACATTCACGCGCACGATGTCGTTGGTCAGGCTCGTCAGCGAATCGCGCAATGCCTCGACCGAACCTTGCACATCGGCCTTGACCACGAGGTTGAGCACACGCTGGGTTTCGCCTTGGTTGCCCATCTGCGACATGACATCTTCGAGCTTGGTCGATTTCTTGAACAGACGACTTTCGCGACGTTTCTGCTGACGCTGCTGCGCGACATCTTTAGCCAGACGCTCATCGGCAACGGCGACAAAATCGTCACCGGCTTCGGGCACGCCCGACATGCCGAGTACCTGCACCGGAATCGACGGTCCAGCGCTTTCGACCTGCTTGCCGGTTTCGTCGAACAAGGCGCGCACGCGGCCGTATTCGACGCCGCAGACGAGGAAATCGCCCTTCTTCAAAGTGCCCTGCTGCACCAGCACGGTCGCGACCGGGCCGCGGCCCTTGTCGAGGCTGGATTCGATGACGACGCCGGAAGCCAGGCCGTCCTTGACCGCCTTGAGTTCCATGACTTCGGCTTGCACGAGGATCGCATCGAGCAACGCATCGACACCGTCGCCGGTCTTCGCCGATACGGGTACAAAAATAGTATCGCCGCCCCATTCTTCCGGCACGACTTCATGCTGCACCAAACCCTGCTTGACCTTGTCGGCTTCGGCATCGGGTTTGTCCATCTTGTTCACCGCGACAATCAGCGGCACGCCAGCGGCGCGCGCATGCTGCACGGCTTCGATCGTCTGCGGCATCACACCATCGTCGGCCGCCACCACCAGCACCACGATATCGGTGAGCTTGGCGCCGCGCGAACGCATTGAGGTAAACGCGGCATGGCCGGGTGTATCGAGGAACGAAACCACACCCTTGCCGGTTTCGACATGGTAGGCGCCGATATGCTGGGTAATGCCGCCGGCTTCACCGGATGCCACCTTGGTGCGACGGATGTAATCGAGCAACGAGGTCTTGCCGTGATCGACGTGGCCCATGATCGTGACCACCGGCGGACGCGTTTCCTTGTCGCCCGCGTTGTCGGTTTTTGCGACCAGCACGGATTCCGCATCGGTGCCGATCTCGGCGACGGCGGTGTGGCCCATCTCCTCGACCACCAGCACGGCGGTATCGTGATCAATGGCCTGATTGATCGTGGCCATCACGCCCATCTTGAACAGTTTCTTGACGACTTCAGCGCCCTTCACTGCCATCTTCTGCGCGAGATCGGCAACGATGATCGATTCACCGATCGCGACTTCGCGCACCACCGGTGCGGTCGGACGCGAGAAACCGTGTGCCGGTCCACCGGGTTGCTGTTTCTGCATTTCGCCCGGACGCGGACGCGGTTTTTTCTTCGCCGCACCACGACGCTCGCTGCCAGCCTTGGACAGGTGCAGTTCCGCGCCAAAATAGGTCTTGCCGGCGGGCTCGTCGGAGCCGCCTTCTTCACGACCACGCGGAGCACGCGGACCTTTGTGACGTGCCGGTTCATCAACCGCATCACGCACACGATGATCCTTGCGCGGAGGCTGCGGTGCCGCCGCCGCTGCCGGTGCGGGCGTTGCCGCGACCTTCGGTGCGGCATCGACTCTTGCCGGTTCTTCCTTGCGTGGTTTGGCGGCTTCTTCGGCGGCAGCACGTGCCTCCGTTTCGGCGCGCAGGCGACCTTCCTCGGCCTGACGCTTGGCATCTTCGATCGCACGCAGACGCGCTTCTTCGTCGTGACGTCGTTTGTCTTTTTCCTGAATCAGCAGGTCTTCGGCTTCGCGCTTGGTCTGCGATTCCTGCAGCTTACGCAGAGCATCTTCGCGCTCGGAATCGACTTCCGGCTCGTCGGTCATGCTGCTGCGTTTGACGTAGGTGCGCTTCTGCCGCACTTCGACGTTGACGGTTTTCGATGGACCGCGCGGACCGACGCCGGCCACGGTGATTTCGCTGACGGTCTTGCGCTTCAGCGTGATCTGGCGTGGGGCAGTGGTTTCGGCGGCGGCAGCTTCGCCCTTGCCATGCGTGCGGCGCAGGAAGCCGAGCAGCTTGACCTTTTCGGTGCTGCTGACAGGCTGATCCACGCTATTGAACGTCATGCCCGCTTCGGCAAGCTGCGCTAGCAACTTGTCATCGGTCATGCCCAGCACTTTGGCCAGTTGTTTTACGGTTACATCCGACATCTTTGCGTATTCTCCGTGACTTGCTCGCGAGACGAACGGTGCGCAAACCTCAGCAGATGCGTACCGGCACCATTGCTGATTCTGTCCACGCCACATCCATCCACATCTCGACCAACACGCTTGCCGTGCAAGCGCTCGATCACCCCTCGAGTCAATACGACTCGGCAGGGCCTACTGAGCTGTGCGTCGCCGCACCGTCTCAGGTCGTGCCAATTACAGTCCGCGCGCCGCCAAGATGAGTTTGCGCGCACGCGGCTCATCAAGGCCCGCAATACCCAGCTCCATCAACTCGTCGACCGCAAGATCGGACAGGCTTTCGCGATTGGTGATGCCATGCCGCGCCAGCTCGAACGCCGTGGCTTCGTCCATGCCGTCCAGATCCAGCAGATCCTGTTCGGGATGGGTATCGTCCACGCCTTCTTCCACCGCGAGCGCATCGGTCAGCAACGCATCGCGTGCACGCGCGCGCAGCTCCTCGACGATGTCTTCGTCGAAACCTTCGACAGCGAGCAACTCCGCAGTCGGCACGTAGGCGATTTCCTCGATCGAGGAGAATCCTTCCTGCACCAGGATCGCGGCAATTTCGTTGTCGACTTCGAGCTTGTCGACGAACAAGGCGCGCGCAGATTCCTGCTCGGCTTCACTCTTGGCCTGCACATCGGCCTGGGTCATCACGTTGAGCTGCCAGCCGGTGAGTTTGCTGGCGAGACGCACGTTCTGACCGCCGCGACCGATCGCCTGCGACAGCTTGTCTTCGGCAACCGCGATATCCATCGAATGTTTTTCTTCATCGACGATGATCGATTGCACTTCCGCCGGCGCCATCGCGTTGATCACGAACTGCGCCGGATTTTCATTCCACAAGATGATATCAACGCGCTCGCCGTTGAGCTCATTCGACACCGCCTGCACACGCGAACCGCGCATGCCGATGCAGGCGCCGATCGGATCGGTGCGCGCATCGTTGGTCACCACCGCGATCTTGGCGCGGTCGCCAGGATCGCGCGCGGCGCCCTTGATCGTCACGAGGCCCTGGCCGACTTCCGGCACTTCGAGCTTGAACAATTCCATCATGAATTCGGGCGCGGTACGCGACACGAACAATTGCGGGCCACGCACTTCTGGACGAACCTCATGCAGGTAACCGCGAACGCGATCACCGGCGCGCACGGCTTCGCGCGGAATCGCTTTTTCGCGCGGAATAAACGCTTCAGCGTTACCGCCGAGATCAAGATAAATGCTGCCGCGTTCGACGCGCTTGACCACACCGGTAATGAGTTCGCCGATGCGATCCTTGAACGCTTCGACAACCTGCGCACGCTCGGCCTCGCGCACGCGCTGCACAATCACCTGCTTCGCGGCCTGTGCTGAAATGCGGCCGAACTCGGCGTTCTCAATCGGCTCTTCGATGTACTCGCCGACTTCCGAATCCGGCTTGACATCGATCGCGTCCATCAGGCGCAGTTGATGATCGGGCGACTCCATCACGACGTCGTCGGCCACCACTTCCCAGCGGCGGAAGGTTTCGTATTCGCCAGTGTGTCGATTGATGCTTACGCGCACGGCCACTTCTTCGGCGTAACGCTTCTTGGCCGCAGACGCGAGCGCCGCTTCCATCGCATCAAAAATCACTTCCATGTCGACGCCCTTTTCATTGGCGACGGCATCGACAACCAGCAATAGCTCTTTACTCATGATTCCAACCTCGAATTCGTCTGGCGAAATATTTTCCGCCAGCATCCATTATTCGTTAATCGATTTTTTCGTTCCGGCCGGCTTGGCATCAGCCTTCTTGCCGGGAGTTTTCTTGGCATTACCTTTCGGCTTTTCCGGCTTCGCAAAATCCGGCACCAGATTGGCCTTTTGAATATTCGCTTGCGCGATCTGCACCGCCGCATCGTCCTGTTGCATCGTGATCTTGTCGCCTTCGACAGCCAGAATCAAACCTCGAAAACGGCGTCGACCACCGACCGGCAACCCGACACTCAACTTCGCTTCGCTACCAATGAAACGCGCAAACTGCTGCGGCGTAAACAACGGCCGATCCATGCCGGGCGACGACACTTCGAGTGTGTATTGTCCGTCAATCGGGTCATTTACATCCAGCGTGGCAGATACTTCGCGGCTGACCGCCTCGCAATCTTCCACGGTTATCGGACGTTCGGCCGCATCGATGTAGATACGCACCAGACTGTTGCCTGCCGACGGGCTGTAGTCGACACCGAGACATTCGAGGCCCATGCCGAGCCCGGTCACGACCGGCGATAATAATTCGGTTAGTTCGTCGTGTTTCACGCGTACATCCACAGCCGACGTCAGGTAAAAAAAAATGGGCGCAAGGCCCATTCCGTAGTCCGCCGTTTTCAATCCCAAACCGGCGTTTCGCATCCTGCGAATCTTCGATGCGCTTGCGCCACACCGACCTTGCTATACATTCACTTATCTCAATAACGAAGGGCCTCATGTAGAGGCCCTTTGTCTTTAATCTTGGTAGCGGGGGTAGGATTTGAACCTACGACCTTCGGGTTATGAGCCCGACGAGCTGCCAGACTGCTCCACCCCGCATCAGGCGAACCGCAATATTAACGCGCATGACATTTTATTGCAACCGAAAATGCGACGGAAGCGATGGTGATTGCACTTACACGACGACGTGGAAAGCGCGGTTGCACCAATCAATCAGTGGGCCCCAATACAGCCCAACTGCCAGCAGCGCGACAGCGTTCAACGACAGCGCCAGACGGAAGCTGAAATCGTGCGGCATGCGCAACGGTGTGGCATCGACCGGCGCATCAAAATACATCACCTTGATCACACGCAGGTAATAATACGCACCGACGATGGCGAATACGATCGCGACGATCGCCAGCCACAACGAGCCGGCATCGATCACTGATTTGAGCACGAGCAACTTGGCGAAAAATCCGAACAACGGCGGAATGCCGGCCAGCGAAGCCATCGTCAGCAACATCATCAACGCGAACCAGGGATTGCGCTGATTCAAACCCTTGAAATCATCGATTTCCTCGGCCTCGAAACCTTGGCGCGCGAGCAGCATGATCATGCCGAACGCGGCAGTGGCCATGACCGAATACGAGATCGCGTAGAACATCGCGGCGGAATATCCGGCCGGCGTGCCATTGATCAATCCGAGCAATAAAAACCCGATATGCGAAATGGTCGAATACGCGAGCATGCGCTTGAGATTGGTTTGCGCGATTGCCGCGATATTACCGACTGCAAGTGATGCGACCGCAAGTACGCTGAGCATTTGTTGCCAATGCGGCCCCATATTGCCCATCGCGCCTTCGAGCAAGCGATACGCCATGCCGAATGCCGCGAGTTTCGGCGCACTGCCGATGAACGCGGTGACCGCGGTCGGTGCGCCTTGATACACATCCGGCAACCACATATGAAACGGCGCGGCGCCGAACTTGAACGCAATGCCGACCACGAGAAATACCAGTCCGAACGAAAGCAATACCTGACCGTGGCCATCGCTGTTGGCGATGGCTTGATGAATCTTGCCGAGATCGAGCGTGCCGGTCGCGCCGTAAATCATCGACATGCCGTACAACAACAAACCCGACGCAAGCGCACCGAGCACGAAATATTTGATCGCCGCTTCCGAAGACAATCCCGAGTCGCGATTCAATCCGACCAGCGCATACGACGAAAGCGTCAGCAGTTCCAGCCCGAGATAAACCATCACCAGATTGCCGGCCGAAACCAGCAACATCGCGCCGAGCGCGGCGAACGAACACAAGGTGTAGAACTCGCCGTTGAACAGCTTGCGCGCAACCAGATATTCGCGCGAAAACAAAAACACCGCGATGGTCACACCGATGATGAAAACCTTGAGTACGGCGGCCATGCTGTCGTGGATATACATGCCGTTGAATGCGGTTTGTGCATCTGGACGGATATCCTGCCCCATCAACACCAGCACGCCGGTCACGAGCAGGATACCGATCGAAAGCCAGTGGGTGATGCCGCGACGTTCCTGGGTCAGAAAGGCATCCAGCAACAGCAGCACACACAGCGCGCCGAGCAGGTAGAGCTCGGGCAACATCAGCTGCATATCAGAAAGCTTGAATATCATCAGAGTGTTCCGTAATCAGGCTTTGGCGAGGGTCAGCGCGTCGACGATTAGCTTGACCGAGCCATCCATCAATTCGGTCAGCGGCGCCGGCCAGACACCGAGCAGCAGCACGCCGACCGCGAATGCGCTAAGCATCAACGCTTCACGCGGATTGATGTCGTGCAGCTTGGCGACGTGATCGTTGGCGATCTCACCGAACAGCACGCGCTTGACCAGCCACAAGGTATAGGCCGCGCCGATAATCAACGTGAGTGCGGCGAGCATCGCGATCCACGGTTTCGCCGCGAAACTCGACAGGATCACCATGAATTCGCCGACAAAGCCGGAGGTGCCGGGCAAGCCGCAATTGGCCATCGAGAAAAACACCATGAACGCGGCGAACCACGGCATGGTATTCGCGACACCGCCGTAATCCTTGATCATGCGTGTGTGCATGCGATCGTAGATCACGCCGACGCACGAGAACATCGCGCCGGAAACGAGACCGTGCGAAATCATCTGCACCATCGCACCCTGCACGCCGAGATACGCCGCGAGCGAATTCGGCGTCGCCGAGTTGCGCATGAGCAGCAGCGGCAGGAAAATTCCGAGCGTGACAAAACCCATGTGCGCGACCGACGAATACGCGATGAGTTTTTTCATGTCCTGCTGCACCAGCGCAACAAAACCGACGTAGACGATCGCGATCAACGACAAGGCCACGATCAGCATCGCATAACTTTCGCTCGCGTCCGGCGTGATCGGCAGCGAGAAACGCAGGAATCCGTATCCACCGATCTTCAGCATGATCGCCGCCAGAATCACCGAGCCGCCGGTCGGCGCCTCGACGTGTGCATCCGGCAACCACGTATGTACCGGCCACATCGGCACCTTGACCGCGAATGCGATGAGGAACGCAAAAAATAGCCATGTTTGTTCACGCTCACCGAGAGCGAGTTGCGAGAAACTCGACAGCTCCCAGCTGCCGGCGTGCAGGTACAGATAAATCAGCCCGACCAGCATGAAGATCGAGCCGAAGAACGTGTACAGAAAAAACTTGATCGTGGCATAGACGCGCCGTGGCCCGCCCCAGACACCGATGATGATGAACATCGGAATCAGCATGGCTTCGAAGAAGATGTAGAACAGCAACGCGTCCATCGCCGCGAACACGCCAATCATCAAACCTTCGAGCACGAGAAATGCAGCCAGGTATTGATTGACGTTTTTCTCGATTGCCTGCCACGCGCCGATAATCACGAGCACCGTGGTGAACGTCGTGAGCACGATCAGCGCCACCGAAATGCCGTCCGCGCCAAGATGATAATTAGCGTGGATCGCGGCGATCCAGACATGCATTTCGGTGAACTGCATGACGCTGCGCATGTTGTATGGCAGCACCGAAACATCGCTGGCGTAATGCGTATACAGCGGAATGCTCACGAGCAACGTGGCGAACGCAACAGCCAGCGCGAGCCAGCGCGACAGCTTCGGGCGATCAGCGCCAACCAGCAACAACAGCGCGCCGCCGAATATCGGCAACCAGATCAACGAACTCAACAGAGGCCAGGAAGTCATCATTGTTTTTTTCTTTCTCGGCGTCAGGAAACGTGTGGGACGAACCACCACAGCCCGGCGAGCAACACCACCAGACCGAGGATC
Source organism: Pseudolysobacter antarcticus (assembly GCF_004168365.1). Classification (GTDB taxonomy): domain Bacteria; phylum Pseudomonadota; class Gammaproteobacteria; order Xanthomonadales; family Rhodanobacteraceae; genus Pseudolysobacter; species Pseudolysobacter antarcticus. The sequence continues at coordinate 3,223,536 of NZ_CP035704.1, forward strand.
ATCGCAAACGCGTAGTGATAGAGATAACCGGATTGCACGATGCGCATCGCACTCGCCGCGCGCGACACCAGCGCCGCGGAACCGTTGACGATGCCGTCATCAATGATCGCGACATCGCCGAATTTCCACAGGCCGCGACCGAGCAGCAGCGAGCCGCGCGCGAACACCGCTTGATAGATTTCGTCGAACCAGTATTTGTGATCGAGCAGGTTGTAGATCGGCAACAAGGCGCGTTTGATCTTGTCGGCCACGCTGATGTTGAACAGATAAATGTAGGTCGCGACGGCGAACCCGGCGAACGCGAACAGGAACGGCAATCCGAAAAATCCATGCAAGGTCGCGGCAAATACGCCGTGGAATTCCTTGCCGATTTCTGCGACGACATCGTTCGCTTCGCGCACATGAATCGCGCCGGCAAAATAACCGTGGAACAGCATCGCATCGATCGTCAATCCGCCGATCAGCAATGACGGAATCGCAAGCAGGATCAGCGGCACGGTAACCACCCACGGTGATTCGTGCGGCGCATGTGCGAGATGGCCCGACTCATGATGGCCGTGATCGTCGTGGCCATGATCGTCGCTATGTTCGACGACAAAACGCTCCTTGCCGTGGAACGTCAGATACAGCAAACGGAAGCTGTACAGCGCGGTGACGAACACACCGATCAGCACGCAGAAATACGCGTAGTTGGCGCCCCAGCGATGCGATTCGCCGACCGCTTCGATAATCGCATCCTTCGAGAAAAATCCTGCGAACCCCGGCATGCCCGTCAGCGCCAAGGTGCCGATCCACGCCGTGATGAACGTGATCGGCATGTACTTGCGCAGGCCGCCCATGTAGCGCATGTCCTGCTCGTGATGCATCGCCATGATCACCGAGCCGGCGCCGAGAAACAGCAACGCCTTAAAAAAGGCGTGTGTCATCAGATGGAACACCGCGGCCGAATACGCCGACACGCCAAGCGCGACGGTCATGTAACCGAGCTGCGACAATGTGGAATACGCGATCACGCGCTTGATGTCGTTTTGCACGATGCCGATCAAGCCAGTGAACAAGGCCGTGGTGGCGCCGATCACCAGCACGAATGACAACGCCGTCTCCGACAACTCAAACAGCGGCGACATGCGCGCGACCATGAAGATGCCTGCAGTGACCATCGTTGCGGCGTGGATCAACGCGGAAATCGGCGTCGGGCCTTCCATTGAATCCGGCAACCACACATGCAGCGGCACCTGCGCCGACTTGCCCATCGCGCCGATGAACAACAAGATGCAGATGACCGTTGCCGCACTCCACGGATGGCCGCTGATGATCTCGATGGTATGGCCGTTGAGCGCACGCTCACCGATCGTGAATACCTGCGCGTAATCCAGCGTGTGACAGAAATACAAAACGCCGGCGATGCCGAGCAGAAATCCAAAATCGCCGACGCGATTGACGAGGAATGCCTTCATGTTGGCGAAGATCGCGGTCGGTTTCTTGAACCAGAATCCGATCAGCAGGTACGACACGAGACCGACTGCTTCCCAGCCGAAAAACAGCTGCAGAAAATTGTTCGCCATCACCAGCATCAACATCGAGAACGTGAACAATGCGATGTAGCTGAAAAAACGCTGATAACCATCGTCCTCGGCCATGTAGCCGATCGTGTAGACGTGCACCATCAACGACACGAATGTGACGACGACCATCATCATCGCGGTCAGCCGATCGATCAGGAAACCGACATGCATGTGCAGATCGCCGACTGCCGCCCAGGTGTAGACGTTTTCGTTGTAGTTGGCCGCGCCGCCCCACACCAGTTGATACAGCACGAACATCGAGGCGAGACAGCTCGTGCCGACGCCAAGAATCGTGACGGTATGCGCACCGATACGACCGATCTGGCGCCCGAACAAACCAGCAAGGATCGCCCCGACCAGCGGCGCCAGCGCGATGAGCAGCAATAGAGACTTCGACAAGACCATCGTTCTAACCTTTCATGCTGTCGAGTTCGGCCACGTTGATCGTGGCGCGATTGCGGAACAGGACGACCAGAATCGCCAGACCGATCGCAGATTCCGCGGCCGCCACGGTGAGTATGAAAAACACAAAAACCTGTCCGTCGGCATTGCCCAGAAACCGCGAGAACGCGATGAAGTTGGTGTTGACCGCGAGCAGCATGAGCTCGATCGCCATCAGCAAAATGATGACGTTCTTGCGGTTGATGATGATGCCCGCGACCGATATGCAGAACAGCACTGCGCCCAGGGTGATGTAGTGCGCCAAGGTAATCACGAAGGCTCTCCAGAATCGGTGGACATTTTTTCGCTGGCCATCTTGACGATGCGCACGCGATCGGTGGCTTTCACACGGACCTGCTGCGCTGCCGTCTGATGTTTCACGCCCGGACGCTGGCGCAACGTCAAGGCGATTGCCGCAATCAATGCGACCGTCAGGATCAACGCCGCGATCTCGAACGGCAGCAGGAAATCGGCAAACAACGTATGCCCGATCCACGCCGTATTCGAGGCGCCCCCCGGATCGGTTGGCGACAGCGGAACCTGCATGCTCTTGATTCCGATCAGCGAAATCATTTCCGCCAGCATCAGCAACGCGACGATCACGCCGACCGGCAGATAACGCGCAAAACCTTCGCGCGTCGATTCGGTATTGATGTCCAGCATCATCACCACGAACAGGAACAACACCATCACCGCGCCGACGTAAACCAGCACCAAGGCCACCGCCAGAAACTCAGCCTGCAACAACAACCACAACGCGGCGGCAGTGAAAAATGTCAGCACCAGAAACAGCGCAGCATGCACCGAATTGCGCACCGTGATCACCGCCAACGCCGAAGCCGTCAGCACGCTGGCAAACGCGTAGAAAAAGAACAACTCAATACTCATGCGACATCGCTCTCTTGGTCGAGGCGCGCCAACTGCGCGGCCTCTGGCCCGATCCGTTTACTCATGCGCTTTGGATCGGGATTCAATACGGTTTTAACGGTACGCGGCGTCCTGCGTGCGCGCCGCGGCAATCTCTTTCTCGAAGCGATCGCCGATCGCCAGCAGCTGGATTTTATTGACGATGTTCTCGCCGCGATTTTCAAAATGGTATTCGTGGATATTGGTTTCGACGATCGAATCGACCGGGCAGCTTTCTTCGCAGAAACCGCAGTAGATGCACTTGAACAAGTCGATGTCGTAACGCGTGGTGCGGCGCGTGCCATCCTCGCGCTGCTCGGAATCGATCGTGATCGCCAGCGCCGGACACACCGCCTCGCAGAGCTTGCAGGCGATGCAACGCTCTTCACCGTTCGGGTAACGCCGCAATGCGTGCAGACCGCGGAAACGATTCGACTGCGGAATCTTTTCCATCGGATAACGCATCGTGTATTTCGGCTTGAACATGTATTTCATGGTCAAGCCCAAACCGCTAAACAGCTCGATCAGCAACAGGCTTTTGAAGTAGTAGGCGATGCGATTCATAAAGTCCTCAAGCGTGTCCCGGCGCGCCGACAAAACCGGCGTACACGAGGCAACCCGCGACCATCACCCAGACGATGGTGATGGGAATAAATACCTTCCAGCCGAGACGCATGATCTGATCGTAGCGATAGCGCGGGAACGAGGCGCGGAACCACAAATACATGAACGCGAACACGAATGCCTTGATGAACAACCACCACCAGCCGCCATGGCCGATCCAGCCCCAGGAAACCGGAAACGGCGACAACCAGCCGCCGAGAAACAGCACCGAGGCGAGGAACGAAATCAGGATCATGTTCGCGTATTCGGTCAGGAAAAACACCGCGAATGGCGCGCCTGAATATTCGACGTGGAAACCCGCGACAATTTCCGACTCGCCTTCAGCGACGTCGAATGGGGCGCGGTTGGTTTCGGCCACGCCGGAGATGAAATAGATCACGAACAGCGGCAGCAACGGCAACCAGAACCAGCTGAATAAACCTTTGTTGCCGGCTTGCGCGTTGACGATATCGCTCAGGTTCAAACTGCCCGCGCAGATCAGCACACCGACCAAGGCCATGCCCATCGCGATTTCGTACGACACGACCTGTGCCGCCGAACGCATCGCGCCAAGAAACGCATATTTTGAATTCGATGCCCAACCGGCGAGGATGATGCCGTAGACACCCATCGAGGTCATCGCGAGCAGATACAGCAGACCCGCATTGACGTTCGCGAGCACGAGCTTGTCGTCGAACGGGATCACCGCCCACGCCGCAAACCCCGGAGCCAGCGCGAGCAGCGGTGCGAGGATAAACAGGAAGCGGCTCGAATTGGTCGGCACCACGACTTCTTTCAGCAGCAGCTTGAAGACGTCGGCGAAGGTTTGTGCCAATCCGGCCGGACCGATGCTGCTCGGCCCCAGACGCACATGCATCCAGCCGAGCACTTTGCGTTCCCACCAGACGTACAACGCCACCGCAAGAATCAGCGGCACTGCAATCGCGAGGATACACAGCACCAGCCAGATCACCACGCCGGTGGCACCAAAACCGAGCAGGAAATTATGCAGCGAATTGATCACGCTCAGGCCCTCGTCACGGCAAGCGTTGCGCCGTTCGGCGGCAAGGTCGCGGTTTCGGCATGCGCGAGCTCGATCCACGCGCCTCCGACTGCGACATCGGTGCTGATTTCCAGCGGCAAACTCACGCGCGCAGTGCCGCCGCTAACCTGCACTTTCGCGCCCTCCGCAAGACCAGCAGCCAACGCATCTTCGGGATGAAGCACGATGCGTGCGGATTCATTCAGCGGGTGCGCCTGCAAGCCCGGCGAGCGACGCAGCACCGCATCGGCGCGATAAATCGGCACGGTGGCGATACGAGTCAGACCCGCCGATTTAGCCGTCTGGACGTCTAGATGGCCAGATGAAACAGACGCCGTAGCCGACAATAACGGCTGCATGTTCTGACGCACTTCCGCTATTTCGGTGAAGGCGAAACCCGGCGCCTGCAATACGCCACCGAGCGCACGCAATACGCGCCAGCCAGCACGCGCTTCGCCCGGCAACTTCGCACCGGCGCCGATGGTTTGCACCAGACCATCGAGATTGACCAGGGTCGCATCGACTTCCGGCAATGCGCCGATCGGCAGAATAATGCTGGCGATTTCCTTGAGTGCATCACTCGCGAATGCACTGAATACGATCACCGATTTGGCGTTGCGCAACGCGAACGACGTCTGCGCGCCATCGGCAAAATCGTCCGGCGGTTCGCAGCCATACAAAATATAAGTTTGACGCGGCTTGGCCAGTTGCGTGCGGGCATCGAGGCCCTCGCCTTGCGGCAATACACCGACCCGCGACAGCCCCACCGCGTTCGCGCCCGACGCAATTTCATTGAACGCGCTGTTGGTCGCCTTGGCGAGAAATTTCGCGGCCGCGCGCAACCATGATGCCTGCGCATGTTGTGCGGCGACTTCGCCAAAAACGATGACCGAGCTGCTGCCATCACGCAGTGCCTTGACCGTGGCGCGTGCGCCATCGGTAGTCTCGACTGCGGCAAGCGCATCCACCAACAGCTGTGATTGCGGTTTCTCGCCCGCTTCCGCTGCGGCTTTTGCAAGCAGCAGCAATTCGTCGAGCATGCGATGTGGTGCAGCCAAAGTCTGCTGCTTGAAATCGATGTTGCTATCGAACGCGACCGGATTCAGCGCATAGACTTCCGCGCCGTGTTTCCAGGCCTGGCGCAGACGATGATTGAGCAGCGGCAACTCGTGCTGCAGGTGCGAACCGATCAGCAATGCGGCGTTGACCTTTTCGACCTGCGCGACCGGCAATTCAAAAGTTGCGCCCGCAGCGCCATCGGCAAAATCGAGCTGGCGCAGACGGTGATCGACGTTGTGCACGCCGAGTCCGCCGAGCAGTTGCGCGAGCAAATAACCTTCCTCGCTGCTCGTGGCTGGATGCACCAGCGCGCCGACCTGATCGGCGTGGGTTTGCGTGAGTTGCATGGCAACCGCGGCCAGCGCTTCATCCCAACTGACTGCAACCAGCGCGCCGTTCTTGCGCAGCAGCGGTTGGGTCGCACGATCCTGCGCGTATAGGCCTTGGTGGCTGTAACGATCGCGATCCGACAACCAGCATTCGTTGATCGCTTCGTTGTCGCGCGGCACGCTGCGCAGCACTTCGCCGCGACGTGTATGCAAATACAGGTTGGAGCCAAGCGAATCGTGGTAACCAATCGATTCGCGTGCGATCAATTCCCACGCGCGCGCCTTGAAACGGAATACTTTGTTGGTCAGCGCGCCGACCGGACAGACGTCGATGATGTTGCCGGAAAGTTCGCTCTCGATGGTCTTGCCGATGTAGGTGCCGATTTCGAGATGCTCGCCGCGGCCCATGCCGCCGAGTTCGTAGGTGCCGGCGATTTCAGAGACAAAACGCACGCAGCGCGTGCACTGGATGCAGCGTGTCATGTCGGTGGAAATCAACGGACCGATATTCTCGTCGGCCACCACGCGTTTGCGTTCGACAAAACGCGATACCGAGCGACCGTAACCCATCGCCAGATCCTGCAGCTCACACTCGCCGCCCTGATCGCAGATCGGGCAATCCAGCGGATGGTTGATCAGCAGAAATTCCATCACGTTGCGCTGCGCCGAAAGCGCGCGCTGCGATTGCGTGAAAATCTTCATGCCATCCATCACCGGCGTGGCGCAGGCCGGTTGCGGTTTCGGCATCGCCTTGCCGCCCATTTCGGTCTCGACCATGCACATGCGGCAATTCGCCGCGATCGGCAGTTTTTCGTGGTAGCAAAAACGCGGAATGACGATACCAGCCTTGTCAGCGGCAGCGATGATCATCGAATTTTTCGGCACCTGCATCGCGATACCGTCGATCTCGATATTGACGAGATCAGGCGCGATTTTCGGAGCTGTCGGCTGCGCACTCATGCGGCAACTCCGACGACTTCAAGAGGAGCGTCAACGATCGAACGTTTGTGCTCGATGTAGTATTCAAACTCGTGCCAGAACTGGCGCAGAAACCCCTGCACCGGCCACGCCGCGGCTTCGCCGAACGCGCAGATGGTATGGCCTTCGATCTGTCCCGCAGCGGCTTTCAGCAGATTTAAATCTTCCAGCACGGCGTTGCCTTCAACGATGCGTGTGAGCGTGCGATACATCCAGCCCGTGCCTTCGCGACACGGCGTGCACTGGCCACACGATTCAGCGTAATAAAAGCGGCTAATGCGATGACACGCGCGCACCATGCAGGTAGTGTCATCCATCACGATCACCGCGCCGGAACCCAGACCGGTGCCGGCCTTCTGCAGCGCGTCGTAATCCATGGTCAGACCCAGCATCGTTTCGCCGGTCAGCACCGGCATCGACGAACCGCCTGGAATCACGCCCTTGAGCGTGCGCCCCGGGCGCAAGCCACCGGCCATTTCGAGCAGATCCTTGAACGGCGTGCCGAGTTTGATTTCGTAGTTGCCGGGTTTTTGCACATGGCCCGACACCGAGAAAATTTTTGGCCCACCATTGTTCGGCTTGCCTTGTGCGAGAAACCAATCCGCGCCCTTGCGCATGATGGTCGGCACCGAGGCATAAGTTTCAGTGTTGTTGATCGTGGTCGGCTTGCCGTACAGGCCAAATCCGGCCGGGAACGGCGGCTTGAAACGCGGCTGGCCTTTTTTGCCTTCGAGCGATTCCATCAGCGCGGTTTCTTCGCCGCAGATGTAGGCGCCCGCGCCGAGCGCGTTGTGGATATCGACATCGACGCCACTGCCCAGAATATTCTTGCCAAGCAATCCGGCGGCATACGCCTCGGCCAGCGCCTCTTCGAGATGTTCGAACGGCTCGTGGTGGAATTCGCCGCGCAGGTAGTTGTAGGCAACGGTCGAGCTGGTTGCGTAACACGCAATGGCCAGCCCTTCGATCACTGCATGCGGATTAAAACGCAGGATGTCGCGATCCTTGCAGGTACCCGGCTCCGATTCATCCGAATTGCACAAAATATACTTTTGTCCAGGCGCTTTGCGCGGCATGAAACTCCACTTCAAGCCGGTCGGAAAACCCGCACCGCCGCGACCGCGCAGACTCGATGCCTTGAGTGTGTCGATGATGGTTTCCTGCGGCGTTTTTTCGGCGAGGATTTTCTTCCAAGCTTCGTAACCGCCGGTCTTGAGATACGACTCCATCGACCACGGCTTGTCGTAATGCAGGGTGGTGAGGACTACCTGATGATCTAGTGGTGCGGGACCGACTGCCATTTTGGGACCTATTTCAATTCATCAATGATCTGATCGACCGATTCCGGCGTCAGATTTTCATGGTAGTGACCGTTAACGACCATCATCGGCGCTGCCGAACACGCGGCCAGACATTCTTCTTCCTGCTTGAGATAAACGCGTCCGTCGGCCGTGCTTTCGCCGACCTTGATACCGAGCTTTTTCTCGCAGTGGCGCAGGATATTTTCGCCGCCGTTGAGCCAGCAAGAAATATTGGTGCAGACCGCGATGTAGTTGCGCCCGACCGGCTTGGTTTCGAGCATCGAATAAAACGATGCGACTTCGTAGGCCCAGACCGGCGGCAGTTCGAGATATTTCGCGACACCGGCGATGAGCTCATCGCTGAGCCAGCCGTGATTCTGTTCCTGCGCGGCGAACAAACCCTGGATCACGGCCGAGCGTTTGCGGTCCGGCGGAAACTTGGCGACCCAATGATCGATATGCGCGCGCGTTTCCGCGCTCAGCACAACGAGCGGGTCGATATCCTTGACGGCGGCGAAATTGCCGGAAGCTTTCATCGGTCGATTTCTCCGAACACCACGTCGAAGGTGCCGATCATGGCCACCACGTCAGGCAACATGTGACCGCGCACGAGTTCATCCATCGCGGAAAGATGGGCGAATCCAGGCGCACGCAATTTGCAGCGGAACGGCTTGTTCGCGCCATCCGAAATGATGTACGCACCGAACTCGCCTTTCGGCGCCTCGACCGCACAATAGGTTTCACCTTCGGGCACGCAATAACCTTCGGTGAACAATTTGAAATGGTGGATCAGCGCTTCCATGTCGTCTTTCATTTCTTCGCGACGCGGCGGCGACACCTTGAAGTTGCGCAGCATAACTTCGCCCGGATTGGCCTTGAGCCACTGCACACACTGCTTGACGATGCGATTCGACTGGCGCATTTCTTCCACGCGCACGAGATATCGATCGTAGCAATCGCCCTGCACGCCGACCGGAATATCGAAATCCATGTCGGCATACGCCGCGTATGGTTGTTTCTTGCGCAGATCCCATTCGATGCCGGAACCGCGCAACATCGGCCCGCTCATGCCCCAGGCCAACGCTTTTTCGGGCGACACCACACCGATGCCGACCGTGCGCTGTTTCCAAATGCGGTTGTCGGTGAGCAGGGTTTCGTATTCGTCGACTCTATGCGGAAAATCGTTGGTAAACGATTCCAGATAATCGAGCATCGAACCTTCACGCCAACCGTTCAGTCGCTTCAAATCGGCGCCTTTGTGCCAGCGCGATTCCTTGTACTGCGGCATCTGCGCAGGCAGATCGCGATACACGCCACCGGGGCGATAATAGGTCGCGTGCATGCGCGCACCCGAGACCGCCTCGTAGCAATCCATCAGTTCTTCGCGCTCGCGGAACGCGTACAAAAACACCGCCATCGCGCCGAGATCGAGTGCGTTCGAGCCGATCCACATCAGATGATTGAGGATGCGTGTGATTTCGTCGAACATGGTGCGGATGTATTGCGCACGGATCGGCGCACGGATGCCGAGCAGCTTTTCGATCGCGCCGACATACGCGTGTTCGTTGCACATCATCGAGACGTAATCGAGCCGATCCATGTAACCGATCGACTGGTTGTACGGCTTCGATTCGGCGAGTTTTTCGGTGCCACGATGCAGCAGGCCGATATGTGGATCGGCGCGCATCACGGTTTCGCCATCAAGCTCGAGCACGAGGCGCAAAACGCCGTGCGCGGCCGGATGTTGCGGACCGAAATTGATCGTGTAGTTGCGAATTTCCTGCATGATTATTTCCCCGCCGCCGTCGCGGCTTTTGCCGCATCGGCTGCAGTCTGTTCAACGCGGCCCTGCTCGTAACGCGAATCATGGCGGATCGTGCGCGGCACGCCGACACGCGGCTCAATCGACACAGGTTCGTAAATCACGCGACCTTTCTCGGCATCAAAGCGCACTTCGACATTGCCGGTGAGCGGGAAATCTTTGCGGAACGGATGGCCGACAAAACCGTAGTCGGTGAGGATGCGGCGCAGATCGGGATGGCCTTCGAAAATGATGCCGAACAGGTCGAATGCCTCGCGCTCGAACCAGTTCGCGATTGGCCAGATGCCGGTCAGCGACGGCACCACCGGCAGCGCATCGTCCGCGGCAAAACAGCGCAAGCGCAGGCGACGATTGTGCGTGATCGAAAGCAGATGGATGACGACCGCAAAACGCTTGTTGCCTTGCGCCGGATGCGGCCGATCGCTCCACTGGAAGCGGCCTGGGCCTTCGCCTTCGACACCACGCGAAAAACCCTCAGCGGAAACCTTGGTGGTATCCCACTCGACCTGACCGTAACTCAGATAATCGACACCGCAGACATCGATCAATTGTTCAAAACGAAACGTCGGATCGTCACGTAATTGCTGCGCCACGGCGAGCCAGTTTTCCGGCAACACCACAGCGGTGACAGCACCGGCGTGATCGACGACCGAAACCACTTTTGCACCGAGTTGCACGGCCAGTTGTTGCGCCCAGGTCGGCGTGACGACCGGCGCGACATCATCAGTTGCAGTAACATTTTGACTGCTATCGCTCATGCGGATTCCTAGCGTGCAATCGTGTTGGTACGGCGGATTTTTTTCTGCAATTGCAGGATGCCGTAGATCAGCGCTTCGGCCGTCGGCGGGCAGCCCGGCACGTAAATGTCCACCGGTACGATGCGATCACAACCACGCACCACCGCGTATGAATAGTGGTAATAGCCGCCGCCGTTGGCGCACGAACCCATCGAGATCACCCATTTCGGATCGGGCATCTGGTCGTAAACCTTGCGCAAGGCCGGCGCCATTTTATTGACGAGCGTACCGGCGACAATCATCACGTCGGACTGGCGCGGACTCGGGCGGAATACCACGCCGTAACGATCCAGATCGAGACGCGCCGCGCCGGCGTGCATCATTTCGACTGCGCAGCAGGCCAAGCCGAACGTCATCGGCCACATCGAACCAGTACGCGCCCAGTTGATCAGCGAATCGAGACTGGCGGTGGCGAAACCGCGCTCAAGCAGCGGATTTCCTTCGCCAGGGCGCAGGATGTCGTCGACAACACCGATCGGCTCGGGGTTGTGCATCACTGCGCTGATGGATTGTTTCATTCCCATTCGAGCGCACCTTTTTTCCAGCAATAGACGAAGCCGATCAGCAGCAGACCGAGGAACGTACCCATTTCGACCAGGCCGACGATACCGAGATCGCGGAACACCACGGCCCACGGCATCATGAAAGCGATTTCGAGATCGAACACGATGAACAGAATCGCGATCAGGTAATAACGCACATCGAATTTCATGCGCGCATCTTCGAAGGCTTCGAAGCCGCATTCGTAGGGAGAGAGTTTGTCGGCCGCAGGTTTTTTCGGGCCAAGCAGATAACCGATCACGAGCAGGGCGATACCGATGCCGCCAGCGACGATCAGGAATAGCAAGATCGGTAAATATTCAGCAAGCACGAGTGAAGAATCTCCGCGTTAAGCGATTGCTTAAAGTTACGTTGCGGGTAGCGAACTACCCGCAACGAAACGCCTCGATTGGTGCCCAAGGGGGGACTCGAACCCCCACAGCTTACGCCGCTACCACCTCAAGGTAGTGCGTCTACCAATTCCGCCACCTGGGCAATTTTCAACCTTGCTTGTTTTTCGACTCGTCCGGCTTGTGATCCTTGGCATCAACCTTTTTGGCGGCTGGTGCGGCAGGAGTTGCAGGCGGCGCAGCAGGCTTGTCGCCTGCGGGAGCGGGCGTTGCAGCGGCATCGGTCGCGGGTGCTTTCGGTACATCACCAGTGACTGGTGGCGTAACTGCAGCAGGCGGCTTTGCCGGCACATCGGTACCACTCATCACACCCAGATCGTCGACCGGTGCAGAAACACCCGTACCACGACTGAGATAGATACCCATGCCCAGACTGAGCACGAAAAACAAACCTGCGAGTACCGCGGTGCTGCGAGTGAGGAACGTTGCCGCTCCCCGCGCACCGAACACGGTTCCCGAAGCGCCCGAGCCGAAGCCGGACCCTGCCTGTGCACCGGAGCCGCGCTGCAGAAGTACCAGCACGATCATCGCAAGTGCGATCAGGACGTAAATGACATTAAAAGTGATTAAGAGCATTTGAATGAGTTCAGTTAACTTGCATGCGCCTGTGCCGCAGCACAGATCGCGAGAAAATCCGTAGCGACAAGAGCCGCGCCGCCGATCAGACCACCATCGACATCCGGCTCGGCGAACAGCTCGACCGCGCTCGCCGGCTTGACACTGCCGCCGTACAGGATACGCACCGAGTTGGAGATTGTAGCATCCTCGCGCAGCAGTTTGCCACGTATGAAAGCATGTACCGATTGTGCTTGCGACGGACTCGCCGTCAATCCGGTTCCGATCGCCCAGACCGGCTCATACGCAATCACCGCCTGGGCGAATGCGTTGATCCCGCTGGATTCTACTACCGCATCGATTTGCGCCGCGATGATCTGCTCGGTTTGCCCTGCTTCGCGCTGCTGCAAGGTTTCGCCGACACACAGAATCGGAATCAATCCTGCGGATTGCGCCTGGGCAAATTTTGCCGCCACGCAGGTATTGCTCTCGGCATGATATTGACGGCGCTCGGAATGTCCGACCAACACAAAACGACAACCGATATCGGCCAGCATGCTCGCTGCGATTTCGCCGGTGTAGGCGCCTTGCGCATGTTCGCTGCAATCCTGTGCGCCGATCGCAAGTCCGCTGTCAGCGGTGATTGCGATCAGATCGGACAGATACGGCGCCGGCGGAAATACCGCGACATCGCAAGACAAACCACGCGCCGCCATGATCGCCCGCACCAGCGTTTCGGCTTGCACGCGCGAGCCGTGCATTTTCCAGTTTCCGGCGACCAGCTTTTTGCGCATCAGAATGGTTTCAGGTGCAATCAAGGTCGCGCAGGATAGCTGTCGGCATGTCTTGCAGCAAGCAAATCCAGTGAACCGCGCCCTTGTCCGCAATTCAGGGTGGCAGCGGATTACCGGCCGGACAACCATCGCCGGGGCATACGCATTGCCTTCCTGAGCGCGCGCAGGTGAAATGCACTACATATTCTCCGGCGCGAACAGCGGCGCTGATATCTTCGAAATGCCCCTGACGATATGAGAAAAACAGCGCATCGCGCAATTCACGCGCGTCGGTGCTAGGAAACAAATTCAGATACGCAACCTGCACCCCACCGATATCCAGCCACGGCACTTGCAAACCATTTCGATAGATCGGCAACATCGGCGCCACGCTTGCTGGCGTCACTGATGTTTGCGCCAGCAGATGCAGCCACGGTGTGTATTCGGATTGAATCAGACAATGCTGTGCGCGGCTGATATCGCGCAATAACGCCTTAACCACCTCATCCGCAATCGACTTGAAAGCGAGCCCCCACTCCGGCCCGATATTGAGCAAATAAATCTGACAATGCTGCGTCGGCAGCGTTGCTTGTTCGACGGCAAGTGTCGCGGCTTCTGCCAACGGCTGCAGCGCACGCGAGTCACGGCGATAGTCATGCGCGAGTTGATGGGATGCGAACCCCCAGGACAATGCAATCAGCATCGCGCCGCCAGCGCAAAACATGCGCATTCGCACTTTGACGGCGCCTGGATCAGTGCCGATGAGTCGATCCAGCAACACCGCCGCCAATATGGCTGCACCAGCCAGCGAAAAATAAAACAATCTCGAGTGTACGGCAGTAAATTTTGCGTCGAGCGACGCTGCAATCTGCTGCGGCCAGACCAGCGCCATTGGCGCCTGGATCAAGGCCGCAAGGACGATCAATATCAATGCACTAACGATCTTCAAAGTGAATTCGCTGCGCAGCACCAACCGAGTATGGGTGGCGGCCTTGATCGATGCCGCAATCACCACCAGCGCAGCGACCGTAAAGACAATTTGCGCAACGAGCGGTAGTCGCGCCCACGCGACCAGATAACGTAAGAAATCTTCACCCCAACGCATCGCACCATTCGCGATTACCTGCAGCAACGGCGCATCGCTCACCAGACTTCCAGATGGCGAAAAACCGACCATCCACGCGCGCCAGCCGAACCAGCCAATTCCTACCGCAAGCAGCAAGGCCGAAGCACGCACCTCCCCGGACCAATATCGCTGACTATCGGCACGCGGCCAAATCCACACTATGCCGATGGCGCCGATCATCACCAGGCTGGTTTCTTTCGCCGCCAGCGCCAGCAACAACAACATCAGGGTCAGTAGCAGGTAACGCAGTTTCGCAGCGGACCGGTAGCGATACGCCGCGCGCAAAGCCGCAAAACCGAACAATGCGCCGAGCAAATCGAAACGATCTGCAAGCCACAGGCTGGTACCAATGGCAATCGGGTGCACCGCGAACAGCAAGGCCACTAGCCATGCCAGCAAACGATGACTGGTCAGTGTGCGCAACAATCGCCACAGCACCAGAGTGACCGCGATATGCAGCAGCAGATTGATCGCGTATTGCGGTTTGATCGCATTGCCGAAGCACTGCACGCTGAGCCACCATAGCGCCATGCCGAGCGGGCGAAAATATGGGCTGCCCGGAAAATGCTCCTGCACGAACGGCAATAGCGGATTACGCAGCAGACGCGAATACGTAACCAAGGTGAAGTCGTCGAACACAAAATAACTGCGTAATGCCGGCCAATAGACCAACGCCGTGATCGCACACAACGCCAAGCCGGCTAGCAGGCGCGAAAATCGTTCCGGGTAAAACGTGGTTGTGGTCATTCCATTTCTTCGTAGCGCATGTTGATGCGCATTCTCCCATCATGTGACACCGACACAACAGCCACCGACGGCGCCTGCGGATTTTTCGATCTGGCCTCACCAAAATTGCGCTCGAGATACATCGCCTTTTGCAGACATGCAAACTTGACGTTACGCTCGTGCTCCGATCGAGAGGCAATACAGCCATGAACACACCACAAAAAAACACGCACTGGGCCTTGGTGACAGGCGCATCGGCTGGCATCGGCAGCGAATTCGCACGTGAACTGGCGGCGCGAGGCGTGAATCTGGTGTTGAGCGCGCGACGCCTGGATCGGCTCAATGCGCTGGCCGATGAGCTCAAGGCAAAACATGCCGTCGCGATCGAATGCATTTCCGCCGATCTCGCCGATCCGGCCGCAGCACGTGCACTGGTCGAGGAAATCCATCACCGCGGCATCGCCATCGATGTGCTCATCAACAACGCGGGCTACGGCGTGCCCGGCAAATTGACGGCGCCCGCATGGCAGGAACATGCCGATTTTATCCAGGTGCTGATGACAGCGCCGGTCGAGCTTTGTTACCTGCTGTTGCCGGGAATGCAGCAACGCAGTTACGGCCGTATCGTCAACGTCGCTTCGCTGGCCGGACATATGCCGGGCAGCGCAGGCAATACTTTGTATGGCGCAGCGAAGGCATTTCTGATCAAGTTTTCGCAATCGCTCGCGCTGGAAAATTCGAGCCGCGGTATTCACGTCTGCGCTTTATGTCCGGGCTTCACGCGATCGGAGTTTCACGACGTGAGCGGCGCGCGCGGCGTCGTTTCAAAGATGCCAGACTTCATGTGGATGAATGCCGATGTCGTTGTGCGCCAAGGCCTGGATGCGGTCGAGCGCGGCGATGTCGTTTACATCAATGGCCGCGTGAATCGCCTGCTTCGTTTCTTCGGCAAACACCTGCCGGATCGCATGGCGCTAAAGATGATTCAACGCCAGTCGAAACGCTTTCGCGTGCAGGATGGAAAATAGCGAGTCGCAACAGAACGCGACGATTTTTCGTTTCGCCCTCTATCCGACTGCGGATCTTCTCAGCCCTTAAATCAACTTGATCTCACGCAATCGTTGCATCAGATAATCGTGCGACAGAATCGGCTCGGGATATCGATTCGGATTTTCCGCAGTCACGCACTGTGGCAAGGTTTCGATCAGAAAATCCGGATTCGGATGCAGGAAATACGGCACCGAATAACGCGGCTTGCGTGCATCGGGCCCTTGCGGATTGGTCACACGATGTGTGGTCGACGGGTAAACGTGGTTGCTCAGGCGCTGCAGCATGTCGCCGATATTCACCACGATCGCGTCTCCCGTCGTGGTGATCGGCAACCAATCGCCTTCGCGCGTGAGCACTTCCAGGCCGGCCGCGCTGGCGCCAACGAGCAAGGTGATGAAGTTGATATCTTCATGCGCACCGGCGCGCACGTTCGGAATATCCAGCTGCGTGATCGGCGGATAATGAATCGGACGCAGAATCGAATTGCCGTTGTTGGTCTTGTCGTCGAAATAGTTTTCCGGCAAATCGATGTGCAGCGCGAGCGCGTGCAACACGCGCGAACCGAGCCGGTCGAGCGCGTCAAACAATCCGTAACCGTAACGCTGGAAATCCGCGATTTCGCTCGGCCAGATATTCGGCGGCATCACGTCGGCGTACTTCGAATCCCGTGGAATCTCGCGCCCAATATGCCAGAACTCTTTGAGGTCGGGATACTTGCTATCCTTCGCGGTCTCCACACCGACAGCGGTGTAGCCACGCGCGCCGC
Source organism: Pseudolysobacter antarcticus (assembly GCF_004168365.1). GTDB lineage: Bacteria > Pseudomonadota > Gammaproteobacteria > Xanthomonadales > Rhodanobacteraceae > Pseudolysobacter > Pseudolysobacter antarcticus. The sequence continues at coordinate 3,240,325 of NZ_CP035704.1, forward strand.
CGCTGCCTTTGATCTGGTAACGCTGCTTGGCCTCCAGCGGCAATGCAAAAAATTGCTGGAACACACGATACGCATCATCGATCAGCGCCGGCGAGATGCCGTGGCCATTGATGCCGCAAAAACCGTATTCGCGATACGCGGCGCCGAGCTCGGCGACAAATCCATCGCGATCAGTTTCGTAACGGCGGATATCCAGCGTGGGCACATGTTTTTGCATGATTGATTACTCGGCGGCGGTTTCGATTCGGGTGGCGGCTGATTTTACGGCGGCGACCAGCTGTTCGACTAGTCGCTCGACCTCGGCTTCATCCTCGGTCTCCACGGTAACTCGCACCAGCGGTTCAGTGCCGGAGGGTCGCAAAACCACGCGACCGCGACCGGCCAGCTCATGTTGCACGGCGCCGTAAACACGCTGCACTTCTACATCCGCGAGCAACGCGGCGCCGCCGGCTGCCGGAATATTCACTGTGGTCTGCGGAATCCGCTGCAGGCCGCGACACAATTCGGCGAGTGACTTTCCAGAACGTACCATCACTTCGAGGATCTGCAGCGCGCTAACCAAACCATCGCCAGTGCTGGATTTGGTCAGGCACAAAATATGTCCCGAGGCTTCGCCGCCGAGGATGCCATCGTGTTCGCGCAGTTGCTGCATGACGTGGCGATCACCGACATGAGTGCGCAGAAACGGCACGCCGAGCGCCGTGATCGCCTGCTCCAATCCGTAATTGCTCATCGCGGTGCCGACCACCGGGCCGCGCAATTCACCGCGCGCATGCCAGTCGCAGGCAAGAATATAAACCAGCGCATCGCCGTCGACTTTCTGCCCATCGGCATCGATCATGAGCACGCGATCGCCGTCGCCGTCGAACGCGATGCCAAGATCCGCACGATATTCGCGCACGGCATTTTGTAGCGGCTCCAGATGGGTAGAGCCGCCATCGCGATTGATGTTGAGACCGTCCGGCTGGATGCCCATCGGAATGATTTCAGCGCCGAGCTCGCCGAGCAATTTCGGGGCGATCTGATACGTCGCGCCGTGCGCGCAATCGAGCACGATGCGCAGGCCGCGCAAGGTCAATTCCGTGCTCACCGTGGTCTTGCAGAATTCCGCGTAACGCGCCGCGGCATCGTTGATGCGCACGGCCTTGCCGATATGTTCGGATTCGACCGTGGCAAATGGCGCATCAAGTTCGCGTTCGATCGCAAGCTCGATTTCGTCGGAAAGTTTTTCGCCTTTCGCCGAAAAAAACTTCACGCCATTGTCGTAATGCGGATTGTGCGATGCGCTGATGACGATGCCAGCGCTCGCGCGCAGGCTTTGCGTGAGATATGCCACCGCCGGCGTCGGCATCGGGCCTAGCAACTGCACGTCGGCGCCCGCCGCAACCAGGCCGGCTTCGAGCGCGGACTCGAACATGTAGCCGGAAATGCGTGTGTCCTTGCCGATCAGCACGGTCGCGTGGGTATCTTTGTCCGCCAGCACCACGCCGATCGCGCGGCCAAGCTTGAGCATGAATTCGGCCGTGATCGGCCACTGGCCGACGCGCCCGCGAATACCATCGGTGCCGAAATATTTTTTCTGAGTCATCGCAAACTGTTCGATGCTGGGTCGCCTAGTGTAGTGCTTCCGGCGCGCGATGCTAATCGTCATCCCACAGCCGCGATGTTGCCGCGGGTTTCGATTTCACTGCCGCAGCGGCGCCGGAATCGACCGCCTGCCAGATCGCCAGCGCATCGCGCGTCGCGGCGACATCGTGCACGCGCACAATCGCGGCGCCACGCTGCGCTGCGATCAAGGCTGCGGCGACCGAGCCGAATACACGCTCGGCGGACGAACGACCGGTCAAGCTCGCGATCATCGATTTACGCGAAAGCCCGACCAATAAAGGCACATAGAGAGTCTTGAATTTTTCGAGTTGGCGCAGCAAGGTGAGATTGTGTTCGAGCGTTTTGCCGAAACCAAAACCGACATCGACCAGCAGTTTTTTCTTGTCGATCCCGGCGAGCTGGCAGGCAAACAAACGTTCGGCGAGAAATCGATGCACTTCGCCGACCACATCGTCGTATTGTGGACTTTCCTGCATCGTCTGCGGCTCGCCCTGCATATGCATGAGGCACACGGCGGCGCCGAGTTCAGCGGCGGCATCTAGTGCACCGGGACGACGCAAGGCATAAACATCATTGATCAAACCAGCGCCCGCTACGACGGCCGCGCGCATCACTTCGGGTTTGCTGGTATCGATGGAGATCGGCACTTGAGTCTGCGCGGCCAGCGCTTCGATCACGGGTACGACACGTGCGATTTCTTCATCAGCACTTATCGCTACTGCGCCCGGCCGCGTCGATTCACCGCCGATGTCGAGCAGATCCGCGCCCTGCTCGACCAGCGCCAGACCGTGCGCAATCGCGCTGCTGGTATCCGAAAATGCGCCACCGTCCGAGAACGAATCCGGTGTGATGTTGAGGATGCCGCAGATGCGCGTACGATCCAGCGCGAGGCTGCGACCGCGGCAATCGAGAGTGGGAACAAATGTCAGCATCGCAAGACTGAGTCAGCTCGAAAAAATCCGCGCGAGGATGGATTCCTCGCGCGGATTCGGATCTCAGGTTTGCGCAGCGGGTCCACCGATCGGCCCGGCATTCTTGCCGAAGTCCGATACCGGCGCACCTGGACCAGGGCCCTGTGTATTGTTGTCGTTCCAGTCGCGTGGCGGACCGGGTTTTTTGCCCTGCATGATGCTGTCGATCTGCAGCGCATCGATGGTTTCATACAACAAGAGTGCATCCGCCATCATGTGCAATTGTTCGGTGTGCGTAGTCAGAATATCGCGCGCGCGGTGGTAGGCGGTATCGATCACGCTGCGCACGACGACATCAATCTTGCGCGCGGTTTCTTCGGACACGTGTTTGTGTTGCGTGACCGAACGGCCGAGGAAAACTTCTTCGTCCTCGTCGCTGTAGGTCATCGGTCCGAGTTCTTCCGATAGGCCGTATTTGGTGACCATGTCGCGTGCCAGCGCGGTCGCACGCTGGATGTCATTCGAGGCGCCAGTGGTGACCTTGTCCTGACCGAAAATCAGCTCCTCGGCAACACGCCCGCCGTACAGACTGGCGAGGCGGCTTTCGAGAAACTGCTTGCTGTGGCTGTAACGATCGCCTTCCGGCAAATACATGGTTACGCCGAGCGCGCGGCCGCGTGGAATGATCGTGACTTTGTAGACCGGATCGTGATCCGGCACGATGCGCCCGACGATGGCGTGGCCCGCTTCGTGATACGCGGTGAGTTTTTTCTCGTCGTCGCTCATGAGCATCGAGCGGCGTTCCGAGCCCATCATGATCTTGTCTTTGGCGCGATCGAAATGGCCCTGATTGACCTCACGCGCATTCTCGCGTGCAGCGAACAGCGCCGCTTCGTTGACGAGGTTGGCGAGATCGGCACCTGAGAATCCCGGGGTGCCACGCGCGATCACGGCCGGCTCGACATTGGTCGACATCGGTACCTTGCGCATATGCACTTTCAGGATCTGCTCGCGACCGCGCACGTCCGGCAGCGGCACAACCACCTGGCGGTCGAAACGGCCCGGACGCAACAGCGCCGGATCGAGCACATCGGGACGGTTGGTTGCGGCGATCACGATCACGCCTTCGTTGCCTTCGAAACCATCCATCTCGACCAGCAACTGATTCAAGGTCTGCTCGCGCTCGTCATGCCCGCCACCAAGACCGGCACCACGATGGCGACCTACGGCATCGATTTCGTCGATGAAGATAATGCACGGCGCTTGTTTCTTCGCCTGCTCGAACATGTCGCGCACGCGGCTTGCGCCGACGCCGACGAACATCTCGACAAAATCCGAACCGGAAATGATAAAGAACGGCACTTTCGCTTCGCCGGCAATCGCCTTCGCGAGCAGGGTTTTGCCGGTACCCGGCGAACCAACCATCAGCACGCCGCGCGGAATGCGCCCGCCAAGCTTCTGGAATTTACCGGGATCGCGCAGGAACTCGACCAGTTCCTTCACTTCTTCCTTGGCTTCGTCGACGCCAGCGACATCCGCAAACGTGATCTTGACCTGATCCTCGCCCTGCAAGCGCGCGCGTGAACGACCAAACGACATCGCGCCGCGGCCACCGCCGCCGGACTGCATCTGGCGCATGAAATAAAACAGCACGCCGAAGATCACGATGAACGGCACCCAGCTCAGCAGCTCGCGCCACAGCGAGAAACCGCTATCCGAGGCTTCCTGCTTGATTTCGACTTTGTGCGACAACAGGCGATCGACCAATTTTTCGTCGAACGGCGCATTGACCTTGAGCGGCGCGCCACTGCGCAGCGTACCCTCGATCGTCGAGTGATCGTTATGGATCATCACCTTTGCGACGTTGTTATTGTCGACCTGCCCGAGAAAATCGGAGTAGGACATGTCCTGAGGACCCGCACCCTTCGGGTTGAAACTCTGGAACACCGTGAGCAGCACAAGGGCGACTACGCCCCAGAGCAACAAATTCTTGACCATATCGTTCATGTGCTTACGCTCGCTCAAAAGATCTTGAAGAAGTTTGACTGTAATTCTGTTGCAATTCGCCCGACTCGTTTTTGCAAAACGCTCTATGCACGCTTGCCGACGCCGAGCGCATACACCTCGTTGGAACGCATGCGCGAGGCTTTTGGTTTACGGATGCTGACGCGCTCATAGCCTGTACGCAAGTTCCGTAAGAATTCGTCAAAACCACGCCCTTGAAACAGCTTAATCAGAAACGTGCCACCGGGCTTGAGGTTCAACGCTGCGAATTCCTGCGCCAACTCAGCCAGATGCATGGAGCGTGCCTGATCCGTCATCTCCACACCACTCATATTGGGGGCCATATCGGATAGCACAAGATCGACCTTTTCGCCGTGCAGGCTGGCCTCGAGCGCGTGCAAAACCGCGTCTTCGCGAAAATCGCCCTCGATGAACTCGACCCCGGCGATACCCTGCATCGGCAGGATGTCCAGCGCGATAATGCGTCCGGCATCCTTCAGCTGTTCACGCACCATTTGCGACCATCCGCCGGGCGCTGCACCAAGATCGACCACGACCATGCCGGGCCTGAGCAGGCGATCGCGCTCAAGCAATTCTTGCAGTTTGAATACCGCTCGCGAGCGCCAGCCTTCAGCCTGCGCGCGTTTGACGTAGGGATCGTCGAAATGTTCCTTGAGCCAGCGCTGGCTGCTCTTGCTGCGTTGCATTTTTACGAACTCGATCGATGATTCAAGGGAAGCGTGACGACGCGCGCAAGAGCAGTGAATCGGAGATAGTCCGACTGGAGTTGCGCCGATTACGCGGCGACGATCCGGGCACTGTCAGCGTCCAGCGATGCTCAGGCATGGGTTGCTGCTATGCGACATGATACCCTTTCACGCCCGGCGTGGCCGGTTTTTAGTTCAGCGGCTGGTTCAGGTTCGTGGTTGATCCGGTTTGGCGACACCACTCCGCAACCACTTGCGCGCCAAAATCCAGTCGCGCAATCCCGCCAAAACTGTGGCTCGTCGGGATCGAACAAGCATGCAAGCAATAACAGGAATCCGGAAATGAGCGTCACTCAATCTGCCCGCAAGGGAATCAGCAATACCCAGCGCCGCTACTTGCGCGGCCTGGCACACCAGCTCAAGCCGGTCATCATGGTCGGCAACAAAGGCATCACCGAATCGCTGCTGAAAGAGTTCGACAGCGCGCTCGCACGCCACGAACTGGTCAAGGTAAAACTGTCGAGCGAAGATCGCGACGAACGCAAGAGCCAGATCGCGGCGATGGCCGATTCGGGTCAGGCCGAAGTTGTGCAAAGCGTGGGTCGCGTTGCCTTGTATTTCCGCCGCAATAGCGAAGAACCCGTGCTCGCGTTGCCGAACTGATCGAAGGCAACGTTCATGCAACTTTCGCTGAATCGCCCCGAAGAATATCTGTTCATTCGCAATTGTCGTGCGGATGCGATTACCGTGGTCGATCGCGAACTCCACGCGAGTTTTATTCTCAGCGCGGAACGCGCGATCGAGGATTGGCCGGTGCGCACGGTTGGCGAACTCGATGAAAAAAATATCGCCGCGATTCTCGAACTGAAACCTGAGGTCGTGCTGCTCGGCACCGGTGCGCGCATCGTGTTTCCGAGCCAGGCGATCCTCGCGCAATTCCTGCAGCGCGGCATCGGCATCGAGGTGATGGACAACGCCGCCGCCAGCCGCACGTTCAATGTGCTGGTCAGCGAAGGTCGGCGCGCGGTTGCGGCGTTTTTCCTATAAATCTTCGCGCGGAAAAATCGCGCTGCGTATTGGGTGTTAGGTAAAACTCTCGGCGCGATTTGCGCACGCCAATGCGATCAAAGCTCCGAGTGTTCGCTGGCTTCGACCAGCACACGCAAACGTTTCAGCGCCGCGCCTTGAATCTGCCGCACACGTTCACGCGTGAGACCGAAATCCAGCGCGATTTCCGCGAGAGTCTGAATGTGCTGGCCGTTCAATCCGTAACGCCGTTCCACGACCACACGCTGGCGCTCGGGTAAATGCTGCAAAAGATCGCCGAGCGGGCCGCCCGCAACGTCGTCGACGGCAGCATGGTCATCCAGCGCATTCGCTGGTGTGCTGTGCACGACCATCTGATCAATCAGCGCGCGCTCGTCTTCTTCGGATCGCGGCGCATCGAGCGAACTTATGCGCTCGTTGAAACTGAAAAGCTCCGATACTTCGGCATTGGTCTTGCCAACAGCGCGCGCGAGTTCTTCGATGCTCGGCATGCGCCCGAGACGCTGATTGAGCTCACGACTGGCGCGCAACACCGACGCAAGTTCGCGCAGCACATGCACCGGCACGCGCACGGTGCGGCCCTGATGCATCAACGCGCGCTGCACCGATTCGCGCACCCACCACATAGCGTAGGTAGAAAACCGCAGCCGCCGATCCGGATCGAATTTTTCGACAGCACGGATCAGGCCGATATTGCCTTCCTCGATCAGATCCAGCAGCGGCACGCCTCGTCCGACATAACTGCGCGCCACGCTTACGACCAAGCGCAGATTGGCTTCGATCATCAGCCGTCGCGCATCCTTGTCACCAGCGCGCACACGTTCACCGAGCACGATTTCCTGCGCGCCATCGAGCAGCGGAATCAGACCGATTTCGTTGAGGTAAAGACTGGTCGAGCTGCGCGCGGCATCGTCATGCGGCTCGATCGCATCGAGCAATTCGAGCAGATCCTCGGCGGGTAGATCGTCGTCGCTGGCGGGGATCTCAGTCATGCCGCGAGAATACTCCGCTCGGCGCAGCGAAGGCAGCGTGCAGACACGAATACGGAAATTTTTTCACGCCAGCCGCACCGATCTCGAACCGTCAGCGCGATGGCAGGTAATCGAGTGGATTGATCGGCTTGCCGTTCTTGCGGATCTCGAAATGCAGCATGTCGCGGCTCGCGCTGCTCGATCCCATTTCGGCAATTTGTTGCCCGGCGGTAACGCGCTGGCCTTCTTCGACCAATCGCTTGCGATTGTGGCCGTACGCCGAAAGAAACGTATCGTTGTGCTTGATGATGATGAGCTCGCCATAACCGACCAAGCCGTTGCCGCTGTAAACCACATTGCCGTCCGCCGCCGCCGTGACCGGGTCACCGGCCTTGCCCGCGATATCGACACCTTGGCGAGTCTGATCGCCAGCGACGTAGCCGGAAATCATCGCGCCTTTGCTTGGCCAACGCCATGTCGTGCCACCCGATGTTGCGGGTTCTTTCGCTGTCGTCGCGGTGACGGGTGACGAAGTTGAAGCAGGCTGTGGCGAGGATATTGCCGATGAGACCGCCGTAGCTGTGGATGTCGCCGGTGCGGCCGGAGTCGATGATACCGAGCCGGACAAATTTGGCGATGGCGGCGGAATATCCGGCTTGTTGTTCGCCAGCGGTTTTGTCGAAGGCGACGGCGGCGGCGAAACCGCAGCCACAGAAGACGCTGGCATCGCACTGCCAGCTGGCCCCATTTTCAATTCGCGACCGACATAGATCTTGTACGGTGCGGCAATGCCGTTCCATTCCGCGAGATCGCGATAATCCACGCCATGCCGGAATGCGATGCCAAACAAGGTATCGCCCTTCACCACACGATAGGTTTCGACGAATGCAGGTGCCGCAACACCCGACCTGACTGGCGCATGCGTGACATGCGGCTCGTCGCCGGGCGGCGAATGGCTGACGACATCCTGGCGTCCGCAACCGGACAAGCCTGCCGCCACGATCACGCAGCCGATCAGCCGGACAAACGTGAACGCGCGCGCTTCGCCGGTCGCTGAGCCATCCTTTTCATTCATGCGCAAACCACACTCAACGCAGATAACGGAAGTAGATCACAAGTGCCGCGATCAGCACGAGCACGCCCCAGCCGATCCATTCGATCCAGCGATGCAGCGCGGCTTCGGCTTTTGCGCCGCCGAGGCGAATCGCGCCCGCCACCGCAAACACACGCTTGCCGCGACCGATCAACATGCCCGGAATAAAGGCGAGCATCGGCACACCGACGATACCGCAGGCCCACGTCGCAAACTTCAGCGGGATCGGAATGAACCCCGCCGCGACCAATAACCAGAACGCTTTGAACGGATTGTCGAGCATCGCTGTGCGCAAATTTTCCACCTGTGCATCGATCGTCGGCAGCCAGCCGATATCGGCCAGCATCGGGCGCAGCATATCGAACGCAAAATGACCGAGCGCGTAACCGACGAACGCGCCGAACATCGAACAGACCAGACTGATGGAGGCGTACCACGCCCAGTGCTGCGGTTTTCTCAGCACCATCGGCGCGAGCATGACCTCGGGCGCGATTGGAAAAATGAATGCCTCGACAAAACTCAGGCCACCCAGCAGTTTCGGGGCTTGCGGATGCGCGGCCCAGCGCAGCGCCATCTCGTACATCGGGCGAAAAATTTGCATCGGTGTGGAAATCTCGTTCAGGGGTGGACGCTGCAGGCGCAAGCAGATGATTCACAACGCCAGGATTTTTTCGACGCGGTAAAAACGCAACCGGATCAACTCACGCCACCGAGCAATGGCACAAAACTTACCTTGCCGAGAAACTCGCTGATGCGCCCGTTCTCGCCCGGACGCACGCGTAGCAATTGTTGTTCGCCGGGTGGTCCGATCGGTGCCACAAGCACGCCGTGCGGTGCGAGTTGATCGAGTAATGCGTGCTCGATCTGCGCGCCAGCGGCGGTGACAATGATCGCATCGAACGGTGCTTCTTCCGGCCAACCAAGTTTGCCGTCGGCATGTTTGGAACGCAGGTTTTCGATGCCCACTTTGCGAAATCGCCGACGCGCCTGGCGCAGCAATTCCTCGATGCGCTCGACGGTGTAGACGCGCTCCACCAGCGCCGCCAAAACCGCGGCCTGATAACCCGAACCTGTGCCCACTTCGAGTACACGCTGCGGCACGCTGAACTCAATCAGCGCCTCGGTCATGCGCGCGACCACCCACGGCTGCGAGATGGTCTGGCCTTTGCCGATCGGCAACGCGGTGTCTTCGTAGGCGCGCGAGGACAGCGCCTCTTCGATGAACAGGTGGCGCGGCAAACGCCGCAGCACATCGAGCACGCGACGATCGCGAATGCCTTCGGCTTCAAGCCGATCAATCAATCGATCGCGCGCGCGCTGCGAGGTCATGCCGAGACCACGCGCTTCGGGCGTCGATTGCGCAAACAAACTCATGCGGGCTGCTCGATATCCAGGGACAAGGTGCCGACCCAGCCACCGACTTTTTCCAGCGCCTGATATCGCGTGAGATCAACGTGGATCGGCGTGATCGAAATATAACCATCGCGCACGGCGTGGAAATCGGTACCGGGGCCGGCGTCGTCTTCCTCACCGGCCGGGCCGATCCAGTAGATCGGACGGCCGCGCGGATCGGTCTGCGCGATGCACGGCGCCGAACGATGCCGCCGCCCGAGACGTGTGACCGCAAAACCGCGAATCTCGTGCCATGGCAAATCGGGCACGTTGACGTTGAGAATGGTGTCGGCCGGCAACGGATCGACCAGCAGACGCTTTACCAGCACCAGCGCCGCTTCGGCGGCCGTGGCGAAATGCAGACCTTTGTGATCCTTCGCCGCGAGCGATACCGCGATCGCCGGCAGGCCGAGGAAACGTCCTTCCATCGCCGCGGAAACGGTGCCGGAATAAATCACGTCATCGCCCATATTCGCCGAATTGTTGATGCCCGACACCACGATATTCGGTTCGTAGTCCAGCAGTCCGGCCAAGGCCAGATGCACGCAATCGGTGGGCGTGCCGGCGACGCGGTAATAACCGTTTTCCATGCGCGTTACGCGCACCGGTTGATCGAGCGTGAGCGAATTGCTGGCGCCGCTGCGATCACGATCCGGCGCCACCACGGTGACTTCACCGATCGCTTCTAGACGACGCGCCAGCACATGGATACCCGGCGCATCCACACCGTCGTCGTTACTTACCAGAACTCGCATTCATTATCCTTGTTGTCGGCGCCGCGCACGAAGATGCCGATTCGGCATAGCGGCAAGAGCCGCAATACAACGCACGACGCGCCGTGCACAGCTTGCAACTATACCGAATTTCCGCATTCGACTCTGCTACATTCGTGCGCGCAGGTTCGCGCAGCACATGCCCAGACAATGAAACGCAGTCCCAAACCCAGCCCGGAAGATGTCGACCTGTTTCATGCCGCGGTCGGGCCGTTGCGTCGTCTGCGAACCACGCAGGTGGCGATCGAAACCGCACGTCGCGAGCCGGTGCCCGAGCAGTTTCTGAAAGACGAAGCCAGCGTCAGCACGGAACTAATGACTTCGCTGATCGATCCGGCCGAAATAGAGGTCGGCGAGGAGTTGAGTTATCTCAAAGCTGGCGTGGCGTCGCGAGTTTTACGCCAGCTCAAACGCGGGCATTTCAGTATCGACGATGAATTCGATCTGCATCAGATGACCGCCGTGGTGGCGCGCGAAGCGATCGCGAGCTTTCTCAATGAGTGCCGTCGCGAACGCCGCCTGTGCGTGAAAATCATCCACGGCAAGGGTTTGCGCTCGAAAGCCGACGGCCCGGTATTGAAGCGCCTGACCGATCGCATGCTGCGACAACGCGATGACGTGTTGGCCTACGCCTCGGCCAAGTCGGCCGAGGGCGGAACGGGCGCCGTGCTGGTGTTGCTCAAACGCCCGTGACTACTGTCGCAATGTCAGAGCGTTTCTTTGGCCAGCGTGACTCTGGGCTTGGTCGGCAGGGTTACCCAGATCGTCGTGGCACCGTGATCGCGTGACCACTGATTTACCGTGACGATCTTTTCCTGATCGATATTCGCATCCATCGAATCCGCGCGCGCCAATGACGAGCCGGAAGCGGCGCAACCGCCAAGTCCGAGAAACGATGCAGCGATGACCACCAACATGACAACTTTCATGGCTTATCTCCGATGTGATGCTTATGCGCAGCCAAGTCGTGCTTGGCATGACAGCAAACGGCCTGCCAACACCACCACCTGCGATTAGTAAACGGAACTACACCCTGATGAATTACATCGTGCTTCCGCTGCGCGATGTATCCCGCAAATCAAGCCAGCTGCGATGCGAGGCGAATCCAGTATAGACCGGCATTTACGCCAGACAAGTGCAGAAAATCACTCAAGTTCAGCCGACTCGTCGGCGACGAATGTCTGCGCGGTTCGATAGTCGCAAAACTCGCGCAGCAAGGTGGTGGCATACGCACCAGCCGGCAGCCAGAAACTTACCGCCAGCGCATTTTCCGGCAGCCACTCGAAAGCCAGATCACGCGGACGCAAGCACAGCGAGCGGCGCTCTTGCTCGAGGCCTGCCGTTTCCAGCCCGTTAGCCAGATCGGGATCACGCTGCATCACCGCCTGTTCCAATAGCGCGACATCGTCGGTGCTGCGTAAAGCACCGCGTCCCCACAGCGGCGCAGTTGGATGAATATCGCCTTCATGCAGCCGACGCTGGATGTTATCGCTGATAGGCTCAGGCCCGAAAATCGCATGACTGCCGTGCAGCATCCACACATCGCCCGACAGCGCTTGATTCCAGTTGCCAGCCGCAACGCGTTTGGCCAACACATGGTTGAACAGATGCGAACGCGCCGCCGATAACAACAAGCCACGCATGCTGCGCTCAACGCGTCGCCCGGCGAACATCGCGCGCGCCTGCGCCACATTGCCGCCATTGCGACCGAAGCGCTGCTCGCCAAAATAATTCGGCACGCCGTGCGCGCCGATCGCGATCAGGCGTTGTTCCGTCGCGGCTCGATCACCACCAACTTCGCGCAATACGATGCGGAATCTATTGCCTTTCAGCGCACCGCGCTTGAGTTTGCGGTTGTGACGTTGCGCATCGAGAATACGAAACTCGGCGTTCTGCAACTGCGCCCAATCCGGATCGGCCTTGCCGGGCAGATGCAACGAAAACGTCTGTCGCGTCAGTGCGTGCCGATCCTTCAAGCCTGCAAAACTCACGGCAAATGGAGCTACGCCGGCAAACGCCGCGAGCTGGCGCGCCACCCAATCGGTATTCGCGCCACGTTTTTCGACCACCACCAGCGCGTGCTCGCCAGCGCCGCTCGGGGTGAAACCGAGATCCTCCTCGACCAGAAAATCATCAGGTGTTGCGCGCAATATGCCGCATAAAGACGCGCCGCCGTGCGCTCGCGGGAGTTCGGATTCAGACATAAAATCTCAGACAGAAGAATGTTACATTTTAGCGCGAAGGGTGATCGCTACACTCACCCCGCATCGAAAGCTATTTCCGAGGCGGCACCTACATCGGCAGCAGCAGAACCACAGCCATCGCTGCCAAGCCTTCGCCACGGCCGGTAAAGCCAAGTTTTTCGCTGGTGGTGGCTTTCACGCTGACTTGTTGAATATCGCACCCCAGATCGGCGGCGAGATTGCCGCGCATGACCAGCGCGTGGGGCGCCACTTTCGGGCGCTCGCACACTACTGTCACATCGGCATTGCCCAAACGATAGACTTGTGCGTGGATCAGCTGCGCGACATGCCGCAGAAACATACGACTATCCGCGCCACGCCAGCGCTCATCGGTCGGCGGAAAATGCTGGCCGATATCACCGAGCGCCAGCGCGCCGAGCAACGCATCGCACAGGGCATGAATGATCACGTCGCCGTCGGAATGCGCAACCACACCTTGCTCGTGCGTTATCCGCACGCCCCCCAGCACCACATGATCGCCCGTGCCGAAAGCATGCACGTCATAACCTTGGCCTATCCGCATTTTGACTCCTGCTTAGGGGGTTAAACTGGCCGCCGCACCCAACCCCGCAACCAGCGCGGCCCTCGGAACAAGCCAGTTGCAAAATCCGTGTCCAGTTTTGCCGCTAGTATGCGTTATTGTCAGTGAGTACCCGAACAGGGTGCGGGGATTCTTATCCCGAATAGTGCGGAGTGTGTCGAGGAATAGCGTCTACATGGTTGACGCTGCTCAGAAACTTGACTACCCTTCGAAGTGTTCGGGTAATGGCTTTAGCAATAAGCCGGCGATGGGGCAAGCGCTACCACACGGTTCAACGGGAGAAATTCATGAAATCTTTCAAAATGAAATCGCTGGCACTGGCTGTACTCGGTCTGGCAAGTTTTGCGGTGGCTGGTAGTGCGTTTGCGGTTTGCCCAGCTGTAGCTGCTCTTCCTTGGAGTGGCGGAGCTTCTGCGCTCGGCGGTGGCACGTTAGCAGTGTCTGGCACCGGCTTGGATGGATCGGCTTGCAAGCTTGACGCCACGCTAGGAACAGACTCTGCTGATCAAGCTACGGTCACGGATACCAGTCCAGCCAATGAACCACGTTATCGATTTCAGTTCTTGGTGAATGCAAGCGCCCTCGGCGCCTTGGCCAGTACCGATAGTGTGAACTTACTGACGACTTCAGGTGCCACGACAGTCCATGGGCGCAGAGGTATCATCGCAGTAAATCTGGTTCCTGCTGCGAGTGGTAATCGCCTATCTTTTAATTGGTCTTGCAACAACGGCACCACTTATCGATGCACCGCCACTACGGGGGCTATTACCTTGGCCGCCGGGGTAAACAGGATAGAATTCGATGTCCTGATGGCAACTTCGGGAGCCAACGGTAGCATTCGCTATTGGATTAACGCTCCGTCCGGCACGACAGAACCCGCAGTATCAGGCTCTGTAACAGGCATAGACAATTCAGCTTGGGTGGGTGCAAAGACTACAACGATGGGTCTCGCGTCTCCCAGCCCAACCCAATCTTCTGGTCATAGCGGTCAGATTGTATCCTTCGACACATTTGACTCACGTCGTCAAACCTATATCGGATATTGATTGATCCAATTGATTAATTTCTTTCCGGATCAGACATACCCCTAAAAAAATAATTGCAATTGATTTTAATATAATCGGAGATGCGAGTATGAAGAATATCTATGTGCTGTTGCTTAGCAGTGCGTGTGCGTTTGTACCGGCAGCTGCATTTGCCGTAGGCGGCACATGTGCTGCGCCGGATACGACTACTTTGGTAGGCCCTACTCCGACTGCCAGCGGAACTACTTGCGGCAATGGCAATCAAGTTGATGCCTTTTGTGGCGGAGCGCAGGTCGTATCTAACCAACCACAGGTAATTTACCAAATTACTCTCTCAGCACCTGGTACAGGCGGGCGCGCGACCAGTATTGCGTTCACAGGTGCCACAGCAAATACGGCCACGTGGCATCCGACGATGTACCTTTATAGCGGCACATGCCTGAATGGTGGCGGTTGCGTGCAGACCGGCGTTGTAGGTGCAGGCGGTGCGAATATTACCACTGTAGCCGCTGGCACATACTTTTTGGCAGTAGGCGGGTCACAGATTGACGCTACCGATGCAGCGGGTGGCGCGGCAGCATGTGGCGCTTTCCAGATCGGAGCGAACGGCACTTTGCCAGTTGCTTTGCAAAGCTTCTCCGTACAATAAGCTAATTGCAATTCTCTTAAAAAGCCCGCCCGGCAACGGGTGGGCTTTTTTTATGTTGATGATCCTATGAATTTATGTTGACGACCCTATTAGCAAGTATCGCTGCATTAGCCACAACGGCTGATTTGCCTCCGCTGACGGTGACACCGTGCGAATTCGGTGAGGTTTATCAGTTTTCCATCGCACGCTGTACGCTTGCGTACACCAATACCACTGACAAACCTATCAAGGTACTGAGTGCAAGCGCGCTGCGTTCGGCTGATATTATTCGGCCGGCCGCTACGACGATTGCAGCCAAAAGCACGGCGTACTTCGAGGTGGAAGTCCACGTTGAAAATGATCTCGGCCGCGCCGAGCATTGGTTCAATGTCACTACCGACAACACAGCTTCCGCCAAGCGTACCAATGTTGCGCGCGGATTCGTGCAGTCAGTGCTGGATAAACCTGCAGCGAAAATCGATTTCGATGTGACCTCGGCACGCGCTTCCGTGGCGCCAACAAAATCCATTGTATTCGAGAGCCATGAAGTGGCGGATTTTCGACTGACCTCGATTATGCAGAAACCCGATTTTCTTGACGTCACCATTGCGGATACAGGAAAAAGCATCAGTGTGACGCTGAAGCAAAACGCGCCACTGGGCATAATTGATGAATTTGTAAAATTCAGCACCAACTCAAAGCTACAGCCCGGTATATCTGTCGAGGTGAAAGCGGATGTGCACGGTGATGTCGTACCCGCACAAAATCCATTCGGTCTTGGTCTGATGTTCAAAGGCAACAACAACGAATCTCTGATTCGCTTGACGAGCCAGTCAGAAAAAGATTTCAGCGTCGATAAAATAGAATTTGATCGTGTGGTGGCAAAAGCCGAGGTCGTGGACTGCAAACCCAAAACGAACGGGTGCAAACTTCTGCGTCTGCATATTCTGGATGATCAGCCAACCGGTTCAATCGCAGGCCGTGTTGTTCTGCATATCCCCGAATTGAAGCAGAATCTGCCGATCAACTTGCAAGGCATGTTGTTCAATCAAAACACCGAAATTCGCAATCTCGATAAAAAAACGACCGAGAGCAGCAATGCCGCGACTAGTGCATCGAATGCGCCTGTCGAAAACAAGCCTATCGACTTGAAACGTGCACTTCATCTTGCCACGAAACCGGCAAGTGTTGCTGCTCCTGAAGGAAATGGACCGCTGCTGAAATGGGCTGTGGCGCATGAGGATGCAGTGTATGGCTATATCATCTACCGCAGCGAAACTGAAAAGGGACATTATCTTCGAGTAAACAAGGATACGATCCTTGCCATAAACGACGAGGACAATGGATCGTCGTACCAATGGCGTGACGCCAGCGCAATTTCTGGCCACGTCTATTGGTATTACATTGGTTTGATTGACTCCAATGGTCTGAAAAAAGATCTCAGCAGCCCACAAAAGATTCTAGCCAAGTAGGGAAACTCCGCAGCCAACGCGCACGTCTACACTGGCTATTGAGGTAGTTTCGAGTGTATCAACAGCGTACTGCTGCGTTTATTGCAATGGCGCAAACCCTGCGATCTTTCAGGTTAATGTTTACGCTACGTTATAGTTTGGACTGCATGAACTTACCTGCTTCTTCAATGCAATACTGCCTCGCTGTGATGCCCGCGCGCGACGAGCAAAACACCATTGTTGCGGTGATTGCAGGCGTGCGCAAACATCTGGATTGCACCGTGCTCGTTGTAAACGATGCCAGCAGCGATGCGACGGTAACGGTCGCCCGCGCAGCCGGTGCGCAGGTGCTGGATCTCGCAGTGAACCTCGGCGCATGGGGCGCGACTCAGGCGGGTATCCGTTACGCGTTGCGTCATGGCTATGATTGCGTGCTCACGCTCGATGCCGATGGTCAGCACCAGCCCGAAGAACTCCCGGCGTTGCTGCAAGCGCATCATCAATCAAAAGCGAACGTAACCATCGGCACCTACGCACAACGGCTCAGCATAGCGAAACGCGTGGCATGGCAATATTTTCGCCTGCTGACCGGGTTGAAGGTGCATGATTTCACCTCGGGCCTGCGAGTCTACGATTTACGCGCCATACAAATTCTCGCGTCGCGCGAGGCGAGTTTGCTCGACTACCAGGATATCGGCGTATTGATGCTGCTGCAGAAACGCGGGTTGTTGATTGACGAAGTGCCTACCGTAATGTCACCGCGCCAGTTCGGCGGCTCACGCGTGTTTGCGTCGTGGCGGCTGGTCGCCCGCTACATGTTGCGCACGACGCTGTTGTGCATCGCGCGCATTGGCAGCCGCGCCGATGCATCGCGCGCGGAGAAATCGGCGCCATGACCGCGCAACTCACAGCGGCAGTGCTTGGTGTATTACTCGCGGGTACCATCCTGTTTCTGGTGCGCCGCGATCACCTGCACGGCCCTTACGCGCTGTGGTGGCTTGGCGTAGCAGCGGCGACACTGATTCTTGGCGTGTTCCCTTCGGTGGTGCCATGGCTTGGCGTGATCACCGGCATCAGCTACGCGCCGGTGGTGCCGATCATCGTCGGCATTTCGATGATCCTGCTGCGCATGCTGCAACTGGATATCGAGCGCTCGCGGCAGGAACGCCAGCTGCGTCGTCTCGTGCAAAAAATCGCGATCCTCGAAGCCGAGATGAATACCCAGCGAGCCCCATCAAGCATCACTGATCCCGCCATATCGACGCAGTTGCCAGAAGACGGCGACTGGCATGAAAACGAATAGCTGCCAGCGCCAGTCATGCGCGTATTGCATATCGGCAAGTTTTATCCGCCCTACCCTGGCGGCATAGAAAATTTCAGCGCAGAACTCGCTGAAACCGTGGTGCAGGATCAGACCGCCACGGCGGTGCTGGCACATACCGCGCCGGGCATTCATCACACGCAGCGTTATATAAAAAACGGAGTCGATGTGACCTTGGCGGCGTGTCATGGTCAATTCGTCTACGCGCCGATCAGCCCGGCGTTTCCGTGGCTCTTAAGCCGGACGATACTGCGATTCAAACCTGATCTGTTGCATCTGCATTTGCCCAACACCTCGGCGTTCTGGGCATTGCTAAGCCCGGCGGCGCGACGCTTGCCGTGGATAATTCACTGGCATTCGGATGTACCGCTAGATGCCGCCCAGCGAAAACTGCGCCTGGCGTATCGTTTGTATCGTCCGTGGGAACAGGCACTACTGCAGCGGGCGAAAGCGATCATTGCAACGTCCAGGCGTTATCTCGATAGCAGCGCCGCGCTGGCGCCGTGGCGCGATAAAACGCGGATCATTCCACTCGGCCTTGGTGCAACTTCGCCGCCCACACAAAGCTGCAACTGGCCGGAAAATATCGGGATGGTTGCACCGTTGCGCTTACTCGCCGTCGGACGCCTGGCGTACTACAAAGGCCATGATATTTTGCTGCATGCCCTCGCCAAAACGCCCGCAGCAGTATTGCTGCTGGTCGGCAGCGGCGAGCGCAAGGCTGCGCTAAAAAAACTCGCGCAGGATATCGGCATCGCTGCGCGCGTACGTTTCGCTGGCGCCATCGACGATGCGGAACTCGCAGCAGCCTATGCGAGCGCAGATGTGTTCTGCCTGCCATCGATCGAACGCAGCGAGGCATTCGGCCTGGTGCTGCTGGAAGCCATGCGCGCGGGCCTGCCGGTGGTCGCAAGCGCTATTCCCGGCTCAGGCGTGAGCCATGTGGTGCGCGATGGAGAAACAGGCTTGCTGGTCACGCCAGGGAATGCCGATGTATTGGCCAGCGCCTTGTCGCGCCTGCAGGAGGATAGCGACTTTCGCATTCGACTCGGTCAAGCCGGACGGCAACGCTGGCACGAAGAATTCAGCATGCACGCAGTTGCGACGCAAACTCAGAAACTGTATCGAACGTTGCTAGGTTTGGATTAAAACGGCTCAGCGCAATTCCGGGCATTCAAAAGAGATGTATCAAACGCTTCACGATTTCCCGAGCAAGGAAAATATCTTCGCCCGAACTTCTGCCAATTCGGCAGTCGAAACTTTGCCTTTATAGCTGGCCCTGCGTACAACCCAATCCAGACTTTTAACCTGGTCGGCCAATGCCACGCCCAAACGCGTACCTGCAATCAATACTTCAAATGGATAAGCTTTCACCTGCGTGGTCATTGGGCAGCAGAGCATCAGCCCCGTTTTGCTGTTGTAGAGCGACGGGCTAAGCACCAGTGCCGGTCTGTGCCCCGCCTGCTCATGGCCGGCTTGCGGATCAAAATGCAGCCATACGATATCGCCCGCGTCAGGCACGTAACGGCGAGCCATCAAAATACTTCATTACCGACGGCGTTGCCGAAACTGATCTCGGTATGCAGGTTCTCCGGGGTGATATCAGCCAGCAGTTGAGCAAGATCAAATTCGCTCGGGCGTACCGGCTCAATGACAATGCTGCCGCCTTCCTCGCGAACATCCACGACATCGTCCAGGCTCAAGCTTGCTGCATCCATAATGGCGGCAGGAATGCGGACTGATGCGCTATTCCCCCACTTTTTTACCAGCACGCGCATTTGAATTTCCTTGAACTTTCAATGCTGACACAATATCTCATCGAAAATCGGGTTGCAACAATGTCGATACATCACTTTCACCAAGAATACCTTCCCGGAGCAAAACTTGCGATCAGGTTGTCGTAGTTTCAGAGACATTTCCCCTGCCCACATCGCGCAACAGCAGCGCCAATAATGTAATCACTACCGGCGTGATATGCATGATCAGGCGGTTGGCGCTGGTGAAATCTTCGGCCCAGCGCGAGGCTTCGGTGAAGAAAAACAGCACGAATAAAAACAGCCCGCACAACAGCAACAAACTACCGAGTAATTGAATGTTTTCGTGGCGCGGAAATTCGCGCCAGCGCAGCACGATAATCAGCGGCGCGAGAAACCACAGCAAGTGCCAGTTCGGCAGCGAATATAGTGTCGCAAACATTTCGCGACCGACCGAATGCCATTGCAACAACAGCGTGCCCATCGCCGGAATGTCAATTTCGCCCCACGCTATTCGCACCAGCCCGAGGCCGGGCAACGGCAGCTCGAATCCGCCAATCGCCAGACCAAAAATGCTGATCAAAAGCGTGGCGACAATCAACCACCAGCGGGCGCGTAGCGGCAAAACACCGAGGAATGCCATACTGAAAAAACATACCATCCAGACCGTGCCTTCCAGCTTGAGCGCCGGCAGACAAAGTCCCAGGACCAATGCGGCGATCAATTGCGCGGGGCGGCGTTGCTGCAGCCATATCAACCACACCAGCACCGCCATGCCAAACAACGCGGCCAGCCACAAATCCGCATAACCGGCGAGCGCGACATGCGCGTTCAAAAGCGGCAGCGAGCCAAGCGCGTAGATGGCGATCATGGCGCGCAGCGGCGCAAGGCTCAGTTCGCGAAGTTGTGCATACGTGGCCAGTAATAATGCGATCCAGATGCCGACCCACGGCAGGTTGACCATCGGTTCGTTCCACTCGCCGGCCGCGCTCGCAAACCATACCTGCATCCAGCCCAGCAGCGTTGGGTAATGCCAAGTGACCGTGGTGCGCAACGCGCTGTCCGTCTGCGCCAACCAGACCGATGCCGAGACATATTTTTCGCCAGACCCCAGCAGATACCAGCTTTTCGGTTTTACTGCCCAGGCGGCCCACGCATCCCATGGAAATGTCGGTCGCAGCCAGACCTCATCGAGCAAGACGAAGGCACGTATCAGCAACAAAACGATGAGGAAGAAAAACAGCGCCCGATGCCACGAACGCAACGGCGCATAGCACGGTAACGTCGCCCTCGTAATGCCGAATTTCCAACTCCAGGCCCAACCGATTGCCGCGATCAATGCCAGCGCCGGCCCGGCATGTCGCAACGCATGTTGGGTGTCGTCACTGGACAATGCGGCCGTCAATGTGCCGGCCAACAACATTCCAACCAGATAACCATAACCGACAACACCGGCCCACTGCGCAGAGCTGCGCACGCGACCCAGCGCAATCTGCCACAAGCCCATTCCGGCCAGGAGCGGCAACAACCATGCGATCAAAATCTCAAGCATTTTTTATGCTCCGCAATGCATCGCCCGCGCGAACGCGACCAGCAAAAAAAGGCGCGCGGCGAAGTCGCACATTCATGGCGTCCCGCTGATGCGATATACGCTGAGCGAGCGTGTTTCCAGTAATGGCATGACGGGATAGCTGAGTTCGCCGATGTGCAATTGCGCATGAGTCGCATCGTATACAGATTCCTGCACGTGGTAATAAACGACCACGCTACCTTCGGCGAGATGCGTAATCGGCCCGCCATCGATCGGCGTGTGTCCGAGCAAACCCGCCACCCAGCCTAGCGGTTCGACGTTAGCCGGTAACAGGTGATACACCAGCCGCAACAGTTCGTAGGGCGAATCATCGGCCACCAGCACATGGGTATTCGCAGGTTGGGCGTGTAACGCCTCGCGAACGCGCGCGGCGACATCGAGCAGCGGCGCATCGGCAATCATGCGTGAGCGCTCGTCCCAGGATTTTCCGGCATACATGTCACGCGTCAAACCGTTCTTCCAGAACAATCCACTTTGCCAATTCATATCGAGCAGCAACCACGTCGCTGCGACGCAGACAAACGCGCCGAGGCCGATCTGCCGACTGCGCCAGCGCAGAATCAGCATCCCGAGTAGAAACGCGATCGCGCTCCATACCGCCAACGCGAGCACCAGCGAAAATTTGCGCGGCGTATCGATATCGCGCCCGAGCGCATGCACCGAGCGCATGCTCCACGACCAATGCGCAAACCAGTCGGTCAACAATGCCGACACCGCGCCGTTGGCGGACGGCGACCACAACTCGGCCTGCATCAAGTTGAATGGATGGAAACCCTGCCCTTTGGCCACCAGTTGCGCGGTCGGAAATTCGGCGAATCCGACTTCAAGAATGTCACCGCGCCATGCTGGAATCGTGCGCAGGTCATAACTTTTTGTG
Source organism: Pseudolysobacter antarcticus (assembly GCF_004168365.1). Taxonomy (GTDB): domain Bacteria; phylum Pseudomonadota; class Gammaproteobacteria; order Xanthomonadales; family Rhodanobacteraceae; genus Pseudolysobacter; species Pseudolysobacter antarcticus. Next base: position 3,262,262 of record NZ_CP035704.1, read on the forward strand.
CCGTTTTCCGGGCGCGGCAGCGCGATCGCATGCACATCGCCAGGGGTATCGGCGCGACGAAATATCAGCGAGAGTTCGAGAGTGCGCGGAAAATTTTCGAAGCCATAACGCAATACCGGATAGTCATCCGCACCGACGTGATCGAGCGCGATCGTCTGCACGGCGTTATCGTCATCGCCGACCGATCCAATATTCAACGCATCTTCGTCCTGTGCGCCAGCGCCGGATACCACGCGAAAATTCGCTCCGTGCAAGGTGATGCGATGCGCGGGTTGCAATGGCATATGCCACGATGCATCGGCGGCGAAAAAAAGCAGTAATAGCGTGCATGCGAACAAGGCGAACGCGTAAACACCTGCGCGTATCACGCGGGCACCATCGCTGCGATACGTTCAAGTTCGAGCTCGCTGAAACCGGCGCGCAGACGTGCCTCGGTATTGAACGGACCACGCAAGCTGCCGCGCAAATGGAGCGCGAGCAATTCATCGAAAGTATTGGCCGGATCGGAGCCGATCTGCGCGCAACACCACGCAAACCAGCGTGAACCGGCAGCTACGTGCGCGACCTCTTCATCGAGGATGACTTCGAGGATGGCAACGGTTTGCAGATCACCGACCGCACGCAAGCGCATTATCATGCCCGGCGTCACATCCAGCCCGCGCGCTTCGAGCACACGCGGCACCAGCGCCATGCGCGCCAGACATGAACCAGCCGTCTTTACGGCCATTTCCCATAGACCATCGTGAGCGTCAAAATCACCGTAGGCATAACCAAGCTCGGCCAGACGCGCGCTGAGCAAACTGAAATGGCGTGCTTCATCGGCGGCAATCCCGATCCAGTCGAAATAATACTCCAGCGGCAAACCACGGAATCGATAGACCGCATCCAGCGCGAGGTTGATGGCATTAAATTCGATATGCGCAACGGCGTGAATCAACGCAACACGACCTTCGCTGCTACCGAGTTTGCGTTGCGGCAGATGGCGTGGATCGACCAGCAGCGGGCGCGACGGACGCCCGGGATTTGCTATCGGCGACGGCGATGATGAGTCAGCGAAATCGAACTGGCCTGATGCAAACCGGCTCGCCAGCGCTGTTGTCAGTGCAATTTTTTCTTGCGGATCGGTGCAGTCGAGACACTGCCCGACGGCGCTGAAAAGATTCGCATCGAGGGAATCTGCAATGGTGTTCACTTGTTTTCCTCGAGTTGTCGAATCATTCGTTGTCTCGTCAGGCACGATGTTCAACCGCAGGATCGCAAGTCGCATGCGTAGCACGGAAAATAGTCAGTCCAGTGTACAACGTGGCTCGATGCAAAAATCGGACAGGATGCACAAACTGTTGCGCCCTTGTTAGCGCCGCAAGCTCACACTCTCAGGAGACTTGGCGACGCTTGAGCTTGGCGTCATCCGAGCGCGCGAACTCGAGCTCGCTCAGATAGGTCGGCTCGACGCCGGTCACGTACTCGCCAGAGAAACACGAGGTATCGAAGTGCGTCAGCTTTTCGTTGCCTTCGGCGACCGCGCCGATCAGGTCAGAAAGATCCAGATACACCAGCCAATCCGCACCGAGGATGGATTGCACTTCGGCTTCGGTACGACCGTGCGCGACCAGTTCGGCCGTCACCGGCATGTCGATGCCATAGACATTCGGATAACGCACCGGCGGCGCCGCCGAGGCAAAGTATACTTTTTTCGCTCCGGCATCGCGTGCCATCTGGATGATCTGTTTCGACGTGGTGCCGCGCACGATCGAATCGTCGACCAGCAGCACAACCTTGTTGCGGAATTCGAGATGGATCGCATTGAGCTTGCGCCGCACCGATTTCACGCGCTCGCTCTGCCCGGGCATGATGAAGGTGCGGCCGATGTAATGGTTTTTGACGAAACCCTCGCGGAACGGCACGCCGAGTGCGGTCGCGAGCGAACTCGCCGCCGTGCGCGCGGTGTCGGGAATCGGAATGATCGCGTCGATATCGTGATCGGGCATCAGCCGCGCAATCTTCGCCGCGAGACGCTCGCCCATGCGCAGACGCGCCTTGTACACCGAGACATCCTCAATCATCGAATCCGGGCGTGCGAGGTAGACGTATTCGAAAATGCACGGCGCATGTTGCTGCAATTCGGCGCACTGGCGCGTGTGCAGACTGCCATCGAATCCCAGCAACACACATTCACCTGGCGCGATATCACGCAGGCGGCGGAAACCCAGAATATCCAGCGCGACCGATTCGGACGCGACCGCATATTCGATGCCGTCCGGCGTATCGCGTTCGCCGAGTACAGCCGGGCGAATGCCGTGCGGATCGCGAAACGCCACGATGCCATAACCAAGCAGCAGACTGATCACTGCGTAGCCGCCGCGCGCGCGGGCATGCACGCCGGCGACGGCCTTGAAAATATGATCGGGCGTAAGCGTGTGGCGATCCTGAATCTGCAATTCGTGCGCGAATACATTCAGCAGCACTTCGGAATCGGAATCGGTATTCAGGTGACGACGATCGTCCTCGACCATCTCGCGGCGCAATTTATCCGCGTTGATGATGTTGCCGTTGTGCGCGAGCGCGATGCCGTATGGCGAGTTGACATATAACGGCTGTGCCTCGGCGGTGCCTTCCGAACCGGCGGTCGGATAACGGCAATGGCCGATACCGGCATGGCCGCGCAATTGCAGCATGTCATCGCGCTGGAACACATCGCGCACCAAGCCATTGGCCTTGTGCAAACGCAGGCGCGTGCCATCGACGGTGGCGATTCCGGCAGCATCCTGGCCGCGATGTTGCAGCACAGTCAGCGCGTCGTACAACGCGCCAGCGACTTCCGATTTGCCGACGATTCCGATGATTCCGCACATGGGGCAAAGCTCGTATTGGTGGTAACGATGAAGGTGCGTTTTTTATGCATCAAAGCATGGGACGGCGGTTGAAACTGGGCGTATATCAGGCCGATTTCTCGCTCGAAGCCGGGCCACCGCTCGCATAGTCTGCGCCTATTTTACCGTGCCGTATCGTTGTGCGCATGTTTGTTAAACCGAAAATCCGCGCTTATGCCGTTCGGGGATGTGACTAACTCAAACAGAACTCGGCTTCGATCAGATATAGCCGTCAGCAGCAATCACAATGTGGATGAAGTACGGCGCTGCCAAATTTACATTTCACTTTGTCGCGCCATGCGCTGGTGGCGTCGGGATTGGCGGCGTAGCAGACGCAGGTGCTTGCGCGGGAGTGGCTGGCGGCATACCGGCCGGTATCGGCAGCAGCCCGCGCAAATCCAGGTACTTCGTGACATTGGGTGGCAGGCGTGCAGACAGCCATTCCGCGCCGGCCTGAAAGCTCGGCAGCAATTGCGATTCATGCCACCACGGATCGCGCGGAAACGGCGTGAAGCCAAGAATCAGCACCGCGAACGTGACCAGCAACAGGCCACGCGCCAATCCGAAAAACATGCCGAGCAATCGATCGCTGCCGGAAAGACCGCTACCGGCGATCAGCTTGCGCATGAAAAATCCGACCAGCGCGCCGAGAATCAGCACGCCGACAAAACAGATCACATACGCGAGGATCAAGCGTACCGACGGCACCGGAATCGGCGTGGTGAATTTGTCGGCGAGTTCCGCGCCGAAATTCCACGCGATCCAGAACGCTAGAATCCAGCAAGCGAGTGCGAGCACTTCGCCGATAAAGCCGCGCCACAATCCCATCAAGACCGACAGCGCCAAAACGCCGATGACGCAATAGTCGGCCCAGTTCAGCAGCGTCGACATGGATCGAATCCTGCGTTCGCAAAACTCACGGCTGGGTTACGACGATGCCGTCGAGCTGCAGCTTCTGCTTGAGCGATGTCCGCAGTTTGTCGGCGTTACCGCGATCCGCTTCCGGGCCGGCGCGCACACGCCACAGCGCTTGCTCGGCGCTACCGCTGCGATCGACAAATGCGACAAATCCCGCGGTCATGCAGCGCTGGCGTAACTTGTTCGCCTCGTCTTCCGACTTGAACGCGCCGAGTTGCACCGCCCAGCCACCGGCCTTATTGGCCGGCAACGCCGCGACCGGCGTATCGCTCGTCGCCGGCGCGCTGGCCGTTTCCGAAATACTCAGCGGCAGCTTTGCATCGGATGCCTTGATTTTCAGCCGCGCGGCCTCTGCCGAGGCGCGATCGGCGAATGGTCCGACGCGCACGCGCTGGCCGGGTTTGCCCTGATATTCGGTCGCCTCGACCACCACCGGCAGACCGAGTTTTTTGATGTTCTGCACGAGTGCATCAGCGTGCGCGCGATCCGCGTAAATACCCAGATTGACGGTGAAGCGGCCATTCTCCGCAACAGCGGTCGCTGCAGGAGTCGCAGGCTTCACGGCGGCAGAGGCTGGTGTCACCGCAGTCGCTACAGCGGGCGACGTGGCCGGTTTCGCTGGCGTGGCATTGGTTTCAGGCGCGGCATCGGTACGCGGCGGCGCATGCGTATCGACGGTGGCAACACGATTGCTATCCGGGATCGCAGCAGGCGCTGTTGTGATCGGTACAACTGGCGCGGTCGATGCCGGCGCCGATGCATTGGGCACAGCCAGCGGCAAGGTTCGCGTCTCGAATTTGCGCTCGGGCGCGTTGGGAATATCCAGACTTACGGTCTCGCTGGACTGCTTTGGAGGCGGTCCACTCAGGAACATCGGCACAAAAATCACCGCCAGCGCGATCAGCACGGCGGCACCCAGAAGGCGCTGCTTCAAACCGGAATCCATTGATGCGATCCTTCAGAACGATGATGAGTCACGAGTGTCCACGACATTATACCTGCTGCATCACTTAACCGCGGCAGCCATGCCGTGCTCGCGCGCAAAACCCAGCGCGTCAGCGGCGAGATAAAACGAACCGAAGGCCAATACGCGATCGCCAGGCAGAGCTTCGCCCCAGGCCGCCGCCAGTGCAGTGCCAGGATCAGCGAAACATTCGTGATTGGCAGCGGGCGCGCCAGTCATTAGTCGCAGCGCCACGTCACGGGCGGTGGCGCCGCGCGCGGCTTGCTGTTCAAGCCCGCACACAAACCAGCGCGAAATAAACGATGCCAACGGTTGCACGATCGCGACAACATCCTTGTCGGCCAATGCGCTGAACACTGCCAGCGTGCGTCCGGATATCGGGTGTGCCGCGAGCCAATCGGCCAGGATCGCTGCCGCTTGCGGGTTATGCGCGACATCAATGATGAATTCGACGGCACCCGAAAACCGCTGCAGCCGCGCCGGAATATTTGCCTGATAAACACCCTGCGTAATCGCCTGCGGATTCCAGCCGAGTCGATCGCGCAGCGCATGCACTGCGGCGATCGCCGCCGCCGCGTTTGCGCATTGGCACGCCGCATCCAGCGATGGCAACGGCAGCTCCAGCGTTGTTTCACCGCTGCTCCACGACCAGCCGGTCGCTGTGGTGACAAAATCATATTCGTGACCGCAGCGAACCAGCTGGGAATCGCGCGCAATGGCGGCGTCCACCAGCGCCGCCACCGGCACCGCTTCGCCGATCACTGCCGGACGTTGCGCGCGAAAAATGCCAGCTTTCTCGCGCGCGATGCCGGCCAGATCGTCACCGAGATAGTCCTGATGATCGAGTGCGATCGTGGTAACGATAGCGACATCGGCGTCGATGATATTGACCGCGTCGAGCCGCCCACCGAGTCCGACTTCGAGCACCACCACATCAAGTGTACTTTGCGCAAAAATCCACAATGCGGCTAATGTGCCGAATTCGAAATAGGTCAGCGAGATCTCGCCACGCGCCGCCTCGATCTCGTCAAATGCTTCGACGAAAACGGGATCATCGACATCGACGCCGGCGATGCGCACGCGCTCGTTGTAACGTTCAAGATGCGGCGACGTATAACAGCCGACACGCTTGCCAGCAGCGCTCAAGATAGCATCGAGAAACGCGACCGTGGAGCCTTTGCCATTGGTACCGCCGACCGTAATTACCAGCGGCGCGGGGTGCAGCAGACGCATGCGCTCGGCGACCGCACGCACGCGATCCAGGCCGAGATCGATGCCACGCGCATGCAGGTTTTGCTGGTAGTCCAGCCACTCGGTCAGGGTTTCAGGCATATTGATTTTCCGCCGCGCCGACGCGGTCGATAACTGCGTGCATCGACGAAACTTACGCCGCTTTCGGCTGACGCATGAGCAAAGCCAGTAGCGCCGCGATGCGATCACGCTGTTCGCGTCGGTCGATGATCAAATCGATCGCGCCGTGTTCGACGAGGAATTCGCTGCGTTGAAAACCTTCCGGCAGAGTTTCGCGCACGGTTTGCTCGATCACACGCGGTCCGGCAAATCCGATCAGAGCTTTGGGTTCGGCGATGTTCAGATCACCGAGCATGCCGAGGCTGGCCGATACGCCACCAGTGGTCGGGTGCGTGAGCACGGCGAGATACGGCAATCCGGCCGCGCGCAATCGCGCCAACGCGGCCGAAGTTTTGGCCATCTGCATCAGCGAGAACAGGCCTTCTTGCATGCGCGCGCCGCCGGTGGCACAAAAACACACGAACGGGCTACGCTGCGCCAACGCATGTTCTGCGCCGAGTGTAAAACGTTCGCCGACCACCGAACCCATCGAGCCGCCCATGAACGCGAAATCGAATGCGCTCGCCACCACCGGCTGGTTTTTCAATTTGCCGGCAAGCGTAATCAGCGCGTCTTTTTCGCCGGTCTGCTTCTGCGCGCCGAGCATGCGATCCTTGTATTTTTTCGAGTCGCGAAAACGCAGCGGATCAGCCGGTTCGAGTTCCGCACCGAGCTCGATCGTGCTGCCTTCGTCGAGAAACGCGGCGAGCCGCTTGCGTGCGCGGATCGCATGGTGATGCCCACACTTCGGACACACTTCGAGATTGCGTTCCAGCTCCGGGCGATACAGCACCGAGGCACAGCCGGCACATTTTTCCCACAAGCCTTCGGGCACCTTGCCTTTGGCGCCACCTTCGGTGCGGATGCGTGAAGGCATCAATTTTTGCAGCCAGCTCATTTGTTCGTCGTCTCCAGTAGCATCCAGCGGCGGCGCCAATGGTGGCGCATCGCCGAGGTTTTCATTTTCGGTGGTATCACGCGGCATGGGAAGTGCGCAGCGCATCGAGCGCCGCGCGAATCGGTGCAAGAAAATCGCTGGCGCGACGCGCCGCTTCATCGGCGCTGCTGCTGCCGGCGAGCGTTTCGACCAAGGCGCTGCCGATCACCACAGCATCGGCGAACTCGGAAACGCTAGCTGCGGAAGCGGCATCCTTGATGCCGAAACCCACAGCAACCGGCGTATTGGTGAGGCTTTTGATCGCCGCGACGCGCGCCTTGACCGGCTCCAGATCCAGATGACTGGCACCGGTGATGCCGGCAAAGGACACGTAATAGACAAAACCCTCGGCGTGATCGCAAAGCTCGTGCAGACGTTTGGCATCAGTCGTCGGCGCCGCGAGGAAAATCTGCCGCAATCCGCGCGCGCGCAGGGTTTGTGCCGCATCGACTTCTTCAACCGGACAATCCACAAGCAACACGCCATCGACGCCAGCGTTGGCCGCATCGTCGGCAAATCGCGCGTAACCGTAGATCTCGATCGGATTGAGATAACCCATCAGCACGATCGGCGTTTGGACGTCTTTACGTCTGAATTCATCGACCCAGCCGAGGATATTTTTGAGGCCGATATGCTTGAGCAGTGCGCGCTCGTTGGCGTGCTGGATCACCGGGCCATCCGCCATCGGATCGGAAAACGGCACGCCGAGTTCGATCAGGTCCGCGCCCGCGGCGACGAGCGCGTGCATGATCGCCACGGTGTAATCCGGATGCGGATCACCCGCGGTGACGAATGGAATCAATCCGGCGCGCGTCTGTTGCTTGAGCTCGGCAAAACGCTGATCGATGCGATTGGTATCTGTGCTGGGAATCATGTCGATCGATAGTCAGGGAATGAATGTGGATGATGCAACTGTACGCTGCGTCGTCGGATCGGTTGCGGCAACTTTCACACCACACCTTTGAACCAGAGCCGCGCATTCTGTTTTTCTTCGAGCGACAATTCGCGCTTGACCAATACGACCTGCATGCTGTCCACAGCGCGTGGTGTGCGAAAAATCTCTTCGTCGACGATACCGCGCTCGCGCATGGCGGCACCGACCGGGTTGAAAACCATTTGCAGTTGCGTCGTGGTGAAGCGCGCTTCGAGCCAGCCGAGATACCAGTGCCAATCCGTATAATACAACCAGCTGCGTTCGTTGAATGCGCGGATATGGGTAGGATCCTGCCACGCGCCCCATGAAAGGTCGTACGGCACGCCGATTCGCATCGCACCGCCCACAACCAGCAGATCAATGCAGCGCGTCATCAATGCGACCAGATCGGGAACATGCTCGAGCACGTCCATCGCGGTAATTTCGTCGAAGCTGTTCGGCTCCAGGCGAGTCAGACCAAAACGTCGGCTGAAAAAAATCTGCCGCAGGCCAGCCGAGGCACTGATATCGCCGAGGATGTCGGGGTTCCATTTGGAATCGACATCGATATTCAGGCAATCCGCATCGAAGGCCTTGCCGCTGCCCAGGTTGATGCGACGCGGCGGCGCACTGGAAAGCTGCGGCAGAAGCGTGGCCAGTATCGCGGCTTGATCGCGCGCGGCGAAACACGCGAAACCCGACTGTTCGATCGCGCGCCGCCGCGTTTCATCGCGCGCCAGCTCGCGGCACGTGTGCACGAGCTGATTGTAGGGAACGGCCACAATCGCAGTACGCAAATCGTCTTCGATTTCAGTATCGTCATCGCATTCGCTGACTACCACCTTGCTGTTGGCCAACAGGTACGAGGTGCGGATGACTTCGTGCAGCTTGCTCGCGTAAAAGTGCATGTTGAGCACGACCTTGCTGCGCGCAATCCACGCGTCGCGCTCCTGCCCATAAACGCCGTGCAGCACTTTGATATTGAGCCCGGCGGCAATCAGTCCATCGAGGATGTTTTTCCGACGCTCGTTGATGCTGCCGTAAAACAAGACATCGATATCCTGCACCGACGCTGGCGTGATGCGCGTCAGCACCGGCATGTAGCCGACACGCAGCACGTGAGTATGCACATTGCCGGTGATCTGCGTGATCAGTGCTGCATTTCGCGGCGAATAATCGAGCACCGGATGTTGCCTGAGCAATTCGATGTAGTGCGGCTGGCGCGCAAATATCCCGTCCGGAAATTGCTCCAGATTCATCAGAATGCAGTTCGCCGGCAATACCGTTCCAGCGGCGATCAGATGGGCACCAAACACCACGTTGATGCCTTCGCCGATCAGCGGCAGATTGATGGCAACATCGACCAGCGCGCCGAGTGCGGTAAATGCCGCCGACACTGCGCTGACCAGTTCCTCAAACGCCTCGGTGTGGATAAATCCCTCGTGCCGCACGACAAGCATGCGCACCCGCTCGAACAGGCGAACCGGCACGACGGCGATGCTCATGCCGCGGAAACGCGACAACCGTAAAAGGCAGCAATCGCGCTTGTTTCGACCTCAACGATCAAAGCGTAATCCCTTCGCGATTGGCGATCGTCTGCATGTCCTTGTCGCCACGACCGGACAGGTTCACAAGCACGTACTGATCCGGACGCATTTCGCGCGCGACCTTGATGCCCTGCGCCACGGCGTGGCTGGATTCGAGCGCGGCGAGGATGCCTTCGTTCAACGCCAGCGCGTGGAATCCTTCCATCGCCTCGTCGTCAGTGACGCCGATATATAACGCGCGACCGCTGTCCTTAAGCCAGGCGTGTTCAGGGCCGACGCCGGGATAATCCAGGCCCGCGGAAATCGAATGGGTTTCGGTGATCTGGCCGTTGTCGTCGCAGATCACGTAGGTGCGATTGCCGTGCAACACGCCCGGGCGTCCGGCGGAAAGCGAGGCGGCATGGCGTCCGGTTTCGATGCCATCGCCGGCAGCTTCCGCACCTATCATCGCGACATCGGGATCGTTCAGGAACGCATGGAACAAGCCGATCGCGTTCGAACCGCCGCCAACACACGCTACCAGCGCATCGGGTAGACAGCCGTATTGCTCAAGCATCTGCGCGCGCGCTTCGCGACCGACCACGGCGTTGAAATCGCGCACCATCATCGGATACGGATGCGGCCCGGCCACGGTGCCGATAATGTAGAAAGTATCGGCGACATTCGTCACCCAATCACGCAACGCTTCGTTGAGCGCATCTTTCAATGTCTTCGAGCCGGAATGCACTGGTATCACCGTCGCGCCGAGCAGCTTCATTCGATAGACGTTGATCGCCTGGCGCTCGATATCGGTCGCGCCCATGTACACCACGCAGTCCATGCCCATGCGCGCGCACACCGTTGCGGTGGCGACGCCGTGCTGGCCTGCGCCAGTCTCGGCGATGATGCGACGCTTGCCCATATGCCGCGCCACCAGCACCTGGCCGATGGTGTTGTTGATCTTGTGCGCGCCGGTGTGATTGAGATCCTCGCGCTTGAGCAGAATTTGCGCGCCGCCGATTTTTTTCGACAGGCGTTCGGCGTGATAAATCGGGCTGGGTCGGCCGACGTAATATTTCAAATCACGTTCGAGTTCAGCGTTGAACGCAGCGTCGTCACGCAGCTTCAAATACGCCGCCGTGAGTTCGGCCAGCGGCGCCATCAGCGTTTCGGCAACAAACACACCGCCGTACGGGCCGAAGTGGCCGCGGGCATCGGGCATCTGGTGAAAATCCACTGCAGTTTCAACTTTCAAATCAGGCACTGACACGGTTTACCTCTTCGATGAATTTTCGCATCTTCTGACTATCCTTGATCCCCGGTGCGGCTTCTATGCCACTGGACACATCCACGCCATACGGCTGCACCTGGCGGATCGCGTCGGCAATGTTATCCGGCGTCAATCCGCCGGCAAGCAACAACGGTCGCGTGATATCTCGCGGCACGCGCGTCCAGTCGAACGTCTCGCCGCTGCCACCGGCTGCACCGACCGCATGGCTGTCGAGAAGAAATCCGCCAGCACCCGGATATTTCGCCGCAAACGCTGCAACATTTTGCGCCGCACCCATCGCTATCGCCTTGAGGTAAGGGCTGGCGAAACTATCACAATAGCCGGCGTCTTCGTTGCCGTGGAATTGCAGATAATCCGGACCAAATTTTTTCAAAACCTCGGCAACCCATACCGCATCATCATCCATGAAAAGTGCAACGCATGCCACGAACGGTGGCAACGCGGCACGAATCACACAGGCATTTTCCAACGCGATGTAACGCTTGCTCTCTCGCGTGAACACGAAACCTAAGGCATCAACTCCAAGCGCGGCAGCTTCCAGCGCATCGTTCATGCGCGTGATGCCACAAAATTTTACGCGCGTGCGCATCAAGGCAAGCATAAGGCCAACGCCAAACCGGATTCCGCCGGATACAACGGCTGCAGGAAGGTCAAACCTGCGGCGGCGGCGGTGGGTCCGGCCAAAGCGCGATCACGACCGGCCAGTAGTTGTGCAAGCCAATCAGTGGGCTGCTCGCCACGACCAATCGGCAAAAGACTGCCGACGATGTTACGCACCATGTGATGCAAAAATGCGTTCGCCTGAATCTCGACGATCACATGCTCGTGCTCGCGCCGCACACTGATTTCATGCACGGTGCGCACCGGCGATTTGGCTTGGCAAGCGACCGTGCGGAACGCGTTGAAATCATGTTCGCCGACGAGCGATTGCGCCGCGTCGTGCATCGCTTGCGCATCCAGCGCCTGGCGCTCCCACGCGACGTAACGCGCGTCCAGCGCGGGCCGCACGCGGCGATTCAAAATCACATAACGATAGCGCCGCGCCCGCGCACCGAAGCGCGCATGAAAATCCTCGCTCACGGTTTGAGCCCATAACACGCATACGCTGTCGGGCAGGCGAGAACTCACACCCAGCATCCAGCCACGCGGCGCACGTTCGGCCTTAGTATCGAAATGCACGACCTGGCACCGCGCATGCACGCCGGCGTCGGTGCGCCCGGCACAGACGACTTCGATCGGCGCATCGGCGACAAAACTCAGCGCGCGCTCGAGCGTCGCTTGCACGCTCGGGCCATGCTGCTGGCGCTGCCAACCGAGGAAGTCGGTGCCGTCGTATTCGACACCCAACGCGATACGCAAGAAAACTCTCCGCCATTAAAACCAGACCCGAGATTGTAACGTTTCTGGCGTGACGAAGACGAAAATCGAACCGCGCAAAAAACGAAACCCGGACATGCCGGGCTTCGTTGCAGCGCAGGCGAATCGCCTTATCTGACTTCTTCGAGCAGCTTGCGTGCTTCCTGTTTTTGCGTCTCGTTACCTTCGGCGATCACTTCTTCGATCATGCTGCGCGCGCCGTCGGGATCACCCATATCGAGGTAGGCGCGAGCCAGATCGAGCTTGGTAACGATGGCTTCTTCAAGCGCCAGCGGCTCGTGCAACGGAACCGCATGGTCGTGTTCGGGTTCGTCCATATCGACAAGGTCATGACTGGTGGGAGTGACATCAAAATCATGGTGCAGCGGCAAGTCGAGTTCGTCGCTGTCCAGATGATGCAAGTGCGGTTGTGTCACTGCGTCGTGCGCCACCGGAGCAGACCATGCCGCCGCTTTTTCCGGGGCGTAATCGTGGCTGTGATCCGGCATCGGCGCGATATCGTGGTCGAGCTCGGCATCGTCACGATCCGACGCGTAGTGCGCGTGGTATTCGGCGTCGGCGAACAACGGATGCGTCGGCGCAAGTTCCGCGCCCATCGCCTTCACCTGTTGCCATTCGAGCTGACTCGGATCAGTGATCTGCGCATGCATCGCCTGCGCTGCCGATTCAAACTTGGCGACGTCACGATGCGCGTAATACAGGCTCAGCAATTCGAGGTGACGATCAATGTCGTCAGGATGACGCGCGAGATCTTCGAGCAAGGCATGCTCTTCCTCGTCCTGCGCATGCGGCATATCCAGATCATCGCTCAATCCGGTTTCGCGAACCGGGCGGATCGGCGTGGCCGGCTTGCGCGAACGCAATAACGCGAACAGTCCGATGATCAGCAACAGCGCACCCGCACCCGACAGGATCAAGGTGTTTTTGTACCAAGGCTCATCGGCTACGACGGGCGTGGTTACTGCAGGTTTGGCGGCAACCGGTGCAGGCTTGGCGGGCGGCACGACCGCAATCGGCGCGGGCGGGGTGACGTGCGGCGCTTCGCTGCTGGCACTTGGCGTTGTTGTAGCCGGAGTTACATCCGCGAGCGGCGGCGAACTCGGTGCTGGCGGCGGCGTGGTGACCGGCGGCGTGGCAGGCGTCGGCGTGATCGCCGTTACTGGCGGCACCGCCGCTACCGTTGCCGGAGGCGTTGTATCGGATTTGCTTGCCGGTGACGGAGTAACCGCAGCATTCGCGGCCGCAGCCTTGGCTTTTTCAGCGTCGGTCAGAACCGGCGCCATCGCAGGCGGCGGTACAACAACAGGCGCCACTGCAGTGATCGGTTTGCTATCGACCGCGGGCTTGGCATCAGCGGGCTTGGCATCAGCGGGCTTGGCATCGGTAGGTTTGACATCAGCAACAACCGGCGCACTTGGCGCGGGTTTCACGGCAGCCGTCGCAGCGGCCTTGGTCGCTGCGTCCTGCGTATCCTTGAGCTTGCGCTGCAGTTCCGCAATTTCCGAATCTTTCAGGCTGATCAGGCGATCGTTCTTGCTTTTGATGTCTTCGAGATCTTTCAAGCGCGATTTCAGCTCGGCAGCTTCGTGCTCACGCGCGACCAGACTTTCCTGTGCGCGCGCCAACTCGGCGACACTGCCGTTGCTGGCAACAGTCTTGCCGTGACCGGCAGCACCGGGCTGATCAGCCTTGCCTTGATCATCCTTGCCCGCACGTGGCGGCACCAGCGCAAGGCGCTCGCTCACGCCTTTCTTGCCGCCAGCATCGGCCTTGGCCGGCGCTTTGTCGGTTTTGCTCGAAACATCGGTTTGACCACCGGCGACCATCGTCGGCTGGGCGCCCGACGCCCAGTCGTGCGCCTGGCTGTTCACTTGTGCCGCGGCTTCACGCAGCGATCCGATCGCCTGAATTTCATCAGCCGACGGAATGCGCAAGACCGCGCCGGTTTTCAGCGCATTGATATTGGGTTTGAAGAACGCCTGCGGATTGGCCTTGTACAAAGCCAGCATGAGGCGATTGAGATCGGTGGAACTGTCGCCGCGCACGGCCTGCGCCACTTGGCTCAGGGCGGAACCGCTGGTGACCGGACCAAACTCCTTGCCGGTGATCGGCGCACTTGCCGGTGCAGCAGCAGGTGCTTTGGCTGCGGCTACCGGAGCGGCCGGAGCTGGCGCGGATGCCGGCTGGCGCACTTTCGCCGGCGCCGTGTCGCCCGGCACGATTGCCGGCGTCTTGGCTACGACTGGCGCGGGCGCTGGTTTGCTAACAGCCGCGATCGAGGACTTGGCTGCCGGTGCAGTCACTGGCGGATCAAGCAGCACGGTGTACTCGCGCAGCAGCTTGCCCTTGGCCCAGTTGGCCTGTATCAGGAAATCCAGATACGGCTCGCGCACGTTTTCGGTGCTGGTGACCTGGATCACCGTACCGCCCTGCGGTTGGGTCACGACAGCGAATTGCAGCGCCGCGCCGACTCTGCCGCGAGACAAGCCTACGCGTGCAAAATCCTCGTCGTTCGCCAGCGATACGGCCAACTCGGCGGCTTCGCCAGGCGAGCTGACGGTGACCGGAATTTCGGCGATCAGCGGTTGATTCAGACCGGACTTGACCTGGATGGCACCCAGGCCCAGCGCCCAGACATTGGTTCCACCCAACGCCAGCGCGATGGCGAGCGACAGCTTGATTGGTGCATTCATTCCGTACTCTCCCCAAAAACCCGTATCCGAAACCGGACGTCACCCTACTACAAAAATACTCGAAAAAGTCTCACCACATGCACGTAACTATAGTTTACAAATAGCTTTTAACCAATAGCTCGGCGATCTGAACCGCATTCAGCGCCGCTCCTTTGCGAATATTGTCCGACACAATCCACAGATTGAGACCGTGAACGTGCGAGATATCCTCGCGAATGCGGCCGACAAAAACCGGGTCCTGCCCAGCCGCATGTGACACCGGCGTCGGATAGCCGCCTGCCTTGCGCTCGTCCACCACCACCACGCCCGACGTCGTTTCCAATAATGCGCGCGCCTGTTCGGCGCTGATCTTGTCGCGCGTTTCGATATGCACAGCTTCGGCATGGCCGTAGAACACCGGCACGCGCACTGCGGTCGGATTCACCTGGATCGTTTCGTCCTCGAAAATCTTGCGCGTCTCCCAGACCATTTTCATTTCTTCCTTGGTGTAGCCGTTGTCCTGGAAATCGTCGATGTGCGGAATGACATTGAACGCGATCTGCGCGCTGAACTTGGCCGGTGGAAATTCCTGGCCGTTGAGCATCGCCGCCGTCTGCTTGGCGAGTTCGTCCAGCCCGGAGCGTCCGGCGCCGGAGACCGATTGATAGGTCGCCACATTGATGCGCGTGATGCCGACCGCATGATGGATCGGCGCAAGTGCTACGAGCATCTGCATCGTTGAGCAATTCGGATTAGCGATGATGCCGTGTTTTTTGTACTGCGCGATCGCGTGCGGATTGACCTCGCTGATCACGAGTGGAATATCGTCTTGGTAGCGAAACTCCGAGGTGTTGTCGATCACCACCGCGCCCGCCGCTGCGGCACGCGGCGCGTGCTTGCGACTGACCGAACCGCCGGCCGAGAAGAACGCGATATCGACACCGCTGAAATCGTAGTTATCGAGATTCTGCACGGTGATGCTGCGCGCGCCGAACTCGATGGTGCTGCCCGCCGAACGTTCGCTGGCGAGCGCAACCAATTCGCTGATCGGGAACGCGCGCTCGTGCAGAATGCTCAACACGGTTTCGCCCACTGCGCCGGTGGCGCCGACCATTGCAATTTTATAGCTCGCCTTCTTGCTCATTGCTGTTTCTGTTCCCGTGCTGATTGCGAATTTGCCATTGAAAAGTCAGTGTTGTGCGTGCCTGACCATGTTGATTTTTTGCGTGCTGCGAATGCCGCCTCAGCCGCGCTGTTACTCCGGTTTGGCGCCCGCGACGGACGCCGAAATCAGCGGCGACATCACACCGACATCGCCGCATTGCGCGCGATGGCGCAACGCCTGATCCATCAGCACCAGCGCGACCATCGCCTCGGCGATTGGCGTGGCGCGAATGCCGACGCACGGATCGTGGCGGCCGGTGGTGATGACTTCGGTCGCCTCGCCCGCGAGGTTCACGCCGCGACCCGGCAAACGCAGACTCGATGTCGGTTTCAGCGCGATGCTCACGCAAACATCCTGACCACTGGAAATGCCGCCGAGAATGCCGCCGGCATGGTTCGACAGAAAACCTTGCGGCGTCATTTCATCGCGATGCTGGCTGCCGTGCTGCGCGACAGATTCGAAACCCGCGCCGATCTCCACACCCTTGACCGCGTTGATGCTCATCAAGGCTGCGGCGAGTTCGGCATCGAGTTTGCCGTAAATCGGCTCGCCCCAACCCGGCGGCACATTGTTCGCCACGACGTTGACGCGTGCGCCGATCGAATCGCCGGATTTGCGCAGCGCATCCATGTAACTTTCCAGCGTTGCGACCATCGCCGCATCAGGCCAGAAAAACGCATTGTCCTCGACCACCGACCAGTCGAAAGCCGCCGGGGTGTGCGGGCCGATTTGCGCGAGATAACCGCGCACCGAAATGCCGAAATGTTCATGCAGCCATTTTTTTGCAATGACGCCGGCGGCCACGCGCATCGTGGTCTCGCGCGCGCTCGAACGTCCACCACCGCGATGATCGCGAATCCCGTATTTGTGCCAGTAAGTGTAATCGGCATGCGCCGGTCGAAACGTCTCGGCGATATTGCCGTAGTCCTTCGAGCGCGCGTCAGTGTTGCGGATCAGCAGCGCCAGCGCGGTGCCGGTGGTCTTGCCTTCGAATACGCCCGAGAGAATTTCCACCGCGTCTTCTTCATGCCGCTGCGAGGTATGCCGCGATTTGCCGGTGGCGCGACGATCGAGATCGTGGCGAAAGTCCTCTGCCGTGATCGCGATGCCTGGCGGGCAGCCGTCGATCACACAACCGATTGCCGGACCGTGGCTTTCGCCGAACGTGGTGACACAGAGAATTTTTCCGAACGTGTTATGCGACACCGAGTTTCCTGTAGTGAATGCGACGTCCGTTTCGTTCAGCGAAACGGTTTTATAAATGCTTCAGCGCGCCGCGATGGCGGCCTCGATATCCTTGCGATGTTTGAGCAGATCGCGCTGCTCGATCACGAACACGCCCATCGGCCCGACCTTGAACTCGACCCAGACGAACGGCACGGTCGGCAACAACTCGACCAACGCATGCTCGCTATCGCCTACTTCGACCACCAGCACACCGTCATCGCTCAGATGCTGCGGTGCAGCTTGCAGAATTCGCAGCGCGAAATCCAGCCCGTCGTAGCCAGCCTTCAAACCTAGCGCGGGTTCATGACCATATTCTGGCGGCAAGTCGTCATATTCCTGCTCGGTGACATACGGCGGGTTGCTGACGATGAGTTCATAACGCAGATCGCCAATCGCGGCGAACAGATCCGAACGCAGCACGCGCACACGACGCTGCAGGTTGTGCATTGCAGCGTTTTCGCGCGCGAGTTCGAGCGCGTCCTCGCTGATATCGACACAATCCACCTGCCAATCCGGGTTGTATTCAGCTATCGCGATGCCGATGCAGCCTGAGCCCGTGCAAAGATCCATCGCACGGGTAACTTCACGACCTTCGAGCCATGGCTCGAAACCGCTTTCGATCAACTCGGCAATCGGCGAACGCGGCACCAGCACTCTTTCGTCGACCTTGAACGACATGCCGGCAAACCAAGCCTCACCCGTGAGATACGCGACCGGCTTGCGCTCGCTGATGCGACGTTCGATCAGTGCCAGCAATTGCTTGCGCTCGGCCTCGACCAATCGGCCCTGGCCGTACACTGGCGGCATATCGTGCGGCAGATGCAAGGTGTGCAATACAAGCTGGGTGGATTCATCCAGCGCGTTGTCGTAGTTGTGGCCGAAGGTCAGGCCCGCCGCCGCAAAGCGGCTGGCGCCGTAGCGGATAAAGTCGATGATGCTGGCAAGCTGGTCGGTCACGGTGTTTCCAAAGTCGGTCAAAGACGCCAAGTATAAGGAAACTCGGCGCAAAACGCCGGTCGATGGAGCGCACCAGCTATAATCGGCGGATGACTCAATCATCTACAACCCGCATCCCGTCCATCGCGTTGATCCTGATCGCGGCCTTTGCTTGCGGCCTCGGCCTGTTTGTCGCGCAACGTTATTTCAGCACGCCGAAACAACCGCCGCTGCAGGCGGCATTACTGTATCCGCAGGCGCGCGAAATTCCAGATTTCACTCTCACCCAAGCCAACGGCAAGCCGCTGACCAAAGCCGACTGGCGCGGTCATTGGACGCTGATTTTCTTCGGCTACACCAGCTGCCCGGATGTTTGCCCGACCACGCTGGCCGTGTTCAAGCAGGCTTGGGCCGAACTCGTCAAACTCGGACTGAACCAGCGCATCCAGATCGATTTCATTTCGGTCGATCCGCAGCGCGATACGCCCGAGCAACTGAGCAAATACGTGGCGTTCTTCAGCGCGGATTTCATCGCCGCGACCGGTAGCGACGAACAACTCACGCTAGTCACGCGCGGCACCGGCCAGATGTTCACGCGTGGGGTGGATGCGAAGGGCAATGTCGAGGTCGATCACAGCGCCTCGGTGGTGATCGTCAATCCGCAGGCGCAAGTAGCCGGTATGTTCCGCCCGCCGCTGTCGGCGCCGATTATCGTTGCCGACCTGCAAACCTTGCTCAAACCGGAATAAACGACGATGAGTCCATCGGTTCTGCTGCAATACCTGCTGCCGCATCGCGCCCTGTCGCGTCTCGTGTACTGGGCCACGCGCTGGCGCGCGCGCTGGTGGAAAAACATGCTGATCCGGAAAATCGTGAAAAGCTACGCCGTCGACATGAGCGAAGCCGCCGAACCGGATTGCACGGCTTACTCGAGTTTCAATGCGTTTTTCACGCGCGCACTGAAACCCGGGGCGCGGTCAATCGATACCGATGCGCGAGCGGTCGCGATGCCAGCCGACGGTTGCATCAGCCAGCTCGGACCGATTCACGAGGGCCGGATTTTTCAAGCCAAGGGTCAGGACTACAGCGCCACCGAATTGCTCGCAGACGCCGAGCGCGCCGCGATTTATCGTGATGGCAGTTTCGCCACGATTTATCTTTCACCGCGCGATTACCACCGCATGCACATGCCGTTGAGCGGCACCCTGGTCGAAACCGTGCATGTGCCCGGACGATTGTTCAGCGTCGCCCCGTTCGCGGTCGAAGCGGTGCCGCGATTGTTCGCGCGCAACGAAAGACTGGTCTGCCATTTTGACAGCGAGCACGGCCCGTTCGCTGTCGTGCTGGTGGGTGCGATGCTCGTATCGAGCGTCGAAACCGTCTGGCGCGGACTCGAAATTCCGCCGTACAGCAACCGCATCGTGACGCGGAATTATCAGGGCCGCGGCATCCAGCTCGAACGCGATATCGAACTCGGCCGTTTTAATATGGGCTCCACCGTGATCGTGTTGTTTCCTGCGGCGAGCGTCACGCTTGAGCCAAGCCTGCAGGCTGCGCAGCCGGTGCGGTTAGGGCAGCGGCTGGGCATGCGTAACTTGTAATTTCGACTATCCAGCTCTTACTGCGTGCAAACACTCACCTGCAACACCTTGCCCGCACGAATATCGGTATAGCCGTTCGGCTTGATGTGATTGGCTTCGGCGAGCGTGCGCGCGTCACGGCAGCCGAGCTTGCGCGCGATCGCGCTGAGCGTTTCGCCACGGCGCACGACATAGGTTTGCGATGACGTTTGCGCAGCGCGCGCGGGCGCTTTCGCCGCGCTGCTGCGTGATGCAGTTACCGCGGCTGGTATGCTCACTGGCGTGCTTAATACCGCGCTGTGCAGATCGCTGGCGAGTGTCATCCATAGACCCGACATGCAGGATTTTTCGTAGAGTGCGACCAGTTGCAACGGCACATTGATCGGCGTGCTCGCGGGCAGCACGGTGCGCGAATCGTAGGCCGGATTCATGTTGCGTAATGTGCGAAACCAGCCGTCGTGCAGGTTGCCTTCCTGGCCGAGACACACCGCGAGTTCAGCCAGCGATGTGGCATGCTGCAGGTTGATTTTACCGGGCCGCGTATCGAGTTTCGGAAACTGCAGGTTGTAGCGTTCGGGATGCAAGAACAGCCATGCCGCGGCCAGCACCACCGGCACGTAATCGCGCGTTTCCGGCGGCAGTTCGTAATAGACTTTCGGATCCCAGAAACTCGCGTCGGGCCTACTAGCGGCGAGGCGCCCTACTCGCCCCTCGCCGCCGTTGTAGGCGGCGATGACGAACTCGAGATTATTGTTGAACACCGCGAGTTGTTCGTTGAGGTACGCCGCGTTGGCGCGCGCTGACATCGCCGGGTCAAAACGTTGATCGAAACCATCGACCACGCCGAGTCCGAAACGCTGCCCAGTGGCCGGCATGAATTGCAGCAAACCCGCCGCGCCCGAGCGTGACAACGCGTGCACACGACCGCCAGACTCCTTGGCCATGATGCCGAACAACAGCGCCTCGGGCAGACCGGCCTTCTGATATTCCGGCCACATCTGGTAACGCAGGTATTCGTAGTTTTCGTAGGTGTCCATCAGATTGGGACGCAACGACGTCAGCCACTCTTCGAGCGCGACCTTGACCGGGCCGTTCAAGGTCATCACTTCGGACAGATCGCGACCTTTCAACAGCGTGATCGAATGCCCGATTTCCGGCAGCGATTCGGATACCGGCGAATTCTCGCCCTGCGTGGTGGTGGCTTCAGGCGTGGTGGTCGATTGATCGCTCGCGGCGAGCAAACTTTCGGGTGCGGGCATGCGTTCCAGCGCGCTGCTGAATCGCTGCACGTCGCAACCTTTGATCGCGGCGCAACGTTTCGCGGAATCCTGCACGTCGTCGCGCGCCGCCTGCGCGTCTTTCAGCGCAACGGCGGGATCAGCTTGCGGCGATGCCGTGGCAGCGTTGAAATTCTTGTTGTCGACATCCAGCCGCGCATACAAACTCGCCGCCGTTTCCACCGTGGGACGGCCCGGAACACGACGCGCGCTATTGTTGCCTGGCTGGCCCGCACAACCGGCGAGCACGGCGAAAATGGAACCACACAAAACCGAACGAAAATATGTCATCAAGAAGCTCTGAGTAAAAATCGATGAAGGGAATTTTTGCGCGACGCACGCATTTCGCGTTTTTTCCGCGCCATTCGTGCCGTATTTGATCGCTCTGCGCGACAAGAAGAATCGATGGCGCGAGCGCAGCAAGACCATGCCCGCAAGGTACACATGCAGGCGCGAACCGACAAGCATGGCGTGGCAATGCCGTTCAGCGTACGTCAGGGCTTTGCGCCTCGTTTTGTGCGAGGGGCTGCGTCGCGGCAGCCGTGCCGACCAGCATTTCATGCGCGGAAACGGGAAACTGCGGCAGATGCAAGCCGAACAACACGGCGATGATCACCGATGCGATACCGCCGATCGCCACCGTTGCGGGCGCACCGATATGTCCGGCAAAAAACCCCGCGAGCAACGCACCGATCGGCGCCATGCCCATGAACATCATCGCGTACACCGCCATCACGCGGCCGCGTAATGCATCGGGGCACAAGGATTGAATCAGCGTATTGCAGCTCGCCATCTGCAACATCATGCACAAGCCGACCACGACCAGCAGCGCCATCGACAACGGTAGCGAACGCGAAAACGAAAACGCGATCAGGCCGAGACCAAATCCGAGTGCGGCACGGAATACCCAGTTGCCGAGTCCCTTGAGCCGGCTGCGACGCGCGAGCAACAACGCACCGATCAGCGCGCCGAGTCCGGCTGAACTCATGAGCCAGCCGAGTTCGTAGGCGTTGCCGTGCAGAATCTTCGCCGCGAACACCGGCATCAGCACGGTGTACGGCATGCCGAGCAGACTCATGCCACCGAGCAACAGCAGCAACGATCGGATCGGTCGCGTGGTTGCGACAAATCGAAATCCTTCGAGGATGTCCGCGAGCGGCGAACCGTGCTTGCGTGTCACCATCGCCGCCGGCAAACGCATCAGCAACAGGCCGGTCAGCACGGCAATGTAACTCAGCGCGTTCAGCAGGAAGCACCAGCCTTCGCCGATACTCGTGACCAACACACCGGCCAGCGCAGGGCCGAGCAAGCGCGCGCCGTTGAACATCGATGAGTTCAGCGCGATCGCGTTCATCAGATCAGGCTTGCCGACCATTTCGACGATGAACGACTGGCGTGTCGGAATATCAAACGCGTTGCATACGCCGAGCAACGACGCGAGCACGAATACATGTTCGACCTGCACGGCCCCGCTCAAGGTTAATGCCGCGAGCACCGAGGCAAGCAGCATCGATGCGCTCTGCGTGCATAGCAGGATGGTGCGTTTGGGGAAACGATCAGCGACCGTGCCGCCGATCGTGGCCAGCAGGAACACCGGAATCTGGTTGCAGAATCCGACCAGACCCAGCAAGGCGGTCGAGCCGGTCAGGCTGTAGACCAGCCAGGATTGCGCCACGGTCTGCATCCACGTGCCAATCAGCGAGATCAGCTGGCCGGCAAAAAACAGCCGGTAATTGCGCGAACGCAGAGCGCGCAACATGCCGCCGTCGGGAACCACCGCACTCATTTTTCGACAGTCAGCCAATCACCATGCATGGCGTGCAGTACACACGCAAAGTCGTCGTCGACGCAAGATGTCCGCAACCATGCTTACAATCGATTACGCGGCCAAACGCGGCATCGAAAATGTGTTGTGCCGTTTGTCAGCTGAGCACTCATTCGAAGCCACCAATAAATACTTCGTCGCCGAGGATTCTCTGTTCGAGCACATCGCTGCTCGAAACCAGATTGCTCGCATCGCCCGCGTAGCGCGCGCTGATCGCATGTGCGGCGATGCGACCGATCAAGCCTGATGTGCTGCAACTCGCGTGTCCGCTGACGATAGTTACATTCGTGCAGATCAGCGTATTGCCATCGTAAAATTTTACCTTGCCCGAAGGCGCGGCGCCGCTCGTGCTGATGCTCGCGGTGAAGCTGACACTGTTGCCGGCTGGCGCCGGATTCAGCGATGAAGTCAGTGTCGTGTGGCTGACATGAAGACTACCGCCGCTCTCCGCGGTGGCGACGGTGAACAGACGCGCGGCAAGAAATACACGTGGCGTTTCACTAGCGCCGCTATCGTTTTCCGCGACGCCGGCCACATACATTCGGCCGGCGTCGTCGAGCAGCATCGCGGTCGCGCCATCCGCACCCGTGATCGAAAATTCCTTGCTGCCGCCGCTGCCGAAATCGGTGAGCGGATTGCCGTTGCCATCGAACTTCGCGATCAGCAGATCGTTGCTGGTCGCGGTAGTGTTGAGTTGTGTACCGGCGCCATACAAATGCCCGCCCGCATCGATCGCCAATGCATCAAGCATGCCGCCATCACCACCGAAATTGCTCTTGATGCCGTTGTGGCCGAACGTGCCGACGAAGGTGCCGGTGGTGGCATCCAGCTTGACCACGGCGGAGACAAACACCGATTCATCGGCGCTGATCGGCGTGCTCGTGCCGCCACCCAGATAAATATTGCCGCTGACCTCGAGCAGCGCGGCATTGAGAAAATCGTCATCGTTGTTGCCGAGGTCGAATGTTCTGAGTCCGTTGCTGCCGAATGCGATGTTTGGCCCGGCGCTGACCGCATCGATTTTCACGACCGCGTAATCATAATTGGCGCCGTTCGCATTCGAGTGCGTTTCGCCGGCCAGAAACAAATGTCCGCTGCTGTCCAGCGCGATGCTTTCGACATTGCTGAAACTGTTCGGCGCGGTGCCGAACGTGGCCATGCCACCGATACCAAACGCTGACACCAGATTGCCGTTACCGTCGAGCTTGGCCACCGCAAAAACCGCATCGGGTGTACCGGCTTGTCCGCCGACATAAATCTGTCCGGCGCTATCCAGCAGCACCGCGAACGCGCGACTGTAATTGTGCATCGGCAGGATTTTCGCACCGTTGTTGCCGAAGCTGCCGACCAGCGCGCCGCTGTCGCAACTCACTTTCCAGATGCCGAACGATTCGACCGGTTGTGGATCGAACAGGATGCTGCTGCCGACGATGATCATATTGCCGCTGCCATCCAGCGCGGCGGCATTGGCCGTGTCGAAATCGGTAGTGTCGATCGTGGCAATGCCGCCGTGACCGAAACTGGTGACACGATTGCCGTTGGCATCGAGCTTGATGATCTTGATCGCGGTATTGCCCTGCGAACTGCCGGCCGCGGCGGTCGAACAGAAACCGATCGTGTACAAACTGCCTTGCAGATCGCGCAGCAGTTTCACCGACATCAAGGTCGAGCTGGACAAGGCGCAACCGATATCCTCGGTGAGCATCCCGTCGCCGGAAAAACTTGGATCGAGATCGCCCGGCAACGCGGCGCGGACGATATTCGCCGCCGCAAGACAGAGCAGCAGAAAAAAGAATCGCAAGGCGTTCTGAAATATAAACATGTGCGACCTCGTGCCGGATGTGGTTTTCCGTTATTGCGAAAAACAGCGGCGAGAAGTCTCATCGGCGCGCGGCTTCGCTCGATACCGACGTGCGCAACGCGTATGCGACCACGACACCCGCTACAATCGGCACCGGCACCGCACTTTCGCGGCATCGCATGAGGTCGATCGCGTGAACGATATTCTGCTCGGTAAAATTCTGCCCTTGTCCGGCACTTCGGAAATTTTTCTGCAAGCGCGTTACGCCAACCGGCATGGCCTGATCGCTGGCGCCACCGGCACCGGAAAATCGGTGTCGCTCACCGTGATGGCGGAAGGGTTTTCGCGGCTCGGCGTGCCGGTCTTCCTGGCCGATGTGAAAGGCGATCTGGCCGGCTTGAGCCAGGCCGGTGTGGTCGGCGACAAGCTCAAGGCGCGCCTCGATACGCTTGGCATCAGCAATTACACACCTGCGGCCAGCCCGGTGGTGTTCTGGGATATTTACGGCAAACTCGGCCATCCGGTGCGTACCACGGTTTCGGAAATGGGGCCGGCGTTGTTCGCGCGCCTGCTCGATCTCAACGACGTGCAATCCGGCGTGCTCGAAATCGTGTTCAAACTCGCCGACGATCACGGTTGGCTGCTGCTCGATCTGAAAGACTTGCGCGCACTGTTGACGTTTGTGGTCGACAACGCCGCCGATATTTCCAAGACCATCGGCCTCGTCAATGCGTCTTCCGTCGGCGCCATCCAACGCGCGCTGCTGTCACTGGAACAAGCTGGTGGCGATATGTTTTTCGGCGAGCCCGCGCTCGATCTGGCCGACTTCATGCGCCAGGACATGAGCGGTCGCGGTATCGTCAATATTCTCGCCGCCGATCAACTCATCCTCAAGCCGAAACTGTATTCCACATTCCTGCTGTGGATGCTGTCGGAGCTGTTCGAGAAATTGCCCGAGATGGGCGATCTGGACATTCCGAAAATGGTGTTCTTTTTCGACGAGGCGCATCTGTTGTTCGACGATGCCAGCGCGGCATTGCAGCAGCGCGTCGAGCAAGTCGTGCGTCTGATTCGCTCGAAAGGCGTCGGTGTGTATTTCTGTTCGCAGAATCCCGACGACGTGCCGCAGGTGATTCTCGGCCAGATGGGCAATCGTGTGCAGCATGCATTGCGCGCATTCACACCGCGCGATCAGAAAGCCGTCAGGAGCGCGGCCGAAACATTTGCGCCGAATCCGAAAATCGATGTCGCGGCGGCGATCACTCAGCTTGGAGTCGGCGAAGCGCTCGTATCGACGCTGCAAGAAGGCGGCGTGCCGATGCCGGTCGAGCGCGCGCTGATCGTGGCGCCGAGTTGTCGCATCGGCGCGATCAGCGATGCCGAGCGCAATATCATCCGTTCGCGCTCGCCAGTCGGCACGAAATACGACACCGCGATCGATCGCGAATCGGCGTTCGAAATGCTGAGCCAGCGCGCGCAATCCATGCCTGCGACGGCACCGGCGTCGCAGGGTTCGACAGCGGCGCCGGCGGCAAACGCGGGCTCAAGCTGGACCAACGGCATTCGCGATGCGTTGCTCGGCACCGGCCGGCGTCAGGGCATGCTCGAAGCGTTCGCCAAATCCGCCGCGCGCAATGCCGGTGGGCAGATCATTCGCGGCGTGCTCGGCTCGCTGCTGGGCAAACGCTGAGCCGGTGAGCCGCTGGCGTCCACCGGTTGCAGCGAGCGCGGCGTACATCACGCCGCAAGGTTTTCAAACGCTGAAAACCGAGCTCGAGTATTTGTGGCGCAAGTTGCGTCCCGAAGTCGTGGCGGCACTCAGCGCCGCCGCGGCCGAAGGCGATCGTTCGGAAAACGCCGAATATATCTATCGCAAAAAACAGCTCGGCGAAATCGACCGGCGCGTGCGTTATCTGAGCAAGCGCCTGGACGTTCTGAAAATCGTCGAGCAACGCCCGACTGATCCTTCGGCGATTTTTTTCGGCGCGTGGTTCGAACTCGAAGACAACGACGGCCGTTTGTATCGATATCGTATCGTCGGCCCAGATGAAACCGACGCGCAACTCGGCTGGATCAGTCTGGATTCGCCGATCGCTCGCGCCGCGCTGAAGAAACGCGTGGACGACGAATTCGAGGCCGAACTGCCTGCAGGCCGCGTCAGTTACGCGGTGCTTTCAGTGAGCTACGACGCGCCGATTTGATCGCCGCAACAAACGTAAATCCTCACCTGAATTTCACCACCGGTCGACAAATAACACGATCGGAGTCGCAGCGCATGAGCAAAACACCTACCGGATCACGGAACAGGGATCGACGCTACCTATAATCGTGCCCGTGACGTTTCGATGACAGGGGATGTTTGGTCGTGATGCGCGAGGTCAGTAATTCGTTCAGACGGCTAATTGCCCGGCTCCGGGTGATTAGCCGGATGTCAGTGCCGCGCAACTTGCGCGATCAGTATTACCATCAGCAGGAGCAGCGTCTTGTCGCGCTCGCTCGGCTGTTCTTTTTGCTCACGCCGATCGTCTACCTGATGTTCAGTTTCTGGGACTTCATCGTCCAGCCTGACGTCGCCCAACGCGCCTTGTATACGCGCCTGATCGGCGTGGTTCCGATGGCGATCATCGCCGGACTATCGCAGCAAAAAAATGCGCCCGGTTACCTGCGCGAATTGACTTTGATCTTCATCGTCTGCGCGATTTCCGCGCTGGCGGCGGTCACCTCGTTATCGGTCGGCGGCATCATTTGGTCGCTACCGGTGTTCACGATGTTTCCGATTCTAGTCGGCGCGTTTTCGCCACGTCGCTGGCACCTGCTGGTGTGTGTCGTATCGTGCCTGATCATTCCGTTGTCCGGCCTGTTCTTGCGCGACGTCGACCGCATCGTCTGGATCCACTACATCCTGTATCTGGTCATCGCCACCGTGTTCACCTTGATCCTGCAATTCAGTGCGGAAAAATCGCGGCGCGCGCAATTCATGCTGGAAATCCAGCTCAAGCAGGATGCGCATACCGATACGCTGACCGGCATGCTGACGCGCCGGCGTTTCTACGAGCTCGCGCGGCCGTTGCTGGAAAAAGCCGCGAGTCGCAAAGTGCCGGTATCGATCCTGTTTGCCGATCTCGATCACTTCAAGTTGATCAACGATCGCCTCGGCCATGAAGCCGGCGATCTGGTATTGCACGATACCGCCGACGCCTTGCGCATGATGATGGGGCCGGAAGATCTGCTCGGGCGTTTTGGCGGCGAAGAGTTTGTCGCGCTACTCCCCGGCGTCGGCGCGGAAGATGCAAAACGCGTTGCCGCACGCATGCTGGTCGCGGTCAGCGGACGCCAGGCGCTGGGCACGCCGCTATCGATCAGCATTGGCGTGAGCACGGTCGGCGCGGGTGAATCATTGAAAAACGTATTGAGCCGCGCGGACGCAGCGTTGCTCGAAGCCAAGCGACTGGGTCGCGGACGTTACAGCGTCGCTGCTCCGACCCTCGACACAGTACCGACACTCGAATCGGTGGCGCGTTTCGGCACAACTTAAACCGCTGACGCAGCGATCAGATTCGCGTCGGCGGCGGATAAATCCGGCCATCGCGCAACGGGCGAAAACACGGCGCGTCGCGATAAAAATCCGCGTGGTTATTGTCGGCGTGCCAACCCTGAATACCCGACAACGGCAGCGGTCGCAGCTCTTGCGGATCGTTTAATAATTCGCCGCGTTCAATGCCTTGCGCAATCGTCGCAATCGCGGCATTGGCATCAAGCCGATGCAAACCAGCCACACCAAATCCGTCGCGATTTTTTGCATCGATCATCACCGCGAGCGCCTTGCCGAGTAGCAACAAGCCCGGACTCAACGCGTGTTCCAGTAGTGCATGACCGAACACGACCACATGAATATTCTTGCCCCAGGCGGCACGGTTTTGCCAAAACAAACCCTGCCAATCGTGTGCATCCCAGATCGCCAGCAGCGCGGGATCATTGAGCACAACAATCACACCGCCCTCGTCGAAATGCGTCAGCGCGCATTGCGCACGACTGCGTTGTTTGGCGCCAACACACGCGATTTCCTGCACTTGACGCTGGTTCAATACGCGCTTCAGCGCGGGATGACGCAGCCAGATCATCGCGTTCAGCAGATCGTGCCAATTCTGTTCGCGCGTGGCGATACGGCCGAACTCGGCGATCCGCTTTTCGTAATGCAAACCGTCCGCCAGCAATGCCGGCGTCTGCGCGACAAAACTCAATGCTGGTGCATGAGTTTGTGCTTGCGCAGCAAGTTCGGCATTCAGCGCGGCGACGCTCGGCCATTGCGCGCCGCGCAACCAGTCGCGATCAGCATCGAAGCCATCGAACACCGGCTGCGCAAAAGTTTCCGCCGCGATGACCTCACGACTCGGTGCAATGTAACGAGCCATGCCGCGCCCGCCTCAACCGCGAAAATTTTCCGCAGCTGCGATCGCGGTCACATCAATACTCGCGGTGCCAAGGTGCCGAACAGATCGTAGTCGTCGGCGCTATCGATATTCACGTCGACGAACTGACCGGGCTTGAGTTTGCCGCCGTCGGCAATGACGACATGACCATCAATTTCCGGCGCATCGGCAGTCGAACGACCGATCGCGCCGTCCGCGTTGATCTCATCGATCAGCACGCGCTGCAGACTACCTATCTTGTATTGCAGGCGTTCGGCGCTGATCTCTGCCTGGGTTTCCATAAAACGTTCGTAGCGCTCGAGCTTGACGGCATCGGGCACGGAATCCGGCAAATCATTCGCGCGCGCACCGGTAACTGGCGAAAACTGGAAACAGCCGACGCGATCGAGTTGTGCCTCGCGCAGGAAATCCAGCAGCTCCTCGAATTCCGCTTCGGTCTCGCCTGGAAAACCGACGATAAACGTGCTGCGTATCGTCAGGTCCGGACACACCGCACGCCAGCCACGAATGCGTTCGAGATTTTTTTCGCCGTGCGCCGGGCGTTTCATGAGCTTGAGGATGCGCGGATTCGCATGCTGAAACGGAATATCCAGATACGGCAGGATTTTCCCCGCCGCCATCAACGGCATCACTTCATCCACATGCGGATATGGATACACATAATGCAGCCGCACCCAGACATCGAGCTCGCTCAAACCCTGGCACAGCTCGGTCATGCGCGTGCGATATTGCTTGCCGCGCCATTCGCGTTCGGCGTAACGCATGTCCACGCCATAGGCGCTGGTGTCCTGCGAAATCACGAGTAATTCCTTGACGCCGCCCTTGACCAGTTTCTCGGCCTCGATCAGCACCTGGTCGACCGGTCGACTGACCAGATCGCCGCGCATCGAGGGGATGATGCAGAACGTGCAACGGTGATTACAGCCTTCGGAAATTTTCAAATACGCATAATGTTTCGGCGTGAGTTTGATACCAGCCGGCGGCGCGAGATCAAGAAACGGATCGTGTTTCGGCGGCAGCTGCGCATGCACCGCACGCATCACGCTGGCGTAATCGGCAGGACCGGAAATCGACAGCACCGCGGGGAATTTTTCGCGGATCATGTCGGCGCGCGCACCGAGACAGCCGGTGACCACGACCTTGCCGTTTTCAGCCATCGCCTCGCCGATCGCATCGAGCGATTCTTCCACCGCCGAATCGATGAAACCGCAGGTGTTCACGACCACGACGTCGGCCGAGTTGTAAGTCGGCACGATCTCGTAACCCTCCACGCGCAACTGCGTGAGAATGCGTTCGGAATCCACCAACGCCTTGGGGCAACCGAGGCTGACAAAACCGACTTTGGGCTGGGCAAACGACATGCGTGGCTCGATCTAGCGAAATGAGCGCGCCATTATAGGCGCACGGGTGCGCAGCGTCGAACTCCCGGCCCGCAGAATCGGCGCAAAGTCACACAACGCGATTGACTTCCCGCGCCCACCGCTTACGCTGCAGGCCAGTTCATAAGCCAAGGAATCCAGCATGGGTCAACATCTGCAACTCAATACCAGCGGCATGCAATGCATCGGCGCGTATCGAGCCGACCCGGTCGGCACAGCGAAGGGCGGCATCGTCGTGATCCAGGAACTTTTCGGCGTCAACGCGCATATCCGCAGCGTGGTCGATCGCTTCGCTGCGCACGGTTATGTCGCGATTGCGCCAGCGTTGTTCGATCGCATCGAAACCGGCGTCGAGCTCGGTTACGACGAAGCCGGCATGCAAAAAGGCAAGACGCTGGCGACCGAACTCGGTATGGATCGGCCGCTCGAAGACATCGCCGCCGCCGCCGAGGCGATCGAATCAGCCGGGCATATCGGTGTCGTCGGGTATTGCTGGGGCGGCAGCGTGGCCTATCTTGCCGCTGCGCGCATTGGCCTACCCGCGGTGAGTTATTACGGCTCGCGCACCACCGCGTTTCTCGACGAAAAACCGACTGCGCCGTTGATGTTTCATTTCGGCGAGCGCGATCACAGCATCTCGGCCGAAGCGATTGCAAAACATCGCGCGGCGTTGCCGAACGCGGCTATCTACGTCTATCCCGCCGATCACGGTTTCAACTGCGATGCGCGCAGCGCCTACGATGCACCAAGCGCGGCACTCGCGTTGCAGCGCACGCTGGCATTTTTCGACGAGCAACTCGCTGACTGAAAATACACATATGCAATCGACGATCGATAATCCTCGTTTCGTACTCGACCCGCGTCTGGCTGCGGATACGCACGTGCTCGGCGATTTCGCGCTGAGTCGGGTGTTGCTCATGAACGATGCGCGATTCCCGTGGCTGATCCTCGTGCCGCGCCAGCCACGATTACGCGAACTCGGCGATCTGGCCGCGGCGGATCGGCACATCCTGCTCGATGAACTCGCGCACACGAGCGAGGCGCTGCAAAAACTGCATGCGCCGCACAAGCTCAATATCGCCGCACTCGGCAATGTGGTCGAGCAGTTGCATGTGCATGTGATCGCACGGCAAACCGATGATGCCGCGTGGCCGCGCCCGGTCTGGGGCGTCGGCAGCGCGCTCGCTTATGCCGACGCTGCGCGCGATGAATATATCGCTGCCTTGCGCGCAGCACTGAATCTGCACACATGATTCCGCGCGCCTGAACATGCCGGGATCGCAGCAATACACCGACTCAAATGCGCCGTCGCTCGAAGCGCTCGGCGACAGCGCCTTGATTGTGCGATTTGGCGATCGTCTCGACGCGCGGATCAATGCGCAAGTGCATCGCGCGGCGGCGCTGCTGGCCGCGGCAAACCTCGCCGGCGTGCGCGAAATCGTGCCGGCGTATGCGAGTCTGACCGTGCACTACGATCCTGCGTTTTTTTCGCATGATGATTCTGCGCAGATCGATGTTTCGCCGTTTGCGCGAATCGGCGAACGCCTGCTCGTTTTGCTGCACGACTCTCGCGATGAAATTTTGCAGACCACACGCTTGATCGAAATCCCGGTTTGCTACGGCGCGGAATTCGGCCCCGATCTGGCCGACGTCGCCGCTCACGCGGGCTTGTCCGAAGCGGAAGTCGTCGCGTTGCACAGCACATCAACTTACCGCGTGGCGATGCTCGGTTTTGCGCCGGGTTTCCCGTACCTGTTCGGATTGAACGAAAGTTTGCATCTGCCGCGTCGCGCCACGCCGCGCACGCGCGTGCCCGCCGGAAGCGTTGCGATCGGCGGTCAGCAGACCGGCATTTATCCCGGCGAATTGCCTGGCGGTTGGCATCTGATCGGGCGCACACCATTACATCTGTTCGATGCAGCTCGCGCCTCGCCCGCATTGCTCGCGCCTGCTGATGAGGTGCGCTTTATCGCCATCGACGCCGATGAATTCGCGCATCTGCAAACGAGCGCCACATGAGCATCGAAGTGCTCAAGCCGGGCTTGCTGAGCACGCTGCAGGACGGCGGTCGCCACGGCTCGCAACATCTTGGCGTGGGTTGCGCTGGCGCGATGGATGCGAATGCATTGCGCCTCGCGAATTATCTGGTCGGAAATCAGGCCAATGCCGTGGCGCTGGAAATCACCTTGCAAGGCCCGCGTCTGCGTTTTGAAACGCCCGCACTGATCGCGCTGACCGGTGCAAATATCGAGGCATCGGTCGATCAATCTCCCGTGCCGCTGTGGCGACCGATCGTGCTGCGCGCGGGCAGCGAACTCGTGCTCGGTGGCATGCACAGCGGCGCGCGCAGTTATCTCGCTGTAGCCGGCGGTTTCGATGTGGCAAGCGTGCTCGGCAGCGGCAGCGCCGATATCAATGCGGCGCTGGGTTCGCGTTCTTTGCAAGTTGGCACACGCCTAGACTGCAAACCGCAGCATCGCGATCGCTACCAGCGATTGTGGAGCACGCTCGACGCAGGCGCGGAAAAATATCGCGCGGCATCGTGGTGGATCGATCCGGCGCCGTGGTTCGATGCCGATCCGAATATCGTCGTTCACACCCTGCGTGGCGCACATTTCGCGCAGCTCGATATCGAATCGCAGCGTGCTTTTTTTGCTTACGAGTTTCGCATCGGCAGCGAATCGAATCGCGTTGGTTATCGCTTGCAAGGTCCGAACCTGCAACTCGCCGCGCCGCTGGAATTGATCTCGGAAGGTCTCAGCATCGGCACCGTGCAACTGCCGCCATCGGGTAATGCGATCGTGCTGATGGCCGAGCATCCGACCACCGGCGGT
Source organism: Pseudolysobacter antarcticus (assembly GCF_004168365.1). Lineage (GTDB taxonomy): Bacteria > Pseudomonadota > Gammaproteobacteria > Xanthomonadales > Rhodanobacteraceae > Pseudolysobacter > Pseudolysobacter antarcticus. The sequence goes on from NZ_CP035704.1 coordinate 3,295,534, forward strand.
TATCCGCGCATCGGCCACGTGGCGAGCGCCGATCTCGCGAAACTCGCACAGGCGCGGCCCGGCCAGACGCTGCGTTTTGTCGAGATCGATCTGACCGAGGCGCAAAAGAGTTATCTTGCGCAGCAAATGGAAATCGAACGTCTGCGACTGGCGATTGCCGATCGCCTGCACGATTGAGCGACTGACAAAAACCCAAGGAGTACGCGCATGCGCAAACCCCGCATCGACCTGAATTGCGACATGGGCGAATCCTACGGCGCGTGGCAGATGGGCCAGGATGCGCAGGTGCTGCGGCATGTCACGTCGGCGAATATTGCCTGTGGCATGCACGCCGGCGATCCGCTGACGATGCAGCGCACCGTCGCCGCAGCGGTCGCGCAGGGGGTGGCGATCGGCGCGCATCCGTCGTTGCCTGATCTGCAAGGTTTCGGTCGGCGCGTGATGGCCATCACGGCGAACGAAGCGTATGCATTAACGCTGTATCAAATCGGCGCGCTCAGCGCTTTTGCACATGCCGCGGCTAGTCGCTTGCACCACGTCAAACCGCACGGCGCGCTATACAACATGGCCGCGCGCGATACGACTTTGGCGCAGGCGATTGCGCAGGCCGTGCGTGATGCCGATGCGGCGCTGATCCTGGTCGGCCTGGCCGGTAGCGCATTGCCGGCGGCGGGTGCTGCGCTTGGTCTCAAGGTCGGACACGAGGCATTTGCCGATCGTCGTTACGAGGCTGATACATCACTCACACCACGTGGCGAAAAAGATGCCGTGATTCATGATATCGATGTGGCGATTGCGCAGGCGTTGAGCATCGTCACTCAAGCAAACGTGACCACGCGCGACGGCAAAATTCTGTCGCTGCAAGCCGATACGATTTGTGTGCATGGCGACCGTGCCGATGCTGCGATGTTTGCTGAACGCCTGCGCGCCGCGCTCGATCAGGCCGGTATCGGGGTACGCACACTCGACGGAGCGGGCGCATGAACTACTGGCCCTTGCTCGGCGTTGCCGTTGTCATCATCGGTTTTGTGCTGCGCCTGAATCCGGTGCTGGTGGTGGTTGGCGCCGGATTGGTCAGCGGTTTTGCCGCACACATCGCGCTGCCGGAATTGCTCACCTTGTTCGGAAAATCCTTTGTCGCGAATCGCGGCCTGCTGCTGATCGCATTGACCTTGCCGGTGATCGGCGTGCTCGAGCGCGCCGGATTGAAGGAACACGCGCATGCCTGGATCGCGGGCTTTCGAAGCTTGAGCCTGAGCCGATTTCTGATCGCGTATCTCGCGGTGCGGCAGATCTTCAGCATGTTCGGCCTGACCCAGATCGCCGGTCACGCGCAGACCGTGCGCCCGCTGGTCGCACCGATGGCCGAAGCCGCCGCCGAACGTTCGGTCGGTGAGCTTTCCGACGACGAACAGCAACAGATCCGCGCGCTCGCTGCAGCCACCGACAATATCGGCCTATTCTTCGGCGAGGACGTATTCATCGCGCTCGGCGCCGTACTGTTGATCCAGGGCTTTTTTGCGGCCAACCAGATCGTGCTGGAGCCGCTGGATATCGCGATCTGGGCGGCGCCGACCGCGCTCGCGGCATTCGTGCTGCAGGCCTTGCGTCTGCAATTCTACGAACGCGGATTGCGCCGAAAACATCAGGCCGACAACGCGATTTCGGCGACCGAAAATGCCACTGTGAAAATCGATGCTGCGCATTGAATTCATCTACTGGATCGCCGGCCTGCTGTTTGCCGCTGCGGCGTGGCGCAAGTGGCGCAGCAACGAACCGCGCTGTGTGCTCGGTGCATTATTCTGGAGCATCATCGCGATCGCTTTTTTTGCCGGTGACAGTATCGAATCGGCATTAAAAGCCGGCATCGTCTGGCCGGCACAAGCGATGGGCGGCGGCGTGATCCTGCTTGCCGCAATCGCTGGCAGCGGCGGTTTGCGCCGCAGCGCCGAGACGGATAAAAATGCCGACGTGAGCGAGCAGCGTAGCGAGTCCGCAAAAATACTCGGCAACCGTTTGTTCGTGCCGGCCTTGCTGATTCCGCTGCTGACCTTATTGCTGGTGTTGTTCGGCCAAACATTGCGCTGGGGCGATTGGGCGCTGTTCGATGCGCGACAATTCACGTTGCTGGCGTTGGGCATCGCGTGTCTGATCGCACTCGCGGTTGGCCTGCGAATGACGCGTTCGCCCGCAAGCACCGCATTGACCGAAGGCACGCGCCTGCTCGATCTGCTCGGCTGGGCGGCGGTGTTGCCGATGGTGCTGGCGAGCCTTGGCGGCGTGTTTATCGCGGCGGGTGTCGGCGACAATATCGCTGCCTTGGTCGCGTATGTCGTGCCGGTGGATATGCGCCTCGCCTGCGTGCTTGCGTACGCGCTTGGCATGGTGTTTTTCACGCTGGTGATGGGCAATGCGTTCGCCGCGTTTCCGGTGATGACCGCGGGCATCGGCCTGCCGCTGCTGGTACTGCAACATCACGCCAGTCCGGCGATCATCGGCGCGCTCGGCATGCTGTGCGGTTATTGCGGCACCCTGCTCACGCCGATGGCGGCGAACTACAACGTGGTGCCGGCGGTGCTGCTGGAATTGAAGGATCGCAACGGCGTGATTCTCGCGCAAGTTCCCACCGCGTTGTCGCTGCTGCTGGTCAATATCATCCTGATGTATCTGCTGGCTTTCCGATGAAAAAGCCGCGCATCGCGCTTATTACCGGCTTCGCGCCTTTCGCCGACGATGCGCTTAATCCCTCAGCGGAAATCGCGCGCAAACTGCACGGTGAAATTATTGATGGCATGCGTATCGTCGGCGCGGTGCTGCCGACCGAATTCGCACGCGCGCCGAGCTCGCTCGAAACGTTGATCGAACAGCATCATCCGGCGCTTTTGGTAGCGCTCGGGCTGGCTGGCGGTCGCAGCGAAATCTCGCTGGAAAGAGTCGCGATCAATCTGATCGATGCGCGCATCGCTGACAATGCGGGTGCGCAACCGATCGACGAAGCGGTGATCGCGGATGCGCCGACCGCGTATTTTTCCAGCCTGCCGCTGAAAGCGCTGCTGCTGCATTTGCGCGGACTCGACATCCCAGTTGCTATCTCGTACAGCGCCGGCACCTTCGTTTGCAATCAGGTGTTTTTCGGTCTCGCGCATTTGCTGGCAACGCGTTATCCAGCGGTGATCGGCGGTTTTGTGCATGTACCGTATCTGCCGCAGCAAGCGCTGCTGCACAACGACGCTGCGAGCATGGCGCTGGATATGCAGATTGCCGCGATTCGCGCGATCGTCGAAACCGCATTGAAACCAAACATCGCGCGCATTATCAGCGGCGGCGCCACACACTAATCTGTCGCGCCGATCGAATTCAAAAGCAAGAGACGGAGTGTGACGATATTTGCCTCGGCCTAAAGTGGCACCTTGGAAAACGGGCAAACGCTGCCACGTTGATAGAGGAGCAAGGTCCATGAATTCTGTGCTGATCGAAACGCGTGTGATGAAATCCGATATGGCGAAGTCCAATCAGAACAAATTCGATCCGATTGAAAGTGCTTCGGCTGTCTCGACATTTCGCAGCGATGACGAGCGTTGGACGGCGGTAGTCGAACGCGATTCCGCCGCCGAGGGTCTGTTCTTTTATTCGGTGCGCACGACCGGGGTGTATTGCCGTCCATCGTGTGCGGCGCGTTTACCAAGACGCGAAAACGTGCGCTTTCATGCGAGTTGCGCGGCGGCAGAAACTGCCGGTTTTCGCGCCTGCAAACGTTGCCGTCCGAATGAAGCCGCGCTCGCTGAGCGCCAGGCCGCCGCGGTCACGCAAGCATGTCGGCTGATCGAAACCGCAGCAGAAATGCCCGCACTCGATACACTCGCGACTGCCGTCGGCATGAGTCGTTTTCATTTCCACCGCGTGTTCAAAAGCTTCACCGGACTCACGCCTAAAACCTATGCAGTAGCGCATCGCAGCGATCGTATCCGCGAACAACTCGCACGCAACAGCAAGGTCACCGATGCGATTTACGACGCCGGCTATAACTCGAGCGGGCGCTTTTACGCGACCTCGGCGAAAGTGCTCGGCATGACCCCGCGCGACTTCCGCGCCGGTGGCGATGGTGCCTCGATCCGCTTCGCCGCAGGTGAATGTTCATTGGGTTCGATCCTCGTGGCGGCGAGTGAAAAAGGCATCTGCGCGATCCTGCTCGGTGATGATCCCGGCATCCTCGTGCATGATCTGCAAGACCGTTTTGCGCAAGCCACGTTGCTCGGCGGCGATGCCGAGTTCGAGCAATGGATGGCCAAGGTGGTGGGTTTTGTCGACGCACCGCAATTGGGTTTGGACTTGCCGCTGGATGTGCGCGGCACGGCGTTTCAGCAGCGCGTGTGGCAAGCACTGGGCGAAATCCCGATCGGCTCGACTGCCAGTTATGCGCAGATCGCAAAACGCATCGGCTCGCCCAAGGCGGTGCGCGCGGTCGCGCAGGCATGTGCCGCCAATCGGCTCGCCGTGGCGATTCCGTGTCATCGTGTGGTGCGCAACGACGGTGCGTTATCCGGCTATCGTTGGGGCGTGGAACGCAAGCGCGCGTTGCTCGAATACGAGGCCGCCTTGTGAGTGCGATCACGATGTGCGAACTACCAATCGCGCAGCGACTGGCGGCATTGGATTGGCAAAAAATTGTCGGCAGTCTGGCCTTATGCGGTTACGCCGTCATCGAAAATATTCTCGACGAAAACGATTGCCGCGCATTGACGCAAAGTTATTCGCTGCAGGAAATATTTCGCAACCGTGTCGTCATGGAAAGATATGGCTACGGGCGTGGCGAGTACAAATATTTTGCTTACCCGTTGCCGGAAATCGTCGCTACTTTGCGCAGCGGTTTGTATGCGCCGCTGGCGCATATTGCGAACCTGTGGAACGAGGCCATGGACATTGATGTGCGCTTCCCGCAGGAACACGAGACCTTCCTCGCGCGTTGCCATGATGCCGGACAGAACAAGCCGACGCCGTTGCTGTTGCAGTACAAACAAGGCGACTACAACTGCCTGCATCAGGATCTGTATGGCGAACACGTATTTCCGCTGCAGGCAGCGTTTCTGCTCTCGCAACCCGGCCAGGATTTCAGCGGCGGCGAATTCGTGCTGACCGAACAACGACCGCGCATGCAGTCCCGTGCCGAAGTCGTGCCATTGCGACGCAGTGATGGCGTGATCTTCGCCGTGCATCATCGCCCCGTGCAAGGCACACGCGGCAACTATCGGGTCAACATGCGCCACGGCGTGAGCCGACTCCATAGCGGACATCGACATACGCTGGGCGTTATTTTTCATGATGCGCGATAGTCGTATGACTTGGTCCAGTTGAACCAAGCGGAACATTGACCGCTGAGCGTCACAATCAATCCGCCTGCGCAATAAACTCGCGCATATGCTCGATGAAAGCGCGCACTTTTGCGGATGGCTGGCGCTCGGGATAGACCGCGAAGATGCCGCCGTCGGGCAGGCGATGGCGCGGCAATAAAACCACGAGTCGACCGGCACGCACGTCGCCTTGCACCAGATAATCGGGCAACACCGACATTCCAGCTCCGGCCAGGACAAACGCATGTACGCTCAGGGCGCTGTTCGCCTGCACACCGGATTGCACACGCACACTGCGCTGTTTGCCGTCGGGCGCACTGAACGTCCAGCGCAGCGGCGAGCGCAACACGCTGAGTTCGATCCAGCGCTGCCGCGGCAAATCGTCGAGACGCTTCGGCGTGCCGTGTTCGGCGAGATATGCGGGTGATGCAACCAGACATTGACGGAACGACGTCAGGCGCACTGCGCGCAGACCCGAATCACGCAACCAGCCAACGCGTATCGACAAATCAAAGTGCTCGGCGATCAGATCGGTGACACGATCGGTCGCCACCAGATCGACCTTGAGCTGCGGATAGCGTCGCAGAAAAGAAGTTAGCGCCGGGGCTACCACGGCAGCGCCATAATCACCGGCGGCAGTGATGCGCAATAGCCCGGACGGTATCGCCGACTGCACACCCACGCGGGCGATCGCTGCGTGTGCCTGTTCGAGAATATGCACGCTGTCGGCATGGAATTGTGCGCCTGCGGAAGTCAGCGCCATGCGGCGCGTGCTGCGCACCAGCAACGATGCGCCCAGCTCCTTTTCCAGCGCGGCCAAATGCTGGCTGACTCGTGACTTGGTGGTATCGAGACGCTGCGCCGCGGCGGTGAATGATCCTGCATCCACCAGTGCGACGAAGACTGCGAGCCGATTCAGATTGACGTCTTGATTTGCCATGATGAATTTCATTGTTCACAAAAACGCGACATTAAATTCTAGTCCTTGCTATTTATCCAATCAATCCATCGGCGCATGCTGGACTCACTCACACCAATGGAGACAGCTCATGGCAACAAGAACAAAACTCGCGCAGTTGTTTGGCGGCATGCTGATGTTTGGCACTGCGATGCTGGCGCAGGCTGCAGAAACCAAGCTGACGCTGGACGTTTACAACCCCGGCGACAGGGCGATCTTCCAGGTATCCTCGACGCTCGTTGCAGGCGCACACGATGCGGTATTGATCGATGCTCAATTCGCCAAGGCGGACGCCAGGGCACTGGTCGATAAAATTCGTGCCTCCGGCAAAAACCTGACCACGGTCTATATCAGTCACGGCGATCCGGATTTCTATTTCGGCCTCGATACAATTCATGCGGCTTTTCCGCAGGCAAAGATCCTCGCCACGCCGCAGACGATCGCGCATATCAAGGCCAGCGGAACCGCGAAGCTCGCTTACTGGGGACCGATTCTCGGCGCCAATGCGCCGCAACAGATCATCGTGCCCGAACCCGTGCATGGCGACAGCATCGAACTGGAAGGCCGCAAACTCGCGATCATCGGACTGGATGGTGCGACGCCGGACCGCACGTTTGTATGGATCGCTCCGCTCAAGGCAGTAGTGGGCGGCATCCCGGTATTTGCCGGCGAATATGTATGGATGGCGGATACGCAAACGCCGCAATCGCACACAGAATGGCTGGCTACCCTTGCGCACATCGAAAAGCTCAGTCCTAGCGTGGTCGTACCCGGACATTTCGCGGCGGGTGCGGCACAGACCATCGAGGCCGTGTATTTCACGCGCGATTACATCAAGGCTTACGACGCGGAAACCGCGACCGCGAAAGATTCCGCCGCATTGATCGCAGCGATGCAGAAACGTTACCCGGCACTGCGCGGACAAGCCTCGCTTGAACTGAGCGCCAAGGTCAGCAAGGGCGAAATGCAATGGCCCTGAGCGGTTGACTGCGGTATCGGCGATTGTGCCGGGTTGGCACTGACCACGCTGCAAGCCGATTGCGATGACGTAATCGGCTTGCGCTGCTTTCACGCATCTGTGTCTTCCCGATGACGCCCCGTCTTTTTCGGTAGTCGCAACCAGCACGCGAAGTGGCATGAATCGCACGACGCAAAGCTTGCATTTCTAGACGATAGGTTTTGATCCAGCCGAAATCGTTTTTATGGCACGGTGTCGATGGCTGATCGGACGAGCGTGAATAGCTTCAAGCAGGCGTTGAATCAGTACGCATCAAAATTTGCCCCTGACACTTTTTTCGCAAGCCATGTATCGTGCGGCGATGATGAATCGGTTACGACGCACATGCGAACTTTTGTACTGAGAGCACGCGCGGCCCCCACGGACAGCCTGAAGCTGCTGGCATCCGTTGGCAAAGACGCGCACACCGAAATTCTGGCGCACACGTTGATGAACGCGATCTTCGTCGCCCAATCACATCGCGCCAAGGTTGTGGTCTATCTGGTGCTGGAAAGCACCCCGGATTATTCGCGCACGATCCGATTTGATATCGACGCCATGCATGAGATCAGCGGCTTCAACGAACAGGCGCTGCTCGGCAAGATCGCCAAGGCGCTGGATACATCCAAAGGCATGGGCAAGGATGAAATCCGACCGGTGGAATCCGGTGTTACGGTGCGCACCGTGAGCTTCGAGCGGCTGGTGCAGGAGCTGGCCGAAGATCATCAGTTGTTTGTGATGGACAGGAAAGGCACATCGATTCGTGAGCAGGTGTTTCAAGGCAATCCGTGCTTCCTGCTGACCGATCATATTCCGATGCCGAAAAAGACTTTCCACAGCCTCGAACGCCTCGGTGCGAGGAAAATCACGCTGGGATCGACCATGCTGTTTGCGTCGCAATGTGTTGTGTTGATCCATCACGAACTGGATCAGCGCTAGCGGAAAGCGGTAAGTTGCAATTTTTTGCTTTGGCGGATTTCACCATTACAATTGCGCTTTAGCCACCTGCGCCGCATGAGGACACGGCGTAATCTGGGCACCGTCGATAGGCTAACGGGTGTGATGATGAACGCGAAAACAAATTTGATCTGGGTCTGCAACCACGCATTGAAGCTGCTGAGCGCAGCTGCACTGGCGATCGTCGTGGCGGGCTTGTTGGGGTTTGCGGCGCAGTCGAAATCATTGGCCGCGCTGAATACCGGTCAGTCGCAAACGGCACCGCCATATGCGCTGGAATGGCAGCTCGGCGATCGCCGCCTGCGTTATTTCGAAACCAGCAAAACCGGCGCGGCGGAGTGGTCCTTTGATGCGTTCGCATGTCGCCATGACGATGTATCGACTTTGGCGCCGGGACGCTGGCGCGTAATCGCACAACCGCACGCTGCGGGTCGCGATGCGCAAGTCAGTCTGGCACCGCTCGATGCTGGCGATGCAAATGCCCTTCCCCATCCGCGCGCGCTTATTGCTTGCGGTGAACGCGGCACGCCCGATGCGGTAGCGATCCCGGCGCACACACTTTCTTGGCTGGCCGCGCGCAGCGGCGGAGTGGTTTATGTACGGCAATAACCATGTCGCTGAAACGACTCCGCATTCAACCGCGGCGGCAGCGAATACAGCAAGCACGACGCGCATCGGCGCGCTCGTATTCGAGGATTGCATGGCGTCGTCGGTAACGGAATCGCTGGATATTTTTCGTGTTGCCAACAAGCTCACTCACTTGCGCCGCCCGGGCGATGCGCCGCCGTATTCGGTAGTCGCCACCAGCAGCAAAGGCGGCATGATTCGCGCGGCACACGGCGTGCATTTCGAGACCGTGCGGTTCGACCCTGCGGCATTCGACGTGCTGATCGTGCCGGGGCTTGGAATGCAATACAGCGGGCCATCGCAGCAGAACTTTCAGCGACTCCACGCGGAGATCGATCTGCTGCGTATCGCCGCAAACGCGCAAGTGCGTCTTGCCGCGGGCTGCACTGGCACCTTTCTGCTGGCCGAAGCCGGCGTGTTGGACGGGCTTAGCGCAACCACCAGTTGGTGGCTGGCGGCGGCGTTCCGCCATCAATATCCGAACGTGAATTTGTCTGCCGACGACATTGTGGTCGATTCGGGCGCAGTGATGACGGCCGGGGCGGCAACGTGTTTTGTGCAGATGTGCCTGGCGCTGATCGCACAGAGCGCGGGCAAGGATATGGCCGATAATATCGGTCGGCTGATGGTGGTTGATCAGAGCCGTCATAGCCAGGCGCCGTATATCAATCGTGTCCTCGAACAAAAACCGCGACATGCTTTCAGCGAGAGCGCCGAACTTTATTTGCAGCGCAATCTGCATCAGCCGATCAGCGTGGTCGCGCTCGCCGAACATTGCAAAGTGAGTGAGCGCACTTTGCTGCGTCGGTTCCACGAAAGTTTCGGCGCAACGCCGCTGGAGTTCGTGCAGAAATTACGCGTCGAGCGCGCCAAGGCGTTATTGGAGCAGACCAAGCTGACGTTCGATGAAGTGGTCGAGCGCTGCGGTTATCAGGATATCAGCAGCTTTCGTCGCCTGTTCAAGAATGTCACGAGCATAACTCCGAACAGCTATCGCGAGCGGTTTCGCGCGCGCGGGCGCTGAGATTTTTCTCGCCGCGCTGAGTTAGTGATGGCGTTGGGCAGCCAAGTCCGATCACGGACGAATCACTGGCAGTCGTCTTTTTCCGATGCCAGTTCGTTGATCGTGAGTTCGACTTCGCCGAATCGCGCATACGCAATCGCCGCCTGCATGCCGTCGGTGGCGTAATAAAATCCGCCCTTGGTGGGCGCATCGACCTTGTCGCGCGCGGCACCCTTGAACGCGGAATTCTTGTCATCGGCGACGCTGGCCAACGCAAAATGCTGCACGTTCTTGAGCTTGACACAGCTCACCAGACGCGTGGCCTGCAACGGGCGAATATCGAGCGCGAGTTTGTCGACCTTGACCGTGTCGCGCGGTTTTTCGGCATCGTCGAGCACATACACGATCGGCTTCAGCACGGATTTGGATTTGCCACTGCCTTGGGTGATGGTTTCGATACGCAACGCGGCGAATGGTAGCGGACGCAGCAGATCGATACGACGGTAATGACTCTTGCCCTCGGAAAAATCCATCGCAGGCGAAGTATCACGCACACCAAACCGATACGGCACGCCCTTGCTCAACGCAATCGGCGCGATCGCCTCGGGCGCATCCTTGGGCGGTGGCGGAGCTTCGTCCGCGGATTTTTTGTCGCCCACAAACGGCAGCTTGTCGACCAGCCAGCCGAGCGGATTCTGCGCGGAAGCCGTTGTCGACAACATCAAGACGGCAATAATAAAAAATGAATTACGCAAAAAAGCAGGCATCGACGCAGAAGTTTTCAAGAGGTTTTGCTGTGACCGCAGCAAAACCATAAAGTGCAATGCTGGCGGCTCGAAAAGCTGCCAGCATTGGCATCAGGAAGAGGATGCGGGCGCAGCAGCGGGCGCGATCGGGGTAGGATCAACCAGCGGCTTCAGATCACCGCTCTCGTCCGATAAAGCCTCGATCTTTAGGTGATCGCCCATTTCCTTGATCAGATGTTTCTGCATGTCGGTCGCGTTGCTCGCACGCTTCAGCACCACCGCGGTGATGTGTTTGCGTTCCTGCAAATCGGCCAGATACGCCAACAACTGATTCTTCGGCATCTTCTGCCGTTCGATCGTGAACTGGCCGTCTTTTTCCGGCGTGACGAAAGCGCGCTCGTCACTCGCGAACGCTGCAGTCGCGGACAAAATGCCGAGTGCACTCAGCGTGATTAGCAAAAAACGTTTGATCATGGTGTTCTCCTCGGATTGCGTGCTGATGGCATGGACTACTCTACGGCGCGAGCGCGAACTTCCGAAACCTTGCCATCACCATCGGCGTCGATGAATGCACGGAATTTGAACTGATAGCCGATCTTCGCCAGCTCGTTGATATGCGTGCCCTTGATCTTGTACTTTTCGCCGGGCTTGAGCAGCACCGTCTTGACAACCTTGTGCTGTTCTTCCAGATAACGAAGGTGACTGCGTAGGTCTTCGGAGGCCAAGGTGGCGCCGTCCAGATCGAACTGACCATCCTTGTCCGCGTGCAGCACCAGATCATAGCTCTGCGGAATATCGGTGGTCTTCAGCAGCTCATCGCCCTTGTCGCGACGCCCGAGACAGGCGGCGAGCACACCGCATAATAAAAATACCGCGATCGAGCGCAATACGAAGGAATATTTTGGCAATTGCATTCAGGTATCTCCAATCAAAAGTCGATGCGAATCTTACATCGCGTGGTGAATTATTTAGTGAAATTCTAGGCGCGCGGCAGTGTCACGCCACGTTGCCCCATATATTTGCCGCCGCGATCCTTGTAGCTGGTCTCGCACTCCTCGTCGGATTCCAGAAACAGCATCTGCGCGACGCCTTCATGCGCAAAAATACGCGCCGGCAGCGGTGTGGTATTGGAAAATTCCAGCGTGACGTGGCCTTCCCATTCCGGTTCCAGCGGCGTGACGTTGACGATGATACCGCAGCGCGCATATGTCGATTTGCCGAGGCAGATCGTCAGCACCTTGCGCGGAATGCGGAAATATTCGACCGTGCGCGCGAGCGCAAACGAGTTCGGCGGGATGATGCATTCGTTGGATTGCACATCAACAAAACTGCGCGAATCGAAATTCTTCGGATCAACGATGGTCGAGTTGATGTTGGTGAATATCTTGAACTCGTCGGCGCAACGCACGTCGTAGCCATAGCTCGATGTGCCATACGAAATGATGCGTCCGCCGCCCGCGTTCTGGCGCACCTGCGCCGGCTCGAACGGCTCGATCATGCCGTGCTGCTGGGCCATTTCGCGAATCCAACGATCTGATTTTATCGACATGCCTGAATCTCGATTTGGTGAGCGTAGTGCAACGACGTCGACAACAAATCCAGCGACATCGTGTACTGCATCTCAGGTATTTTGAATGACAATATTCGGAAATTGAATCGACTTGTTGCGTGCGTTAAGCGAGAGCCGTGCCGCGGTATTCCGCGCGATCGATCGATACGCCGCGGCAATGTTCGAATCGGGTGCCGCCGCCATCGTCGGCGTACCGCTATCGGCTTGCTCGCGAATGCGGATATCCAGCGGCAACGAACCCAGCATCGGCACATGATATTGCGCTGCCATTGCCGCGCCGCCGCCGGCACCGAAAATGTGTTCCTCGTGGCCGCACTGACTGCAGATATGCGTGCTCATGTTCTCGACGATGCCGAGCACAGGTACTTCGACTTTCTCGAACATGCGCAAACCCTTGCGCGCGTCGAGCAATGCAATGTCTTGCGGTGTGGTCACGATCACCGCGCCACTCACCGGCACACGCTGGCACAGCGTCAATTGAATATCGCCGGTGCCGGGCGGCAGATCGATCACCAGATAATCCAGCTCGACCCACTGCGTATCGTTGAGCAACTGCTGCAATGCCTGCGTCACCATCGGCCCACGCCAGATCATCGGTGTGTCTTCCTCGATCAGGAAACCGATCGACATCACCTGCAGGCCGTGATTGCGTTTCGGCTCGATCAGGCGACCGTCTTTTGAATCCGGCTTGCCGCTCAGGCCGAGCATGCGCGGCACGCTCGGGCCATAAATATCCGCATCGAGAACACCGACGTTTGCGCCTTCCGCCTGCAGCGCGAGCGCGAGATTTACCGCGGTGGTGGATTTGCCGACACCGCCCTTGCCCGACGCCACGGCGATGATGTTCTTGACGTTCGGCAGCGGCGTCAGATCTTTCTGCACCTTGTGCGCAAATACGCGGCACGCCACGCTGACCGTGGCCGCGCTGATCGCCGGATCGGCCAGCAAGGTGGCTTGAATCTGCGCGGCAAGCGTGTCCTTCCAGGTGGCTGCCGGATAACCGAGCAGGATATCCACCGTGACCTTGTCGCTATCGACACCTACGCCACGTACCGCGCCACTGGCGAGCAAACTCTGCTCGGTATGCGGATCGATCACGGTATCAAGCAATTGTCTGACTTTTTCCTGTGAAACTGAACTCATGGGGTGTGACTCTGGACAGCGTCGTCGCCAAGCGCGAGGGCGCGATTGTAGCGGACAGACCCGCCGCAGACACGCGCCAGCGCAAACATTCTGCCGCGCCGTATCGATTAACTGCGCCTGACTCGCTCGACCTTGCTGCGTTCGTATTCGCTGCCGCGGGGCGTTAAACTGAAAGCGCGTGCGTACTTAAGCGCGAGAATGAACTTGTTTGCCCTACCACGGAGATTATCCATGAATCGCATAACCCGATCGCTCATTCCGTTTGCCCTGATCCTCGCCCTCGGCGCGTGTCAGAAAGAGGCACCGCCCCCGGCAGCTCAACCCGCTGCGGTGAAGCCAGTCGCGCCAACTCCGCCGCCTACCGTCACGCCTGCAGCTGCACCCATGGTCGCTGCCGACGCGCCGATTCCGGTCGTGCAGAATATCGGTGTGCCAGAGTGCGACGACTATCTACGCAAATACGAAACCTGCATCAGCAGCAAGGTGCCAGACGCGGCGCGCGCTGCGTTCAACCAAGGCCTCGAACAGACGCGTAACGCGTGGCGTGCTGCGGCGGCCTCCCCGTCGGGCAAGTCCGCATTGGTAACCGCATGCATGCAGGCACAGGCCGCCACCAAGACGGCGATGACCCAGTACGGCTGTACCGATTTGTAAGATACGTAAAAACTCAGACCGTGTTTCATGCGGCCTGATCTTGCTTGATCCAGCAACGCCAGCTCGGTAGACACGGGCTGGCGTTGTTGCATCGATGGTCGCAAATCGGGCATTCTGATTTGCTGCGCCCACCTCTGGAATTGAAAGCAATGAGACTCGTTTCTCGTATCCCTGTACTGCTTATGCTGTTTGTTGTATTGGTCGGATGTCAGGATAAAAAAGCACCGTCTGCAAAAGCGGCAGATGCGCCGACAGCAGCAGCGGCCAATGCAGCGACACCCGCCCCAACCATCGCATCGACACCGCTCAACGGCGATGGAAAGGTCGGCGTGCGCGAGTGCGATGCGTATCTCACGCTGTATCGCACCTGCATCGAAACCAAGGTTCCGGCGAGTGATCAACCGCGTTATCGCGAGGCCTACATGCAAGGGCTCACCGCGCTGCAAAAAGCCGCGAACGGCATGGGCAACACCGCAAAGCTGGCCGAGAGCTGCGGCATGGCACGCGAGGCGGCCAAGAGTGCGCTAGCGAAATTCGGCTGCGATGAGTTTTGAGTTTTTTCGAAATCTAGTGATGACGGGAAGAAGATCAGGAGCTATCGCGAAAACGCGATGATCCAGCGATCGGGTTGCGCGAATCCGCTACCGCCCTATATCTAGATTCCGCGCAGCACAGCTGGCGCGACGCCCCAAACCCTACGCATGCAGCCATCACGCTATGGCATGCGATAATCACCCCATCGATAATCAACGGATCCCAGCGGAATGACTCACGCTCGCCAGCTTCTTGTCACCAGTGCCCTGCCTTATGCGAATGGCCCGCTGCATATCGGCCATCTGCTCGGCTATATCCAAGCGGATATCTGGGTGCGAGCGCGACGCATGGCCGGCGACACTGTGCATTTTGTCTGTGCCGATGATGCGCATGGCACCGCGATCATGCTGGCGGCGGAAAAAGCCGGCATCACGCCCGAGGAATTCATCAAGGATATTCAGGCCGGTCACGAAAAAGATTTCGCGGCATTCCATGTCGATTTCGATTTTTATCACACCACACATTCGCCGGAAAACCAGGAACTGGCCGGACACATTTTCACGCGCCTGCGCGACACCGGAAAAATCGCGCGGCGCGAAGTGCGCCAGCTGTACGATCCGATCAAGGAAATGTTCCTGCCGGACCGCTACATCAAGGGCGAATGTCCGGTCTGCGCGACGCCGGATCAATACGGCGACAATTGCGAAAATTGCGGCGCCACGTATTCACCGACCGACCTGAAAAATCCGCGCTCGGTGGTTTCCGGCGCGACGCCGGAGTTGCGCGATTCGGAGCATTATTTTTTCAGGGTCGGCGAGTTTGCGCAGTTCCTGCGCGAGTGGTTGGCCGGCGATGTCGCGCATCCTTCGGTCAAGGCAAAACTCAAGGAGTGGCTGGATTCCGAAGGTGGTGTGCGTGACTGGGACATCTCACGCGATGCGCCGTATTTCGGCTTTCCAATTCCGGATGCGCCCGGCAAGTTTTTCTATGTCTGGCTGGACGCGCCGGTTGGCTATCTCGCGAGTTTCAAGAAATATTGCGCGAGCGAAAAAGGCCGCGCCAACGGACTGACGCCGGCGTCGTTCCATCAGTTTTTGCGGCCCGACGATCCGGACTTTCTCGCCGAGAGCAAGCTGCATCATTTCATCGGCAAGGACATCGTGAACTTTCACGGCCTGTTTTGGCCGGCGATGTTGCAAGGCGCGGGTTACCGCGAGCCGACCGCGCTGCACGTCAACGGTTATCTCACCGTCAACGGCGCGAAAATGTCGAAGTCGCGCGGCACGTTTATCCAGGCGCGCACGTATCTTGATGCGGGTTTGAACGCGGAGTATTTGCGTTATTACTTTGCGACGATGCTTGGCGCCGCACCCACTGATATCGATCTCGATTTGAAAGCCTTCGAAGATCGCGTCAATTCGCATCTGGTAGGCAAATTCGTGAATATCGCAAGTCGCTGCGCGGGATTTATCGAAAAGCATTTCGATGGCCGACTGGCCGCAGAAATCGATGCGGACTTGCACGCGCACTACGAGTTTGCGAGAAATCGATTGGAGCAAATTTCATCGCACAAACGCTACTACGAGGAAGGCGACTTCGCCCAGATCGCGCGTGATGTGATGAATGAGGCCGACTATATCAACGGACTCATCGCCGGGTGGCAACCGTGGAAGCTCGCCAAAGATCCGGCGCAGCACAAGCTGCTGCATCAGGTCTGCACATTGGCGATCAATTTTTTCCGCCTGTTGACGATTTATCTCAAACCCATCATCCCGGCAACGGCGACGCACATCGAAACGTTTCTCGGCGAAAAACTTGATTATTTCCTGCAGGCCGAGACCCTGTTGTTAGGCAAGCAAATCCAACCATTTCAGTCGCTGATCACACGCATCGACTCCAAGAATATCGAAGCCATGATCGAAGCCTCGAAAGATTCCCTCGCCGTCGAAAAACCGGCGGCGAATACCGCGCCGGCAAAGAAACCCGCTGCCGCGAAAACCGCGACTAACGCATCGCCCGTCGTGCAATCGCCACCCGCGATCATCGCGATGGATGATTTCGCCAAACTCGATCTGCGTATCGGCAAGGTGCTCGTCTGCGAATTCGTCGAAGGTTCGGACAAGCTGCTGCGCTTTCAACTCGATGCCGGCGATCTTGGCCAGCGCCAGATTTTTTCCGGCATTCGCGCCGCGTATGCTGAGCCGGAAAAACTGGTCGGACGCAACGTGGTTTTCATCGCCAATCTCACGCCGCGCAAGATGCGTTTTGGTGTTTCCGAAGGCATGATTCTCTCGGCGGGCGGCAGCGACGGTACGTTGTTCCTGCTCGATGCGGATGCTGGCGCGTTGCCCGGCATGACGGTCAAATAATCGGCCGTCGATACGCAGATCATGCTCGCTTCCGCTGATCGCATCGCCGATCAAATCGACGACCTGCTGCCACAAACGCAGTGTGGACAATGCGGTTTTGCAGGATGCCGTCCGTACGCCGACGCGATCGCCGCGAACGTTGCCGAGATCAACCAGTGTCCGCCCGGCGGCATGGCGGGTGTGCGTGCACTGGCCGCACTGCTCGGGCGCGAGGTCATCGCGCTGAACCCAGCCAACGGCATCGAAAAACCGCGCGCAGTCGCGTTGATCGATGAAGACGTCTGCATCGGCTGCACCAAGTGCATTCAGGCCTGCCCGGTGGACGCGATCATCGGCGCGGCGAAACTCATGCACACGATCCTGATCGATGAATGCACCGGCTGCGAACTGTGCATTCCGCCCTGCCCGGTGGATTGCATCACGATGCCGCCGCGACCCGATCTGCCGTTGCGTCCGCTGCACGCGCGAGCACGATTTCAAGCGCGCAATGTGCGGCTTGAACGGAATGCATCGGAACATCTGGCCGGCATCGAAGCGCGCAAGGCGGTGCTGAAAAAACCCGAGGTCACGCAAGCCAGCGTGCTCGCCGCGATTGCGCGCGGACGCGCGAAAAAAGCGGCGTTGCAAATCGATACGGCGAGCGACGGCAGCAAGAACGAATCATGAGCTCAGCCGTATCGCTTCCGCCAAACCGGCGCGCCTCGAATCTATCGAGCTGCATCGCCTTGCTACTTCGCCACGGCGCGCTGCGATGAACCGCGCCAAACGCAGCGAGATTTTCCGCCGGTTGCGCGAGCTCAATCCGCATCCGACCACCGAGTTGATTTACATCTCGCCGTTCGAGTTGCTGATCGCGGTGATGTTGTCGGCGCAATCCACCGATGTCGGCGTCAACAAGGCGACGCGCAAGTTGTATCCGGTGGCGAATACGCCGGAAAAAATTCTCGCGCTGGGTGAGGTCGGTTTGAAGCGCTACATCGCCACGATCGGCTTGTATAACGCCAAGGCGAAAAACGTGATCGCCACGTGTCGTATCCTGATCGAGCAACATGCCAGTGAAGTGCCGCATTCACGCGAGGCGCTCGAAGCGTTGCCCGGTGTCGGGCGCAAAACCGCCAACGTCGTGCTCAATACGGCGTTCGGCGAACCGACCATTGCCGTTGATACGCATATTTTCCGCGTCGCCAATCGCACCGGTATCGCGCCCGGAAAAACCGTCAACGCGGTCGAGACCGGCCTGGAAAAACACGTGCCGACCGAGTTCAAGCAGGACGCGCATCACTGGCTGATTTTGCACGGGCGTTATGTGTGCAAGGCGCGCAAGCCGGATTGCCCGCAATGCGTGATCCGTGACCTGTGCGAATACCGAATGAAGACGCCCGGCAAGCCAGCGGCGCATTCCGAATAAAAATCGGCCACAGACAGGCACGTCTGCCGCATTGGACTTTAGTCGAAAAGCATTCGTTCTTCGACCAAAGGCGAATGGCTAGCCCCGGCAGCACAGCGCACGCTGTCATGGAACTGTCACACACACCGGGGAGGGTGCATCATGCAAATGAAAACGCAACAGGCGCTACGTCGCAGCGCATTGGTTTTAGCCGTGGTAGCGGCATTGGTCGGCCCACAACTGGCGCTCGCCGATGATGCTCATGAAAAAGCACTCGAAGCACGCGTCGCCGAACTGGAACGCATCGTCAACCAGCTCGCCGTGCAGCAGAAAACAGCACCAGCAGCGGCATCTGCGCCACGCACAGCACAAGACACATCCGGCATCACCAAAAAGCACGCCGAAGCCGTTCCATCGCCGTACGTGTTGGCCGCCGAAGCACCGAATCAGAAACCGGTTCAGGACACCACGATCACGCCGGGCTCGAATCCGAATACCACGTTCCATTTCGGCGGATTCATCAAGGCAGATTTTCTCGAATCGCGTACCAGCGGCGGCCAACTGGTCGACGGCGCGGTTTCACGTGATTTGTATCTGCCGAGTCAAATCCCGGTCGGTGCGGCGCATGGTTCACATACCGATTTCGATGCGCATGCAAAGTTCTCGCGCATCAACTTCGGCGTCGACAGCATTACCGATGCCGGTGATCGTGTCGGTGCGTTTGTCGAATACGATTTCTTCGGTACCGCGCTCGGCACTCAGGTCGCCACCAACACTTACGGCGCAACCTTGCGCCATGCGTTTGTCTACTGGAACAACTGGTTGGCCGGCCAGACCTGGTCGAACTTCATGGATACCAGCGCGCTGCCCGAAGCGGTGGATTTCATCGGCCCGACCGATGGCGTGATCTTCGTACGCCAGAACCAGTTGCGCTACACCGATGGCGGTTTCTCGGCGTCATTGGAAAATCACGACACTACCTTGGTGCCATACAAGGGCGGCACGGCGATCAATACCGATCGCGGCGCGATGCCTGACCTCACTGCACGTTACAACTGGAAAGGTTCGTGGGGCACGTTCGGCGTTGCCGGCTTGTTGCGTGACCTGACCCTCGATATACCCGCAGCCGGAACTGTGCCCGCACGCAATAACAGCAAGATTGCCGGTGCACTTACCGCTGGCGGCAAATGGATCCTCGGGTCGAGCGATGACTTGCGTTATCAGTTGACCAGCGGGTCCAGCATCGGTCGTTACATCGGCCTAGGCGTGGCCAACGACGGAGTGCTTGATGTCAATGGCAATGTCGACAATATCAGCGGTGTTGCCGGTTATGTCGCATGGCGCCACGTGTTCAGCAAGGAATGGCGCACCAACGTGATGTATGCCGCGAATCACTTCGACAACGATCTGGCCTTGACTGGCGGTGCCGTGACGAAATCGACCGAAAGCATCCGCGCCAATATCTTCTATTCACCAATCGCCAAACTCGATCTCGGTGCGGAGTTGATGTGTGGCCGGCGCAAGCTCGAAAACGGTCTCGACGGCGATCTGAATCGCCTGCAGTTCAGCGTCAAGTATTCGTTCTGAGAAAAGTTTTACGCCGAGACAGCGAGTCCCGCGTGGACTCGCCGCCTCTGGCTCGCGATCTCCAGCGTGTCATTGACCAGGCTTCCGTGCTACCGGACGCCTGGTTTTTTTTCGCATTTATTTGAGGAGTCGGCGCCACTTGCATCACGCGGCATACCGCCCTACTCCGCGGCATCTGCCACTGGCTGCACCTCCGCAGCCGTCGCTGTCGGAAACGGCACGACCGCCCAGACCTCGTTCGGTTCACCGTTGCCCCAGCCGTCCCACGCCGCAACCACGCTACCGGGGTTATACGGCCCGTTGCCAAGAATGTTGAGGTTACGATCACTGTTCAACGCAGGACGGATGGCCAATCCAGCCGTATAACCGCGCGTTGGATCGGTGATGAAATTCTTGATGAATCCCCACATGCCGGGAGAAGTGTCGGCGCGAACGATGGTCCAACGTTCATCGTCAGCATAGCTTTGCGTATTGCTCATATCGCCCGGACGAAGCGATAACGATCCATCGGCGGACGCAACGAGCTTCGCTGCGTAATCGGTGTGCCACAAAGCCACACTGCCATCGCCGAGATCAAATAACGTCCAGCTGAGCCAGCCAAGACTAGGGTCGTCGTAGAAATTGTCGACGATGATCGTTGCGTTATCATAGACATTCACGCTGAGGCAAAGCGGCGTACTACCGCCCGCAGGTGACAAGATACAAACCGATTGACCACTCATGTGAAACCTCCAGATGACATATCGGAAAAGGCGATCGGCATTCGCTGAATTCACGTGCGATTGCAGATTGCGCTCATGCCAGAGACAAATAAGTATCGTCCCTTGATTTTCTCTATCGTTTTTATCGCAAGCGAACTGTCATCGCCAAAAATTCTGCGTGCGCCGATGATGGGCAACCGTACGCGAGCGACGTGGTTAAAAAACACACGCGATCAGAGACGAATCTCATCCGCTCACGAGTACAAAAACGGCTGGCGCACGTTTGTACAGCGATATTTCTACGACATGACTTTCCACACTTCTGCGGCTGTTATATGGGCGCGACGCTGCGCCGACCTGCCGTTGGAGAATCCCATGAATTCTGAAATTTCATCGCCGCAACAATGTGCCTTTTTTTTCGCTGTCGTTATCGCAGTTTCTTTGGCCGGCGCGCCAGTCGCGGTTTTCGCGACCGCTGCCGCTGCCGACGCAGCGTCGCTGCAGCGCGTGACCCAGGAAATGGCCGACGCAGTGGCACCGGGGAACACCGCGGTATGGGATCGCTACACCGACCCGGGACTCACCTACGTCAGCGAGGATAATGAAGTGAAAAACAAGACGCAGTTGCTGGCCGACCTCAAGCCGCTACCTAAGGGATTTTCCGGCAACATCAAGATCGAGGAATTCAAGCTGGTACCTTTTGACGGCTTCGCGGTATCAACCTACATCATGAATGAAAGCGAGAATGCCGAAGGCCACGCACTTCACGCGCGATATCGCGCCACCGACACATGGCGCAAGACTGCGGCTGGCTGGAAACTGGTCGCGTCACAGGTGCTGGCGATTCCGAAAGATCCGCCGCAGGGAGTCTTGTCCGCCGCAGAACTCGACCAATATACCGGCGTGTACGAGCTGAGTGCGCAGACGCATGTCGGCATTCGTCGTGATGGCGATCATCTGATTGCCGAACGCGATGGCCGACCGGCGCAGATGTTGCAAGCGGAAATTCGAGATGTCTTTTTCACGCCGGGTCGCCCGCGTATTCGTCGCGTCTTTTTGCATGACACAGCCGGTAAAATTACGGGTTTCGCCGACCGTCGCGAAGGTGAAGACTTGGTCTGGCAGCGCAAAGGCGATCTCGCCAGCGGCTGAATTTTGCAACGCCCATTTGCGTACGAAAGGTTTATGCTCCCTCCACTTTCTCATTCTTGCTACAGGATCATTCGGGCAAAGCTCCGGCGATCACAAGATTTTACGTTCCGCGACGAACAGCACTGCATCACGCAACTTGACCGCGTCGCTAGCAATGCTATGTTCACCTCAATGCGGTCGCGCACTCGACACGATCGAAATGGGGAAACGCGCTGAACACTGAGCAAATCAAAAACCCGGCGTTGACCGAGTTGTTGCAATCGTGGCAGCACGGTGACGGGCAGGCGTTTGCATCGCTGTTCGATCGCGTTTATGCGCAGCTCAAGCAGATTGCCGCGCAACGCCTGCGCGAAGTCGGCGGCAACGCAACGCTGGCACCGACCGAGCTGCTGCACGAAGCGGTGCTGCGTGTGGTCGATGCGCCGATGGACTGGAAAAACCGCGCGCATTTTTTTGCCACGATGTCGCTGCTGATTCGCTCCACCCTGGTCGATCATGTGCGTGCTAGCTCGGCGCAGAAGCGCGGCGGCAATGCGGTGCGCGTAACCCTGACGCGCGCCGACATCGGTGAAGAATCGATCGTCGCCGATATCCTGTCGCTAGATCAGGCACTGATCAAACTCGAAGCGCTCGATGCGCGCAGCAGCGAAGTGCTGCACCTCACCTACTTCGCCGGTCTTGACCGTTTCCAGATCGTCGATGTGCTGCAGGTATCACTATCCACGGTAGATCGCGAACTGCGTTTTGCGCGCGCGTGGCTGAGCAAAGAACTTGATATGGCCGTATAAACGGCCAATACGAAAACGTCGAGAAATCCACACTACTTTGCAGATTGCGTGGCGCGCACTAGTCAACCGCCAAAACGACTTTCACGCACGGAGCGTGCTGTCAGGTGCACTCGCACGGCATTATTTCAGCGCTTCGATTTTCGCAATATCTTCCAATACCTGCGGATGGGTATCGCTGCCGAATACCTTGCGATCAATAATCAACGCGTGTTGCCACGAACTGCGTGCCGCTTCGTTCTGTTTCAGTGCAGTCAAAGCAAAGGCGCGGGTGCGGTGCAACTCAGCGAGATCCGGGTGATCAGCGCCGACAACCTTGACCAGCCGCGGCTCGATTTCCTGTAATCGCTGCAGCGCTGCTGTTGTCGCGCCGCTGGCCACTTCGAAGTTTGCGTAGTTCAACCCATAGGCCAGGGTGATGAGATTGTCGTCGCCATAAGCCGTCCGCGCACTGTCCAACGCCAGCCGGTAATACGGCTCGCTTTCCTTGAGCTTGCCTTGCTGGCGCAGCGCGCTGCCGAGCAGCGAGGCGAAATTGATGCTCTTGTAGCTGTTCGGACCAAAGTGGTTCTTCGAGATCGGATACAACTCGCGCAACAATATCACCGCATCGGCAAATCGCTGTTGCCGCAAATAGAGTATGGCGAGACTGTTTTGCACGCTCATGCTCTTGCTGTGCTCCTTGCCGTAAGCATCGTTGTAACGCTGCACAAGGGTTTTGAAAATTTCCTCCGCCGCGGGGAAATCATGCAATTCGGTGCGCGCGATGGCCAGGTTCTGCAGATTGCTCAGCGTGACCGGATCGTTCCTGCCGAGCAGCAGTTCCAGCCGTGGTTGCAATGCGGCACTTTGCGCGGCGGCTTTCGTGTAGTCGCCATTTTCGCCCCACTGGAATGCCATCGATCCCTCCGCCTCCAGCGTGTCGCGATCATCCGTACCAAAGGCGGCAAGACGCTCCTTGTAAATATCCACATACTCGACGATCGCCTTTTCGCCCTCGCGATTGCCACCGTGTGCATCGGCAATTTTCTCGCGCAAGACCAGGCGCTCGCGAACGCTATCGTGCGGCATCAGCAGCAGCGCCGCTTGCAGGTTTTTGAGGGCCTTGTCGTATTCGCCGAGCTGGTAATAGGTATTGCCGATCACACCGTCAATATGGCTCAGCACCAGCGGTTCGCTCGCCAGTTCGGTTTGTGCCTTGATAGCAGCCTGGTCGAGGATCTCATGCAGCAAGGTCTTGTCGAGATCGTGCGCCCGATCAGGATCGACCGCGCTCAGTACTGTGCCGAGAAAATCCGCAGTACGCGTGGCGCGTGCGGCGGCAACTTCAGCGCGACTGCGCTGCATGCGGACATCCTGCAAACTTAGCGCCGTACTCAGCAAGCCGCCGAGCAGCGCCACCACCGCGGCCATACCCAGTGCCAGCACCAGCGCATTGCGACGCAGATAACAGCGCAGGCGATACTGCCAATTCGCGCCCATTGCGACGACCGGCAGATTATCCAGATAGCGCCGCAAATCATCAGCAAAAGCGCTCGCGCTGATATAGCGCTGCGCCGGATCTTCGGCGGTCGCGCGTTGCACGATGGCCGATAGCGCGGCAGGGATATCGGAGCGTGGCGACAACGCGGCAACATCGGGTAAATCCACACCAGTGGCCGTTGCGCGCAAGTGCGTCGCATCGATTGCCGCAGCCTTCGGCGCGCGTGCGAGCAGATCCTGCAACACGCGGCCCAAGCCATAAATATCGGTCGCCGTTGACAACGCCGCCCCCGCGCGTTGCTCGGGGCTGGCATAACCCGGCGTGTAGGCTTTGCTAGCTTCCGCGCCGACGGCGTTTTGCGTATCCGCCGTCATGCCGCCCTGCAGATAATTCGCGATGCCGAAATCCAGCAACAGCGGACGGCCCTCGGCATTCACCAGAATATTGCCGGGCTTGAGATCGCAATGCACGATCAGCCGCTGATGTGCAAAACTCAAGCCGTCACTGACCCCGATCATGAGTCGGATGATCGCGGCAATCGATAACTTGTGCTTGCGGCAATATTGATCGAGCGGCTGGCCTTCGACATATTCCAGCACCAGATACGGCTGGCCCAGCGGCGTCGCGCCACCATCCAGCAAGCGCGCGATATTCGGATGCGCCAAGGTCGCCAGAATCTGTCGCTCCTGCGCCAGATGTTCCAGCGCGGCGCGGCTTGGAATTCCACGCAAGACCTTGATCGCAGCGATCTGCTCAAAGTGTCCATCGTTGCGTTGTGCGCGGAACACCGAGCCCATGCCACCGTGACCAAGTTCACCGACGAGAGTCCACACCCCGAGGCGGTCGCCGACGTTCAATTCATCGCCTGCTGCCCGCGCCAATGCCTGCAACACCGGCTGCGCGAATCGGGCCGGATCGCTCGCGGTCTGATCGAGCAAAGCTTGCACTTCGGCGATCACGAGCGGGGCATCGGTCAGTGCATGCAACCGCTCGCTGCGCGCAGGTTCGACGAGATCGCAAACCTCGGTAAACAACGCCTTCACCTGCGCAAATTGCTCGTGCTGCATACGTCCCCCGATCATGATGCTTCAGTGTGCACGATCGCGCCATCGGTCGTACATATACACGAGACGCTTGATGGCTTCTGCACGATGCCGATTCAACTATTTTTTTGGCAGCCGTGACAGTTCGTCCACGGAAAAAACGAAAGCTGGAATGGGGCCCGGCGTTGGGTTCGTTTCCGTTGCGAGGCTGGCCATTTCCGCAACGGTTTCGACTAAGAGCCTGTTCAAAGTCTCAATCTATGAGACCGGCGTGCTGATACTGGCGGAATGAGATCAACCTATCCGAGTGACATCAGTCGCGCCCAGTTTGAGCAAATTCATCCTTTGCTGGAAAGCACACGCAAGAAGACCAGCCCGCGTCGGGTGGATCTGTACGAGGTATTTTGCGCGGTCCGCTACCTCCTCAAAAGCGGCTGCCAGTGGCGCATGCTGCCCACGGAGTTTCCGAAATGGCGAACGGTACATTCGTACTTTTCGATCTGGAGCGAGCCTGACGAGAACGGCATCAGCCTGCTGGAGCGGGCGTTAAAAAAATCAGGTGGGCGCGGTGCGTATCAAGCAGGGGCGCAACGCCATGACGAGCTTCTTGATCGTTGATGCACAAAGCGTAAAGAACACCGACACGGCGACGCATAAGGGCTACGATGCCGGCAAGAAGGTCTCGGGGATCAAGCGGCATATTGCCGTGGATACGCAGGGACTGCCTCACGCTATTGCGGTGACTACAGCGGAAGTCACCGATCGCAAGGGCGCCTTGCAGGCGATGGATCGATGTCAGGCAAACCTACATCGGGTACAAAGTGTCCTAGCGGATGGCGGCTACGTCGGCCAGCCCTTTGCCGAAGCGGTCCAAGGCGCCATCGGTGCCACCGTGCAGATCGCCCAACGCAATGAATTGCATACCTTCGCCGTTATCCCGAAGCGGTGGGTGGTCGAGCGCTCCTTCGCCTGGTTGGAGAAATGCCGACGACTCTGGAAGAACTGCGAGCGCAAGCTCAATACCAGCCTCCAGTTCATTCACCTTGCCTTCCTCACGCTACTGCTCAAAAGACTTTGAACAGGTTCTAAGCGACAACGGCAATCCCCAGCGCGCGCTGCTGAGCTCTGGCTTGGCTCGACGCATATCCGCCGAAAAATAATTCCGCCAGCTGACAGTTTGCCTGCGAAAAAAACGTAAGGAGGAATAGAGGCCGATTTTTTGGCTCGATCAAGCGAGGGGAAATCAATGAACATCATCCACTTTTTGCGTGGCGTACCGCGTCGGTTCGCAGCGTTCGTATTCGGCATCTGCGCGACCCTGCCTGCATTTGCCGACAGCAGCACGCTGACGATTTCTGCGGCTAGCGTGCATGTCGACAACGCACCGACCACACTTTATTTTCCGATCACTCGCAGTGGCGATATCAGCTACGACACGGTGCTGAATTATCACACCGTGGATGGCAGCGCGATGGCCGGCATCGACTACACCGCGAATACCGGCTCAGTGAGTTTGCTGTCCGGATCGAGCAGCGCCAGCATTCCGGTGACGATTACGCCAAGCGCACCGACCAGCGCCTCAAACAGTTTCAAGATGTTGTTGGACAGCACGATCAATCTGATCGCACCAGGATTTGCGGCGCATGTGGAAACCTCGCTCGGTTTCGATGTCTACGCGCTCTCCACTGCCGATCTGAATGGCGATGGCAAGCCCGATCTGGCCATCGTCAGCTACGGCAGCGACAAGGTCTCGTTCCTGCTCAACACTACGCCTGCCGGTGCGGCCACGCCGAGCTTCGGCGCAGTGCAGAGCATCAATGCCGGCTGCGCGCCGCAATCCATCATCACCGCCGATATCAATGGCGACGGCAAACCCGATGTCGTGTTCGCCTGCCCGTTCGACAATAAAGTCACGCTGCTCATGAACACGACCGCGACCGGTGCTTCCACAACCTCTTTCGCCACGCAGGTTTTCACCGTGGCCGGACCATCATCGCTCAAGGCAACCGACCTCAACGGCGACAATAAACTCGATCTGATCGTGACCGACACCAACAACTATCAGGTGGTGGTGATGCTCAACAGCACGACGGTCGACGCAAGCAGCGCGAGCTTCTTCGGCACGCAGGCGTTCGCCACGGGAATGGTTCCGGACGCGATCACTAGCACCGATATCAATGGCGATGGCAAGCCGGATCTGGTGGTCAGCAATCGCTTGTCGAATTCGCTGTCGGTACTACTCAACACCACTGCCAACGGTGCGGCCACGGCATCGTTCGCCGCGCAACAGGTGTTCGCTACCGGGACAAATCCGGTCTGGGTCAGCGCCATCGATATCAATGGCGACGGCAAGCCAGATCTCGCGGTAGCCAACTACGGCTCATCGACTTTTTCGATCCTGCTCAACACCACGACCACGGGCGCCGCCATACCGAGCTTTGCGCCGCAGCAGATATTCCCGACGGGTTCGCACCCGACCTCGATCGTCAGCGCGGATGTCAACAGCGATGGCAAAACCGATCTGCTGGTCACCAACTCCTTCGACAACACACTTTCGGTATTTTCCAATTACACCGCTATCGGCAGCAGCACGGCAGGCTTCACCATAAACCTATATGCCACGGGATTTTCGCCGCAAAGTGGCTTTGCGATCGACCTGAACGCGGATGGCCGGCTCGACCTGCTGACCGTCAACGCCAGCGGTGGCGATGTGTCGGTGCTGATGAATACCACGGTGCCACCCGCACTCAGCTTCGCATCGATGCAGAACCTCGGCACTGGCGGCTATACCAACGGCGTGACCAGCGCCGATATCAACGGCGACGGCAAACTCGACCTGATCGAGGTTGATCGCAGCGACAACACGGTATCGGTATTTATCAACACCACACCGGCCGGCAGCGCTACGACCAGCTATGCGCCGCGCCGCACCTTCGCCACCAGCAGTTTGCCGTGGGCAGTCGCAGTTGCCGATTTGAATGGCGACGGCAAGCCTGACATCGCGGTGGCGAATTTCTTTGGCTCCTCCGTTTCGGTGCTGACTAATCAGACCGCGACCGGCGCGACCACGGCCAGCTTCTCCGCTCAAGCCACGTTCAATACCGGCTCGTCGCCGATCTCGATCGCCATTACCGACATCAATGGCGATGGCAAGCTCGATATTCTGGTCGCGGACGCCGGCGCTAATGATGTCGCCGTGCTGCGCAATACCACGACCACCGGCGCGGCAACACCATCGTTCGCCGCTTACCTGAGCTTGCCCGCCGGTGGTGCGCCGAGCGCAGTGGCGAGTGCCGATCTGAATGGCGATGGCAAGTCCGACATCGTGGTCACCAACAAGGATGACGGCACGGTTTCGGTGTTCCAGAATACGACCACCGTGGCCACCACGCCGACATTCGCCGCGCAGCAAATCCTCAGCGTCGGTAGCCAGCCGTACAGCGTCGCGATCGCTGACTTCAACGGCGATGGCAAACGCGACGTGGTCGTGGCGAATTACGCATCCAGCACGGTTTCGATTCTGCTCAATACCACCACAGCGCCGGGCGCCACAGTGAGTCTTGCCGCACAGCAAACTTTCGATGGCGGCAACCCGTATGCAGTGACCACGGCGGATATCAATGGCGATGGCAAACCCGACGTGATCGTCGCGGTACCGGGCAACAGCACAGCAGCCGTGCTGTTGAATACCAGCGCTTCAGGCACACTCAATTTCGCCAGCCCGATGTATCTCTCAATCGGCGGCTCGCCCACCGCAATTGCCACCACCGACGCCAATAGCGATGGCCGCGTCGATATCGTCAGTACGAACGGCGGCAGCAACTCGCTGTCGATCCTGCTCAATTCGCAAATCCTGACGAATCTCGCCGGCAGTCCGGCGACCGGCACGATCGTGCACGATCTCATCGTCACACCATCTGCCGGGGAAAACGGCAGCATCAGTCAATCAAGTCCACAAACTGTCGCCTACGGAACGAGCACGAGTTTCACGGTCACGCCGCTGCCCAACTACGTCGCGACTGTCGTGGGCACCTGCGGCGGCACACTCCTTGGCACCACCTACACAACCGCAGCGATCACCGCCAATTGCACCGTGATCGCAAGCTTCGCGGCAGTCACGCACATCGTCATGCCAAGCGCAGATGCACATGGCAGCATCAGCCCGAATATGGCGCAGAACATCGATCACGGTTCGACAACCATGTTCACGATCATGCCGGATACTGGCTACAGCGCCAGCGTCAGTGGAACCTGTGGCGGCACGCTTGTCGACGCGACGTATACGACAAACGCGATCACGACCGATTGCTCTGTCGTCGCCAGCTTCACACTCAAAAGCTACCTCGTCACACCGAGTGTCGGTGATTACGGCAGCATCAGTCCGGACACACCACAAAATATCGACTACGGCGCAACCACCAGTTTCATGGTGACACCCAATGCCGGATTTATCGTGATCGTCGGTGGCACCTGCGGCGGCACCTTGGTCGATTCGACATACACCACCAATACGATTACGGCGAATTGCACGGTGGCTGTGACATTCTCGGATCGCATTTTTGCGGACGGATTCGAGCAGCCGTGATCGATATCCGTCACGTAAACTGGAGCATGTGATTCGTCGCGACGGATCAAGGCCGAGACTGTCTCGTGCGCAGCGCGTACCATCAGCGGATGCGAACAGAACTGAATTGACTGCAGCGTGACGATACGCTGCAGTTCGCAACCACCATTGGCGCGGATACCAGCCGATGCCGATTGATTACGCGCGGCGATTGACCGGATCACAGCGCAGTGTCCGCGCCAATCGGCATCTCGGTGTGGCGCTCGCGTTTGTCGCCGGCGCGATCAATGCCGGCGGATTTCTCGCGGTCAAACAGTACACCTCGCACATGACCGGGATCCTGTCGGCGATGACTGACGATCTCGCGCTCGGCGCCTATGATTTTGCGCTGGCCGGCGCGGGCGCGTTGTTGTCTTTCCTTGTCGGCGCGGCAACGTCAGCGGTAATGGTCAACTATGCGCGCCGGCATCAATTGCAAGGCGAATATGCGTTTCCGCTGCTGCTCGAAGCCTTTTTATTGCTCGGTTTCGGTGTGCTCGGCGCGCGCCTTTCGGCGATCAACGGCTTGTTCGTTCCAGTCACGGTGATGTTGTTGTGTTTCATCATGGGATTGCAGAACGCGGTGATTACCAAAGTCTCGGCGATGGAAATCCGCACCACGCATGTCACCGGCATGATCACCGACATCGGCATCGAACTCGGCAAACTTTTTTACTGGAACGGCAAGGGTTCGGCACAGCAACCGAGGGTGCTTGCGAACCGCGATCGCCTCGATTTTCTGAGCTTGATGGTGTCCGCGTTTTTTCTCGGCGGCATCACCGGCGCGTTCGGATTTCGCTATCTCGGTTATCTGTCGACCGTGCCACTCGCACTGATCCTGATTGCGCTCGCTGTCGTGCCTGCGGTTGACGATGTCGTGCGGCTATTTAATCGTCGGAAATACGACTAAGCACTTCATTGCACATCAAGCATCTTTCGGCTCGATGTCGCTGACATCGCCGTAGCCGCTCGACACGATTTGCCAATGCTGATTCGGCTAATGCGAGCGCTAGAACTTGAAGCGAAATCCGATCATCGGATCGGCCGTCGAGGTATTCAAGAAGCCTGACGCCAAACCATCCGCCACACGCGAAAACATCACGCCTGCATACGCGTCAAAACGCTTGGCAAAACGGTAATCCAGCGCGACGGAATACGCCTCGAGCGTGCCGCTGCAGGTGCCGGCGCTGGTGTTGGAACAGTGCACCTTGCCGTAGCTGTTTTGATCGTAATGATAGATCGCGCCGGTGATGTCGATATCCTTGGTCATCGCGTATTTCAGGCCGCCCCACGAAATCTGCAGCACCTTCGGATTCGGAAACGCGCTGTTGTTGATCACGCTCAAGTAATAGCCGCCGAGCCCGTTGAACGGCTCGGTAATCGGCAGCGACGGGTTCTGATATTTGATGTGGTTGTAGCCGGCGAAAGCCTTGAGCGGGCCGAGGATATAACTCGCGCCCAGCGTGTACGAGGTGTTGTCGGAAATTGTCGCGGCCAGCGAGTCGATCGGCAGAATCGTCACTTGCGCCGCACTCAACGAGGCTGCGGCAATCGCATCTTTCTTGCGCGCATACACACCGTCGAGCGAGAAGCCGGCGTATTCAAAACCGAGATCCGTCTGCAACGCCTCACCCGGGCTGCTATCGGTTTTGCCGAACTGGTACATCACGCCGCCGTGAAACATTTCGTTCTTGTAGAAATATTTCACCGAGTTGTCGAGCCGCGTATTTTCGGTGTCGCCACCACCGGCGCATACGCCCGACAAGCCGATCGGCGAAAACGCATACGAACCCGAAAACGCATCGTACTTGAGGATGTTTTCGAGCAGCAGCGTGTTCTGTCGGCCGAAGGTTATCGTGCCGAAATCACGCGAGCTCAGCCCCGCATAAATCTGGCCGTTGAAGACCTGCCCGGCGCGTGCGCTATCGCCCGCGGAAGTCTGCCGATCAAGCGCCACGCCATTGTTGTGGGTCAGTGATTTGAGTGCATCGGCGAGATTGCCCGATTGCGGATCGAAGCCGATTTCGCTGTTGAATACCGCGGACAATCCTTCGCTGATCGGCTCGACTCCCTTGAGTCCGATTTTCGACTGGCTCAAGCCGTTCGGCGCTACCGAGGTAATCGACTTGTTGCTGTTCTTCGAGATCAGATATTCGAGCCCTACAAACCAATCCTGGCTCAATGGCGTGCCGTGGGTCTGGTACGCCACGCCGATGTCGAACACGCCATACAGCGTGATGCCGTTCCAGGTCAGACTTTCGTCCTCGGCGGCGTGTGCCGCCGTCACGCAATTTGCGGCGCAGAACAACGCGCTGATCAGTGTTGTCGTACGAAACTTTTTTGCGTAGCGCGAATGAATCCGCAGCGACGATGCTTGCTTGAAAGTGCTCATGCTTTCCCCCGGAGTTTTTCACGTCGCAGCGAATTGCGGATCGATCGACGACGACGGCAACGCACGGATTCACTGGACTGCAGGGCGGAGTATGACCATTCGCTTTCGATATGGTCAAGCGGATATAACGCTGTAAAATTATTAAGGGAAATCAAGCATCAGAAGTGCTCAGCACCGCACAGACGCGGAGAGAATGCTGCACGCGGTTTGCCCGAAATCAGACCACCACCACACGCGGCCAACACAGCAGCGAAACGCGCAAGCCGTGTTCGGCATCGTCGAACTCCAACGTGAAACCGTGCAGGCGCACGATTGCCGAAACCAGGCTCAAACCCAACCCCGAGCCGGGTAGCTGCCGACTGTTTTCGCTGCGATAAAACCGCTGCAAGACCGCATCGCGTTCATTCGCGGCGATGCCGGGGCCGGAGTCGGTAATCTCGATTTTCGCACCCCCATCCGCTTGCAGGAGCCGCATCTCGATACGGCCATCGCTTGGTGTGAATTTGATCGCGTTATCGATCAGGTTGCTGAGTGCCTCGAACAAAAGCTCGGCGTCGCCAAGCACGTTTGCCACCGCCTCGCATGCCAGCGTCAGCGCGATGTTTTTTTCCTCGGCGAGTGGTTCGTACAGATCACGGATCTGGCGTAATACCGATTCGAGTTCGATTTGCGTGAATGCTGCGCGGCGATGCCGATCTTCAATTTCCGCGATGCGTTGCAACGCACGAAAACGAGCAAGCAAGGCATCGGTTTCGGCAATCGCTTGCTCCAACATCGGGCGATGTTCGTCGGTCAGGTCGGTGCGTTGCTCGGCGCGATACAGCAGCGCACGCAGACGGGTCAGTGGCGTGCGCAAATCGTGCGCGATATTGTCGCCGACGCCTTGCGCCTCGGCCATCAATTGCTCGATCTGATCAAGCATTGTATTGACGATGCCGGCGAGCATGTCGAGCTCGTCGCCACGCTGCGCCAGCGGCAGGCGATTTTTGATGTTGCCGGCGATGATGGTTTGCGCGGTCTGGCGAATTTGCGCGATACGGCGCAGCGGTCCGACGCTCAGCGCCAGTCCGCCAAGCAGGGTCAGCAGGATGGTGGCAATCGCACCCCAGACGAAGGCGCGAAAAACGATACGACGAAATTCATCGAGCTGCGCGACATCGCGACCGATCACCAGCAACTGGCCACCGGCGACACGAATCGCCAACGCCCGCACCTCGGACGACGTATCGTATTTCACGCCCGAATCGCGTCCGCTGATATGGTGGATTTCGCCGTCTTCGGGCAAGTCTCGTGGTGGCGACTCCAGATTGCCAGCACGCCACGCGCCATCCGCGGCGAACAATCCGTACAGAAAAATATGGCGCTCGTCGTTGGCAACGCTGGCCGTGACTTTGGCCGCGAGTTGCGCCTCGCCGCTGCGCCGGAAATTTTCCGACTCCACGCGCAGAATCTGATCGACCTGGCGCGTCATGTAGCCGGCGGTTTGCCAATAGGTGATGCCGAGCAACACAATCACCCACACCACGAACAACGCGCCGAAAATCGCGGTCAGGCGGAAGGCGCTGGTGCGCCAGCGGTCAGCCAGCGTCGCCAAGAACGTAGCCCACGCCGCGCACGGTTTCGATCAGAGGAATGTTGCCCGGCCCATCGACCTTGCGCCGCAAGCGCGCGATGTGCACGTCGATCAGATTGGTGCCGGGATCGAAGTGATAACCCCAGACTTCCTCGAAGATCATGGTGCGCGTGAGAACCTGCCCCGAGTTGCGCAACATGAATTCGAGCAGGCGATATTCCGCCGGCGACAATCGCAATTCGCGCGTGCCGCGGCGCACGCTGCGCGTGAGCAGATCGATTTCAAGAGTGTCGAAACGCAGCATGGTTTCTCGCGCAGTGACACGATGACGCCGCAATAATACTTCGAGCCTTGCGGCCATTTCTTCGGACGCAAACGGTTTGGTCATGTAATCGTCACCGCCGGCGCGCAGGCCGCGCACTCTTTCGTCGACATCGCTGAGTGCACTGATCATGAGCACCGGCGTATTGATGCCGCCGCTGCGCATTTTCCTGATGATCTCCAGCCCATCAAGCTCCGGCAACATGCGATCCAGCGTCATCACATCGTAGGCATCGGTCATCGCCTTGCTCAAGCCATCGCGCCCGTTGCTCGCCCATTCGACCTCGAAGCCGTGATTGCTGAGCTCGGCGATGATTTCCTGCGCCGTGGTTTCGTCGTCTTCGATGGTCAGGACTTTGGTCATTTCTCGATTCGGCCAATATCGAATGTCGTGATCTGGGGCTTACTTCATTGCACCGAACGAACATGGCGGCGCCAGAGATACAGCTTACCCAACCATCACCACATGTAACGTGAATCTTTGTTCATGCAGACCCTTGTCGGCAGTCGTGAGCGGTATGGTACGCACCATCGAATAACGGGTTCGCCGATCACGTCGGCCAGGTGACTGCATGTTGTGGATCGTACGCATTGCGCTGGACAAGCCCTACACGTTCGTCGTGCTTGCCTTGCTGATTTTGATCATCGGACCGTTGTCGATCCTGCGCACGCCGGTCGATATTTTTCCGAACATCAAGATGCCCGTGGTCAGCGTGGTCTGGACTTACAACGGCCTGCCTGCCAATGACGTTTCGGATCGCATCATCACCTACTTCGAACGTCAGATGACCACGGCGGTCAACGATATCGAGCACATCGAATCGCAATCGTTGCCGGGCGTTGGCGTGATCAAGGTCTTTTTCCAGCCCAGCGTCAATATCAACGCCGCGCTGGCGCAGGTAACGGCAATTGCGCAAACCGTGCTGAAGCGTTTGCCGCCCGGCATCACGCCACCGCAGATATTGAGTTACAACGCATCGAGCGTGCCGATCCTGCAGCTTGCATTGTCGAGCAACAAACTTTCCGATCAACAACTTTATGATCTGTCCAACAACTTCATCCGCCCGCAACTCGCGCAGGTCGAAGGTGCAGCGATTCCATCACCTTACGGCGGCAAGGCGCGTCAGGTGCAGATCGATCTCGATCCCGAGGCATTGCGCGCGCACGGCCTGTCGCCGCTCGATGTCACTACCGCGATTGCGGCACAGAACCTGATCCTGCCGAGCGGCACGGAAAAAATCGGCCGTTTCGAATACAACGTCAAACTCAATTCCAGTCCGCACGATCTGGACGATCTCAACAACCTGCCGATCAAGTCAGTGGACGGCACCACAATCTACATTCGCGATGTAGCGCATGTACGCGACGGTTATTCGCCGCAGACCAATATGGTGCGTGTCGACGGCAAGCATTCGGTACTGACGACGATCCAGAAAAACGGCAATGCCTCGACGCTCGACATCATCAGTCACGTCAAGAAATTGCTACCGACGATCCAGGCCGGGGCGCCGCCCGAACTCGATATGAAGGCGATCAACGATCAGTCGGTGTTCGTCAAAAATTCAGTCGCCGGCGTGATCCGCGAGGGCGTGATCGCCGCCGCATTGACCGCGTTGATGATCTTGCTGTTTCTCGGTAGCTGGCGCTCGACCTTAATCATCACGGTATCGATTCCGTTGGCGATCCTCGCCTCGATCATCACGCTGTCGGCGCTCGGCGAAACCATCAATATCATGACGCTCGGCGGGCTTGCGCTCGCGGTCGGCATCCTCGTCGACGATGCCACGGTGACGATCGAAAACATCAACTGGCATCTGGAACAAGGCAAAGATGTGGTCAGCGCGATCATGGACGGCGCGGCGCAGATCGTCGGGCCGGCGCTGATTTCGCTGTTGTGCATCTGCATCGTGTTCGTGCCGATGTTTTTCCTCAACGGCGTCGCGCGTTTCCTGTTCGTGCCGATGGCCGAGGCCGTGGTGTTCGCGATGATTGCGTCATTCGTGCTGTCGCGCACCCTGGTGCCGACCATGGCGAAATATCTGTTGCATGAACATTCGCTCGCGCATCCGCATGCGTCGGGTCATCTCGAATACGTGATGGACGATCACGGTGCGCATTCGGTCACGCTACATTCGCGCAATCCGTTCGCTCGCTTCCAGCAAGGTTTCGAAAAACGCGTCGCCAGCGTGCGCGCCACCTACCGCGATCTGCTGCAACTAGCACTCGCGCGGCGAGGCATGTTTGTGCTCGGTTTTCTCGCCGTCGTCGCGGCATCGTTCCTGCTCGCGCCATGGCTCGGCGAGAATTTTTTCCCGACCATCGATGCCGGCCAGATCAAGCTGCATGTGCGTGCGCAAACCGGTACGCGCATCGAAGAAACCGCGCGCCTTTGCGACGAGATTGAACAGAAAATCCGCGGCATCATTCCGCCATCCGATCTTGGCGGCGTGATCGACAATATCGGCCTGCCGGTCAGCGGCATCAATATTTCGTATAGCAACTCTGCACCAATCGGTCCGGCCGATGCCGACATCCTGATTTCGTTGAAGCCCGACCACGCGCCGACCGAAGAATACCTGCACGACTTGCGCGAAACCCTGCCGTCGGCGTTTCCAGGAACGAGTTTCGCTTTCCTGCCGGCGGATATCGTCAGCCAGATTCTCAACTTCGGCCTGCCCGCGCCCATCGATGTGCAGGTGATCGGTTTCAAGCGCGACGAAAACCGGGCGTATGCCGCGAAAATTCTCGATCGCATCAATCATATTCCGGGCATCGCCGATGTGCGCATCCAGCAGGTGTTCAACCAGCCGGTGCTTAACGTGAATGTTGATCGCACGCGTTCGGAAGAACTCGGTCTGACCCAGCGCGATGTGGCGACGAGTTTGCTCGTGAGTTTGTCCGGCAGTTACCAGACCGCGCCGACGCAGTGGGTGAATCCGAAGAATCACGTCTCGTATCCGCTGGTCGCGCAGACGCCGCAATATCGCATCAGCAGCCTGAGCGATCTGCAGAATATTCCAGTCACCGGAGCAGCATCGAGCAAGCCGCAAATCCTCGGTGCGCTCGGTAATGTCACGCGCGGCATGAGCGAAGGCGTGGTATCGCACTACGACGTGCAACCGGTCATCGATATTTTCGGTGCGGTGCAAGGCCGCGATCTCGGCGCGGTGGCGCGCGATATCCAGGCAATCCTCGACGATACGCAAAAAGACGTACCAAAAGGCTCGACCGTGGCGCTGCGCGGCCAAGTCGAAACCATGAATGCATCATTCGATGGATTGTTCTACGGCCTGATCGGCGCGATCGTTTTGATCTACTTGCTGATCGTGGTGAATTTTCAATCGTGGCTGGATCCGTTCGTCATCATCACCGCGCTGCCTGCCGCGCTGGCCGGTATCGTCTGGATGCTGTTCATCACCCACACCACCTTGAGCGTGCCAGCGCTGACCGGCGCGATCATGTGCATGGGCGTGGCGACCGCGAACAGCATCCTCATCGTGAGTTTTGCGCGCGAACGCATGACGCACGGATCGGACGCCACCACCGCCGCGATCGAAGCCGGCTTCACACGTTTTCGCCCGGTGCTGATGACCGCGCTGGCGATGATCATCGGCATGTTGCCGATGGCGCTAGGCCTCGGCGAAGGTGGCGAGCAGAACGCGCCGCTCGGTCGTGCGGTGATCGGCGGATTGCTGTTCGCGACCTGCGCCACCTTGTTTTTTGTCCCGGCGATTTTCAGCATCGTGCATACGCGCGGCGTGAAGCGCGAGTCCGATCCATCCTCGAGTCCCGTGATGGGACAGACCAGTTTTGCGGAGTAAAACGTCATGTCGTCCCATCATCGCATTTCATCCAGGCAACTGCATTTATCCGGCGTGATCGCGCTGGTGATCGCCATCGCGGTCGCCGCGTTTGGCATCTACTCGCGCGTGCATGGCGAAGTCGCGCTGAAACACTGGACCGACGAACGCGCGATCAGAACGGTCACGCTGATCGAGCCGGGCAAAAATAGCGCGGAGCAAGCATTGATCCTGCCCGGCAACGTGCAGGCGTTTGTCGATGCGCCGATCTACGCGCGCGCCACCGGCTACCTGAAACGCTGGTATGTCGATATCGGCACGCCGGTAAAAGCCGGGCAATTATTGGCCGAACTCGAAACGCCCGAGATCGATCAACAGCTGCGCCAGGCCGAAGCCGATCTGGCTACCGCACAGGCGAATGCAAAGCTCGCCAACATCACCGCGCAGCGCTGGCAGAACATGCTCAGTGCCGATTCCGTCAGCAAGCAGGAGTCGGATGAAAAATCCGGCAACGCCGATGCGCGCAAGGCAGGCGTTGCGGCCGCGCAAGCGAACGTCGCACGACTGCGCGAGCTTGAATCGTTCAAGCGCATCGTGGCACCGTTCGACGGCATACTCACTGCGCGCAACACCGATGTCGGCGCACTGATCGATGCTGGCAACGGCAAGGGCGCCGAGCTGTTTCGTGTCGCCGATATTTCGCGGCTGCGCATCTACGTCAACGTGCCGCAGAGCTTCGCTGGCGCGATCAAACCGGGCATGTTGGCCGAGGTGCATTTGCCCGGGCGCAGCGGCAACGGCGTCGCGGCAAAAGTGGTGAATACCGCGCAGGCAATCAATCCTTCCACGCGCAGTTTGCTGGTCGAATTGCAGGCCGACAATAGCAACGGTCAGCTGCTGGCGGGTTCCTACGCCGAAGTACATTTTTCACTGCCGGCACAGGCCGGGGTGATGCGTTTGCCATCGAGTGCGCTGCTGTTTCGCGAGCAAGGCATGCAGGTCGGTACTCTCGGTACGGATAACAAAGTACAACTCAAGCAGATCGAGATCGGTCGCGATTTTGGTACCGAAGTGGAAGTGCTGAACGGACTCGATGCCGATGCGCGCGTGATCGACAATCCGTCGGATTCGTTGTCGCAAAACGAGACCGTGAAAATCGCTCAAACCACTACGCCGACGGTAGCCAATCAATGAAACGCACGGCGGCATTTGCACTGATATCGACGCTCGCGGGGTGTTCGTTCGCGCCGACTTACAAGACGCCTGTGGTCGAAATACCAAGTGCATTCAAGGAAGCGCAGGAATGGCAGACAGCCACACCTGCAGACCAGATAAAACGAGGTGAATGGTGGCTCGCATATGGCGACAAACTGCTGGATGAACTCGAAGCGAAAGTCGACATTGCCAATCCGAATCTTGCCGCCGCCGCAGATCGCTACGCGCAAGCGCGCACGCTGGTGACGCAGGCGCAAGCGGCGCGTTTGCCGCTGGTCAATGCCGGTGCTTTATCGACCAACAACCGTCAGTCGGATCATCGCCCGCTGCGCTCCAGCTCGCAGCCGGACGAATACGGCAACAACGATATCGGCATGCAGATCAGCTACGAGCTCGACCTATGGGGGCGCGTGCGCAATCAGGTTGCGGTGAACGAGGCGAATGCGCAGGCGAGCGCCGCCGATCTCGAATCGGTAAGGCTCAGTCTGCATGCCGAACTCGCCACCGACTACATCGCGTTGCGCGGTTTTGATGCCGAGCACAAATTGTTGCTGGACACACTCGATGCGTATGCGCGCGCGCTCAAGGTCACGGCGAATCGGCATTCCGGCGGCATCGGCTCCGGCCTCGACGAGGCGCGCGCGCAAACTCAGCTCGACAACGCCAAGGCGCAGATCAGCGATGTCGCCACGCGCCGCGCATTGCTTGAACACGCCATCGCTAGCTTGACGGGTATGCCGGCGTCGGAGTTCTCGATTTCGCTGCAGCCGGATATTTTGCAGTTGCCGATCATCCCGACCGGATTGCCATCCACGCTGCTGCAACGTCGCCCCGACATTGCCGCAGCGGAGCGCCGCACCGCGGCTTCGAATCAGCAAATCGGCATCGCGCGTGCGGCATTTTTTCCAAGCATCACGCTCAACGCGCAAGGCGGTTATCAGAACACTGGCGGCAATACCTGGCTCAGCGCGCCGAACACCTACTGGTCACTCGGCCCGGGTTTATTGCTGAATCTTTTCGATGGTGGTCGACGGCGCGCCGAGGTCGAACGCGCGCGTCTGGCGCTCGACGAATCGAGCCAGCGCTATCGCGCCGAAGTGCTGAATGCGTTCCAGCAGGTTGAGGATAATCTGGCATTGCTGGACTTGCTGGCGAAGGAAAGCAGCGATGAAAACGCGGCAACGGTTTCTGCCACGCACACGCTCGATCTGGCGCAGAATCGCTACGACAACGGAGCAGTGAGTTATCTTGAAGTCATCGAAAGCCAGACGGCGGCGCTGCAAGCACAACGCACGGCGCTGAGCATCCGCACGCGGCAGTTACAATCCAGCGTCGGCTTGATCAAAGCCATTGGCGGCGGCTGGAGCAGCGATCTGCTGGGTGAGTCGAATGCCTCCAAAACCGCACAAACCATGACGCCCGCTCATGTCACGAATTGATTTTCCGAGCGAGCCAGAAATGCCAGCGAACGCGTCCTCGCGTTGGCATGCAGCTTTTTTTGTCGGCCTGATTTTTCTGGCGATCACGTTGTCCGCGTGCTCGATCTACAAGAAATGCGGATTGAATGGCTGTGCTGGCGATGCCGGAATCACCGCTGCCGTGCAGAAAGAATTCGACGAGCGATCGGAGCTGAAACCGCCGAACAGAATCAGTATCCAGACACTGGATCACGTGGTCTATTTGAGCGGTTTGGTCGACACCGAATTCGAACGCAACATCGCCGAATCGGTTGCACACGACGTGCCTGGTGTCGTGCGCGTAGTCAATTCGATCGCAGTGCTCGGCACCGTTTATTGAGTATCGCCCAGACTGGCAGCATCACTAATATTTGTACTCCAGCGACAGCCACGCTTTACGTTCGCCGACCAGATAACCGTCGCTACGATAGTCGGCGTAATCGAGTTCAGCGCTGAGTTGTTTGCTGAGGCTGTAGGTCAGTGCTGCATTGGTTTCGGAACCGTAATGGCGGCTACCACGTTCGGCGTAAAAGTCATGCCAGAGCACCGACCAGCCGAAGACTTTGCTGAACTGGCCGAACGCGCCGATATAGCGGTCGTCGAGTCCTGTCGCGGGTGTGTTCTTGAACTCGCTGGCCCAGCCGTTGAAGCCGTGATTGGAACCGTACGGCGATGAAAATCCGACCTTGCCGTTACTACCCAGAACTTCATTACCGAGCTTGGCGTTGATCGTATCAACGCCGAAACTCGCCTCGATAAGATGATAATCGGCGATGTAATGCAGCGGGTTGTTGCGCCAGCTATTTTGCTGCGCAAACTCCGCCGCCCAGACCAGCTTGTAGTCGGAAAACGCTTGTTTTCCGGACCAGCGCAAGCCCGCGGTTCGCCATGAA
Organism: Pseudolysobacter antarcticus; assembly: GCF_004168365.1. Taxonomy (GTDB): domain Bacteria; phylum Pseudomonadota; class Gammaproteobacteria; order Xanthomonadales; family Rhodanobacteraceae; genus Pseudolysobacter; species Pseudolysobacter antarcticus. The sequence goes on from NZ_CP035704.1 coordinate 3,336,832, forward strand.
TATTTGGCTTGGGTGTCATTTTCGACAAGGTAGTCGTAGGCGCTGAGTTTGCCGATCGGCAGCACCTGATCGACATGCAGCAGGTTCGCTTTCAAATCCCATTCGCGCTGCAGCGGATCGGGATAATCATGACCGACGCTGCGCAACGCCTTGTCGAGATAGATGTATTGCAAGGTCGTGCCGGATTGAAGTTTCCAGCTCGTGGACAAGGCATCGAACGATTGCGGCGTCTGTCGCCACAAGCCCGAGGTGAAAAAACGCTGGTTGTCGAGATTGATGTACTGGCGACCGATCCGCGCGGCGATCGTGCCATCGTCATAACCAACCCAGGCGGCACTGACCTGCTTGGATGGCGGATCGGATTCCGACGGAAACTGGGTCTTGCCATTGGCCGTATCGTTGTAGCGCGAACCGAACAACGCGACTGTGTCGCTGCCTTCGATATCCGCCGCCCAGTTCTGTGCAAACACCCAGCGATAGCCCAACAAGATGCGCAAGGTGTTGGCATTGGCAGTACGCGAGAATGCGGCGTTGTCGATGTTGGCGTAGCGATAACGCAGGTCGACGATCGGCGTGCTGACATCGACAGCGGTATCCGCGTACACAGCCGGCGCACTGCCCGCTAACAAAGCCAAACCGATCCACCACAACCACGATCGTCTATTTCGTCGCATTATTTCTTCCCCATTTTAAACAAAACATGTGCGCGACGCTGACAACCGATCAAACGCAACGATGAATCGATCCTACAAGCGCCGCGGATGCGCGATAACTGAAAAATCGGCATGAGCTTATGGCGTGTGCGCAATAGCATCACGACGGACAAGCAAACTGCACTGCCGAAACTTGTATTTGATCGTGCGGATTCAGCTGCGCATTTCGATCACTTGGCTGCGGCAGCGGCGTGCTCGATACAGAAATCGAGAAAGCGTGTCATACCCTTGGACGGGATTTTCTTGCGGTGTCGGATCAGATAAAAGTGCCGGAGGATCGGCGGAATGCTGCTCGCGAGCACGACCAGCTTTTTCGTCTTGATCAGATCCTCGACCACGCAGAGCGAAAGGCAGCTGATTCCCAAACCTTCCGCGACCGCACGCTTGATCGCTTCCGAATCGCCGAAATTGATGCCGCTGGTCAGCGCATGCAGATGCGGCAGCAGCGCGTGTTCGACCGCCTCGCGCGTGCCCGATCCGGGCTCGCGCAGCAGCCACTCCGCCGCTCGCAACGAGGCGAGCGGAACCTTGCGTCCGGCAAACGCAGTAGCCAGCGCATGCCGCGGCGCGGCGACTATCACCATGCGATCGGTGATCCACGGTAGCGTCACCAATTCAGCCTCGTGAACCGGGCCTTCGACAAGACCGAGATCGAGTTTGAAATCAGCGACCGCCGCGGCAATCTGTCGCGTATTGGCGATCTCGATGCCGATCTGACTCGCGGTGTTGCGTCGGCGATATTCCGCGATCAGCCGCGGCAACAGATAGTTGCCGATCGTCGTGCTCGCGCCGATCCGCAGTGCGCCGGCGAAACTGGATGCGCCGAATTGAAGCTCGATTTCGTTCGCGCCGTCCAGCGTGGCTTTTGCCCGCGGCAACAATTGCCGCCCGACCTCGTTGATCGCTAGGCGCTTGCCGATGCGATCGAACAATCGTGTCTGCAGGATATTTTCGAGTTCGTTCAACGCCGCGCTCGTCGCCGATTGCGACAACGCAACACGATCCGCCGCCGCTGCGGTGCTGCCGCATTCGGCAACCGTGACGAAGATATGCAACTGGCGCAGGGTCAGGCGCATTTATCGACCGGTTTCATCACTCGATAATACCTGAATAATTTGTTTTTCTTGTATGCATGAATTTTCGATAATGCCTTCACCAGATGACTTGAAGGCAGATCTCGTGATATCCGCATTGATACTTCCCCGCCTAGAACTCCGCAAATTTCAGCGCGGATTTTCCTTGCTGCCAGGGTTGATACTCAGCATCGTGCTTGCGATTGCCGCGATCTCGCTCGGCAAAGCGCACCTGCTGCAAACCCATGGCATCAGCGCTCTGACACTCGCGATCGTGCTCGGCATGCTGATCGGCAATACGTTTTATCCGGCCATCGCGAGCGATGCCGATGCCGGCGTGATATTTGCCAAGCAACGCCTGCTGCGTCTCGGCATCATCCTGTATGGTTTCCGGCTGGCCTTTCAGGACATTGCGCGTGTCGGCATCGTTGGTGTGGCGATCGATGTGCTCGTGCTCGGCAGCACCTTCGGCTTGGCTTGGCTGCTCGGCGTAAAAGTATTCAAGCTCGATCGCACCACCGCGCTACTGATCGGCGCCGGCAGTTCGATTTGCGGTGCCGCCGCGGTCATGGCAACCGAACCGGTGGTGCGCGGGCGCGCGGATCAGGTGACGGTCGCGGTATCAACCGTGGTGGTGTTCGGCACGCTTGCGATCTTCATCTACCCCGCGCTGTATCAACTCAATCAGACGTGGCATTTTTTGTCGGCCGGTCCGACCGTATTCGGCGTGTATGTCGGCTCGACCGTGCATGAAGTGGCGCAGGTCGTGGCGGCGGCGCGCTCGATCAGCGAGGAAACAGCCAATACCGCGGTCATCGCAAAAATGGTGCGCGTAATGATGCTCGCGCCATTCCTCGTGATTCTGTCTGCGTGGCTGGCGCGATCAAGGCAGCGCAATACGCTCGCACAGACCGACCAAGCTGATGCAAAAGCCGCAAATCGCGGCGTCGTGATTCCATGGTTCGCACTGATCTTCGTGCTCGTGGCCGGCTTCAATTCGCTCGCGTTGCTGCCTGCCAGCGTCGTGGCGACCGTGACCGATATCGATACGTTTCTGCTCACGATGGCGATGGCCGCGCTTGGCCTGACCACACATCTTTCGGCGATCCGCCGTGCCGGAATCAAACCGCTGTTGCTCGGCGCTCTGCTGTTTTTCTGGCTGATAGTCGGCGGTGCGCTGATCAATCTTTGCGTGCAAGCGGCATTGCGCTGAAGCTCGGCGATTGCATCGCGATTTCCATTTAGTCCATCACGAATTTACCAGCACAAAAAAAGCCGGAGAACCTGCGCTCTCCGACTTTTATTTTCATCAATGCAGCGCAATCCGCACTGCATCGAACGAGCGTGTGACTTAGAAGTTGAAGCGACCACCAATGGTTGGATCGATCGTGGATGTGTGCAAGTAACCCGACGCCAGACCATCCGATACCTTCGAGAACATCGCACCGGCATATACGTCGAAACGCTTGGTGAACTTGTAGTCTGCAACCAGCGAGAACGCATTCAGACTGCCGCTACACGATCCAGCGCGCGTATCGGAGCAGTTGGTTTTGACCAATGGATTACCGGTCACACCCTGATAGCTGTTCTGATCGTAGTGGTAATACGCGCCCGTCAAATCCAGCGCATCGCTGATTTTGTACTTCGCACCGATCCACGAAACTTCCAGAACTTTGTGGATTGCATAGGCGTTGTTGTTCACAACACTGAATTCGTAACCACCGAGGCCGTTGAAGCCAGCGACCAGCGGATCGGACGGATTTTTGTAGGTGATGTGCTCGTAGCCGCCGGAAATCTTGAACGGACCGGTGGTGTAGTTGGCGGCAAGCGTAAAGGCGGTGTTGTCGGAAATCGTCGCGGCGAGCGAGTCATGCGGCAAAGTGGCGAACTGTGCTGCACTCAGCGGAGACGCGCCAATCGCGCCATTCTTTTTGCTATACAGGCCATCGACCGAGAAACCGGCATAGTCGCCACCGATATCGAACTGCGTGGTGCTGCCGCCCTGGCCGCCGGTGTCACCGAACTGATACAAGCCAGACACACGAACCGGACCGTTGCTGTAAATGTATTTGATCGAACGATCCAGACGCGTATTTTCGGTATCACCGCCGCCGGCAGTCGCACCGGAATAACCGATCACCGAGAACGCATACGAACCGCCCTGCGGATCGTATTTGCCGATCGCATCAGTCAGCAGACCGGTCTGGCGACCGAGCGTGACGGTACCAAAATCCTTCGAGCTCAGGCCGGCATAAGCCGCGCCGTTGAAGATCTGACCAGCGCGGCCGCCATCGGCGTTGGTGCTCTGGTTATTCAGCGCGCGACCGTTGTTGTTGACGAGCGATTGCAGCGCGTCGGAGATTTTTCCGGACTGCGGGTTGAAGCCGGTTTCGACCTTGAACACGACCGACAAACCGTCGGCAATCTGTTCGGTACCCTTCAGGCCGACCTTCGACTGGCTCATCGCGTTCGGCGCAATCGAGGTGATCGACTTGTTGCTGTTCTTCGAAATCAGGTAACCCAGGCCGGTGTAGAAATCGTCGCTGAGCGGCGTGCCGTGGGTCTGGTAAGCCACGCCGATATCGACGGTGCCGTAAAGGGTGACGCCGTTCCAGGTCAGGCTGCTATCGTCGGCTGCTTGTGCGGCACCCGCGGTAGCGGCGCTGGCGATCATCGCGGCGAGCAAGGTTTTCTTGATGGTGCGGCTGGATAACAGCGGTTGTTTCTGGCAGTGGCTCATGGTTTTCCCCGTCGAATTGGCTAACAAAAACGCGTCTCGGCCTTGCCACGACGAGCGAATGTCGCGGCGCACAGGTCGCTCAGGCCGAAGATGGTATGAACTGATTATTACAATCACCTTACAGTGCGCCGAAAACGGTGAATTTTCGCGCTGTAACAAATTGGTAAAGCAGCGGCGCGCTTGATCCAGGCTTGTGTCAATCGCACTGCGTGATGTCGGTGCGCGTCATATCCTTGGCGCGGATTGCCGCCTTCATGCGCACTTTCATGAAGAAGAATTTCCATCGAAACGTGCTGATTGCAGTCGTCTCTGGCACGATCCGCACATGAATGAAAACAAGCTGATCGCGATCCTGAAACAAGCGCTGGCCGATGCGCCGGGTCATGCCATCGTGGTTGCGCTGAGCGGCGGGCTCGATTCCAGCGTTTTGCTGCACGCGCTCGCGAACTTGCCCGAAGCGTGCGCGCGCGGCCTGCGCACGGTGCATGTCGATCACGGTCTGCATGCGGATAGTTCGTGCTGGGTGGAGCATTGTCGCGCGCTCGCGCAATCACTATTGGTGCCGTTCGAGTCAGTCGCGGTTGCAGTGACACGGACCAATGGCGACGGCCTCGAAGCCGCCGCACGCGGCGCGCGCTACGCCGCACTCGCGCACCAACTCGGTGATGGCGAACTGCTCGCCGTCGCGCAGCATCGCGATGATCAAAGCGAAACCGTGTTGCTCAAACTTATGCGCGGTGCCGGCCCGGAAGGTCTCGGTGGCATGCGCCCGTTGCGGCCGTTTGCGCGCGGTCAACTTTGGCGACCACTGCTATCGTTGCCGCGCTCTGCGCTGAAAAATTACGCCGACACACACGCCATCAACTGGCTGGATGATCCGAGCAATGCCGACGAAACGCTGAGCCGCAACTTCGTCCGCCGCCAGATTCTGCCGCGGCTACGCCAGCACTGGCGCGAATGCGATACCGCACTGAGCCATACCGCGCAATGGAATCGCAGCGCGGCGGATTTCATCCTCGATCACGCGCGGCGTGCGCTCGCAAAACTGCGAGGCCTCGATCCGACCACCTTGCGCTGGGCCGAGTGGCTGGACTTGCCGGAGGCGCTGCGCGATCCGGTGCTGCGTTTGTGGTTGCGCGATCTGCGCTTGGCCGAACCGACTCACGCGCAGGCGCTGGAATTGCAGCGACAACTGCGCGAGGCCGCCGCGCAAAGTCTGCCGTGTGTGCGCTGGAACGGTGTCGAGATGCGCCGTTATCGCGACCTGCTGTACGCGATGCCGCCGCTGCAGGTTCCGCACGAAGAGTGGCACACCGACTGGTGCGGCGAACGTTTGCGATTGCCCGCGCATTGCGGTGAGCTGACCTTGGAAAATATTGCGCATAACGCGACAGAGTTGCCGATCTTGCTCGTGCGTTTTCGGCGCGGTGGCGAATCGCTCAAGCCAGTCGGCAACACGCATACCCGCGAACTGCGGCTGCTGTTTCAGGAGTCCGGCATCACGCCGTGGCAGCGCGGACGCATTCCTCTCGTGTATCACGGCAAGGTCTTGCTCGCCGTCGGCGATCTGTGGATCAGCGACGCGGGTGCGGAATTTTTTGCCGCGCATCAGCGCCGATTGGTCTGGCAAGTAGCGGATTTTGCGTGAGGGTCAACGTAAAAAATGATCGCTGCGCGTTGATTCTGATTGACCGCACCGCGTACACGCGTTAATTTTCGCGGCATGCCTAAAGCCGCCGCCGCACAACCTAATCAGATCGCCGAATTCGAGCACTCGCTGGACGAGCTTGAACAACTTGTCGGACGCATGGAACAAGGCGATCTGAGCCTGGATGATTCGCTCAAGGCTTTCGAGCGTGGCATCGGCCTGTATCGCAATTGCCAGAGCGCACTCGAGCAAGCCGAGCTGCGTGTGAAACTGCTGCTCGATCCCGCCGCCCCCGAAACCGCGCAGCCTTTTGAACCCGACACGCCCTGATCTCACGCCGGAGTTGTTGCGCCTGAGCGCGCAAGCCGACGCCGTACTCGCGCGTCTGCTACCGGCCGACACCCAACCACCCGAAGCGCTGCACCGCGCGATGCGTTATGCGTTGCTCGGCGGCGGCAAACGGTTGCGCCCGCTGCTGGTGTATGCCGCCGGTTTAGCGCTCGGCGGCAGCCTCGAAAAACTCGATGCCGCAGCAGCCGCGGTGGAAATCATCCACGCCTATTCACTCGTGCACGATGATCTGCCGGCAATGGATGATGATGATTTGCGGCGTGGTCGACCGACCTGCCATATCGCGTTCGGCGAGGCCACCGCGATTCTCGCCGGCGATGCGTTGCAGGCGCTGGCCTTCGAAGTTCTCGCACACGATGCGAGCGGACACGAGCCGCTTGCGCATATCGAGATGCTGCGAATTCTGGCCGCGGCGTGCGGCTCGCATGGCATGGCCGGCGGACAGGCGTTTGATCTCGAAGCGGTCGGCAAAAAACTCTCGCTCGAACAACTCGAGCGCATGCACACGCACAAGACCGGCGCGCTGATTCGCGCCTCGGTGCAACTCGGCGCACTCGCCGCTGGCAATCGTGATGAGGCCGTGCGCGCTGCACTCGAACTTTACGGTTATTGCATCGGCCTCGCATTCCAGATTCGCGATGATATTCTCGATGTCGAAGGCGATACCGCTATCATCGGCAAACGCCAGGGCGCCGATCAAGCACGCGACAAACCGACCTACCCGGCCCTGCTAGGCCTCGACGAATCGCGCCTGCGTTTGCAGCAACTCACCGACCAGGCGCTCGCCGCGATCGCACCGCTCGGCGAGGCCGGAAAACATCTGCACGATCTCGCGCGATTTGTCGCAGATCGACAATCGTAAAGCGCCGTACTCGACGGAAACGATATGGGATTTCTCGCATTTTTTGCGGTAGCAACCGGCGGCGCCATCGGCACGTTGCTGCGATGGTTGCTCGCAATCCTGCTCAATCCGTTATTGCCGAACCTGCCGCTCGGCACCTTGGCGGTGAACTTGATCGGCGGTTTGATCATTGGCATCGCGCTCGGATATTTCACGCAATTTCCGTCACTGCCATCCGAGTTGCGGTTGTTCGTGATCACCGGATTTTGCGGCGGCCTGACGACGTTCTCGGCGTTCTCGGGCGAAACAGTTTTACTGTTGATGCGTCAGCAATACGGCTGGGCCGCCGCGGTGATTTCGACGCATTTGATCGGATCGCTGAGCATGACTTTTCTCGGTTTCATGCTCGTGAAATTCTTGGTCAAGGCGTAGAACGTCGAGAAACGAATAATCTCGATCCGGCTTTTCGAGTTACCTGCCGGCCGCATCGCGGAGGGAGAATTGCAGACACGAACTCTGCGCCGAAAGATAGCGCTGATGCAGCGCGCATAATCCATCTTGCGCGCGCACCGAGCTGAAGCCCGAACCCATGATGCGCAGGCCGGGGATATTCGCTTCTAGATGCTGCGAGTGATTCTGGAAATGCGAACAGTCGGCGCATGCGGCGATTCGCGGCGATACACTCGTCGTCATATTATTCACTGCAGAATGCGCCCAACTCACGGTGCCGGATTTCCGAGCTTCGTCCAGAAATCCGCGAACACGATCGCCGACAAAATGTAGCCGAGCAGCAGATTGACCGCCACACCGATCGTGAAGGCGTAGAACGGTTTTGCCCCGGCGCGCGCGAGGTCACGCAAACGCGTGCTGAGCCCGATGCTCAGAAAACAAAACGTGAACGCCCACGTACGCAAGCCGACCAGCGGGCCGACCAGATCCAGCGTGAGCGCTTTTTTGTATTGATCGTAGCTGTAGCCTTTTGCGATCAGTGTGATGATCAGTGACGCTATAAAAAAGCCGAGCACGAACTTCGGAAAACGTCGCCACACTTCACCGCCGTTCACGCCGGAACGTACACCGGTCGATTCCCAACGTGTCGTAGCGATGATCGAGAGAATCAGCGCCCACACGCCGATCCAGACATCGCGCCCGATCACTTTCATGAGGGTGAATGCCTGCACGGCTGCTTCCGGCGTGCCGGCGATACCGGGCTGTCCGGCGTAACCGCCGTACGTTTGCGCGGCGGCAAAACCGGCGGCATCGGCGAACTCCGACGTGCCGATCCACGCACCCGCAACACCGGTGGAAAGACCGAGCTGTTTCGATACCAGCGGCAATACAAAAATCATCACGATCGCCCAGAAAATCACCAAGGTGATGGCGATCGGTGCGTCTTCTTTTTTCGCGCCGACCGCTCCGGCAATCGCGATCGCGCCGGATACGCCGCAGATCGCGCCGCCCGCGCCGAGTGTGGCTGCGAGGCGACGATCCAGACCGAACTTTACCGCCGCAAAAAAGATCACGCCGAACGTCACTAGCGAGACGATCGCCGCCTGCGCAATCGCGACCGGGCCGGCCCAGAGAATCAGCGTGAACGGCAATCCCGCGCCGAGCAGGACGATGCCGGTCTTGACATAAAACTCGACGCGCAAGCCGGTGACAAACCAGTCCGGCAGTCGCACCGTGTTCGCGATCAGCAGACCGAGCAGCAACGCCACCAGCGGTGGCTCCAGGTTGTAGCGCGAGGCCTGATCCCACGCACCGAGCGTGTAGATCAAGGCCGAGATCACAAACACGATGGCGAACGCCGGCACGAATTCGGCAAGGCGCAAGCCGAGTGATTTCACGCCGAAACCGAACAACGCGACCCACAGGATCAGCAGCGCGAAATAACGTGCGGCGTTGGCACCGAGTTGCGCGAACGCCTCGTTCAAGGTCGACCATTTCTGTGGCGTGACCGCGATCCATTTCAGACTCTCGCCCGACTCGAACGCAATCGCCGCGGCAATCACGAGACCTAGACCGATCCAGATCGCCCACCAGTCTTCCTTGGCGAAAAGCACGCGCCAGCCACGCTCGGCGGCGAGCGGAATCGCACTGGAATCGGATGAACGGATATTGGACATTGGGAACCCCTGTTGCTGAAAAATGCCGGCGCAGACTATCGCCCGACGATCAGGCGACTATCGAATACAGCACTATCTCGCATCGTCCCGCGCTGCAGAAGTAACTTGCGGGAATATGCAAATTTCTGCCGAGTGTGAGGTGGATCACGTCACTGCGGTTTTGGCGATCTGCTCACGCCTAGGTCGTGCGAATAGGGTTTCGCGCAAGCGCAGGAAAGGCCGCTCAACTGCGTAATGCAGCAAGGCCGCGACGAGCAACGATGCTGCGGCATAGACGGCGAATGCGAGCAATGTTTGATCCTGCAGCGAAGTACCGAACGTGTTCTCGATGAGTTTGTACACGGCCTTGTGCGTGAGATACAGACTATACGAAACCATCGCCAGCCAGCCCGCGCCGGGCATACGAATCCTGCCGAGCCAGCCCTGCGTATCCGCGCCCGCCGCGACCAGCAACATCAAACCGAACGACAGCAGCGGATAACCGATCACTGTTGCCAACAAACCGGATCGATCCTGAAAAACGATGATCGATGTGGCGACCACGACGATGCCGAACAGCAGCAGCGCATTCGCGTTTTGTTGCGCGCGCTGCCACCAGATCGGTCGGTAGATTTTGATCGTCGCCAGCACCACGCCCGCGAGCAAACCGTCGAGCCGCATATACGTCGGATAATAAATATCCTCGACGAAATGCTGCCCAAAACGACCATCATCGAGATCACGCAACGGCGCGAGTTCATGCACCCAGACATATCCGCGAAGCAGCATGCCGGCAGCCACCAGACCGATGCACACGATCACGACTTTTCTCAATGACGGACGCCGCGTCAGCCACCATGCCAGCCACGGAAACACGAGGTAAAAATGTTCCTCGACGCACAGCGACCACACATGCGAAAACGCCTTGTTATGCTGATAGTCGATCAGGAAATTGACCGTGAAAGTGACGAACTGCCAGGTCGGCTGGATGCCCGGCGCTTCGCGAAATGCCGGCCAACAGAAGTACAGCGCCAACACCACAAAAAACGCGGGCAATACACGAAAAGCACGACGCAGATAAAAATCCGCAAGCGCCAGCGGCTGACCGCGACTCAGCGGTTTCAGCAACTGCGATCCGATCAGATATCCGCTGAGCACGAAGAACAGATCGACGCCCATCCAGCCGGAATTTTCGAGCACCGAAAAATGTTCGCCGAGCCCGCCGATGATGTAGGAATGGAACAGCATCACCCAGACAATCGCGACGGCGCGCAGCAGATCGAGGCCGGGTAGACGATGTGCGGATTTCTCCGTGATGGATTCGGTTTTCATGCTTCCTGGTCTGCCAAGGTCGTTGTGTAGTTGTTCGCACACGCAGGATCAAGCGCAGCGCGCACCATCGCCATCCGGCTTGCACTGCGGTGGCCAACCGTAACTGCGCCAGTAGTCGATGATGTGCTTGCGGCGCAGAAAATCCTGGAAAGCGGGGTGTTGGCGCAAGGCCGAGAACTCTGGAATCCACAGCAGAAAACCAAACGGCGAAGTGTGCAGCGTCGATATTCTCTCGAGCATGGCGATCTGCGTCGCACTATCGGCATTCGGTTGCAGCAGGCGCGCAAAGTGATCGCGTCCCGTGACGCGTTCGGAACTCTCGAGTTTTGCCTGTGCCTGCGGCCAGCGCGTGGGATCGATCAAGGCGTCGATCACGGCGATATTGGCATCACGATAAGGACTGCTTGCCGGCGTGCTCAGCGCAAACTCGCGCGCAGCGGCAAAGTCATGGCGCCAGACGGCATTGAACATGCGCGCCGAAACCAGCAGCGGCGTTATATCGGCGCGCAGCTCGGCGGTCGCATCCAGCGATTGTCTAGCCTCGTCATGCCGACCGAGCATGTCGAGGAAAAATCCGCGCAGGTAATTCGATTCAAAATTCAATGGATCGGAGATCAAGCCGATTTCGACCTGATGCAGCGCTTGCTCGCCGTAGCCCAGATCCGCGAGGCGGGCGGCGTAGATCGCGCGCAAGATCGAATCGGTCGGATCGAGATTGAGGATGCGCCGGTATTCTTCCATGCAACGCGGCCAGTCGGTGGCGCGCCAGGCCAATGAAGCCAATGCGACGTGCGCATCGATCTGATCGGGGTCCAGCTCAAGCGCGCGCGCCGCTTCGCTTGCCGCCTCGGCGCGAACAGCATCGGTCACCGATGTTGCGCGCAGATCCTGCACCAGCGCACGCGCCAGCAAACCATGCGCGCGTGCATAACTCGGCGCGCGCGCAACCAGCGCATGTAGCTTATCGACCAATTCCGGATGTTCCGGCATATTGTTCGGCTCCCACAATTTGCGGCGCAGCTCAAGGTAATCGCGGAACCATTGCGGTTCGGCACCCGCATCGGTCACAGCATTGGCAAGGCCGAGCTTCAGTGTCATTGCTTGCGCGACGGCTTGCGCGATTTCGCGCTGGATCGAAAACACATCGGCAAACTTGCGATCAAAATCCTGCGCCCACGCGGTTCGACCGCCGGGGATTTCGATCAGGCGCAAATCGATACGCAACTGATCGCCGGATTGACGCAAGCTGCCTTCGAGCGCGTGCGTAACGTGCAGCCGCTCGCTCAATTGATTGAGGTCGAACTTGTCTTCCTGCGCACGCGCCGCCGAGGTGCGCGAGATCAAATGCAGGCCTTCGATATGCGCGAGTCGAGTGATCAGTTCCTCGCTGAGTCCTTCGGCGAGTGCCGCATCGCCCGGCGTATTGCCGACCGGATGCAGCGGCAGTACCACCAGCACCGGCGCAGTATTCGTCGCCACCGGCACTGCGTGACGCAGGGTGAAATACGTGATGATTGCGGCGACCACCAACAGCGCGAAAATGCCAAGCGAGCGAGTCGCCCGAGTGCGCGTTGGCGATAAGACATGCTCGACCACGGAATCGGTTACAGCAACAGCCGCGGGTGGAGTAACGCCGGTATTTGTCGCAGCTGAAACGACGATGGCCTGCACCGATGGCAGCGATAAATCGTCTGCAACCAGCGATGGTTTGATCGTCGCGTCGAAGCGATAACCGACGCCATGCAGTGTGTGCAGATACTGATGGGCGTTGGCGCTTTCACCGAGCGCCTGGCGGATCAACGTAATGACGCGATTGAGCACGCCCGGGGTGATATGACGATGGCCCCACACCGCATCGAGAATTTCATCGCGGCCGAATGCGCGCCCCGGATGATTGGCGAGCAGGCATAGCACGGCAAATGCCTTCGGTTCGAGTGGAGTTTCGACACCATCGACAAACAGGCGCCGTCCTGCAACGTCGATTTCGACCGCATCGAAAACGATCGAACCTGTTGCCGCCGCACTTCCCGTCATACCCGCTCCGTTTCAGCAAAATTGACGACCGAATGAAAATTATTCATCGGATCAATGTGTTGTGCATTCAAAAAGACCGCCCTAAGCATTTCCTAAGGTTTTCCCGGCGTTAACCAATGGACTTCCCCGCCATCGCATCAAGCATGCAATCGGATGAAGCGCGAATCTCTCTCCACCGACGCAATGCCGCGCCGATGCACCAAACCCAACGGAGATTTACCATGAATATTGTACGCCTCAGCCTCACCGTCCTGACTCTCGCTGCCGCCAATATCTGTGCCGCGCAGGACACCGCCCACACTGCACTGAATTCGATCACCGTATCTGACAACGCACGGATCGTTGTGAGTTGCCAAAATGAACGCGTGCCCAGCCAGCGCGCCGTGGCCGACCTGCTGGATACAAACAACGCATCGCGCATCCACGCCGAACGTGAGCACCTGATCCACATCGCCCATCGCGAATGCCTGCACGGCTATCGCGATGTGGCGTTCGTGAGTGATGGATCGCAATCGCTACCAACCTTGGCAATCGTCGAACCGACGAAATCACAATGAACACGAGACATGTCAATTTGCTGCATCGATTTTCATCGTAAAAGAAGAGATAAAACGATACAAATTTTGGTCGGTATCTTGGGCGTGGGAACCGGCGCCATACACATCGCGCGCTGTCAACTTGGCGGCGCGCGCAAACAAACCTTAACCCCACCGCCTAAATCCGGCACAATTCGCGATTGGCTAGCCGCGCTTCGGCGCGCGCTGGCCCCTGAGTCAACTTCATCGCGAATTCCATGAACATCCAGTCGAACTTCGAACAGATTCCGCTCAAGGATTACGCCGAGCGCGCCTACCTTGATTACTCCATGTATGTGGTGCTGGATCGCGCCCTGCCGTTCATCGGCGACGGGCTCAAGCCGGTGCAGCGGCGCATCATTTATGCGATGAGCGAGCTTGGGCTGGAATCCACCGCCAAGCCGAAAAAATCCGCACGCACGATCGGCGACGTGATCGGCAAATTCCATCCGCACGGCGACAGCGCGTGTTACGAGGCGATGGTGCTGATGGCGCAGCCGTTCTCGTATCGTTATCCGCTGGTGAATGGTCAGGGCAACTTCGGTTCGCCGGACGATCCGAAATCGTTTGCGGCAATGCGCTACACGGAATCCAAGCTCACGCCGATCGCGGAATTGCTGCTGCAGGAACTCGGCCAAGGCACGGTCGAGTGGACGCCGAATTTCGACGGCACCTTGAACGAACCATCATGGTTGCCGGCGCGTGTGCCGCATGTTTTGTTGAACGGTTCGATGGGCATTGCGGTCGGCATGGCGACCGATATTCCACCGCACAATTTGCGTGAAGTCGCGAGCGCGTGCATTCGCCTGCTCGATGATCCCGAGGCGACCGTGCGCGATTTGTGCGAGCACATCCAGGCGCCGGATTATCCGACTGCGGCAGAAATTATTTCGCCGCGCAGCGAGCTGCTGACGATGTACGAAACCGGCAGCGGCAGCGTACGTGCGCGTGGCATGTATATGAAAGAAGATGGCAACGTCGTCATCACGGCGCTGCCGCATCAGGTATCGCCGTCGAAAATTCTCGAGCAGATCGCGGCGCAAATGCGCGCGAAAAAACTGCCGATGCTGGAAGACCTGCGCGACGAATCGGATCATCTCAACGCGATCCGTCTCGTGCTGGTGCCGCGCTCAAATCGCGTCGATGTGGACGAGATGATGCAGCATCTTTTCGCCACCACCGATCTGGAAAAAAGTTTCCGCGTCAACCTCAACATGATCGGGCTGGATGGCCGGCCGCAGGTCAAGAATCTCAAGGTGATCCTGAGCGAGTGGCTGCGCTTCCGCACCGATACAGTGACGCGTCGTTTGCAGCATCGGCTGGCCAAGGTCGAGCGTCGCCTGCACTTGCTCGAAGGCTTGCGCATCGCGTTCTTGAATCTTGATGAAGTCATCCGCATCGTGCGCACCGAGGAAGAACCCAAACCGGTATTGATGGCGCGGTTCAAGCTCAGCGAGGAGCAGACCGACTACATTCTCGAAACGCGTTTGCGCCAGCTCGCGCGTCTCGAAGAAATGAAAATCAATGGCGAGCGCGACGAACTCGAAGAAGAGCGCGCACGCATCAACGTGCTGCTGAATTCCAAGGCGCGCCTGAAGACGCTGATCAAGGATGAACTGAAAGCCGACGCGCTGAAATACGGCGACGTGCGCCGCTCGCCACTGGTCGAACGCGCGGTGTCGCAGGCACTCGCCGAAAGTGCGCTGGTGGTGTCCGAACCGCTGACGATCGTGCTGTCCGAAAAAGGCTGGGTGCGCGCGGCGAAAGGTCATGATGTCGATGGTGCAAGCCTGAATTATCGCGATGGCGACAGCCTGCTGGCGACGACACGCGGACGCACCACACAGCAGGTCGCGTTCATCGATTCGACCGGGCGCAGTTATTCGGCGGCGGCACATTCTTTGCCCTCGGCGCGTGGCAACGGCGAGCCGCTGAGTGGACGTTTCAGCCTGCCGACCGGCGCGCATTTCGATACGCTGATCGCCGCCGAGAACGAACAGAAACTCGTGCTCGCATCAAACCTCGGCTACGGATTTGTGATCAGTTTTGAGGCGCTGGTCGGGCAGAAAAAAGCCGGCAAGCAAATCCTCTCGATGGACGATAAAGCGCGCGTACTACTTCCAGCGCTGGTCGCCGATAGCGCGCGCGATCGCATCGTCGTCGCCACCAGCGGCGGCCATGTGCTGATGTTTTCGGTCGCCGAATTGCCCGAACTCGACAAGGGCGGCAAAGGTAACAAACTCATCGAGATTCCCAAGGCAAAACTGGCCGAAGGCGAACGCCTGGTCGGCATCGCCGTGGTGACGGAAAGCCGCGGCGAAGTCACACTGTACGCCGGCAGTCGCAAACTGATTTTGAAGTGGAACGACCTCGTCGAATACGGCGGCAACCGCGCCGGACGCGGCGGTTTGTTGCCACGCGGATTCCAGCGTGTGGAGCGCATCGAAACCAGCGCTTAGAGTCGTTTCAATACAACAAGAAAACTCCGCACCAGCAATCGCGGGTGCGCGCCAATCGCAAGGCGTTGCGCTCTCGTTCTCTCTGGCGATAAGCGCATCGTCGGATACCCGCTATCCATGATGCACGAAGGCTGGCTTCGCGCAGTCGTTCTCATATGTCGTGGGTCATACCGGATTGCGGTAGCGTGACGGTCGTGCCGAAGCGGTCGTGCAAGAGCGTCGAAAACGCGTTGCGCGCCGAATCCTCGCCATGCACGAGAGCTACCGGTGGATGGTTCGGACTTGCGGCATACCACTCGACCAGACTTTGTTGGTCGGCATGCGCGGAGAGACCACCGACAGTATGAATTTGCGCCCGCACCGGGATGTCTGCACCGAACAGCTTGACGTGAGTCAGACCATTCACCAGCAGGCGACCGAGCGTGCCCGCGGCCTGATAGCCGACGAACAATACATGCGCGTTTGGCTTGGCGAGATTGTTCGCAATGTGATGGCGAACGCGACCACCATTGGCCATGCCTGACCCGGCGATGATGATCGCGCCGCCCGTCACAGCATTGATCGCCTTGCTGTCCTCAACGCTTGCGCTGACATGAAGGTTCGGCAACGCAAACGGCTTGATCCGTCCCGCCCACACTTTCGCGGCATCGGTGTCGAACAACTCCGTGTGATGATCGTAAACACCCATCACTTTGGCGGCCATCGGGCTGTCGAGGAAAATCTTCCAGCCGGCAAGATTCCAGTCGTCGAAATGCTCAGCAAACCAGTACAACAACTCCTGGCTGCGGCCCACTGCGAACGCCGGGATCACAACGTTGCCGCCGTCGGCGCGTGCCTTCTCGAAAATCGATCCGAGCTCGGCCACTGTCGCAGCGCGATCCTTGTGGTTGCGATCACCGTAAGTGGACTCCATCACGATCAGATCAGCCGCTGGCGCCGGCGTCGGATCGCGCAAGATCGGCGTGCCTTTCATGCCGATGTCGCCGGAAAAAATCAGAGTTCTGGGCGGGGATTCGCTCGCCCGCAATTCCAAGATGCTGGAGCCGAGAATATGGCCGGCGTCATGCAGACGCAGCGTCACGCCGGGGAGAATTTCGTTGGCGATTTCATAAGGCAGCGGGCGCAACAATTTCTGCGCCGCGGCCACATCGTCACGGGTGTATAGCGGTTGTATTTCCGGTGTGCCGGCGACGCGATCGCGATTGGCGAAATCCGCCGCGTTCTCGGCCAGTGATGCTGCATCCAGCAGCATGATCGGTAGCAGATCGCAGGTCGCTGCTTGGGCGAAGATCGGCCCGGTAAAACCGCGCTTGACCAGCAGCGGCACGCGACCGATGTGATCGATATGCGCATGGCTCAGCACCAGCGCGTCGATGCTCGCAGGATCGAACGCAAACGGCTCCAGGTTGCGCGCCTCGGCTTCGCGACTGCCCTGCACCATGCCGCAGTCGAGCAGGATGCGTTTGCCACACGCTTCGAGCATATGACATGAACCCGTAACTTCGCCGCCCGCCGCACCATTAAAAGTGATCCGCATGATCGTTACCCCGTCACAATTAAAAGCTGAAGGTAACAGCAATGAAGGCGGTCGGGTTAGTGAGCGTTCGCTGGAACAGTTGGCCCTCGTGCAGGCGCACTTTTGCGGGGCAGAATTCAGCGCCTATGTCTAATATGCATGCGGAGGAAGAACGCTTTTTGCGTCAGCTACTGAGATTTCTAGAATGCTTGGTAACTGCATCGCGGCGCATCGTTGCAACACAGCCCGCTATAGCCAAGAGTGCGATCAACGAATACAACCACGCACCATGCAATGCTGGAATGGGTGCCGCAGCGATTACGAGAGGGAGTTGGGCCACCACTACCTGCCCTCCTGACCGTCTGTCGACGAAATTGATTGTGTATGTGCCGGCGGCGAGTGCGGGCATGCTGAACTGAAAAGGACCGTAGGTCAGCCCCGGCGTCCACGGAGGACACTCAAAAGGGCAGCCAAATTGCAAGTTCGCAGTAATAATGTTGCCTGAGACGGTGCCATAGCCCACTCTCCCACTCTGTACCACTCCCCCCGGCACGACCAAGAAACCGTAGGCAACAAATGACTGATTGGCTTGCGGTATCGCTGGAACGGTCACCAGCTGCGGCGCTGGAGGAGTCGGTATCGCACCACCCACATCGAGCGGGAATTGCGCGATAAGCTGCGTTGGCATGTCTGCAGGTACGACCCTTAATATATAGCTTCCCGCGGCAAGTGCCGGCAAATCCAGCGTGTGCACCCCGTAATACGGACTTTTACACCCGGAACTGCACAGATTTTGATAATGCGCCGTGATTATATTGTCGGCGACATCGACTTGAAACATGCCCAAGTCAGTTCCGGGAAAATATGCATCGACGTTAAAAGGGGTGTTGGCGGGAGGCGGTAAATGGAACGGAACCATTTCCGGCACCGGATCAGCCAGGCACGGTGCAACGTGGAATAAAACGAGCCAAAAGGCGGCGAGCAGAAGCAATTGGCCCATGCGAATCATTGCGAGATATCCAGTGTGAGGGAAAGACACGAATCCGATGTTTACGCACGCAAAGTAGCACAACTCGCGTGTCTGACCGCCGTCGCACGGAGCGCAGCGGCTCGGGACCTGGTAGCAACTTTATCCTTGGCGAACTCGTTAGAGCGCAATGCTGCATCGCCGATGCACTGTCATCACTATTGCGAAAGAATTCTTTCGCCCTCGACGATGGCGCTACCAACCGCTGTATTCCGTTCCTCGACACAAGCGCATTGCTGCGATGTTTTCGAGGATTTTCCATGCTCACGATTTTGCGATTTTTGCTACTTTCCGGCGCGTGCCTGCTCGGCTGGACTCAAGCGATAGCGAATTGTCTGCCGAGCGTTCCGCCGCCGACGTTTTATGTCGGCAGCGACAACCAGTGCGATTACGCCACGATCCAGGCCGCGATCAGCGCCGTGTCAACGAGCGCTACGTGCGCGCCGAATATCGTGATCACGAACGAAATTGCGTGGACGGCGCAGCATCTGAGCATCGACAACCGATCGCTCAATTTGATCGGCAGCAGTAGTGGTTGCGGCATCGGTGGCACAACCGGCATCTCCGCCATGGGTGACATCCCCGATAAAGCCATACCCGCGCCAAAAGTGACGATCAGCGGCGCAGGACAGACCAGCGCCAGCGTGATCAGCATCACCGGCAACAGCAATGTCACGCTGAAATTTCTGCAGGTCAGCGGCGGCAATCGCGCCGGTTTCGGCGGCGGCATATTTTTTGGCGGTGCGGGCTCGCTCACGTTGGATACCTCGACCATTTCCGCCAATCAGGCCAGTTATGGTGGTGGCATCGCGATGGCACCCAGCGGCAGCGCCACACTCACGCTGCTGGCAAACTCGCTGGTCAAAAACAACGTCGCGACAGTCTCGGGTGGCGGTGTGCTCATCGAAGGCGACACCCATTTGATCCTCGTCGCCAATCAGACCCAGCTGTTCTCCAACACCGCCAACAACGGTTATGGCGGCGGCCTCTACATCGTCGGCCCGGCGCACGCGGATATTGGTTCCCCCGGAGATAATACTCACGGCACAAACAACGCCGGCGTGATCGCAAATAACTCCGCGGCATACGGCGGTGGCATCGCCGCATTTGGCAGTTCGAGCGCGGCCAATCAGGACGCCGTCGTCAATTTGTTCACAACGGATGCGCAGCGACCGGTAAACCTTCAAGCCAACATTGCATCGATCAATGGCGGCGCGATTTATCTCAAACCTTATCAAAATTCCAGCTTCCGCTCGGCAGCAAAAGTGTGCGCTTTCAATTTTCGCATCGATGCCAACTCGGCCGCCGAAGGTGCTGCGATTTATCTGGATTCCTTCATCGATCCGGCCAGAGTGGATTTTGGTGGCATCGCCGACTTGAACACCGACTCGGTGGCTGGTTGCAATGGCGATGAGGTCGCAGGTTTTGCTGCGGTCGCGTGTGCGGACGACGCACCATGCAATGCGCTATCCGGCAATATCGCTCAGGATACAAATCTCAATCCGACTAACCGAGCGATCATTTTTTCCGGCTCAGGTGCCAGCGTGTTCGGCAGCCATATCAGCTTGCTGCACAATAACGGCGGTTATGTGATTCACGCGATAAACAATGGCGGCATCACCGATCTGATCAGCTCGCTGCTTGCCGACAACCAAGTCACGCAACAATTGATTCTTGGCGAGAGCGCATTTTTCGATATCGAGAATTCCACCTTCGCCAACAACAGCATTGGCGCCGATCATGTTTTCAAAATCACCGACAATTCGTATCTGACCTTGCTCAGAAGCATCATCTACGAGCCTGGCAAACCTACGCTAGATCGCACCAATAGTTCCGGCTCGAACATCGACTACATCTTGTCGAACGACATCACGACGCTGACCACACATCCCGGCACCGTGGTGAGCGGCGATCCCAAGTTCGTCGATGTCACCAACGGAAATTATCGCTTGCGCGCCTATCGGCAAAACGGAAATATCCTTGCATCACCGGCGATCGATTTCATGGCGGCCGGCAATCCCGGCGATGACCTTGATGGCAATCCCGAGGATCAAGCGGTGCCGCTACTCTGGCGCACTGCTACGCCGCACGATCTTGGCGCGTATGAAGCGCAGCCGATTCTCGACCGAGTTTTCGGCGATGGATTCGGCGACGCGGTATCGCTAGTGCACTGATCGTTGTCGCGCCGATGCAATCATTTCGCGATTAGCAATGTCGCTGTCGATCGTTGAATTTCGTTCCTCGAAACAAGCCATGCGTTAGCAGGCATTCGGGAATCATCATGCTCGCCATTTCGCGTTTGATTTTAATCGCAGTAGTCGCCTGCCCGTTCGGCCATCACGCGCAGGCCAGCTGCATCGGCGGCGTGCATCCGACGCTGTATGTCGGCAGCGACAACAAATGCAATTACGCCGCGATCCAGACAGCGATCAACGCGGTTTCCACTACAGCCACGTGCTCGCCGAATATCGTCATCAGCGGCAGACCGAGCTGGACCGAACATCTGATCATCACCGACCGATCGCTCACGCTGATCGGCAATACTGGCAACTGCAGAATAAACAATACCGGCGGCACCACGCGAACTGACACAGACGCTGCTCACGCAGCGGTCGCGAAAGTGAAAATCGACGGCAGTGCAAATCAAGGCACGGACGTGATCGATATCAGCGGCAACAGCAATGTCGCGTTGTTGAATCTCGAAATCAGTGGCGGCAATTCGTCGAGCCGAACCGTCGCCAGCGCTGGCGGTGTGACCTTCAACGGCACTGGATCACTGACCCTGCAAAACGTCGAAGTTCATGCCAATCACGGCGATGCCGGCGGCGGTGTGGCATTTTTCGGCAGCGGTACCTTGCGCCTTGACGGCGCGAGCATCCATGACAACATCGCGGACTTTGCGGGCGGCGGCGTGAGTGTTTTGAGCTCGGCCATCAGCAATGTTGAATTTATCCTCGCCAATAGCACCGGCATCGCCACCGACATTTCTTCGAATCAGGCGACGGTGTTCGGTGGTGGCATATTCGCCTCGGGAGCAACGCATTTGCTCGCGGTGGCGACCGCACCTGGCGATGTTGTAATCCACGATAATTCGGTGGTGAACACGGCGACGCATGTCGGTACCGGCGGTGGCATTTTCTACTCGGGCAGTACGTTTGCCGATATCGCTCTGCCGGCCGCCTCGATCCAGACAAATCATGCCGACTACGGCGGCGGTATCGCTATTGCCACATCAAGCGCTGGCGATAGCATGCTGCGTCTATTCAGTACCAATGCGGCATTTCCGACTGCACTAAACAGCAATACCGCCACCGTTTTTGGCGGCGGCATTTATCTGTCCGGCGGCAGCTCGACGCGTGCCAGCGCATGCCTGTTCGATGCCGCGCTGATCGGCAACAGCTCCGGCCAATACGGCAGCGCGATCTATCTCAACGGCGGCGGTCGTTTGCTGATCAACCCCGATGCCGATAGCCAATGCAGTTTCGCAAACGTTGCCGCACTCGGTGGTGTGCATTGCGATTCGAGCGCCAGCAACTGCAATCTGATCTCGCAAAATTTCGTCGCATCCGGCAGCGTACAGACGATCCCCGCAACGATCGATTTTATCGGCGCGGCGAGCATCAACGCACAACGCGTGCGCCTGTCGCAGAACACCGGCGTGAGTGTCATACGTAGCAATTCCGCGACCGGCGACAATGTCGTTTTCAGCAATTGCCTGATCGATCACAACACCGTATCGAACGCGTTGGTTTCGCTGCAAGGCGCACCAGCAACTTTCGATGGCTGCACATTTGCAGACGACAATATTGCTGCTCCCACCAACACGGTTTTTGCATACGACACCGGCCTCACATTACAACGCAGCATCGTGCACGAATCGATACGCGTGCTGACACCGGCAGCCGCGCTCGTCGCGCAATACCTGATTTTGAACGACCCGAGATTCGCGACTGATGCCACCGTGCTGTATTCCGATCCGGATTTCGTCAACAGCGCCGCTAGCGACTACCACCTGCTATCGGGTTCGCCGGCGATCGATTTTGCACCGACCGGCGCGGACGGCGGCAGCGGCGATTTTGATCGTCAACCGCGGGTAGTCGATATTCCCGGTATCGCCAATTCCGCCGGCATACGCGATCTCGGCGCGTATGAATATCAGCTCGGTGGCGTGCTCGATCGGATTTTCAGCAACGGTTTCGAGTGATCCGATAATCGCATCGCAGCGTGTTCGGAATGGCGCTGCGAGTCGCCGAATTCCGTTCCTCGAAATATATGCACGCAACGTTGCGTCTGCTTGAGGAAATGCCGATGTTTATGATCCTGCGAATGCTGCTATTGATTTTTTGCGCGTGTCTGATCGGCGTGCAACAAGCGCGCGCAGTGTGTTCGATCAGCGTGCCACCGCAGCCGCGCTATGTCGGCAATACGACCAGCGACAACAAATGCACCGACAACGATATCCAGTCCGCGATCAATGCAGCAGCCTGCCCCGGCACCAGAATTTACATTACCGGCGAACGGAATTACACCGGCCAGCATCTCGTGATCTCGGGCCAATCTTTGTCCTTGATCGGCAGCGCCGCCGCGTGCGGTGTGGAGAATGCAAACGGCGGCGGCAGTGCCGTGCCGACCGCACCGTTACGCACACTCACGGGTTCGAGCACGCTCGGCGCGAGTGTGATTTCGATCATCGGCAACAGCACCGTCACGCTGCAATATCTCGACATCACGGGCGGCAATCTCAACGGCTCAGGCAAGGGCGGCGGGATTTTTTTCTACGGTTCCGGCGCGCTCACGCTAGATACCACCACAGTCGATTCCAACCAAGCCGATTCGGGCGGTGGCATCAACATGAATTCACCGAGCAGTTCAGCGCTCACGCTCACGCTGTTGAAAAATTCGCTCGTAACCAACAATGTCGCTACAACCTCTGGCGGCGGCATCCTGCTGGAAGGCAATTCTCAGCTGATCGCGATTTCGGATCAGACGCTGATCGGATCGAATCAGGCCCTCGGCGGCTATGGCGGCGGCATCCATATCATCGGCCCGGCGCGCGCGGATATCGGCTCGGCCGGCCACGACAGCGCGGGCGTGGTATCGAATAATTCCGCCGTCTATGGCGGCGGCATTGCGGCTCGCGCGACCCAGAGCAACGCGCAAAATGCTGTCGTGCAACTGTTCACGAGCAATGCCGAGCATCCGGTCGATGTGCAGAACAATCATGCCTCGGCGCTTGGTGGCGCGATCTATCTGCTACCGTTTGAAGACTCGACGGGGAGTTCCTCTGACGCGGTGTTTTGCGCCTATAACTTTCGTATCGATAACAACACTGCGGCCGACGGCGCGGCGATTTACAGCGACGACGCCAGCGCCAGCGGACAATCCGATCACGGCAGCTCGACCTACATGAATCTGCCTGCGCCAAATCCGCCACTGTGCGGTGCGGCAACGCCCGCCACTTTCGGCGCCGTCGTTTGTGCAGCAGATGCACCATGCAATGCGCTCACCGCCAATCGTGCCGAGCAAATGGATACGACTCCGACCAGTGGCGCCACGATCTTTGTTCGCGCCGGTTTATTCAACGGCGAAAGAATCAGCCTGCAGCACAATCAAGGCGGCGAGCTGATCCGCGCCGCCGGCAATGCCAGCGCATATCCCGTTGCGGCGTTATCCAGTTGCCTGGTATCCAGCAACTCGTTCACGGGAGATTTGATCCTTGCCGAATACGCCGTCGTGGAGCTGCAAAACTGCACGATCGCGGGCAATATTTTTTTCTCATTCGGCCCGGTCTTTCCACATTATCTGATTTATCTCGATGCAAATTCCCACCTCGTCATGAACGACAGTATCGTCTACGAAACCAACCTGCTCACACTCGACCAGCCCGGCAACGTCAATGATCCAATGCACATTGTGGTGAAAAACGTGTTGTCGAACGACATTACCACCTTGCCCAGCAGCCCATCGATCATTGTCGGCGATCCGCTATTTACCGATACCAGAAATGTCAATTACCGGCTAAAGGCATTCGTCCAGAACGGCCATGTGACGCATTCGCCCGCGATCGATTTTTCTGCGACTGCTATCTCCAATTTGACTGATCTGGAGGGAAAACCTTTCGATCAGGATGTGCCCACCGTGCCGAACAATTTCGGCCCGCACGATCTCGGTGCGTACGAGATGCGACCAATCCCCGGGCGTATTTTTGCGGACGGTTTTGGCGACGCGATTTCGATCGTGTATTGAGCGCAACGACCACTACATATCTTCATGCGTCAGGAATGTCGCTGCACACGCGCAAATTACGTTCCTCGAAACAGGCACCGTAACGAGCCTTTCGTCATGCAAATACCTGAGGCCACAAGGCCAGGTTTTGCATCTCTGTGCAATTACCAAGGAAACGCGATGGCAACTCCGAACAAACATATTAATACGGCAAAATCTCCAACGCGTTTGGTGCTGACCACGCTATACGCCGCATTCGCGATTGGGACCGTGCAAGCGGCGATTCCGACCACCGAACGCAGCGTTCTGGATGCCTTGTACGCAAATACCGGTGGCAGCTCATGGTCGATCAACACGGGTTGGGAAACCAACGCCAACGAGTGCACATGGTATGGAATCGAATGCGATGTGGCCGGCGACCACGTTACCGAGATCAGCGTGGCCGGCAATAATTTGTCGGGCATACTCCCCGATATTTCGGCACTCACCGCGCTGGTGAATTTCGATGTGGGAGAGAATCACCTGCATGGCTCGATTCCCGCGCTGACCGCGCTTGTGAATTTGCAATTTATTGAAGCGGAAGACAATCAGCTCAGCGGCCCTATTCCTTCATTGTCCGGCCTCACCGCATTGCAAAGCCTGGATATCCAGAACAATACTCTCAGCGGCAACGCACCTGATCTGAGCAGCCTGAATTCGCTGATTGGTTTTGTAATCGGCGGCAACAGGCTTACCGGTCCGGTGCCTGCGCCGCCGCCAGTACCGGTGAATAAACTCAGCGCCGTACTGTGTGCGAATTTTTTTGATCCACCCTCCAACCCGGAATCCGCCACGGACCAGTACTGGGACGGTGCGAGCGTGAGCGATTCCTGGTACGACGGATGCACACGCGCACCGGTGGTTGATGCCACGCCGGTTTTGGTACCGCTATTCGCACCGCTATCGACACTGCTATTGATCAGCTTGCTTGGGGTGGCCGGAGGTCTTGCAGTTCGGTATCGCACTGTAGGATTCAACAGCAGTGACACGCGCTGAGTTTGTCGAAGCAAACCTACCTGCCGCCTGTCGGTCGTATTGAGAAAAGTATCAACGCCCGGCTTTCGTCGGTGTTGATGCGAGGCGATTTTCAACCAGCATTCGTAGCCGATGATCGGGCGGCAATCCACTGAGAATCGCTGCCGCCGTGGTGTATTCGCGCGCGGCGGCAACGACATCACCGAGTGCGGTCTGCGCATCGCCTAGCAGCAGATGCGCCTCGCCGATCCAGCTATGTTTTTCGCCGAGTTCGGGTAGCGTCACGGCGATGGCATCCTGAACTTCCGTCAGCGCATTTTTCGCGTTACCGTGCCACAGATCGATTTGCGCCAGCGCGTTGATCGCGGTGAGTCGAAGCGGATGATGCGCATACTTTTCATCAGCCAGAGATTCTCGTGCGTGTATCGCATTGTCGGCGCTGCAGCCATCTCCCGGCGCGCGCTCACAAGCCTGCGCAAACCACGCCAGCACGTTTGGCGCCGTAGCCGCGCCACTGCTTTGCGCAGCACTGATCGATGGCAGCAGATGCTGGCGCAATGCTGCGTAATCGCCGCGCAGCCGATCCATGTTCGCCGCAGCGAGATCGATCGCCCGCAGCGCTGGTGTGCCACCGCCTTGAATGGTCGGCGCGATCTTGCGCGCACGATCGAGATCGACGCTGGCCGTATCGAAATGCCCAGCGGCTATTTCCGCATTCGCGCGGATCACTAGCGCGCGCACAAAACGCGGATGCGATTCGCCAAGCACCTTCGCTGTCATCGTTACCATTTCGTCGCAGCTCGCAGCGGACTGTTCGTTAAGTTCGAGCTGTGTTTCGGTTTCGCACAGACCCATCAAAATCTGAACCAGCATCTGGTGATTGTCGATACCGATGCGCTTGAACATGGCGCGCGCTTCGAGCTGCGGCGGCAGGCCTTCGCGTGGACGGCCGAGGCGAAACATCACGCCGCCGATATTCGCCAGACTCGTGGCAGCGACATAACTTTCGCCCTTCGCCTGGACAAAAAGATCGTGCGCTTTCTGCAGCAACTCCAGTGCGCGTTCGAGTTGATTTGCATGCACGTAGGCCAGCGCCAGATTGTTGTAACCGGCGCCGAGGTTTTCCGCGGTGGATTGGGGATCGGCCTGGCGCACTTGCAACGATTCCTGATTGAGCGCGATGAGTTCGTCATCTTTCGCACCTTGGGCGTTGCGCACGAACGCAATGTCTTCGAGTACCGCCGCCAGTGATGTGCCGCTAATCCTGTTGGCCTGCATCGCCGCGCGCACGCTATTCAGTTCGCTCAAGGCCGTATCGAACTCGCCGAGACGATACAAAACCCGTGCGTGTTTCTCACGCGTATCGAGCGTGCGCACATCGTTCGGCCCGTACAGACTTTCGGTGACGCGATAGGCGCGCTCGGACAATTCGCGATTGTTCTTGATCTCGCCGATCTGATCCTGGATGCGCGAAAACATGTCGAGCAATTCGGCCTGCGCGCGCAAGTCATCGTGGAAACTCGTGTCGACGCGCGCGAGTCCACGTTGCAGCAATTCCTGCAGACTCGGCGCCTTGTCCGGCGCCGTGCCCTCGCTCAGCGGCTGGAACAGGCTCTCGACAAATCCCTGGATTTCGCGCGCGCGGCTGGCCTCGCTGCGCGCGACCTTGGCCTGCCAGAGAGCCAAAGCCAACGCAGCAATGATCGCCAGTAAAAACATTGCCGTGATTGCCACGCTGCCACGATGGCGCTGCACGAATTTGCGCGTGCGATACCAGCGCGATGGCGGATGCGCTTCGACCGGTTTGCCCCCGAGATGACGCTGGATATCATCAGCCAGCGCGCCGGCCGATGTGTAGCGGCGCGGCGGTTCGGTATCCAGACACTTCAGCAGAATCGTGTCGAGATCGCCACGTAACGCGCGCGGCAGCAGCGCAGGTTTGGGCAGCGTCACATGCTCGCCGCCATTCACGCTGGCGAGCGACGAAGGTCGCCGCGTGGGGTTGCCTTGCGGCCGCAGCCCGAGCAGCAGCTCGTGCAGCAGAACGCCGAGCGCATACACATCGGTAGCCGTGGTGATGGGCGCACCGGCAAGTTGTTCGGGTGCTGCGTACTCGGGCGTGAACACACCGACGGTCGCATTTTCACCATCGTCTTCGAGCAATTTGGCGATGCCGAAATCAAGCAGCTTCACGGTGCCATCGTCGGCGACGAGAATGTTTGACGGCTTGATGTCGCGGTGCACGATCAACGCGCGATGCGCCGCTTCGACGGCGCGGCAGACAATCAGGAAAAGTTCGAGGCGTTCGCGCACACCGAGACGTCGCTCGGCAGCGTGCCGCGTAATCGGCTGACCGTCGACATACTCGATCACGAGATACGGAATGCCCGCGCCGGTCACACCGCCATCGACCAGATGCGCAATGTTGGGATGCTCCAGACTCGCCAGCAGTTGGCGCTCGCGGCGGAACAAGCGTTGTTCAATCTCGGAATACAGACCGCGCCGCAACAGCTTCACCGCCACGCGCTGATGAAAATCGGCCCCCTCACGCTCGCCGAGAAATACCGCCGCCATGCCACCCTGGCCGAGCAGTCGGGTCAGACGAAATACACCGATGCGCTGGCCGATCAGGCCATCCGGCCGCAATGGTTCTTCGACCAGCATGCGCGCCGCGTGTTCGTCCGCGGAAATGTCGAGGTAACCGTCTTCGGACTGATCCGCGTCGAGCAATCGTTCGAGCGCGATACGCTCCTCGGCATCAGGCACGTTTGCCGCGAGCCACGCCGACCGCGTCGCGGGATCAAGCTCGACAACCAGTTCGAACAATTCGCGCATGCGCGCCAAAGTATCGCCAGCGCGAGCAGCGAAATCGGTATCGGGCAGCGGATGGGCGTCGTCAGTTTGCATGTGTCCTCTAGATCAAGAACGAAAAACAGCCGCCGGTAGCGACATACCTAACCGATTTGCTCATACAAAAAGGCGCGCGCGTACCGCCAGTCGCGATTCAGCGTGCGTGTGGCAACACCGGTCAGGGCGGCGATTTCCGGCAACGACAAGCCTGCGAAATAATGCAGCGCGACCAGCCGCGCCGCACGCGGATCGTCGCGTTCCAGGCGGCGCAGCGCATCGTCGAGTTGCAAGGTACGTTCGGCGGTGCCGTCGGCGAGATGGATCACGGCATCCTCGTCTTCCATGATGATTTCGCCGCCGCGTTTCAGGCTCATGCGTTCGCGCGCGCGGTCGACCAGGATATGGCGCATGGCCTGCGCGGCATAATCGAAAAATTGCGCCGGTGTTTCAAAATTCAGTTCGCGACTTGTGCTGAGTTTCAGATACAACTCGTGCACGAGTGCGGTGGTGTTCAGCGTGGCGCTGCCGACACGCGCGCGCTGCCGACTGGCCATTGCCTTGAGACGCGCATACACGCCGCTGAACAAGGCATCGGTGGGTTGCACAGATGACACCGATCGAGATGCTGCCGATGGCAATTCCGACATGAAATATCTCCGCGTAGCAGATTTACAGACTAGCGGAATACGGCGCAGATTCAACGTACTTTTGTCGCAGTCGATCGCAGCGACATTAAATCCTTTCAATACACGATTGCGATCAGCAGCCGCAGAGAGCGACGAGAAATCGAAATGTCACGGCGTGACCGGTGCCGTCGCTACGCAGGCAAAACCGGTGGTTTCAAGCGGCTCGGGATTGGTGGTGGCAATGTTCCAACCAGCATCGCTTTGCGTGATGCGCGCAGCAATTTTCTGCACGAGTTTGCTGCGCGCGGCACGAATCTCGATCGCAAGATCAAAGCTGCGCGCGTCGTGCCAGCCCTTGAATCGCGCGGTGACATTATCGCCGCCCTTGCTTGCTTCGCATTGCAATACCACGCGTGGACCGCTGCTATCGAGCGCAGCGATGCGGATGCTCAACGGTGGATTGAGCGTGTTGAATGTGAGCAGCTGTTTGCCATCCGGCGCAAGTGCGGCAACATCGCTGCCATTGTGTACAAAAGCCACTTTTCCACTTTGTGGATTGACCAGAAAATCGCCCGGTGCATCGTGTCCGAATTGGACTTCGATACGATGGTAGTTGCTGCCGTCGAGGTGCCCGAGATACCAGTGGGTTTCTTCATCGCCATCGGCCGTTTGCGTGCCGGCGTGAGTCCAGTCGACAAAGCTGGCGACTGCGCCGCTTGGTGAGGTAATGGTCAAGTATTTGCCATCACGCTTGACCGTGCTGCCGGCGACTTCGATGAGTTTTTTCTCATGCTGTTGCGAACAGGTTTTCGACGGCATTTTGCAGCCGTATAAATCGTCCGAAAAATCCAGCGGTGGGGTTTCTTCGCTGATCGCGGACGCGGCAAGAATCGCATCAGCATCCGCCTGCGTCAGCGCGATTCGCGGAATCGCTGTGCCGCCAATTTTCTGCGTGCGTTCGGCTAGATCAAGCACCGCGGCGCTATTGAAACGCAGCCCCGTGCCGACACCATCGCCGGCTTGCACCGGCACAACGACCAGCAGGCCGAATGCGATGGCCGCAAACGGATAAAAACGGGAGCGGGTGAATTTCATGAGAGTTTGCATGGCGATAGTCTGGGGGTTGGCATGCGCCGATGTCCATTGCCGCAACGTTCCGAATGCACTCGCCAGTTGTCACCGTCGTGGATCAGCGCAACCCGTCCGGGCATGGCCACTTGGGCGATCTCCACGACGGTTTCAAGAATCGCAGTATCGCCATCGATGAAACACGCGAGCACATCGCGATGCGCTGGATAGTTTTCGCACCACATCCCGAAGAACGCCATGAAGCTGGCGCTACCACGCGACCTGCGCAACCCGCCCGCATAATCCTCGCTCGCAAGCGCAAGAACGGTTGCGAGATCACGCTGCGCGACCGCGACTATATAGCTGGCGTAAATTGCCGCAGGATCATGCTGCATTTCCCACGCCTCGCCTTGCGATTCGGAACGAACAGAAATCTTCTGCAACATCTCAATCACCAAAGTCATCATGGGAAATCAGGTCATCACCAACAGCATTGACCGCACTGCAAAAGCGCCAATGGCATTCTCGGTTCCGCTGACTCGCGAGTGCTAGAAGCCGCCGCCCTCAAAGGTGCTGCGGAAGATAAGATCCTTCGACTCCAGCTTGCATTCACCAATCTCCGATGTGCTGCCATCGGGCGCGGTCGCGGTGGCGCTCACGTAACCCAGTGTTGTGATAAAAGGTAGCGGCAATTTTACCCAGTAAGCAGCGTGGCCGTTGATATCGGTATATACCGCGGTGGTGCCGAGATACACCTCAGTGTCGCCGCGCGCCGGCGTGCCGATGCCGGTGCAACTTGAGCTGTAGTAGAAATCCAGACGGAATCCGGCGCCATTGCCATTGAAAGAATCAAGTACACCTTGCAGTACTTCGCCCTGATTGACGGTGCGAAATGCGTTCGACATTACCGGATAATTCTGCAGATCATTGGCACCGCTATCGTTGTCGAACGTATCATTGGCGGTAGCTCCGGCCGTGCCCAGATCAATCGCCAGACCGCCGTTGGAGTAGATCGAATTGGCAAGAATACGATTACCTACACCAGCGCTGGCTGAAGCCCAAACCCCCGGGCCGCCGTTGTAGGCAATCGTGTTGCCGCCATAGGTCGCATTTAAAGGTGCACCGATAATGTTGTTGGTCGCATAACTGCCCTGGATCACGACGCCACCGCCGGCATTGCCCGCCTCCTGCCCGGCCGGATTGATACCGATCACGTTCGATTGAACCACATTGTTGCTGACCGTACCGAAGCCGGCAATCTCGACGCCATATCCGCTGCTATTAACGATGTAGTTGTATAGCAGCGTGTTGTTCGGTGAGTTATAAATGAACACTCCGTTGCCATTGCCATTGGCACTGACGCCGTTGGTACCAAGACCAATCAGATTATTGGCGACGCTGCTGCCGCCGCTGCTGTTGTCGATGTAGATCCCGAAATCGCTGCATCCCGCGATCAGATTTACCACCGACGGATCATCGTAACCACCGATCAATGCATGGCCACTCGCGCCGGTGATGCGTACGGCATCGTGATTGTTAACCGTGAACGCGACATCACCGAATTGATTGCCGTTGACATAATTTCCGGCACCACCTTCGAGTCGAACAGCGGCATCGGTAAAGCCGACGAAGCCCAATCCGCGCACGGTCAAGGTGCCGCTGCCGCTGGTGTGCAAGCCGTAACCTGCGCTGTTCTCACCATTCAAATACACGCAGAGGTTGGCGTTGAAGCTCGCATAACTGGTATTTTTGGTCGCACCGGAATTGGTGTAGCCATCGATCGTGACGGCGGTCGTGATGTCGGGCAACAACGGGCCGGAGATGTTGATCAGAGTGGGACATGGAATCGAAAAACTGATCTTCGAATCACCGCTATTGGCGTTTGCACCCTTGATCGCCCAGCGCAGGCTGCCGACGGTCGGACTGCTGTTGCTGCCATTATCGATTGCCGTGGTCACGGTTATATTGTTCAGATCATCAAACGCGGATTCGTAGGCGCCGCGATCAATCTGGCTGCCGACAACGCGTGTCTTGTCATCGAGATCGTGACTGGGGTATCCACCCGGAATGCCCACCGCTGGGCCGCCCGAATTCACCGCTAGCGAATTATTCGAAAGGTGATAATCGTGCGAGTTGATATCGACAAACAACGGATCGGCGCCCAGATTGGCGACATTAGCGGAGAGCGCCCCCATGACCGGACCAAGAATATTGTATCGCGCATAAGGTCCCGCATCGCTATGAGATACATCCAGTGCGGTAGCGGTGCCGTTGTAGATGATGTTGTTTTCAAGAATTGCCGCGCCGGAACCGGGCTCGTAAAAATCCACCCACATCGGCGTATTGTTCGCCACTATGGTATTACTGCCGATCGCAAGGAAGCCATCTTCTCTGCTGTCGATAGCCACTGAAGGTACTGTGCTGGTGTAGACGCCGTAGACGGCGATGTCGTAAACCAGATTGTTCTGAAAATATATATTCACGCCACCGGAGTCCGGGGCGCCGTGAATGTACACGCCGGCAGATGTTTTGGTAGTGCTGGAATCCACCTGCGCATCGCGAAAAATATTGAAACGTACGGTGAAGGTATAGCCCGATCCGTTCTCGAAATCGTCGAAGAACAAGACGAAGCCATAGCGCAGACCGACGAAAGAAATCCCTTCGACGGTCACATCGTTCTCCGCAGAGATCTGAAACATGACGTTCGCCGAATTCTGACCATCGATTACGGTATTGGTCGGATTGACGACGCGATTTGCACAATTGGCCGTATAGCCGCCCAGAAGACTAAGCGTGGCGTTGCCATTGGGCTCGGTATATCCATTCATCGTGATCGGGTAATTGCCCTGC
Source organism: Pseudolysobacter antarcticus (assembly GCF_004168365.1). Lineage (GTDB taxonomy): Bacteria > Pseudomonadota > Gammaproteobacteria > Xanthomonadales > Rhodanobacteraceae > Pseudolysobacter > Pseudolysobacter antarcticus. The sequence continues at coordinate 3,369,879 of NZ_CP035704.1, forward strand.
ACGATGTGGATCGTCATGTCGCCACTGGATAGTCCCTTCCAGGTCGCGATTGCGTTTTGCAAAGTGGCGACACTGTTGACGCATACCGTCGTCGCGCTCGCGAATAACGGCAGAATCGTGCTTGCCACCAGCAGCAGCAAGATCACGGTCAATTTCATTTTCGATCTCATTTCGGCTTTCCCTATTTTCGGTGATAGCGGAGTACTCGGAAAAACTGCGGCGCAACGCATCACACAATCAGTTCACAGTAGGCGATAGTCATCGGATCTGATTTCTTACTCGACTTCGCCGCGACTTGCCGCACCATCACTGAAAGCGACGTGTGCTGAGTGTATTAACGTCGATGACCTCGCGAACCGAACATTGATTGAGCCGACCGCAAAAAATTCGGTGCTCGCGCTCGCAGCCGGATACTCATCGAACGTGTTTCTTCATTGCTGAATATGGGAAATCGCGCGGTTAAAGTCCCGATTTTCCTGTTGCAGGTTTTTGCGGGACAAACTGGGCCGAAGTCGCACTGATTTTCCGCATGCGTGGCCGGTGTTCGGCATCGGCCCGATCGAGAATGTTGCCGATGCCACCATCCCAGCCAATATGGCGGCGAACGCGGCGCCGCAGAACGGTGGCCTGCTGGCGGCAATTCAGACCCATTCAAGCAGCGGTTCGCAAGCCAATAATGCGATCAAGCCATTTAACGCACTGACTAATTGTCTCGTCCCGTCTGATTCTTAACATTTTTGACAAATAGCTCACGGCGATCCCTGCGCCATGCGCGCAACGCTTGCAGGGGCGTCACCTGAAAATTACCTTCTGCCTTGACCGCGATTGCGCTGACTTGTGGGTACTAAAAACCGCCGCCTTCAAGGCTGCTGCGAAAAATCAGATCCTGGGATTCCTGCTTGCATTCACCAATCTCCGATGTGCTGCCATCGGGCGCGGTCGCGGTAGCACTCAGGTACCCCAGACTGTAGTTGCCGAGAGGCAATTTCACCCAGTAGCCGATGTGTCCGCTGGCATTGGTATCGACGGTGGTGCCACCGATATATATGGCGGTTTCACCGCGCGCTGGTGTGCCAAAATTCGAGCAATTGCTGGAAAGGTAGAAATCAATCCGGAATCCGACGCCATTGCTGTTGAAAGAATCCAGCACGCCCTGCACGACCTCGTACTGATTCGGAGTACGAAATGCGTTCAACAGCACCGGATAGTTTTGCAGATTATTCGCACCCGCATCGCCATCAAGCACATCGTTGGACATCGCACCGATCCCACCGAGATCAATCGCCAATCCGGCATTCCCGTAAATCGAATTGACCAGGATACGATTGCCAATGCCGGAGCCGGTTGATACCCAGACACCTGGCCCGCCATTGGCGCTGATCGTATTGCCGCCAGCGCCACCGTTGAACGCCGCGCCGATCGTATTGTTCATCGCGTCAGCGCCATCGAGCAGTACGCCACCAGCGGCATTTGCTGCGATGGTGTTGTATTGCAATGTGTTGTCGGACACCACGGTTACGCCGCGGATTTCGACGCCGTAACTCGCACTGTTGTCGATGGTGTTGTACTGGACAATGTTCTTCGGTGAGTTGGCAATGAACAGACCAGTGCTGTTGGAAATTGCGCTGGTGCCATCGGTTCCCAGACCGATCAAATTTGTGGCGACGGTATTGGCACCGCTGGCATTATCGATATAAACGCCGACATCACTACAACCGCTGATCAGATTCATTACCGACGGATCATCGTAACCGCCGATCAACGCGTTTCCACTCGCGCCGGTGATGCGTATGCCGTCGTGATTTGCGTTGGTAAAACCAATGCCTCCGAATTGATCGCCCTGGATATAATTTCCGCCGCCACCTTCAAGGCGAATCGCCGCATCGGTGAATCCGACAAATGCCAGTCCGCGCACCGTCAATCGCCCGCTGCCACTAGTGTGCAACGCGTAGGCCGCGCTCGCCCCGCCGTTCATTACTACGCAAAGATTTGCATTAAAACTGGTATCGCTGGTGTTCTTGATCGCACCCGGATTGGAATAACCATCGATACTCACGTTGGTCGTGATATTCGGCAGCAGTGGGCTGGAAAGATTGAACAGACTCAGGCAAGGAACCGAAAAGCTGATCTTTGATGCGCCTGTATTCGCGTTGGCATTCTTGATCGCCCAGCGCAGACTGCCAACGGTTGGGCTCGTGTTGTTGCCGTTGTCGGCAATGGTGGTGACGGTAAAATTGTTCAGATCATCGGTCGTTTGATTTTCATAGGCGCCGCGATCAACGGCACTTCCGACCACGCGCGTCTTGCCATCCAGATCGTGTGCCGGCAGCCCATCCGCCACCCCGGTCAAGCCGGGAATCTGCCCACCGCTATTGATCGACAGCAGCGCGTTGTTGGCAAGATGGTAGTCGTGCAGACTGGTATTCGCGAACAGGGGATTGCCGTAGTTGTTGCTGATATCACCAGCGATGACGTTCGTGCCCTTGTCGACACTGGACTGCGTATTCCCGAGCAAATTGTAGCCGGCAATCGGGCCGACATCGCCGGCTGAAAAGCTCAATGACGTCGCCGTGCCGTTGTAGATGATGTTGTTCTCAAGTATCGCCGCACCGGAACCGGGGCTGTAGAAATTTACCGCGGCCGCGGTACCGCTACCGATCCCCGCGATGGTATTGCTGTCCATGTTCAAAATACCGTCGTCGCGGCTGGTCAGTTGTATTGCCGGTAGTCCGCTGGTGGCGCTGACGCCGTAGACCAGGTTGTTTTGGAAATGCAAGTTCACACCACCGGAATCAGGCGCACCGCGGATATGCACACCAGCGTAGACATTCGGATCACTACCGTCGGCCTGAAAATCATGGAATATGTTGTAGCGCACAGTGAACGTGTGGTCGCTACCGTTAGAAAAATCGTCGAAATACAAGCCGAATGCTTTATGCAATCCGGTGAACGAGATGCCTTCGATCGTTACGTCATTTCGCGTGGCAATGTAGATACGCACACCACTCGAATTCTGGCCATCGATCACCGTGTTTGTGGGATTGACGAGGCGACTCGCGCAATTGGCCGTATAGCCGCCTAGAAGGCTAAGAGTGGCAGTCCCACTGGTTTGGCTAAAGCCACTCAAAGTGATGGGATAGTTGCCCTGGACGATCCTGATCGTCATATCGCCGCTGCTCATGCCGCCCCACGTCGCCAAGTTCGCCTGCAGCTGAGTGACCGTGTTGACGCATGGCGATGTCGCTATCGCAATAAATGGCATCAGCAGACTCGCCGCACCGAACAATAGAGTCGCAACTACTTTCCGTTTCGATATCATTTCGGCTTTCCTAAGAATTATTTGAAAGAGAATTTGGCAACGGCAGTCGTCCCGAACTCACGCCGTGATACTCCTGCCAGTACGGCTCGCTGCTGATGCAACGCCAGCTACTGTGTGAGCTCACTGCGCGCGGTCTTGTCTGGCGAACGAGATCAAAGCCTTCGATCAGCCACCGGAAACGGATTTGGCTTCGAAACTATCCGCGAACACCCGATCATTCAGCAGTGTTGCGCAGTTGCTGACTTGTGAAGTGCCGCCGCTGGTGGCGAGATTCGTCGCGGTGGCGGTGACATAAGACGGCGACTGATTGATCCCGAAGACTGGCAGTTGCGCACGGTAGCCTTGTATCACCGTCCCTGATCCGGGCAGCACCACCGAATACGTCTGGATCGGCAGCTCCGCTGGGCCATAGCCGCTGGCGTCGCAGGAGGAGGGATTGATATTCGCGTAAAAATCGATGCGATAAGGGTCGCCACCGTTACCGGTGATCACAAAATTCAACAAGACGGTCTGGGAGCCCAGCATGTAACTCTGGAAGATCGAAATCGCATCGCCACCGCCGACAGCCGAACCCAACGGCCCAAAATCAATTGCCAGAGCGCCGCCGCCGCTGCCGCTACCTGGCCCGTTCGATCCGATGGAGTTGCTCAATACTGTGTTGCCGACGCCGGCACCCGTGTTCAGCCATACGCCGGGGCCTCCTTTGTTGTTCTGGATCACGTTGCTGTAGCCCATCTGATACGCGGTCTTGTCGAAAACTCCGATCGCGTTGTTGGCCGAACCGCTCGACAAAACGATGCCGCTGCCGCCGTTGCTCAAAGACGATACGTAGTTAAACCCGGCCTGTGGCAACGTACCGATAGCGTTGTCGTGCAGCCAGTTCGAACTTGCACCGATCAGGCTGATGCCATCGAGCGCACTTGCGACGATAACGTTGCCGCGGATTTCGTTGCGATCGGAGTTCTGCAGCAGCAGCCCGGTGCCCTGATTCGGTACTGCGCCATGGCTCTGATCCATGCCTATCAGATTGCCGACCACCTGGTTGCCGAGATGCCCGTTGGTCGAGGAAGCGTTGATCGTGACAGCAGCCATGGTCGCATCGCTCATCTTGCCCAGCATGTTGAGGTCCGCGGGGGCCGTGCCGCCAAGCGTGTTGAAGATCGCCCCGCCGCCGAACAGGACGCCGGCAGCATTCGAAAAAACGAACGGACTATTATTGGTTTCGATGCCGAAGCTGTCGCCGTGGATCCAGTGGTATGTACCCTGCGACAACGACACCGCTGCTCCTGCAAAACCTTCGAAGGTGATGCCGCGAACGTCGAGTTGCGCGCCAAAATTAGTCGGTCCGGCGACGAATGCCGAGGAAACATTACTACCGATGCTGCCTCTGACGATGACGCACAAGACAGGATTGAACGCTGCGCCGCTGTCAAAGCTGACCGTATTCGACGCCGCACCCGGTTGGCTGTAGCCGTCCACGGTGATCGCATTATTGATCGCCGGCAGCGGCGAGTTGAGTGCGATGAGTTGCGGTCCGCAGCTGCCAGCAAGATGGAAAGCGATAAGTGATGGCCCCGTGGCATTCGCTCGGGTGACCGCCTCGCGCAAGGTGCATTTCGTCGAGCCAGGATTGCAATTGACCGTGGCGTCGGTCGCGTGGCTACTGTCGGTCGCATTTGTCACCACCCAATAGGCTTGATCAGAAGCATTGCTCTCGAATGCACCACGATCAGGATTGCTGCCAATCCAACGTGGATTGCCATCCAGATCCTGCGACGGGATGACAGCAGCATACGCAGCGCCGGTATTGATCGAACCGGAACCGGCATTCAGGTGAAAAGTCGTGGCGTCGTAGCCCGGATTGACGCCGGTAAACGCATAGCCGTGATTGGTGATGCTGCCGCTGCCGGCACTGCCGCTGCCGGACGTCGTGGACGTGCCATAGGTATCGGCGTGCAATTCCACAACTGCACCCACGGCATCGAGATCGAACGAGCTGTTGGCGTACAAAATATTGTTGAACAGTTGCAGGTACGATCCGTGCTGATCCAGAGCCAACCCTTCGCCAGTGTTGTTGGCGATGGTGTTGTTGACGATACGCCACGGTGCCGTATTTCTAGCAACAGACAGCACATAGGTCGTATACGCGCCAACATTCTGGTCAAGCAGGTTATTGGTGAAGTTGAGCGCGCCCCCCGTATCCAGTTGGACAACTGTCCCGGAAGTTACAACGTTATGTACCCAGTTATAGCGGAACACGATGCCGCCGGAATAGCCATCGGACACATCGTGCGTGATATATAACCCCGTACTCGATTTGCCATTGCTGGTGGACTGCAAATTTCTGATTTCAAATCCCTCCAACACGAGCGTTCCGTAAGGCAGGTTGCCCGGATTGTCCTGCTGGAGGGAAAATGTGATGGCTGCGCCGTTCTGCGACTGGCCATCGAGCACGGTATTGGTAGTCGGCGTACTCGGGCTGGCGGTAATGAGGCGCTGCTGGCAATTCGTACTCGGGATATACCCCCCGAGCAGCGAAATATCCTGGCGTGGCGCGAAAGGGTAATACCAACCGGTCGGCGGAACCGTGTATGTGCCCTGCTCGACTTCGATGGTCGCACTGATACCGCTGCTGACGGCGTTGGCCAATGCCTGCGTCAGCCCCGCGCTATCGTTGTGATGCACGCATATCGGTGCAATCGCATGCGCCTGTTGTTGCGGCAGCAAACCGAACCCGATACAAAAAGCAATAACCCACGCCAGAAACTTCATCGACGCCACTCCAGTCTTCATGCACAAATGTGTGATGACTGTATTAACGTCGAAGCAATTTAAAACCGAACAACGCACGACAACTTGTTCGATGCAATCGCTGATGGACCGCGCGAACCAATCACGCCATGCGCTGTTTCACCGCGACATGGCCGACCCAATCATTGCAGTGCTTTAGCGCCAACCGCCTTCATCGATGAATGCTGCCCAGTAATATGGGTGATCGGATTGCCCCGCGGCGCGGCGTGCCGTCAATACCGATTGCATCGCGTTTGCCATCGCCGTCGGCACATCGTGATGCTCGACAAAACGCGCGCGATAAAGTGCCTGCATCAAATCGGCAGTAGACGCGTCGTCGACTTGCCACAGGCTCATTACCACCGTGCGTGCGCCTGCCAGTCGCAACGCGCGGCGCATGCCGAACACACCTTCATTGCGACTGATCGGACCCAGGCCGGAATCGCACGCCGACAAGGCGATCCAGTCGACATGCGAAAGATCCAGCGTGCCGAGTTCGCCAGCGCTGAGCACGCCGATGGGGCTTTGCTGTTCGCTGATCTTCGCGCCAGTGAAAGCCAGACCTGAGAGCGCCGAACTATTTGCCGTGATCGCGGCATCCTCGACCGAATGCGCCAAGGTAACGCCACGCGCAGGAGCATCATCGCTGCAACTTTCATCCAGACTGAAACCGTGCGTGGCGAGATGGATCACGTTCGCGCTGGGCAGTGCCGCGAGAACATTTTCCTTGGTGGCCGCAGCACCTTCGATCAAGGTGATGCGTGACGCAGAACCGGATGCGGACAACAAGGATTTCAGATTGTCGAGCTCACGTGCAGCATTCGGAATCGCCGCAAAACCCTGCTGCGAAGCGCGCACACAAAGCTGGCGATTGCTGGGTTCGCCGTTTGCGGCAAGGGTGAGAAAATCCGGCGCCCCCGCGAGCAAGGTTGTGGCCGAGGTGTTTGCGCTGACCGGCAACAACAGATCGCTCTCATGCACCAGAGTATGCAGACGTACGCCGCTTTCAATCAGATAACCACTCGTGTTTCCGGGCAACGCGGCAAAACTGACACGAAACAATTCGCCTTCGGGAACGACAAACAAACTGCGCTTCTGGTCTGCTGAAACAAACGGATCAACCAGCTGTTCCCGCAAAGTCAAACCGCTTCGGCGCAGCTGCGCGAGATCCGAATGCGGATTGCGCAGCTCGCCGTACCAAGCACGCACCTGCGCCGATATTGCATCGATCACACCGATGCGACGCAGTTGCGGTGGTGCATTGGAAGCAAGCGAAAACGCATACCAATCTTCGGGAGCCGACTTGTTACCCGCGACCAGAATACGCGCGGGCGCATCAGCGACGCCTTCGGTGAATGCGATCAACAAACCATCCGCCGGCAACGCACGCGCGAGATCGGCAATGGCAGGTGTGACGTTCACATCTGGCACAACATGGCGACCGGCCTTGTCCCATAAATCGTGCTCGGCGGTTTCGACTTGCTGGCGTAACAAGGCAAGCTGCTCGCTACTGACATTGGTTTGCAACCATGCCTGCGCCAGCGCGGTATTGGCGTTTTGCCAGGCACTCCATTTTTTCCCCAATGCAGGATCGTGCAGCGATCGTGCGGCGGCCAATCGCAGCGCCTGCGAACGCGCCAGCAAGCCGCGCTCGACCATGACCAGATGCCATGCCGTGGCGATACTTTCGCCATCACCGCGTTTGGCTGCCAGCGATACCGTGAGGGCAGTCGACGGTACCAGCAAATCGCGATAGGCCACGCTCTGGCGTTCGGAAAAATCGGTGACGAAACTCGCCTGCAATGCTTGCTGACCCTCGGCGGTCAATCGCGCGTAGTGAAACGCATCGTCGATTTTCCCCTGCCCCCAAAAAGCCAGTGCCAGGCCAAAACTCAATGGCGCTGTCGTTGGATGATTCACCGGCAACGCGCGTCCGCGCACCAGCAAGCCGCGCCGAAAATACGCTTCGGCCTCGGCATAACGTTTCAGCGCGAGCGCCGCATCGCCAAGTCCTTCCAGCGCATAAACCAGACCGGGGCTGTCCTTGCCATCGGCTTGTTCACGCAACAAAAGCGCGCGCTGAAAATCGACGATGGCATCTTCGTAATGCCCAAGTCGAAATTCGGTGTTGCCCATGTTCGCCAGCACAACTGCCGGTGCATGCGTATTTTTTTCGCCATCAAAGGCGGCCAACGCCTGACGATAATGTTCCAGCGCGGCGGTCTCCTCGCCCATTTCCTGCAGCAGGTTGCCGTAGTTCACCGCGAGCACGCCGCGCTGATGCAACGACACATCCGGCAACGATGCCAGCAATGCTTCGGCATGCGCGTAATGATCGTGTGCGGCCGCGTAGTCGCCGATTTCCTGGAAGCTCGCGCCGACCATGCCCTCGGCCTTGGCGACGTCGACACTATGGTCACCGTAATGATGCTGCGCGGCCAGCAACACCGCTTCGCGAATCACCACGGCCTCACCATATCTGCCCAGATCCGCCAGCACACCCGCGCGTTGAATGTCGCAGGAAATACGCAGCTGACTATCCGCACCAAAACTCTTGATCGCCAGATTCGAGGACAATTCGTACTGCGCCAATGCGTCGCTTTTGCTGCCCGTATGCGAGTACACAAGGCCTATCAGGGCGTAAATTTGTGCTTCGTGCCAGTGCGCGCGCGGGCTTGCCAGGTTCTGCCAATACTTCAGCGACAAACGTGCCGATGTACGCACGAAATCCAGCTGACCATTCACCTCGGCCGCCGCCTGCGCTTGTGCATAATGCAATTCGGCCTGTTCATCTGCGGACTGATGCAGGGCCACCGTCGCCGCGGCTTGCGCAAGGTCCGATGCAGCTTGCGCATCCTTGCGTTCGAGCGACTCAAGAATCTTCAGGCGCACCAACAGACCGCGTCCGCGCGTATTGTTTTGCGCGAATTTTTGTACGGCCTCATGCAATATCTGACCTTCAGCGGCACTGAGCTTTACATACTCGTAAAGCACATCCAGGCGTGCCTGCAGTACAGCGCCACGCTGGCTGTTACTGTCGTTGATCTGATCCAGGAGCGCGGCACTCCGGCTTTGCGCCGCGGCAGGATCGCCTTCACCCACAGCGCGGTAGACATCATCCAGTCGTGCGTTCAGCGACGCGGCGAACGCCTGCGTCGATGGCAAACCTGCAAGCAGCAATGCTGCCAATAACCAACCTGCCCAGCCCCTGCTCACCGTTGCCTCCAATGCATCACGTATTGTTGCCGACGCCGGTTTCCGCAGCCGGGATCGGTCGGTATGAAAGTCATTCTGCCAGAACTTCGTCACGCGCAAACAAGCACAGCCAAAACGTCTCGCCGCACGAGCGCGGCAAGATCACATAACGCCGATACTCAATCAGGATGGTGACGGCGCGTGCGGGAATACAAAGCGCCAACGCCGCAGATGCGCTGCGGTCTGCGGCTCGATCCGGCCCAGTAACGCATGCAACGATGCACTGCTGATTTCGACGTCGTTCGGCGCTGGTGCGAGTTGTGTCGCGCCTCGTACCGCAACGTTCGGCAGCGCGCCGGCATGTTGCCATTCTGCAATCGCGCGTTCGAGTTCGGGTTGTGGAGCGTCAGCCGCGAGCACGACAAATTCCTCGCGTGCGGCGCTGCTGTTGACCTGCCACGACAATGGGGTCAGGCCCGATTTCCCGGGCAACTGATGCGCGCTATTGGCCGCCAGCGGATTGCCCGGATCGAGGCCTGGCAACGGAAATAATACCGCCGCCTGGCCGCTGCCATCGTCATTGAAAACGTAGACATAAGCAGGCTGATTGCTCTCGAATTTGAGCATCAGTCGATCCCCGAATGCCAATGCCACACCGTCCGCAAGCGCCGTCGCGCCGAGCGTATCGACACGCTGAAAACCAGCCGTTGCGTTCCACGCCACGACCGGCACCGCACGCCAGCGCACGAGACCGAATACAACTGCTGCAATGAGTGCCGTTGCAACCGCAACAAAGCTCCAGTGGCGAATGCGATTGGTCGGCAATGCTGAGGGCGCGAGTGCTGCCGCAAATGCGAGCGCGCTGGCGGGGCGGCGCAGTGGATCGTGATCCAGCGCCCGTTCGATGGCACGCGCGAAATCGCGCGGCAGTCCGGCGGTTTGGATCGGCTTGCGCCATGCATCATGTGTGTCGCTTGCCAGCGATGTTTCTGTGTCATTCAATGTGGGTGGATATTCGCCCGTTGCGAGTCGAAACAGCAAAACACCGAGCGCATACACATCGCTGGCCGGTGTCGGTGTGGCGCCGCGCAGCACTTCCGGCGCGAGATAATTCGGCGTGCCGAGAACGGTCGCATCATGTGCATCAATGAACTCGCGCGTGGCGCCGAAATCCATCAGCACGATGCGTCCGCCGTGATCGCGCATGACGTTTTCCGGCTTGATATCACCATGCACCAGGCCATGCCGGTGGACCACGGCCAGCGCGTGACACAGATCGATTCCGATCGCGCGCGCTTCATCAACCGGCAGCGGCCCTTGCTCGGCGAGCACGCTGGCGAGCGACTTGCCGGTGACCAGTTCGGTCCATATGCCGGCGCGACCGTCGTGGATTGCCGCGCCATACACGCTGACGATATTCGCATGCCGCACTCGGGCAAGGCGGCGCGCTTCGTCGAGAAATTGATGCGCCAGTTCGCCCGATTCGATCTTGCGCAATTTCAACGCGACGCACTGATCGAGCAGCGCATCGTAAGCACGCCAGACTTCACCCTGCATGCCTTCGCCGATCTGCTCCAGCGCTTCGAGTTGACCGAAGCGAAATTTGCCCGGGCGTTGATTGTGAACGCGCTCATTGCCGGCGACGCTGACACGACGAAAACCCTGCGCCAGTTGTTCGAGTTCACGCAATCCGGAAAACGTCTGCGCGTTATCACGTTGCGCGCTTGGATCGAGTTCGCGCCAATTCACCGGCTCGTCGTCGGCGATCAGTGTCGCCAATCGTTCCAGTTCAAGTTCCTGTGGGGTCATCGTTCAAGCCTTTTGCCAGTTGCACGATGGCGCGGGAAACCATCACCCGCACCGCATCCGTCGTACCGCCGGTTTCGACGGCGATTTCCGGATAACTCAGGCCGAGTTCGAGCCGCATCACGATCAAACCTTGCTGGCGTTTCGGCAGTTCGGCAAGCGCGTTTTCGTAAGCGCGCAAGCGTTCGTGGCCGAGCATTTGTTCGAGCAAGGTCGGTGACTCCGCGTCCGCCATTTCCGCATCGAGTTCACCGAACTCGGGGCGACGCTGGCGACGACGCAGTTCATCACGCACCTGGTTCAAAAGAATCTGGCGCAGATATGCCAGAAACGCGCCCGGATGTTGCGATTCGAAATCGTCCAGATGGTTTAACGCTCGAACGAGGGTAACCTGAACAATATCGTCGGTATCCGAAAGATCGCGCGCGCTGGCAGGCAGGCGTCCGTGCGCCCAGCGCCGCAACAATGGCAGGTAACGGCGGAACAAATCCTCGCGCGCGCCCGCGTCGCCACTACGAATACGCCGCAGCAGCACGACCGTGGCTTCCGGCACCTGCGCGGGCATCGATGGCGACTCGTTATTCATGCAACGCCCCCCTGCTTCTTCGATGCAAATATCAGCATAACTGCAAGTGTATTAACTTTGGTGAATTCAGGCATGCCGCGCAGACATCCCATGCAAACGCAGATATTCTCGACACTGCCGGCAATCGGTCGGCGAGATCGGGAGGGATCACATGAATCTGGCAAAACGTGCATCGGCAGAATTTCTCGGAACGGCATGGCTGGTACTCGGCGGTTGCGGCAGCGCGGTGTTGGCCGCGGCGTTTCCAGCACTCGGCATCGGCTTTGCGGGCGTCGCGCTCGCGTTCGGCTTGACCGTGGTGACGATGGCGTATGCGATCGGACATATTTCCGGCTGCCACCTGAATCCGGCGGTGACGATCGGATTGTGGGCGGGTGGCCGCATTCCGACCGGCGATATTCTGCCGTATGTCGTGGCGCAAGTTGCCGGGGCAATTTTCGGCGCGGGGTTGTTGTATCTGATCGCTTCGGGCAAGGCCGGGTTCGATGTGCATGCAGGGTTTGCGTCCAACGGTTACGGCGCGCATTCGCCGGGTGGTTATGAACTCACCGCAGCGCTGACTTGCGAGATCGTGCTGACGGCATTTTTCCTGCTGGTCATTCTCGGCAGCACCGACAAGCGCGCACCGGCCGGTTTTGCCGGCCTCGCGATCGGCCTTTCGCTGACCCTGATCCATTTGATCAGCATTCCCGTGACCAATACTTCGGTGAATCCGGCGCGCAGCACCGGCCCGGCATTGTTCGCTGGCGGCTGGGCGCTGGATCAACTGTGGCTGTTCTGGGTCGCGCCGATCATCGGCGCCTTGATCGCTGGCGCGGTCTATCGCTGGCTCGGCAACGACGACTAGACGTCGGATAAACCTTCGGCTTCGGCTTGATAGCGTGGAGCGCCATCGCGTTGCGGTGGCGCTTTTTTATTGCGCGAATCCGCAAAGACGCGCAACTGGCACGCGCTGCATCGATCGAACTTCGCGCGCATCGATAACTAACGCACGCTCGCTCGTATCGCCGATAATGCCGGCCTTGCATCGATTCAACGATGCAACTTCGCCGTCAACAAATCGCGTCGAAAACGTTCCGCCATACCGGCGCGAAAAATATCAAGGCAACATCCAATGAATAAACCGCCGGCGGACTCGCTTCAATCCTCGCACACCGTAAAACCATTATTGCCGACCAGCAGGCGCGCGATGCTTGGGCTGATTTTCGCGATTGTCGTCGCGCTGGTCGCATGGTTTGCCGGTGCGGAATATCGCTCCCTGACTGAACCCGACGAAGGTCGTTACGCCGAAGTCGCACGCGAGATGATGGCGACTGGCGACTGGATCGTACCGCGCACCAACGGCTTCAAGTTTTACGATAAACCGGTGCTGCATTATTGGGCCACGGCGGTCGCGTTCGAGGCTTTTGGCGTACACAACTGGACTGCGCGTTTGTGGACGTTGCTGGCCGGACTGATCAGTGTCGTCTCGATTGGCTACGCGGGGATGCGCGTGTTCGGGCGTCGCGAAGGCATCATCGCCGCGCTGGTACTCGGCAGCAGTTTCCTGTGCGTGGTCGGCAGCCATGTCAATTCGCTGGACATGGGCTTGACCGCTTTTTTGAGTCTGTTGCTCGGCGCATTCCTGATCGCACAACATCACGCCGCGGATGTCGCCATCTGTCGGCGCTGGATGTGGCTGACGTGGTTGGCGATGGCGCTGGCGGTGATGACCAAGGGTGTGATCGCGATTGTCTTGCCCGCCGCCATTCTCTTTTTCTACATGCTGTGGCAGCGCGACTGGGGATTGTTGCGCCGGCTGCATTTGTTTTCGGGCCTGATGATTGTGCTGGTCATTTGTCTGCCGTGGTTTATTGCGATCGGTCGCGCCGACAGCAATTTCTACGGCTTCTTTTTCATCCACGAACACCTCGAACGTTTCTTGTCGAAGACCCACGATCGTTTCCAGCCGTGGTGGTTTTTTCTGCCCGTGATTGTGTTCGGTGCGATGCCGTGGTCGTTGTTTCTGCCGGCGGCGTTGCGGCGCGGAATGGATCACCAATCAGGCGTGTTTCAGCCAGCACGATTGCTGCTGTTGTGGTGCGCGATGTTCCTGCTGTTTTTCTCGATTTCGAGTTCCAAACTTGCGCTGTATATCCTGCCGCTGTTCCCTGCGCTGGCATTGCTGATCGGCATCGCCGCGGCGCGAATGAGCAGTCGTGCTTTGATATTTCGGTTGTTGCCGATTGCAATCATTACCACGCTTGCCGCCATCGTTCTCGGCTTTTTCCCCGGCCTGTTGCCGTTGCATGAACCACGTGCGGCGAACCTCGCATTTGTCCAGATCGCCGCGATCGCCGTCGCCTTGCTGAGCCTCGCGAGCTGGCTCGCTCTGTGGTTTTGCCGTCAGCAAAAAATCGTTGTGGGCATCGCCGCCGTGGCATTCGGTGGTTTGGTTTGCACGCAAGGACTCATGATCGGTTTCCAGCAGCTCGAACCGGCCAACTCAGCCGACTCGATGGCCGCACTTGCGGCTCCTTACATCAGGGCCGATACGCCGGTGTACTCGGTGAAATTCTATTTCCGCGGTCTGCCGTTTTATCTGCAGCGCCTCGTGACAGTCGCTTACGACACGCCGACCGATCTGGTCGCCGGAATGGCTTGGCAACCCGAGCTGACGATCGCCGAGCTCGACGGGTTTGTCGCGGCATGGCGCGCACATCCGGGCGCGTTGGCGTTTATACGTCCAGACGTCTATACCGAATTGCGCGAACATCATCTACCGATGACTTTGATCGCGGATCGCCAGCCGATAGTGATGATCGTGCAATCGCCGTTGGATGCACGCCGCAGCGATGCAATTGCCGACACGCCCGCGGGACAGAGCCCCTGAGCGCAGCGCGCAAGCCTGCTTCAAGTGTCAGCTCAAAATGGAATGACGCAAGGTCGGGCAATGATCGTCGTATGACAGAATTCGCAGCCGCGAATTGACGCTGCGACATCGACTAACGCCGCTTGACGGCATCGATGTCGCAGCGACTTAACCCTCAAACGTGCAGTTGATGAAGGTGCCTACTTGTGGTCGCGATCACGGTCGTGGTCGCGATCACGGTCGTGGTCACGATCATGGTCGTGGTCACGATCATGGTCGTAGTCACGGTCACGATCATCGTCGTGCCTGTCCCGATAATGCTTGACCACCCATTCGTGGCGCTCGTACGGACGGATGGTGTCGAGATCCAATTCCACGCCACCGCTTGTGATATAGGATTGAGATTCGCGAGGCAGGGTGGCGCCCGACTGCCAGCGGTTATCGGCTTGCCAATAATAGGTTTTGGTCTCCGGCGCAAAATAGATTTGGTGTTCGCCATAATAGACGTAGTGATGCTTGGTCACTACCACCTTGGGATCGTTATCGGCGATCGCCGGAACGGCTGCGGTAAAGCCAATCGCCAGCAAAAGCGCTATCGTGAGCTTACGGTGCATGATCATCAGGATATCCTCGGGTTTATGGTTGGCTGCTACTTTGCAGCACGCACTAAACGCTTCAACTAATGTGCCAGCATTCAAATGAATGAATATCAGTGAGTTGCAGAAAAAAATGCTCCTGCGTCGGGCCATTTGCAAGCCGATCGCGGCTGAACCATGCGATTAGACACCCCGCTATGCGGTGAAGCTTTCTTTCCGCTGCCTGACGTATCCGCATAAAAAACCCGGGCACCTGGCCCGGGTTTTTTATTCGTGGCGTTGTGCCCCAGAATTATGGATGCCCCTTTATCGCTACCGTGATATGCATCGGCGGCGCCTTGTTGTTGACTTCGGTGAAGATCACCTGGGCAAACGTCATGGCCGTGAACGTGGCGGTCGGTGCGGCGGTGATGGTCAACACCTGTTTCGCCGGCAGCTCGAAATTGTCGGTGAAGACCGTATCAGCGGTGCCGTTGAAAGAGAACGTATTCGGTACGACCGTGACGTTCAAACCGGTCGGCGTTTGCACCGTCACATTCCATGTGGTCTGCACCGGCAAGGTGTTGCGCAAGGTGCGCGTCCACGTATACGAAGCGACGACAGCGGCATTTCGCACCGAGGCCAGATTCAGTGTTTTCACATTGATCGTGCCGCCGCTCGGGTTCGCCGCGAGGAAATTCGCATAGGTTTCGTTCATCACAAAACCCGCCGCGGTAGCCTTGCTCAGATCGACACGACCACTGCCGACATCATCGACCGCCCACTGCGTCACGCCGTCTTCCTTGGTGCCGGTGACTGCCGTCATCTGGATCGCCGACTTGATTTCAGCTGGGGTCCAGTCCGGATGAACGGCCTTGAGCAACGCACCTGAACCGGCCAGATGCGGGCCGGACATCGACGTGCCGCTTTCAAGTTTGTAACTTGTGCCGCCATCGATCGGATTCCACGCCGCATAAATCACCACCCCCGGACCGGTATCATCGGGTTTGGTCAGATCGGCGTAATTACCTGTCATCGGACCACGGAAACTGAAGTCGGCAAGCACGTCGCCTTGAATCGTCCCGATCGCATTCGGATCGAAACTGGTTGTCGTCGGTGTGGCGCCGTTGGCAGTGATGAAGCTCACCAGATTCTGGCCGTCGACTTGCAACAGACTATACGTCTGGATCAGTTGTGCCGCCGCCCCTGCCGCCGCGGTATCCATGTTGATGATGCCGATCGCGTTGTTGTAGATGAAGATCGCCTGCGCGCCCGCCGCAGTGGCGTTGTCCATCTTCTCGGTGAAATTACAGGCACCGCGTGCGATCAACGCTACGGAACCGGCGAAGAAATTCGCCGGAAATCCACCGGTGGCTGTGCAACCCGTCGGATTCGCCGCGTTATAGCCGATCGGCAAATTGGTAAACGCGGTCGCCGCCGGTGTGGTGCTGCCGGGCGTGCCAAGCAGAATCTGGGTGTTGGCTGGCGGCGTACCCGGACCGGTAGCGCTGAGCGCCACGCCAAGCTGTTTGTCCTGCGACGACGCGGCAACCGTATTCACCCAAGGTCCCTTGTGGTTGACCTGTCCGATCGGGCTGGTGATGGTCGCCGTCGTGTTGCCTGCCGAGGCCGCGACGAAGATTCCCGCATTCACTGCATTCAGGAAAGCACGGTCGACGTCAGTGGCATTCCACGGCGTGGTGCCGCCGCCGATCGAAAAGTTGATCGCATTCACGCCATCGGCAATTGCATTGTTCACGCCGGCGATACTGTCTGATGTGCCGCAACCCGGCAGGGTTGGCGATACGGTATTGCACACCTTGTAGCTATTGATCTTGGCGCACGGCGCGACGCCGGAAATCTGCGTCCACGGTGCCGGAAGATTCGGTGATGGCGTCGCACTGTTGTCGACGGTATTGCCGCCAGCAATGCTGGCGGTATGCACACCATGCGCCGAGTTATAAGCATCTGCCTCGACATCGCTGCTGGTGCAAACACCGCCACTGGACGTGGCACAACCTGCCGCCTTGAGTTTGTGATTGCTCGGGCCGAAACCGCAGCTCGCATCGTCGGTGAACGAAGGATGGCCGGTGTTGGTGCCGCTATCGAGAATGCCGATCGTCACGCCGGCACCGCGATGGATCGCATCCCCAGGCGGCGCGTTCCAGATTGCCGGCGCACCGATGAAGGCAGGGCCACGGAACGTATCCAGTGGAAGAATCTCGTCTGCCGTGATTGCTTCCACGCCCGCGAGCGTGGCCACCTTGGCCGCTTCGCTCGCACTGAGTTCGACGGCAATGCCATTGAACACGAGATCGTAACTGTGCTTGGGATGAATCTCACGACCGATGCTGCCGGCGATATCGTGCAGATGACTAGCCTGCACATCTATCAAATGTTTGCGGTACGCAGTCACTTCCGGGCGCTTCACATCGAATTGCTCGCGTGATTCCGACACCGGTGCGGTGGCTTTCAGTGCGAGATTTCCGCCTTTGTAATCCAGCGCGCCCGGCTCGCTGAAACGGATGATGTACACCGATTTCGCGTCGGCAGCCGATGCAGCGCCGGCAACGCCGGGTAACGCCGCAAACACAGTTGTGGCGCTTGCGAAAACTGCGCACAAGATATGCGCCAGTGTCTGGTTTTTTGAAATTTTGAACATCGATCAGCTCTCCAGGATTTTGTATTCGGCATGGCAGAAAATTTCGCACGACTGCGCAGTATTGCAAGTCATCTATGGCCGGCCCCAGATCAGCGGGCACACGGCGGTGTCTCCAGAAAATGCATGGGGCACGCCGTATAGTCTCAGATTAACGCCAATTAATCCCGAGCTTTACACCTGCGAACAAACACGCTCAAGCCATGCGTGAGCCGCAGCGCGTGAGCTTCGGCTACCATTCCGCTTTCTTCGATACTCGGTAGTCCTGCCATGCGCTTGCTAAAACGTATTCTGCTTCTGCTTATTGCGCTGATTCTGCTGGCGCTACTCGGTCTGTGGCTGACCTTGCATCAGAGCCTGCCGCGGCTCGACGGCGAGTTGACGCTACCGGGATTATCGGCGCCCGTGCAGATCGAACGCGATGCACTCGGCACCGCCACGGTGCGTGCGCAGAATCGCCGCGATCTGTCATTCGCCTTGGGTTTTGTGCATGCGCAGGAACGGTTTTTCCAGATGGATCTTATGCGTCGCAGCGCCGCCGGCGAGCTTGCTGAACTGGTCGGCGCGGCGGCGCTGCCGCTCGATCGCCTGCGTCGCCCGCATCGTCTGCGCGCGCGTTTTGCCGAGGCTGTCGCCAAGGCCGATGCGGCCGAACACGATCTACTCGCCAGTTATCGCGATGGCGTGAACGCCGGACTTGCGCAACTCGGCGCACGGCCATGGGAATATATTTTGCTCGGGCAAACGCCCGCACCGTGGCGCGATGAGGATTCGGCACTGATCATCGGCGCGATGTATTTCGACCTCAACGACGGCGGCAATACGCGCGAGCTTGCCTTCGCAAAAATCCACGCCGCATTGCCGCCATCGGTCTACAAGTTCTTGAGTGCATCGGGCGGCGCGGCAGATGCACCGCTGCTTGGTTTGCCGCTGCGCTCACCGACATTACCTTCCGCTACCGAACTGGATTTGCGCAAACTCGATCCGGCGTTGCTGCGTGTTCCAGCGGATGCCGCCGAGCCGCATACGATTCCCGGCAGCAACAGTTTTGGCGTGGCCGGCGCGCTCACGCAAAGCGGTGCCGCGCTGATCGCCAACGACATGCATCTCGGCCTGCGCGTACCCGGACTGTGGTTTCGCGCGCGATTGGTTTATCCGAACCCGCGCCATCGCGGCGAGGATGTCGATGTCAGCGGCGTCAGCCTGCCCGGCACGCCGGGCATCGTGGTCGGCAGCAATCGGCACGTGGCATGGGCGTTCACCAACAGCTACGGCGACTGGGCCGACTGGGTGCGCATCACGCTCGATCCCGCCGATCAGACGCGCTATCGCACCGCGGATGGCTGGTACAGCATCAAGACCTTCCCCGAGCTCATCAAGGTGCACGGCGGCGCGGATGAAAAACTCGACGTGCGCGAAACCCGCTGGGGCCCGATTCTGGGTACCGATGCCGACGACACGCCACTCGCGCTCGCATGGATCGCGGCGCAACCCGGCGGCGCCAATCTCGATCAGATGAAAATGGAGCTGGCCGATTCCGCCGACGAGATAATCGACATCGCCAATCGCAGC
This sequence comes from Pseudolysobacter antarcticus, assembly GCF_004168365.1. Taxonomy (GTDB): domain Bacteria; phylum Pseudomonadota; class Gammaproteobacteria; order Xanthomonadales; family Rhodanobacteraceae; genus Pseudolysobacter; species Pseudolysobacter antarcticus. The sequence goes on from NZ_CP035704.1 coordinate 3,389,232, forward strand.
GGTATGCCACCACAAAACATCATCGTCGGTGATCGCGCCGGCAACTTGGAGTGGAGCATTTCCGGACGCATTCCCAAGCGCACGGGCGACTATGATCCGCTGCTGCCGTCGGACTGGAGCCAGCCGAATATCGGCTGGAACGGCTGGCTCGATCCGAATCTTTATCCGCGTATCGCCAATCCAAATTCGCATCGTTTGTGGACCGCAAACTCTCGCGTAGTCGATGACGAATGGCTGAAGCTGATCGGCGACAGCGGCTACGATTTCGGTGCGCGTTCAAGCCAGATTCGCGACGATCTCAAGGCCAAGGAAAAATTCGCCGCGTCCGACATGCTGGAGATTCAGCTCGATGACCGTGCCTTGTTCATGGCGCAATGGAAAGGCGTGCTCGAAAAAACTCTCGGCAGCGCAGGCAACGATACCGCGCTGGTTGCCATGAAAACACAGCTGGCGAGCTGGTCAGGCCATGCCGATACCGCGTCGGTGAGTTATCGCCTTGTGCGCGATTTCCGCCGCGAGGTGGTCGATACCGTGCTCGATGGTTTTGCCGCGGCGGTGCGCGTGAAGTTCGCCGATTTCAAACTGCCAAAAATCGGCCAGTCCGAAACTTTGGTGCAGGCAATCGTGGCGCAGCGCGCGCCGCATCTGCTGCCGCCGGGGTATGCAAGCTGGGATGATCTGCTGCTGAAATGCGCCACGCGTGTTGCGCATTATCTCGACCAACAGCCCGGCGGTATTGCTGCGCGTAGCTGGGGCGAGTTCAACAAAAGCGACATCCATCACCCACTCGCCAATGCGCTGCCACTGATCGGCCGCTGGCTGTCGATGCCGCGCGACGGCTTGCCCGGTGACTCGTTCATGCCAAGAGTGCAAGGCGCGGATTTCGGCGCGTCGGAACGTTTGGCCGTCGCGCCTGGGCACGAGGAAGAAGGTTATCTCGAACTGGCTGGTGGCCAGAGCGATCACCCGTTATCACCGTTCTTCGGCGCCGGTCATGCTGACTGGATGCAAGGCAAGCCAACGCCATTCCTGCCGGGTGCAACAAAATATACTTTGCAGCTTTCTCCACAAAGCCACTGATTGCCCAATCGGAAGAAAAACTCCAAACACCCAGTTGCAATGACTCCCGGCGCGTGAATTTTTCCGCGCCGGGCTTCTCACCGGATTCGCGTCATGCGATCACGATTCGGTGCTAACGCCGTCAAAGCATTACAATGGTGCACTGCGTTAAATTCGCGTCCGCCCCATTTCCCGGTCATCGCATGCCTTTAGTTACCCTGCAAAATCTCGATTTCAGCGTTGGCGGCCCGTTGCTGCTCAAGCAAATCAATCTCGCCATCGAACCAAACGAACGCGTCTGCGTGGTCGGGCGCAATGGCGCTGGCAAGTCCACGCTGCTGAAACTCATCGCCGGTGAAATCCGCCCGGATGACGGCGAAGTGCGCGTGCAATCCGGCGTACGCATCGCGCGGCTAGCGCAGGAAGTGCCGCAGAACGCGAGCGGCAGCGTGTTCGACGTCGTGGCCGAAGCACTCGGCGATATTGGCGCGTTGCTGGCGCAGTATCACCATCTGATTCACGAGCTCGAACACGATGGCAATGCCGATGAACTCGGCGATGTGCAAGCCAAGATCGAAGCGCAGCACGGCTGGTCGCTGGAGCAACGAGTCACTCAGGTATTGTCGCGTTTGTCGCTGCCTGAAGATATCGATTTCAGCGCGCTTTCCGGCGGCATGAAACGTCGCGTTCTGCTCGCGCGCGCGCTGGTTGTGCAGCCGGATTTGCTGTTGCTGGACGAGCCGACCAACCATCTCGACATCGCTGCCATTGAATGGCTCGAAGATTTCCTGCGCAGCTTCGGCGGCAGCCTGTTATTCATCACCCATGACCGTGGTTTTCTGCGCCGGCTCGCCACGCGCATCGTCGAGGTGGATCGCGGCAACATCACCAGTTGGCCCGGCGATTACGAAAATTATCTGCGCCGGCGCGAAGAACGTCTGCACGCCGAAGCGCAGGCCGATGCGTTGTTCGACAAAAAACTCGCGCAGGAAGAAGTCTGGATTCGCCAAGGCATCAAGGCGCGCCGCACGCGCAACGAAGGCCGCGTGCGTGCACTCGAAGCGCTGCGCGAAGAACGCTCCGAGCGCCGTGAACTTGGCGGCAACGTGCGCATGGAAGTGACCGCGACCAAGTCCTCCGGCAAGATCGTGATCGACGCCGAGCACATGAGTTTTGCCTACGCCGATCGCACCTTGGTGAACGATCTGACCTGCAAGGTTCTCCGCGGCGATCGCATCGGTATCGTCGGCCCGAACGGCGCTGGCAAGACCACACTGATCAAACTGTTGCTCGGCCAGCTCGCGCCGGACAGCGGCACAGTCAAGGTCGGCACCAATCTCGAACTCGCGTATTTCGATCAGCACCGCAGTATTTTGCGCGAGGACTGGACCGCGCTCGACAACGTTGCCGAAGGCCGCGAGTTCATCGAGATCAACGGTGCGCGCAAACACGTGATGGGTTATCTGCAGGATTTTCTGTTCACGCCCGACCGCGCGCGCGCGACGATCAGCGCGTTGTCTGGCGGCGAGCGCAATCGCCTGCTGCTGGCCAAGTTGTTCGCCAAGCCGTCGAATTTTCTGGTGATGGATGAACCGACCAACGACCTCGATATCGAAACTCTGGAACTGCTCGAAGAATTACTCGGCGAGTACCAGGGCACGTTGCTGCTGGTATCACACGATCGCGAATTTCTCGACAACGTCGTCACCAGTGTGCTCGCGCTCGAAGGCCACGGCCAGGTGCGCGAATACGTCGGTGGATATGCCGACTGGTTGCGCCAGCGCGGCACACGCGAATCACGTATAAAAGTACAGAATGCGGAAAAAGCCACAAGTATAGAAAAATCGACGCCCGCCACTGCAGCCATCGCGGCACCAGCGCCCGCCAAACGCAAACTCAGCAACAAGGAAGCCCGCGAGCTCGATCAACTGACCAAACGCATCGCCGAATTCGAGCAACGTATCGCCGAGCTCAGTGCAAAAATCCAGTCACCGGAATTTTATCGCCAGGGCGCTGCTGCTGTAGTTGCAGCGAACGATGAGCTGGCCTTGCAGCAGGCGCAGCTTGATCAGGCATTTGCACGGTGGGAAGAACTGGAAAGCTGAATCGTTTGTCGCTTATGTTTGGCGATAACGACGCCTGCGCAGCAAGGTCGCAAGCACGATCAAAACACTGATCGCAAACAGGCTCCAGCGGCTCAACGCCGGTAGAATCGTAGGCAGGATAAAGGCTACCGGTGCGAGGGTCGTCGCCACATAATCTGTGGCGCTATCGGCTGCCGTCGCCGGCAACGCTGCGGCATCGGGCGGCGTCATCGCCAGCGCCAGACTGCCGCTGTTCGGTGCCTGATCGGCATCGAATCCAAACGCGTACATCGTACCCCAATTCAGCGTATTGCCATCCGGCGCCTGCCAGACGATATGCTGATCCGCTATCGTCGCCACCCAGTCATTCATCGGGTTGGCATCGGCATCCGCGAATGTCAGATTGCTGATATTCACTCCTGCAGCAACCGGTACGGAAAACCGGCTGAAGCCCACGTTCGAGAGCAATTTCAGGCCTTGCGGATTCACGCTCGAGTCGTCACTGGCATGGGCCGGATCGATCACGGCGTGCGCAAAGTCGACGTTCATCACGGCGTAATCGTAATGGTATTTCCCACCGCCGAGCGCGTGCGTGCGCACCACGATACGGGCGTGACCATCTGGCGTGGCGATCTCGATATTATCGCTGTCGATCGCGACCACGCCGGGCGGTGGCGACCATGCGTTGACGACCGGACCGCCGCTCAGATCGCCGGTATCGAATTGCCAGATTGAGCTTATGCCATCGCCGCCGAGCACCTTGTGGAAATTCGACAGCATGCGATAACCCATGCTGCTGTAGGGGGTTTGCGCGTCACGAATGACATACCAATATTCGAAAAAATATTGCGCGCCCGCATTCAGCGCCGGCGCGATATCGCTTTCGCGCACGACCATGTGGCGGCGCGGATCGACCGTACCGTATTCGCCGCTCGGACCCGCGTTTTGACCGCTGCAGATCGGATCGAAAATCGAGCCGCAACGTCCCACTGCCCGGTCGCCGGCACGATTTCGCGGCGTGGGCCGAGGTAATCCTCAAAGTCGTTGGTCGCGCCGCTGTAATTATCCTGGCAGGTTGGATACAACACACTCGGCGCGTGGCCGGGATCGCAGCCACATTGAAAATTCACGCTGTAAAACGCGTGCTTGGCGGCTGAAACGCCGATCTGTTTGATAACGCCATTCGCATCGACAAGATACAGATTCCACACCAGATACGGATGTTGATCGTTGTTGTACGGCGGCTGCGGCTGGCCGTGATTGTTGCGATTGAACATCGCATTCCACGCCACCGAACTCGTGCCGATATTCTGCAACGACGCATCCGGCGCAAGTACGACCAGACCGTCGGTGCTATCGGGTGTGCAGTTGCTGAAGCCGACATCGGTCGGAATTTTGCAGCGCTCGAAATTGATCTGATCAGGCATACCGCCAGTGAGATCAGCGCCGCCCTGGATCAAGCTTATTTCGACCGGATTCGACGGCGATTGCCATTCGTAGCTGGTCGCGCACATCGGCAGTGTCGAGGCGGCGGATTGCGCTGTCGTCGTAAGCAGCGGCGCATGCGCCGTCGATATCGAATCGAGCGCACCGACCAGCATGTTGGCGAATTCGGGACGTCCCAGCGCCGCCGCGAATTGCGCCGACAAACGCAGGTTCATGTTGGTCAGACTCAAGGTTTGGCCATCTGCGCTGAGTGCGTAATGCGGATGATCGAGACGAAACCAGACCCGCCCAGCACGATCGACAACCTGCATGCCGAAATTGCTGCCCGGCGCGGGCTGCAACTCAAAGCCGCGCAAGTCGGCCGTACCGCCGTTGAACTGCAATACGAAGCCACCCGCATGCCTCAAGCCACCGCCGGTCAACGCGGTGAGTTGTCGGCCGCGCGCAGAAAATTCGAGCGTGCTTTGCGTTGAACCGGAAAACGAAATTTGCTGATACGCACGGCTGCGATGCTGCGGCGGAAGCGTTATCGCGCTTTCAGTCTGGACAACTTTTATGCCTAGTGGACCGAGTAGATCCTGATTGAAATACCATGTGGTTTGCGACGCCGAGCTGGTCCAATGATCAGACGTGTTGACCCGTTGCGAAGCGCTAATCGGCGCGCTCGCTTGCGCCAATGAATGCAAAAACCCCAGCGCGAAAAAAAACATGGCGAACACGCGGGCAAAGGATTTCATATCGACTCACGCGGCGCCATCAACTGCGACAGAACACCTTCATACAGCGCCGGCAATCGCTCCAATTCATCGAGCGCGATATTCTCGTCGATCTTGTGGATGCTCGCGTTAGTCGGGCCGAGCTCCACGACTTCGGCGCCAAGCGGCGCGATGAAGCGCGCGTCGGACGTGCCGCCGCCGGTATCGGCAAGCGGTGTGATGCCGAGCTGCGTTTTGATGACGTGCGTCACCGCATCGCGCAGCGAACCTTCGCGTGTCAGGAATGGCTCGCCGGATAAATTCCACTCGAGCACATGATCGAGCTCATGATTTCGCAAAATCGCTGCGACGCGCGCCTGCAAATCCTCGGCGCGACTGGCCGTGCCGAAGCGAAAATTGAACTGCAAATCTAGTTGTCCGGGAATCACATTGCCGACGCCGGTGCCGGCGTGGATGTTGGAAATCTGGAATGAGGTTGGTGGGAATGCCTCGTTACCTTCGTCCCAAACTTCAGCCGTCAATTCGGCCAAGGCAGCGGCAAATTCATGAATCGGATTGCGCGCTTTTTCGGGATAAGCGACATGTCCTTGCACGCCGTTCACACGCAGGTTTCCACTGAGCGAACCACGTCGTCCGACACGAACGATGTCACCGAGCTGCGTCTGCGAAGACGGCTCGCCGACGATGCAAAAATCGATGTGCTGACGACGCTGGCGAAATTCCTCGACGACGCGTTTTACGCCGTCCTGCGACGGGCCTTCTTCATCGCTGGTCAGCAGCAATGCAACGGTGCCGCGATGATCGGGATGCGCGCCGACAAAATTTTCGAGCGCCAAGGTCATCGCCGCGACGCCAGATTTCATGTCCGCCGCGCCACGGCCGTATAAACGTCCATCGCGCACGGTCGGCGCGAACGGCGGCGAAGTCCAGGCCGATTCCGGCCCGCTCGGCACGACATCGGTATGCCCGAGCAACACCAGCAGCGGGCAGCCTTCGCCGTGTGTTGCCCAGAGGTTTTGCACTTCGCCGAACGGCAGGTGTTCGATGCGGAATCCGCAGCGCGCGAGACGCTGCGCCAGCAAATCCTGGCAGCCAGCGTCATGCGGCGTGACCGAGACGCGGCGGATCAGTTCACAGCTGAGATCGAAAATTTCCGACACGCGATGCCTTTATTTCTGCTTGAACATCTCGCCGAATTTCTTCGCCGCAAATCCGACATTCACGGTATCGCCCTGCACCACCACGGGACGTTTGATCAACGCTGGAAACTCCTTGACCAAGGCCAGCCATTCGACATCCGACGGCGGTTCTTTTTTATCCGCAGGAAGATCGCGCCAGGTGTAGCTCGCGCGATTGACGAGTTTTTCCCAGCCGAGCTGTTTCGACCAAAGTTTGAGCTTGGCCGGCGCGACCGGATTGTCGCGGTAATCGGTGAATTCAAAATCGACCTTGTGATCTTTCAACCACTCACGTGCTTTATCGCACGTGCTGCACTTTTCCAGACCGAATACCTGCACCATCTTTGTTCCCCATTGGATTAATTTTTACGCCGAGCAAGCCGGATCATTCCACGCCGCGCAGCAAATCGTTGACCGCCGTTTTTGCCCGCGTCTGCGCATCGACCTGCTTGACGATCACCGCGCAACTCAAGCTGTACTTTCCGTCCGCCGACGGCAAACTGCCGGGCACGACCACGCTGCCAGCTGGCACCCGACCGTATACCGTTTCGCCTGTCAAACGATTGTAGATGCGCGTCGACTGGCTGATGAACACGCCCATGCTGAGCACGCAGCCGCGCTCGACGATCACGCCTTCGACCACTTCGGAACGCGCGCCGATGAAACAGTCGTCTTCGATGATCGTCGGCCCGGCCTGCAGCGGTTCGAGCACGCCACCGATGCCGACACCGCCGGAAAGATGCACGTTCGCGCCGATCTGCGCACACGAGCCGACCGTGGCCCAGGTATCGACCATCGTGCCCGCACCGACAAACGCGCCGATGTTGACGAAGCTTGGCATCAGCACGACATCGCGCGCGATAAACGCGCCACGCCGCACCACCGCGCCGGGTACAACACGCGCACCGCCAGCGCGAAAATCCGCCTCGGTGTAACCGTCGAAACGCAATGGCACCTTGTCGAAATACGGAGCGGGCACGCCATCGCCCATGACTTGATTCGGCGTGATCTTGAAATACAACAGCACGGCTTTTTTCAGCCACTGATTGACGCGCCAGCCACCGGCTGGATCGATCTCGGCAACGCGTTTCTCGCCGGACTCGAGCAAACTCAGGACTCTTTCGACGGCGGGACGCAAACGGGTTTCGATCTCGGTTGTGGTCAGATCGGTGCGGCGTTCCCAGGCGTCGTCTATTACGGCTTCAAGTTCTTGCATGTATTCCTCATGGTGCCGGCAATCAACCGGCTTTGGCCGACCATGGCGCATCGTCGATCTGCGCGCTCAGGCGTCGCAGCAGAGCGCTGCGCAAAATGTCGAGCGTATCGGTGTGCAGGATCGCGCGATTGTTCTGGTCGGTGATTTCAAAAAAATCCTCGGCGCGTTCGCCGAAGGTCGCGATCCGCGCATCATGCACGCGCACGCGGCATTCGCGAAAGGCTTGCGCCACCGCCGCGAGCAAACCCGGATGATCCGAACACACCAGCGCGACCTGGGTGCGTGCATTACCGGGTTGCTGGGTGAATTCGATGCGGGTCGGTACATGAAAATGGCGCAGGCTGCGCGCCGGTGTGCGGCGCGAGATCTGTGCATCGAGCACGGGTTTGGCCAGCGCGCGACGCAAGGTGGCAAGGGCATTGGCCGCCGCGTCGGTGCTGAGCGCTTTGCCGTGACGATCGAGCACAAGAAAACTATCGAGTGCCAAACCACCGCGCGAATTCGCGACGCGCGCAGCATGCACGCTGAGCTGCAGTCGATCGAGCACCGCGGTCAAGGTCGCGAACAAACCATCGCGATCCGGCGAGCAGACGAAGATTTCAGTAGCACCACTCGCGCTGTCGGGTTCGATCAGGATCAGCGGCATATCGGCGGCATCCGCTCGCGCAAGTGCGCCGGTTTGCCAGGCGATCTGATCGGGGCGATAACGCAGGAAACTCTGACTCGGCCAATCGGCCCAGACTCTATTCGCTGCCTCCGCGGCTACGCCTTGCTCGGCGAGCAACATGCGCGCCTCGCGCTGGCACGCAGCGATCCGCTCATCAGCGTGCGGCGGGCGCTCCAGCCCTTGGCGCAATACATAACGCGCCGAGGTGTACAAATCGGCGAGCAAGGTTTCTTTCCACGAATTCCACAACTTCGGGCTGGTGCCGCAAATGTCCGCGACGGTGAGCAGATACAGATGATCGAGGCGCTCGGAATCCGCCAGCGCCACGGCAAACGCATGCACCACATCGGGATCGGTGATGTCCTGGCGTTGCGCGGTAGTGCTCATGAGCAGATGCCAGCGCACGAGCCACGCGACCTCTTCGACTTCGGCTTCGAACAAACCGAGCTGGATACAGAACGCACGTGCATCGTGCTCGCCGAGCGCGGAATGATCGCCGCCACGACCCTTGGCGATATCGTGGAACAGCGCCGCGAGCAATAACAGTTCCGGTTTGAGCAGGCGCGTGAAAACCTCATGCGCGAGCGCAAATTCGTGGTTGACGACGGGCTTGGCAAAGCGCGCGACGAAACGCAGCACGCGCAGCGTGTGCTCATCCACGGTGTAGACGTGGAACAGATCGTATTGCATGCGACCGACGACCTGGCCGAACGCGGGCAGATAAAGCGCCAGCACGCCAAGCCGATTCATGCGCGCGAGCGCCTCGACCGCCGGCGCGCCTTTGCGCAACAGGCGCGCGAACGCGGCATTGACGTGCTCGTCGTCAGCCAGCGTGGCACCCACGGTCACGAGCGCCTGCTGGATGCGACGCGTGAGATCGGCACGCAGGCCGATCAATTCGGGATGTTCGATCCACACTCGGAACAGGTCGATCAATGCTGCCGGTCGTTGCAGGAACAGATCCGACGTATCGCTGTCGAGACGATTGCCGATGCTGACAAAATCGATACTGAGCCGCCGCACTTGCTGCGCGTGCGGATCGGTATCGAACTGTTCTTCGCAACGCTGCAGGAATTGTTCGGTGATGCGCTTGACGCTGATCGCGGCGCGGAAAAAATCCTGCATGAATTGCTCGACCGCAAGATTTTTCGCGTGCTCGTCGGCATAACCGAGCTGGCGCGCGAGATCGCGCTGATAATCGAATAGCAGACGTTCTTCGCCACGTTTCGCGAGCAGATGCAGGGCGTAGCGAATCCGCCAGATTTGCGCGCGCGCCGCATCGAGACGTTCGGCTTCGTCATCTAGCAACATGCCGGCCTGCACGAGTTCCGCCAAGCTCGGCGCGGCAAACAAATGCCGTCCCAGCCAGCCGAGTAATTGCAGACTGCGCAAGCCGCCAGGCCCTTCCTTGATATTCGGTTCGAGGTTGTAGGCGGTATCGTTGTAACGCTCATTGCGTGCGAGCCATTCGGCACGCTTGGCCAGAAAATAATCGCGTGCCGGCCACAACGACGGCGCGGCCAGCGCTTTCTGCAACGCCGCTTCGAGCGCGATATCGCCGGCGATGCGGCGCCGTTCGAGCAGATTGGTCATCACCCCGACATCGCTGCCGGCAAATTCGACATTTTGCGCAATACTGCGCACGGCATGACCGGGTTTCAGGCCGATATCCCACAGGCACGCAAAAAACGCTTCGAGAGCGCGCAACAACGATGGCGGCGCAATGCCGACCAGCGCAAGCAGATCGACATCGGAATAAGGAAACAATTCGGCGCGACCGAAACCACCGACCGCAAACAACGCCGCCTGGTTGCTGTCGCCAATCAGCGCGATCCAGACATGCACAAGCACGCGCTCGACCGCCGCCGCGCGTGTTTGCACGAGAAATTCGACCGGTTCGCCGGCATGAAAACGTCCGGCCAGATCACGCTCGACGTCGCCGAGCAATTGCCGCAACGCTTGGCGTGCTTCGGTGGAAACGCCGGAACACGCGACCGGCGTCGGCAGGCGCGGCAAACGCAGCGGAGCCGGTGCCACGCTCACCGCGTTATGCCGCTTTCGGCCACGGCGTGAGGATCTCGAACCCGTCTTCGGTGACGAGGATGGTGTGTTCCCACTGCGCCGACAGCGAATGATCCTTGGTCACCACGGTCCAGCCATCCGGCAACAGACGTGTGTGGCGCGTGCCAGCATTGACCATCGGCTCGATCGTGAAAGTCATGCCAGGTTTTAATGTAAGGCCAGTACGCGGCTGGCCGTAATGCAACACTTGCGGATCCTCGTGATAAATCTGGCCGATGCCGTGGCCGCAATATTCGCGCACCACCGAAAAACGCTCAGCCTCGACGAACCGCTGGATGGCGTGACCGATATCGCCGAGCGTAGCGCCAGGCATCACTTGCTCGATACCGCGCATCATCGACTCGAACGTGACGTCGACCAGGCGCTTCGCCAGCACCGATGGTTCGCCTGCAAAAAACATGCGGCTGGTATCGCCGTGGAATCCATCCTTGATCACGGTCACGTCGATATTGACGATATCGCCATCCTTGAGCACCTTGGCCGGATTCGGGATGCCGTGGCAGATCACGTTGTTGACAGACGTGCACAGGGTTTTCGGAAAACCCTTGTAACCGACGTTGGCCGGAATGGCTTTCTGCACGTTGACGATGTGGTCGTGGCAGATGCGATCGAGCTCTTCGGTGGTGATGCCGGGTTTGACGTGCGGACGCACGACTTCGAGCACTTCGGCGGCAAGTTTGCCGGCGACGCGCATCTTTTCGATCTGCTCGGGAGTTTTGATGGTGACGGGCATGGAATCTCCGGATTAAACGCGCATTCGCCGCGCTACTTGTCTGGTGCGGGCCGCGCAGGTTAGAATTGTACGGATTTATTCGCCTGCTATGTAAGGCCGCAGTCGGGTGAACAAAAGTATCGGCAACGCCTATGGCGGAACCCGCTACGACGCGCATTTGCGCAAATCCGCACACGTATCGTCACCGTGCACCGGGGTGCCGCGCTACTTTAACAGAGCAGCGCGGTCGGACACAGCGGATACGTGGAGGCTCAACCCCGGACGTCACCCGCCCCAATAACCGGCGGCCGTCCATATGCTTGGAGTTTTACCATGCCACAGACCACCATGCGCCAGATGCTTGAAGCCGGCGTGCATTTCGGCCATCAAACGCGTTACTGGAATCCGCGCATGGCGCCGTACATCTTCGGCGCCCGCGGCAAGATCCACATCATCAATCTCGAAAAAACCCTGCCGCTGTTCAACGACGCGATGAATTTCCTGTCGGGCATGGCGCAGAAGCGCGGCAACATCCTGTTTGTCGGCACCAAGCGTTCGGCGCGCGACACGATCAAGGAAGAAGCCGCACGTTGCGGCATGCCGTACGTATCGCACCGCTGGCTCGGCGGCATGCTGACCAACTTCCGCACCGTCAAGCAGTCGATCGCCCGCCTGAAAGAACTTGAGGCGATGAGCAGCGATGGCAGCCTGCAGAAGCGCGTCAAGCATGAAATCCTGACGCTTTCGCGCGAGCAGGAAAAACTCGACAAGTCGCTCGGCGGCATCAAGAACATGAACGGCTTGCCGGATGCGTTGTTCGTGATCGATATCGGCCACGAGAACATCGCCATCCTCGAAGCGCAGAAGCTCGGCATTCCGATCATCGCCGTGGTCGATACCAACTACGATCCGAAGGGCATCGATTACGCGATCCCGGGCAACGACGACGCCATCCGCGCCGTGCAGTTGTACGCGCGCGCTGCCGCTGATGCCGTGCTCGAAGGCAAGGCTGCCGCACCGATCATCGTCAGCTCGGCCAAGGACGAGTTCGTCGAGACCGACGCCGAAGGCAATCCGGTGCGCAAGCAAGCCGACGATCGCAACAAGCGTCCGGCGCCGAACAACAAGCGTCCGCCGGCTGGCAAGAAGCCGGCTCCGCGTCACCCGGCGTCGGCTGCTGGCAAGCGTCCTGAGCGTAATGATGCGCCGCGTGCTGAAGCTGCAGCACCGGCACCGGTTGAAGCTGCGGCACCTGCCGCCGCCGCACCTGCCAGCGATGCACCTGCGGCCGAGTAAATCGGTTGCCTGAGCTGCAGCGGAGTCGATCTGCTGCAGCTTTTGAATCGGGCGATTTTGCAAGATCGCCCGACTTTAAAACAGCCAGGCTTTAAAACGGACTGCATGGCCGCAATATAGCTGCCGTCAATACGCTGCAAAATAAACACGCGTCGCCGCAATGGCGCGCTCAACACTTCACGATAGAGGTTCCCATGGAAATCAATGCAAGCATGGTCAAGGAACTGCGCGAGCGTTCCGGCGCCGGCATGATGGAATGCAAGAAAGCGCTCACCGAAAACGCCGGCAATGTCGATGCGTCGATCGAGTGGCTGCGCAAACAAGGCCTGGCCAAGGCCGACAAGAAAGCCGGCCGTATCGCCGCTGAAGGTCGCGTTGCGCTCGCGCAGGACGGCGGTAAAGCCGTGCTGGTCGAGATCAATTCCGAGACCGATTTCGTCGCCAAGGACGAAAACTTCCTCGCGTTCACCGCGATGGTCGCCAAGCAGGCTTTGACGTCTGGTGCTGCCGATGTCGAAGCGCTGAAGAGCGCCGATGCCGGCACCGGCGTGACCGTCGAAGTGGCGCGCCAGACTCTGGTCGCGAAGGTCGGCGAGAACGTGCAGATCCGCCGCATGGTGCGCGTCGACAGCACTAACACCGTCGGTGCATACGTACACGGTGGCCGCATTGGCGTGCTGATCGAGCTGAAGGGCGGCAGCGCCGAACTCGCACGCGGCATCGCGATGCATGTCGCGGCGATGAATCCGCCGCATATTTCGCCGGATCATGTGCCTGCGCACATCGTCGCCAAGGAAAAGGAAATCGCGCTGGAGCAGATCAAGGACTCGGGCAAGCCTGCCGACATCCTCGAAAAGATGATCCAGGGCAAGTTGCGCAAGACGCTCGCGGAAATCAGCCTGACCGGTCAGCAGTATGTGATCGACAGCAGCATCACCGTCGAAGCCGCGTTGAAGAAGGAAGGCGCCGAGGTCTTGGCAATGCATCGCCTGGCCGTTGGTGAAGGCATCGAGAAGCCGCAGGGCGACGATTTTGCTACCGAAGTGATGAAACAGGCAGGTCTGGCGTAAGATCATTCGAGCGCCGGATTGTGATTCCAGCGCTTCGGTAATTTGTTGAACGAGGAAATCCGCTTCGATCAAATACTCCAGCACAATCTACGCGTGATCGATCTCCAACCGGGCTCGGGAACGATCACGCGAATACAGCTAGCAGCCGTTCATGGTGAGCCCCGCCATGAACGGCTTTTTCTTGCCTGAAACATTGAGGATCTGTCATGCCCGCCGATATCAAATACAAACGCATCCTCCTCAAACTCAGCGGTGAAGCCTTGCTCGGCGAGGCCGACTACGGCGTCGATCCGAAAGTGCTGAATCGCCTCGCACGCGAAATCATCGAAGTACAACGCGCTGGCGTGCAGGTGGGTGTAGTCATCGGCGGCGGCAATATTTTCCGCGGTGAAGGCCTTGCCGCAACCGGCATGGATCGCGTCACCGGCGATCATATGGGCATGCTCGCCACCGTGATGAATGCGCTGGCGATGCAAGACGCGCTGGAAAAACTCGGCTCCTCGGTGCGTGTGATGAGTGCGATCAAGATCAACCAGGTGTGCGAGGACTATATCCGCCGCCGCGCCGTGCGCCATCTCGAAAAAGGCCGCATCGCGATCTTCGCCGCCGGCACCGGCAATCCATTTTTCACTACCGATTCGGCCGCTGCGCTGCGCGCGATCGAGGTCGGCGCCGGTCTGTTGCTGAAGGCCACCAAGGTCGATGGCGTCTACAGCGCTGATCCGAAAAAAGACCAGAACGCCACGCGTTACGAACGGCTTTCCTACGAAGAAGTGATCCAGCGTAATCTGCAGGTGATGGACACCAGCGCGATCGCGTTGTGTCGCGACCACCGCATGCCGCTGCGTATCTACGACATGTCGCGCGGCGGCGACCTGATGCGCATCATGCGCGGCGAGCAGGTTGGCACGCTGGTCGATAGCGGCCGCTGATAACCGGTTCTGACTTCGTTCGCGGCAGCGCAGCACTCAAACGACTGCGCGCCGCTGTTATACTTCGCGATCTTTCCAGCCAAGCTGCAAGCGGAGCTTTTTCCATGCTGAATGAAATCAAGACCGACGCCCAGACCCGCATGACCAAAAGTGTGGAATCGTTGCGCCACGACCTCACGCGCGTGCGCACCGGCCGCGCCAGCACCGCCCTGGTCGAGCATCTCAAGGTCAACTATTACGGTTCCGACGTGCCGCTGAGTCAGGTCGCCAACGTCGCGGTGGCCGATGCACGTTCGCTGACGATCACGCCGTGGGAACGCAACATGATTCAAGCCGTCGAGAAGGCCATCATCGCCTCCGATCTGGGTCTGAATCCGACCACCGCAGGCACTGTGATTCGCCTGAATCTTCCCGCGTTGACCGAAGAGCGTCGCCGCGAATTGTCCAAGCATGTTTCGCACGAAGGCGAGAACGCCAAAGTGGCGATTCGCAACGTGCGCCGCGATGCCTTGCATCAGGTCAAGGAATTGCTCAAGGACAAGAAGATCACCGAAGACGAAGAACGTAGCGCCGGAGACGATGTGCAAAAGTTGACCGACAAGTTCGTCAAGGATGTCGATGGTGTGGTCAAGGCAAAGGAAGACGAGTTGATGGCGCTCTGAGGCCGATATTTCGGGCCTCGGGAATTTCATCACGATGACTACGAACAGCGTCGTCAGCTCACAGCCGCGCCATATCGCCATCGTCATGGATGGCAACGGGCGGTGGGCGCAGCAGCGCCATCGTCCGCGCACGTTCGGCCATCGCGCCGGAGTGAAGGCGGTGCGCGCGGCGGTCGAGTTCTGCCGCCGGCGTGGCATCGAGGCGCTGACCTTGTTCGCGTTCTCCAGCGAAAATTGGCAACGGCCGCAAATAGAAGTCAGCGCGCTGATGGATTTGTTCCTGCGCGCGCTCGAACGTGAGGTGGATGACCTGCACAAGAACGGCGTGCGGCTGCAGTTTGTCGGCGCCTTGCAAGCGTTTCCCGAAACGTTGCGCCAGCGCATGCAGGCCGCAACCAGCCGAACCGCGGCGAATACCTCGCTGACCGTATCGGTAGCTGTCAACTACGGCGGGCGCTGGGATATCGCACAGGCGACGCAGGCGATTGTGCTGGCCGCAATGCGTGGCGAAATCCAGGCCGAGTCGATTACCCCGGAAACCCTGGCGCCGTATCTTTGCCTGAGCGACCTGCCCGCGCCTGATCTGTTTATCCGCACCGGCGGCGAGCGTCGCATCAGCAATTTCCTGCTGTGGCAACTGGCGTATTGCGAGCTGTATTTCATCGATACCTTGTGGCCGGATGTGGACGCGGCGTGCCTTGATGGCGCGTTGCAAGATTTCGCGCAGCGCGAACGTCGTTACGGCAAAACCAGCGCCCAGGTAGCGCGCGCATCATGAGCAACCCCGCACTCAAGAAACGCGTGATCACCGCACTGATTCTGGCGCCGATCGCAATCTCGCTGGTGCTGCTGATTCCGACCTTCGGCTGGGCGATCGTCACGGCGGTGTTGTGCCTGCTGGCACTGTGGGAATGGAGTCGATTGTCCGGCTTGCGTGATCGTCGTGTACGCGGCGTATTGCTCGCGTTATACCTTACCGCGATGGGCCTGCTGTGGATTTATCGCGGCTCAACATTTTATTGGGCGCTGATTATCGTCGGCGCGTTGTGGTGGCTGATCGCGATTTTCTGGTTGCGCCATTTTTCCTACGGCGCGGCGCATACGCCAGAGAATACGCGTATCAAACTGCTGGTCGGTTTGCTGATGGTATTGCCGGCGTGGACGGCGCTGGTTGAGTTGCACCAGAGCCAGCCTTACGGGCATTTCTGGGCGCTGCTCGCGATCATGCTGGTGTGGGCTGCCGATACATTTGCGTATTTCACCGGCGTGCGTTTTGGCAAGACCAAACTCGCGCCCAACATCAGCCCCGGCAAAACCCGCGAGGGCGCGCTCGGCGGTCTGGTTGGCGCCGGCCTGACCGTGCTGGTCGGTGGCTGGCTGCTTGGCGTGCACGGCTGGGCGCTGCTGCCACTACTGATCCTGGGCTTGATCAGCGTGAGTTTCTCGATCATCGGCGATCTGTTTGAAAGCCTGATCAAGCGCCACGCCAACGTCAAGGATTCCGGCGCGATGTTCCCGGGCCACGGCGGAGTATTCGACCGTCTTGATGCGATTTTTGCCGCGATGCCGGTGTTCGTGATCGGCAAGACCCTGCTCGGTCTGTGACAGTGAGCGTGGCAGACGAGCTCCCGCTACGACGTATCGCGGTCATGGGCGCCACCGGCTCGATCGGCAGCGCCGCATTGGATGTGATCGCGCGCCACCCGCAGCGTTTTCGCGCGAGTGTGCTCACGGCCAATACGCAGGTGAACGAGCTTGCCGAACTGTGCCGGCGTTTTGAACCCGAGCTCGCCGTGATCGCTGATGCAAAACTTGAATCGGCATTGCGCACACAAATCGAAGCCGCAGGATTGCGCACTCGTGCCAGCTCAGGTGCTGCCGCCTTGGTCGAAGCAGCAGCGGGTGACGATTGCGATACCGTGCTCGCCGCAATCGTCGGCGCCGCCGGGCTGGAATCCACACTCGCGGCCGCACGCACCGGCAAACGTGTGCTGCTGGCGAACAAGGAAGCCATCGTCATGGCCGGCCCGCTGCTACTCGACGCATTGCGCATCGGTGGCGGCGACCTGCTGCCCGTGGATTCCGAACACAACGCAATTTTCCAGTGCCTGCCGGGCGGACGTCCCGATCTCGCGCGCGCTGGTGTGCGCCGCATCTTGCTCACGGCATCGGGCGGCCCATTCCGCGGCAAGAAACGCCCCGAACTGGCCACGATCACACCCGACCAGGCGTGTGCGCATCCTAACTGGCGCATGGGTCGCAAGATCTCGGTGGATTCCGCGACGCTCATGAACAAGGGCCTCGAAGTGATCGAGGCACACTGGTTGTTCGGTGCGAGTGCCGCGCAGATCGAAGTGGTGGTGCATCCGCAAAGCATCATTCATTCGCTGGTCGAATATAACGACGGCTCGGTGCTCGCGCAGCTCGGCAATCCGGATATGCGCACTGCGCTGGCGTATGCGCTGGCGTGGCCCGGAAGGGTCGATGCCGGCGTCGCGCCGCTGGATTTGCTGGCACTCGCGCGGCTGGATTTCGAGGCTGCGGATCTCGACACCTTCCGCTGCTTGGGCCTCGCGTATCGCGCGTTGCAGGCTGGTGGCACCACGCCGGCCATTTTGAACGCGGCGAACGAGGTTGCAGTCGCGGCGTTTCTGCAGGGCAGCCTGCCGTTCCTGGCGATTGCCGAGCTGATCGAAGCCACCCTCGACGCCCAACCGGGCGAAACGCTGGTCAACCTGGGGCAACTGGTTTACGTTGATTTAACTGCGCGCCAGCATGCACAACGTATCATGCGCACTTCTTTCTGTTGAGTTCGATGCCATGACTCAAATTCTGGGCAACGTCTGGTGGATGATCGTGACCCTCGGGTTGCTGGTCACGTTCCACGAGTTCGGCCATTTCATCATTGCGCGCTGGTGCGGCGTCAAAGTTTTGAAATTCTCCGTGGGTTTTGGTCCGGCGTTGTTCTCGCGCTTTGATCGTCGTGGCACCGAGTTTGTGGTCGCGGCAATTCCGCTCGGCGGCTACGTCAAAATGCTCGACGAACGCGAAGTCGAAGGTGTGGTTGGCCCGGAAAGCCTGAAAGGCGCATTCAATCGAAAGCCCGTGTGGGCGCGCATGGCCATCACCGCGGCCGGGCCAGTGTTCAACCTCATTTTCACCGTGGCGGCGTTCTGGCTGATGTTTGTAGTTGGGCGCGCCGATTATCTGCCCATCATGGGCCAGCCGACCGCGCTTGCAGCAGCCGCGGGTATTCGCGAAGGTGATCGCATTCTGTCCGTCGATGGCCAGAGCAGCGATAACTGGACCAGTGCATTCACCGACCTGATTCCGGCAGCGCTGAAACATCAGGACGTGAAACTGCAATTGCGCGACAGCGCTGGTGCAGATCGAGAAACCACATTGGCGCTGAGTCAGTTGCCGGCCAGTATCAACGAAGAAAAACTGCTCGAACTGATCGGCATCACGCCGAAGCGTCCCGTGCCCTCGGCACAAATCGGCGCACTTCCGGAAGATCGACCGGCAGCGCTTGCCGGGCTGAAAGTCGGCGATATCATCACTGCAATCAACGATGCGCCCGTAAACAATTTCGAGATGCTATACGACGCCATCCAGGCGCAGGCCAAGCGCAATCCCCAGCTAAATGTGCATTATCTGCGTGGACAGCAGACCGGCGTGCTGACGGTGAATGCGGCTGCAAGCAAGGATGCCAAGGGCGAGCCGAATTTCCAGATCGGTATCGCCCCCACCGATAGCCACAACGCGCTTTTGCGCTACGATCCGCTGCACGCAATCCCTGCGGCATTCGGCGAAACCTGGCGCATGACGCGCAGCACTGTCGATATGCTCGGTTTATTGGTCACCGGCCGGGCCTCGGCGAAGAACATTTCCGGGCCAATCAGCATTGCGCAATACGCTGGCGAATCCGCCCATCTCGGGCTGGCTAGTTTCCTGAGTTTCCTTGCGTTGATCTCGCTGAGTCTGGCGATAATGAACCTGCTGCCGATTCCGGTCTTGGACGGAGGCCATCTTCTGTATTACCTTATCGAGCTGGTCAAAGGCAGCCCGGTAAGCGAGCGGGTGATGATTGCCGGGCAATATGCCGGCATGATGTTGCTCGCCGGCTTGATGAGTTTGGCTTTTTACAACGATATTCTGCGCCAGGTCTCGTAGCGACCGACGCTGCCCCTAAACAAACCATGGTCCGCAGTGCATGATGCACGGCGGGCTCAAGCCCCCTGTCTGGATAGTGACGATGAAGCGTATCGCCGCCCTTGTTTTGCTCGCCTGCCTGTCAGCCAATACCTTTGCGCTGGAAACGTTCGTCGTCTCCGATATCCGCATCGATGGTCTGCAGCGCATCAACGCCGGTACGGTGTTCAGTTATCTGCCGGTCGAAAAAGGCGACAAGTTGACCCAGGAGCGCGCCAGCCAGGCCATTCGCGCGCTGTACAAAACCGGATTCTTCAACGATGTGCAGCTCGCTCGGCAGGGCAATATCCTCGTGATCACGGTGCAGGAGCGCCCGGCCATCGCGAAGATCCTGATCAAGGGCAACAAGGACGTAAAAGAAGAAGACTTGATGAAGGGCCTCAAGGATATCGGCCTCGTCGAGGGCGAACCGTTCGACCGCCTGCAGCTGGATCGTGTCACCCAGGAACTGGTGCGGCAGTACAATAATCGCGGCAAATACAACGTCACGATCAAGCCGAAGATCCTCAATCTCGATCGCAATCGCGTCGAGTTGAATATCAATATTGCCGAAGGCAAAGCGGCGGCGATCAAGCACATCAATATCGTCGGCAACCACACCTACGACGATGGAACCTTGCGCGACGAATTCGAATCCGGCACCACCAACTGGACGTCGTGGTACTCGAAGAACGATCAATACTCGCGTGAAAAACTTTCCGGCGATCTGGAAAAACTGAATTCGTATTATCTGGACCGCGGCTACGTCGATTTCAGCACCGATTCGACCGAAGTCAGCATGAGTCCAGACAAGCGCAACATGTACATTGTTGCGAGTGTGCGCGAGGGCGAAATCTACAAGGTGGCCGATATCTCTCTATCCGGCAACCTGATCCTGAAAGAGGACGACCTGCGCAAGCTGATCAAGATTCAAAGCAACGAAATTTTCTCGCGCAACAAACTCGAAAAATCCGCCGAAGCGATGACCGCGGTACTCGCCAACATCGGTTACGCGTTTGCCGAAGTCACTCCAGTGCCGACCGTGAATCGCGAAAAGCGCGAAGTATCGATCAATTTCGTGATCGCACCGGGCAAGCGCGTTTACGTGCACCGCATCAACTTCAAGGGCAATACCAATACCGCCGACGAAGTGATCCGCCGTGAAATGCGCCAGCTTGAAGGTGCGTGGTATTCGCAGGCCGCGATCGATCGCTCGAAGATCCGCCTGCAGCGCCTCGGATATTTCAAGAAGGTCGACATCACCACGCCGCGCGTACCGGGTACCGACGATCAGGTTGACCTGAATGTCACGATCGAGGAAACCTCATCCGGTAGTTTCACTTTCGGCTTGGGTTATTCGCAGGTGCAGAAATTCATCGCCAGCGTCTCGGTCAGCCAGAACAACCTGTTCGGCTCGGGTGATCGTGCCGCGTTGACGGTATCGCAGAGTTTTTACGAAAAACGTTATGACATTTCGTATTTCAATCCGTACCTGACCGATGACGGCATCAGCATCGGTTATGACATCAGCTTGCGCAAACTCGATCAGAGTGAAGCCAACATCGCTGAATATCTCAGCGATACGGCTTCGTTCAGCACATATCTGGGTATCCCGATCAGCGAGTCGGACACGGTCAACGTCAAGCTCGGCGTTGACAAGACCCGCATCAATACCTTCGAGGGCGCAACTCCAGACGAGATCATCAATTACATCACGCTGGTCAACAAGGGCATTCCGACACCGCTGAAAACCTTCCATCAGTGGAACACTGAAATTTCCTGGGCCCACGATACCCGCAACAAGTTCTTCAACCCGACCCACGGTGCACTCCTGCAGCTCTCTGCCGAAGTCACGCTGCCGGGTTCGACGCTGAGCTATTACAAGCTCGTGGGCAAATATACCCAGTATTTCCCGATTACCGACAAGCTTACTTTCCAGGGATCAGCGACGATCGGTTATGGCGATGGCTACGGTAGCGACAAGCACAATTTCGGCCTGCCGTTCTACGAGAACTTCTACGCTGGCGGTGTGGCTGACGTGCGTGGCTTCAAGGACAATACCCTCGGCCCTTCAGCCTCGCCATTCGATCTCATTCCGCAGTATTCCGGTTATCAGCAACCGTTGGGGGGCGCGTTCAAAACCGTCGCCACAGCGGAAGTCATCTTCCCGACGCCATTCGTCAAGGACGACAATACCACCACGCGTTTGTCCGCGTTCTTCGATGTCGGTAACGTCTTCAACAGCAATATTGCGCAAAATGGCGTTCTGCGTACAACGAACAATTTTTCGTTCAGCGACTTGCGCGCATCGGCTGGGCTTTCATTCCACTGGCAGGCACCGGTGGGGCCGATCGTGATCAACCTGGCGCGTCCGATCCGCAAGAAACCCGGCGATCAGACCGAAACACTGCAGTTCACCTTCGGCGCACAAAACTGAGCAGCCGAAGGAATGCTCAGGTATAAAGGACATGATCCCCGAGCCCGGCTTATGGGCTGATCCCGAGGAGAACCGAGGGTGATACGCAGCGCTCGCAGACCGCATTTTTTTTGTGCCCTGCTCAGTCTACTGGCGCTGCTGCCAGCGCTCGTGTTCGCCCAGAGTGCAGCGCCCAAGCTCGGTTACGTGGATGTCAAACGGCTGCTCGACAATGCGCCGCAGATGGCCGAAAGCCGCAGCAAACTGGAACGCGAATTCGCTGCGCGTGACGTGGCGCTGAAAGCCGATGAAACCAAGCTTGCGAGTTTGCGGCAACGTCAGGAAGCCGCGGCCGCAGGCGACGTCGATGCCATAAAGCGCGAAGTGGACGCGCTCGAACGCAACATCAAACGCACGCGCGAAGATTTGCGCGGGGAACTCAATAGCCGCGCCGGTGCCGAACGTGATCGGGTCTGGCAGAAAATCAACAACAGCGTCATCGAATACGCACGCGAACAGGGTTACGACTTGATCTTGCCGAGTCCCGTTATCTACGCCAGCAGCCGCATCGACATCACCGAACAGGTGCTGGAGCGCCTCAAGCGCGAAGCCCAGAGCGATGCCAATCGCGCCAAGTCGAATCCGCCATGAGTGCCACACCTATGACCGCGGCGGGATTGCGCGCGCCGGCTTCCGCCGTATCCGGCGCGGCGTACACGCTGAAAGAACTGGCTGCGCGTTTTGATCTGAACGTGCACGGCGATGGCAACTTCATAATCCACGGCGTGGCCAGCCTCGCTGAAGCGGGGCCGCAACAGCTCGGATTTCTCGCTAACCCACGTTATCGCAACCAGCTCGCCGCTACGCGCGCCGGTGCGGTCGTGCTGCGCGCCGACGATGCCGCGCTGTGCACGATGCCCGCATTGATCGCGCGTGATCCCTACGTCGCTTTCGCCAAAATCGCAGCGCTATTTGAACCCAAACCCGCCGCCACGCCCGGTGTACATGCTAGCGCGGTCGTCGAAGCCGGCGCGCAAATCTCTGCGAGCGCGAGCATCGGTGCGTTATGCGTGATCGCCGCCGACGCCGTTATCGACGCCGGCGCCATCCTCGGACCCGGCTGCATTATCGGGCCGCGCTGCCGCGTCGGCGCTGCAACGCGGCTGGTCGCGCGTATCACCCTGGTCGCCGACGTGGTACTCGGCCAGCGCGTGCTGATTCATCCCGGCGCGGTGCTCGGTGCGGATGGTTTTGGCATCGCGTTTGATCGCGATCACTGGATCAAGGTGCCGCAACTCGGCGGCGTGCGCATCGGCGACGATTGCGAAATCGGCGCGAACACCACGATCGACCGCGGCGCACTCGGCGACACCGTGCTCGAAGAAGACGTCAGGCTCGACAACCAGATCCAGATTGCGCACAACGTCGTGATCGGCGCGCACACCGCGATGGCCGGTTGTGCCGCGGTGGCCGGCAGCGCCAGGATCGGTCGCTACTGCCTGATCGGCGGCGGCGCGGGCATTCTCGGCCACCTCGAACTGGCGGATCGCATCACCGTGACCGCACGCACGCTGGTCACTCATTCACTCACCACCGCCGGCGAATATTCATCTGGCACACCCGTTCAGGAAAATCGTGCGTGGCGTCGCAATGCGGCTCGCTACAAACATCTGGACGATCTTGCCCGCCGCCTTCAAGTTCTCGAAAAGGAAAAAAAATAATGACGGACGCTCCCAAACCCGGCGCCCCTACCCTGCCCATCGACGCGAGCGGCATCGCCGCGTTGCTGCCGCATCGTTATCCGTTTTTGTTGGTCGATCGCGTCACCGCATTCGAAGCGCACAAGAGCCTGCGCGCGTACAAGAACGTGACCATCAACGAGCCTTTTTTCCAAGGCCATTTCCCCGGCCATCCGGTCATGCCCGGCGTGTTGATCGTCGAGGCGCTAGCGCAGGCCTCGGGTCTGCTCGTGATGCTTTCGCGCGATCCCGACACCTGCAAGAAATCGCTGTTCTATCTGGTCAAAGTCGACAACGCGCGTTTCTCGCAAATCGTCACCGCCGGTGATCAAGTCGTGCTCGACGTGGAACTCAAGCGCACCTTGCGCAGCATGTGCCTATTCCACTGCCGTGCGTCGGTCGACGGCAAGCAGGTCGCCGAGGCGGAAATGCTGTGCGCGGAGCGTCCGGTTGATGCCTGATTCCCACGTGCCCGATTCTCCGTTGCCCGAGGCCACCGCCGCCATGATTCATCCCAGCGCGCAAATTGATCGCAGTGCAAAAATCGCCGCCGATGTCCGCATCGGCGCGTACAGTGTCATCGGCGCGGATGTGGAAATCGGCGCGGGAACGGAGATCGGTCCGCATGTGGTGATCGAAGGGCCGACGCGTATCGGCAGCAACAATCGCGTCTGGCAATTCGCCTCGATCGGTGCCGCCGCACAGGACAAGAAATTCGCTGGCGAACGCAGCGAGTTGATCATCGGTGACGGCAATGTGTTTCGCGAATTCTGTACCATCCATCGCGGCACCGGCGAAGGCGGTGTCACACGCATCGGAAACGACAACTGGATCATGGCGTATGTGCATATTGCGCACGATTGCATCGTCGGCAATCACACCATCTTCAGCAACAACGCGACGCTGGCCGGGCATGTCGAAGTCGCCGACTGGGTAATCCTCAGTGGCTTTTGCGGCGTGCACCAATTCTGCAAGATCGGTGCGCACGCGTTCGCAGCGATGTATTCCGCGATCAATCGCGACGTGCCGCCGTATGTGCTTGTAGCCGGCCAGTTTGCCGAACCGCGTGGTATCAACAACGAGGGTTTGAAACGCCGCGGTTTCGATGCCGAGCGCATTCTCGCGATCAAGCGCGCGTACAAGATCCTCTACAAATCCGGCCTGCCATTGCTTGAGGCGCGCGAAAAACTGCAGCTCGCCGCGGTCGGGGCGCCGGACATTCAGGTGCTCGTGGATTTTCTCGGCACTAGCCAGCGCTCGATCGCGCGTTGATCTTGCATCAGCCGCAATGATCGCAGCATCGACCTCGAATGCCTTAATCTCGAATCGCCCGCGCTGTTTCGCACTGGTCGCGGGAGAAGCGTCCGGTGATCTTCTCGGTGCGGGCCTGATCTGTGCGTTGCGTCAGCGCCATCCCGATGCGCGTTTCGTCGGCATCGGTGGTCCGCTAATGATCGCCGCCGGAATGGAAAGCTGGCATGCGCTGGAAAAGCTCAGCGTGATGGGTTACGTCGAAGTGCTCAGACATCTACCCAAGCTTCTTGCGATTCGGCGCGATATCAAACGCCGTGTGCTGGCGTTGCGACCGGATTGCTTTGTCGGCATCGATGCGCCGGATTTCAATCTGGGCTTGGAACGCACGTTCAAGCAGGCCGGCATTCGCACTGTGCACTACGTCAGCCCCTCGATCTGGTGGCGGGAAAAACGCGCCCAGAAGATGGGTCGCCACGCCGATCTGGTGTTGTGCCTGTTTCCAATGGAGCCGCCGATTTATGCACGGCACGGCGTCAATGCGCGTTTTGTCGGCCATCCGCTGGCAGATCAATTTGCGCTCGAACCCGATCGTGCTGCCGCGCGGACCACGCTGAATTTGCCTGCCGATGTTCCGGTACTCGCGTTGTTGCCCGGCAGTCGGCTTGGCGAAATCCAACGCCTCGGCCCCGAGTTCATAGCCGCCGCACGCTTATGTCAGAAACAATTGCCGGCGTTGCAGGTGATCGCGCCGATGGCCAATGCCGCGTGCCGCGAATTGTTTGCAAATCTGCTGGCCCAAGACCACGCCGAAGTCAGCATCGCAATCGATTCCGCGGCCGAAAATTCTCCTGCGCCGATCAGATTGCTGGATGGCCACGCGCACGCAGCGATGATCGCCGCCGATGCCGTGCTGCTCGCCTCGGGCACCGCCGCGCTCGAAGCGATGCTGGCGAAACGGCCGATGGTGGTCGGCTACCGTCTCGCATCACTCACGTATCGCATCGTGACCACGCTCGGCCTGCTCAAGACCCAGCATTATGCGCTACCGAATATTCTCGCCGGTGGTGCGCTGGTGCCCGAACTGATGCAAGAACAATGCACCGCGCAAAATCTCGCCGACGCGCTGTTGCCGGCGCTGCATGTGCGCAACACACCGACTGCGCTGATTGCGGAATTCACGCGCCTGCATCGCGAATTGCAGCTCGATGCCGATCAAACTGCCGCTGCCGCGATCGACGAATTGCTGCAAACACCGACGCAGCACTGAGCTTTTTTGCGCGGCCCTACACCGCAACCGATCAACTATTGACGCATCGCACGTTGACCTTGCGCCCGCCACACCGCAACATGCACAAAATTTTTTCAGGCGCATGACAGCAATGTCGCAAGCGCAACTGCTCCCGCGCAAAACAAAAATCCTGTTCTGGCTAGGTTTGCTCGCTTTCGTGGCGCTGCTGCTGGCCGGACCGTGGCGTGAAGCGACCGCACCCGAGCGGCATTTCTCATCGGCGTGGTTGCTCAGCACCCTGGTGTTCGTCACGCTGTTGACGCGCCGTATCGGTTTTGCGCTGGCGATCACCAGTCTGATTTTCGGCGGCCTGCTGATCGCGAGTGTAGTCAAGTTTGCGTATCTGACCACACCGCTGCTGGCGCCGGATCTCGTGTATTTCGTCAACCGCGACCTGATCGAAGTGCTGTTGCGTTATCCGGCCCTGCTCGCGCTTTTTGTTGGCGGTTTCATTCTGATTCCGGCGCTGCTGATCCTCGCCTGGCGCATCGATCGGCCGATTTTTCTGCAACGCTTCAGTCGCCGCACGCGCTCGCTGATCCGCGCCTGCGGCAGCATTCTCGGATTGCTGCTAATCCTCATCTGCGCATCACCCGACGGCCCTTTTGCCGATATTTACGGCAAGGGCATGTGGCAGACGATGAACGACAAAAGTTATCTGACCGATTTTTTCATTTCGTTCAACCAGACCAAGATCCAGATACCGATCAGCCCGGTTGGCGTCGATCGCAGCATCGTCTGGAACGATCCGCCCAAACCCGCCGAAACGCATCCTGCCGATGCAGTCAGTGCAATACCGCACTACCCCGACATCGTCACGATTCTCGAAGAAAGCACGTTCGATCCGCGCATGCTGCAGGTCTGCGGCATGCCGCTGTGCAAGTTCAAGATGTTCGTGCCGGATGCGCGCACGCGCGCCAGCGGCTCACTCGTGGTGCATACCTGGGGCGGTGGCACCTGGACCAGCGAATTCGCCGCGCTCACCGGTTTGTCGCATACCAGTTTTGGCAACGCCGGATTGTATGCGCCGTACAATCTCGCGCCGCGCGTCACCTACACCTTGCCGCGCGCGCTCAAGGCCGCCGGCTACAAGACGATTGCGGTGTATCCGATGTCCGGCGATTTCATCAACGCGCGTAATGCCTACCGTTATTACGGCTTCGACGAGTTCATCGAAGGCAGCACCTACGGACTGGCGTGGGAAAGCAGCGACACCGATCTGATGCAGGTATTCGATCAGATTTACACGCGCGAAAAGAAAGAAGCCGGCAAACAACCGCTGTTCGTTTTCATGCTGACCTTGCGCCAGCATGGCCCGCATATGACGCCGCTGAAATTTCTCAAGCCACCGTACAATGCCCCGCTGTTTCCGATGCTCGACAAGTGGCTGAATCTGAATCTCGGCAATTATCTGTCACGACTGGAAAGCTCGGATTCGGCGCTGGCGCAGCAGGAAAAATTTCTGCTCGACAGCGATCGCCAGACCGTGTTGCTGCACTTCGGCGATCATCAACCGTCGTTCGATGGCGCGATCAACGCGATCAAGAAACTCAACGCGCCAAAAGGCGCGAGCGATCCGATGTTCGTGACGTATTACATGCTCAAGTCGAATTTTGCGCCGAAGCAAAAATACAATTATCCCGTGCTCGACCTGAGTTTTCTGGCCGGCCTAGTACTCGATGTCGCAGGCGTGCCGAAGGACGAATTCTTCGAAGCAAACACGCGTTTGCGCGAGCGCTGCAAAGGCTTTTATCTGGATTGCGCGGACAAACGCATGCTCGACTCCTACACCGATTTCATCTTCCACACACTGCAAGCCCTGCATGACTGAGCGCGCCGCAAGTACGCAAGATTTGCTGCCGAACGACGCCCTGCAGTGGATCGCCGGTGTCGATGAAGCCGGGCGCGGGCCATTGGTCGGCCCGGTCGTGGTCGCCGCGGTCATTCTCGATCCGCAACGGCCGATCGATGGTCTCGCCGATTCAAAAAAACTCAGCGCGAAGCGCCGCGATCAACTGGATGTGCTGATCCGCAGTCACGCAATCTGCTTCAGCGTCATCATCGTCAGCGCCGCGGAAATCGACGAGTACAATATCCTGCAGGCAAGCTTGCGCGGCATGACGCGCGCCTTGCTCGCGATGTCGCACCTGCCGACGCTGGCCTTGCTCGACGGCAACCAGATTCCACGCGATTTGACCATTCCCGCACGCGCCATCGTCGGCGGCGATGCACTCGAACCAGCGATCAGCGCCGCCTCGATTCTGGCCAAGGTGACACGCGATCGGCTGATGGTCGCAATGGATGCGCTGTACCCGGATTACGGATTCGCCAAGCACAAAGGTTATCCCGTGCCCGAACATTTCGCCGCGCTGCAACGGCTCGGCCCATGCCCCGAGCATCGCCGCAGTTTCGCCCCGGTGCGGCGCGCGCTGGAGCGCTGCTAGCGCGGCGAAGCTCGCCAATGTGGGTGGTCAGTCTCCCGCGCACTCTGTAACATGACAGAAATATCTGTAAAGAATCTGCCGTAAAAGGACGACTCGGGATGCAGCGCGGAAAACCTGTCGGCCGCCTGCAAGGCAGCCTTATCGTAATCGCCAGCGCGATTTTTTTCGCCGCCATCTGGTCATGCAGCCTCGGCGAGCAATTGCCGAGCGAGGCTTGTTTTTGCGGATGTGTCACGGGCCTGGTTGCGATTGTATTCGTCGCTATTACGCGGCGGATCGGCTTTTCGCTACTGCTCAGCGCGGCGCTGATGTTCGCGCTGCTCGCGATCAGTGCCGCCAAGACGCAATATCTCGGAACCTCGTTGTTCGTTCCGGATCTGCAATATTTCAGCAATAGCGAAACGCTCGCAGTCATCGCCCAATATCCCGAGATCTGGCATTACGCATTGACCGGCGGGCTCATCGCGGTTTTTTTGCTGCTGGCGATGTGGTGTTTCGAACGTCCGCTCGGCCTACATTCCGCCTGGCACAAACGTTGGGTGGCGCAGATTTTTGCATTCGTGCTGACGGTTGGTGGATTGTTTGCCGTATTCGCGCCGGGTGGCCCGTTCAAAATACTGATGGTCAATAATCCGTGGGGCCTCATGGTTGCCGCGAGCCCGACTACCAGTTTCCTGTTATCGATCCACCATATGCGCGTGATCGTGCCGCAGCCCGATCCGGCTGCCGCTGATCGCTACGAATGGGCGCCGGTCCAGCCGGTCATTGCGGCGAAAAAACCAGCCCCGGATATCGTCGTCGTGCTCGAAGAGAGCACGTTCGATCCGCACACACTGAGCTTGTGCACGATCCCGCAATGCGACGCGCAGATGTTTCGCGACGACGCCCAAACCAACGCGCACGGTGCGTTGCGTGTGCATGCCTGGGGCGGTGGCACATGGACCAGCGAATTCGCTTTCCTCACCAGCCTGCCGACGCCGATGTTCGGTCCCGGCGGTATTTATGCGCCGTACAACCTCGCGCCGCGCATCAGCTACAGCTTGCCGCGTTTGCTCAAGACGCAAGGCTATCGCAGCATCGCGATTTATCCGCTGGATGGCAATTTCGTCAACGCTCGTCACGCTTACAACGCCTACGGTTTCGACGAATTTTACGACAACAATATTTTTCATTTCGCGTGGGTCAGCACCGACCTGGATCTTGAGCACGAGTTTGAAAAAATCTATCGCGACGAACGCGCAAAAACCGATCAACCGCTATTTTTCATGATCCTGACCATGCGCCAGCACGGCCCGCACAACGATGCGCTGGAGAAACTCGCCGCACCGTTCAACCAACCGCTATTCGCGTCGCTCGATGAAACACGCAATCGCAACATGAGCAATTATCTCGCCCGCCTGCACGGCTCGGACGAAGCACTGGCTGCAATGCAGAAGACCCTGTTCAGCGGATCGCGCCCGGCCGTGCTGGTACATTTCGGCGACCATCAACCGTCCTTCGATGGCTTGATGCTGAAGATCGAACGCACTGCCGCCGCAAAAGCGCTTGGCGATCCGTATACGGTCACCTATTACAAAATCGACGGCAGCAGCGCCGACTCGCCGCGCTTTTCCTATCCCACCCTTGATCTCGGTTTTCTTGCGGGATTGATCATCGATGTCGCGGGTCTGCCCGAGGGCGCATTTTTCCAGGCGAATGCACTCATGCGCGAGCGCTGCGGCGGGCGCTACCTCGACTGCAAGGACAAAGAACTGCTCGAATCCTACCAAAGCCACCTGTTCAACCGGCTGCATGTAATCGGGCGCTGAGTGGCGCGCGTTCCGGCGGGCGAATTCCATAGCGATAAACAGCGTGCTTGCCGCCCATGAAAGCGACCGCTACCCTTGCTGACCAGCTAGCGCCGCCGATCATGTCACCGAGTTTCGTCCATCTGCATATCCACAGCGATTATTCGCTGATCGATTCGACCATTCGCCTGCCGGAGAAAGCCGAGCCGGGCGCAACACCGCGCGCCAACCTGATCGATCAGGCGGTGGCGCTCGGCATGCCGGCACTGGCGCTGACCGATCAAAGCAACCAGTTCGCGCTCGTGAAGTTTTTCAAGGCCGCGCAGTACGCCGGTATCAAGCCGATCATCGGCGCGGATTTGTGGATTGCCGATGCGACCGATGCCGCGCGCCCGACCCGCATCACCTTGCTGTGCCAGAACCGCGAAGGTTATCTGAATCTGTCGCGGTTGATTTCGCGCGGCTGGGTCGAAGGCCAGCGCGGCGATTTTGCGATGCTGCAGCCGGAGTGGTTCGACCATGCCTGCGGCGGCCTGATCGCGATGCTCGGGCGCGATAGCGATCTCGGCCGACTGCTGCTCGCCGACAAGCGTGACGCGATCGCAAGCTGCGCGCAGCACTGGTTGCAGCGCTTCGACGACCGGCTGTATCTCGAACTCACGCGCACCGGCCATGCCGACGAGGAACATTTTCTGCAGGCCGCGTTGCAGCTCGCGAATGCGCGCGATATCGCCGCGGTCGCGAGCAACGATGTGCGTTTTCTCACACGCGATGATTTCGAGGCACACGAGGCGCGCGTCTGCATCCAGCAAGGTCGCGTGATCAACGATCCGAAACGTCCGCGCGACTACACCGCCGAGCAATATCTGAAATCCCCGGAAGAAATGGCAATACTTTTTTCCGACCTTCCCGAGGCACTGGAAAATAGTATACAAATTGCAAAACGCTGCAATCTGGATTTTTCCTTCGGCACATATTACCTGCCGGCATTCCCGACGCCGCCGAGCGAAGACGAACCTGCATTCCTGCGCCGCCTGTCGCGCGAAGGGCTGCGTGGACGCATCGAACGTTATGGCATCGACGCCAATTTTGCGCATGCCGATTACATACAACGCCTCGAAACCGAACTCGACGTTATCGTCAAGATGGGTTTTCCGGGCTACTTCCTGATCGTCGCCGACTTCATCAATTGGGCCAAACAACACGGCATTCCGGTCGGGCCGGGGCGCGGTTCGGGTGCCGGTTCGCTGGTCGCGTACGCGCTCGGCATCACGGATCTCGATCCGCTGCGCTACGGTTTGCTGTTCGAGCGATTCCTCAATCCTGATCGTGTCTCCATGCCCGACTTCGACGTCGACTTCTGCATGGATCGGCGCGACGAAGTGATCGATTACGTCGCGCAGAAATACGGGCGCGAACGAGTCAGCCAGATCATCACCTACGGCACGATGGCCGCGAAGGCAGTGATCCGCGATTGCGGGCGTGTGCTCGGCATGGGTTATGGCCATGTCGATGGCATCGCCAAGCTCATTCCAAACACGCTTGGCATCAGCCTCGAAGGCGCGCTCAAGGAATCGCAGGACCTGCGCACGCGCTACGTTGAGGAAGAGGAGATCAAGGATCTGCTCGACCTCGCACTGAAGCTCGAAGACCTCACGCGCAACGCCGGCAAACACGCGGGCGGCGTGGTGATCGCGCCGACGCCGCTGACCGATTTTGCACCGCTGTATTGCGAAGCTGGCGGCGGCGGCGTGGTTACGCAATTCGACAAGGATGACGTCGAAGCAGTCGGTCTGGTCAAGTTCGACTTTCTCGGTTTGCGCACGCTTACGATCATCGACTGGGCGGTAAAGGCGATCAATCTGCGCCTGGCCAAGACGGAGCAAACGCCGCTCGACATCACGCAACTTCCGCTCGACGATCCGGCCGTGTTTGCGCTGTTGAAAAAAGCGCAGAGCGTGGCCGTGTTCCAGTTCGAAAGTCGCGGCATGCAGGCGTTGCTGAAAGATGCCAAGCCGGATCGATTCGAAGATCTGATCGCGCTGGTTTCGCTATTCCGCCCCGGCCCGATGGACCTGATTCCGAGCTTCTGCGCGCGCAAGCACGGGCGCGAGGCGGTGACCTATCCCGACGCGCGCGTAGAGCCGATCCTGAGCGAGACCTACGGCATCATGGTCTATCAGGAGCAGGTGATGCAGATGGCGCAGATCATCGGCGGGTATACGCTCGGCGGCGCCGATCTGTTGCGCCGCGCGATGGGCAAGAAAAACGTGCAGGAGATGGCGAACCATCGCGCCATCTTCGCCGAGGGCGCGGCGAAAAACGGTCTGAGCAACAAGCAGGCCGACGCGATTTTCGACCTGATGGAAAAATTCGCCGGCTACGGTTTCAACAAATCGCACGCCGCCGCGTATGCGCTGATCGCGTATCAGACGGCGTGGTTGAAGGCGCATTATCCGGCCGAATTCATGGCCGCGGTGTTGTCGGCGGATATGGACAATACCGACAAGGTCGTGACTTTTCTCGACGAGGCGCGTGCGCTCGGTTTGCGTGTGGCGCCACCCGATGTCAACACCTCGGGCTACATGTTCGAAGCACTCAACGATGGCAGCGTGTGTTACGGCCTCGGCGCGATCAAGGGCGTCGGCCACGGCGTTTGTGATGCGATCGTGCACGCGCGCAGCAGCGGGCCGTATCTGAGCATCACCGATTTTTGCCAGCGCATGGATTTGCACAAACTCAACAAGCGCGTGCTCGAAGCGCTGGTTTTATCCGGCAGCATGGATGCACTCGCGCGCAATCGCGCGACGTTGATGGCGCAATTGCCCGAAGCGATCAAGACTGCCGAACAGGCCGCGCGCAATACCGCTGCGGGGCAGAACGACATGTTCGGATCGTCGAGCGCAGTCGCCGCACCGCAGATCGATTTGCCGACGGTCGAAGAATGGCCAATCGAGCAAAAACTCATCGGCGAACGCGAAACGCTTGGCCATTATTTGTCCGGCCATCCGACCGACGCATGGCGCGATGCGCTGGTGCAACTCAGCACGTGTCCGCTCGGCGAAATCGCGCAGCATTACAAGCCGGTGCAGCCGAGCGAACGACGCGGACGTTTTTCCGATCAACCGTTTATCGTCGCCGGCCAGGTGATCGCGGTGCGCAAGCGCGGTGACGCGATGGGTTTTGTCCAGCTCGAAGACTGGAGCGGGCGCATCGAGGTGTCGTTTTACCGCGAGGCGTTTGTCGAGTTCGGCCCGCTGCTCACGCGCGATACGATTCTTATAATCGAAGGCGGATTGTCGATCGACGATTTCAACGGCGGTTATCAGCTACGCGCGCGCACCGTGCACAGCCTGAGCCAAGCCTGCGAGCGTTTCGCGCGCGTAATGCGCATCAAGCTCAACGGCATCGATGCGAGTTTTGTCGCGCAACTCGAACACACCCTCGCCGCCCATCGCGGCGGCAATACGCCATTGCGCTTGAGTTATGCGAATGACAGCGGCCGCGCCGAAATCGAACTCGGCGCCGAATGGCGCGTGCGCGCCAGCCCGGAACTCAAGCGTGCGCTGGAAAATCTGCCTGGTGTGATCGGCAGCGAGCTGGTGTTGAGCAAGCCGGTAGCCAGCGCGCCTAGCAGCGGTGGTGGGAATTGAGGTAGTTGGTCAATGACGGCAACTACGTTTCGACGGCGCGCAAAGCGCACGTATGGAGCCGATGCCCCGCAAACCGCTATACTTGGCATTCTTGCGCCCAGCGCTAACGAACAGCAGCGAATGAACCCGAACTTCCTTGATTTCGAGCAGCCGATAGCCGAGCTGGAAGCGAAGATCCAGGAACTGCGCCACGCCAGCGATGGCAGCGCGTTCAATATCGAAGACGAAATTGGCCGCCTCAAAAGCAAACTGAAGCTGCGCACCGCCGAGATCTTCCGCAATCTCAGCTCGTGGCAAATCTCGCAGCTCGCGCGTCATCCGGCGCGGCCGTACACGCTCGATTACATCAATGCGATCTGCGAGGAATTCCAGGAGCTCGCGGGCGATCGCGCATATGCAGACGATGCCGCGATCGTCGGCGGGCTTGGCCGTATAAACGGCCGCAGCGTCGTCATCATCGGTCACCAGAAAGGCCGCGATACCAAATCCAAGATCAAGCGCAATTTCGGCATGCCGCGTCCGGAAGGCTATCGCAAGGCGCTGCGCCTGATGAAACTCGCGGATCGTTTCCAGTTGCCGATTCTGACCCTGATCGACACGCCCGGCGCATATCCCGGTGTCGGCGCGGAAGAACGCGGTCAATCGGAAGCCATCGCACGAAACTTGCTGGAAATGTCCGAGCTGCGCGTGCCGATTATCTGCACTGTGATTGGCGAAGGCGGCTCCGGCGGCGCGCTGGCGATCGGTGTCGGTGACCGCACGATCATGTTGCAATATTCGACGTACTCGGTGATCACGCCGGAAGGTTGCGCGTCGATCCTGTGGAAGAGCACCGACAAGGCCAAGGATGCCGCCGAGGCGCTGTGCATCACCGCGCCGCGCCTGCTCGAACTTGGCCTGATCGACAAGATCGTGCGCGAGCCGATCGGCGGCGCACATCGCGATCCGCACGCCATCGCGATACGCCTGAAGGCGGTGCTCATGAATGAGCTGGATAAATTGTCGAAGCTCGATGCGGCCACCTTGGTCGAGCAGCGTTATCAGCGTCTGCGCAAATACGGCGCCTACAAACTCGTCTGAGCGAACTCCGGCACGCATGGCGCATTGTGATTGCGGCATGCGGCGGGTATCCTGCCCGCATGTCTGAATCTGCCGCCAAACCCAAGTACAACCAGCGTTTTCGCGGCTTCCTGCCGGTAGTCGTCGATGTCGAAACCGGCGGCTTCGATCATGTCGGCGACGCGCTGCTGGAGATCGCAGTCGTCGTGGTGCGCATGGACGAGCACGGTATCGTGCATCCTGATCCGGCGGTGTCAACGCATGTAGTGCCGTTTCCGGGTTCGCATATCGATCCGCGCTCGCTTGAAATCACCGGCATCGATCCCGACCATCCGTTTCGTTTTGCGCTCGATGAACGCGAAGCGCTCGATCTGATTTTCACGCCGGTGCGAAAAGCGCTGCGCGAATTCGATTGCCAGCGTGCGATCCTGGTCGGCCACAACGCCGCGTTCGATCTGAATTTTCTCAACGCAGCAATCCGCCGCACCGGCTACAAACGCAGCCCGTTCCATCAATTCAGCTGCTTCGATACCGCAACGCTCGGTGGTCTCGCTTACGGCCAGACTGTGCTCAGCAAAGCCGTGATGGCGGCGGGCATCGACTGGAACAACGACGAGGCGCACTCCGCCGTTTACGACACCGAGCGCACCGCCGAGCTGTTCTGCCGCATCGTCAATCGCTGGAAACAAATGGACGATTTCATGCGTGCGCAGCCGTCGGCATCTCATGCAGAACGCGATCACCCGGGTCACGATCAGCCCGACAAGGCCGCTTGAGTGCGCGCCATTCGCCCACACTAATTGATCATGCCTATCTACGAATATACCGCCGACAATAATGGCTGCGAACTCTGCGCAGCACGTTTCGATCGCCTGCAGAAAATCGCCGATCCCGCGCTGACAACGTGCCCACAATGTGGCAATCCCGTGCATCGTGTGATCTCCGCGCCGCAAGTCATCTCGGGCCAGGCGCATACCTTGAAAGAAGGCAATATCGCCAAAAGCGGCTTCACGCAGTACAAACGCGCGGGCAGTGGCGTGTATGAAAAAACCGTCGGCAAAGGGCCGGATTTTATTAGCGATAGTTGACGCGACCTCTGTAGGAGTCCGATCATCATCATTGATATAAATATCAACCGATAGCCAAATGAGAACGAGATGCGTCGATTCTTGAAAGTAGTTTTCCTTGCCACGTTGGCGCTGGTGACGATCGATGCATTTGCGCAAGCCGCAGCCGACTTGCGCAAACAAGCTGTGGGTTATGCGGCAAAAGGCGACTACGCACGAGCAGCCCCTCTTCTCAAGCAAGCAGCCGAACTCGGTTATTACACCGCACAAATGGAATACGCGGTGCTTCTCGACACGAGTCCAACTCCGGTCAATGACGACATCACCGCGTACGCATGGTATTCACTTGTCATCGCTCGTAACGGACCCGACACGCAATTTGTTGAAAAGCGACGAGCAATCGTTGTTAAACGCCTAAACGAAGCCGATCTAAAAGTTGCTACTCAATCAGCAAAAATGCTGGTAGAAAAATACGCACAGCACGCGAACTGATTCATCCATCTAGCATCATTCAAGGTGACCTTGATATCCAATCCCACTTGGAGATCAATCGGCTCACAATGCCTCTTGATAAAAAATCATTTCGCCAATTATTTTGTAACAGGAAAATACGCATGAATTTGCACCGGAGCCTGATCGTGACCCTCAGCTTGATTCTCGCCGCGTGCCAGACCACGCCGACCACACACGCGGATAAGACCAAACCTGCGGCGAGCGCATCCGGCGCACTGGTTTATCCAGTCAGCAAATCCGTGCCGCAGACCGATGATTATCACGGCACCAAGGTCGCCGATCCGTATCGCTGGCTGGAGGTGCTGGACTCGGCCGATACCAAATCCTGGATCGAGGCGCAGAACAAACTCACGCAGGATTATCTCGCGCAGATTCCGGGCCGTGATCGCATCAAGCAACGCCTGACCGAACTATGGAACTACGAGCGCACGACGCCGCCGACACGGCACGGCACGCGTTATTTTTTCTCGAAGAATGATGGTCTGCAGAATCAATCGGTGTTGTATGTTTCCGAAGGTCTCGGCGGCACGCCGCGCGTATTGCTCGACCCAAACACGCTAAGCGCCGAAGGCACGGTCGCGCTGAAAGATTCAGTCGCCAGCGAGGATGGACATTACCTCGCGTATGGTCTGTCGGCAGGCGGTTCGGACTGGGAAGATTGGTACGTGCTCGATGCCGACAGCGGCAAGAAACTCGACGATCATCTGGCGTGGGTAAAGTTTTCCAACGTCAGCTGGCGGCGTGACGGAACCGGTTTTTATTACAGCCGTTTCGACGAACCGAAAGGCGAGAAACTCAAGGTCGTCAATCAATTCCAGAAACTGTATTTCCATCGCCTCGGCACCAAGCAGGATGCCGACGTACTGGTGTATCAGCGCGCCGATCAGGCGGACTGGATGTTTGGCGCTGAAGTCAGCGACGACGGACATTTTCTGATCATCAGCATCAGCCGCAGCACCGAGCCGAAAAACCTCGTGATGCTGCTCGATCTCGGCAAAAAAGATGCAACGGTGCAACCGCTGATCACCGACTGGAAAGCCAGCTACCAATATCTTGGTAATGATCGGCACAAGTTTTATTTCCTGACCGACGACGATGCCGCACGTTACCGCGTGATCGAAATCGACAATGCCAAACCGCAGCCGGCGAACTGGCGTCAGGTTTTGGCCGAAGCCAAAGATACTTTGCAGGGCGCGCGTATCGTCAACAAGAGTTTGATCGCGAGTTACCTCAAGGACGCGCACAGCGAAGTGCGGCGCTACGATCTGAAAGGCAAACTGATCGCCGAGGTGGCGCTGCCCGGCATCGGTAGCGCCAGC
Organism: Pseudolysobacter antarcticus; assembly: GCF_004168365.1. Lineage (GTDB taxonomy): Bacteria > Pseudomonadota > Gammaproteobacteria > Xanthomonadales > Rhodanobacteraceae > Pseudolysobacter > Pseudolysobacter antarcticus. The sequence continues at coordinate 3,427,082 of NZ_CP035704.1, forward strand.
GGTTTTACCGGCGAGATGCGCGATACCGAAACGTTTTACGTCTACACCAGCTACACCGCCGCGCCGAGCATTTATCGCCTCGATCTGAGCACTGGCACAAACACCTTGTATCGCGCGCCAAAACTCGCCATCGACACCAGCCAGTTCGAAACGCATCAAGTGTTTTATGTGAGCCGCGACGGCACCAAGGTGCCGATGTTTATCACCGCGAAAAAAGGCGTGGCGCTGAATGGCGACAATCCGACCATTCTGTACGGTTACGGCGGTTTCAATATTTCGCTGGAGCCGGGTTTCTCGCCAGGCATGATGGCGTGGCTGGACATGGGCGGCGTTTACGCGATCGCCAACCTGCGTGGCGGCGGCGAATACGGCCGTGAGTGGCACGAGGCCGGCACCAAGACCCACAAGCAGAACGTGTTCGATGATTTCATCGGCGCCGCCGAATACCTGATTGCGCAAAAGTATACTTCGCCGCAAAAGCTCGCAATTCGCGGCGGCAGCAACGGTGGATTATTGGTCGCGGCGACCGAGCTGCAACGCCCGGATTTATTCGCTGCAGCAATCCCGGCGGTCGGCGTGCTCGACATGCTGCGTTTTCGCGATTTCACCATCGGCAAGGCTTGGGAATCGGATTACGGCTCAGTCGAAAACGCCGATGAATTCAAGGCGATTTACGCCTACTCACCGCTGCACAATATCAAGCCGGGCGTGAATTATCCGGCGACACTGATCACCACCGGCGATCACGACGATCGCGTTTTCCCGGCGCACAGTTTCAAATTTGCCGCGACCATGCAGGCAGTCGATGCCCATGGCAAACCACAGTTGATCCGTATCGAAACGCGCGCCGGTCATGGCCAGGGCAAACCGACGACCAAGCAGATCGAGGAAGTGGCTGATGTATACGCGTTTATCTTGAAGGCGTTCGGGATGGCGGGAAAATAAGCGCGGGAACGTCAATAGGGAGCGCGATATCCTCGCTCCCTATTCCCCAATCCCTGCTCTCGCCTTTTCGTTGCGTCGCAAATAAACCTGCACGAGTCCATAAACGCTGACCAGCACCCAGCAAGCCTCCATCACGAACGCCGAAAGATTGAAGGCGTAGCACAACGAAATTAGTACGAGAACGGCGCCGCCCGCGTTCAGCAGCAGGTAGCGCACGTCGTGGCTAGCGACCTTGCCGGCTTGCAATAAAAAATACGCGACCAACATGACGACAACGCCGAGATTGCCGCAGAAGTCGTACCAGTGATAACTCATTTTTTCTTGGCGGTGCGCTGACGCAGCGCCTCGAATAGCGCAATGCCGCACGCCACCGAAACGTTCAGGCTTTCAACCTTGCCGACCATCGGAATGAGCGCGACAAAATCGCAGGACTCGCGCGTCAGCCGACGCATGCCATCGCCCTCGCCGCCCATCACGATGCCGACCGGTCCGCGCAAATCGACGTCGTACAAAGTCTGCGTGCCTTCGCCAGCCAAGCCCGTGAGCCACACGCCGTGATCCTTGAGAACTTTCAACGCACGCGCGAGATTGGTCACGCTGATCAGTGGTACGCGATCAGCCGCACCGGCTGACGCGCGGCGCACTGTTGCGGTCAAACTCGCGGCGCGATCTTTCGGTGCGATCACTGCAGTGACACCCGCCGCTTCGGCGCTACGCAAACACGCGCCGAGGTTATGCGGATCGGTCACGCCATCGAGAATCAGGAACAGCGCATTGTTGCCGGCGGCGGTGATCAGCGCATCCAGATCGTCTTCGGTTTTCGGCGGCGGCGCGCGATACCGCGCAACGATGCCTTGGTGACGTTCGCCATCGGCCATGCGTTCTATCGCGGTCTTCGGCAACGGTTGCGGACGAATGCCGTGCTTGCGCGCGATCTCGACGAGTTCCTTGACGCGCGCATTGTCGGTGCCGCCGTCGAACAGCAGTTCGAGCACGTTGCCCGCGTCGTGCTCGAGCGCGGCCTCGACCGAGTTGATGCCGATCAAAAGTTCGATACTCATTTCGCGCGCACTCCCTGCTCAGCCGCCGGCAATACCAAGCGGAAATCGATCTTGCGATCTTCCAGGCTCGCGCGCAGCACGAGCACACGTACCTGATCGCCAAGGCGGAACGTCAGGCCGCGTTTTTCGCCCTGAATCAAGCGGCGGATCGGATCGAAATGGTAATAGTCGTTCGGCAATTGGGTGATGTGGACGAGGCCGGTGACTTGCGATTCCTTGAGCTCGACAAACAGGCCGAACGAGGTGACGCCCGCGACCATGCCGTCGAATTCGCTGCCGACGTGTTTCTCCATCCATGCGCATTTGTAACGTTCATCCACTTCGCGTTCGGCCTCTTCGGCGCGACGTTCGTTGGTCGAGCAATGTTTGGCCATCTGCGCCATTTCGGCTGGCGTATACGTGTATTTTTCCGGCTTGCCCTTCGAGATTGCGTAACGCAACGCACGATGCACCAGCAGATCGGGATAACGGCGAATCGGCGAGGTGAAATGCGCGTACGCCTGCAAAGCAAGACCAAAGTGGCCTTTGTTTTCAGGCGTATAAACGGCCAGACTCTGCGAGCGCAACAGCACCGACTGGATCAAACTTGCATCGGGTCGCATGCGAATTTTTTTCAGCAGTGCGGAGAAATCCGCCGGCTTGACCTTGTCGTGCGGCGGCATGCGCAGTTGAAACTCGCGCAGGAATTCGAGCAGATCCTCGTACTTCGATGCGGGCGGCGTATCGTGCACACGATACAGCGCGGGAATCTTCATCGCTTCGAGATATTTCGCGGCCTCGACGTTGGCCGCGATCATGCATTCCTCAATGAGCTTGTGCGCATCGTTACGAGGTTCGCCACCGAGCGAAACCACTTCGCCGGTCGGTGCCAGACGAAACTTCACCTCGTGACTTTCGAAATCGATCGCGCCGCGTTTCGCACGCGCCTTCGACAGCAATTTGTAGAGTTGATGCAGATGATCGAGCTGCGGTTGCACATCACGCACGCGTTCGCGCGTTTGCGGATCTTTTTCGCCAACCGCTTTCCATACCTGCGTATACGTGAGGCGCGCATGCGAGCGCATCACCGCCGCGTAAAATTTGGCGCGGATCACTTCGCCTTCGTGATTCACCTGCATCTCGCAGACCATGCAAAGACGATTCACGTTCGGGTTCAGCGAGCAGATGCCGTTGGACAACGTCTCGGGCAACATCGGCACAACGAAGCCCGGAAAATACACCGAGGTGGAACGCTTGAACGCCTCGGTATCGAGCGCGGTGCCGGGGCGCACGTAATGCGATACATCGGCGATCGCGACGATCAGGCGGAAACCTTCGCCATTCGGTTCGGCGAACACCGCGTCATCGAAATCGCGCGCGTCTTCGCCGTCGATCGTGACCAGTGGCGTGTGCCGCAGATCAACGCGACCGGCGATTTCCGCGTCGCTCACTTGCGGCTCGACATCGGCGGCTTCGGCCAGCGTTTCGGCCGGCCATTCATTCGGAATATTGTGGCTCGCGATCGCCATCTGCACGACCAGCGACGGCGTGAGGCGCTGACCGAGCACGCTGAGAATTCGACCGACCGGGCCACGATGCGGCCCCGGCGGTTGGGTGATTTCCGCCACCACGATCTGCCCCGCCTGCGCGCCTTCGCTGGCGCCGGCAGGAATCAGAATATCCTGATGCACGCGCTTGTCGTCGGGCACCACAAGCATGGTGCCATCCTGCACGACGATGCGCCCGACCAGCCGCGGCGAACGACGATCCAGCACTTCGACGATGGCGCCTTGGCGACGGCCACGACGATCGACACCGACCACGCTCGCGAGCACACGATCGCCATGCAATACCTGGCGCATCTGCGCCGGTGACAAATACAGATCTTCGCCGCCGGCATCGGGACGCATGAAACCGTAACCTTCGGCGTTCGCGATCACGATGCCCGGCAGCAGATCGAGGCGCTCGGCCACGCCATAACCGCCGCGACGATTCTGCAGCAACTGACCATCACGCAACATCGCCGCAAGGCGTTTGCTGAGCGCATCGAAATCCTGCTCGCTGCTCAGGTTCAACGCGCGCGCAATCGCTTCGGCATTCATGAGCTGGCCGTGTTCGACCAGCATCGCGAGTATCACTTCGCGGCTCGGAATCGGATTGGCGTAACGCCCGGCTTCGCGCTCGGCGTGCGGATCGCTGATGCGAGCGGCGGCGGACGTGGATTCGTCGAAACGCTTTTTCGATGCACGCGGTTTACCCGGCGCATCGAGTTTGGCGGGTGCGGCATCGCGCGAACGCGGCGGCTTGATTTTTACCGTCGCGCGGCGTTCGCCAGCGGGCGGCGCACCGGTCGGTGCGTTGTTCAGGACATCGAGCAGGCCGGCGGGTTTCGCGCCGCGGCGTTTGGGTTTTGGTGCGGGTGGGCGTTTGGACAAAAGTGGATTCCTTGGATGGACGGCGGCAGGCCGATGCCAGCGTTTGGTGGTGGCGGTGCTGCGGCGCGAGTGGCGTCAGGCGACGCCATTGATTATCAAAGCGTAATTGTAGCAACGAAAAGCTGAACTCGACGCGAAATTTTCTCCGAAGCGTTGACATCGCCCGAGCGCGCAGGCAATATTCGCGTCCCCTGCGCGCCGTGAAAACACGTGCAGGCCACCTGCCCAGGTGGCGGAATTGGTAGACGCACTAGCTTCAGGTGCTAGCGGGGCAACTCGTGGAGGTTCGAGTCCTCTCCTGGGCACCATCTTCAAGTTTCACACCGTCCGATGTGATCCAAGCAAACCCCTAAAACCTCGCAGCGATGCGGGGTTTTTTGTTGCCTATCGTCCAGCGTTGCCCTATGCCGTCCCATTGTGTCGCACGAAAGTTGGGGGTACATTTGGGGGTACAAATTGCTGGGGGTACATTTGGGCCTCTTTTCAGCCGCTGGGGGTATCGTGGCAAACGTGGTCGATAAGCTCACTCCACTTGCACCATCTTCAAGTTTCACACCGTCCGATGTGATCCAAGCAAACCCCTAAAACCTCGCAGTAATGCGGGGTTTTTTGTTGCCTGGCGTGCGGAGCAGCCTCATTCCGGGCTGCAGAGCAATTTGGACTTTCGAACCAGCGCGTTCGGCGTGCAAATGGATTCGCTATTCAAAGCCCGCGCCGAATATCGTGTCCGACAGATCGAGCTCGTAGCGATAAATTCCAATCGCGCCGCCGACCGCAATTCGCCATGCACCCGGCACCAGCTTTTCGACAGCGAGCTGGTTGGGTTGCGCCATATGTTCGCCGAGGTAAGGTGTCGAAGCCAGCACATTGCCTGCTCCGTCGACTAGGTGCAACGCGCCTCCGCTGGAGACCAGAAGTTGATCAACGCGACCATCCAGTGGTGTTATTGCGTCTATGCTGTCACTGAGAGAAATCTGGCGAATATAGTGACGTGTTGCGGCATCGTAGAACGCGATTATCGATCCGGATTCAATGGCGATTTCCACCCCCGCAACACCGTGTGGCACTAAGACAGCACCGTTGTTCGCCACATCCAGCGTCCACGTTTCCAAGTGCGACAGCCGGTCGAATGCGCGCAGGCTCCCGGGCAGCACCGCAACGACTACGTCACCCGCACCACTGCTCGGGGAGAGGCCAAGCACGCCATTGATGGCAAAGGAGGAGGTGCCCATCCCGATCGAGTTCCAGATCGGTTGCCCTGACATCGTGAACGCCTGCAGCATTGCGCCATCGACCCAGCCAAGGTCGGGCTGGCTCGCGACTAGAATATCCTTTACTCCGTCGCCGTCCATATCAATCAAGATGGCGTCTGATATCGAGCGCGACGCGAACGGCCCGGTCGAGTAGGCGCCGAGTTGCAATGCCACCGTCTGGGACGTGCCATCAACGACTACGACGCGGCCATCGTATATGGCGCTTCCGGCCAGCACTATCAGCGGTGATTGAGGCACTTCGTTGTCGACGAGAATCCGGCTCGGCACGATTTGCATGGCACCGCCAGCGTTTCCGCTGGGGTCGGCAAGATCTGCGAGAGTCTTCCCGCTTGCCATGTCACTGATTTCCAGTCCGGCTGCTCCTTGACCCCAAATATTCGGTGCGTATCCCGTCAGCAGCTCCGACGTGCCATCGCTTTTAATATCGCCGACGGCGGCAACGTTGAACTGAGAAGCCCGGCTGGTAGCGCGCCAGATAACGCCGCCGGTCTGGGCGCTCGCTATGCCTACGGTCAAATCATCTGCAAACAGGATCGCGTTCGTACCATTGCCATCGACGTCGGCCAGCGCCAGATACTTTGACGGAAAGTTCGCATTTGGCAGGGCTGTTGCCAGACCCGTGACGCCGTCGAGAATCTGCACCCCGCCGTTCGAACCTGCGAACAGAATCCTGGTATGGCCGTCGCTGAAGACGTCGCCTACAGCCAATGCCGTGACGGTGAAATAAAGCCCGTTAGTGTACCCAAATAGCGGTGAATAAGGAGCCCCTGAAAAAACGGCCACCTGGTAGCCTGCGCCAACGAATTCTTTTGCAGAGGCGGGGCCAAGCGAGCCACTTGCCAAGAGGTAACCGAAAGAATCCGGATATTGCCATTCGACCTGCCCCGATGCTCCATCGAGTACCAAACCGGGAGCGCTACCGCCAAGGATGATCTCGAGCGCTGGATCAGCGTCGAGCTGTGCCAGCGTAATATCGCCGCTACCGCTGGAAGGATGCAGCCATTTCTGGGTACCTGTCGCTACGTCATAAACGCCGAGCTGCGAATCGGTACGGACTACGACCCGCGGCACGCTATCGCCGAAAACGTCGCCGACGGCTGCACCAGTCGGCGAAGCGAGCGTGGTGAATTGCTGAATAGGCGCAAGCGGCCAACCGCCGTACTCTCGTGCAATTCCATCATAGCCGACAGTCAAAACATGCGCCGCACCGACAGGTTGGCGCACCGCCAGCACACGAAACACCCCGGTATCGGGGATCAAAGTTTGCTGCTTGAACACGAACTCACCGCTGGCGGTCTTGCCGACAACAAACAACGCCGAGAGGTTGTTGGCGCCGGTAATTGCCACAAACGCGAAGTCTTCCTTGCCGTCTTGGTCAAAGTCGGCAACAGCGAATTGCCCGCGCTCTGGTTGTTCAAAGCCGGGGTAGTTATGGCCCAGCTCGCGGAACTGTGGTGGAAGTGGCGAGTCTGCGAGCGCCGACGGCGGCAGCGCGAACCAAGTAAGCACTAGCAGCATAACCAGACAATGCAACACCTTCATCAAATTCCCCTACGTGACGCCCCGCACAAGAGTATAGCGCCTGCCCCGCGGCTCGCAGATCGACGCACACTTCCGCCGTGCAAGCTATCTCACGCGAACGGTAGAGGCTCTGGCGAAAGCCGATCTTCTGCTCTGACCGTCGGCGCTGCCGCAGTTCAGTTTCGACTGCTTGTGTGCGCAGAGATCGGACGCTTGGTTATGCCATCTCCACGATATCAACTGGCGCATTGCGTGCGCCAAACACTGCACCAATCGAAGCGCCGATGACCGCTGTGATCGCCAACCATTGAAACCCATCGAGATGTTCATCGAGGAACAGCAAGCCGAGCAACGCGCCCATTGCCGGCTCGATGCTTACGAGAATGCCAATGGTGCGTGCTGGCAGTCGCGTCAACGCGTGCATCTCAAGCGAATACGGCAGCGCAGAACTCAGTATTGCCACGCCCACGGCGAACGGTAGTGCGGAAAGAGAGAACAGCGCGGCGCGGGCGTGCATTACGCCAACCGGCACAACCACGAGTGCGCCGATGGCCGAACCGAGCGCGACTGCGTCGCCGCCGAACGCGTTGCCTGCGCGGCGACCGAGCACAATATAAGTGGCCCAGCCGACCGCCGCACCCAGCGCATACAGCACGCCGACGGGATCGAGCGCTTGCGTTTGCGTGCGATACGGCAGCAGCAAAGCGAGCCCGGCCACCGCCAAGCCGGCCCACACAAAATCCAGCGCACGGCGCGACCCGATCAAGGCGATAGCGAGTGGACCGAGGAACTCCAGCGCCACCGCAATGCCCAACGGCACAGTGCGCAACGCCATGTAGAAACACAGGTTCATGATACCGAGCGTGAGGCCGTAACCCCACAACGAAGCCCAGTCGTGCCGACCGGTGAGGCGCCGCCACGGTTGCCGCAGCAGCCACAAGATCAGCGCGCCCAGACCGAGACGCATTGCAGTGGCGCCCTGCGCGCCTACGAGTGGGAAAAGTTGCTTGGCGAGCGTCGCGCCGAACTGGAACGAAAGCATGCCAAGCAGCAGCGCGCCGACGGGCAACAGAGGTGAAGTGGAACGTGATGACATGGCGCGGCTACTCTTTTCTGTATGATTTTTTCGTAACCACCAGTTTTTCGCGAGTGGCAATTCAATGCCAAGACTCAAAAAGCACGGCAGGGACTATGCAGTTCAAACTTGAATTCACTACGACGCAAAATGCGACTTCATTATTCGCCGAGCCTTCTCATTTGCAACCTCTTCTCAGCCAACTCGCGAGGCCCACCGTGCTGCGCATCGCCGGTCGCTCGATCAGCATGAAGGTGAAAAAACACAGCACGAGAAGAATCGGGGTGAGGCCAACGATGTATGCCCAGTGCATCGTAGGCGATAACGATTCGGCTTGCTCCAAACCGATCACGAAACGAAATAGTATGAACAGCGCAATTCCGTGCAGCAGATAGATGCTGTAGGACATCTCGCCGAGCGTGCGCGAAACGGGGTGCGTGAGAATGCCGAACAAGCTGTTGCCGCACGCGATCAGGATAAAAACGAGCGTCAGCAGCAGCATCGGCGCGATGCCTTCGATCGTGGGGAACAAAACCACGATGGCGACGAGACAAGCGACGATGGCAGCGGATGAGGTATGCGTCGATGCGAGTGTCTGAAACCTGGACGATCTGGCGATAATCGCTGCGATCATGCCGGCGCCGAATGCCGCCAGATACAGCCATTGCGGCTGCCAAACCAGCAGCATCAGCACAAGACAGATCACACTCGCGACGATGTAAAAAATGCCAACTCGTACGCGCGCCGCCAACGCGAGCAGCGGCAGCGCAAGATAGAAAAACCATTCGTACGGCAACGACCACGTGACGCTGGCGACGATCAGATAGGTGCCCTCGATATGGTTGAGATCCGGGGTGCCGAGAATCGTAAACGACAGCCAGCGTATCGCGCCGAGAGCGAGATGAGCGATCGAGTCGTTCAATACGCCGCCTGACAAGATCGCGACGATGCCGAACATGGCGACCATCGCAAAAAGATACAGCGGAACAAGCCGCAGCAAGCGCGAGACAAAAAGCCGCAGCCAGTCGATCGGCTTGGCGCGTGCATCGAGCAGTTTCGAGAAAAACAGAAACGCGGTGATCATGAAAAACATGACGACACTGCTCTGTCCGAAATGCGTATAGAGATTCGACGGCGGGATCGTCCAGTCGTCGCTGCGCAGGAAAAAATACCAGATGCAGGCGTGGTGAAAAAACACGAACAACGCCAGATAACCGCGCAAGCCGTCGATCGATGCGAAGCGCCCTTGTTGATCTGGCGCGCCGAATATTTTCGCGAGAAAAAAAGCGACGACGAACGCAATACACAACGCGGCAAGTGCGGGCAATGAGCTAACGACATCCATGCTTTGTCAGGCGCGGTCGGTATTCGATAACGAAGACGTGGCGTTGTTTTCGGCGAGCTACGGCGTCTTGCTCAGCTCGACACCATCGACGGTCATCTTGATCGTACCGCCATCCTGATGCGGCGGCGTGGTCACGACAAACGTGGTCGACATCGCGCCTATCCCGACGTCGAAATTTTCGCCGCTGAAACCCTGCAGCGGGCCGGATACCGACTTCGATCCGCTGCCGATGGAGCGCTTGTAATCGACATGACCAGCCTGCGTGATCTGCAGATACATCTCGGGTGATTTCCACTCGCCGACAAACGCGGCCTTGTCCGCAGGCACCGGTTTGGCGCATGCACTCAAGCACAACAGCATGACCAGCGTGATGAAAAATCTCATGGCGCACACCTCAATAAAAACCCCACTCGGATATTGCGCCGAGCGCGTTCTCAAATAAAGCGTTTCGGGCGAAATCATCGCCATCGTTACGCTGCGCGTCTCACAGCATTATTCGCGCGGGAACTTCCCGCCATGCTCGCCACTCAGTTCTCCCCGCATGCGAAACATCACGGACGATCCACCTCAGCAACATGATTTAAAAAACTAAAATCTCAACTGGAGTAGTCTCATGCGTGTCATTTTTGCTTTGCTTTTTTCGTTCGTTTTGCTGTGGAATATCCAGACGGTTCACGCGCAAACCGATGCGGCCCCAACCAACGCCGTGACTCAAAGTTGTACGCAATCCGCTGATCAGAATTCTTCCTACTCGCCGACGGCTGTCGTCCAGATCGATGATCGCAACGTATTCGACGGCAACTATCCAAATGCGCAGCGAATAAGTTTTGATAGCGTCGCCGGAGCCACGGCACCATTCAAGGTCAACAATGTTGAATTTCTTGGCGGTGGACTCGAACCGCAAGTATTGAATTCGCTGGTCGATTTGCCTGCAAGCTTCTGGTTCGGCGCACGGACGACATCAGCCAATTTTCTGCTCACGAACTTGGCTGTGCAGATCAAGTTTCCGCGCGACATCACGGCGATGGGCATCGATATGCAATGCCTTGGGTGCGACAACCAGGGCCAGGCAACACCAATGGGCGCAATCCTGTTGAATGATCGTGGCGAGATGGTCAGCTACATGCCCAATTTTCCGTCGACACTCACTGGCCAACCGAGTAGCACACCCGGATTTGTCGGTTTCGTTGCCGACCGGCCATTCCGCTCGATCATGTTTCAACGCAATGGAAACTGGATGCTCGCCAATGTCCGTTATGTGCCTGCACCCATTGCCTCGCACTGCAGTTGTGCGCCAAATTGCCTGAGCATATCCGGCCAAGTTCCCGCTCTCGAAGGACGCGGCAAGGCCGATTTGCGATAACGCTGATCGCGCGGGATCGTTGCATCTCAGCCCCCAAGGAAACCGGGCGGCGGCCTGTGAAATCACTCGAACGAACGCGCCGGGTTTAATTGTCCGGCGCGCACGTTCAATATCTTGCGAAATTCATCCGTAACAGCGGCAACGCTCGTAGCCCATGCCGTACGGAATGCTACATTTTTTCAAGCAGGCACCGCGAGATAGACGCCCGGCTGCGCACTCAGCCCAGCTTTTACCTGACGCGAAATCGCATCGGCGAGCACTTCCAGATCACCGGCTTCGATACCTTGCAGCACAGTGTTCGCCACATCGCTCGGATTCGATTTTGGCGCCTGCACATCCTTGACCATGTCGGTATCCATGTAGCCGACATGCACGGCCACCACTTGCGTGCCCTGCGCGCGCAACTCTTGGCGCAAGCCGTTGGTGAGCGACCATGCCGCGGCTTTTGATGCGCTGTAGCCGATCGAAGTCGGAAAGCTGACCCAGCTTAACGCCGACAATACATTCACCAATACGCCGCCGTTGTTCGCCGCGAGTACCGGTGCAAACGCCTTGCTCACGGCGAGCAAGCCGTAGACATTGGTTTCAAATTCGGCGCGCATATTCTCGGTCGTGCCCTGTGCCAACGCCGTGCCGCCGCGAATGATGCCGGCGTTGTTGATAACCAGCGTGACATCGCCGCACGCCTTGACCGCCGCGGCGATATCGTCGGCATTGGTGACATCGAGTTTGATCGCCTGCACACCCGGCAAAGTGATACTGGCGGGATCACGCGCGGCGGCGTAAACCTTGCTCGCGCCGGCGGCGAGCAGTGCCTTGGCGAACGCGAGTCCTAGTCCACGATTGGCGCCGGTGACAAATGCAACTGAGCCTTTAATGTTCATGGTTTATCTCCTGTGTTTATGAAAAAAGTTTTTATATGACGAATATCATATTCATGGGCAAATGTTTTATTGCTTGATGTTTGCCGTCGCGGCGATTGATGGCAAAGCCGGCGCAACCGATTCATCGCCGACTGTTGTTTTGCTCGGCGCTTTCAATGTCACCGTCACCGTGCTCGACAATCCCGGACGCAGCGCGGCGAGTGATGACTGCCCGATATCGAAACGAATCCGCACCGGCACGCGCTGCACGATCTTGGTGAAATTTCCGGTGCCGGGCTCGAACGGCAACAGCGAAAACTGCGAACCCGAGCCCGGTGCAAAACTCTCGACCTGACCCTTGAATACCACGCCGGGCAAGGCATCGATTTCGACGCTCGCCGATTGGCCGGCGGTCATGCGGCCGGTCTGGGTTTCCTTGAAGTTGGCGACCACGTACAGATCGTTGATCGGCACGATGCTGAGCAGGCGCGTGCCGGGCTGAACGTAATCGCCCTGCTCGACTTGGCGGTCGGCGACGACGCCATCGATCGGCGCAAAAATCATCGTGTGTTGTTGATCCTGCAACGCGAGATTGAGCGCCGCACGTGCACCGGCTACTGCCGCTTCGGCCTGCGCGAGATTGGCCTGCAAGGTCTGTCGTTTGGCGCGCGTGACCGCCGCCTGATTGCGACTCACATCGAACTGCGCACGACTGCGATCCGCATCCGCCACCGCGCTGATCGCCGCAGCGCGATATTGATCCGCATCGTGTTTCGCCACCGCGCCGGAGCCGACCAGATTATCGAAACGCTTGCGATCTGCCTGCGCGCGTTCGCTCTGCGCATCGGCGGAACGAATCGAGGTCAAGGCCGAGCGAATATTCGACGCCGCAAGTTGCTCTTCCGCATCGAGCGCATTCAACGTCGCACTCGCCGCCGCCTGAGTTGCCTGTGCATTTTGCAGCGCCGCACCGGCAGACGCGACACGCGCATCGAACTCTTCCGCATCGATACGCAGCAACGCATCACCACGTTTCACTTGCTGGTTGTGCCGCACCAGAACTTCGGCCACGAGGCCGCGCACTTTCGGCGCGACGATCGAACTGTCGGCCTGCACATAAGCGTTGTCGGTCGACACCGAGGATTTCGGCGCCGCGATATAAAACGCACCGCCTGCGCCGAGCGCGATCGCAATCAGCACCGCGACGAGCGCCTTGCGCGAGAACATCGGACGAGGCGTTTTCATATCGGTCGGTGTGATCGGCGTGGCTGCGACTTGCGCAGTTTCAGTGCTCATTTTTCGATCACCAATAATGTCGATGTCGCCGATGCGTAGAGTTTTCCATTCGCATCGATCAGCCTGGCTTCGGCGAAAGCAACACGTCGACCGATGCTGATCACACGCCCTTCGGCGCGCACCTTTCCGGTCTTGTCGGTCAGCGCTTTGTGGTACGCGACCTTGAGTTCCAGCGTGGTATATCCCTGCGTCGTACTGAGGCTCGCGTGCACCGCGCAACCGCATGCCGAGTCGAGCAATGTGGCGGCGTATCCGCCGTGCACCATGCCGATCGGATTGTAGGCATGCAGGCCGGGGATGCCTTCGAATACCGCGCTGCCTACGGCGACTTCAACCAAGGTGAAATCGAGCGAATCACCAATACCCGGACGTTTGCCGCCGGCGATCAGCGCCTGCAATTGTTGCAACCCAGTGAGACTCGCCGAATTCTGCGAACCGGTGATTTCGTTGACCATATTCATGCGTATTGCTCCAAGGCGAGACGACGTTTGAGTTGTTGCCGTGATGCGGCGAGGATGGCATCCGAACGTTCCGTATTTGCTTCCATGCGCGCGAGTGATAACGCGCCGAGCAATTCGGCCAGCATCGAGTTCGCCTCCTCAGTCGCCTCGTTGTGATCGAGCTTGCTCAGCAGCTCGGAGAACGCGGACGCGAGGCGCTGCGCGCCTTTCGCAAAGCGCGCGCGCAGCCCCGGTGCGAGGCGTGGCAGATCCGAGGCGAGCGCGGCGAGCGGACAACCACTGCGGCGAGAGTCGCGATGTTTGGCCGACAGATAAAAATCGATGTACGCGATCAGCGCTTCACGCGGATCGCGATCCTCGGTTTCGTGCCGCAGACGCTCGCGCGACTCCTCGAACATATGCTCGATCGCGGCGGCGACCAGATCATCCTTCGATGCGAAATGCGCATAAAACCCGCCATGCGTGAGTCCGGCATCGGCCATCACCGCGGCCACGCCAATGCGATGCGGCCCTTCGGCACGAATGGCCTTGGCCGCGGCCTTGACCACCTTGAGATGAGTCTTCTGTTTGTGTTCGGAGTCGTAACGCATGGCCTTGCCGTTTCGTTTATATGATGCATATAATATTACGAGCATCATTCAAACGCAAGTATCGCCATGAGCACTCCAGCAGCAATCATTCCGATCGCATCGACAGCCGCTTGGTCGCCTGCTGACCTTCCGAACGCGCGCAAATATCTGATCTTCGCGGTGATGGCGTTCGGCCAGTTCATGGCGCTGATCGATATCCAGATCGTCGCCGCCTCGCTCAACGATGTGCAGGCCGGATTGTCCGCCGGCCCGGAAGAAATCAGCTGGGTGCAAACCGGCTATCTGATGGCCGAACTGGTGATGATTCCGTTCTCTGCCTTTCTCGCGCAGGCGCTCTCGACGCGTTGGCTGTTTGCGTTGTCGGCGGGCCTGTTCACGATCGCCAGTGCGCTGTGCGGACTGGCGTGGGACATCAATTCGATGATCGTGTTTCGCGTGATCCAGGGCTTTGTCGGCGGCGCGATGATCCCGACCGTATTCGCCACTGGCTTCGCACTTTTCACCGGCCCGCAACGCGCGATGATTCCGGCGATACTCGGCATGGTTTCCGTGCTCGCGCCGACACTCGGGCCGACCGTCGGCGGCTGGCTGACCGACGTATTCGGCTGGCGCTCAATCTTCTATGTCAACATCGTGCCGGGCATCATCGTCACGTTTCTCGCAGCATCGGTAATCAAGGTCGATCGACCGAATCTGGCGATGCTCAAGCGCATCGACTATGCGCATCTCGGCGCGATGGCAGTGTTTCTCGGCGGCCTCGAATACGTGCTAGAAGAAGGCCCGCGCTACGACTGGTTCGGTGATCCAAGCATCGCGATGGCGGGCTGGATTTCATTCATCGCGTTTCTGCTTTTCCTCGAACGCTCGTTCCGCTCGAACGGCCCGATCGTCAAACTCACGCCGTTTCGCAATCCGACGTTCGCGTTCGCCTGCGTGTTCAATCTTGTGATCGGATTCGGCCTGTATTCGGCGACGTATTTGATCCCGGTTTTTCTCGGCCGCGTACGCGACTACAACAGTCTGCAGATCGGCACGACGGTGTTTGTCACCGGCATCGCACAAATCCTGAGCGTGGTCATCGCCGCACGTCTGTCGCAGCGGCTCGATCCGCGCTGGATGATTACCGCGGGCTTGAGTCTGTTCGCCAGCAGCCTGTGGTTCACCTCGTATCTCACGCCCGAATGGGGATTTACCGCGTTCGTCCTGCCGCAGATGTTGCGCGGTTTTGCGATCATGTTGTGCATCGTGCCGAGCGTGAATCTGGCGCTATCGGGATTTGCAATGGCCGAGCTGCGTTATGCCTCGGGTCTGTTCAATCTGATGCGCAATCTCGGTGGCGCGGTGGGCATCGCGATCGTCAATACCTGGCTGCAGGACAACACGCGCGAACAGGTTGCTCGCATGGGCGAAAGCCTCGGTCAAGCCGGACGCCATGCGCCGAATATCGTCGCCGATCTCGCTGCACGTTTTTCCCAGATCACCACCGACACCGGCCATGCGCTGCTGCTCGCGCAAGGCGAGCTCGCGCGTGTGGTTTCGCGGCATGCACTCACGCTGTCGTTCAACGAAGTGTTTCGCCACATGGCGTGGCTGTTCATCGTTGCGCTGATCATGGTGCCGTTCTGCCGGCCGGCATCAAACGCGGCACCACCACCAGCGGATGCGCATTGAGGTTTCAGTGCGGCGCATGCGGCAGGAACCGCGCTACTTTCGCGGTCAGCAGCGCCGCCAGCGCCGGTTGCATGAAAACATAATTGCCGCGGAGACGCAGGCAGATCACGTGCCGGCCGGCGCGCACTTGCGCGCGTCGCCCCGACAATGCGCGGTGTACGCGCTAGTCACGCAACAGCGGGAGGTGCGGCTTTCGCCATAAACCACGTCGCAGTCGCCGCATCCGCCGGAAAAAATGCTTCTACGCGCAGCTCATGCACCGTGACGTCGTGCGGTGTGCCGAGCGTGGTGATTGTGGTGAACAGATTCAACGCGACATCGTCCTTGCGGATGTGCATCGCCAGGAACGGCAGCGCGCGCGAATCGAGATTGGGCGTCTGCGTGATCGCGGGCAAGCCCGAAAATGCGATCAGGTTTTCGAGCAGCCGCGTCGCCTCGCTGCCAGGGCCATCGCTCATTGCCTCGCGCTGGATCCAGTGCAGCATGTCGCCGCAAACCGCCTCCCAGTTCGCCAGATGCGGACGCAGTCCCGCCGGATCGAGCAGTATCCTGAGCACGTTGAGCGAGCCGTCCTGCGCGATAGCCTGATCCGCAGGCGCGCCCAGCAACCAGCGCATCAGCATCGCGGCCGGCGCATTGACCATGAGCAGATTCCACAACCGATCCACTACCAGTGCCGGATACGGCGATTGCTGCGCGAGCATGAATTGCAGCGCATGGCGCACCGATTGCAATTCAGGATCGGACAAGCTGCGCTCGTGATACGCCGGCGCGAAACCTGCGGCGAGCAGGATCACATTGCGCTGGCGCAGCGGAATGTCGAGCACGGCGCCGAGTTTCAGGATCAGCTCCTTGCTCGGCTGCGAGCGGCCGCTCTCGATGAAGCTGATATGCCGCTGCGAAATATTGCTTTCGGTCGACAAGCGCAGTTGGCTGTAACCGCGCTTGCCGCGCCAATAGCGCAACGCGGCGGGAAAATCGCTGAAATACCGTTCGTTCGCTGCCGCGCCCGCCGTCTGCATGACTGCTCCTCCTTTGTTACTCGACGGCGACGCGCTGATCAGCGCCGGCGAAAGCCAGCAGATCGGCGTTGATGCCATCCATGTGGGTGATGAAAAATCCGTGCGGCGCGCCCTGATAAATCTTGAGCACCGCGCCCGGCACCAGGGCCGCCGATGCCTCGGCGGTCAGCGCTAACGGCGCCGAGGCGTCCAGGTCGCCGTGCAGAATCAGTGTAGGCACATTGATGCGTTTCATCTCCTGCCGGAAGTCGGCCCTCACCACTGCCGTGTTGCAATCCTTGAGCGCTTTCGCCGAGGTGTTCAACGCCATCTGACGTACCCAGTTCACCATCGCCGGTGTGGTTTGCGGAACCACGAACGGCGGCAGGTTTTCCTCGATCCATTCTGGGTAATCGCGCATCAGTTGTTGGGTTTGAAAAAACTCGAACAATGCCACATCGATGCCATCAGGATTATCCGGCGCCAGGGCGAGCATCGGCGTAGTGGTACCAAGCAAGGCGATGCGCGCCACGCGATCGCTGCCGAAACGCGTGAGATAGCGCACGATTTCGCCGCAGCCCATCGAGTGACCCACCAGCGTCACGCCGCGCAGGTCGAGCACTTCCAGCAGCGCCGCGAGATCGTCGGCCAGAGTATCGAAATCGTAGCCACGGCCCGGATCACTTGAGCGGCCGTGGCCACGCCGATCATAGCTGATGCAACGCAGGCCTTGTTCCGATAACGCCAGCGTCTGGTAATTCCACATGTCCGATGGCAGCGACCAACTGCCGACGAATACCACCGGCGCGCCTTGGCCCCAATCGCGATAAAACAGCATCGTCCCGTCGTTGGTGTGGATGAAATTCGGCGCTGCGTGGCGCGCCGACATGAGGGCGGCGCCGATGTTGGTTGTGTTCATGGTGTTGTGCTCCACATCGAGAAGGTGGTGACGGTATTCAAACGGCGGCCGGCGCTGCATCGAGAAAACCGATCACCCGTTGCAGGCGACCATCGGCAGCCACCTCGGCGACATCGGTGCCGTAAGCCACCGGCGCCTGGGTCGGCAATCCGAGCGACCACGAAAAGCGCACCACTTCGTTGTGCGTATCGACTGTGCCGCACGCGGCGAAACGGTAGCCGTCGAACTGCCGCTGTACTGCACCGATCATCTGCTCAAGCCCGGCGTGGCCTTCGCCGCGCATCATCGGATCCAGATAGCTTGCGTTCTCGCTGAACAACGCCGCAATGCGCACACGTCGCGTGTCGGTATCGGTTTCATTCCACGCGGCGAGGTAGTTCTCAACGATGTGGTTGGTATCGATCATGGGGATTCTCCGTTGGGTAAGTTGAAAGACGACGGAGATAGCTTGCCGCGGCAGATGCGGCGTGGCGATTACCTGCAAGGTTATCGAGCGAGATCGCGAGCCGGCGCGGCGCGCACAGATTGCGCTGGTGTAGTGATCGCCGGCTGCCGCAAGCGCGTGGCGAGAGCGCTATATGCCGAGACACGGGCCGGAGCGCGCGGCGTCGAAACGCTCATCACCCGCCGCACGCGGCGGCGGCGGGATGCGGCTACGCTGAAACGACCGCGTTCGGCATGCCTGGATTGGTGTTGAACAGACTGCGCAATCTTGTGATTCCACGCGACGTATCGCGATCGTCCTGGCGACGCTCGCAAACCAAACCGGATGCAGCGATGAATCGCATCTCCCCTCGTCACATATTACCCGCCCCGCCACTTTGGCGCAGCAAGTTCAGCGCATTCCGAGCACTGTGCGCAGCATTTCAGCCCCTGTCCGCGAGAATAAAAATCCCAGCGCTGCGCAGTTGAAAACCACTGTTACCCAGAACACCTGTTGAAACGATGGTTTTCTGGATTTGTGATGAATCAGTTTCTGCGCAGCAAGCGCACCCGGCCACCCACCGACCATCGCAAATATGTGCAAGGTATTTTCCGGAGTGCGCCACTGACCTCTTTTCGCCGCCGACTTGTCGAAAACATATGCGACGAACGTGCTGCTGCTGGCAACGAGATACAGCAAAAGCAATTGCCATGGCAGCTTGCCAATAAACGCAGCACCGGCGACAAAAATCAGAAACGATACAGCGAATATCAGAGGCATTGCGCCGATTCGATGCGGCAGCGCTGACGCCATGGACTCGCCAACGAAAGTGACATTTTCAGCCTGCATGCGTCCCTTCGCATCGATTTTGGTTTCATAGATCACGACTTCATTTTCGACCGGACGTCGCTGCCGCCTTTTGAAAGATTTGATATGCA
This sequence comes from Pseudolysobacter antarcticus, assembly GCF_004168365.1. Lineage (GTDB taxonomy): Bacteria > Pseudomonadota > Gammaproteobacteria > Xanthomonadales > Rhodanobacteraceae > Pseudolysobacter > Pseudolysobacter antarcticus. Next base: position 3,446,243 of record NZ_CP035704.1, read on the forward strand.
CGAAGATTTCCTTCGTGCCGCCATTTTGGACGATGAACCCAAATCCCTGCGGATCGTTCCAGCGGACTATTTTCCCTTGATAACGCATCGTGATTTTTCGTGTTAATCGATGAGCTTGCAGAGAAGCTTCGCGCATAGCTTGCCTGCTGCGCATTGCGGCGGCAATGCGGGTGATGTGAGGGTAACTATTCAGTAACACGACCGCATGAGACTTGCGCGCGCCCTTTTACGCATTGATCGGATAACCGCCAAGGAGGATCCGTCATGCGTACTACCATCCTGCAATCCGTGTCGCGCCAGTTTCGCCCTACGCACGCTGTTTCGTGCTTCGTTTTTATGCTGTTACTCCTCACACTGCAGTCGCTGGCGCAGGCGACTCCTGCATTGGTCGCGCAGCAGATCAGCGTCGGCGGTCAGAGTCGGCATGCCTGTGCAATCGTCAATGGCGGCGCGTTATGCTGGGGTTACAACTACGATGGCCAACTCGGTGATGGCGGATTTCTTGATCGCACCCAGCCGGGGCCGGTGTATGGGTTGCAAACGGGCGTGACCGCGATTGTGGTCGGTGGCTATCACACTTGCGCGATCGTCAACGGCGGCGTGAAATGCTGGGGCCGCAATCCCGACGGCGAACTCGGCAACGGCGGGGTCGACGACAGCGCGATCCCGGTGCCGGTGCAAGGCCTAACGTCTGGCGTCATCGCCATTTCGGCCGGGCTGTATCACACCTGCGCGATTCTCAGCGGCGGCACGGTGCGCTGCTGGGGCTGGAACTCGAACGGGCAACTTGGCAACGCCACAATCAACGCGACCAACAGCGGCGCACCGACGCAGGTATCGAATATCGCGTCCGGCGCAACTATGATCGCGAGCGCCGGCTATCACACCTGCGCAATCGTCAGCGGCGCGGTGCAATGCTGGGGCTACAACGTCTACGGCGAACTTGCCAACGGCTCAATCATCGACAGCCATGTCCCAGTGACAGCAAACGTGCTGGGAGCGGCGGTTGGATTGACGGTGAGTTCGATTGCCTCCGGCCTGTTTCACACCTGCGCGATCATCAGCGATGGCACGATGCGTTGCTGGGGCGGCAACGGCAACGGCGAGCTCGGCAACAACACCGTGATCGCGACCAATGGCGGCGCGGCGGTCACGGTTTCCGGCATCGGCTCCGGCACCACGGCGATCGCGGCTGGCGGCTATCACACCTGCGCCGTGGTCAGTGGCGCGGCCAAGTGCTGGGGTTACAACATGTTCGGCCAGCTCGGTGTTGGATCACTGCTGGACAGCCACGTGCCGGTGGCGGTGAGCGGACTTACCACGGGCGTGACATCGATCACCGCAAGCCTGTCGGATTCATGCGCGCTGGTCACGATCGCCGGCAAGAGTGAGGAGAAATGCTGGGGCATCAATCTCGATGGCGAGGTCGGTCTCGGCGACCAGGTTTATCAAGTGACACCGGTGGCGGTGAGCGGGCTCGCAAGCGGTGCCAGTGCGCTTGCATCCAGCGCGGTTTCGCTGCACAACTGCGCGGTGGTAAGCGGCGCGGCGCAGTGCTGGGGCGACAACGAAACCGGCGAGCTCGGCAACGGCAACATCATCGACAGCTCGATACCGGTCGCGGTCAGCGGTTTGAGTTCAGGCGTGACCGGCGTCGCCACCGGCGGTTACCACAGTTGCGCGGTAGTCAGCGGCGCAGCGAAATGCTGGGGCAGCAATGCGAATGGTCAACTCGGCAACGGCAGCACCACCGGCAGCACGACACCGGTCACCGCCATCGCCTCTGGCGTGACCGCGATCACGGCCGGCTATGCATACACCTGCGCGATCGTCAGTGGCGGCGTGAAATGCTGGGGCGCGAATAGTAACGGTGAACTCGGCAACGGTTCGATCAGCGAGAATCATTCACCGGTAGCGGTCAGCGGGCTTAGCGCTACGGTCATCGCGATCTCCTCGGGAGTCGCCCATACCTGCGCGGTACTGCAGACCGGCAAGATCCAGTGCTGGGGTTACAACTCGAACGGCCAACTCGGCAACGGCACTAACGTCTCGACCCTAGCCACACCACCGGTGACGGTCTCCGGCATCAGCAGCGGTGCGACTGGCATTGTCGGCGGCGGATATCACACCTGCGCGATCGTAAGCGGCGGCGTGCAATGCTGGGGCGACGGCTTCACCGGCCAGCTCGGCAATGGCGGCCTGGTCAACAGCTACACTCCTGTGGCGACCAGCGGGCTCAGCTCCGGCGTGACGGCGATCACCGCTGGCGGCGGCTTCACGTGTGCGGTGGTGAGTGGCGCGGTGAAATGCTGGGGCGCGTTCTACACGCTGGCTGGCAACGGCGCGATTGCGTTGTACACGACGCCCTTCGCAATGCCGACTCTCACCAGCGGCGTCACTGCGCTCGGTTCGTCGTATTCGAGTGCCTGCGGTATCGTCAGCGGCGCGGTGAAATGCGCCGGCACGGATTATTTCGGCGAGCTCGGTGATGGCCGCTCGGTGTATCTGACTGCACCTGCATTCGTGGTGCAGGGTGACCGGATTTTCTACGATAGCCTTGAAGGTTATTGATTACTCACAAGCCCCATTTTTCGACCATCAATTCAATTTGCGCAACAGTATCGATGCGTTGACATTTTGCTGCGTTCCGCCGGCGAGTGGCTGCAAGGTAACAGCAGCTGCGGAAGTATGGTTGCGCAAAGTGATGTTATCGCCAACGTTGGTTGAAATGATTGCCTGCCCGCTACTTTGCTGCGTGCCGGCACCCGAGCCGTAGATGGCCGCCGCGACCGGAACACCATTTACCGTCAATGCAAACTGATTCGGCTCCACCGCCGAAATAATCCACGACACTTCGTAATCGCCACTGACGGTCACAACGATTGTCGACGTGCCAGGGATATGAATGAACCCACTGATCACGCCGTTAGTGTCGAAAGCAACATCTGCTTCGATGGGAACGACTTGTGCCGACTGGGCATAGACATAGGCGTATTGGGATGACAGCCCGCCCGTCGCGCCCGTCGCGCCGGTGGTTCCTGTCGCGCCAGTAACGCCAGTAGCACCTTGGCTACCCGTCACACCGGCCAATCCAGTCGCACCGGTGACGCCCGTCAGGCCTTGGATGCCCTGGATGCCTTGCGGACCCGCGGCACCGGTCGGCCCTTGGTTGCCAGCCAAGCCACCCGTGCCAGTTACACCCTGGATACCTTGGATACCTTGCGGACCTGTTGGACCAGCAGGCCCTGTGACGCCGGTTGCTCCCGTAACGCCAACCGTCACTGCACATTGCCCCAGCAATCCTCCCGGGCCAAAACACACGCCATTGGAATATGTCGCTGGCGCGCCGGCCAGGTAAGGCACCGTCACCGTGCCGCTGCCATCAACTTTCAGCAGCGTATTGGCAGCGTTATCCTGCACCAGAAGCCCACCGCCGACCGGCGTGTTGATCTGCACGTCCGCCGCATGCGCAACGCCAAAACTTGTCGCGATGAGCAGTGAAATGGAAACGGCGATGGCGCGTTGGCGCGGCAATACGATGATCGAATTCTGTCTCATGTGATATCCCCAATGACTTTGGTGCGCCGAGAAAGGCAGGCGAAGTGCGTCTGAAAATGCAGGAGAAAAACTTCAGCGTGATAGTGTCGCGAAAGACTCGAATTTCCCCATCTTGATACGAGTATCGCGTGGCCTTTGGCTAGCCGTCAATGTCATCGAAAAAGTGCAGCCGCGCCATACTCGCGCATAAATGCAGAATGATGTCGACATCGTAGGCGCCGCCGTTTTCCATAGTCGATTCGCTCGGCATCTGGCCATCAAACTTCAAGCAGAAATGTCTCCAGGCGGGCACGCATTCCGTGGTCACGCCGAGATTTTCCGGCGGCGCAGCGAACAGCACCAATTTGTACTGACATCAATAGCGGCAACGCAGCGACCTGCGCATGTTTACCGGGTGCGCCGGTCGCACCCTTTCCACGACGGCATGTTCGCGATCACGCCTACCGGGATATCGGTCAGTGAACAGAAAATCTCCGCGGTCTGTTGCGGCGGCATCACCACCGAATAACGCGGTTCGGAAGGCGCGGTAAGCGCAGCAACCAGAAATCGACGCGCACTTTGATACAGCGCCGGATCGGCATGCGTATCGAGCAGAACTTCTCGCGCCGCCGTGAAAAACAGCAGGTCGACACCGAGTCGATCGTTTTCCTTGTCGCGCTGCAACCGCGCATACATCGCGGCTTGCTCGCCGACATTCAGCGCGCGCATTTGCGTGGTGACAGTTTCGCTGAGCAACTTCAATGCAAGATCGTCCGGCAGCGGCAGCGATGTCGGCGCGGTGAAATGCATGCGCCCGAACGTGTCGGCGTACATGGTCTGTTTGGCCGTCCAAATCAAACGTTGCGCATTCACCATGGGCGCGTGCTCACGGTCAGTCACGAGCAGCCGCGTCGAGCCGTCGACGTCGCTGAGAAACGCGCCGACCATCTGCCCGACCTGCGCATTCAGATGCGAAATGAATCGCGGAAAATTTTCGCCCCACCACGGCAGCGCGATTAGCGGCACCAATGCCAGCATCAACCCCAGCCCACGCGACAGATTGCCGACCAGCAGGCGCATGCCTTCGAGCCAGACGAACAATCCCACACCACCGATGATGATCGTGATAATCCAGAACGGCGACTCGGCCATCTGCGCCTCGACATACGCCAACGGCACTGCATCGAGTGGATGCTGCGGGTCGAACACAAGCGGAATGTCCGGTGCAGATCGCGTCCAGCCGACCAGCGCCGCATCGAGCGGCCGGTCGTACTGGCGTTGCAAAGCCTCGAGCGCGGTCTGCGGCAAAGGCCGACTCAGATTGAACGTGGAATACGGCGCGTGGGTCGCGAGCCAGTCGAGCGATGTTTGGCTGAGGCGAATTTCCGGCACGACAAAATCGTTGTCGTCGCGCGCCCACGCGAACGGCACGCCAGGCCGCAGCAAACTCAGATTGTGCAACGCATATTCATCGTGGAAAGGCAGCCGTGCCCCGCAAAAGGCGCGGCGCATCGCAGCGCCCCAATCGCCATCGAACTCGATCACCGCGCACGGCGATGCAAGCGCATAACCCTGCCAGTTGATGCTGTCCTGCGGCATGTCGGCGATGTTCCAGTCGACCGCGACCCAGCTCTCGACAATCTTGCCGGTCGCATGCGCCGTGTATTTTTCATACTGCCGATGCGCGATTTCGCGCTGCGGCCCAACCTGCCATGCCACGGCGAGAAAGATGCCGGCGAAGCTCAAAATCAAGGCCGCGAGCAGACCGATGATCGGCGCCGACAGAACACCGGCGATGCGCTCGCGCAGAAATCCGTTCCAACCAAACGCTGTTGCCGACGTCGACTGCGACGAAGTGTTTGCGGGCGACGCCGATGCGTTTTTCGTGGTCTCCGGCGACGCAGGATCACGCTGGATTTTCGGCTTTTTTGCCATGCAATAATCCTTGGCGGAAGCGACTTCGGCGTCCTCAGACTCTGTCCTTCAACCTACCGCTGGTCTTACAAACGCAATCAGGAAAAACACTAGTGCATGCGTGATTGCCAGCAGCATAAACCAGCCAACAAAAATACGAACGGCTGTTGCGCTTCGACACATCCACGCCACAGGAATGGAGAGCACGGACAAAACTGTAGCGATCTCCATCGGCTTAAAAATAAACGGCTCAGCATTGCCTGGACTCCAATCTCCCCAAAATATATATGCACAATTGGTGATTGCAAAATCCAGCAACGCTATCGCGAGCACCCATCGGCCGAGTGGAAAACTCACGATCCCTCTACGTGCTTACAAGGCGTTCGATGAATATAAAAACCGAGATTCGACTCGTCGGAAAATACTGCGTTCCCCGCGCCCGTTGGCGAAAGTTGGAAACCACAATCTTTGTCGAAACGGGCCTGTGCAATAAGCAAAGTACCCAAGAACTCAAGCGCCGCAGCGCTACCTTCAATCAAAACCGTACCCTCCTCTAGAGCACGGAATGTGAGCTTCTGAGACGCTTCCGCGAATCCCGCGCAAATGGCATCTGGCGACTCTGGGCTGTTCATGCGATCACTCCCAAAAATTGGAGTCGTCTAAACGCGCTGATCGATCGGCTGAAAAACCCGATCTTCCGGCCCGATGTAATTCGCGCTCGGGCGAATGATCTTGCCATCGATGCGCTGCTCGATCACGTGCGCGCTCCAGCCCGAAGTGCGCGCGATCACGAACAGCGGCGTGAACATCGCAGTCGGCACGCCCATCAGGTGATAACTCACGGCGCTGAACCAGTCGAGATTCGGGAACATTTTCTTGATCTCCCACATCACGGTTTCGAGGCGCTCGGCGATGTTGAACATTTTCATGTCGCCGGCCTGCTCGCCGAGTTCGCGCGCGACCTGCTTGATGACCTTGTTGCGCGGATCGGAAATTGTATACACCGGATGGCCAAAACCGATGATGACCTGCTTGTTTTCGACGCGCTGGCGGATGTCGGCCTCGGCTTCATCGGGTGTGTCGTAACGCTTCTGGATTTCGAAGGCGACTTCGTTCGCGCCGCCGTGTTTCGGTCCGCGCAACGCACCGATCGCGCCCGTGATGCACGAATGAATATCCGATCCGGTGCCGGCGATCACGCGTGCGGTAAACGTGCTCGCGTTGAACTCGTGTTCGGCATACAGATTGAGCGAGGTGTGCATCGCGCGCACCCATTCCGTCGATGGCGTCTTGCCATGCAGCAGGTGCAGAAAATGACCGCCGATCGAATCATCGTCGGTCTCGATTTCGACACGTTTGCCGTTGTGCGAAAAGTGATACCAGTACAGCAACATGCTGCCGAGTGACGCCATCAGCTGATCGGCAATATCGCGCGCACCGGCCGCATTGTGATCGTCTTTTTCCGGCAGCGCGCAACCCAACGCGGAAACGCCCGTGCGCATCACATCCATCGGGTGCGCCGCAGCAGGCAATTGTTCCAGCACCGCTTTCACGCTGGCCGGAATGCCGCGCAGAGATTTCAGTTTGGCCTTGTAGCCGGCCAGTTCGGATCGCGTCGGCAGCTTGCCGTGCACGAGCAAAAATGCGATTTCCTCAAACTCGCATTCGTGCGCGATATCCAGAATATCGTAACCGCGATAATGCAGATCGTTGCCGCTGCGACCGACCGAGCACAACGCGGTATTGCCTGCGGCGACACCGGATAACGCGACCGATTTTTTCGGCTTGGGCAAAACTTGTTCGGACTCACTCACCTTGCTTCTCCACTTTGTCTTCGTCAATACGATCAATGAGATCGTTATTCGGTAAATTCTTCGTCTTCGGATCGTTCGCAACGGTCGACGGCCACGTCCGCATCCGCTTTTTTTCGCACGCGGTTGTCAAAAACGCGGCAATCATCCAGCACCGAGCAATAACACGCGCGCGTTCTGATCCGCGCGGTTTGTTCGCGTAGCAATTTCCAGTCCTCGGCGTTATTGATTTTCAACGTCACCAGCTTCTCGCCAGCGGCGATCACGGTATCGCTGGCGGTGGATTGTATGTAGCCGGTCAGCTTGACGCCCAGCGCATCCATCACGTGCTTCCAGTCCGGTTGCGCCTTGCCATCAACATAGAGACGCAGGCTTTCGATGCGCGCCGGGCCGATACCCTTGTTCACCACCAACAGATTCATATCTGGATCCGAGCTGCCGAACTGCAGCTGCGTCCACACCTGCGCCCGCGCCTGCTCGCGCTGGATATGCGCGGTGTACGCCGATACGCACAACGCCAGCAAGCCGATCAGCGCTGCGATCAAAGCCGCGATGCCATCCCAGTTGCGTCGCGTTGGATGAGTGGATGTGGATTCGGGTGCCGGCATGATCAGCCCTCTTTCTTGCCATCCGCAAACAACGCATCGAGCTTCTGCTCGTAGGCGTGATAACCGAGATGTTCGTAGAGTTCGGCGCGCGTCTGCATGGTTGGCACGGCGGCTTTTTGTGTGCCGTCGCGGCGCACGGTTTCGTAGAAATTCAGCGCGGCCTTGTTCATCGCGCGATACGCGCCGCAGCAATACAACACGATATCGACCCCGGCGCCACCGAGTTCGGTGGTGGTGAACAATGGCGTTTGGCCGAACTCGGTGATGTTGGCGAGGATCGGCACTTTCACCGCATCCTTGAACTGGCGGTATTGTTCAAGTGTGTAGATCGCTTCGGGGAAAATCATGTCGGCGCCGGCTTCGACACACGCCACCGCGCGCTCGATCGCAAGCTCGATACCTTCCACCGCGATCGCGTCGGTGCGCGCCATGATGACGAAGCCCGCATCGTGTCGTGCGTCGACCGCCGACTTGATGCGATCGACCATTTCACCCTTCGCCACGACTTCCTTGCCGGGCCGATGGCCGCAACGTTTTGCCGCAACCTGATCCTCAATGTGCATCGCCCCGGCACCGGCCTTGATCACCGAGCGCACCGTGCGCGCGATGTTGAACGCGCCGCCCCAGCCGGTATCGACATCGACCAGCAACGGCAGATCACACACGTCGGTGATGCGGCGGATATCAGTCAGCACGTCTTCCATCGTGCTGATGCCGAGATCAGGCATGCCGAGCGAATTCGCCGCCACACCGCCGCCGGAAAGATACAGCGCGTTGAAGCCGCTGTGCTTGGCCATCAACGCGGCGTAGGCGGTGATCGCACCGACGACTTGCAGCGGCTTCTCGGCGGCGACGGCGGCGCGGAAGCGCGCGCCAGCAGAAAGATTCGTGGTCATGGCAGTTCCCGGCAAAGACCGCTATTTTAGCTGATCTGCAACCGCGACAGAGAACAGCATGCCGTCGATCCCAGCAAATCATCCCGCCACGGCTGCAATGGGCAATAGCACGGCGGGACGGCTGCGCTCGATTTTCAGCGGCTCGATCGGCAATCTGGTGGAGTGGTACGACTGGTACGTGTACTCGGCGTTTTCGCTGTATTTCGCCAAGGCGTTTTTCCCAAAGGGCGATCAGACCGCGCAGCTGCTCAACACCGCTGGCGTGTTCGCGTTGGGGTTTCTGATGCGACCGATCGGCGGCTGGCTGATGGGTTTGTATGCGGATCGGCGCGGGCGCAAATCCGCGTTGATGGTGTCGGTCGGTTTGATGTGCGGCGGCTCTTTGATCATTGCGTTGACGCCGGGTTATGCGAGCATCGGCATCGCCGCACCGGTGCTGCTGGTGTTCGCACGTTTGCTGCAAGGCTTGAGCGTCGGCGGCGAATACGGCACATCGGCGACGTATTTGAGCGAGATGGCGGCGCGCGCGCATCGCGGATTTTATTCGAGCTTCCAGTACGTCACCTTGATCATGGGCCAGCTACTCGCGCTCGGCGTGTTGATCGTGCTGCAGCAATGGCTGCTGACGCCGCAGCAACTCGATGCCTGGGGCTGGCGAATTCCATTTGCGATCGGCGCGCTGTGTGCGGTTGTCGCAGTTTATTTACGCCGCAATATGGCCGAGACCGAATCGTTCGAAAAAATGCGCGGCAAGGCGCCGCAAGAAAATCTGCTACGCGTGTTGTTGCGTCATCCGCGCGAAGTTTTGATCGTGCTCGGACTGACGATGGGCGGCACGGTCGCTTTCTACACCTACAGCATCTACATGCAGAAATTTCTGGTCAACAGCGCCGGCATGAGCAAGGACACTGCCACGCTGATTTCCGCCGCGACTCTCACCGGATTCATGCTGCTGCAACCGCTGATCGGCGCGCTGTCGGATCGCATCGGCCGCCGCCCGCTGCTGATCGGTTTCGGCGTCCTCGGCACCTTGCTGACAGTGCCGTTATTGCAGGCGATTGCGGTCGTGCAATCACCGCTTGCCGCGTTCGCGCTGATCATGGCGGCACTCGTGATTGTCAGCGGCTACACCTCGATCAACGCGGTCGTGAAGGCCGAATTATTCCCGGTCGAGATTCGCGCGCTCGGCGTGGGCTTGCCGTATGCATTGGCGGTGTCGATCTTCGGCGGTAGCGCCGAATACATTGCGCTGTGGTTCAAGAGCATCGGCCACGAGGAAGGATTCTACTGGTACGTCAGCGGCTGCATCGCGTGCTCGCTACTGGTGTATGTGTTGATGCGCGATACCAAACATCACTCGCGGATCAATCGTGAGGAGGATGAAAACGCGGCACGCGCAAAAACGTAAAGATCAACTATCCGATCCACGCAACAACGCCGCGCGCACATCTTCCAGCGCAGCCGGATCATCCAGCGTAGACAAGTCGCCGGGATCGCGATCCTCGGCCAGCGCCTGCAGCGAGCGGCGCAGCAATTTTCCCGAGCGCGTTTTCGGCAACGCGTTGACGATGTAGACATGCGCCGGTTTTGCGATGCCACCGAGCAGATCAACCACGCGCTGTTGCATGCCGATTGCAGCATCGTGTTTCCCGGCGGCCTCGAGGCTGCCGATTTTCAACGTCGCGAACACGATTGGCACCTGGCCCTTGAGTTCGTCGCGCACGCCGATCACGGCCACTTCGGCGACGCTGGCATGGGTCGCCACCGATTCCTCGATCTCGCGCGTGCCGAGGCGATGTCCGGCGACGTTGATCACATCGTCGGTGCGGCCGAGGATAAACGTGTAGCCATCTTCGTCGCGTATCGCCCAATCAAGCGAGCTGTACAGCAGCTCCTTGAAGTGCGAAAAATAACTGCGCAGGAAACGTTCGTCATCGTTCCAGATCGTGCTCATGCAACCAGGCGGCAACGGCGGCACGAAGGTCAGCACGCCTTTCTCGCCGGGTGCCGCATCGGCGCCGGTGACCTCGTTGATCACACGCGCGTTGAAGCCGAAATTCGGCAATCCGGGCGAACCGAGTTTGATTTTTTTCAGTTCGAGGCCGGGCAATAACGTCAAGGTCGGCCAGCCGGTTTCGGTCTGCCAGTAATTGTCGATGATCGGTTTGCCGATGCCATCGCCGATCCAGCTCGCGGTCGATTCGTCGAGCGGCTCGCCGGCGAGGAACAAATATTTGAGCGCCGACAAATCGTACTGCTTGAGAAACGCCGCATCGTGTTTTTTCAGCACACGAATCGCGGTCGGTGACGAGAACATGCTGCGCACGCCGTACTCGGCGCAAATCTGCCACCAGATTCCAGCGTCGGGCTGGATCGGCAAACCGTCATACAGGATGCACGTGGCACCGACGATCAGCGGGCCATACACGTTGTACGAATGCCCGACCGCCCAGCCGATGTCCGACGTGGTGAACATGGTCTGGCCCGGGCCGACATCAAACACCGTGCGCATCGACAACGCCATCGCCACCGCGTAACCGCCGACATCGCGCTGCACGCCTTTCGGTTTGCCGGTGGTGCCCGAGGTGTAAAGCAGATAACTCGGCGCATTCGATTCGAGCCAGGCGACTGGCACTTCGCGACCTTCGTGCGACGATTTCAGCGCGTGATAATCCTTGTCGCGACCGGCGATTGTGGTCAGATCCGCATCAAGCCCACGACTCACGATCAGCACTTTCGGCGGCGCATTTTTTGCCATCGCACACGCTTCATCGACCAGCGGTTTGTAGCGGATCACCTTGCCCGCACGCATGCCGGCATCGGCGCAAATCAGCAGCTTCGGCTGCGCATCATCAATACGCAACGCAAGGTTGTGCGCGGCGAATCCACCGAACACCACCGAATGAATCGCACCGATGCGCGCGCACGCCAGCATCGCAAATACCGCCTCGGCGATGTTTGGCATGTAGATCACGACGCGATCGCCCTGCCCCACATCCAGCGTCTGCAGGATCGCGGCAAACGTATTCACTTCACGATACAAATCCGCATAGGTGTAGGTTTTACGCGTATTGGTTTCGGTGGAAATCGCGATCAGCGCGGCTTGATCGGCGCGCTCGGCCAGATGCCGATCGATCGCGTTATAGCAAAGATTGGTTTGACCACCGACGAACCAGCGCCGGAACGGCGGCTTTGAATAATCCAGAATCTGCTCGGGCTGCTTGTGCCAATAAATCGCCTTGGCCTGCTCGGCCCAGAATTTTTCCGGCTGCTCGATCGACTCGCGATGCATCGTTTCGTACGACATGGCCATTCCTCATGCGGATGGGCATCAGGGTAGAACATCTGCCAATGCGATGCGGCGCGACTTTGGTCTGGGTGGCAATGGCATAGATCATCGTCGGATAACGCGGCTGCGCCGCTCATCCTACCTACGCGTTGCGCGGTGGAATTGCCTTGCCACAGGTCGGGCAAAAGGTATCGGAGTGCGCGACCTCATGACCTGCCGGACATTTCGCGATGCTCAGCAACCATGGTTTGCGAAGCGCCGAGAACAAAATGCAGAAGGCCATGCCGTAGAAGAGCATCCAATGACCGGAGAATCCGCGAAGCTCCGCAGTAGAAATCCCGCTGCCGTGGCCTCGACTGTGTTCTTGCCCGGAAAACGCGATAAAAAAATTCAGGAAGGCATAAGCGAACAGCCCCATGACCGCATAGCGCATCCAGTTGGGACAGCCGGCCAGCATCTGCTTCCACGAGCTGCGTGTGCGCTGCCCGCGGTTGAGCCGAATCGAGACGAGCACCGCCGGCAGCCACACCACGAAGATGCCGATATGCAAGCCGAATACCGCCTCGCCACCGGGAGGTAAAGTCCCAGCGAGCGCCAGGATATGAACGGTCAGGCTCATCAGAAAACCGATGGCTGCCAACGCCATGAACGGAATCAGTAGATTGATCATTGGTTGCCTTGCGAAAGCTTTGAGTTGACGCGACGAATGGAGGGCGGGAAGTATTGAGCAAATTCTTATAACTACTCAAACGCATCGCCAAAAATATCATCTTCAACATAGCGCCATATTCCACCGAGCCAATTGCCGGAAACAATAATGGTTTGCGATCCATTGTGCGTGATTGCGGCGCGCTTGGCACCGTTGCTCATGGCGGGCACGGCAGTCATGGCCGACCAATGAATTCCTGTCGTGGGTGAGGAATACAAATTCGGCGCGTAACTGGCGCTGCTCGCGAACGAATCTTCGGCGTAAATCCGCAACGCCGTGCCGAAGAGCGCGTTGGCCGGTGAAGTGCTGACGTGTATCCAGGTCTGGCCGTAATCGCTGCTTTTGAATACGCCATCGGGATTGACCGAAGGCACATAGATCACGCCCTGACCGGTTTGATAAATCTGCGTGCTGCCGTGTTTGTGCTCGTAGGTCGGGGCGACATGGATCCAACTCGCGCCGCCGTTCGCGGTGCGCCAAATCCCCTGCGTGTTGCTATCCCACTGCGCCTGCGTGAGCCAGGTTGTTCGCGTGCTGGCGGCATTGCCGGTTTGCACAAAGAACGGATACAGCGATACACCGATATTTGTGGGCACGCTGATCGTAGTCCAGCTGGCGCCGCCATCGGTGGATTCGGAAATGCCAGGATAGCCATGAAATCCTGCAAGCAGATGCTGGCCATCGTTCGGATCAACATCCAGCGCATACACATCGTTGGCAAAATAATTATTGCCGGATGCCGCGCCAGCGGTGCTGTTGTTCACCGCGTGTGAAACCCAGTTCACGCCACCGTCGACACTTTCCCACACACCCGCGGCGGCATCGCCGGTGGCGGTCCACAAGGTTGGCGGCGTGGCCGGATTGCGGCTCGTATTCGAGTCGATTGCCGCAGTCCAGAGCTTGCCGCCATCGAGTTCGGCGCCATTGCTGCCAGTGTTAATTTTGGCCCAGGTCAGGCCGTAGTCGACGGATTTCCAGACGCCCTGGTAACAGGTGAATGCGTACAGATCGCTCGGCCGTGCCGGATCGGCGAGAACATCCTGCACGCCGTAGTTATCGTTGTTGAATGCCGAGCCGAGCAGGTTGATTGTCAATGGCGTGACGTTGCTCCAGCCGAGCGGTGCAGATGCAAACGCGCTGATCGTCGGCAGCCCGCAAAAAACAATCGCAACGAAAAATAATATCGGCGGGGAAATACGCTGGGGAATGAAGTGGCCGCACATGGGCGACCACTCTAATCCATCGCAGAATTCGATACACCTAGCGGGACATCACGGCTACTCAGCGCAACCGTGATGTTCAAAACGCTTATTGCCGGATAAACAACGTCAGCGGCAATTTCGCCCACGTCGGCAACGGCATCGCGAGATCAGTCGTGCCGCCGACCAGCATCGCCTGAATCGGTTGCGATGATTTGCCGCTGCTCAGCGCCAACGCAAGATGCGTGACGCTGCTAGCGAGATCACTCCATGCGCTGCGACTTTCTTCGCCATTTGCCGCGATGCTGACCACGCGCAATTGCAACGTGCCAGCAAGCTGCACGACCTCGACGCGGAATGTCTCGCGACCTGATGCATCGATCGCCTTGAACCAGGTTGCCGGCATCGCGCTTGCGCTCGAGATTTGCGGCGAATTCAGGGTCAAGCTGCCGACATCATCCAGGCTGCCGGCTTCAGCAAATTCCGCCGCAGTATTCAACGCACCATCGCCGCCGCTTTCCAGCCCATTGCGGAAAATCACCACTTGTACCGTGGCTGCGGTGGCCGTGTTGTTGACTGGATTACTGTCGTGCGCAGCGGTGATTGTCACCGTATCGGCAACTTGATCGCTCACCAATCCCGGGCTATTCAGCACGCTGGTCGAGACCACGTAGGTGACGCTGCCACCGGCGGGCACGCTGACATTGCTGTCGCTCAGATTGCCGCTAGTGGTGGCGCATACGGCGCCGCTGCTGCCGACACAGAATGTGCTTGTGCTGCCGATGTTCGATGCGCTCGCCAGCGAGTCTTGCACACTGATCCCGCTGGCATTCGAAGGACCGCTATTAGTCAACACGACGACGTAATTCAATGTGTGGCCGTACTGCACGTAATCGCGGCTCGGCGTGATCGCTACGGCAAGATCGTATTGCGCCGATCCGGTCGCCGAGAAGTTGACCGGGCTGCCGCCCAAGCCAGTGGCGGTGGCACTCAGCGTATCGCTGGCATTCGGATCGGCGGACAAGGTCCACGCACCAACGCTGGCGATACCGCTGGCATTAGTGATCTGCGTAGCGCCGGTGACTGAGCCCGAGTTGCTGCCCGTGGCAAATGTCACGCTCACGCCAGCGACCGGATTGCCGCCTGCATCAGTCGCAATTACCGCTGGCGCCGTGGCCAAAGCCGCACCCGCGATGCCGCTGAAGCTGGTCGGGCCGAACGCAGCAATGTTGGTCGCCGGGCCGGGATTGACATTGACCAGCAGCGACGCGGTGGCGTAGTTGGTGCTGCTGATGCCATCCACGGTGGCGATAACCTGGAATGCGCCGGACTTCGCGTAGCTCAATTGCAGCTGAGTGGTGGCGTCGTAACCTACGCCAATCGGGAAACCCGTTGGCGGGCCGAACGTGCCGCAAAGCTGCGTATTGCCATTGCACAAAACCAGTGGAATCGGCTGGTAGGCGCTGCCATCGAAATACTGCACGACGAGATCGTTCGCACCGATGCCGCCGCTGCGACTGATGACAAAATGCACCAGCACATTTTCCGTGGCCGCACCGCCGGCGTTGAGGATGCGCGCGCTGTAGCCAGTGATCGGTGTGGCGACATTCGCGGTCTGCGGACCGGCCAGGGTCAGCCCAATTCTGCTCGCCGATTGCACGACGTTGGTGCTGTGACTATCCACCGCATAAACCGTATGCGTCGTGACGCCAACCACGCTGCCGGCAGCGGTGTAGTTGGTACCGCTGGCACCGTTCGCGTAATGGAAGGTATAGCGGAACGGCGTGGTCAGATCGTAACCTTGCGGGATCGCAAAACCACCGACCGGGCCGTAATCCACGACCAGTGCGCCGCCGCTCAAAGTCAGCGGCAATGGCTGGAAGCTGCTGCTGCTCGCATCGTAATACTCGGCGCTAATGTCACTCAGTTGAATGCCACCTGCGCGATCGCTGCTGATGGCCAGATGCACGACCGAGTTCTCAGTCAATGCTGGCCCGGAGTTCGCGACTTCGCCAGTGAAAACGGTCGGCACACTCGCCTGCACATTCGTCAGCGGACCATCGAGCTTGAGCACCACGCCAGCACCGAGACCGTAGTTGACGAGACCGAGCGCAGCGTTGTCGTTGACATCGTAAGTGCGCGCGAACAACGCGGCGCGTTGCGTCACATCCATCGACGCCGGAAACACACCGCCGAACTGATTGTTCGTCGCTTCGACATTCACGCGGAACGGACGCACCTGCGTATTGGCAATGCCACCGGGCGCGTTGACATCGTTGTAGTCGAGGAACGTGCACAACGGTGCAACACCACCCGGCCACGTGCCGACCACGTTGAGGTTGGTATCGCACTGCTGGTTGAGCAGGTTGAAATACAACTGCTGCGCGGGATCGAACAGGTTGGCATCCGCGGCTTGGCTGCTGCCGAACAAAAGCGCGCCGAAGGCGGCAGTGCCGTTGGCATCGTTGTCGTCGATGAATTCGACCGCACGCCCGGCGCCGTTCACGCCGCTGCCGTTGAAGTTGTTGCGCAACACCGTGACCGACATCGGATACGGCGCTTGCGGCGGCGTATTCTGATTGATGTTCTTGTTGCTCACGACCAGGCTGACAAAATCGGTCGCGCCAGCGAGCGGCGTGAACGTGTTGCCGGTAAAGGTTGTCTGCGGGAAATTCTGCACGGTTGCGCCGCGATATCCCTTGGCATATCCGAGCAGCTGATTATTGCTGATCGTGACCGGTACGCTTTGCGAGTTGTCGATCAGGCGCAGGATCGAGATGTCGGCTTCGAGCTGAGTCTGGGTCAGGCCCAGCGCTGCGGAACCCGGCGACGCGGTGATGACGTTGTTGCTGATCGTGATCGGTGCGACGCCGAGAGTCGGCGCATCGAATTCGAGGCCACCACCATTGAACGCATTGCCACTGATCACCAATGCGGTCGGGCCACCAACCACGGTGTTGGCGAAGCGCACTATCGCATCGTGATTCAGGCCAACGCTGGTATTGCCGGTGATCGTGCCGACGCCGCGATCCATCGCGATGCCAGCGCGGAATGTCGTTGCATTGGGCGTGGTGCTGGCGCTGATCGTGTTGTTGCTGATCGTGGCGTTTTGACCATCGCTCTGCGACAGGCCCAGCGAATTGTGGCCGGGATCGATATTGATCGAAATTCCATTTGTATACTTGTAGCTGGCGGTGCCGCTGGTCGAACTGGCGGTCTGCACAATGTGGTTGTCGTGGATATTCAAGCCATCGATCGCACCGTTGGCAAGAATACCTTCGGCCGCATGTTTCTTGTCGACGCTAAAATTCAGATGATCAATGGCGATATTCTTGACGCCATTGACGAGCAATACCGGCTGATTCGGACCTCCTGTCAAGCGCGTGAGCACCGCCGGATTTGCGCTATCGGCCGAGGTAATGCGCACGCCGTTTTTGCCGGCACCAAGCGTCGGCATCTGATCGAACGTGCCTTGCTCGATAAACACCGTGCCGCCCGCGGTCACGGCGGCAATGCCGGAGTTGATAAGGGTATTGCTGGCAGTGCACTGTGCGGCGCTGCACGGGCCGCTGTTCAATTTGCCGAACAGATAATTTTTTGCTCCACGCACCAGCACGGTATCGACACCGCTGATGCCACTGAAGCTGGCGCTGGCCGCCGCACCCGACAAGGCGAGCTTGTAATTCACGCCGGTAAACGTGTTGCCGGTGCCGATGCTGATGACCGGCGAACCGGCAACCTCATTGGTATCCTCGATATAAATCGCGCCGAGCGTGATATTGCTGAAGGCGATGTTCTGCACCAGCGCGCCATTCACCGGACCGGTGAAATTGGTCGCATCGGTGGCGAGCACACCGGCATCGACATTGCTTACGCTGCCGCCGTCGATCGCGGTAGTCGCACTGAGGCTGCTGGCCCAGTTATTGAGCACGTAACCGGTGCGGATACGCGTGTTGGCGAGCGCGCTGCCGTCGATGTGATTGTTGTTGATCACGACGGTCTGCGCACTTCCCATCGACTCGATCTGCATGCCGTTCCACTGACCGGTTTGTGCTGCGTTCAGCGCGGCGATCACAGTGTTGTCGGAGAACGTATAGGTGCTCGCAGAGCCATAAAAAAGGTTGTGGAAAATGCCTGTGCGCGTGGCGTGGATTTCGTTTCGCAACACCGCGGGCGCCTGCGCGCCAGTATTTGCCGAGCTATTGTTTTCGATCTGCATGCCGATACGCACCTGATCCATCAGGTTGTCGCTGATCTGAGCATAGAAGTTGTAGCCGGCGTAAATTCCAAGGCCCCACGTCGACGGATTGGTGATGTTGCTGAAGCGGTTCAACTGGATTCGATTGTCACCGCCCACGCCGGAATCCATATACGCAAAAACACCTGCGCCAGGCAGATTGCGCAGCACCACATTCTGCACCGTGATGCCGCTGCCGCTGGCGAACATGCCCGCTGCCGCATCAGGATTGCTGCCGTTCAAATTGAGCGGATTGCCACCAACCGAGGAATTCAAACTCGGGTTGTCGCCATCGACGATCAAACCATCGAGCGATACGCCATCAGCAGCAATCGTGACTACCGCGCTGCTGTTGAGCGAATCCAGCGTGAGGCTGGCATCGATTACCGCGGGAACCAGAATGGTCTCGGCCAAGTCGCCAACATTGCGAGTGCGCGCATCGATGCCGACCTGCGCACCTTCGATCGCCACGGATTTGTTGATGACCAGGTTCTCGCCGCTGCTGCTGTTCTCGGCATAACGTCCGGCAGCGACATGGATCGTGTCGTAGGGATTGGCTTGCGCGATCGCATAGGTGATCGTTTTGCACGGTGATGCCTGCACATTGCATGGACCACTGTCGTTGCCGCTGGTGGCGACATAACGATCAAAATCGA
This sequence comes from Pseudolysobacter antarcticus, assembly GCF_004168365.1. Classification (GTDB taxonomy): domain Bacteria; phylum Pseudomonadota; class Gammaproteobacteria; order Xanthomonadales; family Rhodanobacteraceae; genus Pseudolysobacter; species Pseudolysobacter antarcticus. The sequence goes on from NZ_CP035704.1 coordinate 3,465,099, forward strand.
AACTGGTCTTGATGCTGCTGCCAGCCGCAGGCAGGACGCTCAAATCATCAATGTAGACACCATGCGGGCGATTGGTGACCGAGTTGGTGCCGTATGGTTGTTGCCCGCCATCGGCATTGCCGGAGATGCGAAAGCCGGCGTAATCGCTCGCGACGGTCGTGCCTGGCGTGTTGCCGTAACGACCATCGAAATACGCAGCTTCCCACGAGCCGATGTTGCCGGTGTCGAACACGACGTTACCGCTGACATCGAAGATTTGATAATGAATCTGGTCATTGCCGGTGTGGCAAACCGTGGCTGCGGGACACAGCAACGGATCAGTTGTGACAGCGCCCGGGCCGTTCACGAACGTCGCATCGATGTGCGCGCGATACCACACGCCGCGAGTCAGCGCCGGCGAATAATGATCGACAAAACTGGCATCGCCATCAGCGGCAGCGTCATTGCCGGAAACCACTTCGGCCGCATCAACATGAAAACAGCCGTTATTGGTCGGGCAGCCATTGCCGCTCGGGCCGCCAGGGCCCGCCGCTTCATCGAACATGCCGAGATAGGTCATGCGATTGCCCGGGGCATCGCTGATCGTGGTCGAAACCGCGCTGCCCGGATCGGGATGCGCATCGTCGGGCGCCGCGCTGCGGAACCAGAAATCGTAGACCACATGATTCGACAATGCAGTCTGCGTGGTCGCGCCTGCACCATCGTGATTGATCGCGGTTGTTTCGCCGACCGAACCGAATTGCGGGCTCAGTATCTCGTTGACGTAACCGCTGTGGAACCAGTTCGAGACGCGCCACGAGTGGCCGCCGCTGTGCGCGATGCCGGCAGTGATTTCTTCGTCGATGCGCGTCGGCGAGTCGATGCTTTGCCAGCCGCCTTGGCCGTTAATCGAGGTATTCAGCAGCCGATCGTCGCTGGATTGCCATCCGCCGGCGGGTGCGGGAGTGGTCTGCGAGGCAATGAATGGGCCAACTTCCCGGCCATGCAGCGGCGCGACGCTAATTGTCTCAGCCTGACCATTTACGGCGAAAATCGCGCCGACAAAAATCAGGCAAAGTGAAAAATGACGCTTTGAACGAATCAGCGATTTCATTGTTTTCTCCATAATAAATGCCCGAATACGCTTCGCCCACGTCGTCCAAACGAGCGTGGATGTGCGATTCGATCCTTGCAACAAGCCAAGTGTGACCCCGGTCACGATTCGTATGCAATAGCTGTGCCGCGTCAATTAGACGTAGTCATCAAAAACAAAGTTACGCGGAGGATTATTGGTGCCGGGTAAAATCGTCGTGAAGCTCGGCACGTGCAGCCGATTCCACACGTCCAGAGAGTCTGATTTTTGCATCACGAATCGCCAGTTTTCTGGCGGCGCGATTTCCGCAACAAAACGCCGCTTGCTAGCTGCCTAACAACACATGACTTGGCTGCGCGGCGACGCGGGCCAGCCATTGGCCGATCGCCGGATAGCTCGCAAGATCAAATCCGCCATCGGTGGCGCAATGCGTGTAGGCATATAGCGCGATGTCGGCAACGCTGTAGCGCTCGCCGACAAAATAGCTGCGCGTGGCGAGGTGCTGTTCCATCACCGCGAGCGCCTGATTTCCACGCTCGCGCAGGCGCGGCAGATCAGCACGACGACTATCGTCAGCAGGCAGGAATGCATTGATCATGCGCGCCACGGCGATATACGGCTCGTGACTGTATTGCTCGAAAAACATCCACTGCAGAACTTGCGCGCGTTCGTAACGATCGTTCGGCAACAGCGCCGAATCGGCAGCGAGATAACACAGGATTGCATTCGATTCCGGCAGGTATTTTCCGGATTCGATTCCGAGCAACGGCACTTTGCCGTTGGCATTAAGCGCGAGATATTCGGGTGTGCGCGTTGCGCCGTGCATCGAGTCGATCTCGACCCAGCGATACGGCAACTGCAATTGTTCCAGCGCGAGATGCAACTTGTAGCAGTTGCCCGAAAGTTTCATGCCGTAAGCGATGAACATGCGCGACTCCGCAATGGAACAATAATCCGGTGTTACGAAATCGGGCCGACATCAGCCAGCCCGATTTATTTACTCGTGCGCAGAGCGCGAAATCAGTGCTTGCGCGCCGACTCGATTTCCTTGGTCAAACGCTCAGCGTGATAAACATTGCGCAGCGCTTCGATGATCGCCCCGCTATGCACGGCGACGCTGCGATTGGCGCTTTCGTCGTACCAGTAATCGCCACCGAGCGATTCGATATTGCCGTCGAACACCAAGCCGACGACTTCCGCATTGCGATTGATCACCGGGCTACCCGAATTGCCACCGATGATGTCGTTGGTGGTGACAAAATCGAAACGCTGATTCAGATTGAGTTTCGGCTTGGCATCAAGCCACGATTGCGGCAACGCGAACGGCTCGAAACCGGTGGCACGTGCAAATGCGCCGCCGATATCGGTGAACGGTTTTACCCATTGGCCTTTCAGCTCCCAGCCTTTCACTTCGCCGAACGAAAAACGCTCGGTAAAGGTTGCATCGGGATAAACGCTGGTGCCGTATTTCTCGAAACGCGCCGCCGCGATCAACTCCGAATTCTTGTCGACCACGGATTGGACTTCGTTCTCGTACTGCTTGCGGATCGCGCGCGCTTGCGCATCGATGTCGCGCGCCAGCACGATGAACGGATCGTCGGATTTCGCGATCGCATCGGCACCGCCGTCCCAGAGTTTTTTGCGATAGTCGGTATCCCCGAGTTTGGTCGCAGCGATCCACTGATCGGCCAGCGCCTCCGGTGAAGATTTGCCGAGAATCTGCTTGACCAGTACATCGTCCGCGCCGAGATTCTCGCGCAACTTGGTCAGGCCGAACGTCAATTTTACTTTCTCGAATTGCGGATAGACCGGCGCTGTCGAGAACAGCGATTGAGTCACGCTCGGCAAACGCGATTCGCTGAATTCGCGCAGGCGTTCGCTGTTCGGCTTGCCACGTTCGCTAGCACCTCGCACCAGCGCGCGCGCATAGCTGAAATATTTACTGCTTATGCCCTGCGAACGCTCGATCAGCTTGTAGCGCGTTTCGATGTTGCGATAGATCACCATCGCCTTGGCGATTTCATCCCAGGCCGCGCCGTATTTGGTCTTACGTGCCGGATCGGCATTGACGTAATCGCGCAACTCGGTCTCCTGTTTGCGCTTGAGTTCGAACACCGCCGGATCCTGCAGCGACAACAAGCGGCCACGCAATGCCTTGAACGAATTCTCGATACCGAACAAGTCACTCTGCGCGATACGCGATTGCTCGGCGCCTTGGCTACGGAACTGCTCGATCACACCACGACGTTCGGCAAGCTGCAGCAAGGCCGGAATGGTGTCCATGTCGCGCGTCGATTCGAGTTCGGCGATGGTCAGCTGGCGATCGGTGCCACCCGGATTGCCGACCACAATCGTCAGCTCTTTTTCCTCGGCCCCGTTTTTCGAGAACGGGAAATATTCGGCCACTTTCGCCGGCTTGTTGTTCTCGTAAGCGCGCAAAACGCCCATGTCGAGGTCGTAGCGCGGGAAGTTGAAATTGTCGGGATCACCGCCGAAAAACGCCATCGCCAGTTCCGGCGCAAACACCAGCCGCACATCCTGGAAACGATGATATTTGTAGAGGTCGTAAACACCGCCGTGATAGAGGTCGACGACATCACAACGTGTGGTTTCCTTGGCCGGACCAACGCACTCGTTTTCGATATCGGACTTCACCGATTTTTCGGCCTTGCTGTAATCCTCGCCACTCTTGCCGGCAGTGGCTTTTTTTACGCGCTCGGTGACGTTGCCGATGCTGTCGAGTCGGTTCAATTCGATCTCGGGGCATTTGATTTCTTCGCTTTCCTGCTTGGCGTAAAAACCCGCCTTGATGAAATCCTTGTCTGCAGTCGACAACTGCTGCACGCAGGAATTGACGCAATGATGATTGGTCAGCACCAATCCGTTCGGCGAGACGAACGAGCCGGAGCAACCGCCGGCGAGACGCAGCGCCGCGCGCTGGGCGTGATCGATCCACTTCTGATCCGGCGAAAACTTGTAGGTTTCCTGCAACTGCTTTTTCGGCAGATTATCCGGCGTCCACATGCCCTCGCCAGCGAAGGCGGCGCTGCTGGCAACGAATGCAGTCAAGACGACCAGCATGAAATTTTTCATCATGAATTCCCCATTCCGAGGCGAGTTGCAAGGTCGGCGAACATAGGCCGACCCGCATCACGCGGCCTGTGCCGAAAGTCATGGAGCAAATCTCCCGCGCCAAGTCACGGCGCGGGAGAAAGCCTTGAAACTAGATCACTTGGCGAACAGATGCTCGACCGCGGCACGCTCTTCGCGCAACTCTTTCTCAGTGGCAGCCATGCGCTCACGCGAGAAGGCATTGATTTCCAGACCCTGGACGATTTCGTATTTGCCGCCCTTGGTCGCCACTGGATAGCCGTAGATCACGCCCGGCGCGATGCCGTAGCTGCCGTCGGACGGAATACCCATCGACACCCAATCGCCCTCGGCCGTACCGAGCGCCCAGCTGCGCATGTGATCAACCGCTGCCGACGCTGCCGACGCTGCACTCGATGCACCGCGCGCCTTGATGATTGCCGCGCCGCGCTGCTGCACGACCGGGATGAACGTGTCGGCGTACCAAGCCTGATCGATCAGGTCGGTCGCGGCCTTGCCCTTTACCGTGGTGTGATGGATATCGGGATACTGGGTCGAGCTGTGGTTGCCCCAGATCGTGACCTTCTTGATGTCGGTGGTGTGCGCACCGGTTTTTTCGGCGAGCTGGCTCAGCGCACGATTGTGGTCGAGACGCACCATCGCAGTGAAACATTTCGGATCGAGGCTCGGCGCATTCTGCTGCGCGATCAGCGCATTGGTATTGGCCGGGTTGCCGACCACGAGCACCTTGACGTCGCGTTTGGCGTGATCGCTGAGTGCCTTGCCCTGCGGCGCAAAAATCGCACCGTTGGCTTCGAGCAAATCCTTGCGCTCCATGCCAGGGCCGCGCGGACGCGCGCCGACCAGCAACGCATAATCGACATCCTTGAACGCAACGTTGACGTCATCGGTAGCGACCACGCCAGCGAGCGTCGGGAACGCGCAATCGTTCAGTTCCATCACCACGCCTTGCAGCGCCGGCAACGCCGGGGTGATTTCGAGCAGGTGCAGGATCACCGGCTGATCGGCGCCGAGCATGTCGCCAGCGGCGATGCGGAACAACAAGGCATAACCGATTTGACCAGCGGCGCCGGTAACTGCAACACGAACAGGAGATTTCATAAGACGAAGTCCTCAATCAATGAACGATGAACCACACGATAACTGCAAACTATCTCGATCAACTTTCGACAAACTCATGCCGGATTTTTTGCGGCGGCGGCATGCCTGAAACATTTTATTGAATCGCAAAACCGAGTGGTTTGAGCAGGCCATCGATATGCGTCGGATCGTAGCCGTAAACCACGTCCTGCCCGATCACCGTGACCGGAATACCATGCGCACGCAGTGAACTGTAAGCACGCTGGCCTTCACTGCTGGTTTCGACATCAAGCTCGCGAAACGGTACTTCATGCGCCACCAGCGACGCGCGCAACGCCTTGCAGTAACCGCACCATTCCGCGCTCAGCAACACGATGCCGTTGCTGCCGGTATCACGGCGCGGATCGTCACGTTTCGCTTCGATCTTGTGCTGCCACAACATCACGCCACTGATCAGCGCAATAAACAGAGCGAGCAATTTGCCGTGCATTGACGTGTCTCGCAGACGATGTGTGAGCGACTATTAACTAGACCAACTCGGCGAAAAACTGCTTGATGCGATTCAGGCCATCGGTCAACTCGGCCGGCTTGCAGGTATACGAAATGCGTATCGCCTTCGGCTCACCGAACGCACTGCCCGGCACGCAAGCGACACCTTTGACATCCAGCAACACGTTGCAGAAATCCACATCGTTGGCGATCACGGTAGTGCCGTGATGTTTGCCGAACGCGACGGAAATATCCGGGAACGCGTAAAACGCGCCTTGCGGTTTCGGGCAATGCAGGCCGGGGATGCTCTCGAGCACTGCCATGACTTCATCGCGACGTCGCGAGAAATCCTTGTTCTTCTCACGCGGCACATCCTGCGGGCCGGACAACGCAGCGGTAGCCGCAGCAGTCACGACTTCCGGCAGATTGGTGATGTGATTCGAGTTCAACGTGACTTGCGACAACGCCACCTGCTCGGGCGCCGCGATCAAACCGACGCGCCAGCCCGGCATGCCGTAGGTTTTGGAAATCGAGTCGATCAGGATCACACGATCGCGCAACTCCGGCCGCGCCTTGACCAGATGCGCGTATTGCAGACCATCAAAAATCATGCGGTTGTAGATGTCGTCCGACAGAATCCAGAGCTGGTGTTTCACCAGCACGTCGGCGAGCGCGGCGACTTCTGCCTCGCTGTAAACCATGCCGGTCGGATTCGACGGATTGTTGAACAGCAGCAACTTGGTCTTCGGCGTGATCGCCGCTTCGAGTTGTGCCGCAGTGAGCTTGTAATTCTGCTCGGCGGGGCATGGCAGCAGCACGGTTTTGGCGCCAAGAATATCGGCGATATCAACGTAGCTGGTCCAGTACGGCACCGGAATCAGAATCTCGTCACCCTCGTTGAGCAACGCGTACATCAGATTGAACAGCACATGTTTTGCGCCGACACCGGTCGCGAGATTCTTGCGCTCGTAACCGTCGAATCCGCCTTCTTTCAGATGCACCAGAAACGCATCGAGCAAGGCATCGGAACCGCGATTCGAGCCGTACTGCCCGGAGTCGTGCGCGAGCGCGTCGCGTGCGGCTGCATACACATGTTCACCGGGCAGAAAATTCGGCACGCCGATCGAAAAACTGATGATGTCGCGGCCGGCAGCCTTGAGCTTTTTGGCTTTTTCGGCGACGACCATGATCGCGCTGGGCTTGGCCCGGCTCATACGCTCAGCTAATTGCAGCATGGGGAGATTCTCGAGGTGGGTGGAATCGAAGCGCCGTGTTGCGGCGCAATATTCTAGCATAAAGAGCGCATAATCATGCGCCGTTTTTGTGCGCGAATCTGTAGGTCGAAGATGCGGATGGTGCCAGTACTTTCGGCATCTTGTATCCGGCTTGATCGCCCTTATTTTGGCGCGCATCCGTTAAGCGCGACGCGGCCGTTTTATCAAGGACCATCCATGCAAGTCAGTGAAATCGAAGCAAGAGTTCCCGGGGTGATTCCAGCGGCGGAAAACTCCACCGACTTTGGCATCCTCGGCGCGATCAGTGCATCGCATTTTCTCAACGATATGATCCAGTCGCTGATTTTTGCGATCTACCCGGTGCTGCAGAGCGGATTCGATTTGAGCTTCGCCCAGATCGGCATGATCACGTTGACGTATCAGATCACCGCTTCGTTATTGCAGCCAGCGGTCGGCTTGTATACCGATCGCCGACCGCTGCCGTATTCGCTGCCGATCGGCATGGGTTTCACCTTGCTGGGCTTGCTGCTGCTTTCGGTCGCGCCGACGTTTCCGCTGTTGCTGCTCGCCGCCGGATTGGTCGGCATGGGCTCGTCGGTATTTCATCCGGAATCTTCGCGTGTCGCGCGCATGGCTTCGGGCGGGCGCCATGGCCTCGCGCAATCGGTGTTTCAGGTTGGCGGCAACATGGGCTCATCGCTTGGGCCGCTGCTGGCCGCATGGATCATCGTGCCGCGCGGACGTGGCAGTGTGGCGTGGTTTTCGCTGGCGGCGCTGCTCGCGATATTTTTGCTGCTGAAAGTCAGCCACTGGTACAAGTTGCATCGCCACGGCGTGCGCGGCAAACCGCAAGCGCGGCGCGCAAATCAGCCAGTTTTATCGCGCTCGAAAATATTCTGGTCACTGCTGATACTCGGCCTGCTGATCTTCTCGAAGTATTTTTATCTGGCCAGCCTGAGCAGTTATTACACGTTTTACCTGATCCACAAATTCGGTGTTCCGGTACAAAGTGCACAAGTATATTTGTTCATTTTTCTGTTTTCGGTAGCCGCCGGCACCTTGATCGGCGGGCCGATCGGCGATCGCATCGGTCGCAAATACGTGATCTGGTGCTCGATCCTCGGCGTCGCGCCATTCACGCTGATATTGCCTTACGCGAGCCTGTTCTGGACCGGCGCGCTGACCGTGATCATCGGCCTGATTCTGGCGTCGGCATTCTCGGCAATTCTGGTCTATGCGCAGGAGCTGATTCCGGGCAAGGTCGGCACGATTTCCGGATTGTTTTTCGGCTTCGCTTTCGGCATGGGCGGCATCGGCGCCGCAGTGCTCGGACATCTGGCTGATCTGCACGGCATCGAATATGTGTATCAACTGTGCGCGTTCCTGCCGCTGATCGGCATCATCACCGTGTTCCTGCCAAATCTGGAAAAAACCAGACCCACCCTCGCCGCATGAATGTTTGATCGCGATTCGTCAATGCGCCGGTCAATATCGGCGAAGTGCAAACTTGTGTAACTCGCGTGCAATTCGCCACGCCGGGTACTACATTAGCGCCGCTGTCGCCGAGCGATCCCTCGCACCAGCAACAACTGCGGAATGCAGCACCCTCCCTACTTTACGAGGAAATTCACCATGCATCTTATCTGGACTATCTTGATTGGTTTTGTCGTCGGCTTTCTCGCAAAAATGCTTACGCCGGGCCGCGATCCGAGCGGCTTTTTCATCACCTCCGCGATTGGCATCGCCGGCTCTCTCATCGCCACCTATGTCGGGCAGGCGATGCACTGGTACGCGGTTGGACAATCCGCCGGATTTATCGGCGCGCTGATCGGCGCGATCGTGCTGCTGGCGGTTTATCACATGGTGCGCAAACCGTCTTAATTCGGATTCATCATTCCTGGAGGATTGCGTCATGGGATTTTCAGATTTATTGAAACAATATCTCGGCGGCGCCACCGCACCGGTCAATGCGGATGCGGCTGATCATTATCACGAGATCGCTGCAGCCGCGCCGGCGTCGGTAGTGAGCGAGGGCATTGCCGCGGCAATGCGTTCGGATCAAACGCCGCCGTTCGGCCAGATGGTTTCGTCGATGTTCAACAACGCCACGCCGGAACAGCGCAGCGCGATGCTGAATCAATTGCTCGGCTCGCTTGATCCGAAAGTTGCGGCCAGCCTCGGCGGCCCACTCGGTGCGCTTGTGCAAGGCGGTGGTGCCACGAACATCACGCCACAACAAGCTTCGACCATTACGCCGGATCAAGTGCAGCAAGCCGCCTCGCAGGCCGAGCAACACGCGCCGAGCATCATCGACACGATGAGCGATTTTTATGCGCAACATGCCGGGTTGGTGAAAACATTGGGCAGCGCTGCGTTGACGATTGCCTTGGCGAAGATGGCGAATCGCACGCACGCTTGATTTGAGAGTCTGGTTTTGAAAACAGCGCCGACAATTCATGTCGGCGCTGTTTTTTTGGAGCGAGGCGAACTCGGCGATTTGCGGCTAGGCATCCATTAACATGAAGGAACTATCCTCTCCCGCCGAGTGTTGGCACCATGTTTCCTGAAGTGCTCCCGGCCCTCAGCATTAGAGTTCAAGCGTTAAGGCGACTCGCGCTGGCCACCGTAAAGTAACTTGTGGAAACCACGGCCTGTCATGCCGGTAAAAAGGACGAAGGCCCAGCCGAGAAAATACAGGAACGTGCAAAGCCAATAGCCTAATGGATTTTGACTTTGCGTGCCCAACTCGAAGCAGATGTATTGCCCGTGATTTACAGTGAAGGCTTGGCACCCAGCGGGAAAAGTTGCAGCAATCTCTAGGGGTGCGTCAGTTACAGGTAAAGCGCCTTGCCAGGGTGCATAGAGAAAAAATAGGCGCAACGTGCAAATAAAGACGATGACTTGGGTCAAGGCCCAGCAGATATCTTTTGCACGCTGCGACATAAATATCCGTAACTATTTCTTCAACACCGCGTTCCAGCTATCAACCTTGGCCTGCGTCTTCGCAAACAACGCGGTGGTATCGCCATTGATCGTGATCGATTCGATCTTGTCGCCGCCACGAATCTGATCGACTACTTTCTGGTCGTCGGCCGACAGCACTTCACCGAACACGGTGTGCTTGCCATCGAGCCACGATGTGGCCGTGTGGGTGATGAAAAACTGGCTGCCGTTGGTGCCGGGGCCGGCATTCGCCATCGACAAAATGCCCGGCTTGCTGTGACGCAAGGTCGGCACGATTTCATCCTCGAAACGATAACCCGGACCACCCGTGCCCGAACCGAGCGGGCAGCCGCCCTGGATCATGAAATCCGGAATGACGCGGTGAAAACTCAGTCCATCATAGAACTTGTTCTGCACCAGATTGACAAAATTGGCGACCGTAACCGGCGTCTGCTCGGCGAACAGGCGCACGTGAATATGGCCGCGCGACGTAGCGAAATCGGCGATGAGTTCGTTGCTTGTGCTCATGATCTTTCCTCGGCGAAAACGCACATGATACCCGACCTGCAGATGAACGGCCCGCTAGCGAATGCCATCAAAAACGATCGAAACGTGCTGCGATGCGGAAAGTTACATAAAAGCCAGCTATAATCCCGGGTTGTCCCGCCTGACGGCGTCCATTACTCCCAAGCGGCCCCGCCCGTCGGCGCCGCGAGTCCGCATATGTCCATCGAAAAACTCCGCAATATCGCCATCGTCGCCCACGTCGATCATGGCAAGACCACCCTCGTCGATTGCCTGCTGAAACAGTCCGGCACATTCAGCGAGCGCACCGTGCTGGCCGAGCGCGTGATGGATTCGAACGACCAGGAAAAGGAACGCGGCATCACCATCCTGGCCAAGAACACCGCGATCTCGTGGCGCGACAACCGCATCAACATCGTCGATACCCCAGGCCATGCCGACTTCGGTGGCGAAGTTGAGCGCGTTTTGTCGATGGTCGACTCGGTGCTGATCCTGGTCGATGCGATGGACGGCCCTATGCCGCAGACGCGTTTTGTGACGCAGAAAGCGTTCGACATGGGTTTCAAGCCGATCGTCGTGATCAACAAGATCGACCGTCCGGGTGCACGTCCTGACTGGGTGCTGGATCAGACCTTCGACTTGTTCGATCGCCTCGGCGCGACCGATGAGCAGCTGGATTTCCCGGTCGTCTACGCCTCGGCTTTGCACGGTTACGCCAGCCTGAGCAACGAAGCGCGCGAAGGCGACATGGTGCCGTTGTACGAGGCGATCATGCAGCACGTGAAGGCGCCGGACGTCGATCCCGATGGCCCGTTCCAGATGCGCATCAGCCAGCTCGACTACAACAGTTATGTTGGCCTGATCGGCATCGGCCGCATCCAGCGCGGCAAGGTGCGCACCAATCAGCCGGTCAGCATCGTCGATCGCGAAGGCAAAAAACGCCAGGGCAAGATTCTGCAGGTGCTCGGTTTCATGGGTCTCGAACGCCGCGAAGTGCCCGAGGCCTATGCCGGTGACATCGTCGCGATTTCGGGCATCGAAGGTCTGAGTATTTCCGACACCGTGTGCCAGCTCGATACGCCCGAAGCGCTGCCCGCGCTGACCGTCGACGAACCGACCATCACGATGACGTTCCAGGTGAACAATTCGCCGTTCGCCGGCAACAAGGATCGCAGCGGTGGCAAGTTCATCACGAGTCGCCAGATCCGCGAACGTCTCGAACGCGAAACGCTGCACAACGTCGCGCTGAAAGTCGAAGAAGGCACCGACCCGGACAAGTTCCAGGTTTCCGGTCGTGGCGAATTGCATCTGTCGGTGCTGATCGAAACCATGCGTCGCGAAGGCTACGAACTGGCCGTATCGCGTCCGGAAGTGATCATCAAGGAAATCGATGGCAAGCTGCAGGAGCCGATCGAACAGCTGGTGGTCGACGTCGAGGAACAGCATCAGGGTGGCGTGATGGAACGTCTCGGCATGCGCCGCGGTGCGCTCAAGAACATGGAGTCGGACGGTCGCGGTCGCACGCGCTTGGATTACCAGATTCCGGCCCGCGGCCTGATCGGTTTCCAGACTGAATTCCGCACACTGACGCAGGGTTCCGGCTTGTTGTTCCACGTCTTCGATCATTACGGTCCGAAGTCCGAAGGCGCGATCGCCAAACGCCAGAACGGCGTGATGATTTCCAACGGCACTGGCTCGACGCCAGCGTATTCGCTGGTGAGCTTGCAGGAACGCGGACGTATGTTCTGCAACGATGGCGACCTCGTTTATGAAGGACAGCTGGTCGGTATTCATGCGAAGGACAACGACCTGACCGTGAACGCGCTCAAACCGAAGCCGCTGACCAATATGCGCGCCGCCGGCAAGGACGAAACCATTCCGCTGACGCCGGCCATCAAGATGACGCTGGAGCAGGCTCTGGAGTTCATCGAAGAAGACGAACTGGTCGAGATCACGCCGAAGGAAATCCGCCTGCGCAAGCGTGCGCTGACCGAAAACGATCGCAAGAAAGCATCGCGTTCCGGTAGCTAAAGCGTATTGACACACTGCGGTTGCAACGACCGCAGTGTGTGGAATCGATACTTTATGGATTCCGCCGTGGCTTCGTGACGACCAGTAAAATCGCGGCGAAGCGAATCTAGCAATGGCGATCAATCGCCAACGGACACAAGCCGCATGACACCGAAGTGGACTGACGCCCAGATCAAGCTCATCCGCGAGCAGGTTGACGCGGAAATGTCACAATTTGCGGCGAAGATGACCGAAGTGCAGACGATGATCGTCTCGACTTCCGATGGTCGTCCGCTGACCGCATTTTTCTCCACGTCGGGTGACAAGAACCGCATCGGCGCGATGATCAGCTCACTGCTGGCGGTATGCGAAACGGCAAGCAGGGAGCTTGTTGCCGGTCGTTGTCTGAGCGCAATCGTCAGCGCTGAAAATGCGAATGTCGTGGTGCTCAGGGTCGGCGGCACGAACAGCCAGTTTGTGCTTGCGGTTGCCTTCGATGCCAAGCTGATGCTTGGCACAGCGTTGCGCATGACCCATGATTTTGGCGATCTTGTCGCGCGGATCGTCGCTACACCGTTTTAACCATACTTTCGTCGACCTTGTTAACGATATCACAATTGTTTACAGTGGTATTCGGGAAACGTAAGACATACTCACTGCTGACCTAAACGGCGTACTGCATCGGCAGCTATGCCTCTTCCGCTTGGCAAAATTTTCAAATAGCAGGCGTGACGGCGCTTCCCGTCGAATGAAATATTCCAGGAATGTGAACCAACATGGCAAAAATATCTCTTGAGGGCTTGAAACAAATCGACGGATACGTCGCCTCCGCGCTGGTCGACGGCGACAGCGGCATGGCGATGGCGAAGGACGGCACTGGAATCGATCTCGATCTCGCCAGCGCAGGCAATGCCGAGGTTTTGAAAGCCAAGCGCAAGGTTGCGCAGATGCTGAAGTTGAACGACACCATCGAAGATCTGCTGATCACGCTGCACAAGCAATATCACCTGCTGCGTCCGCTCGAAGCGAACCAGAAAGTATTTCTTTATCTCGTCTTGGATCGATCCAAGGCAAACCTCGCGATGGCACGTCACGAATTGAAATCGTTTGAGGGCTCGCTCGATTTTTCCTGAGCAAGCCGGCAACAACGCGGTAACGATCCACGGATGGATCGTTCATTTGTGGTGACTGATATCTGTTTTCCTGCAAGGCAGCCCGTCCTGGCTGCGCGCAAATAATGCCGCCCCGAAAAACTATTCCTGACGACAGCTCTTGTAGCTGGCGTGACTTCGGTTGACTGGATTGTGCAATCAACACCTGTGATCGAGTGCGCTCGCAGGAACTTGTCGATGACTATTTATGGCTCAACAAATTACGGTTTCGTTGGTCGGACTGGAAAGCAATATCGAGCGCCGCGTCGGCATGGCGATCGACCTGCTCGCGGCTTCTGGCATCAAGGCACGCATCCTGCCGTGGGATGGCACACGCCGAGACATCGTGATTGCTGATATCGACGATGCCTATGGCCGCTCGGCCGTGTCGCTCACGCAGCGACGCAAAGATCCGCTGCTGGCGATCTCGGCATCGTCAACATCCAGCGCCGATGCAATACCGGTCGTGCTTGCTACGGCGCAGATCGCCGAACTGTCGCGTCGCATCAAGGAAATCATTCAGCCTACCGCCGCGCCAGCAGAAAATGGATCGGGCGAATCGAGCGTCGGCGGCCTGCTCAAGTTATGCGTGGATCACGATAATCGCAAAGGTGATTTGCTGGCCAAAAGTGGGCCGTTCTCCATCCTCATTCGTTTTGAAGCGTCGCGCGTCATGGCAAATTCGCACAGCGATCTCGCCGCGGCGCGCTCACGGTTGCTCAGCGGTACTTGGACTGCGCAGGCCATCACCAGCGACAAGGCGATGCCGGCGCACTCGGCAATCACGCGCAGTCTCGACGCGTTTCTGATTGATGCCTGCGAAGCCGTGGAGCAGGATCTGCCTATGCTCGGCGACACTCGCTATCGGATACCGACTTGGCCGGACATGGGCATCCTCACCGACGATACCAGTGCATTGCGGCTTTCGTCCGCGCTGACACGATCCAGCTTGTCGGTCGCCGATCTCGCACGACGTTGCAACGTCGATGTGATCCGCGCCAATGCATTCTGCTGGGCAATGCGTACGAGCGGTTTGCTGATGTCTGACGCCATTGCAGCACCCGAACAAGAATCCGTCCGGCTCGCGGAAAAAATTTCCGGCTCTTTGTTTTCCCGGCTCGCGCGACGTTTCAATCTTTCTTTCGGTGCGGAAAACGGCAATGCTTGATGGCCCGATCAAGTTGCTGTTTGCCGGTCCCGTAGGCGCGGGCAAGACTACCGCGATTCGCGCATTGTCGGATGTCGCACCGGTTTCCACCGAGGTTCCGCTGAGCTCGGGCGCGACGCTGGAGAAATCCACTACCACGGTCGCGTTCGATTACAGCACGATCCGCATCGACGATGACGACAGCATTCATCTGTATGGTATTCCGGGTCAGGATCATTTCGACTTCATGCGCCCGATCATCGCCAACGGTGCACTCGGCGTGATCGTGCTGCTGGACGCGACCTCGACATCGTTGCATGACGATTGTGTTCACTGGCTTTCGTCGCTGGCGGGCATCAACTCCAATCTGCAATTTGTGATCGGCATTTCGAAAACCGACATCGCGCCCGATTTCTCGCTGCACGACGTGCGCAGCGGCATGCGCCAATGCGGCATCAATGCGCCAGCGATGTGCGTCGATCCGCGCGATAGCAAACAGTGCACGCAACTAGTGCGCGCGTTGTTGCTGAGCCTGCCGTAGCGCACGTTCTCTGCGAGCACGGCGTTGTCACCGTGCTCGCACTGCGCGCACCAAGCCGCGTTTGCTAAAATGCCGCAATGAAAAAACCAATTCTTGTGGCGTGGAGTGGCGGCAAGGATTGCCTGATGGCGCTCGATCGTCTGCTCAATGATCCGCAATGGCGCGTTGTGGGCCTGCTGACCACGATCACGACCCAATTCGATCGCGTTGCAATGCACGGCATTCGTCGTGATGTGTTGCGTGCGCAAGCTGCCGCGCTGGGTTTGCCGCTGATCGAATCCGAGCTGGAATATCCTGCAAGCAATGCGGCTTACGAAACCGCGTTCGCCGCATCGCTGGATACCGCGCGCGCAATTACTCCTGATTTGAATCACATCGCATTCGGTGATCTTTTTCTGACTGACGTGCGCAGCTGGCGCGAGACATTGTTGCAGCGCCTGGACTGGCATGCGGTGCTTCCGCTCTGGCACGAACCCACCGATATTCTCGCGCGCCGATTTCATGCCGCCGGGCATCGCGCTGTGCTGACCTGCGTCGATACCACGCAACTGGCGGCAGATTTCAGCGGTCGCGACTTCGATCCGGCACTGCTCGCCGAATTCCCGGCTGGCGTCGATCCATGTGGCGAAAATGGTGAGTTCCATACCTTGAGTTACGCCGGACCATGTTTCCGCCAGCGGTTGCATTTGCAACGTGGCGAAAATGTGCTGCGCGACGGTCGTTTCCAGTACACCGACTTTCTGCTCGGCCCGGTTTCTTCGTGATATTTTCCCGCAGCCAACTTGATGCGGCGCACGCGATTTGTCCCGCGCCACGTCACGTGCAAAGATAACCGACCTAAAAAAGCGCGATACAGGACTGCGGACATGCGATTGCTGTTAGTTGAAGATGATCGAATGATCGGTGCCGGCATCCAGAAGGGGCTGCACCAAGACGGATTCACGGTTGAATGGATCGAAGACGGCATCGCTGCCAAGCTGGCGCTCGAAAAAAATTCGTACGATTTGCTGCTGCTCGATCTCGGCCTTCCGGGCATGGACGGGCTGGAACTGCTGGCCGAAGTACGTCGCACCGGCAAGATCATGCCGGTGCTCGTGATCACCGCACGCGACGCCGTTTCCGACCGCATTCAGGGGCTCGATGTCGGCGCCGACGATTACCTGGTAAAACCGTTCGAACTTGGCGAACTCAGTGCACGCGTTCGCGCATTGTTGCGACGCGCCAGCGGCAGAAGTGAATCCGATATCCAGTTCGCCAACATCGCGCTCTACGAACGCACGCGTCGCGTCACGCTCGACGGTGAGCCGGTCGAACTCACACCGCGCGAATTCGATTTGCTGCGCATTCTGATCGAACAGCCCGGACTGGTGCTCACGCGTGCGCAGCTCGAAGAGCGACTCTACGGCGGCACCGAGGGGGTCGAGAGCAACCTCATCGAAGTGTATGTGCACGGCCTGCGCAAAAAACTCGGAACCGGCCTCATCAAGACCATACGCGGCCTCGGCTACATGGCCACTCACGTGACATGAAATCGATCCGGCATCAGCTGCTGACGCGTCTGCTCACAGGTCTTGCCATTGGTTGTCTCGCGGTCGCGTTATGCATCTATTACGTGGCGCGCACGGAAATCGACGAACTGTTCGATTTTGCTTTGGCAGTGCCGGATATTGACCTCTCCGGCGGTGTTGGAGCACATCCGTCGAATTCCGACATGGAACAAGATTTTGTTGTCCAGTTTCATGACGATGATGGCAAGCTAAGTTATTCATCGCAGCTCATCGACTCACTGCCACGGGTGCCGGATCTCGGCTATTCCACCGTCACGTTACCCTCGGGAAAATGGCGCGTCTATCGCGCCTACAATCATGGCCACTACATCCAGGTAGCGCAGTCGCTGGAAGAGCGTCGTGTGCTCGCGGCCGACGCGGCATTGCGTACGATCATGCCGCTGTTGTTGTTGCTGCCGGTGCTCGGGTTGTTGATCTGGTTCACCGTCGGCCGCGGTTTGCGTCCGCTCACACACGTCGCATCGGCAGTGCGCCAGCGCACAGCAAGCGTGCTGAATCCATTGCCCAGTGCGAACATACCGATCGAAGTGCAACCGCTGGTGCTTGCGATCAACGATCTGCTGATTCGATTGAGTCGCGCGCTGCACGGGCTGCGCAGTTTCGTCGCCGATGCCGCACACGAACTGCGCACGCCGCTGACCGCGATCCGTATTCAATCGCAATTGGTCGAGCGTGCCGAGAACAACGACGAGCGTGCACTGGCCTACGCGGATTTTCGCCAAGGCCTGGATCGCGCCACGCATCTCGTCACGCAACTGCTCGCGCTGGCGCGGCACGAACAGGAACGCGAGCACCCCGCGTGGCAATCGCTGGACTTGCTCGCACTCGCGCGCAGCGGCGTGGCGGAACTCGCACCACTGGCCGCGGCCCGCGATATCGACATCGGCATAAGCGGCGAATCCGCGCCGATCCAGGGCGAGGCCGAAGCACTCGGCGTGATGATCTGCAACCTCGTCGATAACGCGATTCGTTACACGCCCGAGCATGGCCGCGTCGACGTCATCGTGCGTCATGCCGATGCGCAAGCGATACTCGAAATCAGCGACAACGGCCCGGGTATTGCGGTCGACGAACGCGAACGTATCTTCGATCGTTTTTATCGCTCACCCGGCACACGCACCACCGGTAGCGGCCTGGGGCTGGCGATCGTCAAGAACATCGTCTTGCAACATGGTGCGTCGATCGAACTCGAAGACGCGATGCCCGAACATGGCTTATTGGTACGAGTGCGTTTCACGAAATCCGTGTGATCATTTGTACGCAAGACTTTTTCGATTCGAGGAAGAAAATGCATGGGCTTTTCCAGCTGAACGAATCCTGCCGGCATTTCCTGCTGTAATGTTTTTCAGCATTTCGATTGCGTAGAATGCAGTGGATAATTATCGCGCGTTCTGGCGAAGTTATCGCTCACTCGAGTCCACCTCACTGCGGTTGTCGCCTGTGCATTTTGCCGAACCCGACCAGGAACAAGCGCATGCTCGAAAATCGTGCGGCCGCAGCGCCATGTGGCATTGCTTGATCCGCGCTTTGACGACACTGGCATTTCTTGTCGTCATCGCTGGCTGCGGGGAAGCGCCGGTCAGGCCGGCGGAGCAAACGCACGACATTCCGCCTTCGTGGCGCAATCTGCACCAAGCCGATACCAACCTCGGCCCAGCCCCGGATTTCCGTAGCTGGTGGCGCGCGTTCAACGATGCGGAGCTGGATCGTTTGGTAGACCTCGCGCTGCGCGACAACCTCACGCTCGCGCAAGCCGGCTACCGAGTGCACGCTGCACGCGAACTGGCGTGGCGCACTCAGGCGAGTTTCCTGCCGAATCTCAGCGTTCATACCATCGCCATACCCAATCCCACCGGTACCGCCAGCTATATTCAGGCAGGACCGGACGTGGCCTGGGAAATCGGCCTGTTCGGGTTGTCGCATCACAGCAATGAAGTTGCCAAAGGCGATATCGGACTGGCCGAAGCGGATCGCCAAGCCGCGCGCGTTTCGCTGGTGGCCGAAGTAGCGCGGATTTACGTGAGCATGCGTTCGGCACAACAACGATTTTTACTGCTCGACCAGATCGTACAAATGCTGCAGCAAAAACTGAAGCTCACGCAGACCCGCGTGCAACAACAACTGGCCACCACGACCGAGCTGCATCGTGCCGAAGCCGAGTTGTCGCAAGCGCAGAGCATGCTGATCGACCCACAATCGGCGATCACCCAAGCACAACATCAACTCGCTGTGTTGCTGGCACAAACCGAACCCGATCCAGCGCTATCGATCGTAGCGACGCCGCCGACCTTGCGCGATTTGCGGATCGAGCAGACTCCTGCCGATCTGCTGCGCACTCGTCCGGAAATCAAACGCGCAGAACAGGCCGTGCTGAAAAGTGCCGGCGAGCGTGGGCTGGCGTGGGCTGATCTTTTTCCGAAGCTAACGTTGCATGGGCTTTTGACCTATTCGTTCATTGAAGGCGGCAAGCATGTCGGTGACGTCGACGGGATTTTTTCGATCGGCCCGAGCATCGATATTCCGTTGTTCGACTGGGGCCAGCGCCGTGCCGCTTTGCACGCGCGCGAAGACGAATTGGCGGCGTCGCTGCTGGCGTATCGTCAGGCGATTCTGGAAGGCATCGCGGAAACCGAAAACGCGCTGGCATTGAATGAGCGACTGCGCCAGCGCGTAGCTCAGGAACAGATCACGATCGCCGCATTGGAACAATCTGATGCGAGCATGCAGGCCGCGCTGCGCCTCGGCCTAGCCGATGGGATTAACCGTGCGGATTCGGCCAGCGCTTTGCTCCAGGCGAAACTGCAATTGTCGCAGGCGCAGGAAGCACACAGCCTCGCCTTCATCCTGTTGTACAAGGCGCTCGGCGGCGCGCCATTACCTGCGCCGGATGCCGAGCAATGATCGTCGCCCTCGCCCGTAAGACCCTGATTTACGAATGGCGGCGATTTCTTCCGGCAGCATTGGCCGTGGCGTTTTCCGGTTTGTTGCTGCTGATGCAGGCGGCGCTTATTTTCGGAATTTTCAACAGCGCGAGTGTCTATATTCGCGCTTCGCAGGGGGATCTTTGGGTCGGTTATCCAGGCACGCAAAGTATCGAACTCGGACGCCCGATTTCGAGCGAAACCGAAATGCTGTTACGCATGGACAGCAACGTCGCACAGGTTGAACCGTTCCAGTGGCTGGATGGCGACTGGCGCGGCCCGGCAAGTCGCGGCGGTGTTTCGGTCTTCATCTCGGGCATCGATCCACGCGCCGACGGTCTGATGTTTGCGTCCGCGCTGAGCGGTGAATTGCGCCAGCGCCTGCTCGAACCCGGCGGCGTGATCGTGGACCGCGCCGATCTCGACAAGCTCGGCCTCAATGTCGGCGACAACGCCACGATCAATCGCCAGCGCGTGCGCATTGTTGGTGTCGCCGCCGGGTTGCGCGCGCTCGGCGGCGTGAATATCGTCACCTCGCTGGCAACCGCACGTCGCCTCGACAGCGATACCGCGGCGAGCGGCAAGGTCGCGTATTACGTCGTACGGCTGAACGATCCGCTCAGCACCGAAGCCACGCGTATGCGCTTGAGCAGCGAGGTCGGCACGAAACGTTTTGCCGTGTGGACACGCGACGAATTTGCCCAACGCGCGGTGCGTTACTGGATGTTTGAAACCGGCGCCGGCCTCGGGTTCCTGTTTCTCGCCGTCGTGGTATTTCTGGTCGGCGCGGTGATCACCAGCCAGACCTTGATGTCAGCCGTGGCTGGCTCGGTGCGCGAATACGCCACGCTGCACGCACTCGGCGTGAGCTTTCGGCGCTTGCGCAATGTCGTGCTTGAACAAGCGAGCTGGGTCGGCACGATCGGCCTGCTAATCGGCGGTGCGCTGAGTGCGCTGATCATCGCACTGGCGCGACAGCAGGATGTGCCTGTCGATCTGGATGCGCTGACCGTACTCGCGTGCGGCGTACTGGTGATGGGCATCGCGCTGGTCTCCGGCTTGATGGCGGTACGCGCGTTGCGCCACGCTGATCCGGCAACGTTGCTGCGTTAATATCGCGATGACCACGCTCACTATCGAAGCGGAAGCACTACACAAATCGTTCCTGTCGGGAAGAGTGCGCAGCGATGTATTACGCGGACTTTCGATCAGCATCGCCGCGAGTGAGCTGACTCTGATTTCCGGCCCGTCGGGCTGCGGCAAAAGCACGCTGCTGGCGATTCTCAGCGGACTGCTGCGCCCGGATTCGGGACGTGTGCAAGCGCTCGGCGAAGACCTCTGGCGTTTGTCGCCGACCGCGATGGAACGCTTTCGTCTGCGCCATACCGGTTTCGTGTTTCAGGGCTTCAATCTTTTTCCGGCACTCACGGCACTAGAACAAGTGATGTTGCCGCTCGGTTATCTCGGCATGCCGCTGGCAAAAGCGCGGGCGCGGGCGATGGCGACGCTCGATGAAGTCGGCTTGTCGAGTCGCAGTCGTTTGCGTCCGATCGAATTGTCCGGCGGCGAGAAACAACGCGTCGCCATTGCGCGTGCGCTGGCGAAGGAACCCGAACTGCTGTTCGTCGATGAACCGACCAGCGCGCTCGATGCCGAAAACGGCACGCTGGTGATCGATATGCTGCATCATATTGCGCGTATCCACGCCACCACCGTGTTGTGCGTGAGCCACGATCCACGCCTGATCGCATACTCGGATCGCGTGCTGAAAATGGAGGACGGCAAGATACTTTCCGATCTGCGCAACAGCGTTCTTACCGGCGCGCCAGCATTGCACGAGGCACATTCAAAATGACGTTATCCAGATTCATCGGCGGACTCGCCATGCTGCTTGCGGTGTGCCTGAGCGCGTGTTCGAGCGCCGATCATGCCGGGCAAGCCCACGCCGCAACACCGCCGCCAGCGAGCCCATATATCGCGATGGCGCGTGGCTCGGTCGATGTTGAAGGCGGACTGATTCGCATCACGGCCGAACGTGATGGTGTGATCAAGCAGGTTAATGTCGAAGACGGCGATAGCGTTACCGCCGGTCAGATTTTGGCCGTGATGGACGAACGCCAGGCACAGATCGCGGTCGGCATCGCCCAGGCTGAACTCGATCAGGCCAGCGCACAAACCAAAGTGCTGCAGGCAAAATTGCCCAGCGCCAGACAACGTGCACAACGCCTGCTTGATGCAGCGAAAGAAGGCGCCGCTACCGGCCAAGCCGCGGACGATGCGAAGAGCGAAGCCACGTTACTCACGGCAGAAATCAACGCCGCCGAAGCAACCGCCGCAGTCGCTGCGAAGCATCTGGAAAACGCGCGTTATGAAGCCGAGCGCCGCACCTTGCGGGCGCCATCCGCCGGACGCATCGTGCGTCGCAATGTGCATGTTGGCGACAGCGTATTGGCGCAATCCGCCACCGAATTATTCCAGTTGCTGCCGGATCGTTCACTGATCGTGCGCGCCGAACTCAACGAGGCATTTGTCGACAAAGTGCATCCCGACATGCAAGCCGAAATCGTGCGCGACGGCGACGACAGCAAAACCTACAACGCGCGCGTCGTGCGGATCGGCGCAATATTCGGACCGAGCAAACACGGCGACGATCCGGAGGCGCGCCCGGACGAACGCGATGTCGAATGTGTGCTGTTATTGCAGGACAAGGATCTGCGCATCGGGCAACGCGTGCTGGTGCGATTCAAGCACTAGGTTTTTGTTGGGTCATTTTATTTTTTGCGCTCAGGGTAAATCCTGACCGCCGTCATCCGATTCAGGCGCGATCTGATCTTCGTTCGGCAACACGATTTCACTCAGATTCGCAGCACGCAATAAAGCGTTCAGCGCGATCAAATCGTGATCCTTCAATACCTGCCATTGGCGCAGCGTTTTGCTCAACAAATCGTCGTACGTTTGCAGCGCCTGACGTTGTGGTTCAGTCGGCCCTCGATCGGTATTTTCGATATCGTTGGTGATGCCGACCAGTACTTCACCAATCGCTGCAAGGTTGACTGCGCCCTCACCGGCGCTGTTGATCAATGCCGCAGCCTTGCTATCGAATACATTCAGCGCGTTGGTCGCAGCAGTATTTTTCCGGCTCGCAGCAAGCTTGTTTTTTTGTGCGCCGATTTGTTTGCGCACGGCGCTGATTTCGCCATTGCCGATGAAATCGCGCTTTAGCATTGCGGATAACACGGTCGAAAATTCCACCGATTGTTTCAACGCCTCCGCATCAATCTCGACACGCGGATCAGCCACCACTTTCAACGGCGCATGATATTCCTGACCATCAACGCGCATCACGATGTCGTAATCGCCCGGCAGGACCAGCGTTCCCTGCGGCGTGATCGGTGCACTTTTTCCCCACGTCGCAGCGATGCTGTAGCCATATTGGATGGCTTGCGGCCGCGCGTAGCGCAGATCCCAGACAAACCGATGCAACCCAGCGGCGGTCGCAAGTTGTGCCGGCGGCGCGATCCATTGCGCATCGAAATAACGCGCGACTGCCGGCGTGCTTTCCGGTTTATCGCTGGCGAAATAACGCAGAATTTTCCCGGCGCTATCGCGAACCTCCAGCACGATCGGTGCATGTGCATTCGCGGCGAGCGAATAATCGATCACAGCGCCTTCGGGCGGATTACTGCCGAGCGGAGTCTCCGGCGGCAACGGCGTATCGGCGTTCTGATTCGCACGCAACCGATACGCCGGCGCGGGATGAAACAAACGCGTCTGCGTCGCGGCTGGATCAAGCTGACGCAAGGCGCTGACATCATCAAGCGTCCAGATGGCGCGCCCTTGCGTCGCGGCAATCAGATCGTTGCCATGCACCAACAAATCGCGCACCCAGGTGTGCGGCAAACCGTGTTGCAGCGGCTGCCAGTTGTCGCCATCGTCGAACGAAACAAATACGCCATTCTCGGTGCCGGCATACAACAACCCCGCACGCACGGGATCGGCGCGCACGACGCTGACAAACCGATTCGACAGCAATCCGTGCGTGACTTCGTCCCAGGTTTTGCCATAGTCATGCGTGCGATAAACATGCGGAATAAAACTGTCCTCTCGATGATCGTCCGCTGCTGCGTAAGCCGTGCCGGCTTGCAGCGCCGAGGCATCGATGCTGCTGACCTGCGCCCAGCTCGGCAAGTGCGGTGGCGTAATCGCGGACCATTGTTTGCCACCATCGCGGGTGAGTTGGATTCGGCCATCGTCGGTGCCGATCCAGATTTCATCGTTGTCGCGCGGCGATGGCGCGATCGTGTAGATCAAGCCGAAACCGCAGCGACGTGCATCCGGCAAATTCAGATCGCCTTGCGCGCACTTTTTGTCGCTGCTGGATTTCGCCGACAAATCCGGACTGATGGTTTGCCAATGACGGCCTTGATCGAGGCTGCGAAACAGCACCTGCGCGCCTTGATACAAGGCGTACGGCGGTTTCGCCGACAGCGCGATCGGTGTGATCCATGTGTAGCGATATTTGACGTCGGTAGCGCGTTTGCCATAACTCGATACCGGCCACGGCGTGATGTTCTGGCTGACGCCGGTGCGCGCATCCCAGCGCGTCAAATGGCCACCCAAACCGCTGCCATAGACTATGTTCGGATCGAGCGGATCGGGCAGATCGTAATCGCGCTCATCGGCACCAACCGGATGCCAATCGCGAAAACTCAGCGCGCCATAATCGCTGCGACTCGAGATCGCGACCGTGCCGCTATCCTGCTGGCCGGAATAAATCCAGTATGGAAAACGGTTGTCGGCAGCAAGATGGTAGAACTGCCCGGTCGGCTGGTTGTACCAGCTGCTCCAACTTTTACCGCCGTTGATACTGACTACCGTACCCTGATCGCTGGCCGTGACGATGCGCTCGGGATGCTGCGGATTGATCCAGACGTAGTGGTAATCATCGCCACCCGGCGCGCCTTTGATGATCTCGAAAGTCTTGCCGGCATCGGCGGAACGCCGAATCGACTGGCCGACCGTGTACACGGTATCGGGGTCGTTCGGCGCGACCGTCAAGCGCGACGAATACCAGCTCGCGAACGCCTTGGTCGGATTGATATATTGCCAGTTCGCACCGCCGTCGTCGGAACGATACAAGCCACCTTTTGCGCCGCCATCCACCGATGCATAAATGCGCACACCGCTGGCCGTGTGCGTAACCGCGAGGCCGATGCGACCGAGCTTGCCATCCGGCCAACCGTTGCCACCGAGTCGTGTCCAGCTCAAACCGCCATCGCCGGATTTGTAGATGCCGCTATGGCTGCCGCTGATTGGCGTGAAATAACTGAGCCATGGATAATTGCGCGCTTGCCAGGCTGAGGCGTAAATGGCTTTTGCGTCGGCCGGATCGGCGGCCAGATCGACTACGCCAGTATCGGCATCGATCGCGAGTGTGTGCTGCCAAGTTTTGCCGCCGTCGCTGCTGCGAAAAATTCCACGTTCGGGATTCGAGCCGAAGATATGCCCGAGCGCGGCAACGATTACGACGTCGGGATTTTTCGGATCGATCATTATCGCGCCAATATGCCGCGTCGCTTCGAGACCGATATGCTGCCAGGTTTTACCGCCATCGCCAGATTTGTACATGCCGTTGCCGGCAGCGATGTCGTAGCGCGGCTCAGGTTGACCGGTGCCGACATAGATTATTTGCGCATTCGACGGTGCTATGGCGAGCGCACCGATCGAGGCGTCCGGTTGCTCGTCGAAAATCGGCTGCCAGGTCTGGCCTGCATCCGTGGTTTTCCAGACACCGCCGTCGGCTGCAGCGAACAAAAAAGTATCCGGCTGATCAGGAATGCCGACCGCCATCGTGCTCCAACCTGCGCGAAACGGGCCGACCAGGCGCCACTGCAATCCCTCGAGCGCACTAGGTGGTGCAGGCTGTGCGTGGGCGAGCGCCGTCGCCAATATGAGCAGCACAACTAGCCAGCTTGATCGAAATAGTTGGCGAAAATGATATTTCGACATCGCAAATCCTCGCATGGAAAACCATCGGCAAGCGGCGAGTTTACGCCGCTATAGCGCGGGATGAGGTGTGCCGGACTATATGGGGCGCCGCTGCGTCGATGACAATTTGGACGGCAGGTCCAACACTCACTACAGGCGCGGTGAGTGCTGTTTCGTCACGACTTTGGATCTGGCTGTATGCAGCTCGGCGCAGCAGAACTTGATGCTACTTGCGCGGGTTGCAGCGTTAGCTCTTGGCTTTTACGGTTTTGTGCGCTGGCGTAGCCCGAGCATGCGTGCGTTTGGCCGAGGCAACCGTGTGCTGCGTCGCGTGGGTTGTCTTGGCGTGCGCTGCTGTTGTGCCACGATGAGTCGATGCCACGGTGTGGTGTGTCGTGCTGGCAGCGTGGGTCGCGGTGTGGGTGGTCGCGGTGTGGGTGGTCGCGGTGTGCTTTTTTGCAACCGTGGCGTGTGGAGTTGCCTTCTGTGCAGTGGAGTGAGCGGCAGGTGTTTTATGTGGCGTCGTAGCGGCAACGGCTTGGCCGAAAACGGCGAAGCTTGCGATGCCGGCCAATGCGATTGCCTTGAATACTGCTTTCATTTTTTCCCTTGTTATCATGATTTTCTGATTTGATCGCCTGCAGCTTTTACTCGCGTGGCGCCGGCAGTCCGCTACCGCGTTTGCGCACGATCAACATCGCGATTTCCAGCGACTGTTCGTAGTTCAACCGTGGATCGACGCTGGATTTGTACGCGCGTTCGAGATCGGTTTCGGTCAGATCGCGCGCGCCGCCCAAACATTCGGTGACGTTCTCGCCGGTCAATTCCAAATGCACACCGCCGAGGCGCGTGCCGGCAGCAGCGTGAATATCGAAGGCGTGATCGAGTTCGGCACGGATGTTTTCGAAGCGTCGGGTCTTGATGCCGTTGGCCAGCGATTCGCCATTGCCATGCATCGGATCGCTGATCCACAAAACCTTGCGGCCGGCATTTTTCACCGTCTCCAGCAAGACCGGCAGATGTTCCTGAATCTTGCTGGCGCCCATGCGATGAATCAGCGTGAGGCGACCAGGCTCGTTGTCCGGATTCAGTGCATCGATCACACGCAGCAATTGATCGGGCTTGACCGATGGCCCCACTTTGACGCCGATCGGATTGCGAATTCCACGGCAATATTCCAGATGCGCGCCATCCATGTCGGCGGTGCGCATACCTATCCACGGAAAGTGCGTCGACAGGTTGAACCAGCCCCACTGACGCGGCACCTGGCGCGTTTGTGCCTGTTCGTAATGCAGCACCAATGCTTCGTGCGAGGTGTAGAAATCAACGCGACCATAACTGCCGATCGGCTCGCCGGCGAGCGTTTCCATGAAGCGAAGCGAATCACCGATTGATTCAACCATGCGCCGATATTCAACCGCGAGCGGCGAGTGGGCGACCCACTCCAGATCCCAATACTCCGGGTGGTGCAGATCGGCGAATCCGCCGTCGATCAACGCACGCACAAAATTCATCGTCATCGCCGATTTGGCGTGGCCTTCGATCAGGCGCTGCGGATCAGCGCGACGTGCCGCGGCCGTGAACTCTGCGCTATTGACGATATCGCCGCGATAACTCGGCAGCGTGACACCGTCGCGCGTTTCCATATCGGTCGAACGCGGTTTGGCGTATTGACCTGCGAAACGCCCGACCCTGACGACCGGCAACTTGAGTCCGTGCACCAGCACCAGACTCATCTGCAACAATACTTTCAGGCGATTGGAAATCAGTGCGGAATTGCAGTCGGCAAAACTCTCGGCACAGTCGCCACCTTGCAGCATGAAACAGCGCCCCTCGGCCGCATCGGCAAGCTTGCGTTTGAGCGCGAGCACCTCCCATGACGTGACCAGCGGCGGCAGCTCGCTGAGTTGCGCTAGGGCACGGCCAAGCTCTGCCTGATCGTCATACGCGGGCTGCTGGATCGCCGGTTTGCCCTGCCACGAAGCGGGCGTCCAATTGATGGCTTCGCGGACGGGAGTGATATTGCGTTCGACGGACTTCATGCTGGTTCTCATTGCGCTCAGTTCATGCTGCACTGCGTTATGAACCGTATAATGCCACAGTACGCACGCTACGCAAGTAGGCGTGTTTTACGATCAATAACGCCACTGTCGGCGGAACCCCGCCCACAATGCGCCAAGGCTCAGCATAACGTAACTGATTAACGTCCAGCCCGGCATTGACAGGCCCAATAGCGTCCAGTTGATTTCCGCGCATTCGCCTGATCCGGTAAACACCATCTTGAGCGTCTTGCCGATCGGAAACGCGTCGAGCATGTAACTCAGTCCCGGGCCACAATCCGGCACTTGATCCTTGGGCAAATGCTGCAGCCACAAATGGCGCGTAGCAATGGCAATACCAGCGAGCCCCGCCAACAGCACAAGCGATGCATAGACTCGGCGACCCGCGCCGGTGGGGCCATGCAGCGCACCGATCAGGAAAAAAACACCCATGGCTATGAACGCGATGCGCTGAAAAATGCATAACGGACACGGATCGACGTTCAACTGATACTGCGAATACAAAGCGTAGGCGAGCAAAGCCGCGCAAACGAGAAAACCCGCAATGAACTGGGTGCGAAACGACCAGAGGAACGGGTTGAACATGGGCTTATCTCACTGATTAAACGGGACTCACGACAGACCGCAATTATGCATTGCCGTTCTCGCTCATGCGACCAACAGAATCGTAACTACGCCAGAGTGTGAGCGAAATGCCCAAATCTCGAAATTCAGAATTCCCATAAAGCAACGGCCCCGGTCAGTTTCCCGACCAGGGCCGCAGTCTTGTCACGCTTGAATCCGCTTATTCGGCGGCTTCGGCGCCTTCAGCTGCAACCTGCGGGCGATCCACGAGTTCGACGTAGGCCATCGGTGCGGCATCGCCAACGCGGAAACCGCACTTGAGGATACGCAGATAACCACCGGGACGCTCGCGGTAACGTGGGCCGATTTCTACAAACAGCTTGCCAACGGCAACCTTGTCGCGCAGACGCGCAAACGCGAGACGACGATTGGCAACGCCATCGGTCTTGGCCAGCGTGATCAACGGTTCGGCGATACGGCGCAGTTCTTTCGCCTTGGGCAGGGTGGTGCGGATCAGCTCATGCTTGAACAGCGAGGCGGCCATGTTCTTGAACATGGCTTCGCGATGACTGCTGGTGCGATTGAGTTTGCGTCCGGATTTCTGGTGGCGCATGGTCGTGTGTCCTGTTCTTGTTTCGTGTTACAGCATCTGCAAGCCGTGCTGCAGATTGGCCGGCGGCCAGTTCTCCAGCTTCATACCGAGGGACAAGCCACGTGTATGCAACACGTCCTTGATTTCGGTAAGCGACTTCTTGCCCAGGTTGGGCGTCTTCAACAATTCGACTTCCGTGCGCTGAACCAGATCACCGATGTAATAGATGCTCTCGGCCTTGAGGCAGTTGGCCGAACGCACTGTCAACTCGAGATCATCGATCGGACGCAACAACACCGGATCCACGCCCGCCTTGTCAGTTGCTGCACCTTCGCTTTCGCGACGCGTGAAGTCACCAAACACGGATAGCTGATCCTGCAGAATTTCAGCGGCTTTACGTACTGCTGCTTCGGCATCGATCGTGCCGTTGGTTTCAACGTCGAGAACCAGCTTGTCGAGATCGGTACGCTGTTCGACACGCGCGCTTTCCACTTCGTAAGCAACACGGCGAACCGGGCAGAACGAGGCATCGAGCTGCAGACGACCGATAGGATGCGCTTCTTCATCCGGACGACGACGGCTGGTAGCCGGCTGGTAGCCGACGCCACGCGTGATGCGCAGGCGCATGCTCAGCGTGATGTCTTTGGTCAAATGGCAGATGACGTGGTCAGGATTGATGATCTCGACATTGTGATCGACCTTGATGTCGCCAGCGGTGACGACGCCCTTGCCTTTACGGCTCAGGGTGAGATTTGCCTCATCCTGACCGTGCATGCGAATCGCGACGTCTTTCAGGTTGAGCAAGACTTCAATGACATCTTCCTGCAGACCTTCGAGTGTCGTGTACTCGTGCAACACGCCATCGATTTCGACTTCGATGATAGCCGCGCCAGGAATGGACGACAGCAGAACACGCCTCAGGGCGTTGCCCAAGGTGTGACCGAAGCCACGCTCAAGCGGCTCCACGATAACTTTGGCGCGATTTGCGCCGATACGCTCGACGTGAATGTCACGCGCGCGCAGTACGGTTGTTGGCGACGCTGCCATGAACCACGCTCCGGATAAAAAACTAGAAACTGGGTGGATGCTTCGGCCAGAGGGAACTCTGGCGGATAACACATCCTTGCATTACGTTGCAGCAAGCCCGGACCAGCCGGGCTTTGGCTTACTTGGAATACAATTCGATGATCAGGTTTTCGTTGATGTCGCTCGGAAGATCGCTGCGTTCCGGATGCGCCTTGAACGTGCCGCTGAATTTCTTCGCGTCCGTCTCGACCCATGCTGGAATCAGATCCATTTCCTGCGACAAGGTCAGCGCTTCCTGGATGCGCAACTGACTGCGCGACTTCTCCACGACCGCGACCAGATCACCTGGTTTGATCTGGTAAGAAGGCAGATTGACCTTCTTGCCATTGACTTCAATCGATTTGTGCGCGACCAACTGACGTGCCTGCGCGCGGGTAACTGCAAACCCCATGCGGTAGACAACGTTGTCGAGGCGACACTCAAGCAAGCGAAGCAAATTCTCGCCGGTATTACCCTTGAGATTTGAAGCCTTGGCGTAATAGTTGCGGAACTGACGTTCAAGCAAACCGTAGATGCGCTTGACTTTCTGTTTCTCACGCAGCTGAACTGCGTAGTCCGACAGACGGGCGCGCTTGTTCGCGCCGTGCTGGCCGGGCTTGGTTTCGAGCTTGCACTTCGAATCGAGTGCGCGAGCTGGGCTCTTGAGGCTCAGATCGGCGCCTTCACGACGGGCGAGCTTACAGGTGGGACCGATATAACGTGCCATGGTCGCTTCTCCTTACACGCGGCGACGCTTGGGCGGACGACATCCGTTATGCGGAATTGGCGTCACGTCCAGGATATTGGTGATCTTGTAACCGATCGCATTCAGCGAGCGCACCGCGGATTCACGACCAGGACCAGGGCCCTTGATGCGTACTTCCAGCGATTTCAGGCCGTATTCCTGAGCTGCCTTGCCTGCTTTTTCCGCTGCGACTTGCGCTGCGAAAGGCGTGCTCTTGCGTGAACCGCGGAAACCCGCGCCACCCGCAGTAGCCCATGACAAGGCATTGCCCTGACGATCAGTAATAGTCACCACTGTATTGTTGAACGATGCCTGCACATGGCAGATACCGTCGGTCACGATACGTTTGACTTTCTTTTTGGTCTTTGCAGCAACCGGCTTATTCATAGTCGGGTATTTGCCTTATTTCTTGATGGCGCGACGCGGACCCTTGCGGGTGCGAGCGTTGGTGCGGGTACGCTGGCCACGCATCGGCAAGCCGCGGCGATGACGCAGACCACGATAGCAGCCCAGATCCAGCAGGCGCTTGATGCTCATGCCAACTTCGCGACGCAGATCACCTTCAACAGTGAACTTCGCCACTTCCTGGCGCAACTTATCGACTTCAGACTCAGTCAGCGACTTGATTTTAGTCGCCGGATTGACACCAGCAGAAACGCAAACCTTCTTGGATCGCGTGCGGCCAATGCCGAAAATGCTTTGCAGACCGACCCAGACATGTTTCTGAACCGGCAGGTTGACACCTGCAATGCGCGCCATGTAGATATCTCCGATAACGCCCTAAAGCGCAGTGAACTTCCAATTATACCTTGGATTGTCCGAAACTGAAAGCCTAGATTACGACTTTGTTGCGAACACCCGATTCGAATACAAATTTGCGGTGCTGTAGCTCAGCGAACCGAGCCACTGCGACCATATCCCTTGAGATTTGCCTTTTTCAGCAAGCCTTCGTATTGGTGCGACACTAGATGGGCCTGCACCTGCGCGGTGAAATCCATCACCACTACAACCACGATCAATAGCGATGTACCGCCAAAGTAGAAAGGTACATTCCACGCCGAGCGCATGACTTCCGGCACCAAGCAAACGATGACCAGGTAAATCGCACCAGCGCAGGTCAAGCGAGTCAACACGGCATCGATGTACTCGGCAGTGGACTTACCCGGACGAATACCCGGAATCAGCGCACCAGACTTCTTCAGATTCTCGGCAGTCTCATTCGAGTTGAATACGAGCGCCGTATAGAAAAACGCGAAGACCGTAATCAAGGTCGCGTACAACAACATGTGCAGCGGCTGGCCCGGAGACATCGACGCCGTCAACGTTTGCAGCCAGCGTATGTCGGTGCCATTACTAAACCAGCTCGCAGCCGTCGCCGGGAACAGCAGCAGGCTGGATGCAAAGATTGCCGGAATAACCCCTGCCA
The DNA here is from genome assembly GCF_004168365.1 of Pseudolysobacter antarcticus. Lineage (GTDB taxonomy): Bacteria > Pseudomonadota > Gammaproteobacteria > Xanthomonadales > Rhodanobacteraceae > Pseudolysobacter > Pseudolysobacter antarcticus. The sequence continues at coordinate 3,497,332 of NZ_CP035704.1, forward strand.
TGTTCAACTTGAGCGGCAAATGCGAACTCTGATTCATGTACGCACGCCCGCCACCTTGGCGTCTTGCATAATTAACCGTAATTCGCCGCTGCCCAAGTTCGACAAACACCACAAACGCGGTAACCAACAATACTAGAGCCGCGACCAGCAGAACCTGGAACGCATTCAATTCACCATTTTGTACCATGGTCAACGTGTGCACGACCGCGGCCGGCAAGCCCGCGACAATACCCGCGAAGATCAGCAGCGAAATGCCGTTGCCGATACCACGCTCGGTAATTTGCTCACCCAGCCACATCAGGAACATCGTGCCGCCAGTCAAAGCAATCACTGCAGTGAATACAAATCCCATGCCGGGATTGAATACCACAGGAATACCACCAGCAGCACCTTGATGCTGCAAGGCCGTCGCTACACCAAACGATTGGAACAGACACAAAAAAACCGTGCCGTAGCGAGTGTATTGCGTGAGCTTGCGACGCCCAGACTCGCCTTCCTTGCGCAAGGCCTGAAAGCTCGGCAGTACCGAACCAAGCATTTGCACGATGATGGACGCGGAAATATAAGGAACGATGGACAGTGCAAAGATCGAAAAACGTGCCAGCGCACCGCCCGAGAACATGTTGAACATGTCGACGATACCGCCGCCCGACTGCATGAAACTCGCCATCGCCTCGGAATTCACTCCCGGCACGGGGATGAACGAACCCAGTCGAAACACGATCAACGCACCGATCACGAACAGGATGCGCTGCTTCAGCTCGGTAAGTTTACCGAGTCCGGCGAGCGTATTTGCTTGCCCTGTAGCCACGCCTTACTCCACGCTGCCGCCGGCGGCAATAATCGCCGCCTTCGCGCCAGCCGTGATTGCCACGCCGCTTACCGTAAGCGCGCGAGTAATCTCGCCCTTCTTGACGATCTTGGCGCTTTCGGCACGGTTATCGATCAGGCCAGCCGCTTTCAGCGTCGCAAAATCGATGACGGTAATATCGAGAGCTTCAAGCCGATACAACAAGACTTCGCACACGTCGTGCTTGGTCTTGGAGCGGAAGCCGACCTTCGGCAAACGACGCTGCAACGGCATCTGGCCGCCTTCAAAACCCGGCTTGACCTTGCCCTTACCTGAGCGAGCGAACTGACCCTTGTGGCCACGACCGGCAGTTTTGCCAAGGCCGGAACCGATACCGCGACCGACACGTACGCGATCTTTGCGTGCACCGACAGCGGGTTTGAGCGTATTGAGACGCATGATGTATTACTCCAGAATTCGTTGCGAGCAGCGCTTAAGCGCTTTCTTCCACACGCACCAGGTAACTAACCTGGTTGATCAAACCGCGCACGGAGGGACTGTCTTTGAGTTCCGACACCGAGTTCAGCTTGCGCAAACCCAATGCCTTGACGCTCAAACGATGACGCTCCTGGCAGCTATTGGTGCTCTTTACCAGACGCACGCGCACGGTCTTATGTTCGGATTTCTTGGTCTTAGCCATGACCCATCACCTCTTGCACGGTTTTGCCACGCTTGGCGGCGATGCTCTGCGGCGAATTCATCGCCTTCAGGCCCTTGATGGTTGCGCGAACCAGATTGATCGGGTTACGCGAGCCGACAGCTTTCGCCAACACGTTCTTTACCCCAACCACTTCCAGTACAGCACGCATCGCACCACCGGCAATTACGCCAGTACCTTCGGACGCTGGCTGCATGTAAACACGCGCCGCTCCGTGGTTGGCCTTGACTGCGTACCACAAGGTGCCCTGATTCAATTGCACCGGCGCCATATTGCGACGTGCACGCTCCATCGCTTTCTGGATTGCAACCGGGACTTCTTTCGCCTTGCCGTAACCGAAACCGACCTTGCCATCGCCATCGCCGACAACGGTCAATGCGGTGAACGTCATCTGACGTCCGCCTTTGACGGTCTTGGCAACACGATTAACGGCGATCAATTTCTCAAGCAGCCCATCGGCGCTTTCACGTTCGTTCGTTGACATGTTTCGTTCCTTTGCTTGCCACAATGGGCAACGTTGCTTACGGCTTGGCCGCTTAGAGTTGTGTAGCTCCGAAGAGCTGGGTATTGCCTAGAACAAATTTTAGAACTTCAGACCGCCTTCACGCGCGGCATCTGCCAACGCTTGAATGCGACCGTGATAACGAAAGCCCGAACGGTCGAACGCGACGACTTCGATGCCGGCTGCGCGAGCCTTCTCTGCAATCGCCTTGCCGACAGCCGCCGCTGCGGCCTTGTTCTTGGTGCCTTTCAAGCCATCGGTTACAGCTTTCTGCAGAGTCGAAGCCGCTGCAATCACGGTATCGCCCGAAGCAGAAATAACCTGCGCGTACAAATGCTGACCGGTGCGATGCACGGTAAGGCGCGCGACGTTGAGCTTGCGAATGTGCGCACGCGTGGTCTTGGCGCGGCGCAGTCTTGCGATGTTCTTTTCCATAACAGTCTCCGTGAAGCGGATCGGCATTTGAAAAGTTTGGCCACGAATATGACCAAACTCCTGCGGAAGAAACCGCGTTACGCCTTCTTGGCTTCTTTCAGGGTGATCTTCTCGCCGGCATAACGCACACCCTTGCCCTTGTAGGGCTCCGGTGGGCGGAAAGCGCGGATCTTTGCAGCAACCTGGCCAACACTCTGCTTGTCAGAACCCTGGATGATGACTTCCGTCTGTGTCGGAGTCGCTAAAGTGATTCCTTCCGGCGCCTTGAATACAACCGGGTGGGAAAAACCCAAGGTCAGATTCAAATCCTTGCCGGCCATGGTCGCACGATAACCGACGCCGACCAGCTCAAGCTTGCGCTCATAACCTTGGCTGACACCATGCACCATGTTGTATACGAGGGCGCGTGTGGTACCGGCCATCTTGGTGCTGCCGTTTTCGTCATTGGTCGAAAATGTGACTTCGCCATTTTCGACCACCACACCGGTACCGGGAAGCATCGCCAGTTTCAGCGTGCCTTTCGGGCCTTTGACGGTGATCGAATTATCTTTGACGGCGCACTCAACCCCTTTGGGGAGTGCAACCGCTTTCTTTGCTACGCGTGACATGGATATTCTCCGAACTTAGGCGACGGTGCCGATGATTTCGCCGCCGAGACCCTTCAAACGCGCTTGCGCGTCCGTCATGATCCCGGACGAGGTCGTCACGATCGAAATACCCAGACCGCCCAATACCTTCGGCAATTCATCCTTGCCGCGATACTGGCGCAGGCCGGAACGGCTGACGCGTTGCAAATGGTCAATGGCCGGCTTGCCATCAAAATACTTGAGCGCAATTTCAAGCTCTGCCTTGTTGCCTTCGGCCTTGGTGACCTGGGCATCGCGGATATAACCTTCATCCTTGAGTACCTTGGCAATCGCTACCTTGGTCTTGGACGACGGCATGCGCACTGCCACTTTGGCCGTAGCCTGGGCGTTGCGAATGCGCGTAAACATATCGGCGATCGGATCTGTCATGCTCATAAGTCTATTCCTTCCTTACCAGCTGGCTTTGCGCAAGCCGGGCACGTCACCACGCATCGTGGCTTCGCGCAGCTTGTGACGGCCAAGACCGAACTTGCTGTATACGCCGCGCGAACGGCCGGTCAGCTCGCAGCGATTGCGCTGGCGAACGGGACTGGAGTCACGCGGAAGTTTCTGGATCTTCGTCTGCGCCGCCATCTTGTCCTCGTAGGACGACTTGGGGCTCATCACGATTGCTTTCAGTTCTGCGCGTTTGCTGGCGAATTTTGCCACCAGTTTGGTGCGCTTCTTTTCGCGCATCACCATGCTTGTCTTGGCCATAGCCGGTTTATCCTGTTGCGAATTGGTGCGTGATTAATTGCGGAAAGGGAAACTGAAGGCTTCCAGCAATGCCTTGGCTTCCTCATCGGTCGCTGCGGTCGTGGCGATGGAAATATCCATGCCGCGCAATGCGTCGATCTGATCGAAATCGATCTCAGGAAAGATGATCTGTTCCTTGATCCCCATATTGTAGTTGCCACGGCCGTCAAACGCACGACCATTCACACCGCGGAAGTCGCGGACGCGCGGCAAGGCGATGTTCACGAGACGATCAATGAACTCGTACATGCGGTTACGACGCAAGGTAACCTTGCAACCGATCGGCCAGCCATCACGAATCTTGAAGGTTGCGATCGACTTGCGCGCCAGCGTCGAAACCGGCTTCTGACCGGCGATCTTGGCCATATCGGCGAGTGCAAAATCGAGCACCTTCTTGTTGCCGACCGCCTCGCCCACGCCCATGTTCAGCGTGACCTTGGTGATGCGCGGCACTTGCATGATATTGGCGTAACCAAAGCGCTCCATCAGCTTCGGCACAACTTCATCTTTGTAGAATTTTTCCAGACGTACCATGACTATATTCCTTACGCGTCAACTACTTCGCCCGATGCACGGAAAACGCGCACCTTGCGGCCGTCGTCGAGCTTCTTGAAACCCACGCGTTCGCCTTTATTGGCTGCGGAGTTGAATAGCATGACGTTGGAGATGTGGATGGAAGCCTCACGCTCGACGATACCGCCCGGCTGATTGGCCTGGGGATTCGGCTTCGTGTGGCGCTTAATCAGGTTGATGTTCTGCACTACGAGACGATCACCGTCCACGCGCAGCACTTCACCTTTCTGGCCTTTGTTTTTTCCGGTAATCACGACAACCTGATCACCTTTGCGAATACGGTTCATGGCTTAACCCTGGATATGAACGATTACAACACTTCTGGCGCGAGCGAGACGATCTTCATGAACTTCTCGGTACGCAGTTCGCGCGTCACCGGTCCAAAAATACGTGTGCCGATCGGCTCGAGTTTGTTGTTCAGCAATACGGCAGCGTTGCCATCGAAGCGGATCAACGATCCGTCCGGACGACGAACGCCCTTGCGAGTGCGCACGACAACAGCGTCGTACACTTCGCCTTTCTTTACCTTACCGCGCGGAATGGCTTCTTTGATCGACACCTTGATGATGTCGCCAATGTGGGCGTAACGACGCTTGGAACCGCCGAGCACCTTGATGCACATCAGTTCTCGCGCACCGCTATTATCCGCTGCGGCCAATGTGGTCTGCATTTGAATCATGGCAAACTCCTAAATATCGAGCCAGCGGTTACTGCGCGGCGCGCGTGAGTATTTCAACCACGCGCCAGTTTTTTGTTTTCGACACCGGTGCACACTCAGCGATACGCACGACGTCACCTTCATGGCACTCGCCCTTTTCATCATGGGCGTGCACCTTGGTCGAGCGACGGATGATCTTGCCGTACAGCTTGTGCTGCACCTGGCGTTCGAGCAGCACCGTCACGGTCTTCTGCATCTTGTTGCTGACTACGCGGCCTTCGACCGTGTGCAGTGCTTTCTGATTATCACTCATCACGAATCGCCTTATTTCTTGTCAACTGCTGTCGCGGATACGAGCAGCGTCTTGATCTGTGCAATCTCGCGCCGGACGCGCTTGAACTGATGCGTCTGGGTCTGTTGCCCGGCACCGCGCTGCATGCGCAGATTGAACTGCTCTTTGCGCAGGTCGAGAAGATGCGTGTTGAGATCCGCAGCAGATTTCTTGCTAAGTTCTTTGAATTCCATCACAGCACCGTTCGGCTAACAAACTGCGTCTGCACCGAAAGCTTGGCGGCGGCCAGGCGGAATGCCTCGCGCGCGCTGCTTTCGTCAACGCCTTCAATTTCATACAGCATGCGACCCGGCTGGATCACTGCCACCCAAAATTCCACATTACCCTTACCGTTACCCATACGTACTTCGATCGGCTTGCGGCTGATCGGCTTGTCCGGGAAAACGCGAATCCAGAGCTTGCCGCCGCGCTTGACGAAACGTGTCACGCAACGGCGTGCTGCTTCGATCTGGCGTGCGGTGATATGCCCGTGCGTGATGGCCTTGAGGCCGTACTCGCCGAAGCTCACCTTGTTGGCAACATAACTCAGGCCATGGTTGCGGCCTTTGTGCATCTTGCGATATTTGGTGCGATTAGGTTGCAACATGACTCAAACTCCTACTTCGCGCCTTGACGATGTTCGCGTGGTTCACGCGGCTCGCGCTGGTGCGTATCACGCTGATCGGATTTCGCTTCGGCGACACTGGCGGCGTGCAGGTCGAAAATCTCGCCCTTGTAGATCCACACCTTGATGCCGATGATGCCGTACGTGGTTTTCGCTTCGGCGGTGCCGTAGTCGATATCCGCACGCAACGTATGCAGCGGAACGCGACCTTCACGGTACCATTCGGAACGTGCGATTTCCGCACCGTTCAAACGCCCACCCACATTGACCTTGATACCGAGTGCGCCGATGCGCATCGCATTTGTCACGGCACGCTTCATCGCGCGCCGGAACATGATGCGGCGCTCCAGCTGCTGCGCGATCGACTCGGCAACCAGCTGTGCATCAAGCTCGGGCTTGCGCACTTCAGCCACGTTGATGTGAGCGGGAACGCCCATCACCGCCGAGACTTCCTTGCGCAGTTTCTCGATGTCCTCGCCTTTCTTGCCGATCACCACACCCGGACGCGCCGTGTGAATGGTGATACGCGCAGTCTTGGCCGGACGCTCGATCAAAATCTTCGAAATACCCGCCTGGGCCAACTTCTTGCGCAGCAACTCGCGCACGCGCAGATCGGCGGCAAGATACTTGGCGTAGTCGGCCTTGTTGGCGAACCATTTGGAATTCCAATCCTTGGAGATGCCAAGGCGAATTCCGGTTGGATGAACTTTATGACCCATCGTTCGTTTCCTTAGCTACCTACGACCACAGTGATGTGGCTGCTACGCTTCAAGATGCGTGCACCGCGGCCTTTGGCGCGAGCATGCATGCGCTTCATGGTCGGACCTTCATCAACAAAGATCTTCGACACCTTCAATTCATCCACATCAGCGCCCTGGTTGTTTTCGGCATTCGCGATCGCCGACAACAGCAGTTTCTTGATGAGGTGCGCTGCCTTCTTGTTGCTGAAGGTCAGCAGGTTGGTTGCATGTCCAACGGGCATGCCACGAACCTGATCACAAACCAGACGCACTTTTTGCGCCGAGATGCGAGCACTACGTAAAATCGCTTTCGCTTCCATGGTCATCCCCTTACTTACCGGATTTCTTGTCGCCGGAGTGACCCTTGAACGTACGGGTCACGGCGAACTCACCGAGTTTGTGGCCGACCATGTTCTCGTTAACCAGCACAGGAACATGCTGACGACCGTTATGCACAGCGAGCGTGAGGCCTACCATTTCCGGCAGGATCATGGAACGTCGCGACCAGGTCTTGATCGGACGCTTGTTATTGGTGGCTGCCGCCGCCTCGACCTTCTTGAGAAGGTGCAGGTCGACAAACGGGCCTTTTTTCAGAGAACGCGCCATGGTCTATTCCTGATTACTTCTTGCTACGGCGCACGATGAACTGCTCCGTGCGCTTGTTGTTACGAGTCTTGAAGCCCTTGGTCGGCTGGCCCCACGGACTGACCGGATGACGACCGCCCGAGGTCTTGCCTTCACCACCACCATGCGGATGGTCGACCGGGTTCATCACCACACCGCGAACGGTCGGACGAATACCCAACCAGCGCTTGGCGCCGGCCTTGCCGATCTTGCGCAGGCTGTGTTCCGAGTTACCGACTTCACCCAAGGTAGCGTGGCACTCGGCCGGCACCTTGCGGGTTTCGCCAGAACGCAGACGCAGCGTGGCATAACCTTGTTCACGAGCAATCAACTGAGCAGAGGCGCCGGCACTGCGCGCAATCTGCGCACCCTTGCCTGGCTTCATCTCGATGCAATGCACGGTCGAACCGATCGGCACATTGCGCAGCGGCAAGGTGTTGCCCGGTTTGATCGGCGCATCGCGACCAGCCATGAGCTGATCACCAATTGCCACGCCCTTCGGCGCGATGATGTAACGACGCTCGCCATCGACATACAACAGCAGCGCAATGTGCGCGGTGCGGTTGGGATCGTATTCGATCCGCTCGACCTTGCAGGCAATGCCTTCTTTGTCGCGCTTGAAATCGATGATGCGGTAATGCTGTTTGTGACCACCACCTTTATGACGGGTGGTGATGCGTCCGTAATGGTTACGGCCGCCAGTCTTGCTCTGCGACTCGACAAGAGCCGCATGCGGCTTGCCTTTGTGCAGCCCCGGCGTTACCACTCGAACCATCGAGCGGCGGCCAGGAGACGTTGGTTTTACTGTCATCAATGCCATGGGTTATCCCACCTTATGCCTTTGCGGTCACGTCGATGGTTTGGCCATCGAGCAGACTCACATAGGCTTTGCGCCAGTCGCTACGGCGACCGGTACGATTACGAAACGGCTTGGTCTTGCCTTTGACGTTGACCACGTTGACAGCTTTCACCTTGACACTGAAAAGCTCTTCAACGGCGGCCTTGACGTCGGCCTTGGTCGCAGTGGACGCAACTTCAAAAACGTAGGAGCTACTTTCCTGCAGACGCGCACTCTTTTCAGAGATATGCGGGGCGCGCAGGATATTCAACAAATGTTCGGTGCTCATGCCAGCCACTCCTCGATTTTCTTGATCGACTCGACGGTCACGACGACGTGATCGGCATCAACCAGGCTGACCGGATCCAGCGCGGACACATCACACACCGCGATATACGGCAGATTGCGTGCAGCCAGATAAATGTTCTGATTCACGTCTTCGGTGACCAACAACACTTTCTTGCCCAGATCGAGATCCTTGAGCTTGCCGAGCAGATGCTGGGTCTTGGCTTCGGTGATATCAAAACCCGTCACCACTTTCAGACGACCCTGACGATTCAGCTCGGACAAGATGGCCTGCACTGCACCGCGGAACATCTTCTTGTTGACCTTCTGCGCAAAGCTGCGTGGCTTCGCTGCAAAGGTCACACCACCGCCGACAAAGATCGGAGCGCGGTAATCGCCGTGACGTGCACCGCCGCCTTTCTGCTTCTTGAATTTCTTGGTAGTACCGCGAACTTCCGAACGAGTCTTCTGTGCCTTGGTACCGGAGCGGCCCGCATTGCGGTACGCGACGACAACCTGATGCACCAGACTTCCGCTGAATTCGCGATCAAACACCGTGTCGGAAACCGACAGAGGTTCTTTCGCACCGACTACTTGCAATTCCATGATGCGGCTCCTTTAACCTTTCGACGCTGGACGGATGATGACATCACCATTCGTCGCACCCGGAACCGCACCACGAATCGCGATCAGGTGACGCTCGGCGTCGATCTTGACCACGACCAGATTCTGGACCGTTTGATTTTCTGCACCCATGTGCCCGGCCATCTTCTTGCCCGGAAACACACGACCTGGAGTTTGACGCTGACCAATTGAGCCCGGCGCACGATGCGACAACGAGTTACCGTGGGTGGCATCGCCCATGGTGAAGTTCCAGCGCTTGATCGTGCCCTGGAAGCCCTTGCCCTTGGTGACACCGGCAACGTCGACCTTCTGACCAATCGTGAAAACTTCATCAGCCTTCAACTCACCACCGACATTGAACTTGCCGATCTCACCAGCTTCAACACGGAACTCCCACAGGCCGCGACCCGCTTCAACCTTGGCCTTGGCGTGGTGCCCGGCGATCGGCTTGCTGATCAGCGCAGCGCGCTTCTTGCCAACGGCAACCTGCACCGCTGTATAACCGTCGATTTCCACGGTCTTCACTTGGGTAATACGATTCGGCGTCGCTTCAATCAGCGTTACGGGAATCGATTCACCAGCTTCAGTGAAGATTCGTGTCATGCCGCATTTGCGGCCTACTAACCCGATACTCATCGTCGTGTCCTAATATACTTTTGTTATATCTGCTGCTTAGTACAATTTGATCTGAACGTCGACGCCGGCCGCCAGATCGAGCTTCATCAGGGCGTCAACGGTCTTGTCGTTCGGATCGACGATATCCAGCACACGTTTGTGAGTGCGGGTTTCGTACTGATCACGCGCATCCTTGTCTACGTGCGGCGACGTCAGGATGGTGAAACGCTCCATCTTGGTCGGCAGCGGAATCGGGCCACGAACCTGCGCACCAGTGCGCTTGGCCGTTTCCACAATTTCACTCGCGGAGCGATCGATCAAACGATGATCGTACGCCTTGAGTCGAATTCGAATCTTCTGGTCAGCCATGAGCCGTGTCCTTCAATCACAAAGAGCAAAGAGGCGGGATCTTGTCCCGCCTCCGGGATGCATTAATTACTTACTTGACGACCTTGGCCACCACACCAGCGCCGACGGTACGGCCGCCTTCGCGAATCGCGAAGCGCAGACCTTCTTCCATCGCGATCGGGTGGATCAAGCTCACCACCATTTTGATGTTGTCGCCCGGCATGACCATTTCCACGCCTTCCGGCAACTCGCACGCACCCGTGACATCGGTGGTGCGGAAGTAGAACTGCGGACGGTAGCCTTTGAAGAACGGCGTGTGACGGCCACCTTCATCCTTGCTCAACACGTAAACCTCGGCTTCGAAGTCGGTGTGCGGGGTGATGCTGCCGGGCTTGCACAACACTTGGCCACGCTCGACGTCGTCGCGCTTGGTGCCGCGCAGGAGGACACCGACGTTGTCACCGGCCATACCCTGATCGAGCAGCTTGCGGAACATTTCAACACCGGTGCAGGTGGTCTTGACGGTCGGCTTGATGCCGACGATCTCGATTTCATCACCGACTTTGACGATGCCGCGTTCAATACGACCGGTCACGACGGTGCCGCGGCCAGAGATCGAGAACACGTCTTCGACGGGCAGCAGGAACGGCTTGTCGAGTACGCGGGTCGGTTCCGGGATGTAGCTGTCCAGCGCATCGACGAGCTTGATGATCGACGGCACGCCGATTTCGCTCTGATCACCGGCCAGCGCTTTCATCGCCGAGCCGTGGATGATCGGGGTGTCATCGCCCGGGAATTCGTACTTGCTGAGCAAGTCGCGAACTTCCATTTCGACGAGTTCGAGCAGTTCGGCGTCGTCGACCATGTCGCACTTGTTCAGGTACACCACAACGTACGGCACACCAACCTGACGGGCGAGCAGGATGTGCTCACGGGTCTGCGGCATCGGGCCATCGGCGGCGGAACACACCAGGATCGCGCCGTCCATCTGCGCGGCACCGGTGATCATGTTTTTCACATAATCGGCGTGGCCGGGGCAATCGACGTGGGCGTAGTGGCGATTCGGGGATTCATATTCCACGTGGGCCGTAGCAATCGTGATGCCGCGCGCACGCTCTTCCGGCGCTGCGTCGATCTGATCGTACGCTTTGAACTCGCCACCAAAACGTTCTGCTCCGACTTTCGTCAGCGCTGCTGTCAGCGTGGTCTTGCCGTGATCGACGTGGCCAATTGTGCCTACGTTGACGTGCGGCTTCTTACGCTCGAATTTTCCCTTAGCCATGACTCAAACCTCAATAATTCTTGAATTAATCAATCTCAGGATTTTTTCATTACCGCTTCGGCGACATTGGTCGGCGCTTCGGCGTAATGATCAAATTCCATCGTGAAGGTCGCTCGACCCTGGCTCATTGAGCGCAAGGATGTCGCGTAACCAAACATTTCACCCAGTGGCACCTGAGCATCAATGGTCTTGCCGGACGGAGAATCCTCCTGACCTTGCAACACACCACGACGACGACTCAGATCACCCATCACATCGCCCATGTAATCTTCAGGCGTTACGACTTCGACTTTCATTATCGGCTCAAGCAGTACCGGACTCGCTTTCGCGAAACCATCCTTGAATGCCATCGAACCGGCAATCTTGAACGCCATTTCATTGGAGTCGACATCGTGATACGAACCGTCGATCAGACGGATCTTGACGTCAACCACCGGGAAGCCGGCAAGTATGCCATTTCCCAGCTGCTCTTGAATACCTTTATCTACCGCCGGGATGTATTCCTTTGGAATGACACCGCCGATTACGGCGTTCTCGAACAAATACCCTGCACCACGTTCGCGCGGCTCCATCTCGATGACCACATGACCATATTGGCCGCGACCACCAGACTGACGCACAAACTTGCCTTCTTGCTTGACCGCCTTGCGAATCGTCTCGCGATACGCAACCTGCGGCTTGCCAACATTTGCCTCAACGCTGAATTCGCGCTTCATGCGATCAACGATGATTTCCAGATGCAACTCGCCCATTCCTGCGATGATGGTCTGACCCGACTCTTCATCCGAACGCACTCGAAACGATGGATCTTCCTGCGCGAGACGCGACAAGGCGATACCCATTTTTTCCTGATCTACCTTGGTCCGAGGCTCAATCGCCATCGCGATGACCGGCTCGGGAAAGATCATTTTTTCGAGCGTTATTACTTTATCCAGTGCACACAGGGTATCGCCGGTTGTTACGTCTTTCAGACCGACTGCCGCCGCAATATCACCTGCACGCACTTCTTTTATTTCATCGCGATTGTTTGCATGCATCTGCAGCAAACGACCGACACGCTCTTTCTTGCCTTTGATCGGACTGAATACCGTATCTCCGGAATTCAGCACCCCGGAATAAACCCGGAAGAATGTCAACGAACCGACATACGGATCAGTAGCGATCTTGAATGCAAGTGCCGAAAACGGTTGATCGTCACCAGCAGATCGCAATATCTCTTTATCGTCTTCGTCCAAGCCCTTCACGGGCGGCCGGTCGGACGGCGCTGGAAGATAGCGAATTACGCCATCCAACATCGCTTGTACACCCTTGTTCTTGAAGGCCGAACCGCAAAACACCGGAATGATCTTGGTGCTCAGCGTGCCGATACGAATGCCTTCGATCACCTCTTCTTCGGACAGATCTTCACCGCCCAAATATTTGTCCATGAGCACATCGGAGTTCTCCGCCGCCGACTCCACCAGATGCTCGCGCGCCGCCTTGGCCGCTGCCAGCAAATCTGCAGGGATCTCGATGTAATCGAACTTCATGCCCTGGGACTCCATGTCCCAGTGGATTGCCTTCATCTTGAGCAGATCAATCACGCCCTCAAACTTGTCTTCCGCACCGATCGGCATCTGCATTGGCACCGGATTGGCACCAAGACGCGACCTGAGTTGAGCGATAACTTTGTTGAAATCTGCGCCGGCGCGATCCATCTTGTTGACGAACGCGACACGCGGCACACCGTACTTGTTCGCTTGCCGCCACACCGTTTCCGACTGCGGCTGCACACCGCCGACCGCACAGAGCACAAACACCGCACCATCCAGCACGCGCAAAGAACGCTCTACCTCGATAGTGAAATCAACGTGTCCCGGCGTATCGATGATATTAAAACGATGCAGCGCGAACGAACCGTCCATACCCTGCCAGAAGCAAGTTGTTGCAGCGGACGTGATGGTAATGCCACGCTCCTGCTCCTGCTCCATCCAGTCCATCGTAGCCGCACCTTCATGCACTTCACCGATCTTGTGGGATCGGCCAGTGTAAAAAAGAATGCGCTCAGTCGTCGTCGTTTTACCCGCATCAATATGAGCCATGATGCCGAAATTACGATACTGATCGATGGGGGTAGTACGTGCCACAAGGTTCTCTCTACTTAATCGCAGCAACATCGGATTGCAGATATCGGGATATTAAAACCACAACTTCTACAAGCCACTCGAGCCAAAAATGCAGAATCGAGTTATCTCCAAATCCAGAGAATTGATGTTACAAATCTTGTATTTCTAATTCTAAAATCGATTCTGAAAATCGAATTACCAGCGATAATGCGAGAACGCCTTGTTGGCTTCAGCCATACGATGCGTTTCTTCACGCTTCTTGACAGCGCCACCGCGGTTTTCAGCAGCTTCAAGCAACTCGGCAGCCAGCTTGCGCGGCATCGAGTTTTCGCCACGCTTGCGCGCCGCATCAATCACCCAGCGCATTGCCAATGCCATACGACGACTGGAACGAACTTCGACCGGCACCTGGTAAGTAGCACCACCAACGCGACGCGACTTCACTTCGACCGCCGGAGCAACATTACCCAATGCTTTTTCGATCAGATCGACCGGCGTCGCATGCTTTTCGCCAATGTGCGCAAGCGCGCCATAAACGATACCTTCAGCAATCGACTTCTTGCCGCTCAACATCACCATATTGATGAAGCGAGCAATCAACTGACTTCCGTGCTTGGGATCCGGCAGCATTACGCGTGCGGGATGGGAACCTTTTCTCGACATGATCCGAACCTTGTACTAATTACTTAGGACGATTTCGGGCGCTTGGCGCCGTACTTCGAGCGACTCTGGCGACGCTTGGTCACACCAGACGCATCCAGACTTCCGCGTACCGTGTGGTAGCGCACACCAGGAAGATCCTTGACGCGACCACCGCGAATCAGAACCACGGAATGCTCTTGCAAGTTGTGACCTTCGCCACCGATGTAACTAATGACCTCAAACCCGTTAGTCAAGCGCACTTTCGCGACTTTACGCAGAGCTGAGTTCGGTTTCTTCGGGGTAGTCGTATAAACGCGAGTACAAACGCCACGACGCTGCGGGCAATTTTCCAGCGCGGGCGACGCGCTCTTGTACGTCTTCGGGCGACGCGGCTTGCGTACCAACTGATTTACTGTAGACATTCTCGGGACCTTAAGAAACAAAAGACAGGCCGGTATAATCCGGTCTGCCGAGACGAAAAAGTATAGCAGGCGCCAATAGAAATCGTCAACTTAAAAAGTTAACGATTTCAGGCCAAGAATCCTTTCATCGAACACGAGGCGCATCCTGCGCCTCTTTTCGAGGTGTATGGCAAACGCGTTAGCGCTTTGCCTGACTTTATTCCGCTACTGCGGGAACCACGACTGCTGCATTACCACGGAGTGTTTCCATCTCCGAATCCGTAAGCTCACCGCGACGGCGACGCTTAGAATGGTAAGCGAGTCCGGTACCTGCCGGAATCAAGCGACCAACTATAACGTTTTCTTTCAGGCCGCGCAAGGTATCTCGTGTTCCGCGCACCGAAGCTTCGGTAAGCACACGCGTGGTTTCCTGGAAAGACGCCGCCGAAATAAACGATTCCGTTGCCAGCGATGCCTTGGTAATACCCAGCAACACCGGCTCGAACTCGGCAACACGTTCATCACGGGAAATCGCACGTGCATTTTCCTCGTTGACACGAATACGTTCTGCTTGCTCGCCACGCAGATAACGCGTGTCGCCGGGCACGGTGATCTCGACCTTGCGCAGCATCTGGCGAACAATTGCCTCGATGTGCTTGTCGTTGATCTTCACACCCTGCAGGCGATAGACGTCCTGAATTTCCTTGGTCAGGTACGCGGCCAGCGGCTCGACACCGAGCAATCGCAGAATATCGTGCGGATTCGGCTCGCCGTCGACAACGGTTTCGCCCTTCTCCACATGTTCACCCTCAAACACGATGACCTGACGCCATTTCGGAATCAGCTCCTCGTGCTCCTCGCCATCCACATCGCGGATGATCAAGCGCTGCTTGCCCTTCGTGTCCTTGCCGAAGCTGATGATGCCGGAACGCTCGGCAAGAATCGCCGGCTCTTTCGGCTTGCGCGCCTCGAACAGATCGGCCACGCGCGGCAGACCGCCGGTGATATCGCGGGTCTGCGACTTCTCCTGCGGAATACGCGCGACCACGTCACCCACGCCCACTTCAGCGCCATCCTGCAGCGAGATAATCGCGCCGGCAGGCAGGAAGTACTGTGCCGGAATATCCGTGCCCGGCAAACGCAGATCCTTGCCTTTCTTGTCTTCGATGCGCACCAACGGACGCAAATCTTTCGCCGCAACACCACGACGCTTCGGATCGGTCACGACTGCACTCTGCAAGCCGGTCAGATCGTCGATCTGCTCCTGCACGGTGATGCCGTCGATGAAGTCACTGAAGCGAATGCGACCTGCCACTTCCGAAACGATCGGATGGGTATGCGGATCCCAGTTCGCAACGATCTGACCCGCCTTGAGCGGTGCGCCATCCTTGGTATTCAATACGGCACCGTAAGGCACCTTGTAGCGTTCGCGCTCGCGACCATTCACGTCCATTACCGAAATTTCGCCAGAACGCGACACGGCAACCAAATGCCCCGCTGCATGCTGCACGGTCTTCAGGTTATTGAACTTGATATTGCCGGTGGTCTTGACCTGAACATTATCGATAGCCGCTGCTCGCGATGCCGCACCACCGATGTGGAACGTACGCATGGTCAGCTGCGTGCCAGGCTCGCCGATCGACTGTGCGGCAATCACGCCCACCGCTTCGCCACGGTTGACCAGATGTCCACGGGCCAGATCGCGGCCGTAGCAGAATGCGCAGATACCGAAGGTCGCTTCACAAGTAATCGGCGAACGCACCTGGATGATCTGCACACCAGCGGTTTCGAGTTTTTCGACCCATTTTTCATCGAGCAAGGTATTGCGCGTGACGATCGGATCTTCGTCGTTGCCGGGCGCATATGCGTCTTCGGCCACAATGCGGCCCAGCACACGATCGCGCAACGGCTCGACCACATCGCCGCCTTCAACGATCGGCGTCATGGTCAGGCTTTGCGTGGTACCGCAATCGTCCGACGTGATCACAACGTCCTGCGCCACGTCGACGAGACGACGTGTCAGGTAACCCGAGTTCGCGGTCTTCAGCGCGGTATCGGCCAGGCCTTTACGAGCACCGTGGGTCGAGATGAAGTACTGCAAAACGTCCAGGCCTTCGCGGAAGTTGGCCTTGATCGGAGTTTCGATGATCGAGCCATCCGGTTTTGCCATCAGGCCGCGCATACCGGCGAGCTGACGAATCTGCGCCGCAGAACCACGCGCGCCGGAATCGGCCATGATGTAGACCGAGTTCATCGATTTCTGATCGACGATCTCGCCCTTGGCATTCGTCACCTTTTCGGTGCCGATCGCATCCATCATCGCTTTTGCGACGCGCTCGTTGGTACGCGACCAGATATCGACGACCTTGTTGTAGCGCTCGCCGGCGGTGACGAGACCCGAAGCAAACTGCTCCTGAATCTCGAGCACTTCCTTTTCGGCTTCTTCCAGGATCGGCTGCTTTTCGTTCGGGATAGTCAGATCGTCAATACCGATCGACACGCCGGCACGCGTTGCGTAATGGAAGCCGGTGTACATCAGCTGATCCGCGAACACCACGGTATCTTTCAAACCGAGGCGACGGTAGCACTGGTTGATCAAACCTGAGATTGCCTTCTTCGTCAGCACGATATTCGCGAGCGCGAACGGCAGGCCAACCGGCAGGATTTCTGCGAGCAAGGCGCGACCGATCGTGGTATCGACGATCGAGGTTTTCTCGGTGCGATTCTTCTGCTCGTCGATCTCAATTTCGTGCATGCGCACTTTGACCTTCGCATGCAGATCGACCACGCGGTTCTGATACGCGCGATGCACTTCGGCGACGTTGGCGAAAATCATGCCTTCGCCGCGCGCATTGATCAGTTCGCGTGTCATGTAATACAGACCGAGCACCACGTCCTGCGTTGGCACGATGATCGGATCACCGTTGGCTGGCGACAGGATGTTGTTGGTCGACATCATCAGCGCACGCGCTTCGAGCTGCGCTTCGATCGACAGCGGTACATGGACGGCCATCTGATCGCCGTCGAAGTCGGCGTTGAACGAGGTACAAACCAGCGGATGCAGCTGGATCGCCTTGCCTTCGACCAACACGGGTTCGAATGCCTGGATACCGAGACGATGCAAGGTCGGCGCACGGTTCAGCAGCACTGGATGTTCGCGAATGACTTCTTCGAGAATGTCCCAGACTTCCGCGCTTTCGCGCTCAACGAGTTTCTTCGCCGCTTTGATCGTCGTGGCAAGACCACGACGTTGCAGTTTCGAGAAGATGAACGGCTTGAACAACTCCAGCGCCATTTTCTTCGGCAGACCACACTCGTGCAGCTTGAGGGTCGGGCCAACCACGATCACAGAACGACCGGAGTAATCGACGCGCTTGCCGAGCAGGTTCTGACGGAAACGACCCTGCTTGCCCTTGATCATGTCGGCCAGGGATTTCAGCGGGCGCTTGTTTGTGCCGGTAATGGCACGACCGCGACGACCGTTGTCCATCAGCGCATCGACCGATTCCTGCAGCATGCGCTTTTCGTTGCGCACGATGATGTCGGGCGCATTGAGTTCGAGCAGACGACGCAGACGGTTATTGCGATTGATCACACGACGGTACAGATCGTTCAGATCCGAGGTTGCGAAACGGCCACCATCAAGCGGAACCAGCGGACGCAGATCCGGTGGCAATACTGGCAACACGGTCAGCACCATGTATTCCGGGCGATTGCCGGAATCATGGAACGCCTCGACCAGCTTGATGCGCTTGGACAAACGCTTGAGCTTGGTCTCGGAATTGGTGCTGGCGATTTCCTCGCGCAGACGAATGATGTCGGCCGCGAGATCGATGCCCTTCAGCAGTTCGTAAACCGCCTCGGCACCCATGCGCGCGTCGAACTCGTCACCATGATCTTCCACGGCCTGCAGGTACTGCTCTTCATTGAGCAACTGGCCGCGCTCAAGCGGGGTCAGGCCCGGGTCGATCACGACATAGGCTTCGAAATACAGAATGCGCTCGATGTCGCGCAAGGTCATGTCCAGCATCAGGCCGATCCGCGACGGCAGCGACTTGAGGAACCAGATATGCGCGGTCGGGCTGGCCAGATCGATGTGGCCCATGCGCTCGCGACGCACCTTGGTTAGGGTGACTTCGGTGCCGCACTTCTCGCAGACCACACCACGATGTTTCATGCGCTTGTATTTGCCGCACAGACACTCGTAGTCCTTCACCGGTCCGAAGATCGCGGCGCAGAACAGGCCATCACGCTCCGGCTTGAAGGTGCGGTAGTTGATCGTTTCCGGCTTTTTCACTTCGCCGAACGACCACGAACGGATCAGCTCCGGCGAGGCCAGAGCAATCTTGATGGAATCGAAATCCAGCGACTGACGCTGCTGGTTGAACAAATTAAGCAAGTCTTTCATGAGCTACTCCCGTTTGCGCGCATGTCGGGGTTTCCGTCCGCACGCTTGAGAAAATGGTGAAGGAACACGTACCGCGGCTAGCCATCAGGCCAGCCGCGTTGAACCGGATCAGTGTTCCTCCAGCTCGATATTGATGGCCAACGAACGGATTTCCTTGACCAGCACGTTGAACGATTCCGGCATACCTGCCGACATCTCGTGATCGCCATCGACGATGTTCTTGTACATCTGGTTACGGCCCGGAACGTCATCGGATTTGACCGTGAGCATTTCCTGCAGCGTGTACGCCGCACCGTATGCTTCGAGTGCCCAGACTTCCATTTCGCCGAAGCGCTGTCCACCGAACTGCGCCTTGCCACCGAGCGGTTGCTGCGTGACCAGCGAGTACGGACCAGTCGAACGTGCATGCATTTTGTCATCGACCAAATGGTTGAGCTTGAGCATGTACATGTAACCGACCGTGACTTTGCGATCAAACGCCTCACCGGTACGACCATCGATCAGCGTGGTCTGGCCGGATTCCGGCAATTGCGCCAGACGCAACATCGCCTTGATCTCGCTTTCCGCGGCACCGTCGAACACCGGTGTTGCCATCGGCACGCCGTTCTGCAGATTGCGTGCGAGGATCAACAACTCATCATCGGTGAACGATTTCAGATCGACACGTTGACCGAACGTTTCCTTGTCGTGGTTGTAGATCTGATCGAGGAAACGACGGATGTCGGATACCTTCTCGTTGGCATCGAGCATGATCTTGATGCGCTCGCCGAGACCCTTTGCGGCCCAGCCGAGATGCGTTTCGAGAATCTGCCCGATGTTCATACGCGAAGGCACGCCGAGCGGGTTCAGCACGATATCAACTGGACGGCCATCGGCCGCGAACGGCATGTCCTCGACCGGCACGATCATCGATACCACACCCTTGTTACCGTGGCGACCGGCCATCTTGTCGCCAGGCTGGATACGACGCTTCACGGCGAGATACACCTTGACCATTTTCAGCACGCCGGGGGCGAGATCGTCGCCGGCAGTGATCTTGGTCTGTTTGTCCTTGAAGCGCTTGTCGTACTCGGCGCGATGTGTCGCAACCTGCTCTTGGGCACGCTCGATCTGCTCGGCGGATTCTTCATCCTTCATGCGAATCGTGAACCACTCGTCCTTCTTCAGCGACTCCAGATATTCGGCGGTAATCGGCGAACCTTTCTTGAAGTTCTGCGGGCCACCATTGGCAATCTTGCCAATCAGCTGACCTTGCAGACGCTGATAGATCGCGCCTTCGAGAATGCGGAATTGATCGTCGAAATCCTTCTTGATGCGCTTGACTTCCATCTGCTCGATCTGCAGCGCGCGCTTGTCTTTCTCGATACCGTCGCGCGTGAAAACCTGCACGTCGATCACGGTGCCGTCCATACCGGGCGGAACGCGCAGACCGGAGTCTTTCACGTCGGACGCTTTCTCGCCGAAGATAGCGCGCAGCAGTTTTTCTTCCGGCGTGAGCTGGCTTTCCCCCTTGGGGGTGACCTTGCCGACGAGGATGTCGCCCGCCTTCACTTCAGCACCGATGTAGACCACGCCGGACTCATCCAGACGTGCGAGCGCTTGCTCGCCGACGTTCGGAATATCCGCGGTGATTTCTTCCGGCCCGAGCTTGGTGTCGCGCGCGACGCAGGTGAGTTCTTCGATGTGGATCGTGGTGTAGCGATCTTCCTGCACCACACGCTCGGAGATCAAAATCGAGTCTTCGAAGTTGTAGCCGTTCCACGGCATGAACGCGACCAGCATGTTCTGGCCGAGCGCAAGCTCGCCCAGATCGGTGGAAGGGCCATCCGCGAGCACGTCGCCCTTGGCAATCTTGTCGCCGACATTCACCAGCGGACGCTGGTTCATGCAGGTGTTCTGATTCGAGCGCGTGTACTTGGTCAGCGTGTAAATGTCGACGCCGGCATCGTTCTCGCCAACTTCGCTTTCATTCACGCGCACCACGATACGACCGGCATCGACCTGATCGATCACACCGCCGCGACGCGCCATCGCATTCACGCCGGAATCTTTCGCCACCGGACGTTCGATACCCGTTCCCACTACTGGTGTTTGCGAACGCAAGGTCGGCACGGCCTGACGTTGCATGTTCGCGCCCATCAAGGCGCGATTCGCATCGTCGTGCTCAAGGAACGGAACGAGTGCCGCCGCGACCGACACGGTCTGCATCGGCGAGACGTCCATGTACTGGATGTCCGGCGACGGACGCAGTTCGGATTCACCGCGATAACGACACGCGACGAAATCTTCGATGAAACTGCCGTCGTCACGCAAAGGCGAGTTGGCCTGCGCGATTACGAATTCGCCCTCTTCGATCGCCGACAAATAATCCACCTTGTCGGTGACCTTGCCATTCGCGATCTTGCGGTATGGCGTTTCGAGGAAGCCGTACGAGTTGGTACGTGCGTACACCGCCAGCGAGTTGATCAGGCCAATGTTCGGGCCTTCCGGTGTTTCGATCGTGCAGACGCGGCCGTAATGGGTCGGGTGAACGTCACGTACTTCGAAGCCCGCGCGCTCACGCGTCAGGCCGCCCGGCCCGAGCGCGGAAACACGGCGCTTGTGCGTGACTTCCGACAGCGGATTGTTCTGATCCATGAACTGCGACAGCTGGCTCGAACCGAAGAACTCTTTCACCGCTGCCGCAACCGGCTTGGCGTTGATCAGTTCCTGCGGTGTCAGTCCTTCCGACTCGGCCAGGCTCAGACGTTCCTTGACGGCACGCTCGACGCGCACCAGTCCGATACGGAATACGTTCTCGGCCATTTCGCCGACCGAACGCACACGACGGTTGCCGAGGTGATCGATATCATCGACCACGCCCTTGCCGTTGCGGATCTCGATCAGCACCTTCAGCACTTCGAGGATATCGTCTTTGCTCAACACGCCCGAACCGGTGACTTCCTTGCGGCCGACACGACGGTTGAACTTCATGCGGCCGACGCCGGACAGATCGTAGCGCTCGAACTGGAAGAACAGATTCTGGAACAGATTCTGCGCGGCTTCCTTGGTCGGCGGCTCGCCCGGACGCATCATGCGATAAATCTCGACCAAGGCTTCGAGCGGCGTTTTGCTCGGATCAATGCGCAGCGTGTTCGAGATGTACGGGCCGCGATCGAGATCGTTGACGTAAAGGGTATCGAACTTGTCGATGCCGACCTTGCGGAATGCATCGAGGTGGGTCTGATCGATTTCGGTATTCGCCGCAGCCAGCAACTCGCCGGTTTTCTTGTCGACGATATCGTGCGCAAGAATGCGGCCGTACAAATAGTCATCGGGAACGTCGAGTTCCTTGATCTTGGCGTTTTGCAGCGCCTTGACGTGACGCGCGGTAATACGCTTGCTGGTTTCGACGATAACTTCATCACCGATTTTCAAATCGAAGTTCAGCGTTTCGCCACGCAGACGCTCAGCGATCAATTCGAGCTTGGCGCCGCCTTTCTTGTCGATATGGAACGTGTTCTTCTCGAAGAAGATGTCCAGCATCTGCTCGTTGGTGAAACCCAGCGCGCGCAGCAGGATCGTCACCGGCAATTTGCGGCGACGGTCGATACGCGTGAACAGCGCATCTTTCGGGTCGAATTCGAAGTCCAGCCACGAGCCACGGTAAGGAATGATGCGCGCCGAATACAGCAGCTTGCCCGAGCTGTGCGTCTTGCCGCGGTCGTGATCGAAAAACACGCCCGGCGAACGGTGCAGCTGCGACACGATCACGCGCTCGGTACCGTTGATGATGAAGGTACCGGTGTCGGTCATGAGCGGCAATTCGCCCATGTAGACTTCCTGTTCCTTGACGTACTTGATGGCCTTGTTGTTCGACGGGCTCTCGCGATCGTAGATCACCAGGCGCACCAAAACGCGCAACGGCGCGCCGTAGCTCATGCCACGGTTGCGGCACTCGCGCTCATCGAACGGCGGCTCGCCGAGGCGATAACTGACGTATTCCAGAGCCGCGTTGCCCGAGTAGCTGGAGATCGGAAACACGGATTTCAGGGCACCGTGCAAGCCGCGCTCTTCGCGCTTGGCCGGCGTGGTGCTTTCCTGCAGGAATTCACGATACGAATCGACCTGAATCGCGAGCAGCGGTGGGACTTCAAGCACGGTCGGGCGCTTGCCGAAATCCTTGCGGATACGCTTCTTTTCAGTGAAGGAATAGGTGCTGGTGCTGGTCATGGGATGTACCGCCCTTTAGGTTGACGCTATCCGCAGCGGGCGCTGCGGTGGGGTAATGCAGTGGTATTGCAAAGTTGTAACCGGAAAGTAGTGGATGCGATGTCCATCACCACAGCTTGCCGCTGGCAACTCATGACTATTTCGCCGAAACGGCGAAAGGCCAGGGGTTTTCACCCCCGGCCTGGCTTGCTTCTGGCGCAGCAAGCGACGCAATGCGTCGCTTACTTGATTTCGACGGTCGCGCCTGCAGCTTCCAGCTCTTTCTTGAACTTCGCGCTGTCGTCCTTGCTCGCGGCTTCTTTCACCGTGGCAGGAGCCGACTCGACCAGGTCCTTGGCTTCTTTCAAGCCGAGGCCCGTGATCGCACGAACAGCCTTGATCACTTCAACTTTCTTTTCGCCAGTGGCTTTCAGCACCACGGTGAATTCGGTCTTTTCTTCAACCGGTGCGGCAGCAGCAGCCGGACCAGCGGCAGCAGCGGCAGCCGGAGCTGCAGCGGACACGCCAAACTTTTCTTCGAACGCCTTGACCAGCTCCATTACCTCGATGAGAGGCTTGGCAGCGATGGCTTCGAGGATTTGATCGTTACTGAGAGACATTGAGATACTCCTGAAATTTTATCGAACTAAAAATTGCCGTTGGGTGTGTGGCTTCAAGCTGCTTTTTTCTGCTCGCCAATCTGACTGAGCACACGCGCCACTTGCGACGCGGGCTCGGCCAAAACGCGAGCGAGCATGGTTGCGGGCTGCAGAAGCAGACCGGCAAAAATCGACAGGGCCTGATCGCGGGTTGGCAGTGATGCGAGTTTCTCGACGTGAGAACCCGGATACATCTTCCCGCCCATTGCGACGACCTTGGCAATCAGCTTGTCGTTTGTCTTGGCAAAATCCTTGATCAACCGGCCTGCAGCACCCGGATCTTCCTTTGAAAAGGCAAACAGCAACGGACCCGTGAGTGCTTCTTTCACGCACTCATATTCGGTTCCGGCAACTGCACGCGCCACGAGGGTGTTCTTGGCAACTTTAAGAAACACACCATCCTGACGGGCCTTTTTGCGCAGCTCGGTGAGCTGGGCAACGGTAAGACCGGCGTACTCGGCGGCGACCAGGGAATGCGCCTTGGCAGCCACATTCGCCAGTTCGGCAACGACCTCTTTCTTTTGCTCCAGATTGAGCGCCATTGCATTCTCCGACTGAATCGTCCTCGCATTCCGGCGAAGGCGGATTCGGTAAAAACACACAGCCCCGCATCCTGCAGAAACTGTCGGCATCGCGTGATGCCTGTTGTGGTGGCCGTACAAGAAATCCTGTTGGGCGGCACCATCTGCGCAGGTTGGTTTCCTTACCGATTAAGCTCGTGTGCTGCTCGCTTTGGGCTCATGCCTTGCGAGTGCAATCCTTGCCACAACACGTGACCACCTGCGGTCTTTGACGGCTTCTGTCTGGCTTGAGACCAGACAGTTGCCCTCAAATATTGCTCAAGTAAAACCTTTCGGCCTTACTTCAAATTCAATGTGGAATTATCTACTGGTACGCCAAGGCCCATCGTGCTGGAGATCGAAATCTTCTGCACGAAAACACCCTTCGACGACGCCGGCTTGGACTTGATCAAATCGCTCAGCAGCGCCTGCAGGTTTTCCTTCAAAGCGGTTGCTTCGAAGTTCACCTTGCCGATCGAGCAGTGAATGATGCCACCCTTGTCATTGCGATAACGCACCTGACCGCCCTTGGCATTTTTCACTGCGCCGGCAACATCTGCCGTCACCGTGCCAACCTTCGGGTTCGGCATCAAGCCGCGCGGACCGAGCAACTGGCCGAGCTTGCCGACTACGCGCATCGCGTCCGGCGTGGCGATAACTACGCCGTAGTTCAGATCGCCGGCCTGCATCTTCTCGGCCAGATCATCCATACCCACCGCATCGGCGCCAGCAGCGATAGCCGCGTCGGCCTTTTCACCAGCCGGTGCGAACACCGCAACGCGGACGGTCTTGCCGGTGCCGTTCGGCAACACGGTCGAACCGCGCACGCCCTGGTCGGACTTCTTCGCATCGATGCCCAGACGCACGGAGACGTCCACCGATTCGACGAACTTGGTCTTGGCAGTTTCCTGCACAATCTTCAAGGCTTCATCGATGGCGTAGAACTTGCCCGGCTGAACCTTGTTCTGGATTGCCTTGAATCGTTTCGTGATCTTTGCCATGACTTAACCCTCCACTACCAGGCCCATGCTGCGCGCGCTACCAGCGATGGTGCGCACTGCAGCATCCAGATCCGCCGCCGTAAGGTCGGGCATCTTGGCTTTTGCGATTTCTTCGGCTTGCGCACGCGTGACCTTGCCGACTTTCTCGGTGTTCGGACGCTTGCTGCCGGAAGTGATGCCTGCTGCCTTCTTGAGCAGAATGGTTGCCGGCGGCGTTTTGGTAATGAAAGTAAAGCTGCGATCTGAATACGCGGTGATGATGGTAGGAATCGGCAGACCCGGTTCCAGCTTCTGCGTCGCGGCGTTGAACGCCTTGCAGAATTCCATGATGTTCAGACCCCGCTGACCCAGCGCCGGACCAACCGGCGGACTCGGATTGGCCTGACCTGCCTTGACCTGCAGTTTGATGTAACCAACAATCTTCTTTGCCATTTCAGTTTCCTTTCGGGTTCAAGCGCCTGTTGTCAGGCTCCCCGTTGGTTAAAAAAAGAACCCGGATAACGTTGCGATTCGCCGAGACGTTTCGCTATTTTTTCCGACTTCCCTGCTCAGGCTTTCTCGACCTGACCGAACTCAAGTTCGACCGGCGTCGAGCGCCCGAAAATCAGCACCGCAACACGCAAGCGGCTCTTCTCGTAATTCACTTCTTCGACCGTGCCGTTGAAGTCATTGAACGGACCTTCGGTCACGCGCACCAACTCGCCGGGCTCGAACAACACCTTCGGTTTCGGTTTCTCGACGCCATCCTGCACCCGCTGCAGAATTTGGTCGGCCTCGCTATCCTTGATCGGCATCGGGCGATCAGCGGTACCACCGATGAAACCCATTACCTTCGGCGTTTCCTTGATTAGATGCCAGGATTCGTCATCGATCTTGGACGCACGATTTTCTTCGTTCGTTTCGATCTGGATCAGCACGTAACCAGGGAAAAACTTGCGCTGACTGTGGCGTTTCTGGCCACCGCGCATTTCCGTCACGTCTTCGGTCGGCACCAGCACATCGCCGAATTTTGCTTCCATGCCGGCGCGCTCGATGCGCTCGTGCAGGGAACGTTTTACCTGATGCTCGAAGCCCGAATAGGCGTGAACGACATACCAACGTTTCGCCATGATGTTCTCAGTGTCCGATCTTTAGCAGCAAGTCGAAGATCACCCATTTCAAGGTGAGGTCGATCAGGCCAAGTAACAAGCTCAATACGACCACGACCAGCATGATGATGCCGGTGGTGCGAATGGTGACTTCGCGCGTCGGCCATACCACTTTGCGCAACTCGAACTGTGCTTCGCCGAGAAAGCTGCGCAGATTGCGACCTTGCGGCGTGAAATTGGCGATGATCGCGGCAATCACGAAGGCAGCCAACAAACCGACCACACGCAATGCGGGACTGCCATCGTTGAACCAGTAGTAGCCAACCACGCCGGCCAGCAGAACGATTATCGCCAAGCTCAGCTTGGCAAAATCAGCGCTTGTTGCAACGGTTGCCTGGGTAGCTTTTGTATTCATTTTGACGTTTCAATATTCCTGGAAGTCTTGCAACCCGATCACACCAACGTGCTTGCGCAATTCGTATTTGTTGCATCAATCACATGCCCGACTTCAGACCCGCTTCTCATTCGAGTAGTCGCCGAAGTGGCACGCCAGGAGGGACTTGAACCCCCAACCTGCGGTTTTGGAGACCGCTGCTCTGCCAATTGAGCTACTGGCGTACATAGGCATTTCCAAAATGCCTATGGCGGCCCGTTGCCGAGCCGCCATTTGGCACATCTTGAAGCAAACGGCGATTACTCGCCGCTTGTGTATTTCAACTTATTACTTGACGACCTTGGCCACCACACCGGCGCCGACGGTACGGCCGCCTTCGCGAATCGCGAAGCGCAGACCTTCTTCCATCGCGATCGGGTGGATCAGGCTCACCACCATCTTGATGTTGTCGCCCGGCATGACCATTTCCACGCCTTCCGGCAACTCGCACGCACCCGTGACATCGGTGGTGCGGAAGTAGAACTGCGGACGGTAGCCTTTGAAGAACGGCGTGTGACGGCCACCTTCATCCTTGCTCAACACATAAACCTCGGCCTCGAAGTCGGTGTGCGGGGTGATGCTGCCGGGCTTGCACAACACTTGTCCACGCTCAACGTCGTCGCGCTTGGTGCCGCGCAGGAGGACACCGACGTTATCACCGGCCATACCCTGATCGAGCAATTTGCGGAACATTTCAACACCGGTGCAGGTGGTCTTGACGGTCGGCTTGATGCCGACGATCTCGATTTCATCACCGACTTTGACGATGCCGCGTTCAATACGACCGGTCACGACGGTGCCGCGGCCAGAGATCGAGAACACGTCTTCGACGGGCAGCAGGAACGGCTTGTCGAGTACGCGGGTCGGTTCCGGGATGTAGCTGTCCAGCGCATCGACGAGCTTGATGATCGACGGCACGCCGATTTCGCTCTGATCACCGGCCAGCGCTTTCATCGCCGAGCCGTGGATGATCGGGGTGTCATCGCCCGGGAATTCGTACTTGCTGAGCAAGTCGCGAACTTCCATTTCGACGAGTTCGAGCAGTTCGGCGTCGTCGACCATGTCGCACTTGTTCAGGTACACCACAACGTACGGCACACCAACCTGACGGGCGAGCAGGATGTGCTCACGGGTCTGCGGCATCGGGCCATCGGCGGCGGAACACACCAGGATCGCGCCGTCCATCTGCGCGGCACCGGTGATCATGTTTTTCACATAATCGGCGTGGCCGGGGCAATCGACGTGGGCGTAGTGGCGATTCGGGGATTCATATTCCACGTGGGCCGTAGCAATCGTGATGCCGCGCGCACGCTCTTCCGGCGCTGCGTCGATCTGATCGTACGCTTTGAACTCGCCACCAAAACGTTCTGCTCCGACTTTCGTCAGCGCTGCTGTCAGCGTGGTTTTGCCGTGATCGACGTGGCCAATCGTGCCTACGTTGACGTGCGGCTTCTTACGCTCGAATTTTCCCTTAGCCATGCTCGCAAAACTCCGGGGTAACTTGGAAGTTGAAAAGACGTTTGGTCGAAATCTGTTTTTACAATCTTGCCGCAGCAAGTGGTGCCCACGAAAGGAATCGAACCTTCGACCTCTTCCTTACCAAGGAAGTGCTCTACCGACTGAGCTACGGGGGCATTGTTAACTTGTCGCCTAGCGTGTTGCATTCAATGGAGCGGGAGACGGGGATCGAACCCGCATGATCAGCTTGGAAGGCTGAGGTTCTACCATTGAACTACTCCCGCAAGGCGTAGCTTAATTCTGGCATCGGAACGTGGATTGCTCCGGGCGTCCTGCCCTCCACTGCTCCGAAAATCTTTTCTAGCGTTACAACGTTTCGCACAAATAAATGGTGGATGGAGGTGGATGACTCCGGGCATCCTGCCCTCCGCCCCTCCGGGGCCGTACCGCTACGCAGTACGTTCAAAATCGCTCCGGGCGATTTTGTCGAACCACATCGGTGATTCTCACCCACCTCTGCAGCTCCGAAAAACGTTTCAAACTTTTGCAGCGTTCCGCACTAATAAATTGGTGGAGGGAGGTGGATTCGAACCACCGAAGGCATGAGCCAGCAGATTTACAGTCTGCCCCCGTTGGCCGCTTGGGTATCCCTCCACACGGAGCCGCGCATTCTGCTGAGCGCGGGGCATCTTGTCAAGGATTAACTGTCGATGGAATCAAGAAATCTGCGCTTGCCGAGCCGTGCCTGGCTCCACGCCTCGCCGATGCCGCGGCGAGTCCGCAGGCGCTCAGTGGCGGGCAATACAAGCATAGCGAAGGCCACAGGGGCGCAGCAAGGATCACGCGCCGCCTGATGCGTTATTGAGCACGGTGCGATAGCGCGCAACCTCCTGCTCGATACCGCGATCCAGCGCCATGAGTTTCTGCGCATATTCGGCCAGCGCCTTGTCGTCCTCCGAGGCCGGCTGCCAATGCGGCACTGGCGTCGGCTTGCCGGCGCCATCGAGCGCGACGAAAACGATCACGCAATGCGTCGCCAACACTTCCGATCCACTTTGCAACTGGCGCGCAAAAACATCAACGGCAAAGTGCATGCTGGTCGTGCCAGTGTAGATCAGCTGGCAATGCACCGTGATCAAATCGCCGATCAGAATCGGCTGCTTGAACTGGATGCCACCAACCGCCACCGTCGCCGAATATTCGCCGCTCCAGCCGACTGCGCACGCATAACCGGCCTGATCGATCCATTTCATGACCATGCCGCCGTGTACCTTGCCGCCGAAATTGACATCGGTGGGCTGGGCGAGAAAGCAAAAACTGACTTCGCGTTGTGTTCCCGGCATGACGACTCCTCAAATGATGGATGGCGCGACGTGACTCAAACGTTGAACAGGAAATGCAGCACGTCGCCTTCCTTGACCACGTATTCCTTGCCTTCCTTACGCAAACGACCGGCATCACGCGCGCCGGATTCGCCGCCGTACTTGATGAAATCGTCATAGGCGATGGTTTCGGCGCGAATGAAACCGCGCTCGAAATCGGTGTGGATCACACCAGCGGCCTGCGGTGCGGTCGCGCCGACCTTGATCTGCCACGCGCGCACTTCTTTTTCGCCGGCAGTGAAATACGTCTGCAGCCCGAGCAGGAGGTAACCCGCGTGGATCACGCGATTCAGGCCAGGCTCGGTCAGGCCCATATCGGCGAGGAACGCTCCTTTGTCGGCGTCCTCAAGTTGCGACAATTCTTCTTCGATGGCAGCGCATACCGGCACGACTTCGGCGCCTTCCTGCGCCGCATGCGCGACTACCTTGTCGAGAAACGGATTGTTGCTGAAACCATCCTCGCGCACGTTGGCGACATACATCACCGGCTTCAGCGTGATCAGGAACAGATCGCGGATCAACGCTTTTTCTTCGGCATCGAGCTTGGCCATGCGCGCAGGTTTGCCATCGTTCAGCAGCTTCAGCACTTTTTCGAGCACAGGCTTGCGTGCGATCGCTTCCTTGTCACCGGCCTTGGCCGAGCGCTCAGCCTTGTTCAGCGCCTTTTCCACGGCTTCGAGATCGGCCAGCGCGAGTTCGGTATCGATGATCTCGATGTCCGAAATCGGATCGATACGACCCACCACATGCACGATATCGGGATGCTCGAAACAGCGCACCACATGGGCGATCGCGTCGGTCTCGCGAATGTGCGCGAGGAACTGGTTGCCGAGGCCCTCGCCTTTCGATGCACCCGCTACGAGGCCTGCGATATCGACGAACTCCATCGTCGTGGGAATGATCTTCAGCGGCTTGGCGATACGCGATAGCGCCTCAAGCCGCGGATCGGGCACCGGCACGATGCCGACGTTCGGATCGATCGTGCAGAACGGATAATTTGCCGCCGCGATGCCGGCTTTGGTCAACGCGTTGAACAGGGTGGACTTGCCGACATTGGGCAGTCCGACGATGCCGCATTTGATGCCCATGAGGTAACTCCAGAAAAGTAAAAAAGTACAGAAAACGCAACTCGCTGCGCACCTTCAAACTAGCGCGGCGCGGCTTTGTCCGCGCCCACGGTGTGCAACAATTTCATGGCGCGCTCGAACTCGCCGTTGACCGCCAGCGGCAGCACATCCAGCGCCGCGGCAATCGCATCGACGATCGCATTTTCATCCGCCGCGCCAGGACGACCCAGCACCCACGGGCTGACCTTGTCGCGATGCCCAGGATGGCCGATACCCAGACGCAGGCGATGAAACTTGCCGTCGCCGAGGTGCGAAAAAATATCGCGCAAGCCGTTCTGGCCACCGTGGCCGCCATCGAACTTGATGCGAGCGGTACCTGGCGGCAAATCCAGATCGTCGTGTGCGACCAGCATTTCCTGCGGCTCAATCTTGTAATAACGCAACGCGGATGCCACCGCGATGCCACTTTTATTCATGAAGGTGGTCGGCTTGAACAGCCACAGCGGCACGCCATCGAGCGAGGCTTTTGCAGTCTCGCCATGCAGTTTGCTGTCGTTACCGAAACGCGCGCCGAGGCGCTGCGCCAAGGCGTCAATAAACCAGAACCCGGCGTTGTGCCGGGTTCTGAGATATTCCGTGCCTGGATTGCCCAGACCGACGATGAGGCGTAATCCAGCCATGCTGTGATTTGCCAAGTCCGAACGCCAGCCGCCCCGCTGATTTGTAGCGGGGACGGCCAGCAGGACTTACTTCTTCTTCGGCGCGGCAGGTGCAGCAGCCTTGGCTGCAGGCGCTGCTTTGCCAGCAGGCGCCGCTTTGGGCGCTGCCTTGCCGGCTGCCGGTGCGGCAGCCGCTGCTGCCTCGGGCTCGGGCTCGCCACCACCACGAGCTTCGGCAGCGGTAACGACCGGCTGGTCGTGTTCCTTGCCAAAACGCAGCTCGGGAATCTCCACGCCTTCCGGCAGGATCAATTCCGACAGATGCACGATCTGGCCGACTTCGAGCGCGCCGAGATCGACCGCGATGAACTCCGGCAGATCCTTCGGCAAACACAATACTTCGACTTCGGTCTGCGCATGCGAAATCACAACGCCAGACTTCTTGCCGGCCGGTGAGGTTTCCTGATTCAGGAAGTGCAGCGAAACACGCACACGAATCGGCTTGTTGATATCAACGCGCTGGAAATCCATGTGCAGGATCTGCGGCTTGAACGGATGGCGCTGCATATCGCGCAAAAGCACGGCTTGCACATCGCCATCCAGGCTCAGGTCGAGAATCGCCGAGTAGAACCACTCCTTGTGCGAGAGCAGGTAGATGGCATTGTGATCGAGCTGGATTGCCTTGGCTTCGAGATCGCCACCGTAAACCACGGCGGGGACTTTACCGGTACGACGCAGGCGGCGGCTCGCACCTTTGCCTGCATCAGTACGCAGCTCTACGGAAATTTTGTGATTGGTTGCCATTAGTTTTGCCTCTTTACGATAAACCGTCTAACGACGGCAGATGCTCTCCCGCGACCAGAAGAGCGGTGAATACTTGCCGACTCAACCCGGCAAGCCGACAACGGACGAAACATTCGCCCGCTGCAAAATCAATCCACGTACAACGAACTCACCGACTCGCCAAACGCAATACGGCGCATGGTTTCAGCCAGCAACTCGGCCACGCTGAGCTGGCGAATCTTGCTGCACTGGCGCGCCGCCTCTGTGAGCGGAATGGTATCGGTCACGACCAGCTCATCCATCTGCGAATTCTGCAGATTCTGGATCGCCAAGCCCGACAACACCGGATGCGTGCAATACGCCACGACCTTGCGCGCGCCGTTCTTTTTCAACGCCGCCGCTGCCGCACACAAGGTACCGGCGGTATCGACGATGTCATCGACCAGCACGCAGACCTTGCCTTCGACGTCGCCGATGATGTTCATCACGGTCGACTCATTGGCGCGCGGACGGCGCTTGTCGATGATCGCAAGTTCGGCATCGTCGAGGCGCTTCGCGATCGCTCGCGCGCGCACCACGCCGCCGACATCCGGCGATACCACGATCAAATCCTTGGTGCCCTGATAACGCCAGATGTCTGCCAGCAACACCGGCGAGGCATATACGTTATCGAGCGGAATATCGAAAAAACCCTGAATCTGGTCGGCATGCAGATCGACCGTCAACACCCGATCGGTGCCGACCGAGCTGACCATCTTCGCCGCAACCTTGGCCGTGATCGGCACACGCGCCGAACGCGGACGCCGATCCTGGCGCGCATAACCAAAATACGGAATCACCGCGGTCACCAACGCCGCCGACGCGCGTTTCAGCGCATCGATCAACACCAGCAACTCCATGAAATTATCCGCCGTCGGCACACACGTCGGCTGGATCACAAACACCTCTTGCCGGCGCACGTTTTCCTCGATCTCGACCTGCACTTCGCCATCGCTGAAACGACTGACCAACGCCTTGCCGAGCGGCGCCCCGAGCTCGTGACACACGGCTTGCGCCAAGGGCCGATTCGCGTTGCCGGTAAAAACCAGAATGCCTGATGAGTTCACACGTCACCTGATGGGGAACTGCTGAAAAAATGCCCTGCCGCCGAAACTTCGATTGTGGAAATAGTGCTTCCACAACCTCGAATTCCTTGCTACGCCGGGAATTCGCCCCTTAAACAATGGGGGTTACAAAGAGCAAAATCTTGCGTCCCAACCACCCCACACCGCTGTGTTGCTGACGGCATGAAGTCCACTGCACGATGTCGTGCTCCTGCGGATATAACCTGACTGAACTGAATGAATGGCTGGGACGGTAGGACTCGAACCTACGAATGCGGGGATCAAAACCCCGTGCCTTACCAACTTGGCGACGTCCCAGCGGAAACTCGATGAATCTGGCTACCGCTTGCGCCGATGTTTCCAGACCACACAAACCTGATGCAACGAACTTGCAAAACCTGACTCAACGCTGCGTAAATGATGGGTGGAATCAGCGCGTTGCGCCAATAGAATCAACCCGAATTTACCCAGCGACAGAAAACTCATGTGCCATTTTCAACAACGGCGAAACATTGATTCCGCGCGCCACGTGCACCACGAACTCTGGCGGACATTGCTGCGCGATCGCATTCGCCGCTTCGATATTCGACACGGCGGCAAACACACAACCACCGCTGCCGGACAATCGCGACTCGCCGAATCGATCCAGCCAATGCATTGCCGCATCGACGGCCGCGAAACGTGCACGCACCACCGGCGCAAACGAATTTGCGACCAGCTCACCGGAAACCAAGCCACGAATTGTCCCGCGTGGCGTGTTGCGTGTCAATTCCGGCGCGCGGAAAAGTTCAGCAGTCGGCACACATACTTGCGGATCGAGGATGACGTACACCTGCTCGGGAAGGGTAATCGCGGTCAGTTCTTCGCCGATGCCTTCAGCCCACGCGCTATGGCCGCGCACGAATACCGGCACATCGGCACCAAGGCGCAAACCGAGTGCGGCGAGCGTGTCGATATCCAGACCGGTCTGCCACAAGAGGTTAAGCCCGACCAGCACGCTGGCCGCATCCGAGCTGCCGCCGCCCAGACCGCCGCCCATCGGGATGCGTTTCTCCACCGCGATATCGGCACCGAGCGGCGTCGCGGCATGTTCCTGCAACAGCTTCGCCGCGCGCAGGCAGAGGTCGCTTTGCAGCGATACACCAGGCAATTCGGTCGCGCGCGAAATCTCGCCATCGGCACGCACGCGCAAGCGAATGCTGTCGCCCCAGTCGAGCAGCTGAAATGCCGTCTGCAGCAGATGGTAACCATCAGCGCGCTGGCCAACGATATGCAGGAACAGATTGAGCTTGGCGGGTGCCGGCCAGCTACTCCAGCCGGCTTGACCGTTCATCAGTGCGGATGACATGCGAGGTTTTACGGATCGAACGACCAGCGCTCGATCACCATGCGCACGCGATACGGTGGCTTGGCGGCGAACACCTTGCGCGGCAATGGCGGATTCAGCGTATCGAAATATTCCTTGTATTCGACCGTCCAGCCGGACTGCTGCAATACCGCCGGCAATGAATGATCGTTATAGCTGATCTGCGCCTTGCCTTGCGGCGCACGCAGCGCACGCACCCACGCCGTGAGCTCGTGCAGCGGCACGATCCAGCCCACCTTGTCGCGCAATAATTCGGCCGGATCGGTGCCGACCAGCGGCATCGCCTCGACACCTTCGAGAATCGCTTCGTGCGCATCACCGTGCAGATGCCAAGTCTTGCCGGTGACCGGCGCGTGCACGGTGAAATCGTAGCGATCGCCGTGCTGCTGCCACTCGAGCTCGCCGCTGCCGCCGTCATCGCCGTTGGATACCGCGATGCGTGCTTTCAAGGTCCAGTTCGATTGCGCACCCAGCGCTGCTTCACGCGCTGATTGCGCTTGCGCCAGATTGCTGTCCTCGCGCAAACGCACGGGCGCGCAGGCGGCCAGCGTGAGCGCCGTCAAAACGACCAGCCACGATGCGACATTTCGCGCCAAACCTGCGCAAGAATTCATGCGCCGAGCCTGTGCTGGGTTTCGAGCAGCGACTTGTTCTTGCCATCCTGTTTGCTGCCTTCGGCCCACACCTTGCGCGCCTCGTCCTTGTTGCCGGAGATCCACAATACCTCGCCGAAATGCGCGGCGATTTCCGCATCCGGCTGGCGCTCGAACGCACGTCGCAAACTTTTCACCGCATCGACCAGATTACCAAGTCGATATTGCACCCAGCCCAGGCTATCGATGATCGCCGGATCATCCGGCTTCAAGCTCAGCGCTTTCTGGATCAGGCCGAGCGCTTCATCCTTGTGCTCGGTGCGATCCGCCAGCGTGTAGCCGAGCGCATTCAGCGCATCCGCATCGTTGGGCTTGAGTTCAACCACACGACGCAGATCCTTCTCCGCATTCGCAGTTTGGTTGAGTTCCTCGCTCAGCAACGCGCGGCCGTACAACAGCCGCGTATCGTCCGGCAGCGCCTTGAGTCCGCGCGTGTACGCATCGACTGCCTGCGGGCGACGATCCTGATGATTCAGCAATTCTGCCTCGAGCTGGAACGCCTCGCCGAGCGCCTTGCGATCATCGCCGGCGCGCGCCTGAATCGTATGCACAAGCTCCAGCGCATCGGCACCTTTGCCCTGTTGATCGAGCAGGATTGCGATGCGCGTCTGCGCATCGAAATAATGATCGTCGTCCTCATCCACCTGCCCATACCAGCGCTGCGCCTCGGGCTTGAGTTCGAGCAGTTCGGCGAGCTGGCCGAGCAAGGTCAGTCGCTCGCTGGGACGCGGCGCAGGCAAGGCTTCGATTTCCTTGTACAAGGCTTCGATCAATTTTTTATCGCTGGCCCGTGCGGCATACGCGGCGCGCGCGGAATAAATCAGATCATCCTGCGGACCGCGTGCCAGCAGGCGCGCGGCTTCGGCATTCTCGCCCATGTCGCTGAGCAGCTTGGCGTAGCCGATACGCAGGCGCGGATTTTTCGCATCGTGTTGCAACGACTCGGCATACAAAGTTTTGGCGCGCTTCCGGTCGTCCGCACGCAACGCCAGCTGCGCCGCCCACGCATACGCCTCGCTAGTATGGAACCGCGTGACGGCCTGATCGGCAAGTTGCGTCGACAGCGCACTACGATCGAGTTTCAATGCGAGCTGACTGATCGCGACCCAGATCTCGCCCTGCTTGCCGAGTTGCTCGGGCGTGGCGAGACGTTGCAACAAATCACCCGCGAGTTTTTTGTCCGAAGCACTCAGCAACGTCAGGCCTACCGCCTGCCAGCCATTGCTTTGTTGAGGCCGTCCATCGGGATGCAGCCGCACCAGCTCGAGCAAACTCGCATACGCCGCATCACTGTGGCCGGCGACCAGATCGAGCGTAGCGCGCGCCTGCAAAATTCCCGCGTCGTTCGGACTCAAAACCTGCCAACGCGACAACGCCTGATTGGCGCGATCCCAATGTTTGCCGGCCAACGCCACCTGCGTCGCCTGCGCCGCCACGGCGGGATCGTTGCTGATCAGCGCTGCGTCGAGATAACCGCTGCCGGCGCTATCGACATCACCATGACTCAGCGCAAATTCCGCGCTCATGAGTTTGAGCAGAACGTCTTGGTCGGGCGATTGCGCAGGCACTTGCAGATGCGTCAGCGGCTCATTGATATTCGACGTATGCGTCGATGTCGCGGGCAACGTGGCGCAGGCGCTGAGCATCGTCGCCACAACAATGCCTGCACCAAACAGGCGCAGCGCCGATGCAGCAAATAGCGAGCTGGAAATCCAAACCAAATTTTTCATCTTCGGAAAATCTCTTGACTACTGACTCGATGACATTCGCTACGCAAACAGGCTGACAGCACGCCTAAAAACCACCTCGCGCATGAAGCGGAGTGCCGAGATAAATGACGAAACAAGCTGCGGCGAAGGCGACGATATAGAGAAAAACGATACCGACGCATGCCAGATAGTTTTGTCGTGCCCGAAACCAGAAATAGAGGCGATGCAGCCGTTCCCAAGCAGCCAGCATGCCCATACACGCTGGAATTGCCGCCAGTTTAGTTAGGCCGAATGCCAACATCACCAGCGCTACAACTGAAAAAAGCGCAACCGCCCAAAGAATCTTTTTTGCTTCGCCAGTCACATCCACATTCAAAGGTGCACGGGTGTTCATTCGCAACTACATCCTTGGGTTGTTCTGTGCTTACAAACATCTACGCAGCGCTAAGCAAATAATCGTCTTACTTGATCTTGCTCGGTCGCGCCCGCAAAATTGCGCGCTTGAACACTTCTTCCTGCCATCATCGTGTGCGCTTTTACCCTTGCGCCATCGACGTTTTTGACCGCTAGCTTAGCCGATTTCTGCCACTGCGGCCTCACCATTTATGGCTTTGATTGCCCTCGGACTCAACCACCTCACCGCGCCGCTGGATCTGCGCGAGCAGGTGGCGTTCGCGCCAGAAAACACCGCCGATGCATTGTCCGACCTGGTACGTCAGCCCGGCGTGAGCGAAGCGCTGATCCTCTCCACCTGCAATCGCACCGAGTTATATTGCACGGTCGACAGCGGGGCGGAGACCATTCCGCAGCGCTGGTTGCTCTCGCATCACGGCTTAGGCACGCGCAAGCTCGATGAGTTCCTTTACCGCCACGACGAAAACGCTGCGGTCCGGCATATTTTTCGTGTCGCCACCGGACTGGATTCGATGGTGCTGGGCGAGCCGCAAATCCTCGGCCAGGTCAAGGATGCGTACCAGTTGGCGCGTACCGCGCACAGCCTCGGCACGCCGATGGAACGCCTGCTGCAACAAACTTTTGCCGTGGCCAAGCGCGTGCGCAGCGATACCCGCATCGGCGCGAATACGGTGTCGGTCGCCTACACCGCGGTGCGGCTGGCCGAGCGCGTTTTCACCGATCTCAAGCAGGCGTGCGTATTGTTGATCGGCGCTGGCGAAACCATCGAACTGGCGGCGCGACATCTGTTTGACGCGCCGGCGCGTCGGCTGATCGTCGCCAATCGTACGCTCGAACATGCGCAGGCGCTGGCAAGCCGATTCTCCGGTTACGCGATCGCGCTGGACGATCTGCCGCAACATCTGGCCGAAGCCGATATCGTGATTTCATCCACAGCGAGTCGCGAGCCGATACTCACGCGCAAGATGGTGGCCGATGCGATCCGCGCGCGTCGGCACAAGCCGATGTTTCTGGTCGACATCGCCGTGCCGCGCGATATCGAGGCCGATGTCGCCAAACTCGATGATGTTTTTCTCTACACCATCGACGATCTGCGCGACGTCATCAACGAAAACATGCAAGGCCGCCAGCAAGCTGCGCGCGAGGCCGAAACCATCATCGACCTGCAAGTCGAGCGTTATCTGGCATGGCGTCGCACGCTTGATGTTCGCAATCCGATTCTGCAGTTGCGCGCCGGTGCCGAAGCACAACGCGATGAAGTCTTGAGCAAGGCACGCCAGTTGCTGAATGCTGGACGCACGCCCGAGCAGGCGTTGGAATTTCTCGCCAACACACTCACTAACAAACTGCTGCACACGCCGAGCGCCAACCTGCGTGACGCGGCGTTGCGTGGCGATCACGATCTGCTGCTGGCCGCCGAACGCCTGTACGATGCCAGCGCCAGCACGCACGACATTCCGGACAAGGACGCATGACTCCATCGATTCGCCGCAAGCTCGAGCAACTCTCCGAGCGCCATCAGGAAGTCGCGATGCTGCTCGCGCAACCGGATGCGCTGAGCGATCAAAATCGCTTTCGTACGCTGTCGAAAGAATACGCACAGCTCGAACCGGTTTCCGCCGCGCTCGCCAATTACAACACGTTGAGCCAATCGCTCGATGCGGCGCAGCTCATGCTGAAAGATCCCGAGATGCGTGATCTCGCGGTCGAGGAAATCGCCGAGCTGGAAACCACGCGCACGCAACTCGATCGCGATTTGAATCTGCTGCTGCTGCCGAAAGATCCGCGCGACGATGCGAATATTTTTCTCGAAGTACGCGCCGGTACCGGCGGTGACGAAGCCGCGATTTTTGCCGGCGACCTGTTTCGCATGTATGCGCGTTACGCCGAACGCCGCCGCTGGACTTTGGAAATTCTGAGCCAGAGCGATGGCGAACACGGCGGCTACAAGGAAATCATTGCACGCGTGGAAGGCCGCGGTGCGTTCTCGCAACTGAAGTTCGAATCCGGTACGCATCGTGTGCAACGCGTGCCTGAAACCGAAGCGCAAGGTCGCATCCATACGTCTGCGGCGACGGTCGCAATCCTACCCGAGCTCGATGAAATCGACGAGATCGAAATCAATCCAGCCGATCTCAAAACCGATACGTTTCGCGCCAGTGGCGCGGGTGGCCAGCACGTCAACAAGACCGACTCGGCGATCCGCATCACGCATATCCCGACTGGCACTGTGGTCGAGTGCCAGGACGAGCGCAGCCAGCACAAGAATCGTGCGCGCGCGATGTCGTTGCTGAAAGCGCGATTGCTCGACGAACAACGCGGCAAGCAGAATGCAGAGCAAGCCGAATCGCGCCGATTGCAGGTCGGCTCGGGTGATCGTAGCCAGCGCATCCGCACCTACAATTTTCCGCAAGGCCGCGTCACCGATCACCGCATCAATCTGACGTTGTATCGCCTGCCGGAAATCATCCAGGGCGATCTCGATGCGGTAATCGAACCGCTGACGCAGGAGTTCCAGGCCGATCAGCTCAAGGCGCTGACGCTGGATTGAAAAGTCAGGAGCCCGGCGCCTCAACAAATGGATCCCAGTCTGCGCTGGGATGACGAGCACAAAACTACTTGACCAACGCATCAAACTCGGAACGATGCTGTGCCCTTCGAATCACACGACGATCCCCCGCTGAAAACAGCACCGACACCATCCCCACGCTGGCGTGTATTCGCACTAACCATCGCTGCACTGATCGGTTTTGCCGCCAACTCGCTTTTATGCCGACTGGCATTGCGTGATGCATCGATTGATGCGCTGTCGTTCACCGCGATCCGCATCGTTTCCGGCGCGCTATTCCTGATCGCGCTGATGCTGTTTCAGCGCAAGCGCATTGCCGGCAACTGGATTTCCGCACTCGCGCTCGCCACGTATGCCGTCGCCTTCTCGCTCGCTTACGCGGCGCTTTCGGCGGGTACCGGCGCGGTGATTTTGTTCGGCTGCGTGCAGTTCACGATGATCGCCGTCGGCCTCGCGCGCAACGAGCGCCCGGCCCCGCTAGCATGGCTCGGCTTGGGCATCGGTCTGGTCGCGTTGATTGCGCTAGTCGCACCGGGAATCAGTGCACCGCCCTTGTTCAGCGCGCTATTGATGGCGCTCGCCGGCGCATCGTGGGCAATTTATTCACTGCGCGGTCGCGGCGCCGGCGATGCGATCGCCAACACTGCCGGAAATTTCCTGCGCGCGAGCCCGCTGGTGATCGCAATGCTGGTGTTTCAAACCGGCGCCCACCTGAGCTCACCCGGCGTGATTTACGCGTTGTTATCCGGTGTGGTCGCGTCCGGCATCGGCTACGTATTGTGGTACACCGCCCTGCCCGGCTTGAGCGCGTTCCGCGCCGCCACCGTACAACTCGCCGTGCCGGTGGTCGCCGCGCTCGGCGGTATTTTGTTGCTGGATGAATCGCTCACGCTGCGGTTGTTATTGGCCGGCAGCGCGATCCTCGGCGGAATTATTCTGGCGACTTTGGTGAAGTCGCGCAGCGTGGCAACGTCGCACGCACCCTCGGGGAAATAATCGGCTCGTCAATCCAACACGTACATGCAAAGCATCGCCGGTCGAAACGCAGAATCGAAGATCTGGAAATTGCTATTTTGCAAATTTCCCGCTTCAATTGATTTCAGTTTTTATCGCCGGGCACTTGGCTTGTATTTGCCGCATCGGTAACGGAAATCTTCCACCAAACCAAGGATGATCGATGAAAAAACATTGGCGCATATTTCTACTTGTGAGCATCGCCGCCGCAATTGGGATGTATGTGGCGCTCGATAGACACCACCTCAGCGTTGCGACCACCGCCACACCCGCGGCGCCTACTCCACCATCGGCCCTCCTTGCAAAAACGCCGACGTCGACAACAGCCCCAACGGCAATAGTCGCCCAGGCAAACACGCTTTCGCCAATGAAGGTCAGACAGAACAAGGCCAATGCCTACTCAGCGACGCGCGATTTGTCTGCCTATATCGACAAGCTGCAAACCGACGGCAGCAGCGAGGACGAAATACTGACCACCAAGGCAAGAGCCATGGAGGAATGCTTTCTCTTCGCGATACGCCCGAACTACGCCGCGGAAGCGATCGAATCTCGCGCCAGAATCACTCAGGAAAATTCGGCGCAGTTTCGCGAGTACATCGCCACGCTTTCGCAGCGCTGCAGCGCACTAATCCAAAAAGAACAAGTCAGCCTAAAAACCGTGAGGTCCAACTACGCCAAGGCCGCTAGCGAGGGCAATGCTGAGGCGATGGCATATCAACTGTCTCGTGCCGTTTTACTCGATGTCAGCAGCGATGATGCATCGTCTCCAGCCACGACGACGCCAAGCGTTGATCTGCGCCAGAAGATAATCGACATCGTGAATTCTGGTGATCCGTCCGCGATATTTTTACTCAGCGGTTTGTTCAACGAAAATTCACTTTTCCGCGGGAAAGCGGTCGGCAGCGCTGTCGCAGAAGCAGCGTGGCAATTGGCGGCCTGCGATCTGGGTTTGGACTGTTCGGAAAATAGCGTGCTGCTGCGCGGATATTGCATAAACGGTGGCGTGTATTGTGAATCCGGCGATTTGCGATGGCACATTCGCGAACTCACACTAGCTCCCGTCATGTATCAAAGAGCTGTGGTCTTGGAGGCAGAAATTTACGCTGCCATCCAGTCGGGCAATGCCAGCAGCCTGTTTTGATTTTCCTGCCGCGCGCAGCCACACGGCAGGATTCAAATCACACACATCAAAACTTGATCACCGCGCGAATCACCTTGCCATCGTGCATGAGTTGGAACGCCTCGTTGATCTGTTCCAGCGGCAATACTCGCGTGACCATTTCATCGACCTTGATCTCGCCCGCGAGATAACGCTCGACATAATCCGGCAGTTGCGAACGGCCCTTGACGCCGCCGAATGCCGAGCCGCGCCAGACGCGCCCGGTGACAAGCTGGAACGGACGCGTGGCGATTTCCTGGCCCGCACCGGCCACACCGATGATGATCGATTCGCCCCAGCCCTTGTGGCAGCACTCCAGCGCCGATCGCATAAGGTTAACGTTGCCGATGCACTCGAACGAATAGTCGACGCCGCCGTCGGTCATGTCGACGATCACTTGCTGGATCGGACCGCTGTGATCCTTCGGATTGATGCAATCGGTAGCGCCAAGCGCGCGTGCCATTTCGAATTTGGCGGGGTTGATATCGATGACGATGATGCGCCCGGCCTTGGCCATCACCGCGCCCTGCACTACCGATAAACCGATGCCGCCAAGGCCAAACACCGCGACCGTCGCGCCGGGCTCAACCTTGGCCGTATTCAACACCGCGCCGATGCCGGTGGTGATGCCGCAACCGAGCAGACAG
Source organism: Pseudolysobacter antarcticus (assembly GCF_004168365.1). Classification (GTDB taxonomy): domain Bacteria; phylum Pseudomonadota; class Gammaproteobacteria; order Xanthomonadales; family Rhodanobacteraceae; genus Pseudolysobacter; species Pseudolysobacter antarcticus. The sequence goes on from NZ_CP035704.1 coordinate 3,540,173, forward strand.
ACTTTATCGAGTGGCGCTTTCGGATTGATTTTCGCCAGCGCGATTTCCGGCATCACCGTGTATTCGGAAAACGTACTCGTACCCATGTAGTGCAGGATCTGCTTGCCGTCCAGCGAAAAACGCGAGGTGCCATCCGGCATCAGGCCGCGGCCTTGCGTGGCGCGAATTGCCTGGCACAGATTGGTTTTTCCCGAGGTGCAAAATTTGCACACACCGCACTCCGGTGTGTACAGCGGAATGACGTGATCGCCGACTTTGACGCTGGTCACGCCAGCGCCGATTTCCTCGACAATGCCGCCGCCTTCGTGGCCCAGCACGACCGGAAACAAGCCTTCCGGATCATCGCCGGAAAGCGTGTAGGCATCGGTGTGGCAAACGCCCGTGGCGACGATCCGCACGAGCACTTCGCCAGCTTTTGGCGGCGCGACATCGATGGTTTCGATCGTCAGCGGCTTGCCCTTTTCCCACGCGACGGCGGCTCTGGATTTCATGACGTTTCTCCTGCAGGAATATTGCCGCGCGAACGACGGCTAGTTGAGATTATCGAATAGCGCAGTGTACTTTTTTCGCGCGAAATTTGGGCATGCTTGTCGATTTGTCGCGCGTGAGATAATTCCGCACAAAATGCTTGCCCGGCGTGTGAGCCTCCGATTCATTGGGCTTGTGCCACGATACGCAACGAAACCGCAACCCACACCGCAACCCACACCGCAACCCACACCGCAACCAAGAATGAGACCGTGAACCACGATCCGAATCTGGCCATCGACGAACTCGCCGAGCTGCTCGCGAAGTCCAATCCGGCTGTCGCGCGGCAACGCGCGCATGCACTGTTGGTATTGCATCCGAAGGTGGCGGAGTTGTGGCGCTTGAGTGCGATCGCGGCGCTGCAACTCGGTGACTACGATGCTGCCGATGCGATGCTGGAAAACGCGCTCGAACTCGCACCGAACCTGATCGAGGCCTGGTGCAATCGCGCCAGCTTGCAGGCGATGCGTGGTGATATCGCCGCCGCTGAATCGACATTGCAACATGCATTGATACTCGCGCCGGGACACGTCGCTGCGCTGAACAATCGTGGCCGCTTGCGCCATGCGCGCAGCGATTATGCCGGCGCCGCGCAGGATTTTTCTGCCGCGCTGCGCAGCCAACCTGACTACGCGAACGGCTGGTTGAATCTCGCCGCCGCGCAGCAGGCATTGCAGGATTTCAGCGCCGCGGAAAACAGCGCACGCCGCGCGTTGGTACTCGCGCCCAACTGGCCGGATGCGTGGTTCGTGCTCGGCACCGCATTGGCGAAACAGCAGCGCGGCGGTGACGCGATCGCCGCGTATCGCACCACGCTCGCGCACGCGCCGCGACATGCCCAAGCGGCCTACAACCTCGCCCTCGAACTCGAAGAAAAAGGCGACTGGTTTGCCGCCGCGCGCGCCTGCGAGCATGCGCTCGATGCCGCTCCGGATGCTTATGCGGCGCTGGCCGAACTGGTGTTCTTGAAACGTCGTTTATGCGAATGGGATGGCTTGGATGCGCTCAGCGCGCGCTTGCTCGAAGCGGTCGATCGCGGCGAAGAAGGCATCACGCCGTTCTCGTTTCTGGCAGAAGCCGCCACGCCAGCGCAGCAACTGAAATGTGCGCGACGTTTCGCCCAAACGCAACAGGAGGTAGCTGCACCGCTGGCAGCGCGATTGCGTTTTCCTGCTGCCCAAGGAAGCGCCCCCACGTCAGAGAAATTGCGTATCGGTTTTTTTTCTGCGGGCTTTGGTGAACATCCGACCGCACTGCTGATTTTCGAATTGATCGAACGATTGCGCAGCTCGTCGATTCACACGATCGCCTTCGCAACCACATCCGACGAGGGCGGCAATTCGCGTCAACGCCTGATGGCGGGCTTCCACGAATTCCATGATCTCGGCGGATTCACGCTGGAACAAACAGCACGCGCAGTGGCTGCCGCCAAGTCGGATATCCTGATCGATCTGGATGGCTATTGCAGCGGCTCGATGCCCGCGTTGTTCGCGCTCAAGCTCGCGCCGATCCAGGTCAACTGGCTGGCGTATCCGGGCACGCTTGGCGCGGACTATTACGATTATCTGATCGCCGATCATTTTGTCGTGCCGGCCATACAACGCGCGTTTTACAGTGAAGCCATCGCGCGATTGCCGCGCTGTTTCCAGCCGAACGACGGCACGCGTGTGATTGCCACGCCACTCGCGCGTCACGATTACGGCCTGCCGGAATCCGGCATCGTCTTCGCCAGTTTCAACAATAGCTACAAGTTTACTTTGCGCACTTTTACACGCTGGATGAAAATCCTCGCTGGCGTGCCCGGCAGCGTGTTGTGGTTACTAGCCTCGCCACCCGGCACCAGCACCGATGCCAACCTGCGCCGCGCCGCGCAAGTCGCGGGCATCGATCCGCAGCGGCTGATGTTTGCGCCGAAGATCGCGCATGCGCAACACCTTGCGCGTTATATCCACACCGATCTTTTTCTCGACAGCAATCCGTATAACGCGCATACCACCGCGTCGGATGCGCTCTGGGCCGGCTGTCCGTTGCTGACTCAGCCCGGCAACACGTTCGCGTCGCGCGTGGCGGGCAGCCTCAATCATCATCTTGGTTTGCATGAACTCAATACCGATTCGGATCAGGCGTATGTCGATCTCGCGATTACGCTTGGCCGCGATCCGGCACGGCTGCGTGAACTGCGCGAACGGCTTGCCGCAGCGAAAAACGTGAGTGGTCTTTTTGATATGCAAAGTTACGCGCAGGATTTCGAGCGCCTGCTGATCGCGATGTTCGCGCGCCGCCAGCGCGGCGAAACAGCGACCGATCTGGATCTGTTTTGATTGAAGGCCGCGCGCCGAAAATCGCGCAGCCTTTGCTCCGAAACTCAGCTTGCGTTAGCCTCTGGCGATGACTGCCATCAGCGATTTCAAACCCCTCACGCTTTGCGTGCTCACGGTATCGGATACGCGCACCGCCGCGAACGATACTTCCGGCGATTATCTGTGCGAAGCCATCTCCGGCGCCGGACATACGCTGTCGCAACGCGCGATCCTGCCCGACAATCGTTACCGCATCCGCGCGCTGGTCGCGAACTGGATCGCCGAGGAGTCGATCGACGGCGTGATCGTGACCGGCGGCACCGGCTTCACCGGACGCGATTCCACGCCCGAAGCGATCACGCCGCTGCTCGATAAACCGATGCCGGGTTTCGGCGAAATGTTTCGCCTGTTGAGCTTCGATGAAATCGGCACCTCGACGATGCAATCGCGCGCGTTTGCCGGGCTGTCGAATAATACCTTCGTGTTCTGTTTGCCGGGTTCGACCTCGGCGTGCCGCACCGCCTGGGAGAAGCTGATTCAGGCGCAACTCGATGCGCGCACGCGGCCTTGCAATCTGGTTGCGCTCATACCGCGGCTGCGCGAGATTTGATCGAAGCGGCCCAAAAAACTACTGCGCTCGGTATTTTGCGCGCGGGCGGTGCTCGGAATCCTCATGTACAGAAAGTACACTCCGGTTCCTCCGCTCCGTCCTCACACAAACTTCCTTCGCTTGCCACGTTTTTGAGGCCACTTCAACGCACGACCGACAAACGGAGTCACCGCCATGCACCGCATGAAAAATAAGAAATACGAGCATCATCTCGAAGCACTGCAAATCGAGCTGGTCGAATTGCAACGCTGGCTGATTCATACCGGCAAGCGCGCGGTGGTGCTGTTCGAAGGCCGCGATGCTGCTGGCAAAGGCGGCACGATCAAGGCGCTTAGCGAGCCGCTGAATACGCGTTACACGCACATCGTCGCACTATCCAAACCCGACGAACGCGAACGCACGCAATGGTTTTATCAGCGCTATATCGAGCATTTACCGGCCGCCGGTGAACTCGTTCTGTTTGATCGCAGTTGGTACAATCGCGCCGGGGTCGATCATGTGATGGGTTTTTGCACGGAGCCAGAATATCAGCGCTTTCTGGTCGAATGCCCAGTGTTCGAGCAAGGCCTGATCAACGACGGCATCCTGCTGTTCAAATACTGGCTGGCGGTCGATCAGGTCGAGCAAGAAGAACGTTTTGCCGAACGCGCGCACGACCCGCTGAAGCGCTGGAAAATCTCACCGGTGGACATCGCCGCGCGCAACAAATATCACGCGTATAGCGAAGCGCGCGACGTGATGATCGAACACACCAGCACCGCCATGGCGCCGTGGCATGTAGTCGATTTCAACGATCAGCGGCGTGGTCGACTGAACCTGATCCGGCATCTGCTCGATCAAATGCCCGATCGCAAGATTCCGGTCAAGCCGATGAAGCTCGCGAAACTCAAGGGCGATCCGGGCGTCGAGGAACTGGCCGACAAAGCACTGTGGGTGCCGGCAAAATTCTAGCTCCGATATCTTTCGCTCACCATTCCAGCGCAGGCTGGAATGACGTTTCTTCTTGGTTCCCGCTAAGTCATCGCTGCAGCATTGAGCAGTCCCATGCAAAGCGTCAGCCCGGCGAGCAAAATCGCGACCGAAACCCGATCTGTCTCGATCTGCTGGCGCAAATCCGGAATCAGCAAACGCAGCACCAGATACGTCAGCAGTTGCACGACGCCAGCGACGGCACCCCACAACGCGAGATCCAGCAACGCCACGCTGTGCGCCATCGCGCTGGCCACGGGCAAGGCGAAACCGAGCAAGGTGCCGGTCAGCACCACGCTAGCGCTGATATTGCCCTGATGAATCAGGCGCAGCTCGTGCTGCGGCGTGATGACCAGATACAGGCCCATGAACACGCCGAGCAGCACTACGCTGAGGCCGAGATACATGAGGAAATTGGGCAGGGTCGATAGATACTCGTGCATGGTGCGCTCCGTGGCGTGATCTGCACGGAGACTAGCAAATCGCCACGACGGCGGGAATCAGCTCGCGGCGAAATCCGCTAAAACGTCAGAAATCCCTCAGCCGCATGAGGCGGGGTTTCGGCACATTCGACTCGATCGACGCGTGTGCTCGGCGGGCCATCATGCAGCCAGCGATGCAGCGCATCGACCGCCGTTGCATCACCGCATGCAATCACTTCGACACTGCCGTCGGCGAGATTTTTAGCGTATCCGGTGAGCCCAAGCTGCAATGCTTGCGTGCGTGTCGAAGCGCGAAAAAACACGCCCTGCACGCGACCGTGGATACAAAAACGAGCGCAGACCACAGCCATACTCACGATGGTTTTTGCGCATCGATCATGTGCCGCTGGCGCCTGCATCCTTCAGCACTTTTTCCAGATCATTGCCGGTGATCGGGCCCATAAAACGCTTGGCGATGCTGCCATCGGGGGAGATCACATACGTCGTCGGCAGGCCGCGCGGCACCTCGAAATCCTTCGGCGGATTGTAGACATCCACCGCCGATACTGCGTAGCCAACCGGATGCTGTTTGAGGAACGACTTGAGATCGTCGGCTTCGATTTCCTCGAAGTCCAAGCCGATCGCGCTGACGTTTTTATGTGCGGCGACGAACGCGGAAATATCGGGAATTTCCTTGAGGCATGGGGAGCACCACGTTGCCCAGAAATTCACGATCACAAAACGGCCTTTTTCCTGCGCAAGATCGAACGTCTTGCCGTCGACGGTTTTGACATTCAGCGTCGGATGTTTGTCGGTAACAGCTGCAAATGCGACATGGCCGGATAAAAACGAAAGCGCGATCAGCGCTGGCAGAAAACGAGATTTCATGCGGAATCCTTGGTGGTGAGCGTGTCCTGACTGGACGCAGTTGCAGCTACAGACCGCGGTGCGAGTGGAAATATTTCGGCCAGCGGCACATCCAGATTTGTCGCCAGCGCAGCACCGGTTTGGGTCAACAGTGTCTTGAGTTCCGGCGAAAATTGATCGCTCGACATTTTATCCGGCGGCCGCATCGAAAAATGATAGTCACCTGCGGCGTACAAGCTGCGCAAGCTGACCGCGCGCAGATCGCTGACCAGCATCCACTCGCCTTTTTCATTGCGCTGGATCAGGCCCGCGACGATCAAATCATCGAGATAACCCTGCAGCAGATCGTCATTCAAAAATGTATGTTTCAAACACACGTCGCGACTGTGCAAACCGCGTCCCTGCGCTTGCGCGGCGGCGAAATCCGCGAGCACGACGAGTAACCCGGCAAACTCCTGACCGATCGGCAAACGCTCAGCCTCGGGACGATAATCGAATGCCGCGATCGAGGCGGTGATCGAGGCGCCAAGCAGCACGATGATCCACGACAGGTAAATCCAGAACAGGAAAATCGGCACCATCGCCAGGGTGCCGTAAACCTGCTCGAAACTCGCATAGGTGCTGACATACACCGCAAATCCATACTTCGCGAGTTCGAACAACAGCGCCGCAATCGCGCCGCCGATGATCGCATCGCGCACGCGCACGCTGCGATTGGGGATGACCACGTAACTCGATGTCAGTGCGACCCACGTCAGCATTAATGGCAGCACGCTCAGCAGCCGCGCCTTGAGCGCGAACTGCGATGCGGCGGCGTCGATCAACGGCAACGCAAACACATACGAACTCACGCCGAGCGCGGCGATCAGCAATAGCGGTCCGAGGCTCAGCGCAGCCCAATACATCAGCACGCGCGCCACCGCGGTGCGCGAACTCGGCACGTGCCAGATGCGGTTGTACGCATCCTCGATACTGGTCATCAGCGACACCGCGCTGAACAGCAGCACCAGCACGCCGATCGCGGTGGCCTTGCTCGCGTTATCGGCAAACTGGGTGAGATAGGTTTGCACCACCTTGCCCGCGGCCGGTACAAAGTTGTCGAATACAAAATTGGTGAGTTGATCGCGCCACGTGGCGAACACCGGAAACGCCGACAGAATGCCGAGCACCGCCGCCGTCAACGGCACTAGCGAAAACAGCGTGGTGTAGGCCAGCGCGCCCGAAGCCTGCAGGCAGCGCTGATCGAAGAAACGCTGCCACATAAAACGCACGAAGGCATTCGCGCGATGGCGGTCGAAGTGCAGAGTCATGGCAAACTGCGTCGGCGAAAACGATACATGGCGATGAGGGTAACGTATCGTTGCGACCAGCCCAAGTGTGTGAAACCGCAATCGCAAATTGACCAGCATGAGAACCGCATGAGCGATATCCTGATTTTGTACTACAGCCGTAGCGGCGCCACCGCGCAACTGGCGCGATTGATCGCGCGCGGCGTCGAAGAAGTGAGCGGCATGCAGGCGCGTTTGCGCAGCGTGCCGCCGGTGGCGCCCGTGACCGAAATCGCGGCGCCGCCTGAACCCGAGGAAGGTGCGGCGTATGTGCAACTGAGCGATTTGCGCGAATGCGCCGGACTGATTCTCGGCAGCCCGACGCGCTTCGGCAACATGGCTGCACCGCTCAAGCACTTCATCGATTCGACCAGCAGCGAATGGCTGTCCGGCGCGCTCACCGGCAAACCCGCGGCGGTATTTACCTCGACCGGTACACAGCACGGCGGCCAGGAATCCACGCTGCTCTCGATGATGTTGCCGCTGCTGCATCACGGCATGTTGCTGCTCGGAATTCCTTTCACCGAGGCGCGCCTCAGCAGCACCAGCGGCGGTGGCACACCCTACGGCGCGAGCCATGTCGCCGGTACGCGCGGCGAAAATACGATCAGCGCAGACGAGCGTGAACTGTGCCGCGCGCTCGGGCGCCGCGTGGCCGACGTCGCGCGCCGGCTCGGAGCCAGCGCATGAGCGCACAACGTGTTGGTGGACTCGCCTTGCTTGGCCTGATCGTGCTGCAAATCGTCTGGCATGCGTGGTTGTTTCCACCCGAACGCGCGCCGCTCGTGCTCGTGTTAGGCATCGCCTTGTTGCCGCTGCTGCCGGCGGTGCTGGCGTATCCGCGCAATCCGCGGCGCGGGCTGTTGCTGGCCGGCATCGTCTGCCTATTTTATTTTTGTCACGGCGTTGCCGAGGCATACAGCGCACCAAGCGAGCGCTGGCTGGCGCTCGCTGAAGTCGTGCTGAGCATCGTCATCATCGGCGTGCTCGGCTGGCAATCTCGCGGCTACAAACGGCCGCCGAAAAAACTCGACGCATAAGCGCAGCGGAGAATCGCCATGACATTTGTGCAAGCACCGCCGCAGCTCGGCAATCAGTATCAAGACGACGATGTGCTGCGCGGATTCCTGCGCCGAGTGTTGCCCATGGCAACATTGGCGGCGATCGAAAACGATCTTGTTACGATCGGCGATTATGCGGCGCAGGCGTGGGCGCTCGCCCGGCAGCGCAGCGCTATCGAACCGACCTTGATGACATGGGATGCGTGGGGTCAACGCGTTGATCGCATCGAACTCACGCCGGCCTGGCACGATGCGAAAATCATCGCCGCACGACATGGCCTGGTCGCTGCGGGCCATGATTCGACACATGGCGAACACGCACGTGTGCATCAATTCGCGATGGTCTATCTGTTCCATAACGCCAGCGAATTTTATTCGTGCCCGCTGGCGATGACCGACGGCGCCGCGACCGTGATCAAAGCGTCCGCCAATACGTATTTGATCGAGCGCGCCTTGCCGCATTATTTTTCGCGTGATCCGGCGCAGCACTGGATTTCCGGACAGTGGATGACCGAGACCAGCGGCGGTTCGGACATCGGCGGTACGGAAACATCGGCGCACGAAATCGATGCGCAATGGCATTTGTCCGGACGCAAATGGTTCACCTCGGCGGTGCATGCGAACACCGCGTTGGTGCTGGCGCGGCCCGCCGGCAATGCGGACGGCGCCGATAGTCTTGCATTGTTTTATATCGAACCGCGCGATGCCGACGGTCACTGGCGCGGCATCGAAATCGACAAGCTCAAGCACAAGCTCGGCACACGCGAACTGCCGACCGCGGAAATCCATCTGCACGATGCGCCGGCAATACTGGTCGGCGAAAAACGCAACGGCGTGCGTGCGGTCGCACCGATGCTCAACGTCACGCGCACGTGGAACGCGATCTGCGCGCTCGCGACGATGCGCCGCGGCATTGCACTGGCACGTGATTACGCGCAACGGCGCAACGTGTTCGGCCGTGCGCTGATCGAACAACCGCTGCATCGCGATACGCTCGCGGGCATGCAGGCGGAATTCGAGGCGTGTTTTCAGTTGACGTTTTTCCTGACCGAATTGCTCGGTCGGGTGCAGGCGAATGTCGGCAAGCCCGATGAGGTTTTATTGCTGCGTTTGCTCACGCCGATCGTGAAACTCTGGACCGGCAAACAGGCGGTCACGATCGCTTCGGAGGCCTGCGAATGTTTCGGCGGTGCCGGCTATCTGGAAGACAGCGGCATTCCGCAATTGCTGCGTGATGCGCAAGTATTCTCGATCTGGGAAGGCACCAGCAATGTGCTCGCGCTGGATTTTCTACGCGCGTTGCAAGCGCCGGAAAGTTTGCGCGTATTGCTGGATGCACAACAACGATGGCTCGATGCAAGCATCAGCGACGAACTCGCAGACTGTGCGCGAGAAGCACGCAACACGATGATCAAAAACACCGACTCGATTCGCGAATCGCAGCAAGGCTCGCGCGAGAATCTCGAAGCCGGCGCACGGCGTGCGGCTATCGGCATCGCGCGTAGCCTCGCGCTGGCGTTGCTGATTCGCCATGCGGCGTGGGCGTTGTCGGTCGAAAACGATCCGCGTCCCGCGGCCGCGGCGCAACGTTTTTCGGCGCATGGTTTAGCAAATGCGGGGAAAGATCACAGCATTGACGATGCGCAACTGCTCACGAGCCGAAGCCCGCGTTGAACATCGCCGCAGGCGAACGTAGACGCAGTAAACTATCGCCCACTTAAGCCGATCCGTGCGGCCCGCGCGCAAACATCAAGGCACCTATCATGATGCAACATCTCACCATCATCAGCACCGGCGGCACCATCGACAAGGTGTATTTTGATGACAAGTCGACCTACCAGATCGGCGCGCCGCAGATCGGCGAAATCCTGAACAATATCGGCGTGGCTTTTACGTTCGATGTGATTCCGATCATGCGCAAGGACAGCCTGCACATCACCGATGACGATCGCGATCTGATGCGCCGCACGATCGAAGCGCAACCGCATCGGCATGTGCTGGTGACCCACGGCACCGATACGATGGTCGAGACTGCGCACAAACTGCAAGGTATCGCCGGCAAGGTGATCGTGCTGACCGGCGCGCTGAATCCGGCGCGTTTTCAGGGTTCGGATGCGGTGTTCAATATCGGATGCGCGGTCGGTGCGCTGCAGGGTTTGGTCGATGGCGTCTACATCGCGATGAACGGTCGAATCTGGGATCCGCTGCGCGTGCGCAAGAATCGCGATGCAAATCGGTTCGAGGCGCAAGGATAGTAGCAACGCCCGCCGCTAGAGCATTCCGGTTTCGAGCTTGGCCACGTCCGACATCATGCTGTGATTCCACGGCGGGTCGAAACTGAGTTCGACATCGGCCTCGGCGATGGTCGGAATGAGCTCGACCTTGGTGCGCACGTCGTCGATCAGGATATCGCCCATGCCGCAGCCGGGCGCGGTGAGCGTCATCACCACGTTCACCTTGCGCGCGCCATCGTCGCCGCGCGTCAATGCGCATTCGTAGACCAAGCCGAGATCGACGATATTCACCGGAATCTCCGGATCGAAACACGTGCGCAATTGCTGCCACACCAGTTTTTCGACGTCTTCATCACTCGCGTCTTCGGATACTGCCAAAGCGGCGGGCGGTTCCTTGCCGATCGCGTCTGCATCCTTGCCGCTGATGCGAAACAGGTTGCCATCGACAAACACCGTGAAACTGCCGCCCAGCGCTTGCGTGATATAGCCAATCTGACCCGCGGGCAGGCTCACGACCTGTCCCTGCGGTACCATGACGGCTTCGCAATCGCGTTCGAACTTGATCGGTTCGCTGGTCTGGCTATAACCGGCCATGCATTTCCTTGAATATTGATTACATCTGCATCAACGACAGTTTCGTATGATGGCCGCATATTATCGCCGCAATACTTGCCCGGCGATACCCAAAGCTGGGGATTGGCCGCATTTTTGCAAGCCAACTCGGCAATTGAATTCGAGACTGCACTCCAGATGCGTTTGAAGGCACTTTTAATCCTCTACCTGCTGTTGTTGCGGTCGGCGTTCGCGCTCGACCCCAATGCGCATTTTCAGGATTACGTGCTCGACAACTGGAACACCGAAGACGGCTTGCCGCAGGTATCGGTGCTCAGCGTCACCCAGGATGCCGAAGGTTATCTGTGGGTAGGCACACAAGCCGAACTGGCGCGTTTCGATGGCGTGCGTTTCACAGTCTATGGCCGCAAGAAGACCGACGGCATTGATACCAGCATGGTCGGCAGCAGCCTGCGCGACAGCCACGACCGACTTTGGTTCGGCACGCCGCACGGTTTGTTGTTGTATAGCGGTCGGCATTTCCAGTCGATCAATCTGCACGGCTCGACCGAATCCGTTTCGATCCAGGGCATTGCCGAAAGCAGCGAGGGCAACCTGCTGTTCGCCACGCCGCAAGGAATATTGCGCTATCAGGACAACGCACTGGTCGCGGATGCGTTGCCAGGCGTGCCGACCTACAGCGTATTGCGCAGCGCCGACACGCTGTGGATCGGACTGACCGGCGCGGTCGCGCAGCGCGATGCCGGCCATCTGAATATGTTGCCGCTACCGGCGGAGGCAAGCTCGGCGCGTGTCACCCATCTGGCGAATTCTGCGCAAGGTTTGTGGGTCGGCACGAATGCCGGCTTGTACCTGTTGCGCGACGGAAAACTGCAGTCCGCGACAAACGACGCCGATCTGGATCGGCTGAATATCGAAAGCCTCCACACCGATCACGATGGCAATGTTTGGGTGGCGACGGTGTCGATGTTGTATCGCGTGCGACCGAACGGTGCACTGGAGAAAATCGACGCCGAACAGTTCGTGCCAGAGTCGTGGATCAGCAGCATCTTCGAGGATCGCGAGCACAACCTGTGGCTCGGCAGCACTACCGAAAGCCTGTTCCGTTTGCACAACGGCTGGCTCAAGCACTACGGCATCAAGGACGGCCTGCTCGATCGTTTTACCTGGAGCGTGGCGCGCGATGGCCAGGGGCGTGTCGCGATCGGCACCAACTCTGGCGTGTCGCTGCACGACGAACACGGCTTGCATCTGCTGATCGCCGGCAAGACTTTGCCCAATCCCGCTGCCTACGAACTGTTTTACGACAGTCAGGATCGACTATGGATCGGCACGCGTTCGGGTATCGCCGTCTACGCCGATGGCAAACTCGATACACCGCCCGCACTGGCCACACTCGCGCCATACCAGATCAATGCGATCGTGCAGACGGGCACGGAAGATTTCTGGATTGGCAGCCAGGGCGGGCTATATCGCTATCACGCTGGCGCGCTGAGCTTGATCGGTGCCGGCCCCGGCTCTGCAGTCGCGCATGTGCGCAGCATCAATGTAGTCAATGCCGACGAATTGCTGGTCGGCACCGAAGCCGGCCTGCGCCATGTAAAAGATGCGCAGATCGATACGCCGGTTTATGCAAAACCGCTTGAGGGAATTTTTGTCACCACCATCGCCAGCTTGCGTCCGGGTTTGATCGGCATCGGCACGCTGAATGCGGGCATCGGATTGCTCGGCGACAACACGCTGTTGCAACTCACCACCGAAAACGGATTACCCGGCAACAACGCGTGGACTTTCCGCGTGGTCAGCGATTATCTGTACGTCGGCAGCACCGACGGCGTCTGGCGAGTGCCTCTGAACAAACTGCCGGATATAACACGGGCCGGCAAACCATCGCTGCAACCCGAGGTGGTGGTAGGTGCGCTCGGACGCGAGCGCCCCGGACAACGTACCCGCTGTTGTAACGGTGGTGCGAACTCGCGCAGCGTGATCGATGGCGACAACATCTGGTTTCCGACCATGAACGGCCCGATCCGCGTCGATACGTCGGCGATTGCAGCATCGACAGTCGCACCGACGGCAGTGATCGAAGGTCTGAATTATCACGGCCAGTGGCATGAGCCCGGCGCGGAGCTGCAACTTTCTGGCGGACCGCGCGATCTAGAAATTCAATTCACCGGATTGTATTTTCACGATCCGCGCAGTCTGCATTTCCGCTACAAACTGGAAGGCTACGACGCCGACTGGATCGACGCCGGGCCGCGGCGCAGCGCGTATTACACCAACCTGAGCCCGGGCACGTATCGTTTCAACGTAATCGCCAAAACCGGCGCCAATCTGGACAGCACCGATACCACGCTGAATTTTTCGCTGATCCCGCGCTGGCACGAAAACGCCTTCATGCGCGCCTTGTTCGGACTGCTGGCGATAGCGCTGGTGGTGCTGGTCTGGTTATTTCGTACGCGCGCCTATCGCCGCCGCCAGCAACAGCTTGAAGTGCTCGTGAACCTGCGCACCGATCAATTGCGCTACACCAACAAGCAACTGGCCGAGGCGAATCAGACCCTCACCGTGGAAAGCAATACCGATCCACTCACCGGCCTGCCGAACCGGCGTTATCTACTCAACCAAATACAAAAAATCATCGACACCGACATGCATGCCGGCAAGCGTTGTAGCGTCGCGTTGCTGCTGATCGACATGGACGATTTCAAGATCATCAATGACGATCGCGGTCATGTCGTCGGCGATCATATCCTGCAGCAATTTGCGCAGCTGTTGATGAACCTGCACGACCTGAGCGATCTGATTGCACGCTGGGGCGGCGACGAATTCTTGCTGGTATTGCACGACGTCGATGCCGAGCAAGCGCTGACCATCGCCGAGGGTATTCGCAAGATTATTACCGAGCACAATTTCGCCGCCAACGATAACGACCTGCTGCAACTGAAATGCTCGATCGGCGTGGCCTTGCATCCGCCATTTCCGGACGATGCATTGTTGTCGGATTGGTCGGTCGCGCTGGAGCTGGCGGATATGGCGCTGAACCGGATCAAGCTGGATGGCGGCAATCGCAGCCTCGCGCTGGTCGCCGGTAGCAACGCGAGCAGCGAGTTGTTCAAACGCAATATCAGTGCGCGTGTCGACAAATTGCTGGCTACCGGTGCGTTGCGCTTGCTGCGCGGAAAAGTTTGAAGCCACGCTATCGCAGCGCATGAAAATCGCAATATCGGCTTATGCGCAAACTTCATCCAGCGTTGCTGGTTCTACCACGCGCACTTCGCGCAGACAACGTCCGAGCAGAATCATCGCGGCTTCCAGATCGGCTGGCGGCAAACCCGCGTAACCGAGCAACAGACCGCAGCGTGTTGGGCGGCGCAGATAATACGGATCGACCGGATACAGCCCGAGCCCCAGCTCACTCGCGCGCTGCATCAGCCGCTGCAGCGCGATGCGATCGAGCTGCGGCAACCACGCCAGCGCATGCATGCCGGCGCTGGAATCGGCGAGCTCGAGCTGATCGCCGACATGCCGCCGGATCGCGGCGATCAAGATCGCACGACGCTGCTTCAACTCCACCGCGATCTGGCGCAGGTGACGCTCAAATGCGCCGCTGCCGATCAGCCGCGCGAGCGCGGCCTGCTCGATCGCCGGACAACCGCGATCGTCCAGCCATTTCGCGGCAATGAACGCATCGCGCAAACCCGGCGGCAACAGCATGTAGCCGATCCGCAGCGACGGAAACAAGGTTTTCGAAAACGTGCCGACATAAATCACGCGATCGTGTCGATCGAGCGATTTCAGCGCCGCCAGCGGACGCGCGTCGTATCGGAATTCGCCGTCGTAATCGTCCTCGATGATCCAGCAATTTTTCTGCGCGGCGTAGTCGAGCAGCTCCATGCGTCGTGGCAACGACAACACCGCGCCAGTCGGAAACTGATGCGACGGCGTGACCACCAGCAGCTTCGGCGCGAGCGTCGGCAACGCGCCCGGCACAAGACCATCGCCATCGACACGACAGCCGCTGATACGCGCGCCAAACGCCTGAAAAACCTGGCGCGCGCCCTGGTAATTCGGATCTTCCAAGACCACCGTATCGTCTTCGTCGAGCAGCACCTGTGCGGCAAGCGAAAACCCCTGCTGGCTGCCGCTGACGATCAGCACATCTTCGGGCGCGGCGTTGATGCCGCGCCGACGTGCAAGGTAATCGCACACCGCCGCGCGTAACGCGAGCAAGCCTTGCGCATCGGGATAATCGAGTTCGGCATGTGCCGCCGCCAGATTCAACTCGCGCCGCCACGCACTCGTCAACGCCGGATTGGTCAGCGGCAACCCGTATTGCAGGTTGTAACGCAAACCCTTGTGCTGGCGCCCCGGAATGGCACGATCATACAGCGCGAGACCACGCCGACCGCGACGCGATAACGCGGACGCCGGCAACGCGCGCGTGGGACGCGAGCGAACCGCCACCGGTGCGGCGATCTGCGCGACGTAACAGCCCGAACCGATGCGACCTTCGATGAAACCTTCCGCGCGTAGTTGTTCGTACGCCGCGAGCACGGTATTGCGCGACAGGCCAAGGTCACTCGCCAGCACGCGCGTTGCCGGCAATTTCGCGCCGGCGGCGTAACGCCCGGCGAGCACCGAGGATTTCAGCGCGCGCAACAGCTGCGCATAACGCGGGCCTTCACCATCGAGTTCCAGGTACATCGTCTCCTCGCAAACGTTGACCAACAGATTGAATGCGGTACCAGCATATCGCACCAAAGTGGAACTAGGGTAGCACCACTTGTCTGCGTAGTATCGGTGCGGATGGCGCCTGCTTGAGGCGCCCGAACCAGGGGAATCGCATGACCGATGTCGCGGCCAAAAAAACATTTCCACGCCAGCAAGTGCGCCGCACCAAAGAGCGCGCCTCCTACGAACGCGAACAGTGTTACGCGATTCTCGATGCCGCGCGCATCGCCCATGTCGGCTTCAGTGTGGAAGGACAGCCGTTCGTCATTCCGATGCTGTTCGCGCGTGATGGCGATAGCGTGCTGCTGCACGGCAGCGTCGCGAGCCGTCTGCAAACGCAACTCGCGAGCGGTATCGAAACCTGCATCAGCGTGACCTTGCTCGATGGCCTCGTGCTGGCGCGATCGCAGTTTCATCATTCGGTAAATTACCGTTCGGTGGTCGCATTTGGGCGTGCGTATGCGATCAACGACCCTGCGGAAAAAGTCGCCGCGCTGATTCATATCGTCGACACGCTGATTCCCGGGCGCGCGAGTGAATCGCGCGCCGGCGATGCGCAGGAACTCGCCGCCACTACCGTACTGCGTCTCGCCCTCACCGACATCAGCGCGAAGGTGCGCAGTGGCGGGCCGAAAGATGCCGCGGCCGATCTTGGCTTGCCGATCTGGTCGGGCGTGGTGCCGCTGCAAACACAGCATGGCGCGCCGCAAGCGGCAGAAGATCTGACGCCGGGCGTAAAGCTGCCAGCATCGGTGCAAGCACTCGCCGATCTGCCGACAGGAACAACGACGTGACCGCTCGCCGCGCGATTCGCCACAACGCAAACAGGCGCTGCCGATACCTCATCGCGCAGCGCAACGCATGACGCAGCGCGGCTAGGCCTGCAGCGGGCGAGTCCGTACCATGTCGCCTCTTTGTCCGAGTCGTCGCCATGCCCGAATCCGTATCTTCTGCAACACGTCCGTCAAATTGGCTGCTCGCAATTTTTACGGCAGTCATGATGGCGCTGGCACTCGGCGCGATGTGGGCGATGATCGCCTTGTTGCTGCGCCACGGTCGTTACACTTTGGCCGTGCCGATCGGTATCGCCATCGCGCAAACGTTGCGTGCGCAAAATATCCGGCACTCGCCGCTCGCCGTTGTATTGGCGGTCGTGCTGACCGTGCTCGCGAGCATTTATGCGCAGGCATTATTTGCGATCGGTGATCTCGCGCAAATGATCGGTCTCACGTTCAAGGACGCGTTCGTTCGCTTCGATCCGGGCTTCGCCCTGATGCTCGCGCGCGGTCGCATCGATCGCATTACCGTGATCTGGACGGCGCTCGCCGCTTTGCTCGCCGCGTTCTGGGTATGGCGCCGCTAACGCTATTGCACCGCCAATCCGTAACGCGCAAGTATCGCGCTGATTGTCTCGCGCGATATCGTTTCACCCTTGCCGGCAGCTTCCGCGAGCTTGAATAATTCATCGATGCGCGGTTCGCCATTCGGATCGGGCTGCGATACAAAATCGGGATGTGCGGCAAAACCCGATTGCCATCATATGCGCACCTTCTCCCAATACGCCTGCGTGTTTTTCCAGTAGGCGCGCCCGGAGGTAAAATTGTAATAGGCAATGCGGGTATAGCTGTTGATGCCGTGCTCGCGCGCGAGTGCCTGCACGCTGCCATCGGGCTTGATCGCAAGTGCGGTATTGTCCTGTTCCTGCACCCAATACCTCCCGCGTGATCTCGATCTCCAGCAGCGATTCAGCCAACAACTTCTTCAGCCGTGTGTTCTCGATTTCCTGCTCACACAGGCGCTTGGCCTCCGAGACGTTCAGGCCAACGAATTTGCTACGCCACAGGTAGCTGGCCTCGGAAAACGCGTGCCGGCGGCACAGTTACTTGATCGGTAATCCGGCATGGGCCTCGTGTAGAAAATCGATGATCTGTTCCTCGGAAAACGCTTCTTCATATCCAATCTCCGTCGAGCTATGGGGTCGGACTCAAACATTTGTGCTACCGGAAAATGGGGGGCGTCGCAGGTACGAAGCTTTAACACCCACACGCGAAGGCGTTATGCTGCCCATCTGCAGTCAAATTCACTCGCGATCTTCAGGCCGTGGAGGTTCGTCATGTCGATCATTCGTCGTGTTCTCTTAATCGGCGCCGCGCTGTTTCTCGCGTGCGCCGGCCACGCCGCAACGCAAACTTACAAGGGCGTTCTGAGCGGTGCCGCCGAAGTACCGGCCAATACATCGACAGGCGCCGGCAGCGTGGTGGTCACCTACGCCACAAGCCACGTCCTGACCATCACTGCCAGTTTTTCCGGCCTGACCGGCCCGAGCACGGCGGCGCATATCCACTGTTGCGCCGACACTGCGAGCAACGCCCCGGTGGCGACGCAGACGCCGTCGTTCAGCGGTTTCCCGCTCGGCGTGACGTCCGGAACCTACACCAACAGTTTCGATCTGGCCCAGAGCGCGAGCTTCAATGCGGCTTTCGTCACCGCTCACGGCGGCACGATTGGCAGCGCCGAAGCTGCACTGCTAGCGGGCTTCGCCACGGGCACGGCGTACTTCGACATTCACACAACGGTGTTTCCGGGCGGCGAAATCAGGGCGCAGTTGCCCAGGGATATTTTTCTCGATGGGTTTGAAGGCCCATAAGCGCGGATTCGAGAAAGCAGATCTGCGATCAACGCGCCGTTTCTGTGCCCAAGCAGTTAGCGGATCCATCAGTACAAAATGATTCATTCTTGACGTAGGCACACTGGACGCCGCTGACGATCATATGCCTTGTAACTAAACCGCGCTGACCTCAATCGTCGTAAGCGGCAAAATTGTGCGCGTCGAAAAACCCATGCTCTCATACAACTTGATCGCGCCGGAATTCGTCTCGGACACATGCAAGAACGAGATGAGATTTTGCGCGCGCTGATGCGTCAGCAACTCGGTGATGAGCACGCGCGCGAAACCGCGCCCGACAAAGTCCGGGTGTGTGCAGATCGCGCTAAGCTCGACGGCGCCGGGCAGAAGCATGCGCTCGCCGGCCATCGCCACGAGTACGCCGCCATCGAAAATGCCGAGGTAACGGCCAAGCTCGATCGTGCGCTCGCGGAAAAATTCCGGATACGCGATCGCGGTGAGCGCGAGCATCGCCGGAACATGCCGGGCATCGAGAATCTCGAACGCATACGGATGCGCAGGCTTCGGCAAATCCGTCAGCGTGTGATGCATCTGCGCGACGCCGGAACACTGCACGATGCGCCACGACGCCGGCATCCTGCGTGGTGCCGGCCCGAGAAAATGCCGCCGACCCGACAGTGCCAGAGCTTTTGCCTTGGCCTCGTCGATGCGAGCATCGCTGCTCGCAACCGCAAGGAACGGCGCGTGCGAAATTTCAAACCCGGACATATCGCCCGCATCAAACGCAAAACGCGCGTGTGGCCCGTGCAGCGTGTGCCAAATCGGATTGTCGAATACATCGTCACGGGTCGCGCTGTGCATACGCCTGTTACTCAACGAATCACGGGTTTGCTACGCTTGTGCAACAGGAAACTTTCCGTCGCCAAATAGCAGGGTCGATATGTCCAACGATAAAAAATCCGGCGAACTCAAAACTATCGTATTCGCGAAAGACGGCACGACCAAACTCATGGAGATCAAGGGCCAGCCGTATGGTCAGCTCCCGCTCGGTACGATCGTGACTATTTCAGAAGGCGTTACCGCCAAGTGCACGCACCTGTCGAGTACCGAGGTTGGGTTTACGATTTTGTAGCGGCTGTCGTCCGCAAGCTGTTCTTGATCGAGTCGGCTGCAGGCTACGGTCATTCCCCCACATCGACCTCAGGCGCTTCCACCAGACATAAATCTCTAAAATGAAATCTTCTGAGCCGCTGCATCAATCGTAAGTTTGATCGCTGTCGGAACTGCTTTTTTGTACTGTGGATCGTCAAAATTGATCTGATACATCCCGCGAAATTGGTACGGTTTGTTGTCTGCCTTGAATGTCAGCCACACCACATACACATCGCTTCCACCATTGACCTGCGAAGGCAAATATTCGCCTTCTGCCCTGCCATCACAACCGATCTGGTTTTCTTGACTACCACCTCTACCATCCCCGGATTTTCCTGGAGCACGAAGCGATCAAGATTTCTCGCAGGATTGTTCTTGTCGTCTGCCGACCCCGCTATTGCATAGCCAATGCCCCCGCCCATCGATCTCCCTGCCATTGAGAGCACACGCAAACGAAAATTTCTAAACACATCGAAACGCTCCAGAACAACTTGATGATGCGTTACCTCTGGATTTGCTGCAGCTAGCAGTGTCGCGAATACATTTACCTTTGATGGAACAAATTCGTCTTTGGTAAAAAGGTGAATTCCTTAACGACAGCTGTATATATTTCCTTCGCCAAACGCGAATCCCGGGTAGTCATCTTCATTCGTTTTATCTACGAGGAATCGTGTATCGGTAGATGCGGAAATACCATCCGCTTGTATCATTGCCTTTGGAAGGCAACCTATTAGTGTCAAAAGAAATAACGCGAAAAAAATGACTCTTGCCACAAATTTTGCTCCCTAAGCAACCCGTTGCATCCCCAGACGACGACAGTCGCCGAAACGTAATTGACACTCAGCAATCAATGCCCGCCCATCGACTTCAATTCCGCCACGAGCTGATTCACCGCTTCGGCGCCATCGCCATACAACATGCGCGTGTTGTCGGCATAGAACAGCGCGTTCTCGATGCCGGCGAAACCGGTGCCCTTGCCGCGTTTGATGACGATGACGTTTTTTGAATCCTCGACATCGAGGATTGGCATGCCGTAGATCACCGAGGTCGGGTCGGTCTTGGCCATGGGGTTGACCACGTCGTTAGCGCCGATCACAAGCGATACATCGGTGTTGGCGAACTCGGGGTTGATGTCGTCCATGTCGGCGATGAGATCGTACGGCACGCCGGCTTCGGCGAGCAGCACGTTCATGTGGCCGGGCATGCGACCAGCCACCGGATGGATCGCAAAACGCACTTTGACGCCGCGCTTCTGCAACTGCTGCGTGAGCTCCCATATCTTGTGCTGCGCCTGCGCCACGGCCATGCCGTAACCCGGCACGATCACCACGCGCTCGGCGTAGGCCATCATCACTGCGGCATCGCTGGCTTCGATCGGTTTTTGCGCGCCGCTGATTTCCTGCGCGGCGCCACCGGCCGCGCCGAAGTTGCCGAACAACACATTCGCGAGCGAACGATTCATCGCCTTGGCCATGAGCTGCGTCAGCAAGGTGCCGGCCGCACCGACAACGGTGCCGGCGATGATCATCGCCGGATTGTTCAGCACGAATCCCTCGAACGCGACCGCCAAGCCAGTGAACGCGTTGTACATCGAAATCACCACCGGCATGTCGGCGCCGCCGATCGGCAAGGTCATGAGGAAACCGAACGCGAGTGCCGCGACAAAGAACAATACGATCAGCGTGATTTCAATTTTCCAGACGATCATCGCCACGCCGAGCGCAAACGCGGCGAGGAAGATCAGCGCGTTAAACGCCTTCTGTCCGACGAACACAAATCGCTTGTCGATCAGGCCCTGCAACTTGCCGAATGCGATCAATGATCCGGTGAAAGAAATCGAACCGATCAGCGCACCGATTACGGCCAGCGTGAGCACGGGCGTACTCGGTCGCGTCATCGCATCTGCTACGCCACCGGGAACCGCACTGGCGATAGCCGCGAACGTCAGCAGCTTGCTCGCTCCGATCGCTGCCGCTGAACCACCGCCCATGCCGTTGTACAGCGCGACCATTTGCGGCATGTCGGTCATCGCGACCTTTTTGCCGGAATACCACGCCGCCGCCGTGCCGATCACGACTGCGGCGAAAATCAGTGGCAGGTTGTGCATCTCGGGCAGCAAAAATGTCGCGAGCGTGGCGACCAGCATGCCGATACCAGCCCAGACGATGCCGCCGCGCGCAGTCGCGGGCGAGGCCATGCGCTTGATGCCGAGGATGAACAATCCAGCGGCGATGAAATAACTCGCATCAATGATGATCGGAAGCAAATTGTTCATTATTTCGCTCCCGGTTTTTTGCTGGATTTGAACATTTCCAGCATGCGTTCGGTGACGACATAACCGCCGGCCGCGTTGCCCGCGCCGAGCAACACGCCGATGAAGCCGATGATTTTTTCTACCGGCGTGGTCGCCTCGCCGAGCGCAACCATTGCGCCGACCAGCACGATGCCGTGGACGAAGTTCGATCCCGACATCAGCGGCGTGTGCAGGATTACCGGCACGCGCGCAATGATTTCGTAGCCGGTGAATGCGGCGAGCATGAAGATGTACAGCGCGAGAAATCCGTCGATCATGGCTTGGCTCCCTCGACCAATAATTTGGTCGGTTCGTGTTTGATTTCGCCGGCGTGCGTGATACACGTCTTGGCGATCAGTTCGTCGTTCCAGTCGAGATTCAGCACACCGTCTTTCAGGCTGAGTTCGAGAAAATTGTAGAGGTTGCGCGAGTACATTTCGCTCGCGTGCACCGCCGCCATCGCCGGCAGATTTTCCGGGCCGACGATACTAACGCCGTTATGCAGAATGGTCTTGCCGGCTTCGGTGAGCTCGCAGTTGCCACCGGATTCGGCCGCGATATCGACAATCACCGCGCCGGATTTCATGCCATCCACCATCGCCGTGCTGATGATGCGCGGCGCCTTGCGTCCGGGCACCGACGCGGTGCTGATGATGATGTCGACAATCTTCAAATGCTCGGCCAGCGCCCGCTGCTGTTTCTCGCGTTCTTCCGGCGTGAGCTCGCGCGCATAACCGCCCGTGCCCGCGGCTGAAACACCGAGGTCGAGAAATTTCGCGCCGAGTGATTCAATCTGCTCTTTGGTTTCGGGACGCACGTCAAAACCTTCGACGATCGCGCCGAGTCGGCGTGCGGTCGCGATCGCCTGCAAACCCGCCACACCCGCGCCGATCACGAGTACACGCGATGGCCGGATCGTGCCGGCTGCAGTGGTGAGCATCGGGAAAAACTTGCCGGATTCGAGCGCGGCGATCAGCACCGCCTTGTAGCCCGCAACGGCGGCTTGCGACGACAACACATCCATCGCCTGCGCGCGTGTCGTGCGCGGCAAAAGTTCGAGCGCAAACGCGGTGATCTTGCGATCGCGCAAGGCGGCGATGCGCTCCGGCGCGAGATGCGGCTGCATGTAACCGATCACGACGCTGCCTTCGCGCAAGCCCGCGATTTCATCGAGACTCGGCGGCGCGACTTTCAGCAGTACGTCGGCGCGCGCGAGTGCGGATTTCGCATCCGCCACAATCTCGACATCGGCATACGCGCTGTCGGGAATCAGCGCCGGCTCGCCCGCGCCATGCTGCAGCACGATCACTGCACCACGGCCTTTGAGTTTCTTGACGATCTCGGGAACCAGCGCAACGCGCTTTTCTTTGAGCGCGGTTTCGCGCAGTACGGCAACGGTGGTCGGCATGTATCGCACCCCTCGGTTTGGCAGTCGCTGATCGTAGCGGACGCAGCGGCCAGCGGCTAGGTGCGCGTGCGGATTTGCTCGTTCTTTGGTTCGGGGCGGCATATTTCTGCTCGCGATTGCTTTTTTTTGCTCGTCATTCCAGCGCAGGCTGGAATCCAGTTCTTGTTTCTGATCTACGTCTGGAAGAACTGGATCCCAGCCTGCGCTGGGATGACGGCCCTTTTTTTCGACGGCACGCAACTTGTTATGCTTGCCTTCTGTCCTCCCGCTAGATCACCACACACCATGCCCACACTCGAAACCCTCACCACACGCCAATCCACACCCTCACGCCTGCTCAACGCGCCCGCGCCCGATGCCGCGCAATTACAGGCGCTGCTCGAAGCCGCAATTCGTGTACCCGATCACGGCCAACTTGTGCCATTCCGCCTGCTGCTGCTGCGCGATGCGTCGCGTATTGCGTTCGGTCAACGCATCGCCGAAATCCATCAGCACAGCGATCCCGGCGCGCCGGAAAAAGCCTTGCAGAAAGATCGCGATCGCTTCAATCAGGCGCCGCTGGTAATCGTTGTCATCGCGCGGCTCACGGCAGGCCACAAGGTACCCGAGCAGGAACAATTGCTCAGTGCCGGTTGCGTTGCCTACAACATTTTGCTCGGCGCGCACGCGCTCGGATTCGGCGCGCAATGGCTCACCGGATGGGCCGCGTACGATGCCGATGTTGCGGCATTGCTCAGCCTGGCTGCGAACGAAAAAGTGATCGGTTTTGTGCATGTTGGCACGGCGGCCGAGGTCATCCCTGATCGCACGCGGCCCGTGCTCGAAAGCGTGTGCGGCGAATGGCATCCAGAGTCCGCCGCGCATGGAAACTGAGACTTCCGGCATCGACGTATTGCCTGCAGCGACCGCATCCATCGCGCCATCGCAAACCGTTTATCTGGTCGATGCGAGCCTGTATGTTTTTCGCAGTTGGCACGCGATTGCACCGAAATTTTTCGACCATGCAGGCGCGTCGGTCAACGCGGTCTACGGCTTCACGCGGTTCCTGCTCGATTTCGCCGAACAAGCCAAACCGACACATGTCGCCGTCGCGTTCGATGAGTCGCTGACGGCCTCGTTTCGCAACGCGATTTATCCCGCCTACAAGGCCAACCGCGAATTGCCGCCGGAAGAACTCAAGCGCCAGTTTGCGTACTGCAAGGAAGTCGCCGCTGCGCTCGGTTTTGTCGTGCTGCGCGATATCAGTTACGAAGCGGATGATTTGATCGGCAGCATGGTCGCGCTATTGCGTCCGCGCGGATTCCGTTCGGTGATCGTTTCCGCCGACAAGGATTTCGGCCAGATGATCGGCGAACATGATCGCCAGTGGGATTTCTCCAAACAATACAGCTACGGCCCCGCCGGCGTGATGGAGCGCCTCGGCGTGCATCCGCATCAGGTCGTGGATTATCTCGCGCTCACCGGCGACGCCGTCGACAATATTCCCGGCGTACCCGGCATCGGCCCGAAAACCGCCGCCGCGCTGCTCGCGCATTTCGGCTCGCTCGATGATTTATTGCGACGCATTGAGGAACTGCCGTACCTGCGCCTGCGCGGCGCCGCCGCGAGTTACGCGCGCATCAAGCAACATCGCGAACAGGCGCTGATGTCGCAGGCGCTGAGTCGCATTGCGCTTGATGCGCCGGTGCCGCAAGAGTCCGATCAGCTGATCTGGCGCGGGCCGGAATTGGCGACTGTGGATGAGCTGTTCACGCGGCTGAAATTCGGGCCGATGACGCGGGCGCGGTGTCGGGGATTGCTCGAATTTTCGGCAAAGCGTTAAACCGCGCGTTCCGCAGTTGGCTGAAGCACAAACGCTAAGCGAAATCCCTTGGAACCATCGCTTTGAATCAGAGCATAAGCCTCAGCAGCGTTTTTTACCGTCGGGAGTTTGAACGGATCCGCGTCGTCGCTCGCCCACCAGATACGAATAACGGTATGCAGCGATTCACAGCGTTCGATGACTTTTCCCAACGCTGACTCTTCTATCAATCGATCTTCAAATATATCCTCTTCCGCCGCGCAAACTAGCTCAGTGGACGTTTCCGTCTCACCATCGTCCCACCACAACGATGGGCTGCCGTCAGCGGCTTCGATAAGCGCTGCAAGCTTGGCCAAATACGATTGCGCCTCTCGAATCGGGATCAGACGCCCGGACGGAACCTCGACAGATTCTGCATTCTTGCCAGAGATTGTGATGAAGTAGCTCATACGTCATAGCATCCAAATTAAGCCAGCTCGCGAACGAGCTAAGCTTGGACAATCGATCAAGATATTTGAAACAGAAAGCCACATGGTAAGCAGCAAATTCGACACCGCCACACAACCGCAGCAAGATCATCGCACCGTTAACCCCGCACCCGCCACGCCTGCGTTGTACGCTAACCAAGTCGCCCCCGCTCCCGCTAAGGATGGAATCATGCGTATGTCTCTGCTCCGCGTCCCATCGATATTTGTTTTCGCGCTGCTGTTGATGTTTGTCTCAGCCTCGCCAGGCTTTGCGCAAACCGCGCAAACCGCGTCGCCTCCTTCCGTGCAAACCTATGCGACAGCGCCCGACAACGATATTCCCGGCGCGCTCAAGGACTGGCGCGCATGGGTGTTGCATGGCAGCGATTATCGCGCGTGTCCATTCATTGCCACGGCGGCGCCGAAGGATGCATCGACGTATCTTTGTGCGTGGCCGGGCAAGCTCACGATCACGGCCGACGATCACGGCGCAAACGTGGCGCAACACTGGCGCGTGGATGCGCCGAGCTGGGTGCCGCTGCCGGGTGATACGCAAAACTGGCCGCAGGATTTCACGCTCAACGGCCAGCGTGTGCCGTTGCTCGCGCACGGCGGCGCGCCTTCGATCTGGCTGACACCGGGCAATTACGATCTGCGCGCGCACATCACGTGGAGCGAGCGCCCGCAAGTATTGCCGGTGCCGGCAGCAACCGTGCTGATTGATTTGAGCGTAGATGGCAAACCGATTGCGGCGCCGCAGCGCGATGGCAATGGCGTGGCGCTGGGTCGCTCGGCGACCACCGCAACGGAAGCCGACTCGCTCTCGTTGCAAGTGTTCCGCCTGCTCGAAGACGGCGTGCCTGCCGAGCTGACGACACGTATCCAGCTTGATGTCGGCGGCAGTGCGCGCGAGATCGATCTCGGCGCGCCGCTGGGTGCGGAATTCGCGCCGCTCGCGCTGAGCGGCGATCTGCCCGCGCGCCTTGATGCCGCATCGCATCTGCATGTGCAATTGCGCCCCGGTCATTGGAGTTTGAACTTGCGCGCGCGCGCATTGGCGCCACTCGCCATAGTGGCGGCGCCGACGATTGCCGGGCCGTGGCCGACGCAGGAAGTGTGGAGTTATTTCGCTGCCGCAGGTTTGCGCGTGACCAATCCGGTGAGTACCACGCCGATTGATCCGGGCCAGGCCGACGTGCCCAGCGAGTGGCGCACGTTGCCCGCATTTGCGCTGGCGGCGGGTGAAAAACTCACTGTCGAGGAACGCTCTCGCGGCCAGGCACCGGATGAGGCGAACCGGCTGAATCTGATTCGCGAAGCATGGCTGGATTTTTCCGGCGATGGCATCTCCACCAAGGATCATCTAAGCGGCACGCTGGTGCGCGACTGGCGGCTGGATGTGGCCGCGCCGTATGTGTTGCGCCGTGCCGAAACTCAATTGCGCGGCAACACCGAAGGCCTGCTGATTACGCGCGGCGCAAGTGCTGAAAAAAGCGGCGTGGAATGGAGCCGCGCGCAGGTCAATCTCAACGCCGGCATGCGCATTGATCGTCACGGCATGAGCCTGCCGGTGAACGGCTGGCAGCAGAATCTGGATTCGGTCGCGATGACGCTGCACCTGCCCTTCGGCTATCGCTTGCTCGGTGCGCCCGGTGCCGATGCCGTAACGGGAAGTTGGGCCAGTCACTGGCGTTTGCTGGATGCGTTTCTGGTCGCGCTGGTGGCATTGTTTGCGTGGCGGCTGCTTGGCATCGTTGGCGGTATCGCTGCGACTGTGTATCTGGTGATCGGTTATCAGGAATTCGGCGCGCCGTTCTGGACCCTCGCCGCAGTATTGATTTTTGCGTTGATCCACCGCGTGCTGCCGGCCGGAAAACCGCAGCTGGTGTTGCGCGTGCTTGCACGAGTCGCGGTGATTGCGATGCTGCTGGTCGCGTTGCCGTTTGTCGCTGGACAAGTGCGTGCGGCAATTTATCCGCAACTCGAAAATTCACCCGAGGTGTTTGCCGGAGTTAGCGGCGGCATGATCGGCAACTATGCGGGCCTGTATCGACACCGCACCTCGCGCACGCTTGATGCGAAGATGCAGGAGCAAATGAAGGATGCACCCGCGGAGCCGGAGCAAGCGGAAGATGAAGTCGATGCATCGCCCCCGCCGACAGCTTCACCTCCGGCGCCAGCCGCGATGATGGCCAAGCCGGTAATGAATGCGCCGATGAAATCAAAGCTCGAAACCGTTGAAGTTACGGGAGGCCGCATACGCCGTACTGATGTCGAAACCGCGTCGCCAGTGCTAACGATTGATCGCGCCAAGGTAATGCCGCGTTACGCCGAAAATACCATCGTGCAGTCCGGCAGCGGCGAACCGGATTGGCATTACGGCTCGACCGCGCAGTTGCACTGGAGCGGCCCGGTATTGCCGCAGCAGAATGTGCAGTTGGTCATCCTGTCGCCGCTGTTCACGCGTCTGTTGCGGCTGGTGCTGGTGGCGTTGCTGGCGTGGATCAGCCTGCGTTTATTGCAGGGTGTCTTCGGCGGCGACGCGCCGACCGCTAGTCCATCGGTTCGACCGAATCGTGGCATGTCAGCCGTTGGCAGCGTGATGTTGCTTGGTCTGCTGCTGACGCCGCACGCGTTTGCGCAAGGTGCGCCGGATCAGAACATTCTCAACGAGCTGCGCAATCGCCTCACCGAAGTTCCGCATTGCGCACCGGAATGCGCCAAGATCGCGAACGCGACCGTGCTGGCCGACGGTGACCGCATTCGTATCGCGCTCGAAGCACACGTCGGCGAAAGAGTGGCGTTGCCGGTGCCGAGCGGCGCGCATGGTCTGGTGTTGCGCACGATCACGCTGGATGGCGTAGCGCAGGATGCGCTGGCGCAGCGCGACGGCAAATGGTGGGTAGTAGCAACACGTGGCGTGCACCGCATCGAGATGGAATTCAGTGCCGCACAGAACGACAAGATCATGCTGAATTTTCCGCTGGCACCTGCGCAAATCGAAGTCAATGCGCCGGGCTGGGTGGCGAGCGGCGTGAGTGATGCGCGCCTGCTTACCGACGCGCTCGAATTAGTGCGATTGCATGTGGGCAGTGATGCAGGGGCGAGTAGCGGCGGCGAACAACAGTTCGCGCCATTCGTGCGGCTGACGCGCGATATCAGCGTGGATCTGGATTGGTCGATCAACAATACCGTGCAACGCCTCGCCCCGGCGAGCGGCGGTTTTTCGGTCGAGTTGCCGTTGCTGACCAACGAGACGGTGCAGACGGCACAGCTCAAAGTGCGCGAGCAACACATCACCGTGCCACTCAACAGCAACGCGGCGAGTGCGATATGGCAAAGTCGACTCGCGCGCAGCGACAGTTTCACGTTGACCGCGCCGGCGCTGACCGAGCGCGCCGAGGTGTGGAAAATCACCTTGAATCCGATGTGGCACGCCGAGTTTTCCGGCCTGCCCGAAACGCAGCCGCAAGCCGCCACAGACGATTACTGGACGCACGAATTTCATCCGTTGCCGGGCGAAACTTTGACCGTGAAAGTGACGCGTCCCGAAGCAATTCCTGGCGACAGCATCGCGCTGGATTCGGTCGGGCTAGACAGCAATATCGCGCAGCACGCATCCGAGCACAGCATGACTTTGAACCTGCGCAGCACGCGCGGTGGCGAGCATGCGATCGATCTGCCCGCAGGTGCTCAAGTGCTCGGCGTCGACAAGGATGGCCAGACGCAGAATCTGCGGCCGCGCGACAACAAGTTGAGCCTGCCGATCACGCCCGGCGCACAGCGTTTCACGATCCGCTGGCGCGAGAGCAGTGAGCTCGGATTGCACAACACTGTGCCCGCCGTGAATCTGCATCTGGCGGCGGCGAATCTGCAACTTGTATTAAATCTGCCGCAAGATCGCTGGGTGTTGTTTGTGTACGGCCCGACCACTGGCCCGGCGGTGTTGTACTGGGGCGAATTGCTGCTGATGCTGCTCCTGGCATATGCATTGACGCGGCTGCGTCGCACCCCGCTCGCGTACTGGCAATGGGTGTTGCTGGGAATCGGCTTTTCGACGTTTTCGTGGGTCGCGCTGGTCGTGGTTGTCGTGTGGCTGCTGGCATTGCAATGGCGTGCAGAACGCGGCTCGGAGTTGAACGATTTGCGCTTCAATTTGCTGCAACTCGGGCTGATCGTATTGAGCATCGCGGCGCTGTTATGCCTGGTCACGGCCATTCCGTACGGCCTGCTCGGCGAACCCGATATGCAGGTTACGGGTAATGGTTCGCAGGCCCATGCGCTGCGCTGGTTCACCGATTTTTCTGCCAGCGGCGATTTGCCGAGCGCGGGTGCAATCGCGCTGCCGATGTGGGCCTACAAACTCGCGATGCTGGCCTGGGCGCTATGGCTGGCGAATGCGCTGATCGGCTGGTTGCGCAACGGTTTTGCAGCTTATGGCAAGGACGGATATTGGCGCGCGGCGGCGAAATCTGCGCCCAAACCCACAGTCATACCGACCGCGCCGATCGATACCACAGGCGGCGAGGCGGGGCGTTGAACGAGGCTGAAAAAAAGTCGTCAACGGTACGCGCGCTGCTACTCGAAGCAGCGCGCATATTGCCGACGCCGGAAGCGCGGCTCGAAGCGGAAATCCTGCTCGTATTTGTGCTCGATGTTTCGCGCACATGGCTGTTCGCACACGCGGATGATGGCATCGATGCTGTGCGTATCGAGCGTTATCGCGGCTTGCTCGCTGCCCGCGCCGCGGGCCAGCCGATAGCCTACCTGACTGGCAGACGCGAATTCTGGTCACTGCCGTTGCAGATCACGGCGGACACACTAATCCCACGCGCCGACACCGAACTGCTGGTCGAGCAAGCGCTGCTGCATATTCCACAAAGTGGCATTGTGGACATTCTCGATCTCGGCACCGGCAGCGGCGCGATCGCGTTGGCGCTTGCGCACGAACGCCCGCAAGCGCGTGTCGTCGCGACCGATCTGAGTTGCGCCGCCCTCGCTGTGGCGCGCGGCAATACGCAGCAACTCGGAATCGGCAATATCCGCTTTTGCGCAGGCTCATGGTTCAGTGCGATCGAGCCGCAATATTTCGATGTGATCGTCTCGAATCCGCCGTATATCCGCACGAGCGATCATCATCTCGGCGAAGGTGATCTGCGTTTCGAGCCGATCAGCGCATTGGCTTCCGGCGTAGACGGCCTGGATGCGATTCGCGAGATCGTTTATGACGCACGCGCCTATCTCAAGCCAGATGGCTGGCTGCTGTTCGAGCACGGCTGGGATCAGGCCGCCGAGATACGCGCGTTATTGCGCAAAAGTGGATTTGTGGATATAGCTACTTCGCGCGACATTGAGCAACGCGATCGAGTCACGAGTGGGAAGCTCGGCAGAATAGGTGAATGAAACGCCGCTGTGGTTACATGTATCAAGCGGCACATATCCGCATTGACCGCAGTGCGCCCTAGCTTTTCGCAGCAGCGGAATCCGCTTGATGCGCCTTGATAAAATCGACCAACTCTTGAAATTTCGGCGCGACCGCACCTTCGACGGCGTGATGTATTGTCGTGGTTCCGGCAACGCTGATGTCGAGTTGATACTGGCGCTGTTCCGATCCCGCTCGTGCCGTGGTGGAGAGTGGTTTTTCCGCGCGTACGGCGCGCACCAATTGATCCAGCTCCAGTTTTTCACTGACCGTGAGTTTGCCGGAGCCGAGTACGATGGCCGGGCGTGTGCCAAGAAAATCGCCGCTCTGCTGCAACTTGACTTCGATGATTCCTGACACAGGCACCTCGTTGAGTTTCAGAGTCCGACCATTTTCCAGGCTTTGCGTACGAGCTTCTGTTCCGCGGCGCCGTACAAATCTTTTGCGACCTGGATCGTGAGATCGCGGCAATCGGCAAAACCCGAATTCGGCCGCAGCCGATTGCACAATACTTCATACCAAATCGCACCGGCTTTATCCCACGAATAACCGGTCGGCGACAACGTCGTCGCGGCGAGATAAAACGCGCGGTTGGGAATGCTGGAATTGATGTGCACACCGCCGTTGTCTTGCGTGCCCTTGACGTATTTTTTCATGTTGTCGGGCTGCGGATCCTTGCCGAGCACCGGATCGTCGTAGGCCGTACCCGGCGCGCTCATCGAACGCAACGCGACACCATGAACTTTTTTGGTCAGCAGTCCCTGACCGATCAGCCAGTCGGCCTTGGTCGCCTTCTGCTTGTTGACGAATTGCTTGACCATCGAGCCAAAAACATCCGACATCGATTCGTTGAGTGCGCCGGATTCGCCCTGATACGACAGGCTCGCTTCGTATTGCGTAACGCCGTGGGTGAGCTCGTGACCGATCACGTCGACGCTGATGGTGAAGCGGTTGAACAACGATCCGTCGCCATCGCCATAGACCATCTGCTGGCCGTTCCAGAACGCGTTGTCGTACTTGTGATCGTAGTGCACGGTCGAATCCAGGCGCATGCCTTTGTCATCGACGGAATTGCGCTTGAACTTCGCCAGATAAAAATCATAGACCGCGCCCGAACCATCGAACGCTTCATTGATCGCGACGTCCTTGCTCGGCGGGTCGTTCTCGCTGCGCACGAGTTTGCCCGGCAGTGTTGTCGCGCCGGCGGCATCGTAAACCGTGCGCCGTTTGGTGCCGGTCGGAGTCAAGGTCCAGACCGCTTCCTGCATCTGGCGCTGGCCGCGAAACTGGCCCGATGAATGCAGATTTTCCAGCGCCCACGCGCGCTGCGTGTCGCTGCCGTTGCGGATGATATTTTCGAGAATATGCGGAGGAAGAATGCACTGCAGGGGATGGTGCCGCTCGCCATCCATTGGTTTACCGCGGCCAGAATGATCGCACATGACGTTCCTTCAAGTAGTCCGGAGGGGGACGTCCACGAAGCAGAAGCATCAAGCCGATTTATTGCATCGTGCGTCCGTTATACACAGTGACGCTCGATGGACAATTGTCTCACTTCGAACTCAGACCGCGTTGCGCAACCCCGCCTGTGCAGGTGCGAATTGCGGCCAGCGTTTGAGGATGGCGCTAAGGATGCCGGCAACATCCAGCCCGGCTTCGCTGAGCAATTGCTCGCGGCTGGCGTGTTCGAGATAACTGTCGGCCAACCCGAGATGCAACACCGGCGTGTTGATGCCGTGCGCGGCGAGCAATTCGCTGACGCTGCTGCCGGCGCCACCGGCAATCGCGTTGTCTTCGAGCGTGACTAATGCGCTATGCGAACGCGCGAGTTCGAGCAGCAGAGTTTCGTCCAGCGGTTTGACAAACCGCATGTTGACGACGGTCGCGTCGAGTTCCGCCGCGATGATTTCCGCGGGCGCGAGCAACGGCCCGAAGGCAAGCAACGCGATGCCGTTGCCACTGCGACGCAACTCGGCCCTGCCGATTTCCAAAGTAGCGAGGTCTGGCGTGATCGCCACGCCGGGGCCGTTGCCGCGCGGATAACGCACCGCCGCCGGGCCGTCGAACAGAAAACCGGTGCTTAGCATCTGCCGGCATTCGTTTTCGTCCGACGGCGCCATCACCAGCATGTTCGGAATACAGCGCAGGTAACTCAGATCAAAACTGCCGGCGTGCGTGGCGCCATCCGGGCCGACGATGCCAGCGCGATCGATCGCGAACAACACATCAAGATTCTGCAGCGCGACGTCATGAATCAGTTGATCGTAGGCGCGTTGCAGGAAAGTGGAATAAATCGCGACGACCGGCTTCGCACCTTCGCAGGCCATGCCGGCGGCAAGCGTGACCGCATGTTGTTCGGCGATCGTGACATCGAAATAGCGCTCGGCATATTCCTTGGAAAAACGCACGAGGCCGGAACCTTCGCGCATCGCCGGCGTGACCGCAAGCAGGCGCGAATCGGCCTTGGCCATGTCGCACAACCAGTCGCCGAAAACCTGCGTGTAGGTGAGTTTTCCGCTACCGGGTTTCTTGATGATGCCGAGTTTCGGATCGAACGGGCCGACCGCGTGGTATTCGATCTGATCGGCCTCGGCGCGCTCATAACCTTTGCCTTTCGTGGTCATGATGTGCAGCAACTGCGGGCCTTTCAGCTCCTTCAAAGTGCGCAATGTCGACAGCAGCATCGGCAGATCGTGGCCGTTGATCGGACCGGTGTAATGGAAACCGAGTTCTTCGAACAAAGTGCTCGGCACGAACATGCCCTTGGCGTGTTCTTCCCAGCGCTTGAGGAAACGATACATGAACGAACCGCGCTTGATCATCTGCTTGCCGCGTTCGCGCCAGCGATTCAAGGTGCGACTCGCAAGCAGGCGCGCGAGCATCTTGGTCAGCGCGCCAACATTCTCCGAAATCGACATCTGGTTGTCGTTGAGAATCACGAGGATATCCGGCTCGACATCACCACCGTGATTCAGCGCTTCAAACGCCATGCCGCCGGTCAGGCCGCCATCGCCGATGACAGCGACGACCTTGCGATTGTCGCCTTTGCGTTGCGCCGCGATGGCCATGCCGAGCGCGGCGGAAATCGAGGTCGACGAATGACCGACGCCAAAGGTATCGAACGCGCTTTCGTCGCGCTTGGGGAAAGGTGCAATGCCATCTTTCTGCTTGACCGTGGCGATGCGATCGCGCCGGCCGGTCAAAATCTTGTGCGGATAGGTTTGATGGCCGACATCCCACACCAGCCGATCGTCCGGCGTGTTGTACATGTAGTGCAAGGCGACGGTCAGTTCGATGCAACCGAGACCGGCGCCAAAATGGCCGCCGCTTTGTGCAACCGATTCGATCAGGTAATCGCGCAACTCGGCGGCGACGGCGGTCAATTCGGTTTCCGGCAGCTCGCGCAAATTGGCTGGGCTGTCGATGCGCGCGAGGCGCGGATAGCGTTGCTGGTCGATCATCGCGAATTCAAAGGCTTATCAAGCTGCGTATTGTCGGCTAGCACGGCGGGTACGGCAAGGTCACAACGGCCACGCAGCAGGCCGGAAGCTGCGTATTTGCGGACAAAACAGCCTGCCGATGCACTGACATCGAGGCTTGGGTCTATTCATGCGAGACGAAAAACCGTGAACCAGTTCCGGCTTGATTGAGACTTGCAACGCGTCACGACGCGCGCTGCATTTGCATAATGCCCCGCCGACCTTCTTCCATCCGAGCTTCGGCCCGAGCTTCTCGCCCACAGGAATCCATCAATGCATCGTTTGCTCTGGAATCTGCTATTTGCCTTATCTGCCTTCACCACGGCGAACGCGTTTGCCGAATCGCGGGATTGTCCGCCGGTGGGACATTTGCCGAATTATGTCGCCGAAGAAGCACCGACCTTGCGCGACTATCAAAGCGATTCGTTCGACATCAATACCCCGGCGGATGCGGAGGCGATTACCGTCGCGGGACGTTATTGCCACACGTATTACAAACTTCCGGATGGCGCGACGCCGATGTCGCCGCTGGAAGTCCACAGCAATTACCGCGCCCAGTTCGCCAAACTCGGCGCGCAAAGTCTGTACCTCGGCAACGCCTACACCTACGTCAAGCTGAATCAGGACTGCAAGGAATTCTGGATCAAGGTATACGGCGGCGACGGCGCCATCGAAGTGACCGTGATCGAAAAACAGGCGCCGAAACAGACGCTGTTGCCGCCGAGCGGCAAGGACTATCGCCTGCTCGGTCACCTGCTGAATTACATCGCGGGCGAGCCGAAAACGCGTAATTTCGACCAGACCGAATTCACCTCCGACACCGCCAGCGGCGAGAGCACCATCACCGTCGCCGGCAGGACGTTTTCGCTCGGCTACGCGCTCAAGGATGGCGCGCCAGCCTTCAGCGACTTGGAAATCCAGACCAACTATCGCAACCGACTCAAGGAGCTCGGCGCGCTGATCACTCACACCGAACCGCGCTACACGTACGCGAATCTTGAATAGAACGGCAAGAACATCTCGGTCAGCGTGTACAGCAGCGAAGGCTCCGTCGAAATCAATGTGGTCGAGGAAAAACCGTTCCAGGCGTCGATCGAACCACCGCAGCAAGATGCGCTCAAGGCGGCACTGGACAAGGACGGCCACATTGCGCTGTATATCAATTTCGATTTCGCCAAGGCCACACTGAAATCGGATGCACAGCCCGTAGTCGAGATTGTCGTCAAATCGGGGGTCGCCGCGGATCGATTGAAGTCAGCCGGCTACGGCGCCAGCAAACCGACCGCCGACAATGCCAGCAGCGAAGGTCGCGCCAAAAATCGTCGCGTCGAACTGGTCAAACTGTAAATGTAGCGTGAGCGCCGACTGGCTCTTTTAGCAAACGCTGCACAGCTATCAAACGATTGCCCCGCGGGCGCGGGTTCAGGCCACTACTGGAACGCCACGTTGCGTCATTTCCGGAGTGTCTGGCTCGCGCCTGTATTTTCTGGCGATATCGCGATCGGGCGTTTATGCGACGCGTTTGTTCTTCGGCAAATGGCTGACCAGAAATTCCATCTGATCGGCAAGAATATTGCGGTTCGATAAAATAAGATGCTCTACCCAGCTCGGCCGATATGGCACCGCCAGCAATGGCATGGCCGCTTGTTGCGGCGTGCGATTGCCCTTGCGTACATTGCAATGCAGGCAGGCACTGACGACGTTCTCCCACAAATCCAGGCCACCTTTCGACAGCGGCAATACATGATCGCGGGTCAGTTCGCCGCGATGGAACAAGTCACCGCAATACAGACATAACATGCGATCACGCGCGAACAGCGCGGCATTCGTCAAACCCGGCGACGGATCGATCGCCGCACCGCGTGCGTGGCCGCGACTGGCAACAATCGGATGCAGGTCGATCAGGCTTTGTTCGCCGCTCATACGGCTCAGGCCACCATGGATGGTCAGGCACGGATCGCCGAGGGTCCATGCGACCGCGCCACGAACGTAAAGACAAACAGCATCCTGCCAACTGATCCAGTCGAGAATACGCCCGCTCGAATCCAGCGACAGAACTCGCGTGGTGTGGATATCGCTCCGGGTGCGCACTTGCGTCAGCATTCATCCTCCCCGCATTGCGACGGGATGAAATCCGCCGCCAAACCGTGAACCATCTGAATACAGCAACCACTGAAAACCAGCATAGCCGAAATTACACGGCGTTTGTGAATCCTGCATGGCAGCGCGCCACGGATCGCAAACCCGAGTTCCGCACGGCAAGAATTTTTCAGCGATGCTTCGGCGGAGTGACTTTGGCCATGCGTATCAGATCAGCGCCAAATCCGCAGCTTTCGTAAAGTGCGCGCGCACGCGTATTACCCGGAAATGCTGAAAGCGTAATCAGGCGGCAATCGTGTTGCTGCGCCCAGCTATCGGTGAACGCGAGCATCGCGCGACCGATGCCTTTGCCATCACCGCCCTCGGGCACCGCGATATCCGAGATATGGCAGTTCCAGTGCTGGGTAAAAAAATCCAGGGTCTTTTGCAGATGCAAGAATCCGACCAGTTCGCCGTCATCGTTTTCGGCGACGAACAAGAACGATCCTGCGGGTTGCTCGGAAAGATGTCGTGCGATATCGCGATAGATGCCGTTGACGCAATCGCGCTTGCTGCGCCACGGTGGCAGATCGAATTCGACGAACCGTTCGACCAGACTCAGGATAAACGCATCGTCATCCGCCTGCGCCAGACGCACATGAATTTCGTTATCGCTCATGCTTCACTCTGGATGGATCCAACGGAAGTGGTGTCGAATTTTCGTTACACCGTTGCGTCGAATAGTTCCGGCGCAACGGCACTCAGTCAAGCCAATATTGCCTGATTTTTACGCCACCGAGAACTGTTCTTCCGGTATGTCCATGAGACTTGCGCTGCCGGCACGTATCATCGCCACATGACTCAAGGTACGCGGCAGGATGCGCGCATAATAAAACCGTGCGGTGTGCAATTTGGCTTGCTTGAAATCATCGCCGTGTTTTGAATTCTGCGCTGCGACAACGATCCGCGCCCAATAATAAGCCAGCGTGATGTAGCCGGAGTAGTACAAATAATCGACTGCGGCGGCGCCGATTTCCTCGGGATTTTTCACCGCCGACGCGGCGATCTCCTGCGTCAATGCAGCCCACTCCTGCGCCGCCTTGGCGAGCGGGCCGACAAATTCGGCAACGATTGCATTGCCTGCCTGGGCCTTGCAGAAAGTGCCGACTTCGTCGAGGAAATGGCGGAAACCAACGCCCTGCAGTGCCATGATCTTGCGTCCGAGCAAATCCAGTGCCTGGATCTGCGTCGTGCCTTCGTAGATCGTGGTGATGCGCGCATCGCGCACAAACTGCTCCATGCCCCATTCCTGGATATAGCCGTGTCCGCCGAAAATCTGCTGCGCATCAATCGTGCATTCAATCGCCATTTCGGTCATCAACGCCTTGACGATCGGCGTGAGGAAGGACAGCAATTCCTCGGCGTGTTTTTGCGTCGCCGGATCGGTGCTGCGATCGGCCAGCTCGACTTGGATATAAGCGTCATACACCAGAGCGCGACCGGCTTCGGCGAACGCCTTCTGCTTGAGAAGCATGCGCCGGATATCGGGATGCACGATGATCGGATCGGCCGGTTTGTCGGGGCGTTTTGGCCCGCTCAACGAACGCATCTGCAGACGATCACGCGCGTAGGCGAGCGAGTTCTGGTACGCACGTTCGATCAAGCCTAGCCCCTGCACACCGACGCCGACACGCGCGGCATTCATCATCGTGAACATGCAGTTGAGGCCCTTGTTCAACGGCCCGATCAGCCAGCCCTGCGCGCCATCGAAATTCATCACGCACGTCGCCGAACCCTTGATGCCCATCTTGTGTTCGATCGAACCGCAGGTCGCGGCGTTGCGCTCGCCGACTTTGCCACTTTGGTCGACCTTAAACTTCGGCACGATGAAAAGGGAAATTCCCTTGGTGCCGGCGGGCGCGTCCGGCAGGCGCGCGAGCACGAGGTGGATGATGTTGTCGGCCAGGTCATGCTCACCGGCGGTGATGAAAATTTTCGTGCCGCTGATGCTGTAGCTGCCGTCGGCCTGCGCTTCGGCCTTGGTCTTGAGCAGACCGAGATCGGTGCCGCAATGCGGTTCGGTCAGACACATCGTGCCGGTCCAGTTGCCGTGCGTGATCGGCTTGAGGAAAACCTCGCGCTGCCACTCTTCGCCGTGATGGATCAGCGCCGCCGCCGCACCGTGCGACAGCAAGGTATACGTGCCCCACGCGAGATTCGCCGACTCGATCATTTCCTTGACCGCGCCGCCGATCGATTCGGGCAGATGCTGGCCGCCATATTGTTCCGGCAGATTGATGCCCGGCCAGCCGCCTTCGACCCATTGCGCGTACGCCTGCTTGAAACCTTTCGGCGTGGTGACGACGGTATTGTCCCAATGGCAGCCTTCCTGGTCGCCCGATTTGTTCAACGGTGCGAGTACCTGACCGGTGAACTTGGCCGCTTCATCGAGCACGGCATCGATGATTTCGCGCGGCGCGTTTTCGCCGCCCGGCAACGTCGCGTAGATCGTCTCGACATCGAGCACGTCGTAAAGCACAAAACGGATATCGGTCAACGGGGCGTCGTACTTGCTCATGAGCAGTCCTGCGATGTGGGTTTATTTTTAACGATAGACGTCGGTCAGGCCGGGCACCGGCGACAGACGGCTCTTATGCTCGAACGGAAATTCGCGATTTTCCTTTTCCGTGTTCAGGCCGATGCTGCCCTTGAGCTCGTACTGCACACCACCGGGATTAGCCTTGCCGCGCGCGCGCAACGCGGCGCTGATTTCCGGCGCGGGTGCGATCGTGGTCTCGACCATGTCGCCGTTCTCGGCGGCGATCACGATATCGGCGTTGAAGGAAAAATCGCCCGCGGAAATTTCGCCGAGATCGATATGCAATTTGGTCGTGCCGTAATGCACGCTTTGCGAACTGAAATTCTCGATGCGCAATGCGAGTTTCCAACGCCCATCCGGCAATATCGTCACCTGCTGCAGGCTCGCGCCCGGCGCCACGAGCGGTCGCACCGCTGCACAACTCGCCAGCAACACAAGCACAGTCAAGCCAAGCAGAAAACGCGCGCTGATTTTCATAAAAACTCAAACGGTCGTATGAATACGGATGCGTACATTACCCAATTCCCGATGACAGAGAAAGTATCGCCGCAACATGGCGGCGCTCAGCTCGCAGAGCGCGCCACATAAACCTGCACCGCGTGTTCGAGGCCATCATCGAGCAACGGCACGCTGGCATCGGTTTGCATTACGCCATCCAGGCTCACGCCGCCGGCCTGCATCGGTGCGACACGATTTACCGCGATCACATACCGCGTGCTGGCATGGGTGTAATGCAAGGTGAATTCCTGCCAGTCGTCGCGTAGATGCGGGCGCAAATGCAATCGCCCGCCGTCGATGCGCAGGCCGAGAAGTGATTCCAGAATCAGCCGATACAACCAGCCCGCCGAACCCGTATACCAAGTCCAACCGCCGCGACCGCCGTGCGGTTCGCGCGCGTAGACATCCGCTGCGACGACATACGGTTCGACCTTGTACACATCCACCTGCGCTGCGGTCAGCGCGTGGTTGATCGGATTGATCATGTCGAACAATTCCCACGCGCGCGCGCTGTCGCCGAGCTCGGCAAATGCCATCGTCGCCCACACCGCGGCATGGGTGTATTGGCCACCGTTTTCGCGCACACCCGGAACATAACCGCGGATGTATCCGGGATCCATCTTGCCGGTGTCGAACGGTGGATCGAGCAACTGGATCAGTTGCAGATCCTTGCGCACGAGATGCGTATACAAGGATTGCATCGCTTGGGCGCGGCGTTCGGCGCTGCCCGCACCGGACAAAACCGACCAGCTCTGCGCGATCGAATCGATGCGGCATTCGTCGTTGGCCGACGAACCGAGTGCGGCGCCGTCATCGAAATACGCACGGCGATACCATTCGCCGTCCCACGCATGTTGTTCGAGGTTTTCGCGCAGCTTGGCCGATGCATCGATGCAACGTTTAGCAAAAGTTTCATCATTGCGCCGACGCGAGACCTGCGGAAAATGATCGAGGATCTGATACAGGAAAAAACCGAGCCAGACGCTTTCACCCTTGCCGTTGAAACCGACCAGATTCATGCCATCGTTCCAGTCGCCGGTGCCCATCAGCGGCAAACCGTGTTCACCCAGACGCAAGCCGTGCTCGATCGCGCGAACGCAATGCGTATACAAATCCGCGGTCTGTGCACTCGGTATCGGCAAGTCGTAATGCGAATCCTC
Organism: Pseudolysobacter antarcticus; assembly: GCF_004168365.1. Classification (GTDB taxonomy): domain Bacteria; phylum Pseudomonadota; class Gammaproteobacteria; order Xanthomonadales; family Rhodanobacteraceae; genus Pseudolysobacter; species Pseudolysobacter antarcticus. The sequence goes on from NZ_CP035704.1 coordinate 3,580,783, forward strand.
GTTCGCATTCACCGGCCGGCCTTCGATGAATCCGATCACTTCGTCCAGCACCGCGTAATCGCCGGTCGCCTGCACATAACGCAATGTCGCCAGCGGCAACCACAGGTAGTCATCCGAGCAACGTGTGCGCACGCCACGGCCCGCCGGCGGATGCCACCAATGCTGCACATCGCCTTCGGGAAACTGGCGTGACGCGGCGAGCACAATCTGCGCACGCAGCAACTGCGGTGCGGCATGCACGAGCGCCATCGCGTCCTGCAACTGGTCGCGGAATCCGAACGCACCACCCGACTGGTAATAACCACTGCGCGCCCACAACCGGCACGCCATCACCTGATACACGAGCCAGCCGTTGGTCAGCGCGTTTAGCGCGATATCCGGTGTATTGATCTGCACCGTGCCGAGCGTTTCCTGCCAATATTTCTCAACCGTTTCGAGCGCATCGAGCGCGGCGGCGGGCTTGCGAAAACGCCGCACGACTTCACGCGCTTCTTGCGCGTTGCGACCCACGCCGAGGCGGAAAACCACTTCGATCTCGTCATCGATACCAAGCTCGAATACGGTCTGGATCGCGGCGCACGGATCGAGCCCGGCGCCGGTCTTGCCGGAAAGGCGCAAGCGACGCATCGCCGCCGGACTGCGCAAACTGCCGTTGCGACCGATGAACTCCGCACGGTCGCACGTGAGCGTGCGTGTGGAATCGTCGACATCGAAAAACGCCACGCGATCGGCGAATTCCATGTTGTAGGCATTGCGCGCGAACAACGCGCCGGTCTCGGTATCGATTTCGCTGAATACATGCATCGCCGAGCGCGCACGCAAATCCGCGAGCACCCATTCGACATAACCCGTGGCCGACAAACGCCGCGCGTAACCGCTCTGGTTGTGCAGACGCAGGCGCAGGAATTTTATCGGCGCATCGTGCGCGACATACACGCACAACTCGCTCTGGATGCCCTGCTCGACATGTTCGAAAATGCTGTAGCCGAAACCGTGCCGCGTGATGTAGTTCGACACGCCACAACTCGGCAGCGGCGTCGGTGACCAGAAATGTCCACTGTCCTCGTCGCGCAGATAAACCGCCTCGCCAGCGCTGTCGCTGACCGGATCGTTCTGCCACGGCGTGAGCCGGAATTCATGCGCGTTTTCGCTCCAGGTATACGACTGCCCGCTTTCGGAAATCACGCAACCGAATTGCGGATTCGCGAGCACGTTGACCCACGGCAACGGCGTGCGCTGCGCTTGCGTCGTGACGATGACGTACTCGCGCCCGTCCGCAGAAAATCCGCCGCTGCCGTTTTCCAGCAACAGATCGTCGCGGCGCAATTGCTGCAGCGGCGTGCCGTCGATACGCGCCAGAGTATTGGCCTTGAAGCGCGGCATGCGCGCCTCGATCGAGCCGCGTTGATTGATCTGCTCGGCGAGAGTTCCGACATCGTCGCGGATGATCACGCGCGCGACCGATTGCAGAAGAATGCGATCCTCGCTCGCGATCTGGTCGGCGTGGCGCACGAAAATTCCGCCGGGTTTGTCGATCACGCTCGCACCGACGCCGGCGGCGATCATGCCGACGATATGATCCTGCAGCGACTGCCGATATCCGGCCTGCTCTTCGTTCCAGATCACCAGATCGACCGCCAGACCTTTCAGGCGCCAATACGTATGCGCCTGCACCATCTGCCGGATCAGATCGATATTGCCGATGTCGTGAATCTGCACGAGCACGATCGGCAGATCGCCGGAAATCGCATAACCCCACAAGCCCGACTGGCCGCGCCGATTGCTCGCGATGATGCTCGCATCCGCGCGCAGCGAGGCATTGGCGTAGATGATCGAGCTGGCCATGCGCGCATAGAGTTGCGCGTCGGATTCGGTCGCGTCGATCTGACGCAACACCACCTGGCTATGCGTCCACGCGAGTTCGAACACGCGATCAGCGAGTCCGCGATCCTGATATTTTTCGATCAGCCCCAGACATCCGTCACGGGTTTCGCTCGCGCCCGTGACGATATCCACGACCACCGATTGCTCGGCTTCGAGCGTGATGCGATGACGAATCGCGACGATCGGATCAAGCACGGAACCTTGTCCGCCACCGAGCGCGCCGAACGATTTCAACGCCTGCGGATCGGCCGCGGTATTGCCGCGACCGATGAATTTCAGGCGATCGGTTTCGTAGGAAATTTCATCGACTTTGGCGCCGTGCGCCGCCATCTGATGGAACATCCACGGCACCTGCTCGCTCAGCGAGCGCGGCCGGCGTGTGCACAGAATCGCGCGCCGATTCGGCACGATCTCAGTCTGCACAAACAGGTTACTGAACGCCGGATGCGCGTCGTCCGCCATCGCCGGCGCGAGCACCACTTCGCCGTAACTGGTGATCTCGATGCTGCGTCGGCTGCGTGATCGATTGATGATGCGCACGCGGCGCAATTCGATATCGTCTTCGGGCGACACCACGATCTCGGTATGGGTTTCGAACTCGCCATCGCGGCGACGGAATTCGATACGTGCCTCGGAGAAAATCGCTTCCTGGGTTTCGGCGCGCGCGAGTGTCGGCTGCAACGATGTCGACCACGTGTTGCCGGTGCTGATATCGCGCAGATAACAGAAATTGCCCCAGCTATCGCACGTGCCGTCTTCGCGCCAGCGCGTGACCGCGAGATCTTTCCAGCGGCTGTAACCGCCGCCGGCATTGCTGACCATGACGTGGTAACGACCGTTCGACAGCAGTTGTACTTCCGGCAGCGGCGTATCTTGACCACTGAGAATTCGGATCGGCATCGGCGTGCCGGCGCTGCTTTCGCGGATGTCGGCAAGACCCACCGGCTGCACAAAAAAACCGGTCGCTTTCGGAATGCGTTCCTGCAGCAGCAATAAAGTCGCCTGGAAATACGGATCGGATGCAAAACGTTTCTGCATCGGCTGATCGAGCAGCAGGTAGGCAAAGGACAACAGGCTCATGCCCTGATGATGTGCCATGTACGAACGCACGATCGCGCTGTTCTGGCCGCGTGGCACACGCGCAGGGGTGTAGTCGATCGCCTCGTAAAAACCGTGGGCGCCTTCAAAGCCGGCCGCGGCGAGTTGCTGCAAGTTGTTGCACGCAAGCTCCGGTTCCACCATCAACGCGAGCGCCGTTGCGTACGGCGCAATCACCAGATCCTCGGCCAGGCCACGCTTGAGTCCGGTGCCCGGCACGCCGAACGCACGATACTGATAATTCATCGCCGCATCGACGGTGTTGTAACCGGATTCGGAAATACCCCACGGCACGCCACGCTTGCGCGCATATTCGATCTGGCGCTGCACGGCTGCGTGATAAGTCTGGTCGAGCAGGCTGTTGGTATAGGTCGGCATCACGAGCAGCGGCATCAGATATTCGAACATCGAGCCGCTCCACGACAGCAGCATCGGCTCACCTTCTGCGGTCGCGAGCAGGCGCCCGAGCGCGAACCAGCTTTCCTGCGGCAACTGGCCTTGCGCGATCGCGACGAAGTTGCACAGGCGCGCTTCGGACGCGAGCAGATCGTAAAAACTCGCATCAAGGCGGCGCTCGTTGACGTTGTAGCCGATCGATAAAAGATGGCGTGTCTCGTCGTAGAGAAAATCGTATTCGATACGCGCGAACTCGCTGCACTGGGTGGCGAGTTTGTCGATCGCTTGCGCACGTTCATGCGCCTGCGCCGCGCTTGCATCGAGTTTTTCCGACAAGGTATTCAACCAGATACGCGTTTCGTCGCTGCTGTCCGGATCCTGCAGATGCTGCTGGATTTGCGGCGCGAGTCGACCCTGCCATTCGGCGATTTCGTGCAATGATGGAATACCGGAATGCGGCAGCAGATCGGACAACGCCGCAGGCGCTGTCGGCATCGCGCTCCATGGCGCGAGTCGATCCAGTTCTTCGAGCAATCCTCGGCATTGCGCTGCGAGTGCACACGACCAGCGTACGGTTTCTTCGCGCGCTTCGCCGACAAATTCGGATTCGAGCTGAGTCGCGATTTGCGTGAGATTTTCCAATTGCGTGCGCACCTCGATCAGCGCAGGCGGCGGCATGGCTTCGCAGACGGCGAGCGTTTGTGCGAACTCCGCCAGTAAACCCGATGGCGTATCGCTGCACGCTGTGCTCAGCAAGCCGAACGTATCGCGCAGGCCGCCGCTCCAACGGCGCGCGAGAATCGGTTCGTGCATGAGCGCACACAGGCCGGGACGCAAGGTCAGCAGATGTCCGGCGAGATTGCCGCTGTCGACCGTCGAGATATACATCGGCTGCAATGGCTGCAGATCGAGCGTGTCGTACCAATTGTAGAAATGGCCGCGATAACGTTCGAGTCGTTGCATCGTCGCAAACGTCGCGCTCGTGCGCGCGAGCAACTGGCTGGCGGTGATGTAACCGAAGTCGTGAGCCGCGAGATTCGCGAGCAAAGCCATGCCGATATTGGTCGGCGAGGTGCGATGCGCAGTCACGCGTAACGGCTGTTCCTGAAAATTATCCGGCGGTAACCAGTTTTCGTCGGCATTGACAAAATGCTCGAAAAATCCCCAAGTGCGGCGCGCGCGTTCACCGAGAAACTGCGCCTGCTGCGTAGAGATTTTCGATTCACCTCGTTGCAGTGGTCGCGACAACCACCACGCCCACACTGGTGCAAGCAGCCATAGCAGCAAGATCGGCGCAGCAACCAGCAACGCGTGCGGATGCGGACGCTGCAAAACGATCGCCAAAACCACAGCCAATATTGGTGCGATCCACATCGTGCGCAACGAGTTGATGACACCTTCTTGCGGCGCGGCGTTCTGCACGTTCGACTCCTGCCACTCAAGCAGATTTCGGCGCGTGACAAACATTCGCAGCAACGTACGCACGATCGCATCGAAGTTGTAGTACGCCTCGTATGGCAGGCACGCGAGCAGGAACGCCGCCTTGAAAAAATGCAGTCCAGCGGCGCTCGCCGCGCTGGCCAAATGCGCCAGCAATTTTGTCTCCGCGGGTTTTTGCACCAGGTCGAGAGCGCTGATGAAGATCGCCGGAATCAACAAAATTCCGAGCACCGCCGCGGTTAAAAACCAAGCCGATGAAAACAGCGTCCAACCAACCACGAACATGCCGACCAAGGCCAGCGGCACCAAGCTGCGACGCAGATTGTCGAGGATTTTCCAGCGCGACAACGACGACAACGGATTGCGCTCGTACTTGCCCGCCGTGCTCGGCACCCACGGCAACAGCCACGCCATGATCTGCCAGTCGCCGCGAATCCAGCGGTGCCGGCGTTTCACGTCGCTGCTGTAACGCGACGGATAATCCTCGTACAACTGCACATCACTGAGCAGGCCCGAGCGCGCGTAATTGCCTTCGAGCAAATCATGGCTGAGGATGCGGTTGTCGGGGAAACGTCCGTTCAGCGCCCGCTCGAACGCATCGACATCGTAGATGCCCTTGCCAATGAACGAGCCTTCGTCAAACAGATCCTGATACACGTCGGAAACAGCGCGCGTATACGGATCAACACCCGAATCGCCGCTGTGCAATCGCGCATAACGCGAACGATTACTGCCGCTCAAACTTACCGCCACGCGCGGTTGCAGAATGCCATAGCCGGCGATGACGCGACCGCTGCGTGGATCGTGCACGGCGCGATTCAGCGGATGCATCAGTGTGGCGATAAACTCGCGCGCGGTGTCACGCGGCAGTTGCGTATCGGTATCCAGCGTGATGACGTATTTGACCTGCTGCAGCGGCGTGATGTCGCCGACGATCAACGAAAAGCGATCGCCAGCGTGCCCGCGCAGCAGCGCATTCAGATCGCCGAGTTTGCCGCGTTTGCGCTCCACGCCCATCCACGTGCGCTCGCGCTCGTTCCACAATCGTGGCCGGTGCAACAAGAAAAAGGTTTCGTTCTTGCCGTCGCCATATTTCTCGTTGAGCTCGTTGATGCGCGTCGAGGCGAGTTGCAGCAAAATCTCATCCTGCGGCATGCTCTGAGTCGGCGCATCTGTGAAATCCGTGAGCAACGCAAAATGCAGTTGGCGATCGCGATTGGCGAGAAAACGCACTTCCAGTCCGAGCATCAATTCATGCACGCCGGCAATATCGCTGAGCATGGTCGGCACCACCACCAGCGTACGTGCGCCGGCCGGCAAACCCTGGCTGTAATCCATACGCGGCAGCGGTTGCGGCGTGGCCATGCGCGTAGCGAGCCAGTTGATCAGCGCAACCGCAAGTTCACTCACGCCAATCACCACCAGCACGCATATCAGCAGCAATCGCCAGCCCGCAACGGAGTGATCGAGCGCCGGATGCAACACGAAAAAACTCAACAACGCGGTCATCACCGCGATGCTGCCGAGATAACCGAAAACCGGCATGCGTTTGGCGCTGCGTTGCAGCCAGCGGAATAAGCCGATACGCGCCGAAATTGCACGTTGCAGCAACAGCAAGCCATCATCGATCAGATAAAATCCGACGTGCCGTGCGCGCTCGTCGGCGGCGGCTGCGGCTTTCGCAAGATCGATCGCGTGCCGCGCGATCTCGCCCTGACTGAGTGCGCAGCGATTGGCAAGCGCCTCGATCTTGTGTCGATAATTATCGCGCGTGGCGAAATCCATCGCGGCATAAATCCCGGCGGGATCCTCACATAATGTCTGCTCGACCAGGCTCATCGCGTCGACGAATTCGCGCCAGTCCATCACCCCGAGAAAGCGCAGGCTGCCGATGCTGTTGCTCACGCTGACCTGATCCGCGGCCTGGCCCTGCTGGCCGGACTGCACCAGTTGCTCGATGCTCAGACCGGACTCGGCCAAATGCTGCTGCATCCACGTCAGCGGCAAGGCGAGCGTCGATCCATGGCCCTGCAAACGTCGCGTGAGTTCGGAGACGAATGGACTGTCGATCGGCGGATTCGAGCGCGCCATGTCGGCGGTGATGAGGATGAGGTTTTTCGGATCGTTCTCGGCCGCATCGATCATGCGCGTAGCCCACGAGATCGCGATATTGCGCTCGCGCCGACCGGCGGCGGTGCGATCCGCGGCGCGGCGCAGATTCTCGATCAGCGCGAGTCGCAGCATGATCGGAATCGCCCACAGTTCACCCAGCGTCAACGGGCTGATCTTCTGATAAGCCGCCACCACGCGCCGGATGCTTTCGCCATCGACACGCGCATCGCTGTGCGCAATGGTTTCGAGCGCGATGTCGTAGACACGCGGCAGGCCGCGCGACGCGCCTTCACTGAGCTGCGGCAATTCCCAGCTATAACCTTTCGGCAAATGGCGCCGCGCGGTATTGATCTGTTCCTCGATCAGATAAAAATTGTCGAGCATCCACTCGCCCGCCGGCGTGATCTGGCGACCCGACGCCACCGCTTTTGACAACAGTTCGCAGGCTTCGAGCAACGCGCGTTCGTTGGATGTGAGGCGCGCGAGCAATTGATCCGGTGCCTTGCCAAAACGCACACGATGACTCTGCGCGAGTTTGCGACCATGCGCTTCCATCTGCGCCATGCTGAACAATTCGGCGCGCAACGGCGGTGCGTTCGGCGGTTTCTTTTTCGCCACTCGGTGGTGCCAGCGCGCGCGAAAATAACGAAAAGTTCTGCGCAGAATGGCAATGGGATCGTGACTCTTTTTTGGATTCACTTTTGGATTCACGGGCACTCGAATTCGAAGTGGGATGTTTGAAAGCGCTGCGCGGATTACGAATATGCGGAAGTTGCAGCATGCAATTTGCACAAGGCAGGATTGCAAATTGCGTGGACGGCACCGGCGACACAGCTCAAATTTTTCGGGCCTGCCATGAGTTTTACAGCATTACGCGTAATGAAATCGTGCTGAGGCGATTTACTTCCGAGTCGATTGCAACGAACGGGCCATTCCGCGCCCATAAAAAAAGCCGCGACAGTAGAGGCGCGGCTTTTTTGCTTGCGACAACGAAGAACGTTGCAGCCTCGATTGCGGCTACTTCACCGTGGCGATCCAGCTGTCGATGCGCTCACTGAGCACATCAAGCGGCAACGCACCGCCGTTCAATATCTGGTCGTGGAAGGCACGGATATCGAACTTGGCGCCGAGCGTTTTCTTCGCCCGCTCGCGCAATTCGAGAATCTTCAGCTGGCCGATCTTGTAGGCCAGCGCCTGAGCGGGCAGCACGATATAGCGATCGGTTTCGGCCCGCACTTCGGGTTCGTCCTGCGACGAATGCTCGTGGAAAAAATCGACCATCTGCTGCCGCGTCCAATGCTTGTAATGCACACCGGTATCGAGCACGAGGCGATTCGCGCGCAACAGTTCATCCGACAAATGACCGTAGAAACTCAGCGGATCCTGATAGAAGCCGACTTCCTCGCCGAGCCGCTCGGCATACAGCGCCCAGCCTTCGATATACGCGGTGTAACCGGCCTGCCGACGGAACGGCGGCAGATCAGCCAAACTCTGCGCAATCGAAATCTGCATGTGATGGCCCGGCACGCCTTCGTGATAGGCGGTCGATTCGATATTGAGAATGGTGCGATTGGCAAAGTCGCTGGTATTCACGTAAACACGGCCCGGACGTTTGCCATCCGGCGTACCCTGGTTGTATTCAGCGCCGCTGGCTTCCTTCTCGCGGTATTCCTGCACCGGCAAAACTTCGACCTGGGTCTTCGGCAACAAGCCGAACAACTCGGGCAACTTCGGCTGCATCTGTGCGATGTATTTTTTGTACAGATCCACAATCTGCTGGCGCGAGCTCGCGTGCGTCTTCGGATCGGCAGCCATTGCCGCGCGGAAACTCTTGAGATCCTTGTAGCCCTGCTTCTGCGCAATCTTGAGCTGCTCGCCTTCGATGCGCTTGACTTCGCTCAGGCCAAGCTCGTGGATTTCCTGCGGCGATTTGTTGGTCGTGGTCTGCTGCTCGATCGCGAATTTGTACAGTTCATCCCCGTTCGGCAACGACCACAGACCTGGATCGGTGCGGCCTTTCGGCGCGTAATCCTTGGCGACAAAATCAGCGAGCTTGCGATACGCCGGGCGCACTTTGCTATCGACCGCGGCAATAATCGCATCGTGCAGGCGCTTGCGATCCGCCTCGGGCACCGCGTCGGGAAATTTCGCCACGGCATGGCCGAACACGCTGGCTTCGCCCGCAGGTTCCGCGATCGACTGACACTGCGTCACCACTTTTTCGAGCAGATAACGCGGCGGCATCAGGTGATCTTTTTCGCCCTGCTTGAGCACCTCGATCATCTGATCGAACAAGCGCGGCACGTTATTCAGACGCGTCAGATAATCTTCGTAATTCTTGGTGTTTTCGAACGGTATCGCCGAGACGAATTGCGCCAGTTGCAAATGCGCACCACCGAACTGATCGAGCGGCATTTCATTGAGTTTCAAGTCGGTGCCACGGATGTTGTCTTGCAACTGGCGCACCATCAATTGCTGATTGAGCCGATCCTGATCGGCAAAACCGTTGATGTCGATCGCCTTGAAGCGCGCGAGAAAACCTTGCGCGTCTTTTTTCTGCTGCTGCGCATGTGCCAGCGTCTGATCGCTCCACTTGTCGTTGTAGCGCAGATCACCAAGAATCGTTGCAAACTCGGGCGCTTCCTTGAGCGTGTATTGCCACTGCTCGCCGAGCAGATCGTTCAGCGCTTTCACACGCGTCGGCACATCGGCGGCAGCGCGAACCGGCGCATAAATACCCATGCCGAAAACAATCGCAACGGCAAGGATCAAAGGTTTCATCGGCAAAGCGTGCATGCTTCATCTCTCCATGGAAGATATGCCGGGCGGCATATCCGGGGCGCTCACTTTCAACGCGATAGCAAATGCGAACCAGTGCTGAAAGTCAGTACCGCGCGCGGCGGCACTGACGGGCCGAAACATCACAAGTCGACGCGCTGCAAACTTAGGTATGTGCGAGTTCACGTTCGACGACATCGACCGATTCGACGCTTTCTTCCTCGACCGCGTCGGGCGCGAACTGTCCCTGGTTGGCGAGCTCGGCGAACAATCCACCCTGCGCCACGAGCTCGTGATAACGCCCCTGTTCGACCAGACGGCCTTCGTTGAGCACGAGGATCAAATCGGCATTACGCACCGTCGACAAACGATGCGCGATGACAAACGTTGTGCGGCCTTTGGTGAGCTTGTTCAGCGCGCGCTGGATACGCGCTTCGGTGCCATTGTCGAGCGCGCTGGTGGCTTCATCGAGAATCAGGATCGGCGCATCCTTGAGCATCGCGCGCGCAATCGCCAGACGCTGGCGCTCGCCGCCTGATAACGAACGACCGCGCTCCGCCACCAGCGTTTCGTAACCTTCGACCTTACCCGATACGAAGCTGTGCGCTTCGGCCGCCTGCGCCGCAGCGACGATTTCCTCGATATCCGCATCGGGTTTGCCGACACGCAAATTATCGAGAATCGAGCGATAGAACAGACCCGGATCCTGGAACACCACCGAGATATTCCGGCGCAACGAAACCAAGCTTGCATCGCGCAAATCCACACCATCCACGGTGATGCGTCCGTGCTGCGGATCGTAGGCGCGATAAAGCAAACTCAGCGCCGTGGTCTTGCCGGCCCCGGTCGGGCCGACCAGCGCAATCGTGCTGCCGGCAGGCGAGCGGAAGTTCAGATCGCACACCGCATCACGCTCGGCTTCAAAACCGAACGTGACGTGCTCGAACGCGATTTCACCGCGCGCTTTTTTCAGATCGAGAGCATCGGGTTTTTCCATGATCGCCGGATGCGTATCCAGCACCTTGAAAAAATCACTGAGCGAATGGGTCTGGAAAAACAGGCTGGAAATGAAACCGGAAAATTGTTCGAGGCGGCCGATCAGCATCAGTGCAAAACCGACGAACGTGACGATATTGCCGACCGACACTTCACCCTTGCCATTCAGCGTGGCGCCGAGGGCGAAGATCGCGACGATCGTCAACGTGCTCGCGGCACGATTCAGCACCGACAAAATCGCCCAGCCTTTCAACACTGGATATTGCGCGGCGAGTACACGCTGCATCATCGCCTTGAGGCTCGATACTTCGGCTGCCAGTCGCGTGAAACTCTGCACCACGAGCACGTTGCCAAAGACGTCACCAGCACGCGTGGAAATTTCATGATGCAGTTCTTCTACCTCACCTTGCGCCTTGTGCGTGCGGCGCATCGCCACAGCGTTGAACACCGCAAAACTGATCATCAATCCGATCATCAGCAGCGCGAGTTTCCAGTTCATGTACAGCGCGATCGGCACCATCACCAGAATCGACAACAAGGTGGCGAGATGGTCGCGGAAAAAACTCAGCCACAGCGTGAACAGATTGCTGCTGCCGGCATGCATGATGCGCAGCAGGCGACCTGTGTGGTTCTCGCCATGGAAGGCCAGCGGCAGCGAAATGGCGTGCTCGAAAAACGACGAGATCACCGCGAGCCGGCGCCGATGCGCGAGCCGATCGGCATGCAGCGAAACCCACACACTCGCGATCACGCCGCTGAATCCGGCGAGTGCCCACAATACGATCATGTGCATTGCACCTTGCTTGCTCGGTGTGCTGAGCGCGTCAACGACCTTGCCGAACAATACCGGCTCGATGAAATAGATTCCGGCGAGCACGAGGTTCGCCAGCGCGAGCAAAATCGCGAGCATTTTTTCGGGCGCAAGCAGTCCGATGACACGCAGGTAAGTTCGGAAAATCGACACGCTGTTTCCTTGGCTGGTTGATTGCGACGGAAAGCTTAGCGAGCGCTACCCTGCAAGAAACCTGAACGGCCATCGCCAGACCGGAAATCCCGGTAAAAAGTCGTTTTTCAGCGCTGTTAGCTTGTACGCTTTTGCGCGAAAAGCTGCGGCTTGCGGGGATCAAACGCGCACCACTTTCGCCTGATCCCCTGCAACTTTGATACTAATGAATAACAGTGGGCCACGCTAAATCCGTAGCCAAACCTCAGACAAAGAAAAGCTGCTCAGGGAGCAGCTTTTCAACCGGCACCCGCCCCAACAGGGGGATGGTGCGGAATACCGGAACTCCTTATCGCATGAGAGACCGACGGGTTATGTGCTCTCGATCGCAAATGCATGCGCAGACATGCGCAGCCGGAAAATAATCAGCCTAGCCAAAGCTGTTTCATGAACAGCACGCGCCGCATGAACATCTCCTCGTATTGCTGCAATGGCCAATTCGTGTCGCAAGGAAATACGGGGCCATTCTTGAATCCGAGAAACCGGGCGAATTCACGCAGCAAATCCTCGCCCGCCGCTTCGATCGCGTGCATCGATCCAAGACCGCGCGCCAGCGCACTGTCGATGATGCGTTTGGCAAGCAATACGCCTACGCTGGTATGTCGCCACTCACTGCAGACGACCACGGCAAAGTCGCAGGTTCGATCCTGGCGCAAACTCAGATGCGCCGAACCGATCGTGCGCGCCGCGCCGTCGACGAACGCATGCGCAACAAGCACGACTTCGTCGGGATGCTCGCTATCGACCAGCTGCCGGAAAAGATCGTCGCCGTGCGGTTTCAACTCACCGACAAAACGACAGCATAAGGAACCGCGCGACAGATGTTCGATCAAACTCTGGTCCGCTGCCATGTCTGTCTGCTGGATCGGCCGGATCAGCATGCGGATGAGATCGCTGCGTATGTTTCTGCAGGCGTCCTCTACCGCGATGAAATCGTGCAAGACGACGATATCTCGTGCTGTCGCCAGTGCGTTCGAATGAACTGTTGCCGTCAAGAATCCCATTCTCGTCTCCTTTGCCAAGTTGCCGCGCCACGCGCCAGACAGATCCCCGTGGATGGCGAGTAGTCGCCTCCTCAGTTCATTCCGATCACCGATCCGCTTTGATCGTGCTCATCGTCGATGCGCTGCAGGCGGCGAGGCGCGAACGCAGCGCGCAACGTCAGTGTTGTTTTTTGTCTTTGCCATCTTCGTGTTCCGGCTCTGATTTTGCCGGCGGCTCTTTTTTCGGGAGGCTTGCCGGCGCAGGTTTGCCTTCGACGATCGCCTTCGGCGGCGGCGCTGCTCTCTGCACGGGCGCAGCCTTGGCCATTCCCGCTACAGGCTCGGCTGGGCGATGGTCTTCTGGCTTCCGCGGATGAGGCGGCGCTGCCAGTGGATGCTGCGGCACGGTCGCACCCGGCAGTGGGCGTGGGTTGGAGGGCGCAGCGGCAACAACCGCTGCCTGCCTGGGTTGCACATTGCCCGTGTGCTCGGGCGGATGTGCCGAACGCAAATCCTCGGGACGATTTCGGTTTGAATCGTCGTGCGGATGTCCGCGCGGATCCGCATGCAACGCGATCGGCCGGTACTGCGGCCTGACTTGACTCCAATGCTCGCGCCCGCCATACCACGGTCGGTTGCGATAATTGTTTTCCCAATACGTGCCGAACACGAAACCGACGATCGGAATGCCGATGCGAACACCGTAGTCGGGCACCAGAACGCGTTGCCCCTGATAATCCTCCTGCAGGAAATTGCCAGCGACCCAGCCACGATCGTTGCCGGCGGCCACATCGCACCACGACCAGCCGTCGACGCAGCCCTGGATCGCAACCGGCGTGCCGGCGCTCAGCATCGTCACACTCGGATAGCTGGAGTCCGGGCCGGCGCGCAGGTTCACATCGCCGAGCACGTAACCATCGGCGGCGAAGACCTGCGTTACAGCGGAAAACAACAGAAACGATGCTGCGATGGCAACAAGATATTTCATCCGACTAGCCCCGAACCGCGAGGGATCAGATATACGCCGACCAGGATAGCTTCACCGTGCGGTAGCGCGCATACGCTCGATCAATTTCTGTAAAAGCCCCGTCGCGTTTTTTACGGCTGCTTCAGTGATCGGGCCGGCGCAATTGACGCCGCGTTATTTCCTGGTTCGCTCGAACAATCCACGTTGATAGATATCGAGATCAAACTGGTAGCACGCACACGCCGCAGCTTCGAGACGATTACGATCGAGTATCGTCATGTCGCCACGACTGTATTGAATCAGCTCCGCCGATTGCAGCATTCCCGCCGCCTTGGTGACGCCGGCGCGGCGCACACCGAGCATGAAGGCAAGAAACTCCTGGGTGACGACAAACGAATCCGCATGGGCGCGATCCTGAGTCATCAGCAGCCAGCGCGCGAGGCGTTTTTCGACCACGTGGAAACGCGTGCACGCCGCGGTTTGCGCAAGCTGGCGGATCAGCACATTCACGTACCGGCTCAGGATTTGACGCAACAACGGCGCGCTTTCGAGTTGACGACGAAAGGCCGCGATTTCGATACGCCACGTCGCACCGGCGCCCTGCACCAGTGCGCGCAGCGGCGCAATCGTGCCGCCGAGAATCGGCGCGTGCTCGCACATACCTTCGTTGCCGACCATGCCGACCTCCAGTGTGGAGTGGCCATCGACCGTCGTCAGCATCGAGATGAAACTATCAATCGGAAAATACACGTGGCGGATGCGATCGCCCTCTTCATGCAGGATGCTGCCCAACGGCAGATCGATCGAGGTGCAGTCAGCGAGAAAGTGATCTCGATCCTTTGCCGGCAGCGCAGCAAGCAATCGATTCGATGTGGTGCCGCGTGGCTTGATTGACATGTGACTCTCCTGACAGCACGGGCGTGGGCCCAGCAGCTGGCAAGGAAGAATTGTCACGTTCGTCCGCTGTCGAATCCGATGAGATGAAGTGCCCGGCACTCGCCGAACGGGCCCGAGCATGCCGTGAAAGTGGTGCGTCGTCTGTCCGATAGCGAACATAGCGCCGCCACTCAAGCGATAGCGGCTGTCAGCGCAAGGCTTCAGAGACGCGGGGTGTCTGTTTTTTGTCTAGGTTTTGGGGATTGTGGCCGGCTGGCCGTTGTCCCACGGCAGCAAGCGCATGAACTCCTTGCGCACGACCGCGTAACACTCGCACGCGCGGCTTTCCAGACGCTTGCGATCGAGCACACGAATGCGACCGCGGTTGTATTCGATCACGCCCGCACGCTGCAGCTTGCCGGCCGCTTCGGTGACGCCCTCGCGGCGCACACCAAGCATGTTGGCGATCAATTCCTGCGTCATCGCGAGTTCGTTGGACGAAAGTCGATCGAGGCTCATGAGCAGCCAGCGGCAGAGTTGTTGATCGACGCTGTGATGCCGATTGCAGACTGCGGTCTGCCCCATCTGCGTCAGCAAGGCCTGGGTATATCGCAGGAAAAGCTGCTGCACCGGCCCGGCGAGAAAAAACTCGTCGCGAATGAACTGGGCTTTCATGCGAAACGCATGTCCGGCGCTTTGCACGACCGCCCGACTCGGCGTCGTGCCACCGCCCATGAACAGCGAAATGCCAACCAACCCTTCGTTGCCGACGATCGCGATTTCTGCCGAGGAACCATCCTGCATCACATACAGCAGCGAGACGATCGAATCAGTCGGGAAGTAGACGTACGGCTGGTCGCTGCCCGATTCGTAGATAACATCGCCGAGCGTCATCACGATCGGCGTGAGATGCGGCGCAAAACGCTCCCATTCTGTTTCGGGAATCGCGCCGAGCAGATGGTTTTGTTTGGGATTCGTTCGCGCAAGCGGCATGACGGTAGCTCGACAACGGTGGGCGTCGAATGCAGCACGACGAATTTATCACCTCAATGATAACGTCCGCCGCGCAGTACGTATGTGCGCCACCGTACAGACTAAACCGCGGTGTTTCCAGTTATCACGGCGTCGATCACACACAGTCCGTTGCGGCATCGCGTCTTTCGCTGTAGCAACCGCGGCCGGCAGCGACCGGCGCTGACAACGAGATATGGCAAATTTCCTACAAAACCTCGCGCCGTTTGCCCACTGCGCACCGCGCGGATAACGCGCAACCTGAATCTGCCTGCGCTGCCAACGGAACGGACTGGATTACCTGCAGGAGAAGCAACTATCGCGCGGTCTTGTCGCCCCCTATCGGTACGAATCCATGAAACCAGAAGCACAGCAAGCCCTCCACGAAATCCGCTCGCTCAAGCGCATGGGCGATTACATTCGCTGCGCGCGCGCGGAACTCGCCAGCGATCCGGAAAACTCGCAGCTCAGCACGTTCATCGCCTTGATGGAGCGTCTGCTGGCGCAGGAACAAGCGCGCCTGTGCAGCGTTTGCTCGGATCCGAACAGCGATCATGTGCACGCCGGATCGGAGTCAAAATCTCGCCTGCAGCAACATGCCGCAACCGGTTACGACGCGCGCCATTGAGCGTGCGATTTCGATAGCACTTTGCCCAGCGACTCGGGCTCGGCAAGTGTCGCGCCTGATTCGCTGACGTATTTGTTGCGAAAATAATCCGTCGCAACGGCGCTGCGCGTGCGTCCGATATTTCAACTAGAGTAGCGCCAGCCGTTCCGTGCTTGCGCGATTCTTCCGTGTCCGAATTCATCCGAAAATTTCTGCATGTCGACATGGATGCATTTTACGCGTCGGTGGAGCAACGCGACGATCCATCATTACGCGGTCGTCCGCTCGTCGTCGCGTGGCGCGGGCCGCGCTCGGTGGTCTGCGCGGCATCGTATGAGGCACGGAAATTCGGCATCCGCTCGGCGATGCCGGCGATACGCGCGGAGCGCCTGTGCCCCGATGCGATCTTCGTGCCGCCGGATTTCGTGCGTTATCGCGCGGCATCAAAACTGGTGCGCGAGATCATGCTGCGCCATACACCGCTGGTCGAACCGCTGTCGCTGGATGAAGCGTATCTGGATGTCACGCAGAATCTCACCGGTCATAGCAGCGCGACGGCGGTTGCCAAAACTATCCGCGCCGAAATTTTTGCCGAAACCGGATTGACCGCTTCGGCGGGTGTGGCGCCGGCAAAATTTCTCGCCAAGATCGCGTCGGACTGGCGCAAACCGAATGGCTTGTTCGTGATCCGCCCCGAGCACGTGCTCGACTTTCTCACGCCCTTGCCGGTCGGTCGCCTGCATGGCGTCGGCAAGGTCATGGAAGCCAGACTCAAGGCGCTAGACCTGAACACGGTCGGCGAATTGCGCGCGACGCCGGGGACGATGCTCGAAGCGCATTTCGGCCGGTGGGGTCGGCGTCTGCGCGAGTTGTCGCACGGCATCGATCACAACGAAGTGCATGTCGAACGACCGACGCAATCGGTATCGGCCGAAGATACGTTCGAGCAGGATCAGCCGCTCGAAGCGCTGGAGCCGACCATCCGCCGCCTCGCCGAACGCACGTGGAAAGGCGGTATCGAAAGTGGCCGCACCGCGCGCACCGTGGTGCTGAAACTCAAGACCTCCGACTTTCACCTGATCACGCGCAGTTTTACCCCAGCCACGCCGCCGATCAGCGCGCAGGAAATTGCCGATACTGCGTGTGACTTGCGCCAGCGCGTCGATGATTCCGGCACTCGTCTGTTTCGTCTGGTCGGCGTGGGTTTGTCTAACTTTGTCGATACCGATCAGATCGCGCCGCAGAGCCAGCTTTTTCCGACGTGAATCGTGGCCTAAAAAAATATCGGCACCGATAGTAAATTCGTCTGATAGGTTTTTCCCGCGTTTCGCGTTTATTTCTCCCTGAGCACGCCATCAAGCAAAAAACAGCGCCTGGCGGCATTCATTCACTGATTGGGAGATCCTCATGTTGCGTTTACCTCGTTTGACTTCCGTCCTCGGCACCGTCGTTTTTGCGCTTGGCGCAAGCAGCATGGCCAGCAGCGCGATAGCCGCCAGCAGCATCGTCGTTGGTGCAACCGAAGATGCCGACAGCAATGATGCGATCTGCACCTTTCGCGAGGCGATCGTCGCGACCAATGCTCAGGCGTCGTATCACGGCTGTGTTTTCAGCGGCAGCGGTGCGCCGACCACGATTAGTTTCAATATCGCCGGCGCCGGGCTGCAAGAGATCGACATCACGAGCCAATTGCCAGCCTTCACCAAGCCGGTAATCGTCGACGGCCTGAGCCAACCTGGGGCCAGTTGCAGCGTATGGCCGCCGACCTTGCTCGTGGAAATCCGCAGCCCGAGCAACGGCGCATATAGCGGCCTTGGCCTCAACCCCGGTTCCGGCGGCAGCACGATTCGCGGCCTGGTGATGAACGGTTTCAACAACAACAGCGGCAACAATTTCAATTTCAATGCCGCGATCAATATTTTCCAGAGCAACGGCAATCGCGTGGAATGCAATCTGATCGGCACCGATGCCAGCGGCACCTCGAACATGGCCAATCTGCGCGGCGTCGATATCAATAGTTCGTCGAACAACATTATTGGCTCGGACGGAACGGCAAAAAGCTATTTCGCGCGCAATCTGATTTCCGGCAACCAGTACGGCCAGGTCAACACGCGTGGCACCGCGTTGAGCGGCAATCGCATCTCCGGCAACTTCATCGGCACCGATGTCACCGGCACGCTGGCGATGAGCGGCCAGGGCGCGGCGGACGGCGTGAATATCAGCGCCAGTCCCGGGCCGGCCAGCGGAAATTTCATCGGCTGGGATGGCATTGGCGATCCGCTGCTGATGCGCAATATCATTTCCGGATTTACCTTCAACGGCGCTGGCGCAATCACGATGGTGGTCGGCGCGCAAGGCAATCGTGTCGCAGGCAATTACATCGGCACGGATGTGACCGGCAGCGTGGCGATCGCGAATTTCTTCGGCGTGAGTCTGGGTTCGAACAGCAGTGTTTTCGGCAATATCATCGGCAACGACGGCAGCCAGAATGCGGCGTCGGCGCGCAACGTGATTTCGGGAAACAGCTTCACCGGCGTAGACATCAATGGATCGAACGGCACCCACGATAACGCGGTGATCGGCAACTTTATCGGCATGAATGCCACCGGCACTGCGATCCTCGGCAACGGCTCGTACGGTGTTTCGATGGATCTCGGATCGGCGAGCACGCTGGTAGCACGCAACTGGATCGCCGGATCGGGCCGATCGATTCGATTCTTCGGTTCGGGCAGCGGCACTACCGCAAGTTTCATCAACAACAGCAGCGCTGCCAACGCCAACTTGCCTGCCCTCGATTCGCGCGACAACTGCCTGCTCAATTCCGGCGGTGGCGTATATATTCTGGCGCAAGGATCGAGCGTGCCGAACCCGAATCTGTTTGCGCATAACTGGTGGGGAGCGGCTGGCGGCCCGAACACCGCCGGCGCTACCACGGCCGATGCAAGTATCGCCGCGAATCCGGCGCTGATCGCACCGGCGACAATCTGCAGCGACGTGATTTTTGCGAACGGTTTCGAGGGGCAATAGTCGGCAATTTTGCAGATGATTCGCTCTGACCCGCCGGGCT